>NZ_FWFS01000029.1 GCF_900172375.1 Aquimixticola soesokkakensis | reverse complement strand
CGCCACGGGTGATTTGCCATCCAATGCTGAATGGCGCCTGCGCGGGTTGTAGAAGCCGTTGATGTATTCGAACACCGCGACCTCGACATCCCGGCGTGTTTGCCATGTGTTTTGCCAGATCAGCTCGGCCTTGAGGGATTTGAAGAAGCTCTCGACAGCCGAATTATCAAAGCAATTTCCTTTGCCGCTCATCGAAGGCAAGAGTTTGTGACGACGAAGACGCTTCTGGTACTCGTGGGCACAGTATTGCGCACCACGATCCACTGCCCGGCAGGGTATTTCCGGAGGAAATAGCCCGAGAGGGGGTATGATGAATGCAGCCAGGCGGTGGCCGACGCAGAGCTGTAGCCATGTCCAAGGCACGTAGCGCCAAGTCCTGCTTCATGCGGTTACTGATCGCCCAACCGATCACACGCCGCGAATATAGATCAATAATAACAGACAAATAGGACCAACCCTCGCGGGTCCAGATATAAGTGATGTCCCCGGCCCACTTCTGGTTTGGCGCCGTCGCCGTGAAGTCCTGGTTCAGACGGTTCGGGGCGATGTTGAAGCTGTGGTCGCTGTCGGTCGTGCGCTTGAATTTACGGCTGCGCAGAACCTGAATGCCGTTGTCACGCAGTGAGGAGGATCAGAAAACAGCGTGGGGCGCTGTTTTCCCGACGAACCCGGGCGACGCGGCGCTGGCCAACTTGAAGACCCAGTTCCTTCAATTCCTGCGTCATGCGCGGACGGCCATAGCTGCCCAAGCTGAGCCGATGTTGTTCGCGGATATATGCCAGAAGGATCATGTCACGACGCTGGCGATGTGAGG
>NZ_FWFS01000003.1 GCF_900172375.1 Aquimixticola soesokkakensis | reverse complement strand
CACAACCGCGACGTCACCACTCTCAAGTGCGCATCAGCCCATGTGCCACGTTTTTTAACGGGGTCCAGCCCACCAATAAGCCATCGGCAACTGCCCTTCGGCGTCAGTGTAGCACAGGCTGTTTCTACCGCGCACAGGCGGGCGTCGGCCCAGAATAGTTTTTTAGGATGTCGCGCTCCGCCGTGACCCGGGCCAGCTCTTTCTTGAGACGGCGAACTTCGGCATCCTGATCCGTCTGCCTCAACGCCTTCGAAACTTGCGCCATCCAAGTATACAGCGACTTGGTGCTCACCCCGAGCCGTTCGGCGACCTCCTTGACCGAATAGCCCCGCTTCGTGACCTGCGCCACCACATCGATCTTGAACTCATCCGAGTAGCGAATTTGCCCTGACATTTGCATCGTCCTTTGCTTCCAAAATTATCAAGCAAAGCGTCTACAAATCTAGGGGCACCTCAGACCTCGCAATCCGGGCGTTGAACATGGCCCTAGCCTTCCGAGCGCCGCCAAAGGGCTGTATTCATCACATGGATCGCGGGTCGCAATATTGTTCGCACGACTATCAGAAGATCCTGCGACAACGCAGCTTCAAAGTGTCCATGAGTGGCAAAGGAAATTGCTATGACAACGCGGCTGTCGAGACGTTCTTCAAAACCATCAAAGCTGAACTGATCTGGCGACGGTCGTGGGAAACGCGGCGGCAAGCTGAGATGGCGATCTTCGAATACATCAACGGCTTCTACAATCCGCGCCGCCGGCACTCAGCATTGGGTTGGAAAAGCCCGGTCCCTTTCGAACGAAAGGTGGCTTATTCGAACGAAAGGTGGCTTAAACGAGCACTGGGGGCGGCATGAAAGCGGGACAGGTCCAGTTATGCTGTTTCGCGAGCCGGCCCATTGGTCGTGGACGTGGCCGAACAGCTGCAGGGCGCCGCTGCGTGCGCCGTTCCAGGTGATCATCGGATAGTGGCACAGGACGAGGCTATGATCTCCGTCTTGGATTTCAGCCATGTACTCCGTGCTGGCCCAAGGAAGCGAGATGACCGCTTCATCGTCGTGGTTGCCAATAATCAGATGCTTGCGACCGGGCAGGCTGTGAAACCAGCTTTCGAACTGTGCCGTATCATCAGCACGGCCAAAGGCGAAATCTCCCAAAATCCAGAGGTCATCATCATGCGCGACGCAGGCCTGGAAGTTGGCAATCAGGGCGGCGTTCATCTCTGCCATTGAGGCGAAGGGGCGCTTGCAGAAGTCGATGATGCGGTGGTGGCCGAAGTGCAGGTCGGCCGAATACCAGTTGGCCATATCTGTGCCCTCCGTGTTCGTCATCCCTCAGTTTAGGGATGAGATCATACGGGCGCAAATGTCTGTCAGTTCAGAGGAATTGCGTACGGCGAAGCGGTTGGAATTTCAGCAGATGCCAGTCTTGCCCGAGCAAGATGCTAAGTAGAACCGGTTAGGTTCCAATTCTGACCGAACATCATAGAAGGTGATTTGGCTGGGATGGTAGGATTCGAACCTACGGTACACTGTACCAAAAACAGTTGCCTTACCACTTGGCTACATCCCAACGTGCGGGCTAATTAGTGGGAATGACGCGAGGGTGCAAGTGGGTTTTCACAAAAAATGTGACGAAACCGCGACTATTCTCGCGGTGCCTCGGATCGCAGCAGATCTTCGGCATCCGGAGCGTCACGTTCAGCCGCGACGAGGGCATCCAGCGCGGGGTCTGGCGTGACTGTGGTGCTGTCTGACGGGGCATCTGATGCGGGCGGCGCAACAGGAGCTGCGGGGTGTTCGACCTGCGCGGGCGCTGTTGTAGGGGCGGGGCCGCGCAACCGAAAGCCGGGCTCGGGCATGTCGATTCCGGCCTGCGTGAGGGCGGCCAGCGTCAGGCGGATGGCTTCGGAGCGGGCGCGGGTAAAATCGCTGGCGGTCTGGTCGATCCAGCCGCTACAGCGCAACACAATCGTGCTGTCGCCGACCTCTTCAATCCAGACGGCAGTGGCGGGTGTGGCCAGAACAAAGGGCTGGGCCGTCAGCGCCTTTGTGGCGGTCGCGCGTGCCAGAACGAGGTCGCTGTCGGGCGCGAGGCCAAGATCGAAGACAAAGCGGCGCTGGGGATTGGCGGAATAGTTGACGATGCGCGCTTTGAACACGGTGGCATTGGGGATGCGAATCTGATTGCCATCCGCGCTGAGCAGGACGGTCGCGCGCGAGGTCAAGCGGATGACATTGCCGGTATCGCCTTCGATTTCGACCAGATCGTTGGGCTGAAAGGGCTGGCGCAGCGACAACATCACCGAGGCGATAAAGTTTTCCACCGTGTCTTTCACCGCAAAGGAAATCGCGAGGCCGATGATTCCTGCCGCGCCCAGGACGGTTCCCAAAAGCGCGGTCGCCCCCAAAATATCGAGCGCCACAGCAACGCCGAGGGCAAAGAACACCAGCCGCACGAGCAGCGCATAGATATCGGCGATGAACGCATTGGGGGCGAGGCGTGCCAGCAGGCGCTCCTGACGGGCGATCAGGCTTCCCAGCCATGTGATCAGGAAAAACACCAGGAAGGCGACCGCGAGCAAGGGCAGGCTGGCTGCGGTCTGGCTCAGGCGGGTGGCAAAGCGATCCAGCGCGGGGGTGATGCGCTCGGCAACATCGGTGTTATCGATAAGCTCGTTGCGCACCGCCACCACCCCGTTGATACGCCCGGCGATGGCGTCGAGTTGCGCGGCGCTGGCACTGTCGAGCGTTTCGCCCTGCAAGGTCACAACCCCGTCGGTGACGGTCAGGCTGACATCCGCATAGCCGCCCAGGCCCTCCATGATTCCGGCAAGCCGCGTGGCAATGGCGCTGTCCTGGCTGGCGGAGGTTTGCGTGTCGATGCCGCCTTCTTGAGCGCCGGCAATCCCCGCACCGAAAGTGAGCAAAAACATTGCGATAAAAAACGCACGGTAAGCGATCATGGCAGGTCCTCGCAATCTTTCAATCTCCCTAGACAAAGCGCGCAGGGGCGAAATGTCCAGAGAGGCGGGCGAAGGGGCGACAGGGGGCAGACGGCGTTTCCGCCGAATGCGCCCCCCCCCGCGGGTTAGCCCGACACCTGTTCGCGCAGCACCGACGCGGTGAGGGAGGCCATCAAATAGAGGCCGGCAAAGATCAGGAAGGCGAGGACGGTGTTCTCGAATTTGCGCGGATAGGTGGGCTCGTCGGGGGCTACGGGACTGACGCCCATCGACAGGTATCGCGTTTGGCGGTTGGCCTCGACGCGGCTGGCCTCAAGCGCTTGCAAAGCCTGCTGCATCATCATCTGGCGCGTTGCCAAATCGACCTCGGCCATGCGCAATTCGGACGAAATGCGCGCGAGAGAACCATTGGCGCTGGTGGTGTCGGTCATCTGGTTGCGCAGTTCTGCAATCAGGTTTTGCAAGCGGGTGATATCGCCCTGTGCGCCATCGACCCGTGCGGCATTGGGGCGGGGGTTGTCCAGAAGTTGCTGAAGTTGCAGCCGCTTTTCAGCAAGCTGTGTTTCAAATCCGGTGATTTGCCCCATGATCGCGCCGGTTTCCGCATCGGGCGAAATGATGCCCAACTGCTCTTGGAGCCCCACGATTTTCTCCTGCGCGGCGATCATTTTCTGTTCGGAATCATCAAAGCTGTCCCGCGCGCCGCTCATTTGATCTTCGCGCAGGCGCTGGGTCATCTGATCGACTTGTTCCTCGGCATAGTTGATCAGCTTGCGCGAGAAATCGGCCGAGGCCTGCGGGTCGGGCGCAACCACTTCCATCTTGATGATCCCTTCGGTGGGGTCATATCCGATGGTCACATTGCGTTTGTAAAGTTTGTAGGTGGCCTCGTTGGTCGCATCCATCGGCAGGCGCTGGATCGGGTCAATGTCCGGGTTTTGAAAGCGGGCCTTGAACCCCACATCCTGATCCAGACGCAGCATCGCATCGCGCGAGGTCAGATAGCTCTGAACGGTGATCGAATCCTGCGAGGTCGCAAAGGCAGTGCCCTTGAGCATCCCGGACAGACCCGAAGCCGAGGGCGCCTCGGCCTGCTGGATCACAAACTCGGTGTTGGTCGCATACATCGGCGAGGCCATCGTGTAAAAATAGGTGCCCGCCGCGATGGTCGGCAGCCCCACAAAGACCGCCAGACGCGTGAACAGCAACAGCATCTTGCGACGCCGGCGTTTGGCAATGTCGCGCTGGATTTGGGAAATTTCGGTGTCGCGTTGCAGCCGCTCGGCCACTTGTGGCGCGGGGAGTTTCGGCTTTTCGACCGTTTGCGGCAATTTGGGACCGTCGGGAATGGCGATGTCGGTGCCGGTTTTGGTCGGCACGACTTCCAGCATGCCCGCGCGCGCAAAGGGATCAACGCCCTGCGCGCGCAGCAGGCGCACCGCATCGAAATCCGAGGTCGCTGCAAGCCCGTGTTTTTGCGCGACGCGCCGCGCCATGCGCAACTGGCGACCGGTCAGGCCTTCGCGCCGGATCGCGTCGATGTCGGAGTCGATATCGGCTTGCGAGGTGGTGCTCGTCGTCGGTGCCGAGGCGGCTCCCGACGCCGGGCCGGCGGGCTTTGGCGCGGATTTGTCCGGCGCGGCGCGGTTGACGGAGGTCGGTTGCGCCGCGGAGGCGTAGACCATATCGCCAAACCCGTCCTCGCCGTCGTCGTTGTCAAAAAGACCCGCATCCGGCGCGCTGGGTTTTGCAGCGCGCCGGGGGGGCGCGTTTTGCAGGGGGGAGGTTGGGGTGCTCTGTGCGGGGGGCGTTCCATCGGGGCGCGCGCGCGCGGCGGCGCGCGCATCCAGTTCGGCGCGCAGCGCCTGCGCGGCCTTTCCCCCCGAGGGGCGCATCATCACCTTGGGGGAAGGGGCCCCCTGTGGCGCGGGGCCCGATGTGGTGCCCTGAGTAGGGCCCTGTGTGGGACCGGAGGGGGCGGTGTCGGGCGCTGCCGCATTGGCAAGGGGCGCATTGGCGGCTTTTGGTGTCGCGGGTTTTGCCACAGGCTTGAGCGTGGCTTTTACAGGGCTGGGGTTGACCGAAGCCGCGGGGCTGTTTGCGGCCTCGGGCTGGGTCGGTTTTGCGGCTGATTTGCCCCCGTCAACAGGCTCGGGCAAGTCGCCCGTGCTCCGTTTGATGCGGAATTTCATGGCTTTAGGTTTCGTAGTCATACAGCGCCTTCGCCTCTTCCAGCGTGTCGAACATATGCAGCCTGCCATTGCGCAGAACCGCCGCAGAGCGACAGAATTTTTCCAGGGTCTTGGCCTGGTGTGACACGACGATGACCGTCGCTTTTTCCAACCGGTCGCGCAGGATACCGCCCGCTTTGCGGTTGAATGTGACATCCGTGGTCGAGGGCATGCCCTCGTCAATCAGGTAGATGTCGAAATCCAGCGCCAGCAGCAGGGAAAACGACAAACGTGATTTCATGCCCGCGCTGAATGTCCCCACAGGCATCTCGAAATACTCGTCGATCCCGCAGAGCCAGCGGCAAAAGGCTTCGACATAATCGGGGTCGAGGCCGTACAGCTTGGCAATAAAGCGCACATTCTCGCGCGCAGTGTGTTTTGACACAAGTCCGCCCATGAAGCCCAGCGGAAAGGACACGCGGCAACTGCGCCGGATTTCGCCCTCGTCGGGTTTTTCAAGCCCTGACATCATGTTGATGATCGTGGTCTTGCCCGTGCCGTTGGGGGCCAGAATGCCCAGCGAGTTGCCCAATTCAACGCGAAACGACGCCTGATCAAGAATGACCTTGCGCTGTCGTCCTGTCCAAAAGGACTTACTCACGTTATCGAATTCGAGCATGATACGCTCCGGCACTGCCTCTGGTTGCCATTATCATCCTTAACGGACTTTAGTTAACGGAATGCTATAGTCCGTCTTCTGGGCCAGATTATGGCAGCGGAGGGCGGCAATTGCCATCCTGAGGCGCCGTACTGGCGGTACTGTGACTGTCTGTGGGGAAAAATCCGGTCTTTCCGGCCACTGTCGAAACAATGGCCGGAAATCTACGCCAAGTTAAGCGTTTTGTTTCTCGACGCGGCACAGCTTGCCCGCGATGATTGCAACAATTGCCGCCGCAAAGGAGAACAGCGCGCCCATTTTGGCCGCATCCTGCACCTTGGCGCCGTTGAGCATCGTCGTGCTGTCAAACGCAACCGAGGCGATGAACAGCGACACGGTAAAGCCGATGGCCGACACGCAGCCGATGACAAAGAGGTCGATGGTGCGCATGCCCTTGGGCAGGCCCAGCTTGAGGCCATAGGCCGCGATAACCCCCATGATCACGATGCCCAGCGGCTTGCCGATCAGCAGACCGGCGAGCACCAGCCAGGTGGGCGAGCCGATGGAATTGAACTCGACGCCCGCGTTGAGCAGACCGAAGAAGAACAGGATGATCTCGACGGGATGCTTGAGCAGGTGCTCGGCGGTGTTGAGCAGGTCGTGCAGGTGGGTTTCGGCCTCGGCAAAGAACCCGAAGGCACGGTCTGCGTGGGGCAGGGTCGGCACGATCGGCAACAGGCCGAGCGCGGGGTGGATGCCCGCCTGTTGGAAACCGTACCACGAGAAGCAGGCAGCGATCAGATAGGGAAAGACGCTCAGCTTTTCACGCACCCAAGTGGAATTGGGGCGCAGTTCCTTGCCCACATCCATCTTGCGCGGCAGGTAGTTGAACAGCGCAAAGACGATCACAGCCGCAGCAACCGAGAGCAGCAGCCATTCGGGGGCCAGTTCACTCGAGGGGTAGAAGATCGCAAGGATCACAAGGCCCGCAGCATCATCGGCAATTGCCAGCAACAGCAAAAAGCGGATCGCGGGGTGGCCTGCGCCGAAAATCACGCGGCCCACGAGGTAGGAAAACGCGATGTCGGTGGCGGTGGGGATCGCCCAGCCACGGCTGACCGCATCAAACACATCCGAGCCAAGGAAGGCCGCGAGGCCAAGGTAGACGGCAATCGGACCGGCCATGCCGCCAAAAGTGGCGATCAGGGGCGTGGCGGCTTTTTTGCCGCGCAGCGAACCGTTCTTGAGAATGACGGCTTCCCAGACTTCTTTTGCGGCAATCGCAAAGAAGAAGGCCATGAGCACATCGTTGAACAGATAGTGGATGGTCAGCACGCGGCTGTAGTCGCCGACCTCGTAATGCGAGGCGGCTTCCTCGCCCATTTCATGGACCCAATTGCCGATGGGCATGCCGACCCAGTCGTTGAAAATCAGCGGGTATTCCACAAAGTGGTGGTAGCTGTGAATGTCGGTATTTGCCCAGACCAGCGCAAGCAGTGCGCCGATGATCAAAAGCAGTGAGTAGTTGGTGATGAAATTCCACACCTTGTACATGGCAGGCCTCCGGTCCCTCTTGTGGTGGAGATCGGGGAGGATCTCCTGTGCGTCGGAAAGTTTCCGCTTTCCGCAGTTTAACGGGGATTTTAGTGAATCCCCTTGTTTTGCAGGAGGATGTACTGGATGGGGGCAGGGGGGGCAAGCATTTGAGCAGGCAAACGGGCGGTGTTTGCGCCCACAGTTTCGTGGGGCGGGATATTTGTGCATTTCGACGCGGCGTCGTAGGATTGCGCGATGATGGAGAATTCGCCCGATCCTGCTGCATCCGTTCCCTCTGCGGCCGCGCTTGCGGCGCGGATTGCGCAGTGCACCCTGTGTCAGGGGCGCTTTGCCCTGACCGCCACCGCGCATCATCCCCGCCCCGTGCCGTGGTTTTCGGCCCGGGCGCGCATTTTGATCGCCGGGCAGGCGCCCGGAGCGCGGGTGCAGGCCCATGCCTCGGGGCGGCCCTTTGTGGATGCTTCGGGGGACCGGCTGCGCCAGTGGCTTGGCCTTGAGGAGGCCGTGTTTTACGACCAATCCCGTATCGCAATCGTGCCGATGGCGTTTTGTTTTCCCGGATATGACGCAAAAGGGTCCGATCTGCCGCCCCCGCCGCTCTGCGCGGCGACATGGCATGACGAGGTCATGGCCGCCTTGTCGCAGGTGCGCCTTGTGATCCCCGTGGGGCTTTACGCGGCACGCTACCATCTGCGCAGGCTGGGCGCCAAATCCGCGCCGCTTGCGCAGGTGGTGCGACAGGGCGCAGGGAGCGCGGCGCGCCACTTCGGGCCGCAAACGCGGTGCTATCCCTTGCCTCACCCGTCCTGGCGCAATACGGGTTGGCTCAAGAAAAATCCGTGGTTCGAGGCAGAGATCCTGCCTGCGCTGCGCCAACAGGTAACAGACGTGCTATGACTGCTGACATGACCCCGCTCGACCTTGCCCATGCCGCGATGGAGGCCGCCCCCGACGATGACGCCGCGCGCTTGCGGTTTTACGAGCGGCTTGCGGATGGCGAAATGTTTGTCCTGCTGGAAGCCGAGCACAGCGGCGGCGAGAGCCTGTCCCCGCGCCTCTTTGACAGTGACGGTGCGCAGTTCGTGTTGATTTTCGACCGGGAAACCCGTCTGGCGGAGTTTGCGGGGGGCATCGCGCCCTATGCGGCGCTGTCGGGGCGGGTTGTGGCCCAGATGCTGGCGGGCAAGGGCGTGGGGGTGGGGGTAAACCTGAATGTTGCCCCGAGCCAGATCCTCTTGCCCGCAGAGGCCGTTGACTGGCTGCACGCAACGCTGGGGGCCGAGCCGGAGGAGGCGCTGGGCGCGCCCGAGGAAATCATGCCGCCGCGCGGCCTGCCCGAAAGCCTGATTGTGGCGCTGGACACGAAGCTTGCCATTGCGGGGGGGCTGGCGCGCGCCGCCTATCTTGCGGGGGTGCGCTATGACACGGGGGCGCAGAGCCATCTTCTGGCCTTTGTCGATCACGTTCCGGGGTCGGAGGGGGCGCTGGCGCGTCTGGTGCATGAGGCGCTGATCTTTTCGGGAGTCGAGGCCGGGGTGTTGGATGTGGCGTTTTTCCGCCCCACCGACCCGCTCTGTGCGCCCCTTGCGCGCCACGGGTTGCGGTTCGATCTTCCGGTGCCCGAGGCAGAGCCCAGCGGACCGGCAGCGCCCGGAATGGACCCCGCGCGCCCGCCCAAACTGAAGTGATTTGGGTATTTTTATCCGAAAGAAGCCGCAGGCGCGCCCGCTCAGTAGCCCAGAGCGCGGTCCACAAGGTTGAGCAGCGCCTCGCCCGCCTCGGCGCGGCGGATGTTTTCGGCCACGACGCCGCTGGCTGAGGCCGGGCGGGTGAGAGCGGCGACATGGGGGGTGACGGTGACCTTGGGGTGCGCCCAGTAGGGGTCGCTGGCTGGCAGCGGTTCAACGCGAAACACATCCAGCGTCGCGTGGCTGATCTGGCCGGAATCAAGAGCCGCAAGCAGGGCTTTATCGTCGATCAGCGGGCCACGTCCGGGATTGATGATCACGGCGCCTTTGGCTGTCAGGGACAGGGTGCGGGCGTTCAGGGTGTTTTCGGTATCTGCTGTGTTGGGCAGCAGTGTGACGACGATATCGGCATTTCGAAGCGCCGCGTCCAGACCCGCAGCGCCCGCGTGACAGGTGAGGCCGTCGATGGTTTTGGGGCTGCGGCTCCAACCATGCACGTCAAAGCCGAAGCTTGCGATTTTTTGTGCGCAGGCCGCGCCCAAAGCGCCGATCCCGAGCATGCAGACTTTGCGCTGGCGGGCCAGCGGCGGGGCTTTCTGGTTCCAATGGGGCTCCGTCGCGGTGATATGGGCGTCCATGCCGAGGTGGTGGCGCAGCACATGGCCGGTGACGAATTCCACCATCCCTTCGGTCAGTCCCGGATCGACCATACGCGTCAGCGGCACGGTGATCGTGGGGTTTCCCACGACTTTTTCGACGCCCGCCCAGAGGCTGAACACGGCTTTGAGTTTGGGAAACTGGCTGAAATCGGTCAGCCTGTCATTGGGCCCGTAGACCACGTAATCGACGGTTTCGGGCGGCAGATCGGTGGAGAGCTCTGCCTCGATCCCCAGGCTCTTGAGCCGTTTGGGCAGCCATTCCATGTAATCGGCCGTATATTCGGGGGGAGTCGATAGCAAAAGGGTGAGCATGGGTTAGCGGCCTCGGGGTTTGTGGATATGTGCGGATTGAACGACCCCGAAGGCCACCATGAGCACGAGCATCGCCGATCCGCCGTAGCTGACGAGGGGGAGGGGCACGCCGACAACCGGTGCCAGCCCCATGACCATTGCCATGTTCACCGCGTAAAACAGGAAAAACGTCGAGGCAATGCCCAAGGTCACGAGCGCGCCAAAGCGGTTTTTGTTGTCGATGGCCGAGGAGATGCAGAACAGGATGATCAGCCCGTAGAGTACCAGCAGCGTGATGCAGCCGATAAAGCCGAACTCTTCGGCGAGGGTGGTGAAAATGAAATCGGTGTGTTTTTCGGGCAGGAAGCTGAGGCGCGATTGCGTCCCTTGCATAAAGCCTTTGCCCGACCAGCCGCCAGAGCCGAGGGCGATTTTCGATTGGGTGATGTGGTAGCCCGCGTCATGGGGGTCCATGGAGGGGTCGAGGAAGGTGTCGATGCGGCGGAACTGGTAGTCTTTGATCAGTTGCCATGTTGTGCCGCGCGAGGCAAAGACCGCGCTCACCAGCCCCACGCCGGAGGCAATGACGGCGGCGAAATAGGCCCAGTGGACGCCTGCGCAAAACATCACGATCGCCCCGCCGGTCAGCAGCAAAATCGCCGTGCCCAGATCGGGTTGTTTGAGGACCAGGGCCGTGGGCAGCAGGATGATGACAACGGGGATCAAAACCCACAGCGGGCGCGACACTTTTTTGATGTCCAGCCAGTCGTAATAGGCCGCGATCAGCATCACCACGTTGATTTTCATCAGTTCCGAGGGTTGCAGGCGCATGAACCCAAGGTCGATCCAGCGCTGCGCGCCCATGCCGACGTCCCCGAAAAACTCGACCACCAGCAGCAGGATGAAGGTGGCGATATAGGCCAATCCTGCGATATTGCGCCAAAACCAGATGGGCACCATCCCGACAAAAAACATCAACACGAAACCGACCGCAAAGCGTTTCATCTGCGGCTCGGACCACGGCATGAGCGTGCCACCGGCGACCGAATAGAGCATGATGAAGCCGACCGAGGCGACAGCCGTCAGCAACAGCGCCAGACCCCAGTTGAAATAGAGGATCTTGCGCAGGCCTGTGGGGACGGTTTTGAGGTTGTGTTCGAGATAGCTCATGCGCGGCTCTGGGGTTTGGTCGCGGCCAGAGTGTCGCGCAGGTCGAGCGCATCAAAGCGGGCCTGGGCTGCGCCACGCTGATCCGACGGGTAGGCCTCCAGCGGGGGCAGGCCGCCGTGCAGGGCAAAAAGCATGATATCGCGCGCAATCGGGGCGGCCACGGTCGAGCCGCCGCCACCGTGTTCGACGACGACCGAGACCGCATAGCGCGGGTTGTCGTAGGGCGCAAAGGCGACGAACAGGGCGTGGTCCCGTTGCTCCCAAGGCACGTTGTTGTTGTTCACTACGGCGTTGCGCACCTGTGATGTACCTGTTTTTCCTGCGATTTTCATCGTGTCATCGGCAATGCGCGAGCGATAGGCAGTGCCGCCGCGCGGATCGTTTGACACGGCATACATGCCCTTGCGCACCTGACGCAGCAGGTTTTGATCCACATCAAGCGGCGCGCCGTCAAGCAGCGGTTGCTCGACCCCGTCGATGGAGCGCACCAGTCGCGGGCTGATCATGCGCCCGGTGGCAACACGTGCCGCCATCGTCGCCAGTTGCATCGGCGTGGTGAGGACAAAGCCCTGACCGATGGAGGCGTTCAAACTGTCGCCGACCACCCAATCCGTGCCGCGATTGGCCAGTTTCCATTCCTTTGTCGGCAACAGACCCGAGCTGACGGCGGACATCGGCAGGTCAAAGGCCTCCCCGAGCCCCAGTTTGCGGCCCATGTCGGAAATGGCCTCGATGCCCGCGCGCTGGGCCAGTTCGTAGTAGTAGCAGTCGCAGGAATATTTCAGCGAGCCGACCAGATCGACCGCCCCGTGCCCCGACCGTTTCCAGCAGTGAAAGCGGCGCCCACCCACTTCGGTGTAGCCGCGGCAATAGACCGTATCCTCGGCGCCGATGACGCCCGCCGAGAGCGCGGCCATGGCCGTGACCAGTTTGAAGGTCGAGCCGGGGGGGTAGGCGCCTTGCACGGTCTTGGCGGGCAGGGGGCGGTGGTCGTTGTTGAGCAACGAGTCATAGGCGGCGTAGCTGATGCCGCGCACAAAGAGGTTGGGGTCAAAGGAGGGCGCGGAGGCGGCGGCCATCACATCGCCCGTTTCCACGTCGATCACCACGGCGGCCGCGCTTTCGCCCGCCAGAATCGCATGGGTGAAATTTTGCAGGCGGTGATCGACGGTCAACTGGACCGCCGCGCCTTGGGTGCCTTCCTTGCGGCCCAATTCGCGGATGATGCGCCCATAGGCGTTCTGCTCGACGCTCAAGGTGCCCGCCTGACCGCGCAAAACGTCTTCAAGCTTGTTTTCGACGCCGGTTTTGCCAATCTGGAACTTGGGAATCGTGAGCAATTCGTCGGGATCTTCGAGCTTGGCAAGGTCGCGTTCCGACACGGGGCCGACGTAGCCCAGCACATGGGCAAAATCGCCCTTGAGGGGGTAATTGCGCGACAATCCCACATCCGGCGTCACGCCGGGCAAAGCAGGACCGTTGGCGGCGACCAGCGTGAAGCTGTCCCAATCCATCCGGTCGGCAATGGTCACGGGCGCCGAGGGGTTGGCTTCCTTGAGTTCCTTGCGCACGCGGGCCTGATCTTCGGCGCTCAGACCGATGAGGCGTTCGAGCGCGGCCAGCGACTGGTCCAGATCGGCGCTGTCCTCGCGGCGGATCACGATGCGAAAGGTCTGTTCGTTCTCGGCGATGGCCGTGCCCAGCCGGTCGTAAATCATCCCGCGCGCGGGGGGCAGCAGATGGATGCGGATGCGGTTCTCGTCGGCAAGCAGGCGGAATTCATCCGCCTGATCGACCTGCATGTAGCGCATCCGAAGACCCAGCACGCCCATGAAGGCAAGCTGGCTTGCGCCCAGAAACAGCGAGCGGCGGGTGATCTTGCGCGCCGAAAGTGCGGTGTCGCCAGCAGATCTTCTCATCGCAGGACCCTCGCGGGTTCGTCGCCCTCGGGGCGGGTGATGCGTCCGAAACTTGCGGACACAAAGGCGATGACCGGATAGGCCATCACGGTGGAAAATAATTGCAACAGCGTCAGTCCGAGCGAGGTCTGCGGCGTCATCGTCAACCCGAGCAAAAGACGGTTTGCCAGCACCATCAGCGCCAGCGTGCCCGTGACCAGCATCCATTCCAGCGCAAAGGACATTTCCTGATTTTGTGCCGTGCGGCGGCGCAGGAATTCGAGGCCAAGCACCGTAAGCGCGGCCCAAAGCCCGGGCGGGCGCAGAAAAATCAGATCGGCCATCAACATGACGGCGGCCACCAGAAGGGCAGGCACATAGTCGGGGCGGCGCACGCCCCATGCAAAGGTGAGCGCGACCAGAAGGTCGGGGCCGGGCCAGCGCCCCGTGCCCACATCGAGGGGCAGGATGTAGAAAAACACCGCCAGCAGCGACAGCAGGATATAGGCCGCGCGATGCAGCAGGCGCGCGATGGTGAGCGGATCAACCATTGCTCTCTCCCTGCGCAGTGGCGTCGGCTGTGGGGAGCTGCGGGCCGCTTTCGAGCGGGACCGCGTTGGGCAGGATCAGACTTCCGGGGTCGGTGATGGTTTCGGAGGGGTGCGAGCGCAGGACACGCAGGAAATCCAGCCGCTCGTAATCGGCCGCGAGCAACACCCGCAACCGCCGGTCCGGCCCGAGGGCGACCTGCCCGACAAGAACACCGGCAGGAAACACGCCGCCATCGCCCGAGGAAACGACGCGATCACCGGGGCGGACCAATTCGGGCGTTTCGATGTATTGCAGCGGCGGCGTGGCGGAATTGTCACCCTGCAACACCGCGCGTTGCCCTGACGGCTGGATCGTCACCGGCAGGCGCGAGTTGCTGTCGGTCAGCAAAATCACGCGGCTGGTGCTGTCTGCGACACCGGAAATCCGGCCCACCAGGCCAACGCCGTCGATCGTCGCCCAGCCATCCATGATGCCGTCGCGCCGCCCGACGTTAAGCAAAACCGATTGGCGAAACGGGGATCCGCTATCGGCCATGACCACGCCAGACACCGCCGTCAGTTTCGGGTCGAGTTGCACGGAGTTCAACGTGCGCAGCTTGGCATTTTGCTGTTCCAGCTGCACAGCCGCCTCTTTCCAGGCCTGCATCTGGCGCAATTCGCGGCGCAATTCCTGATTCTGCTCGTAGAGCCGGTTGTAGCTTTGGAAATTTTCCACCATCGCCGCCGCTTTGGTCACCGGATACAGCGCCCAGGAAAACGAGGGCACAACCCGGTCAACGATCTGGGCGCGCACCCGTTCGACCCGCGGGCTGTCGATGCGCCAAAAGATGAAAATCGCCAGTAAAAACAGCACCAGACCGCCGATGAGCACATTGCGCAACGGGCGGGTGTAAATCTCGGATGTGGTGCGGTCTCGGGCCACAGGCATCTCCGCGAAAACGTGTCACATGGTCAAAAAACGCCAGCCCGCCGCTTCCTTTTTCCAGAAGCGCGGGCCGACACATCATACATCAGAATGTGAAAACTCTGATCCTAGCTGTCGTAATCGATGACATGACGCAGTTGCTTTTCATATTCCAGCGCTTTGCCGGTCCCGAGCGCCACACAATTGAGTGACTCATCGGCCACCGAAATCGCAAGGCCGGTCTGTTCGCGCAGCGCCAGATCCAATTCGCCCAAAAGCGCCCCGCCGCCGGTCAGCATCACGCCGCGATCCACGATATCCGCCGCAAGATCGGGCGGCGTGGTTTCCAGCGCCGCCATCACCGCCTCGCAGATCTGCTGCACAGGTTCGGCCAAGGCTTCGGCCACCATGGCCTGATTGATTTCGATTTCCTTGGGCACACCGTTGAGCAGGTCACGGCCGCGAATGGTCAGCGAGGCGCCGCGCCCGTCGTCGGGCATGCGCGCCGTGCCGATGGTGGTTTTGATGCGCTCGGATGTCGCCTCACCGATCAACAGGTTCTGCTGGCGGCGCAGGTAGGAAATGATCGCCTCGTCCATACGGTCGCCGCCCACGCGCACCGAGCGCGCATAAACGATGTCGCCCAAGCTCAGAACCGCCACTTCGGTGGTGCCCCCACCGATATCGACAACCATGTTGCCGGTGGGATCGGTGATCGGCATGCCCGCGCCGATGGCCGCCGCAATCGGTTCGGCAATCAACCCTGCACGCCGCGCGCCTGCCGACAGAACCGACTGGCGGATCGCGCGTTTTTCAACGGGCGTTGCGCCATGGGGCACGCAGACGATGATCTTGGGTTTGGAAAATGTCGTGCGCTTGTGAACCTTGCGGATAAAGTGCTTGATCATCTCTTCGGCGGTGTCGAAATCGGCAATCACCCCGTCGCGCATCGGGCGGATCGCCTCGATCGAACCGGGGGTGCGGCCCAGCATCAGCTTGGCATCTTCGCCCACAGCCAGCACCTGCTTCTTGCCATCTTTGACGTGGTAGGCCACCACGGAGGGCTCGTTGAGGATGACCCCTTTGCCCTTCACGTAGACCAACGTGTTCGCTGTGCCCAAGTCGATCGCCATATCGGACGAAAAAATGCTGCCAAAGCCCGCCATAATTTTGTGTTCCCAAGTCCCCAGTACGCACGCCGCATGAGTCGGTTTCCCGCTCGCGGTCCGCAGTCTTATAGGCACCCCTGCGCAATGAGGAAAGGGCGCGATTCACGTGGCTGGGCGGCTTGCCGCTTGGTTGCGATCACAGCCCCGTGCATCTGCAGCATTCTGGCCGCGGGCAGGGGCAGGCCCACAGCGAAAAGGGCACCCCCAAGGATGCCCCCTTTTATCGCGTGACCTGCCTGCGCTTTGTGGTGCGCGTGCTTAGCCTGCGTCGGTGTATTTCACCGTTTTGACATCCGCATCGGGGGCGGATTTTTCGCGCCGCACCAGAAGGCGGTTCATCGCGTTCACATAGGCTTTGGCCGAGGCCACGACCGTATCGGTGTCCGAGGACTGGCCGGTGACGATTTTGCCGTCCTCTTCAAGGCGCACCGAAACGGTCGCCTGCGCATCGGTGCCTTCGGTCACCGCATGCACCTGATAGAGCTGCAGACGCGCGGTGGTGGGGAAAATCGCCTTGATCGCCTTGAAGGTCGCATCGACGGGCCCGTCCCCCTCGCAGGTCATCGGATGGTCGACACCGTCCACTTCCAGCGTGATATCAGCGGTTTGCGGGGATTGCGTGCCACAGACCACGCGCAGGTGCTTGACCTTGATGCGTTCGTTTTGCTCGGCCGCGCCGCTATCGCGCAACAGCGCCATCAGGTCTTCGTCGAACACTTCTTTCTTGCGGTCCGCCAGCTCTTTGAAGCGCACGAACACATCCTTGAGCTGGTTATCGGCCAGCGCAAATCCCAATTCGTCAAGCTTGGCGCGCAGCGCCGCACGCCCCGAATGTTTGCCCAAGGGCAGGGAGGTGCCCGAGAGACCGACATCTTGCGGGCGCATGATTTCAAAGGTCTCGGCGTTTTTCAGCATCCCGTCCTGGTGGATGCCGCTTTCATGGGCAAAGGCGTTCTTGCCGACGATGGCCTTGTTATATTGCACCGGAAAGCCTGCCACCTGCGCAACACGGCGCGAGATGTTCATGATTTTCGTCGTGTCGATTTTGGTGCCAAAGGGCATGCGATCGTGGCGGATTTTCAGCGCCATGACGACTTCTTCAAGGGCGGTGTTGCCCGCGCGTTCCCCCAAACCGTTGATGGTGCACTCGATCTGGCGCGCACCGGCTTCGACGGCGGCCAGCGCATTGGCGGTCGCCATCCCGAGGTCGTTATGGCAATGGGTGGCGAAAATGATGTCGTCGGCACCGGGCACGCGGTTGCGCAGCATCTCGATCAGCTCGGCGCTCTCGCGCGGGATGGTGTAGCCCACGGTATCGGGGATGTTGATCGTGGTGGCACCGGCCTTGATGGCGATTTCCACCACGCGGCACAGGTAATCATGCTCGGTGCGGGTCGCATCCATCGGCGACCATTGCACGTTGTCGCACAGGTTGCGCGCGTGGGTCACCGTGTCGTGGATGCGCTCGGCCATCTGGTCCATGTCGAGGTTGGGGATCGCACGGTGCAGCGGCGATGTGCCGATAAACGTATGAATACGCGGGGATTTTGCGTGTTTTACCGCTTCCCAGCAGCGGTCGATATCACCGATATTCGCCCGCGCCAGACCGCAGATCGTCGCGGTTTTTGCCAGTTTGGCAATCTCGCTCACCGCTTCGAAATCGCCGATGGAGGCGATGGGAAACCCCGCTTCGATGATGTCCACGCCCATCTCGTCGAGCAGCGTGGCAATTTCCATCTTTTCGTTGTGGCTCATTGTGGCGCCGGGGGATTGTTCACCATCGCGCAGAGTGGTGTCAAAAATCAGCACGCGGTCTTTGTCGGTCTGGGTCATGTCAGGAATTCTCTATATCTGGTCTTAGCTTGTGGGGTGATTTGCAGCGCTAACTCCACCTCCGAGCGACGCGCCGCAAGGCACGCTCAGAGGCAGCTAAGAAGAAGCAGGCCCACAAGGGGAGCACGACAAAGGGCCACGCCGGAGGCGGGCAAGGCAGCACAGGATCGGGGTGCGGTCATCATTGTCATGGGGCGGACTATAGCCCGCCGCGTCATAATGAAAAGCTCAAAGTGAACCAAAATGCGCCCCGGCGCGTAGCCCCCTGACAGAAAGTGAGGATGTCATGCGGGCTTTGGTCATCGGCGCAACTGGGGGAATCGGGCGGGCTGTCACGGCGCGATACCGCTCCCAAGGGGTTGAGGTCGTCGCACTATCGCGGCGCGAGACCGGATTCGATTTGCGGGACGCGGATAGCGTCGAGCAGGGGATGCGCGCCGTTGAGGGGACCTTTGATCGGCTTGTCGTGGCGACGGGGCAATTGGCCGGAGCCGGGCGGGCGCCTGAAAAATCCCTGCGCGAGGTTACGGCAGAGGCGCTTGCGGATCAGTTTGCGGTGAATGCCATTGGTCCGGCGCTGGTGTTGCGCCACCTGCCGCGCCTGTTGGCGCGCAAGGGCGACGCGAAAGTCGCGGTGCTGTCAGCGCGGGTCGGCTCCATCGGGGATAACCGCATGGGGGGCTGGTACGCCTATCGCGCCGCCAAAGCCGCCCTCAACCAACTGGTCCACACGGCTGCAATCGAATTGGCGCGCAGCCACCCCAACGCCTGCCTTATCGCCTATCATCCCGGAACGGTGGCAACCGAATTTACCCGGGATTTCAAACGTGAAAAACAGACGCCTCAGGGGGCGGCAGAGCATCTTTGCGCGGTGCTCGAGGCGCGCGCCTCGACCGACAGCGGCCTGTTTTTCGACTGGAGCGGTCGCGAGGTGGCGTGGTAAAAGGCTATTCGCCCGCCCCCGCATCGCTTTGGGATTGCGCGGTGCTATCTTGGCCGCTGTCCTCTTGGCCGCTGTCCTCTTGGCTGCTGTCCTCTTGGGGGGTCGGTTCCACCAGCTCCCCGTCCTCCCAGCGCCCCGAAGCGGTCTGGCCGCTGGCATAGAGAATCACGCCAGCGCCTTGACGTTTTCCAGCGGCGAAATTGCCCTCGTAGCGGTCGCCATTGGCATAGGTCGCCACCCCCGTGCCCTCGATTTCGCCCGCTTTCCATTCGCCCTCGTAGGTAAAGCCCGAGGGCATCGTGAGCGTGCCCATACCCTCGCGCTTTCCGGCCACAAAGCCGCCCTCGTAGCGGGTGCCATCGGCGTAGGTGGCAACCCCTTGGCCTTCGCGCTCGCCTGCGACCCAGTCGCCATCGTAGACAAAGCCGTCGGTGTAGGTCATGCGACCCTTGCCCTCGTTTTTGGCGTTGTGGAACGCGCCCTCGTAGACCAGCCCGTTGGCATAGGTCAGCACGCCCGTGCCCTCGATCACGCCATATTGCCACGCGCCCGTATAGGTCGTGCCGCCGGTATAGGTGATGGTGCCCGTGCCGTGGGGGAGGTCGTCCAGAAAATCGCCCTCATAGACCGAGCCATCAGGATAGGTCACACGGCCCTTGCCCTCGATGCGGCCCTCGACCCAATCCCCGACATATTCATAACCGTCGGTGCCGGTGAAGGTGCCGCTGCCTTGGCGTTTGTCGGCCACGAACTGGCCCTCGTAGCTGTCGCCATTGGCGTAGGTGACGGTTCCCGTGCCCTCGCGCTTGCCCCCCACCAGATCCCCGACATAGGTGTCGCCGCCCGGTTGGGTAAGCGTGCCCGTGCCCTCGCAGAGGTTATCAACCCACGTACAATCAAGGGAGTAGCCGTTGGGAAAGGTCAACACGCCCGCACCGTTGCGCGCATTGGCGGCCATGGCGCCGACATAGGTCGAGCCGTCAGTATGCGTGACCTTGCCCGTGCCTTCTTTGGCACCCGCCACCCAATCACCTTCGTAGACATAGCCGTCGGGGCCGGTCATGCGGCCCACGCCATCGTGCAACCCGTCCTTGAAGCTGCCCTCATAGGTCACACCGCCCGCATAGGTCGCACGGCCTTCACCCGTGATGGTGCCCGCCACCCAGTCGCCTTCATAGGTGCCGCCATCGGGATAGGTGATCTTGCCGGTGCCATCGGGTTTTCCGGCGGAAAAATGCCCCTCATAGACCGAGAAATTGGGGTATTTGGCTATGCCTTGGCCTTCGATCACGCCCATCACCCATTCACCGGTATACTCGAATCCGTCTGGCAGGCGGTAGGTGCCGATGCCGTTTTGCACCCCGTTGGTGAATGCGCCCTCATAGATGCCACCCTCGTCATATTGCTTGGTGGTGGCGCTGGTGTCCTGGGCAAGGGCGGCCAGCGGGCCAAAGGCCAGCGCGGTTGTGAGGCCCAAGACAGCGGGCAAAGAGACGGCGGTCAGAGAGGCTGCGGGCAGAGCGGGCAGAAAGCGGGTCACGAAAGTGCGGGTCACAGTGCGGGTCACGGGGGCTCTTTTCGGTTGTCTTTGCGCCGTTAAAGCGCGCGAAGGCACTGACCGGGGCGGTCAGAAACGAGGGCGGGCAAACACGGGGCACTGGCGGCGATGGGCGTCGGTGCACAATCGCCCAACGCAGGCAGGCGCACAACGCAGGCGGGCTGGCGTGTTATTTCGTCCGCAGGTTAGGGGGAGGGCCAATGAGTGGCAAATGGATTCGCGCGCTTTTGCGGCGGATCGGCTTTCCCTTGCCCTTTCCCTCGGGCATGTCGCGGGCTACACCTTTGGCCAAGATGACCGCCCGCCTCACCTGACACCTTGCTCACCACCCTGCCTGCCACCCTCCCAAGGACCGACCATGCCCGACAGTGCCGCCACGTTTCGCCTGACCCTCGCCCAGCTCAACCCGACCGTCGGGGCGATTGGCGAGAATGCCGACCGCCTGCGTGCCGTCTACGCCGAGGCCAAGAGCGCAGGCGCGGATATGCTGGCCCTGCCGGAAATGTTCATTGCGGGCTATCAGACCCAGGATCTGGTGATGAAACCCGCCTTTACCACCGCCTGCATGCAGGCCGTCGAGGCCTTGGCCCCGCTGACAGCAGACGGCCCCGCCATCGGTGTCGGCGCGCCCTATGCCTATGGGGACAAGCTGTATAACGGCTATTGGGTGCTGGCCGAGGGGCGCGTGCAGGTGGTTGTTTTGAAACATAATCTGCCGAATGAAACCGTGTTTGACGAGGTGCGCCTCTTTGACAGCGGTGATATCACCGGCCCCTATCGCATCGGCCCGCTGCGCATCGGAACTCCGATCTGCGAGGACGCATGGCACGTCGAAGTGCCCGAAACGCTGGTTGAATCGGGCGCTGAAATCCTGTTGGTGCCCAATGGTTCGCCCTATTATCGCGCCAAACACGACCGCCGCCTCGGGCTGATGGTGGGGCGGGTGGTGGAGACGGGTCTGCCGATGGTCTATCTCAATATGGTGGGGGGGCAGGACGACCAGATTTTCGACGGCGGGTCTTTCGTGCTCAACCGTCACGGCAAAATTGCCCATCAGTTCAAGACCTTCGAGGAAGAGGTCCGCCATGTTGACTTCATCGTCAAAGAGGAGGGCTGGGAAGCCAGCGCAGGCGCGATCACCGCGACCCCGGTGGACTACGAACAGGACTATCACGCGATGGTGCTGGCCTTGCGCGATTACCTGCGCAAATCGGGGTTCAAAAAGGTGCTGTTGGGCCTGTCGGGCGGGATCGACAGCGCGATTGTCGCCACGATTGCCGCCGATGCGATCGGCCCCCAGAACGTGCGCTGCGTGATGCTGCCCTCGGAATATACCTCCCAAGGGTCGCTGGACGATGCCAAGGACTGCGCCCAACGCCTGGGCTGCCCCTATGACTTTGTGCCGATTTCCGCAGGTCGCGACGCGATCACGGACACGCTGGCCGACCTCTTTGCAGGCCGCGCCGCCGATACCACCGAGGAAAACATCCAAAGCCGCCTGCGTGGGCTGCTCCTGATGGCGATGTCGAACAAATTCGGGGAAATGTTGCTGACCACGGGCAATAAATCGGAAATGGCCGTGGGCTATTGCACGATTTATGGCGACATGAACGGCGGCTACAACCCGATCAAAGACCTCTACAAAACCCGCGTGTTCGAACAGTGCCGCTGGCGTAACGCCAACCACCGTCCCTGGATGCTGGCCCCGGCAGGCGAAGTCATCCCCGTTTCGATCATCGACAAACCGCCCTCGGCAGAGCTGCGCCCCGACCAGCGCGACGACGACAGCCTGCCGCCCTATGAGGTGCTGGATGCCATCCTCGAAGGCCTCGTGGATCGCGAGGAATCGGTCGCGGAACTTGTCGCGGCGGGCTTTGAGCGCGACACGGTCAAACGGGTCGAACATCTGCTCTACATTTCGGAATACAAACGCTTTCAATCCGCACCGGGCGCGCGGCTGACCCCGCGGGCCTTCTGGCTGGATCGCCGCTATCCCATCGCCAACCGCTGGCGCGACACCACTTGATTGTGGCCTTGAACGGCACGCGGGCATGATCTAAAAGCCGCGTCTTTCAGTCCATCGACCAGCGGAGCGCGCGCCATGTACGAGATCACTTTGGGTATTGATTTTGGCACCTCCAACTCGGCCGCGGCGGTCTTGGTGAACGGCGCCCCCTACCGGCTGTTGGTCGAGGGGGGCGAGGACACGCTGCCCACGGCCGTGTTTTTCGACAACCGCGGCGGGATGAAGATCGGGCGCGCCGCGCAGGCCGCGCTGATCGCGGGCGACGAGGGGCGCTACATGCGTGCGCTCAAATCGGTGCTGGGCACGCCTTTGCTGCGCGAAACCCGCCTGATCGCGGGCAAGCGGCGCACGCTGCTCGATATCATCACGCTGTTTCTGGAACGGCTGCGCAAGGCCGCAGAGGACCAGTTCGGCCAGCCTGTCACCCGCGCGCTGTCGGGGCGTCCTGTGCATTTTCACTCGCGCGACGCGGCGATGGATGCGCAGGCCGAAATTGATCTGCGCGACGCCTATCTCGCCGCCGGTTTTACCCATGTCGCGTTTCTGCCCGAACCCGAAGCCGCGGCACTGGCCGCGCATGGGTTGAGCGAGGCGGGCCAAATCGGGCTGATCGTCGACATCGGCGGCGGCACGTCGGATTTTTCGCTGTTCCGCTCCACGCAGGGGCGCGCCGATATTCTGTCGTCGCACGGTATCCGGCTGGGGGGCACCAATTTCGATCACGCGGTCAGCCTGCGCCATGCCATGCCGCTTTTGGGCTACGGCGGGCAGGTGCGCCGCGAGATGGGCAAAGGCCTGCTGCCGATCCCCAACACCCTGTTCAACGACCTTGCGACCTGGGAAAAGATCCCCTTTCTTTACACGCGCGAAACGATGCGGCTGGTCGAAGACCTCGAAAGCCTCGCGGTCGAGCCGGAAAAACTGGGCCGTCTGGTCGAGGTGATCGAGGCCGAGCTGGGCCATGAAATCGCCTTTGCGGTCGAGCGCGGCAAAATCGCGGTGAACAAGGCAGGGCAGGGGAAAATCGACCTCTCGGTGGTTGAAAAACGACTGGCCGCCGATGTGGATCGCGCGGGGCTGGAGGGGGCGCTGGCCGCGCATCGCGCCGATCTGGTCGAGGCCGTGCGCGAAACGCTGACCCGCGCAAGCCTTGCGCCCGAGGCGGTTGGCTCGGTGGTGTTTGTGGGCGGCTCTTCCTTGATGTCGGTGGTGCCCGAGGCCGTGCGCGCGGTTCTGCCCGACGCGCAGCACGAATTTTCCGAGGTGATGACAGCGGTGGTGGACGGTCTGGCGCTGGCCACGGCCCAGAGCGCCACGCAACACGCCTGAGGGGTGGCTGTGCGCAGCCGCGCAGCATGCGTGCGCATTCTGCGAGTGGCGATGCCGCCGCACAGGCGCTAGGTCAGGGGCAAGCGGCCCTGCAACCTCACCTGAGCCGCAGATTTTGTCCATTCGCTCGAAAGGAGCCCTCCCATGGCACAACCCAAAGTCGCGATCATTTTCTACTCCACCTACGGCACCAACCACGCCGTCGCTCTCGAAGCCCAACGCGCTGCCGAGGCCGCTGGCGCAGAAGTGCGCCTGCTGCGCGTCGCTGAAACCGCCCCCGCCGAGGTCGTCGAAGGGCAGGACGCATGGAAAGCCCAGGCGGAAAAAACCTCCGACATTCCGGCCGCAACCCCTGCGGATATGGAATGGGCGGATGCCTATTTCTTTGCCGCCCCCACCCGTTTCGGGGTGGTCGCCAGCCAGCTGCGCGCCTTCATCGACACGCTGGGCGGTGTTTGGTACACGGGCGCTTTGGCCAACAAAGCCGTGACCGCAAGCACCTCGACGGGCAACATGCACGGCGGGATGGAAACGACGTTGCAGTCGCTCTACACCACCTTCATGCACTGGGGCTCGATCATTGTCGCTCCCGGGTTCACCGACGGCTCGATCGCTGAAGCCGGTGGCAACCCCTACGGCTACTCCGCCATTGCCGGTAAATTCGACGACAAAGGCAAGGCCGCCGTTGCGCACCAAGCCACGCGTCTGGTCGAGATTTCCAAAAAACTGCTTGGCTAAAGCCACAGAGGCGCACAGCCCGCCAGTTTGAACGTAAAAGGCCCCGCGCAGCGCTCTGCACGGGGCTTTTTTGCGGGCCTTTTTGTGGGCCTTTTTGTCGGTGTAGCCGGATGTTTAGCTGTCGAGGAGGAACTGGTAGGACGCAGGCACATAGGAATAGCTGGCGTCCTCGCGCAGGCCACCCTTGGCGACATAGCCCATCGCGGGGAAGGGCATGTGATACCCCAGGAAGGGCAGGCGATCGGTCGCAAGCATGTCCAAAAGGCGCTTGCGGGTCGCTGCAGCCTGCGCCTTGTCGGTGTCAAAGGACACTTCCCAATCAGGATAGGCCAGCGAAAACACGTAGTGGTTGGCAAAATCTGCCCCCAGCAGCATCTGCGCGCCGTTGCTTTCGAGCATATAGGCAAACATGCCCGGCGTATGGCCAAAAGCATTCACGGCCGTGATGCCCGACACGGGGCTGTCGCCCTCGTTGATCATGGAGAAACGATCTGCCAGCGGGCGCACATTGGCCTCGAACCCGTCATTTCCCGCCGCCGCCCAATGGTCGAACTCCGTGGCGCCGGTCGTATAGGCGGCATTGGCGAAGGTCGCGCTGCCCGCCGTCATCAGCCCGCCGATGTGGTCACCGTGCATGTGGGTAATCACGACTTGGGTGACATCATCGGCGCTGTAGCCGGCACTGGTGAGCGCGCTCACCAGCCCTTCGCCCGAGAAGCCCGTGTCAAACAGCACGAGGTCCGTGGCGGTTTTTACCAGCGTTGGCGTGTAGAAAAACTGGGCCTTGTCAGCGGGAATAAAGTTCGCCTCAGCGACCGCTGCAAAGGTTTCGTCGCTGGCGTTCGCCCCGAAAATCTCATGCGGTTGCGTGCGGGTGTTGGTGCCCGCCAGCAGGGCGGTCACTTCGAAATCGCCCAGCTTGATGCTGCGATGGGTGGGAACAGTCGGCACTTTGGGGGCGTCGGGGGCGGCAGCAATGGCCTCTTGGGCTGCGGCGGGGCGTAGGGTGGCGGCTGCCGCAAAGGGCAGGGCCGCCGAACCGGCCAAAACGGCACGGCGAGAGGTCTTGGTGGCGTCGCGCATGGAAGTCTCCAGATCAGTTGCTTTGTCCAAAGGTAGCACAGCGGGGTGCAGCAACGAGCGATGTCACGCAAGCGTGAGGGCGTTGTTTTTGTCCAGAGCATGACGCCGTAAACGGTGCCTTAGGGAATCACCCGTAAAACAGGCGCATCTTTGTTTGGCTTGTCGAGGAGCGCATCATGGTGCCAACCGCGAATGACCCCTGTTGGACACGGGTTCTGACTTCTGAAAAAGATCTGTCGGCGGCGTCGCTGGCGACCAAAATTCTGGTCACGCGCTTGCGACGAGAAGTCAAAGGCGCTCCCGCTGAGATGATGGCGAAAATCAACGAGCTGCGGGCCTATTTCGAAAAAAATGCCTTTGCGCTGAAGGATCTAGCGCATTTCTAACGCCGCTCGAAGCGCGCGGTGCCGATAGGCCGCGGGCAGAACGTAAAGCGGGCAGAACGTAAAGCGGGCAGAGTGTAGCGCGGGCAGAGTGTAGCGCGGGCAGAGTGTTAAGCGTGCAGGAGTAAATGGAATGAAAAACAGTCTCATGAGTGTGGCACAGGTCACGGATCTGATCCAAAGCGGCGCGGTGTTGTTGCTTGCGGGGTCGCGCGCGGCGCTCTCGCAGTTGCCCAAGGGCCAGTGGATCGGCGGCACGACCGTCTATTTCGTCACCCAAGAGGGCGGATGCGTTGACCACGACAATATTTTCGTAACCCAGATCGAAGATGCGACGGCCGCGCGTGCGGTGCTCTATGCGGGGGAGGATCTGCGCAATCTGACGATGAACCGCTTTGACAACGGGCTGTCGATGATCCTCATTCCGGCCTTTTCTCAGGCGCATTTCGATTTTGCACTGCACGCCAGCAGCTATGCGGGCGTGTTTGACCAGCCGCTGATGGGCTGGATCACCGGCAAGCATATCGACGGACCCGAGACTGAGAAACCGCTGGTCTATGACGGGGCGACAGGCACCGCGCATAGCGAGGGGGCGGTAGTTTTGCACGTCGAACTGGGGCAGGACCAATACGCGGATCTCGATATCCTGAACCTCTTTGAACAGGATGAAGATGCCGATGTACTGGTGTTCCACGACGACGGGTTTTCCGCAACACGTGCGCTGGTGAACGGGCGGGACGTTGATTTTGCAGCCTATGTCGAGGAGCAGGGAATCGACATCCAGCTCCCGCTGGTCGCCAATTACGCCGGTGCGATGATCAACGTGTCTTTTCAATCGGTTGATACATCCGGCGTGTCGTTTTACGCGCCGGTCGTCGCGGGGGTCGAATATCGCCTTGCGCGCTCGCCGGGCGCCTATGCGGAGGCCTTTGCCAAACGTGCCAGCGGCGATGGCGCCAACGAGCTGTCGTGCAATTGTATCCTCAATTTCCTTTACGGCGAGCTGGAGGGCAAAAAGACCGGCACCTTCACGGGACCGGCCACCTTTGGCGAAATCGCCTATATCCTGTTGAACCAGACAATGGTGCGTCTGTCACTGCAGGCCCAAGAGCAGGCCGCCGTCGCCTGAGGGCGCTTATTCCCACCAGCGGTCGATGGCGGCAATGTCGTCATCGGACCAGCCAAAGTGATGCGCGACCTCATGCACGGTGACATGGGCGACCAGGGCGGTCAGCCCGATGTTGCCGCGCGCGCACCACTCATCCAGAATGGGGCGGCGAAACAGCCAGATGGCATCGGGCGACAGGGCCTGATCCATCACCGATTTTTCCGTCATGGGAATGCCGGTGTAGAGGCCGGTCAATTCGAAGGCATCCTCTATCCCGATTTCGCCCAACAGGTCGTCGGGTGCGAAATCCATCACATGCACGGCCAAGGCTGCGGCGGCATCGACGAAAGCGGCGGGCAGGGCGGCGATGGTTTCGCGCGCGATGGTTTCGATGGTCGCCAGATCCGGCGCGATGCGGTCGGTGACACGCGACGTCGAGCCGGAGGGGGACGCGGGCTGGGGGTCAGTGGGTGCGGGCACGGGCCAAACCTTTCGTAAATGCGCGCGCAGCGGGGCGCACGTCTCCCTGATATGGACAATTGCGGGCCGTTGTGAAAGAGGAAGCGCAACAGGAGACCAGCTCATGACCGTTACCCGTTTCGCGCCCTCGCCCACCGGCTTTATCCACATCGGCAACCTGCGCACCGCCTTGTTCAACTACCTGATCGCGCGCAAGTCGGGCGGCGAATTCATCCTGCGCATGGATGATACCGACCCCGAACGTTCCAAACAGGAATATGTCGACGGGATCAAAGAGGACCTCGAATGGCTGGGCCTGACCTGGGACCGCCTGGAAACGCAATCCTCGCGGCTCGAGCGCTATGAGCAGGCCGCGCAAGACCTGCGCGACAAGGGACGCTTTTACGAGTGTTTCGAAACGCCGACCGAGCTGGACCTCAAACGCAAGAAACAGCTCAACATGGGCAAGCCGCCCGTCTACGACCGCGCGGGCCTTGCGCTTGATGACGCGCAAAAGGCCAAACTGCGCGCCGAGCGTGGGGCGGGACACTGGCGTTTCAAGCTGGATCAGGAACGGATCACCTGGGTGGATGGCATCCTTGGCGATATCTCCATCGACGCGGCCTCTGTGTCCGATCCGGTGCTGATCCGTGCCGACGGGCAGTTCCTCTATACGCTGGCTTCGGTCTGTGATGACGTGGATTTCGGCATCACCCATGTGGTGCGCGGGTCCGATCACGTGACCAACACCGCGACCCAGATCCAGATCATCGAGGCGCTGGGCGGCACGGTGCCAAGCTTTGCCCACCACTCGCTTCTCACCGGCCCGCAGGGCGAGGCCCTGTCCAAACGTCTGGGCACTTTGGCGCTGCGCGATTTGCGCGCGGCGGGGATCGAGCCGATGGCGCTTTTGTCGTTGATGGCGCGCCTTGGCTCGTCGCAGCCGGTCGAGCTGCGCAGCACGATGGCCGAGCTGATCGAAGGGTTCGATCTGTCGCATTTCGGCGCAGCGCCGACCAAATTCGACGCCGAAGACCTCAAGCCGCTGACCGCGCGCATCAACCAGTCCAAACCCTTTGCCGATGTCGCGGCCGATGTCGCCGCTCTGGGCGTGCCCGACGCACAGGGCGAGGATTTCTGGATGGTCGTGCGCGACAATATTACCGTGAAATCCGACATGCGCGACTGGTGGGATCTTTTTGCCAATGGCGCGACCCCGGTCATTGCCGAGGAAGACGCCGATTTCATCAAGACCGCGTTTGGTCTGATGCCGGCCTTCCCCTTCGACAAAGACAGCTGGGGTACGTGGACGGCCGACGTTAAAAGCGAAACGGGGCGCAAGGGGCGTGGCCTGTTCATGCCGTTGCGCCGCGCGCTGACAGGCATGGATCACGGTCCTGACATGTCGGCCGTTCTGCCGCTGTTGCAAAAGCAGCCCAAGCTCTAAGCCTTCTAACCGTTCCAACGAAGCCCGAGGTCGCACGCCGCCCTCGGGCTTTTTGCTGGAAAAATACTCTGTTGCCGGATTTCCCTGCGCTCAGGTGCATTCGTGCTCTTGCCGGAATCAACGGGGCTGGCTATGGAAAAAGACAGCCCGCGTTGGGAGAACTGGTCACCAGTGCCGAAGGAGCAACCGCCCCGGTAAACTCTCAGGCAAATGGACCTTCGCGGCACCAAGAACTCTGGAGAGAGGCGCATCATGGCGCCCGCCGAAGGGATAACGATCTCAGGCGCAAGGACAGAGGGGGCATCTGGCGGGGGATCACCCCGTGGACAGGTGTCGGGCGTATCGCGTCACGGGCAAGGCCCGGCGTGTGCGTGTTCCGGCGGGGAAGGACGATCGATGACCGGAGCGCATCCCAGCGATCTCAAACAGACGCCGTTGGCGCAATTCCATCGTGATCTGGGCGCAAAAATGGTGCCATTCGCAGGCTATGAGATGCCCGTGCAATATCCGATGGGCGTCTTGAAGGAACATCTGCATACGCGCAGTGCTGCCGGTTTGTTCGATGTCAGCCACATGGGCCAGGTGATCCTGCGCTCGGCGCGCGGTGTGGATTATGTGGCGCAATCGCTTGAGGCGCTGGTGCCGGTGGATGTGCTGGGTCTCAAACCCACCCGCCAGCGCTACGGTGTCTTTACCACGGTTTCGGGCGGGATTTCCGACGATCTGATGATTGCCCATGCGGGGGATTGCCTGTTTCTGGTGGTCAATGCGGCCTGCAAGGAGGCCGATATCGCCCATTTGATGGCGGAGTTGCCCGACGATGTGAACGTCGAAGTGTTGCACGAGCGCGCGCTTTTGGCCTTGCAGGGGCCGCTGGCCGAACAGGCGCTGGCGCGCTTGGTTCCCGAAGTGGCAGCGATGAAATTCATGGATAGCCTGCGCTTTACCGTCGGTGGCATCGACTATTGGGTGTCGCGTTCGGGCTATACCGGCGAAGACGGGTTCGAGATTTCCGTGCCCGCCCATCACGCCATCGCCTTTGCGCGCAGCCTGTGCGAGATGGACGAGGTCGCCCCCATCGGTCTTGGGGCGCGCGATAGCCTGCGCCTTGAGGCGGGGCTGTGTCTCTATGGCCATGATCTGGACACCACGACAACACCGGCGCAGGGCAATATCGCCTGGGCGATCCAGAAGGTCCGCCGCACGGCAGGCGCGCGCGCGGGTGGTTTTTTGGGCGCCGATGTGATCCTGCCCGAACTCGAGCGCGGCCCCGAGCGGCTGCGCGTCGGTTTGCTGCCGCAGGGCCGCGCGCCGATGCGCGAGGGCACGCCCTTGTTTGCCAGCGCCGACAGCGACACGCAGATCGGCACCATCACCTCGGGCGGCTTTGGCCCCACGGTGGGGGCGCCGGTGGCCATGGGCTATCTGCCTGAGGCCCTCAGTGCCGATGGCACGCAGGTTTTCGCCGAATTGCGGGGCAAGCGCCTGGCCGTCGTGGTCGCGCCCATGCCCTTTCGACCCTCTACCTACAAGCGCTAACAGCAGGATAACGCTATGCATTTTACCGAAGAACATGAGTGGCTCCGCGTCGAAGACGATCTGGTTGTGGTCGGGATCACCGAACACGCCGCCACCCAGCTGGGCGACATTGTGTTCGTCGAACTCCCCGATGAGGGCACGACCGTCTCAAAGGACGACGAAGTCGTTGTGATCGAGAGCGTCAAAGCGGCCTCCGACATTCTTGCGCCGCTGGACGGCGAAATTGTCGAGGTGAACAGCCCGCTGGTGGAAAACCCCTCGGCCGTGAATGACGATCCGCTCGGGGAGGCCTGGTTCTTCAAGATGAAGATCGAGGACATGTCCGTGCTCGACGATTTCATGACCGAAAGCCAGTACAACAAATTCGTCGGCTAAGGCCCTGTCAGCGCCGCCTGTGGCGCTGCGATACCCGTTTGGATCGTGCGGCCCTTTGGCGGCACGGTCCCCCTTTTCACCACATAGACACGCAGGCTGATCCGGCATGACCTATACGCCCACCACCTATAACCCTTATGATTTTGCCAACCGCCGCCACATCGGCCCCTCGCCGGATGAAATGGCGGCCATGTTGGAGGTGGTGGGCGCGCGGTCTCTGGATGCGCTGATCGACGAGACGGTGCCGCTGGGCATCCGCCAGAACACGCCGCTCAGCTGGGGGCCGATGACCGAGCACGAGGTGCTGGGGCATATGCGCAAAGTTGCCGGCAAGAACCGCGTAATGGTCTCGCTGATCGGGCAGGGCTATTACGGCACGGCGACGCCGCCCGCCATCCAGCGCAACATTCTCGAAAACCCCGCGTGGTACACGGCCTATACCCCCTATCAGCCCGAAATCGCCCAAGGGCGGCTTGAGGCGCTTTTGAATTTCCAGACGATGGTGTCGGATATGACCGGCCTGCCGGTCGCCAATGCCTCGCTGCTGGATGAGGCCACGGCCTGCGCAGAAGCGATGACCATGGCCCAGCGCGTGTCCAAATCCAAGGCGCGGGCGTTTTTCATCGATGAAAACTGCCACCCGCAAAACATTGCGGTGATGAAAACCCGCGCGGCACCGCTGGATATCGAGTTGATCATCGCCGATCCCGCAACGCTGGAGGCCGAAAAGGTCTTTGGCGCGATTTTCCAGTATCCGGGCACCTTTGGCGATGTGCAGGATTTTTCCGCCCCGATCGCGGCGCTGCATGAAGCCAAGGCAGTTGCCATCATGGCGAGCGACCTGATGGCGCTGACCATGCTCAAGGATCCCGGCGCGATGGGCGCGGATATCGCCGTGGGATCGGCGCAGCGCTTTGGCGTGCCGATGGGCTTTGGCGGGCCGCATGCGGCCTTTATGTCTTGCCGCGACGCGATGAAACGCGCGATGCCGGGCCGGATTGTCGGCGTATCGGTCGATGCGCGCGGCAACCGCGCTTACCGGTTGTCCCTGCAAACCCGCGAGCAACACATCCGCCGTGAAAAAGCGACCTCGAACGTCTGTACGGCGCAGGCGCTGCTGGCGGTTATGGCCTCGTTCTATGCGGTGTTCCACGGCCCTCAGGGTCTGCGCGCGATTGGCGAGCGCATTCACACCAGCGCCGTCACCCTGGCGGGGGGGCTGAAAGCCTCGGGCTTTGACGTGGAACCGGATGCGTTTTTCGATACGATCACGGTCAAGGTCGGGGCGATGCAGGGGGTGATCTTGCGCTCTGCGGTGGCCGAGGGCATCAACCTGCGCCCTGTGGGCAGCGACCGGATCGCGATTTCCGTCGATGAAATGACCGACGCGGAGGTGATCACCAAAGTCTGGCGCGCTTTTGGCCATGACGCCACGGTGACAGGCGGTTGGGCGGGCTTGGGCTTTCCCGAGACGCTGGTGCGCGAAAGCGCCTATCTGACCCATCCGATTTTCGGCATGAACCGCGCCGAGGGCGAAATGATGCGCTACATGCGCCGTCTGGCGGATCGTGATCTGGCGCTGGATCGCGCGATGATCCCCTTGGGGTCTTGCACGATGAAGCTCAACGCCGCCGTTGAAATGATGCCCATCACCTGGCCCGAATTCAACGCCATCCACCCCTTTGCGCCCAAGGATCAATCCGAGGGCTATGCGGAAATGATCGAGGACCTCGCGGCCAAGCTGTGCGAGATCACCGGCTATGACGCCATGTCGATGCAGCCCAATTCCGGCGCGCAGGGTGAATATGCGGGTCTGATGACGATCAAGGCCTATCACCGGGCCAACGGGCAGGGCGCGCGCGATGTCTGTCTGATCCCCGTTTCAGCCCATGGCACCAACCCGGCGACGGCGCAGATGTGCGGCATGAAGGTGGTGGTGGTCAAAGCCCGCGCCAATGGCGACATCGACCTGGATGATTTTCGTGCCAAGGCGCAGGCGGCGGGCGAAAGGCTGGCGGCCTGCATGATCACCTATCCCTCGACCCACGGGGTCTTCGAGGAGTCGGTCAAGGAAGTCTGCAACATCACCCATGAGTTCGGCGGTCAGGTCTATCTGGACGGTGCGAACCTGAACGCGATGGTGGGCATTGCCAAGCCCGGTGAAATCGGGTCGGACGTGAGCCACCTCAACCTGCACAAGACCTTTTGCATTCCGCATGGCGGCGGCGGTCCCGGCATGGGGCCGATCGGCGTGAAAAAGCACCTTGAGCGCTTTCTTCCCGGTCACCCCGAGCTGGGGGGCGAAGAAGGCCCCGTGTCCGCGGCACCCTATGGCTCGGCTTCCATCCTGCCCATTTCATGGGCCTATTGCCGGCTCATGGGCGGGGCGGGCCTGACGCAGGCCACGAAAGTGGCCATCCTGAACGCCAACTACATTGCCAAGCGGCTCGAAGGGGCGTTTGACGTGCTTTACAAGGGCAAACAGGGACGCGTTGCGCATGAGTGCATCATCGACCCGCGCGCATTGTGCGAGCGCACCGATACCACCATTGACGATCTGGCCAAACGGCTGGTGGATAGCGGGTTCCATGCCCCGACGATGAGCTTTCCCGTCGCGGGGACGCTGATGATCGAGCCGACGGAATCCGAAGTCAAAGCCGAGCTTGACCGCTTTTGCGAGGCGATGCTGTCGATCCATGCCGAAATGGTGGCGATTGAAGCGGGCGAGATGCCGCGCGACAACAACCCGTTGAAAAACGCCCCCCACACGGTGCTCGACCTGACGGCGGACTGGGATCGCCCCTATTCGCGCCAGCAGGGCTGTTTCCCGCCGGGGGCCTTCACGGTCGACAAATACTGGCCGCCCGTGGGACGGGTGGACAATGCCTTTGGGGACCGCAACCTGATCTGCCAATGCCCCCCGCCCGAACACTACATCGAGGCTGACTAGACATAAAACGCCCCGCGACAGCTCTGTTGCGGGGCCTTGTGTTTGTGCCGCGCGCAACCGATATATGCCTTGATGTGAATATGGAGGCGAAGATGGCCGGAACTTTGGACAAATCAGCGGTGAAACTGGCCTGCATGACCTGCGGGCAGGGCAATCGCCTGCCCGTCGAGCGTCTGAGCGCAGGGCCCAAATGTGGCACCTGCGGCGATCCGTTGATGTCGGGCAAAGTGGCAGAATTGGACCCGATCACCTTGGGCAAGGTCAAAGCCATGGACGATGTGCCCGTAGTGGTCGATTTCTGGGCGCCCTGGTGTGGGCCGTGCCGCCAGATGGCCCCGGAATTTTCCAAAGCGGCAAGCCTGTTCAAGGGCCATGCGCGCTTTGCAAAAATCGACACGCAAGCCTACAGTGAGGTATCCGCCAAATTCGCCATTCGCGGCATCCCCCTGTTGATCCTGTTTCAAAACGGGCGCGAAGTCGCACGGCTTGCGGGCGCACGTCCAGCCTCTGAAATTGTGGATTTCGTCAAGAAAAACGGACGGCTTGCGCGTCACCCGTCGTGAGTGCAGCGCGACTTGGCGGGGGTCAGGCGCAGGGGGGTATTTGCGGCGTCGCCTGTATGTTTGCTGGCGCTGAACTGGGGGCAGGGCACCAGCGGCTCGCCCGCCATCATCTCGCTTTCCAGGGCGCGCAATTCCACAGACAGGGTCTTGAGGGTGCGCGCCATTTCCGCGCCGACGCGGGTCATGCCCTGATCCTCGGCATAGGCGTGAAGATCCGCCAGAACGTCGAACATCCAACCGTGGCGAAACAGCAGAGCCTGCGCTTGGGGCGGGGCGACGCGCGCGAGAGCCTGCGCATTGCCGCGCGCCTGATCGAGCTTGGCACTGGCCTCGGCGGGGGGCATGGTGCAGGCGCGCTGTGACAATTGCACGGCCTCCACGACACGATCGGCTGCCTCATAGAGAGAGGCCGCGACGCGCTCGCGCTGTCGTGTTGTTAGATCGCGTGTGACGACCGGGGTCGGATCGTCATCAGAAGTGCTCATCGAAGCAAACCCTAAAAAAACGTTTTCTTTGGCCGTACTCATAGCGCTTTGGAAAACTTTTCGGCAGTACGTACGGGTACAATGTCAACTGTGGCAAGGAAAACAACGCTTTGTCACGCCCTGTTGGCCGTGGATTTCAAAAAGACGGCCAAACGTCACTGGCATCTGTGCGTCTGAAATCGGCCTTGTGGCGGGCGTTTGATCCCGCGCAAAGCGTGCTGGTCCTGATCCTGCGCAAATGTAAATATCGCAATTGCACTTTAGCATATAGCGAATTGAGCTATATTCAACCTCAGGTTTAGAGGCGCTGTGCTGCGCTGTGTCGTTTCACGTAGTCCCGACACGGTTGACGGGTGTCACAGACAGGCAACGGATTTTCGGTGACGCTGCAGTGAGGCAGTCGGGATCGCACAGACCGCAACAGCCCCCCCACTCCGCAGGGGCGGGCGAACAAAGACAGGAGAGGCAGGCCACAAGGGCCGTGTTATGGAAGGACTGGGCAATTCCAAGGCGACGGGCATCGCCGCAGGACGCGAAATCGTACGCATGCAGCGATTGGGGGTGCTGCGCGTCGGCTCACGGGCGAATAAATTACTCCGCTATCTGGTGCGCTGCGAGGTCACCGGCACGCCCGTCAAAGCCTATGCAATCGCGGTTGATGTGCTGGGGCGCAGCAGGGATTTCGACCCATCCACCGACAGTATCGTGCGTGTTGAAATCGGGCGGCTGCGCAAATTACTGGACGCCTATTTCGACGGGCAGGGGGCCGATGCAGCCCTGTCGATGCGCATTCCGGTGGGCCAGAACACTTTGGTGTTTGCCCGTCGCGCGACGACAGGTAGCACGCAGGCGCAGGTGGCGCCTGCGCAGCCTGCCACAGATGGCCCGCTTGTGGGCTACCGCTGGCCTGCCCCCGATGCGCGCGTGGCCTCGCCTGCGCAGCGCGACGCCTTGAGCGCCGCACGCGCTGCGCAGGCGCGCCTTCCGGTGGACCAGTCGGCGCGCAAACTCTGGCCGGTGCTGACGGTGATCGTGGCCACTGCGGTTCTGGTCGGCGCGATCGCGGGGATTTTATGGCAAATGTCGCAACAGTTTTCCGAGCCGCTGTCCAGCGCGCGGGCGCAGTCCAAACCCCTGGATATGCCCGTGGTGCGTGTCGAGGCCTTGCGCAATGATTTGCCCGCAGCCCTGCCCGAAGACCTGCGCGACGGTCTTGGCGGGTTGTTGCACGCCGATCTGGTGCGCGCGCTGTCGGCGTTTCGCACGCTGCGCGTGCAGGACCGCGCGCCCAGTTTCGGTTTCGCCCTGACCCCGATTGCCGATTACGTTCTGACGCCGGTTTTGCGCCGCACGGGGGGCGGGCTGGCGCTGGATCTGACGCTGACCTCGACGCTGGAAGGTGTCGTGATCTGGTCGGGGCGCGAATCCTTGCCGGTGTTTGTCGAGGAAAGTTTCGGGCGCGACTTCGGCCCGCCGGTGGCACGCGACATCTGGCAAGCGCGCCTGGAGACGATTGTGCGGCGCAGCGCCGTCGCCATTGCCGCCCCCACGGGGTTTGTTGCGCGCGACGTGTTGCGCCGTGCACAGGCGCGCGAGGCGGCAGGCACGCCGCAGGCCGCGGTGGAAACGGCCTATACCTGCACCCTGCGCTGGCACGCCTTTGATGAAACCAAAGAGGCCGCACAGGCTGCACGGGTCCGCTTTTGCCTGAACCGTTTTTTGCGCGAAACGCCGCAGGAGGCGCGCATTTGGGCCTCGTGGTCGATGATGCGGTTTCTGGACTGGACCCGCAGCGGCGCGACGCGGGACGACGGCTTGTTGGCGGATGCTTTGGCGGCGGCGGACCGTGCGGTCTGGCTTGACCCGTCAGACGCCGTGGCCGAAGAATATCGCGGGTCGATCCTGATGGCGCTGGGGCGCGAGGACGAGGCGCTGCGGTCCTACACCACCGCGATGCGCCTCAATCCCGCAACCCCCGATATGATCGTTGTGAGTGGCTGGTATCTGGCCGAGCGCGGCGATTGGCAGGCGGGGATCGACCTTGTAAACCAGGCCATGGCGCTCAGTGCCAGCCCGCCGGGATGGTATCGCATCCCGCTGGCGCTGGACGCCTTTCGCCGCGGGGAGGATGCGCAGGCGCTCGAACAGGCGCAACTGATGCTGTCGGCGCGCGATGAGCGGGGGCGGGTGATCGCCGCCGCCGCTTTGCGCCGCATGGGCGACCTTGAGGGGGCCGAACAGCAACTGCGCCAACTTGACGCCGGCGACGCGGTGGCCGCGTTGCGCCGTTTGCAGGCGGTTTTTGCCTCGGAACAGATTTTGGGCGATCTCGCTGTGGCGCTGGGGCTGGCGCGCGATGTTCTTGACGCGTTTGACGCCACTCCGGCGCGCGGCACCCAAGAGCCTGCAGAGCAGGACGGGGCGCAAGAGGCGGTCGAGGCCGTTTCAGACTGAGGCCCCGGCCTGCGCTTCCTCCGGTAATCCCCCCGGCCTGCGCTTTCGCGGCGGGCCGGAGGGCTGCATAGGGGGGCTTTGCCTCAGTAGTCCTGTTCGAAGAACACCCCCAGAGAGGTCTCGCCGCTGTCCTTTACGCCGCCCTTGACGGTGACATCCTTGGTCACGTCGAGGTTGAGGTTGATCTGGGTGTTGCCCTCGGCGTCGAGCTGCACGTCGGTGTAGACGTTGTCGGTCAGGTATTTGCCCGCCGACACCGCCAGCGTGCCGTCATCCGTGGTCGAGACATCCAGATCGTCGAGGTCGAACTGCTCGCGGATCGAATTCATCAAACCGCCCCCGTTTCCGGTCAGCGTTGCCACAGCCTGGGCAAGCTGCAGCGCTTGCAGCGGTGAAATATCCGACAGGGCCTGACCAAAGATCAGCCGTGCGAGAATTTCGTCATCGGGCAGGTCGGGCGAGGAGGAGAAATCGATCTCGGGATCGGACACAGACCCCGACACCGTTACGGTGATCGTGGCATCCTCGGTGGTTGTCGTGGCTTGCAGGTAGATCGTGGGGTCAAGGTTGCCCTGAAGCACGAGGTTCCCCGTTTGCAGGTCCAGACGGTTCCCCAGAATGTCGAGCCGCCCCCGCACGAGGTTGAACTGGCCCACGGGCACGATGTTGGCCGTGGTGCCCGTCACCTGTAGCGAGCCGCCCAGTTCCGCGTCCAGCCCGCGCCCGCGCACGAAAATCTGGTTGGGCGCCGAGACCCGCACCCTCAGGGCAATGCCGCCAGCGCTGCTGGTGGTGGTGGTCGCCCCAGAGGTCTTGTCGGTCTCGACCAGTCCGGCGCGCGCGAGGGTGCTGTCCACGGCACTGGTTTCGCCCGCGTGCACCACGTCGGGAATGGACACGGTGCCCCCGCCCACCGGCGCGGAAATATTTACTTCGGTTTCCTCAAGCGTCAGCCCCCCCGAGAGCAGGGGTTGTCCCGTCAATGGCCCCACAAGGCGCAGCGTGCCGTTGATGCGGGTCACATAGAGGTCTTCGGACTGGACACGCAGGCGCACCAGCCGGATCGTCAGATCGCTGTCAAACCCGTTGGACAGGCTCAACGGGCCGGTGACTTCGAACCGCCCCCCGTCATCCGAGCGCGCGGTGACATTGAGGGTAGAGCGCCCGCCCGACAGGGTGATCTGGGCACTGGGAAAATTGAACCCGTAGCCCATCGCGGGCAGGGTGACGCGCGCATCCGACGAGTTTACCGTCCCTGCAAGCGACGACAGGGCCAAGGGGCCGTCGAGGCGCAGGTTGAACGCGGCCGCGCCGGTCACCGACACCGTATCGGTGTAGCGGTTGGCCAGACCCAGCGGGGCTGTGCCGGTGATCGCAAGGTCCGCGCTGGACACATCCGCCCCCAGGGTCCCCGCGACTTTGGCTTTGGTGCCTGCGGGGCCGGTCAGATCGACGTTGACACCAAAGGCACCGCCCCCTGTGCGGCTGACATTGCCGCTCACGCCCAGCGGTCCGGACACGGCGGGCACGACGCGGGCCAGTTCGGGCAGGCGCGCATCGACATCGAGGTTGAAATCCCCACCGTCGATTTGCCCCGACACCGTCGTTGTCGCCGCGTAGGGGCCATTGGCGTCCATGTTGATTTCAATCGGGCCAGCGCCTTCGCGTTTCACGCTGCCGTTCAGGGCAAAGGGGCCGGTGGTCTGGGCCACGATGCGCGAAGCGTCGGGCAGGGCGGCGGCGATCTGCACATCGATCTTGTCGCTGGACACGGCCCCGATCACCGAGGCGGTGGCATTGTAGGGACCCGACGCGGTCACGTCGATATCCATCGGGTCGGTGGCGCTGGCGCGTTTGATGGTGCCGTTGACATCGAGCGGCCCGGCGGCACTGGGATAGACTTTGGACACGTCGGGCATTGCGGCGTCGATCGTCACGTCGATGGCCTCCTGCGAGACCGAGCCGATCACGCTGGCCTGCGCGTCATATGGGCCAGCGGCGCTCAGATCGACCTCATAGGGGCCGGCATCCTTGCGCGCTGCCGTGCCGGTCAGCGTCAAAGGCCCTTGCAACTGGTCCGACAGGCGCGCGGCATCATCGAGGCGCGCGTCCAGCGCCACGTCGATATTGTCGCCATCCACATCGCCATTGGCCGAAATGGTCAGGGCGGGGGTGGTCACGTCGAACTGGCGCAGCGTGGTGCCGGTTTCGTCGCGCTTGGCATCCACCGTAAACGCGGCTTCGCCCTCAAGCACGTTGTCAGCCTGGTCGATACCGGTCCGAAGATCGGTGCCGGTGCCCGTCGCTTTGAGGTCGAACGCGCCGCCCAGCAGCGCGGCGTCCCCTTCGAGCGCGAGGGTGACCGCCCCTGCGAGCGGGCGGTCGGCCACGGCGGCAAAACGGGTCAGATCCGGCGCGCTCAGGGTTGCGTTGCCTGACACCGGATAGCCGTTTTCCAGACCGCCGATGGTGGCCGAGGCGGTCAGGCGCACATTGCCTGCGCTCACTTGCAGGGATTTCACGTCGGTTGGCGCGCCGCGCTCCCAGGCGATGTCTGCGGTGCCTTTAAGGGTCTCGCCAAGGGCGGTGTCCAGATCGCTATCGCCGGTTTTCAAACTCTCGAGATCAAAGCTGACATCGGCCGTCAGCCCGTCGGCCTGCGTGGCCACATCGCCGTTGCGCGCAATCGTGCCGCGCCCCGTCAGGGTTGCGCCCGCTGCAGAATAGGCGCCGCGCTCGAACCCCTGGACGGTGATATCGGCGTTCCAGTCTTCGCTGGCACCCGCCTCGAACAGCGCGCGCAGATCGACGTTTTGCACGCGCACCGGCTCGCCCGAGAGCGGCAGCAACACAGGGCTGCCGTCCGGGCTGGAAATGCGACCGTCCAGATCGAAGGCCGTGGGGAATTTGTCAGCCCCCAGCGACAGGGTGCCCTCAAGCGTGATCGCGCGCGCATCCAGCGACAGCGCGCTCAGGTCCAGCGCGCCGTTGGGATACAGGGACCCCGTGGTGGTCAGCGCCACATCGGGGCCGAAAAAGTCCTGATACTGGGTGAGGAACAGGGCGGTGACATCGCCGCCAAGATCGACAGTGAAGGTGCGGGTCATCGGAGCGGGGTCCCCCGCAGCCACCGTCACATCGTCGCCGGTGTAGGGCTGCGCGCCAAGGGTGACAGCCCCTTGCAGGCGGGGCGCCCCGTTGGTGGACAGGTCCAGATCGGCGGTGAAGGCGTCAATCGGGCCGGAGCCGGTGAGCGTCAGATCGACGGAGGGGCTGTCGGGCAGGTTTGCCAGGCTGGCAATCACGCCGCCGCTTTCCTCGGTGACGGTCAGGTTGATATCGGCCACAGTGGTCGCGTCGTCATAGCTTGCGGCCAGCTGGAAGCTGCCAACGGTGCCGTCGATGCGGTTGATAGCCAATTGCGCTGTGCCCGCGCCATCCGCAAGCTGGGCATTGCCGGTGAGCGCGACGACGATATCCTCGGGCGTGTCCAGAATGGTCGGCCCCAGTGTCACTTTTGCAGCCGTGAGCTCGTCGATGGAGACCGAGACGGGCAGGTCAGGCAGCGCAAAGGGGGTGGCTTTGGCGTCGGGCACCGCATCGGTGAGGGCGGCCACGGGTTTGCGCGCCAGAATGATTTCATCCGCCGTCAGGCTTTGAACATCCAGACGCCCGCGCAGCAACAGCGCCGAGCGGTCCCAATCGAGGGTCACACCCGACAGCGTCAGCCAGGTGCCTTGACCATCGGCAATCGTCAGGCTTTCGAGCGTCGCCGTGGACGACAGCAGCCCTTTGAAGCCCGAAATGCGGATGTCACGGCCTTTTCCCGACAGTTTTTCCTCAAGGAAGCTGACGATGCGCGATTTGTCCTGGGCTTCCTGACGCGGGTCGGCGGCCTCGGCGTCGGCGGCGATTTCATCCTCGCTGCGCGGGGCCTGGGCCATGCCGGTGGGATCGTCCTGCGCGGCGGTCGCCGTGTCTTGCGCCGTGTCTTGGGCCCAGAGGGGCAGGGTGAGGGGCAGGGTGGCAAGCGGCAAGGCCACAAGGGCTGCGAAAAACGTCGAGCGTTTCAAAATAAGCTGTCTCAAAATGCTTGTCCGATTCCGATGTAAACCTGAATGCCATCGCCGGTCTCGCCCGACACAGGGGTGGCGACGTCCAGCCGGATCGGGCCGACGCCGGTGTTGTAGCGCAGGCCAAGCCCTGCACCCGCTTGGGATTTCGCGTCCTGACCGGGCACAGAAGAGGTGCCAACGGTGCCGTAGTCGTAAAAGCCGACAAGCTGAATTTTATCGGTGATCTTGCCGCGCACTTCGGCGTTGAGGCCAAGGTAGCCCAGCCCGCCAACATCCGCGCCGTCCTCTGTCGTCACGCCGAGCGATTGGTAGGGTTGTCCGCGCACAGTGCCCCCGCCGCCCGAGTAAAACAGCAGATCCGCAGGCGTGGTGTCCAGATCGGAGCCGACAATCGAGCCGGCCATCACACGCCCCGCCAGCACGATGCGGTCCTGCGCCCCAAGGCTGAAGTAGCGCCGCGCATCGCCGTAGAACCGTGCGCCCGAGGTCGAGCCTTGCACACCGATATAGGGGGTAATGTCGGCGGTATAGTAGTTGCCCGACACGGGGTTGAGGCTGTTGGGGCGGCGGTAGTCGCCTTCGATTTCGATGGGAAAAATGATGTGGTGGAATTCGCGCGTGCCCAGATCGTCGGTATCTTCGGAATAGCGATAGCCGATGCTGGCCGTGGCGTTGAAGGTCGGGCTGACGATGGCCTCAAGGCCGATCTGGCCCTCGACCAGTTTTGACAGATAGTCCGGCTCGTCCAGCCGCGACGCCGTTGCGGTGGCCACCAGCGTGGTGTCCGTCCAGAAGGTCGCGGGGCGGCGGTAGGTGGTCGACAGCGTGTAATCCTCGCCCGACGGGGAGCCGATGCCCGCCACTTCGGCGTCAAAGCGCAAACGATCCGCCGCGCCGGTGATGTTGCGGTGATACCAATAGGAGCTGATGGTCAGCCCATCGACCGAGGACAGCTCCGCGCCAAAGCCGAAGCGGCGGGGCTTGTAGTCCACGGTGGCGACCGTGGCATCATAGGTGCCATCGGGGTTCACGCGGTCGGCTTCGCTCAGCGAGACGGAGGTGAAGGTGCCCGTGCGTTGCAGGCGTGTGGTGACCAGTGTCATCAGGTCGGGGTCGTATTCCTTGCCCGTGGGGTAGCCTGCGATGGCGACCATCCGTTCGGGGCGCACTCTGGTCTCGCCCGAAAAGGTCAAGGCGCCCATGGTTGCTTTGGGGCCGGGGGTGATCCCGAGGGCGACATTCAGCGTTTCGCTCGGGTGGTTGGCGACCACATCCGAGCGGCTGAGGGCGGCCATCGGGTAGCCATCCTGCCGCCAGCCTTCGATCGCGGCGTCCTTGGCCTTGCCCACCAGCGCGGATTTGGCCACTTCGCCCGTCGCAAAGGCCTCGGGCACGGTATTGGCTTCGGCCACTTCGCGTTTGTTGAGGGTTGCCAGCGGGCCGACCTCGGCCTGTCCGAAAGAAAATTGCGGGCCGGTGTCGATGACAAAGAGGACATTTTCCACGGTGGCGGGCGGGTTGATCAGCTGGCGTTGGGACGCTTCGACACCGTCGATGTAAATATGCACGTTCGGGCCGTAGTAGCCGTCGCGATAGAGCACGCCGACCACCTGGCGATAGTCCGATTGTGCCGCCGAGATGATCGACTGGCTGTCGGTTTCATCCTCGGCCTGCGCGGTTTCCGTCAGCGAGACGCCCTTGAGCGTTTTCAGCAGGTCCTTGTCGAGATCGCCGTTTTGCGCATCGCTCCAGCGGATGTCGAGCGCCTGCGCGGGCTGGCTTGTCGCCAAACCCGCCGCCGCCACCAGAGCCAGCGCCACACAGGAGACCCCGCGGCGCAGCGCCTGAGCGCCGCGCGGCGCGTTCGTCGAAGGCGGGAAACTGTCAGCGACAGGCGGTTTGTTTGAATTGTGCAACTCGGACCTCGATCTGGCGTCTCATTTTGCGCGCTTTGAAAACGGCATGACTTTTCGTGATAATGTGCCCGAGTTTGCCTGAAAGGAAAGGGCTTGCGGGCGAAAACATGCCCAAAGCGCGATTGTTTCAGCCGCTCGGCGGAAAGTCGCGGTTGTGATTTGACGTGATGGGGATGCGCCTGTGGGCACGGCGGCGCGCGCATGCGACCTTTGGCGCGGTGTCTGGCGGGGTATCTGGCGGGGTGTCCCCTTGCCTGCGGGGCGTCGGGATGGCATGCAACGCACGGATTTACACTCTTTTTTGCCGCAAAGGATGCGCCATGATCTGTGCTTTTTGTGACTCAGGGCGGGATGTGGCACGGGTGGATGTGGCGCCGCGCAGTGACAGCGTGCCCCTGTGCAAGACCTGCGCCGAGGGGATCAAGGGCCATGATGTCCCGACAGATCACTGGCACTGTCTAAGCACGGCGATGTGGTCACAAGAGCCTGCCGTTCAGGTTCTGTGCTGGCGGATGCTCAACCGGTTGCGCGATCAGGCCTTTGCAGCGGATGCCCTCGAGATGCTCTACCTCGAGCCCGAGGTGCTGGACTGGGCGCAGTCGGGCGGATCGGACGTGATCCACCGTGACAGCAATGGCGATGTTCTGGCGGCGGGCGATACGGTGGTCTTGATCAAGGATCTGGTCGTCAAAGGCGGGGGCTTTACGGCCAAACGTGGCACCGCCGTGACGCGCATTTCGCTTTTGGCGGATACGGCCAGCCAGATCGAGGGGCGTGTCGAAGGCCAGCGGATCGTGATTCTGACCGAGTTTGTCAAAAAACGCTGACGCGCGGCGCAGCCGAAAGCGGGCAGCTATGCGCTGGGCGGGATGCCGGTTTGCGCAAGAATATCAAACACAAAGCCGTGACTCGTGACGGAAAAGCTTACATCCGTCGTAAAGGGTACAAGCCACGCAATTTGTCGCCTCCTCCCCGGGGCGACAGCCTGCGCATCTTTGTTTCGTTTTCATCACGTCGCGTGATCTTTGGACGCGTGATTTCTAAAGGATTTGATAGGTTTTGACTTTGAGAGGAATTTATAGCGTGCCGTGTCGCCTGCTTCGCCCCATCGTTTCGCATCGTCGCGCAAACAGCCCCCTGCGGGCATCGGCTTTGACCCTTGCGATCGCGCTTGGTGGCACTGTGTTCGCCACGGGCGCCGTCGTTGCGCCGCAGGTGGCCTTGGCGCAGGGCATGCCTTCCGCCGGACCGACCGAAGTCGGCATCGTCACCCTGCAAAGCGAGGCCGTGCCCTATGTGATTACGCTTCCCGGGCGCGCGGTTGCCTATGAGCAAACCGACATCCGGCCCCGCGTCGAGGGCACTGTGGCCGAAATCAACTACACCGCAGGCCAGAGTGTGGCGGTGGGCGACGTGTTGTTCCACCTCGACAGTGACACCTACGATGCCGCGCTCTCTGCCGCGCAGGCCGATGTTGCAGGGGCCGAGGCCAGTGTCACCGCCGCGCAGGCCGTCGCGGATCGCTATGCCAAACTGGCAAATCTTGCGGTAACGCAGGAGCAGATCGACACGGCCAATGTGACGCTGCTGCAGGCGCAGGCAACGCTCAGTTCGGCGCAGGCAGCGTTGAAAACCGCCAGGCTGAATGTCGAACGCACCGTGATCACCAGCCCGATTGCAGGCGTGGTCGAAGTGGCGGATGTGTCGATTGGCGCGCTGGTGACGGCCAACCAGACATCGGCGCTGACCACCGTGACGCGGATGGACCCGATCTATGTCGATGTGGCCGAAAGCAGCGCGCGTCTGTTGCGGGTGCGCAATCAGGTCGAAACGGGGATTCTGGAACGCGGCGAGGCGCTCGACATCGCGCTCACGCTGGAAAGCGGGCAAAGCTATTCGGGCAAGGGCACGCTTGTCAGCCCCGGAAATACGGTGTCCACCACCACCGGCAGCGTCGATTTCCGCCTCAGCTTTGACAATGGCGAGCGGGTGATCATGCCGGGCATGTTCTTGCGGGTGGATCTGACGCTGGGCACGACGCAGGCCATTCTGGTACCCCAGCGCGCAACATCGCGCGGGTCGGACGGGTCGCTGACCGCCTTTGTCGTCGAGGACGGCAAAACGGTGCAGGTCACGCTGACCTCGAACGGGAGCTACAAAAACGCGTGGATCGTGACCGATGGCGTCACCGAGGGCCAAAGCCTTGTGGTGGACGGCCTGCGCAACATGACCGCGGGCACCGAGGTGACGACCGTGCCGGTTGTCATCGACGATCAGGGCGTGGTCAGCGATGCACCAAGCGACACATCGGCTGATGCCGCACAAACCCCGCCGGCAACAGAGTAAGCGCGCATGATCAATTTTTTCATCGACAGACCCATCTTTGCGTGGGTGATCGCCATCGTGACCATGCTTGCGGGGGCGTTTTCGATCACCCAGTTGCCGGTCTCGCAATATCCCGACATTGCGCCCACGACCATTCGCGTCTCGGCCAGCTATTCGGGCGCGACCGCAAGTGCCGTGCAGAACTCGGTGACGACGGTTCTCGAAGATGCCATGACCGATGTGGACGGGATGCTCTACATGGTCAGCTCCTCGCGCGAAGGCTCGGCATCGCTGACGCTGACCTTTGACGAAAGCGTTTCGGGCGTGGATGCGCAAAACGCGGTGCAAACCAAGATTTCCAACGTCGAAGGCCAGTTGCCCGATACGGTGCAGACCGCCGGTGTGACGGTCACGCGCTCTTCCTCCTCGATCCTGCTGGTGGGGGCGATCGTGTCCACCGATGGCACCTATTCGACGCTGCAACTGGGCGATATTCTGGACGAAACCATCAGCGGACCGGTGCAGCGCACCACGGGCGTGGGGGGGATCAATTCCTTTGGCTCGGGATATGCGATGCGGATCTGGCTCGATCCGCTCAAACTGGCGCAATATCAACTGACGCCCACCGATGTGACCACCGCCGTGAGCAACCAGAACTCGACCGTGTCGGTCGGGTCGCTGGGGGACCAGCCCACAACGCAGGGCCAGCAGTTCACGGCCTCGATCACGGCGCAAAGCCAGTTGACGACCGTGGAGGAATTCGAATCCATCCTGCTGAAATCCGAAGAGGGCGGGTCGACCGTCTATTTGGGCGATGTGGCGCGCGTGGAAATCGGACAGGAAAGCTACGGGTCGGATTCGCGCTTTGACGGGAAAAACGCCGCCGGTTTCGGTGTGAACCTTGCAACCGGTGCCAATGCCGTAGAAACCGCTGCGGCCGTGCGCGCGACGCTGGCCAACCTGTCGGGGGCTTTGCCCGAGGGTGTGCAGATCGAATATGCCTATGACACGGCGCCCTTTGTGGAGCTGTCGATCCAAAAAGTGGAACACACGCTGATCGAGGCCATCGTTCTGGTGTTCCTCGTCATTTTGATCTTTTTGCAGAAATTCCGTGCCACCCTGATCCCGATTATCGCCGTTCCGGTGGTCTTGCTCGGGGCCTTCGCAATCCTTGCCGCCTTTGGCTATTCGATCAACACGCTGACGATGTTTGCGATGGTGTTGGCGATCGGCCTTTTGGTGGATGACGCCATTGTCGTGGTCGAGAACGTCGAACGGGTGATGGAAGAGGAGGGCCTTAGCCCGCGCGATGCCACCCGCAAATCCATGGGCCAGATCCAGGGCGCGCTGATCGGGATCGCGCTGGTGCTGTCGGCGGTGTTTCTGCCGATGGCGTTCTTTGGCGGCTCGACGGGGGTGATCTATCGCCAGTTCTCGGTGACGATCATCTCGGCGATGGTGCTATCGGTGATCGTGGCGCTGATCCTGACGCCCGCGCTTTGCGCTTCGCTGCTGCGCCAAAAACACGGGCCGGCGATTGCTCCGGCACGCTGGTTCAACCGCAATTTCGACCGCATGGTCGAGGGCTACGGCGCTCTGGTGACGAAATTCCTCTGGAAACCCTTTCTGGCGCTTGTGGTGCTGGCGGGGATCGGTGTCGCGGCTTGGGGGATCTACGGTCGGTTGCCGTCCTCCTTCCTGCCTGCCGAAGACCAGGGCGTTTTGATGACGATGGTGAATCTGACCGAAGGCTCGACCGCGGCCCAGACCCTCGCCGTTGTCGAGGATATCGAAGACTATCTGCTCAACGAGGAAAGCGAGGGCGTCGAGGCGACCTTTGCCGCCCTGGGCTTCGGGTTTGGCGGGTCGGGGCAGAACGCCGCGATGCTGTTCATCAAGCTCAAGGATTTCGAGGAGCGAACCGGTACCGATCAAACTGCTGCCGCCATTGCCCTGCGCGCGAATATGAAATTCGGCAACCTGCGCGCCGGTCAGGTGTTCTTCATGCAGCCGCCCTCGATTCCGGGGCTGGGCAACTCCTCGGGATTTGAGATGTACCTTGTCGATCAGGCCGGCAACGGCACACAGGCGCTGATCGAAGCCGCCGACACGCTGGTGGCCCAAGCCACCGCCGACAGCCGCCTGACCAATATGCGCGCCAGCGGCACCGAAGCGCAATCGGCCCTGCAGATCGACATCGATCAGCAAAAAGCCGAAAGTCTGGGTGTCACGGTGTCGAGCGTGAATTCGATGCTCTCGACCATCTTCTCGGGCAGGTCTGTGAATGATTTCATTCTGGGCACCTCCCTGCGTCCGGTGATCGTGCAGGCGGATGCGCCCTATCGCATGCAGCCCGAAGACATCGACAAATGGTATGCCCTCAATTCGGGCGGTGAAATGGTGCCGTTTTCGGCTTTCATGACCACGCAATGGGTGTCGGTCGAGCCGAGCCTTGCGCGCTATGGCGGCACCGACGCGCTGTCGATTTCCGGTTCCAATTCCGACACGGCCTCTTCGGGGGCGGCGATGGACGCGATGGAGGAACTGACGGCCAACCTGTCTGGCGGCTACGGTGTGGCCTGGACCGGCCTGAGCTATCAGGAACGCCAATCCGGCGATCAGGCGCCCTATCTGTACGCGCTGTCGGTGCTGGTGGTCTTCCTGTTCCTCGCGGCGCTTTATGAAAGCTGGTCGGTGCCCTTCTCGGTCATGCTGGCCGTGCCGGTCGGGGTTCTGGGGGCTTTGGCGGCGGCTTGGGCCTTTGGCCAGTCCAACGATGTCTACTTCAAGGTCGGGATTTTGACGACCATCGGTCTGGCGGCAAAAAACGCCATCCTGATTGTGGAATTCGCCAAGGACCTCGAAGCCGAAGGCAAGGAGTTGATCGCGGCGACCGTCGAAGCGGCCAAGCTGCGTCTGCGTCCCATCCTCATGACCTCGCTGGCCTTCATGCTGGGCGTTTTGCCGCTGGCCACGGCCTCCGGCGCGGGGGCTGCGGCGCAAAATGCCATCGGCATCGGGGTGCTGGGGGGCATGTTCACCGCGACCTTTATCGGGGTGTTCATGGTGCCGTCCTTTTATGTGCTGGTGCGACACCTGTCGGACAAGAAGGCCCGCAAGGCGCATAAAGCGCGCGCCTGAGGGACTTTTGCAACCATGTGAACGGGCGGGCCTTGCGGGGTCCGCCCGTTTGCTTTTGCGCCGCGCGCGCCCCCCGGGGTCACGTCACGCTTTGTGTCAAAGGTTTCCAAGGCCGGGAGCGGATCGTGCTGCGGATGGACAAAATCCTGCCAAGCGGGCATAGCTACCCAAAAGACGGCCCCGCCGAGGGCAACAGAGAAAAGCGAGTGGTGTCATGTGCGGAATTGCTGGATTTGTCTTGAGCGACCTTGCGCGGGCAAGCGCCCCCTCTGACTGGTTGGGCGAAACCGCGCGCGAGATCGCAGCCCTGCCGCTGGGCCTTGAAAGTGCTGCCCCCCTGGGACGTGCGCTTGACGGATTGCTGGCGCGGTTTCCCGATCTGATGTCGTGCGGAACGGCGATGGCCGTCGATGGCGCGGCTGCGCTGCGCGCCGATGTGGAGGCGATGGCCCAAGCCCTCGGCGCCCATGAGGCGGCGCTGGTCGCGATTTCATCGGCGGGCAACACCGATGTCGATCCGTTGATCGAACGGGTGCGCGATGTCTTGTGGCAGGTCGAGCGCGAAATGCTGGGGGCCATTGCGCGCATCACCGATCTGCTGGGCGATCTGCGCGCGCCTGCGGCCTTTGCGGTGGCCTTTGGTGCAGAACATGTCATCACCGCCATTGACCGGCTTGAGGTGCGCGGACGCGACAGCGCGGGCATCCATTTGCAACTCAGCGTGCCGGCGCTGGCCTCGAAATCCTTGCTGGCTGCGCTGGGCGCGGAGGCGGATTTTGCGGCGCGTCTGGGCGATCTGTCCGCCGGCCATCTGGCGATCTCGCTTGCGGGGGAGGCGGATGCGCGGATCGTTTTGGGCTTTACCTACAAAACCGCGAATCTGATCGGCCGTCTGGGCGACAATGGCGCGGCCTTGCGCGCGGCGATCAAAGGCGATGCGCTGTTGTGGAAAGCGGCCGCGGTGGCCACGCAGCTCGATGTGCTGTCGCACACGCGCTGGGCCTCCTCGGGGGTGATTTCCGTGGCCAATTGCCACCCGCACAATGCCTCCGTGACCTCCGACCGGCAGGGCGACGCGGCGGCGGGCCAATGGGTGAGCGCGCTGAACGGCGATGTCGACAACCACCACGAGCTGGGCGATGTGATCCTGACGGCCCATCAGCGCGCCGTGGCCAGCGACATCACCACTGACGCCAAAATCATTCCCATCGCCTGCCGTTTTGCCGATACGGCGGCGCGCGGCACAAGCTTTGACACCTTCCGCTCGGCGATCCGCCGCCTTGACGGGTCGATGGCGATTGCCGCGCTCTATGCCACCCATCCGGGCGAAGTGATGATCGCCCAAAAAGGGTCGGGGCAGGGGATGCATCTGGCGCGCGTTGCGGACGGCTGGATGTTTGCCTCCGAAGTCTACGGGCTTGCGTCGCTCACGCGGCGATCTTTCGATATTGCGCGCTCGCTGGCGGGCGGTGTCGCGGTGCGGGTCCAGGCGGGGGCGGAGGGCTTTGATCTTGTGTCGGTTGCGGATGGCGCGCCCGTCGCGGCCAAAGACGCCGATATCCAGATCTACGCGCGCGACATTTTTCGCGGCGATTATGCGACCTTCTTCGAGAAGGAAATCAACGAAGGCCCTGCCTCGGTCGCCAAGACCCTGCGCGGGCGCTATCGCCGTGTCGAGCGGCGCGTCAGCTTCGACGGGCTGGCCAATGACATCTGGGCACAGCTGCGCGAGTTCGCCCGGGGCACCGTCAGCCGTGTCTATGTGATCGGGCAGGGCACCGCCGGTGTGGCCGCCGAAGGCATTGCCCATCTGGTTGAACATGCGCTGGCCTCGGGGCCCTACCGCGCCTTGCCGGTCCATGCGCTGCGCAGCTCCGAACTTTCGGCGGAAATCGATCGCTTCGATATGAAAAACGCGCTGGTGATTGCCGTGTCGCAATCGGGCACGACGACCGACACCAACCGCGCTGTGGACCTTGCGATCGAGCGGGGCGCCTTCGTGCATTGCATCGTGAACCGGCGCGGCTCGGACCTTGTGCGCAAAGCCAATTCGGTATTTTACACCTCCGACGGGCGCGACATCGAAATGTCCGTTGCCTCGACCAAGGCGTTTTATGCCCAGCTTGTGGCGGGCAAGCTGACCTCGCTGTTTTTGGCCAATGCCCTTGGCACCATGAGCAGTGCGGAAATCGAGCGCGAGATTGCCGATCTGGAGGATTTGCCCGAAAAAGTTTCGCAAGTCCTTGGAAATGAAGCGCAAATCATCGAGGCGGCGCATGAATTTGCCCCCAAATCCCGCTATTGGGCGGTTGTCGGGTCGGGGGTGAACCACATCGCGGCGATGGAAATCCGCATCAAGCTGTCCGAGCTGTGCTATAAATCCATCCCCGTCGATTTCACCGAAGACAAAAAACACATCGACTTGTCGACAGAGCCGCTGACGCTGGTGATTGCCAATGACATCCAGCCCGAACTGCTGGGCGATCTGGTCAAGGAAGTTGCGGTGTTTCGGGCCCATAACGGCAAACCCCTGGTCTTTGCCGCCCAAGGGCCGGAGGCGGAGGCCTTTGAAGCCTATGCCGAGCGTGTGGTGGCACTGCCTAAAACCGGCTCGTCGCTCGGGTTCATTCTGGCGGCTGTGGCGGGGCATTTGTTCGGCCTGCATGCTGCGCGCGCGATTGACGAGGGGGCGCAGAAGCTGCGGCTGGTGCTCAATGCGCTGGGCGCCTGCGAGGCGGGCGAGGCCGGTGCGCTGGAAACGGCGCTTGGCGGTCTGGACGCCATCATGCAAGAGGTTGCCGCCAGCCATTTCGACAGCGGGTTGCGCGCCGCCGATATCGGCCAGCTCGCCCTGTGGCGCGCGCGCCTTGCCGCAGATGCGGCCCCCGATCAGGTGACCCGGGCCCTGCGCGACATCCGCCATGTGTTCGAGGAAACATCGCGCCCGATCGATACCATCCGCCATCAGGCCAAAACCGTCACCGTGGGCACGTCGCGCCCCGATGACGTGCTTGCGCCCGTGGTGCGGGAGGCCTTTGGCGCGCTGAAGCTGGCCGAAACGCAACTATCGACGCGCGATCGCAAGGCGCTGGCCTCGGTGTCGCGGCTGATCGAAAGCGTCAGTGCCGCTGACCATTTGTGTGTCGAGCGCAGCCAGCAGATCACGCGGGTGCGCTATGCGCGCGGGGACACGCGCGCGCTTGGCGTCAGCTACGCGACCCTGCGCGAACCCGTGGGCACCCTCGGGCTGGCGCTGGACCAGACGCGGCTGACGCTGGGCCGTGCGGCAGGGGAGGCGTTGGTGCTGGCCGTGCCGATCTACGCCGAGGACCAATCGACCGTTGCAGGGGTCTTGCAGTTGACCGTTGCGCTGCACATGGCCGCGCCCCGCGCGCAAAAGGTCGCCGCAATCAAGGCGTTGGGCCATTTCGGGCCGCTGCTGCGGGTTTGGGAGAACTGGTTCGATGTGGATGCCGAAACCATGCTGATCCATCAGATCGGGCAAGCAGACCCTGAAACCGTCCTCTTCCACCCCTCCCTGCTGGAAGAGCAGGCCGAACAGGTGGCCAAGGCCAGCCGTGCCGGTTGACAGATGAAAGTGAGGCTCCAACCATGACCCGCAATGACCAAAGCAACCTGCCGCCCGCAACCGTCGAGGCCCTGCGCGTGGTACAGGAAGAACTTGAGGCGCTGGAGCTGCTCAAGGATCATTTCGACACGGATTTTCCGGTGGTCGTTGATCAGATCCTTGGTCTCAAAGGCCGCGTGATCGTTGCGGGGATGGGCAAATCGGGCCACATCGGGCGCAAGATTGCCGCCACATTCGCCTCGACCGGCACGCCCGCAAGTTTCGTCCATCCCGCTGAAGCCAGCCATGGCGATATGGGGATGATCACGCCTGATGATCTGTGCCTGTTGATTTCCAACTCCGGTGAAAGCGCCGAACTGGGGGATATGATCGCCTACACGCGGCGCTACGGCGTGCCGATGGTGGCGATCACCAAAAACGAACACTCGACCTTGGGCCGGCAGGCCGACCATGTGTTGCGCCTGCCCGACGCGCCCGAAGCCTGTTCGCTGGGCCGCGCGCCCACCACCTCGACGACCCTGACGCTGGTCTTGGGGGATGCGTTGGCCGTGGCCGTGATGAAGCTGCGCAAATTCGACGAACGGTCGTTTTTCAAATACCATCCGGGCGGCTCGCTGGGCGTGCAATTGATGCCGGTGGACACGTTGATGCACCGCGGTGCGGCGCTTCCGGTGGTCCGCGAGGGGGACAACATGGGCGAGGTTCTGGTGGAAATGACCGCCAAAGGGCTTGGCATTGCGCTGGTCGTGGACGGAGATCACCACCTGACGGGGATTGTCACCGACGGGGATTTGCGGCGCAATCTCAGCGGCTTGATGGATAAAACGGCGGGCGATATCGCATCGACCTCTCCGCGCACCATTGCGCCGGATGCGCTGATCGAAGAAGCGGTGGCGCAGATGAATGCGCGCAAGGTCAGCGTGCTGCCGGTGGTGGATGCGGCGGGCGTGCTTGCGGGGGCGATCCATATTCACGACTGTTTGCGCGCTGGTGTGCGCTAAGGCCGCGCAGGCCGTTGCCAGTTTTTTACGCGGGCGGTGCGCGGTTTTTGGGCAGGCCACCGCCGCCGCTTGATTTATGGCCGAGGTGCCGCCAAGAAGGGCGCAGATTTTACCGAACAGGACCCGATCCCAATGGAGACCCCGCGCGTGATGCAAGAGCCTGCCTCGGAGGGCCGCAAGCCCACCCTGTCTAGTCGCCTTGCCGCAGAGCTGCGCGAGGCGATTCTGGATGGGGATCTCAAGCCGGGATCGAAGGTGAATCTTGACCAGCTTCGCCGCCAGTATGATGTGTCGCTGTCACCGATGCGTGAGGCGGTGAGCCGTCTGGTGCCGGACGGTTTGGTGAAGTTCGAGGACCAGCGCGGTTACACGATCACCCCGATTTCTGTAGATGACCTGCGCGAGGTGACCCTGCTGCGTGCCGATCTGGAAACGGCGGCCTTGGGGCATTCGATCGAGCGCGCCGGCGTCGATTGGGAAGGCGAGGCTTTGGCCGCGCTGCACCGTGTGACGCGGTTGAAACGTGATGCAAGCGATCGCCAGTCGATCCGCATCTGGGAAGAGGCACATACAAAGTTCCACATCGCGCTCGGTGCGGGCTGTGCCATGCCGCATTTGCTGCATATGTGCGAAGTGCTGCACAATCTCAACGAACGCTACCGCCGGATTCTGGACACCTCGTCGCAGCGGGCCGAAGGGGCTGCACGCGAGCACACCGAAATATGCCAGGCGGCGGTGGATCGCGACAAAACGCGGGCGATGTCGTTGCTACGCACCCATATCACCCTGACGGGCACGATTTTGGCCGCCGAAATGGAAACCTCTGCACGCTTTCAAGGCTAGGGCCGAAGCCCCTCTGCCGTGCACAGAGAAAGCCCCCCTCTGCCGTGCACAGAAAAAGGACGACCCGAGGGCCGCCCTGCGTTCTGAAATAGCCGTCTAAAATGTCCTGAGGCAGCTATAGCGGCGCTGCGTGACAGACAGATGACGCTCTTTCGATTTCGAAGCGTTTTTTGCAAAGCGCGACCGCGCCGCGCGGCACGTTATTTGCGGCTGCGTTGCGCGCTGGTCTGCGGGGCTTTTGTCGGCGCGGCGGGCAGGCGCTCGGCGCGCCGCTCGCGCAGGTACAAAAGCACTTCGCGCACTGCAAGGCAGGTCATGAGAGCGAGGGCAACCTGATCGAAGCTGATGGAATGAAAGGTCATGGTCGTCTCTCCGTGTGTTTGATTGATCCTGTTGTTGCCAGCAAATCGGGCAACATCGTGGCGCGTTGCGGGCACGGTCGGATTAAATGCAAAAAACTTGGAAAAGACGCCTGATTGATCCCGGGGCGGCAACACAGCCTTTGCGGCTGTGCCAAAGCTGCGCGGCCCTTAGAGGAAAGGGTCGTCGGCATATCCCACGCCCGCAAGGTACAGCCCTTGGGGGGGGCAGACGGGCCCGCAGGCGGCGCGGTCGCGCGCCTGAAGCGCGGTGGTCACATCCGCAGGCGTCCATGCCCCCGATCCCACCCGTTCCAGCGTGCCCACAAAGCTGCGCACCTGGTTGTGCAGGAAAGAGCGCGCGCGCAGGTGAAAGCGGATTTCGGTGCCAAAAGGGATGTCATGCGCCTCTACACGAAATTCATCCAGCGTTTTGACGGGGCTGGCCGCCTGACACATGGTCGAGCGGAAGGTGGTAAAATCATGCAAGCCCAACAGTCGATCCGCCCCTGCCTGCATCGCCGCCACGTCCAGCGGATGGGTGACCTGCCACGCCAGCCCCGCATCATGCACCAGAGGCGCGCGCCGCGCGATCAGGCGAAACAGATAGCGCCGCTCATGGGCGGAATGGCGGGCGTGCCATGTGTCGGCGACGCGCGCGGCCTTCAGAATAGCTACCGGCGCGGGCTTGAGGTGGTAATTCAGCGCCTCGGACAGGCGAAACGGGTCCCAATCGCGCGTCAGGTCGCAATGCGCGACCTGGCCTGTCGCATGGACGCCCGCATCGGTGCGCCCCGCCGCGCCGATGTGATCAAGCGCGGGGTCAAGCCTGCGCAAGGCCTCCTCGACGGCTTGCTGCACGGAGGGGTGGGATTTCTGGCGCTGCCAGCCGGAAAACGGCGCGCCGTTGTAGTCGATGAGGAGGGCATATCTGGGCATGGGCAGCAGATAGCCCACAGCAGCGCGCCGCGTCCAGTGGGGAGCACCCTTTCAACCGCACGCGGCGCTGCTTATGTTGGAGGCAACAGGTAAAAAGGGACAGGGTTTTGATCCTCAACGATATTGCACAGCGTCTTACCCGCAGCGTCGAAGCCGTGGGGGACACCACCCGCGAGGCGCTGTTTGAACCGGTGATCCGCATCGGGGTCACAGGGCTGAGCCGTGCGGGCAAGACGGTGTTCATCACCTCGCTTGTCGCCAATCTGCTGGATCGCGGGCGCATGCCGCAATTCGGCCCTTCGGCAGCGATTACGGCCGCCTATCTGCAACCCCAACCCGACGACACGGTGCCCCGTTTCGAATTCGAAACCCACCTTGCGGCCTTGAGCGCCCCCGATCCGCATTGGCCCGACAGCACCCGCGCCGTCAGCCAGTTGCGCCTGTCGTTTCGCGTCCAGCCCACGGGGCTGTTGGGGGCGGTGAGCGGTCCGCGCAGGGTGCATCTGGATATCGTGGATTATCCCGGGGAATGGCTGCTGGATCTGGCGCTGATGGATAAATCCTACGCCGACTGGTCGCAAGATGCCCTCGCGCGGGCCAAATCGCGCGGCCATGCGCAGGAATTTTTGTCGGCGCTCGAAACCGTCGACGGCACCGAGCGCCACGACGAGCCGCGGGCCAGATCCCTTGCCGACAGTTTCGCGGCCTCGCTGGTCGGGGCGCGCGAAGCGGGGTATTCCGACTGCACGCCGGGGCGGTTCCTCTTGCCCGGCGAAATGGCCGGATCGCCCGCGCTGACCTTTGCGCCGCTTCCACCGGGCGAAGCCCCGCGCGGGTCGCTTGCGCGCGAATTCGAACGCCGTTTCGAGGCTTATAAAACCAAAGTCGTCAAACCGTTCTTTCGCGACCATTTCGCGCGGATCGACCGTCAGGTCGTGCTGGTGGATGCTTTGGGCGCGATCCACGCCGGACCAAAGGCGGTCGAGGACCTGCGCCAGGTGATGGCCGATATTTTGGGGGCCTTTCGTCCGGGTCGCAATCGCTTCCTCAGCCAGCTTTTGAGCGGCAAGAAAGTCGAGCGCATTCTCTTTGCCGCCACCAAGGCCGACCACATCCACCACACCCAGCATCCGAAATTGACGGCCATCATGGAGGCGTTGCTGCGCGATGCGCGCGACCGCGCGGATTTTGCGGGGGCCAAAACCCAAGCCATGTCTCTGGCGGCGATCCGCGCCACGGTGGAAACGCAAATGCCCCATGAGGGCAGGGACCTCGACTGTGTGTCGGGGCGCTTGCCCAGCGGCAAACAGGCGGCGTTTTATGCCGGCGAGTTGCCAAGCGATCCGGCGCATATTCTCTCGCCCGCGCGCGCCGGCGCACAAGACTGGCTGGACGGAGATTACGAAATCATGCGCTTCGAGCCTGCAAAGCTGACCCTGAAGCCGGGGGAGGGGCCGCCACACATCCGCCTTGACCGCGCGGCGCAATTCCTGATCGGAGACAAATTGTGAGCGACGAGACGCCAAAAGCGCCCAAATCCGGCCCCCGCCTGTTCGAACTGGACGAAGCCCCGCTTGAAACCCCTGCCACTGCGGCCCCCGTGCCCGATATCGCGCCTTTGGGCCAGAGGGCCGCGATGGCGCGCGTGGCGGTGCTGGCCGCCCGCAAGCCGTCGGCTTTGGCGCGCTGGTTCTGGCGGTTGTTCTTTGCGCTGTTCACCTTTGTGCTGGGGATTGCGGCCTATGAATTCGTGCTGGGGCTGATCGCGCAGAACCGCTGGCTTGGCTTTGGCGCGCTGGCGCTGGTCGCCGCCTTCGTTGCGGTTTGTCTGGGGGTTGCGCTAAAGGAACTGGCGGCTTTCGCGCGGCTCAAGCGGCTGGACGGGGTGCATCGCGCAGCCCTTGCCGCCGCACAGACCCACGACCTGACTGCGGCGCGCGCCGTGACCAAACGGCTGACGACGATGTACGGCGGGCGTGAGGCACTTAAATGGGGCGTTGCGCGGTTTGGCGAACGCGAGGCCGAGGTGTTTGATGCCGACGGGTTGCTTGGCCTTGCGGAGGACACGATGCTGTCGCCCCTCGATGCCGCCGCGACGCGCGAGGTCGAAGGCGCGGCGCGCCAGGTGGCCGCCGTTACCGCGCTTGTGCCCATCGCTCTGGCGGATGTGTTCACCGCGCTGACCGCCAACCTGCGCATGATCCGGCGAATCGCGGAAATCTACGGCGGTCGCTCGGGCACTTTGGGCTCGTGGCGGGTGACGAAATCCGTGCTCACGCATCTGGTGGCGACGGGGGCTGTGGCCGTGGGCGACGATCTGATCCACTCGGTTGCGGGGGGGACGATGCTGGCCAAAGTGTCCCGCCGCTTTGGCGAGGGCGCCATCAACGGGGCGCTGACCGCGCGCGTTGGCGTGGCCGCGATCGAGGTCTGCCGCCCGTTGCCCTTTGTTGCGGCCAAAAAGCCCAGCGTTTCGGGCATCTTGAGCCGCTCCATGACCGGCCTGTTCGACCGCGCCGCGCAGTAGGCATCAAATCCGAGTGATTTTGTCGGCGCAACATGGCAATTCCTGAGTGTTTTTATTAACGAGTAAAATAGTCAAGTATCTGATTTAATTGCATAAATTTCTTGAACTCTGCTCTGCGCCGCGCTATGTCTTGACGGGTAAAAGGCAGACAGCCAAGCGCATGCGCCCAGCCATCCACCGACCTAGATGCCCGAGACACTCGGCCTTCCCAAACCGGAGAGATGTTATGACCACCGCTTGCAAATCCTGCGCCTTCTTTGAAACCGCCGCCGCGAAAATCGACCACGCTGGCCTGTGCCGGTTCAACCCGCCCGTTTTCCTGACCGAAGAAGAAAAGCGCGGCGTTTGGCCCGTTGTCAGCGACACCGACTGGTGTGGCCACTTTTCGGACGAGCCGACCAAACACTAACCACCCGGCCCGCCAGCTGCGGCTTTGACCAAAGCCCTGCGTGCCGTTTCGCCCGCGCTCTCTCGCCCGTCCTCTCGCCAGCCCCGCTGGGTGCGCGCCAGATAACCAGCCAGATAGCGGCCCGTTTGACCGGTCCCGGGTCCAAAGCCCGCCCGCCTTGCCAGACTGTGAAAAAGGGATGCGCGCTGCGTGTCCCTTTTTTGCGCCTTGCGCGGGGAACGGCGGCAAGGGACGGCGGCGGGGCAAGGGGCGTTATTTTGGCGGGTTTACCGCCCTTCGCGCAGCGCCTATAAGGCGCGCATGGACCGTGCTTTTGCGATTATCATTCGAATTAGCAGCCCGGCGCTCTGATACTGAGCTGCCGGGACAAGGCGCATGGAAGACCGCGCCGCCCCTCGTTCCTGAATGACCCCTCCCAGACCGGAAAACCACATGTCCAACGACACCACCGCCCCGTCCGATACCCCCGATTACAAAACCACCCTCAACCTGCCGCAGACCGATTTTCCGATGCGCGCGGGCCTGCCCAAACGCGAACCGGAATGGCTGGCGCGGTGGGAAAAGCTTGGCGTTTACAACAAGCTGCGCAGCACTGCGGGCACGCGCACGCCCTTCGTTCTGCACGATGGCCCCCCATATGCAAACGGGCATTTGCACATCGGTCACGCGTTGAACAAAACGATCAAGGATATGGTCGTGCGCAGCCATCAGATGATGGGCTTTGATGCGCGCTACATCCCCGGTTGGGATTGCCACGGTCTGCCCATCGAGTGGAAGATCGAGGAACAATACCGCGCCAAGGGCAAGGATAAGGACGAGGTTCCGGTCATCGATTTCCGTCAGGAATGCCGTAAATTTGCCGAAGGCTGGGTCGACATCCAGCGCGGCGAATTCAAGCGCCTCGGGATCACGGGCAACTGGGAAAACCCCTATCTGACGATGGATTACCACGCCGAAGCGGTGATCGCCGAGGAATTCATGACCTTCCTGATGAACGGCGCGCTCTATCAGGGGTCCAAACCCGTCATGTGGTCGCCGGTCGAAAAGACCGCGCTCGCCGAGGCCGAAATCGAATACCACGACCACAAATCCCACACGATCTGGGTGCCGTTTGCGGCGCAATCCGGCGCTGAAGGTGATCTGGCGCAGGCCCGCGTGGTGATCTGGACCACCACCCCGTGGACGATCCCCTCGAACAAGGCCGTGGCTTATAACCCCAAGATTTCCTACGGTCTTTTCCGCGTGGACGCCACGCAGGACGAAAGCTGGACCGCGGCGGGCGAGACCTACATCTTTGCCGATACGCTGGCCGAAGAGGCGCTTGGGAAGGCGCGCGTTACCGAATTCACCCGTCTGCGCGACGTTAGCGCCGACGAACTGGCGGCGCTGACGCTCAAGCACCCCTTTGCGGGGCTGGATGGTGCGGAAGGGTTCTGGGACTACGACGTGCCGATGATCGACGGCGACCATGTGACCGACGATGCGGGCACGGGCTTTGTGCATACCGCGCCGAGCCACGGGGCCGACGACTACGAGTGTTTCGTCAAACGCAACTGGATCGACCGCATGACCCACAACGTGGGCGAGGAAAGCGAATTTCTCGCGCATGTGCCGTTCTTTGCAGGGCAGCGCGTGTTCGATCACAAGGGCAAAGAAGGCAAAGCGAACAGCGCCGTCATCGCCAAGCTGGTCGAAGCGGGCGGCATCATCGCGCGCGGGCAAGTCAAGCACAGCTATCCCCATTCGTGGCGCTCCAAAGCGCCCATCATCTTTCGCAACACGCCGCAGTGGTTTGCGGCCGTGGATCGCCCGCTGGAGGACGATCTGTCCACCTATGGCGATACGATCCGCAAACGGGCGCTGACCTCGATCGACGAGCTGGTGAAATGGACGCCGGTCACGGGGCGCAACCGTCTGTATTCGATGATCGAATCGCGTCCCGATTGGGTTTTGTCGCGCCAACGCGCATGGGGCGTGCCGCTGACCTGCTTTACCAAAAAGGGTCTGCTGCCGAGCGATGCGGATTTCTTGCTGAAGAACGCCGAATTGAACGCCCGTATCAAGGCCGCCTTCGAGGCGGAAGGCGCGGATGTCTGGTACACTGCGGGCTTCAAGGAAAAGATGCTCGACGGGATCGTCGATCCGGATGCCTACGATCAGGTGTTCGACGTGCTCGACGTGTGGTTTGACTCCGGCTCGACCCATGCGTTCGTGCTGCGCGACCGCGAAGACGGCGCGCCCGACGGGATCGCGGATGTCTATCTCGAGGGCACGGACCAGCACCGCGGCTGGTTCCATTCCTCGCTGTTGCAAGCCTGTGGAACCAAAGGGCGCGCGCCCTATAAAAACGTGGTGACACACGGGTTTACGCTGGATGAGAAGGGCATGAAAATGTCCAAATCCCTTGGCAACACCATCGTGCCCGAAACCATCGTCAAACAATATGGGGCCGATATCTTGCGGCTTTGGGTGGCGCAGGCCGATTACACCGCCGACCAGCGGATCGGGCCGGAGATCCTCAAAGGGGTGGCCGACAGCTATCGCCGCTTGCGCAACACCATGCGCTACATGCTTGGCTCTTTGGGCGATTTCACCGAAGAGATGCGGGTCGATGCGGCTGACATGCCCGAGCTTGAGCAATGGGTGCTGCACCGCTTGGCGCAGCTCGACGAGACCGTGCAGGCGGGCTATCGCAACTTTGAATTCTCCTCCGTCTGGACGGCGATTTTCAACTTTGCCACGGTCGATCTGTCGTCCTTCTACTTCGATGTGCGCAAGGATGCGCTGTACTGCGATGGCGATACGCTGGAACGGCGCGCGGCGTTGACGGTTCTGGACCTGCTGTTCCACCGCCTCACCAGCTGGCTTGCGCCGATCCTTGTCTTCACGATGGAAGAAGTCTGGCTGGAACGCTTCCCCGCCGAGGACGCCTCTGTCCACCTCACCGATTTCCCCGCAACCCCTGCGGCGTGGAAAAACGAAGCACTCGCTGCGAAATGGGCGGGCATTCGCCGCGCGCGGCGCGTGGTCACAGCCGCGCTGGAAATCCAGCGCCGCGACAAGGTGATCGGGGCTTCGCTGGAGGCCGCACCCGTGGTCCATGTGAGCGATGCGGCGCTGCTGGCAACCTTGGCCTCGGTGCCGTTTGACGATCTGTGCATCACATCGGCGGTCGCGCTGACGGGGGACGCGGCCCCTGCCGAAGCCTTCCGCCTGCCCGAAGTCGAGGGCGTCGCTGTCGTGTTTGAAACGGCTGAAGGGGACAAATGCCAGCGCTGCTGGAAAATCCTGCCCGATGTCGGCAGCCACAGCCACGCAGGCGTCTGCGGGCGCTGCGATGAAGCCCTTGCCTGATCGCTAGGCGAGAGGCCGGGAAAGGCGAGAGGCCGGGAAAGGGGCGCTGAAAGGCGCCCTTTTTTGTGTCTGCGCGTTTATGTCTGCGCGCGATCGGCAGGCGCGCCTGTCACCTGCCGTTTTGAAAGGCGATCTCGACACAGCGCCATTGCGCCTCGCTTAGCAACCCGTCCCCGTCGCTGTCATAGCGCGCAAGGGCGGCGTCGAGTTGGGCGAGGAAGTCGTCTTGCTCGACAGGGGGGTGGCGTGGCGCAGGCGCGCGGTTGGGCATCGGGAGGTGCGGGTCTCTGTGCATGAGGGGCTCCTGTGGACTGTGCGAGGGGTCATATGGCCCCTCTCGCGGTCCAGCATGCCTTAACCTGTGTTAACAGGGTATTACCAATTGCGTGAGCAAGCGGTGATCGGCCTTAGCGGCGTGGCTGCACGCGTGGCTGGGCGCGTGATTGCGCGCGTGGATGCGCGGCAGCGTAGACATCCAGAAGGCGGGCGGTATCAACGGCGGTATAGGCCTGCGTGGTTGACAGGGACGCATGGCCCAGAAGTTCCTGAATGGCGCGCAAGTCCCCGCCTGCATTCAACAAATGCGTGGCAAAGCTGTGGCGCATGGCATGGGGGGTGACGGTGGACGGCAGGCCAAGTTGCAGGCGCGCCGCTTCGGTCACTTTGGCGATGCTGCGCGGGTTCAGCGCGCCGCCGCGCACCCCGCGAAACAGCGGCGCGTCGGGGGAAAGCGGGTGCGGACATAGGCGGACATAGGCGGCAACAGCGCGGGCGGCGGCGGGCAGAACAGGCACCAGCCGCTCTTTACCGCCCTTGCCGGTGATGCGCAGCGACTCGCCAAGCTCGGCCTGCGCGCCGCTGAGCGACAGCGCTTCGGAAATCCGCAATCCGCAGCCGTAAAGCAGGGTCACGACCGCCACGTCGCGCGCCGCAATCCATGGCGCGCTGGCTTGCAATTCCACGGTCGAAATCAGGTCGCGCGCGGCCTCTTGCGACAGGGGACGCGGTAGTTTGCGGGTAAATTTCGGCGCGCGGGTGGACAGGATTGCCGTGGGGTCAAAGCCCTCCCGCTCGGCGAGCCAGCGGGTGAAGCTTTTGACGGCTGACAGCGCGCGCGCCATCGAGCGGCTCGATACGCCGCGCCCGCGCTCGTGGGCCATCCAGGCGCGCATGTCGGTGATGCCCAGCGTCGCAAGCTGGGCAACGCCAAAGCTGTCCCCCAGATGCTGGCCCAGAAAGGCGAGCCAGCCGGTGACATCGCTGCGATAGGCGGTCACTGTGTTTGGTGCGCCGCCCGCCAGAGCCGACTGGTGGTCAAGCCAGCGCGACAGCGCATCGCGCAGGGCAGGGGACAGCGCAAGGCTCACCCGTTTGGGCCCAAGGGCGTCAGACCCGCCACGTCAAGACAGCCAGCGGCGCATGGTGCGCTCGAAAACACCGCCGAAAAAGGCGAGCAAATCAGTGCCTTGCGTGGGTTTGAACTGATGCGGGTCTTCAGCCCCCATCACCAGCATTCCCGGCAAACGTCCCGGCCCCAGATTGAGGCGCAGGCAGGCTTCGGAATGGATGTCCCCCGCAAGATCGCCGTAGATCGCATCGGTGTCGGGGGTGACCTGGCGCAGGGTGACCTGACGCAGCGGCACATTGCGCCCCAGCGTCAGATAGCTGTCGATAAAGCCGGTCTCGGTCGTGATCAGCGCGTTGCCAAGGCGCGAGGGCGTCGCTGTGCCCTCGGTCTGGCGGGTTTCCAGCACCAGCCGGATGGCATCGACGCGCAGCGTGCCGGCAACATCCGTGGTCAGAGTGGATAGAAAGCTTTCGAAATCCAGCGGCTCCATCAGCGCCAGAATCGCGCGGTGGATCTGGTTGGTGCCCGCAAGGTTTTCGTAGGCGGCCGCGATGACGCCGCGATGGGTGTCCTCAAGCCGGTCGAGCCGGTGTTCGAGGCGCTCCATGGCAATGCCGCGCAGATCGACAATATTGGTGCCCATGACCCGCTCGTTCGCGGCGACCAGCGCGCGCATCACTTCCGGGTCATCCAGAATCGTGTCGGGGTCGGAGATGATCTGCTCGCGCAGATCCTCCGCAGTCGCGGATGGATGTGTCATACTGCCTCGATATATCTGCCCGCCGGTTTGCCCGGTCTGCTGCTAGATATGACGGCTGACGCGGGGCAATTCAACTTTTTTCAGGGAAAACACGGCGCTGCTGCGCGCGCGGTTGCGGACTGTGGCGGATTGGCAAACAGTCGCGTCAGCCTGAGGCAGGGAAAGCGGGCGAGTGTTGGGTGGGGACAGGCGTAGGGCCTGTGGGGATCTTTGGCTGTCGAGGAAAAGCTGCGCGCTGCACCCGATGTGACGCCCATGTGAGAATATGTGAGGCCCATGTGCGCATGCGGCCCATGTCATACCCAGATGACACCAGTGCGAAATGCCACACGAACTGTGACCCGTGTCAGCGCCTTGAAATCGGGCAGAAGCCAAAGTCCAAGGGGCGACGCGACCCACAGAATACTCGTACAAACCCTCTCACGCCGCTGGAAAAGACACCCCCGGAAGCCTGAAAGCCGAGCGGAAAACCACGCCTCCGCGCTAGCCAAAGGCGTTTGCGGAGGCGCTGCGATCCCGTTCGCAACTCTTTACGTAGGGGGAAGTTAGGTCTTTGAGGGTCATATACCAATGGAGGAATTCCATACCTTTGGATATTTTTATGTGCAAAACTAACTAAATAGGCGGTGCGAGCGGCCCGAAATCTGTGTGGAAAGACATAAAAATCGCCCTCTAAGGGGCGCGTTCTCTGCCGCTTTGACCTGGCGTATAACATTTTCTTATAGGTCGGAGCGGGGGGACTCGCGGCCCGCCCTGTCGTGATGTCCTTTGTTTTGTGCGCACTTGCGGCGGTGGCAAGGCGGCGGCTGTCAGAGGGTTTTCGTCCTCTTCGTTGCGCCCTATATACCTTGGGCATGACGGGATCGGCGGGCACATCTTTGAGCACATTTTTTAAGCAGGCGGATTTTGCCTCTGGCAATCTGGTGGCGGTTCTGACGACGCAGCCGCTTGATCGTTTGCTTGACTATAAGGCCCCCGAGGGGGGCTGTTCGGTCGGGGACTTTGTCATCGTTCCTCTGGGCCCGCGCAAGGTTCTGGGCTGTGTTTGGGGCAAGGGGGCGGGCGGCTTCGACCTGTCCAAGGCGCGCTCGGTGATGGCGGTGCTTGATTGCGCGCCGATGCGTGACGAGATGCACCAGTTCCTCACCCGCGTGGCCGATTACACGCTGACCCCGATGCCTGCGATGCTGCGCCTTGCCACGCGTGCGCCGGGGCTGATGGACCCGCCCTCGATGCGCAAGGTGTTCCGGCGCGGTGCAGGCCAGCCCAAGCGGCGCACCGATGCGCGCGACAAGGTGATTGCGGTGCTCGATGAGTATGGCGGGCTGTCTTTCACCCTGCGCGAACTGGCCGATATGGCGGGGGTGACGCCGCAGGTGGTCAAAGGTTTGCTGCCCGAGGGCGTGGTGCGCGAGGAGGAGGCACCGCGCGATCTGCCCTATCCGCGGCTGAACCCGATGGCGGCGGGCAAAGACTTGACGGGCCCGCAGGCAGAGGCGGCCACTGTCTTGCGCGGGCGGGTCGGCGCGCAGGCCTATTCGACCACGCTGCTCAAAGGGGTCACGGGATCGGGCAAAACCGAAGTCTACCTCGAAGCCGTGGCCGAATGTCTGGCCAAAGGGCGGCAGGCCCTGGTTCTTTTGCCGGAAATCGCGCTGACGGCGGAGTTTCTGGACCGTGTCGAGGAGCGCTTTGGCGCCAAACCTGCCGAATGGCATTCCGGCGTGACCATGACCGAGCGCCGGCGCCTGTGGAAAATGGTTGGCACGGGGGACGCGCAGATGGTGATCGGCGCGCGCTCGGCCCTGTTCTTGCCGTTCCAGAATCTCGGGTTGATCGTGGTCGATGAGGAACATGACACCTCCTACAAACAGGAGGACGGCGTTCATTACAACGCCCGCGACATGGCGGTGATGCGGGCCTCCCTGTGTTCGGCGGCAGTGGTTCTGGCGTCGGCCACGCCCGCGCTGGAATCCTGGGTGAATGTGCAGGCGGGCAAATATCATCGCCTCGATCTGGAAAGCCGCTATGGCCCTGCGGTGATGCCGCAGATGCGCGCACTGGACATGCGCATCGACAAACTGCCCGCCAATCGCTGGATTTCGCCCCAGCTTGAAACCCATGTGCGCCTGCGGATGGAGCGGGGCGAGCAAAGCCTGCTGTTTCTCAACCGCCGCGGCTATGCGCCGGTCACGATCTGTCGGGCCTGCGGGCACCAGATCGCCTGTGATCACTGCGACAGCCGCATGGTCGAACACCGCTTTCTCAAACGGCTGGTCTGCCATCAATGCGGCGAGACCAAACCGATGCCAGACGCCTGCCCGTCCTGCGCGGTGGAGGGCAAACTGGCCCCCGTCGGTCCCGGAGTCGAGCGGTTGGCAGAGGAGGTCACCGAGCGCTTCCCCGAGGCCTCCGTTGCTGTTCTGTCGTCGGATTTGTTCGGCTCGGCGCGCGCGCTCAAGGAGCAGATCCGCACGATCGCGCAGGGCGACACGCAGATCATCATCGGCACGCAGCTTGTCGCCAAGGGGCACAACTTTCCCAATCTGACGCTGGTGGGGGTGATCGACGCCGATCTGGGGCTGCAAGGATCGGATCTGCGGGCGGCGGAGCGGACCTTTGCGCTGATGCGCCAGGTCGCGGGGCGCGCGGGGCGCTCGGAGAAAGAGGGCCTTGCCCTGCTGCAAAGCTACCAGCCCGAGCATCCCGTCATCCGCGCCATTCTGGCAGGGGACGAGGAAGGGTTCTGGCAGGCCGAGGCCGACGAGCGCCGCCAGGCCGGTGTGCCGCCGTTCGGGCGCATGGCGGGAATCATCCTGTCGGGCCCCGATGTGCAGGAGGTCTTTGCGACCGCCGGCCAGATGGCGCGCGCCACCCGTCCCTTGCTCGAGATCGGTGCGCAGGTTTTCGGGCCCGCCCCCGCACCGATTGCCCGCGTGCGCGGCAAGCACCGCGTGCGCCTTCTGGTCAAGGCCGCAAAAACCGCCCCCCTGCAGGCGGCGTTGTCGCGGTGGCTGGGCGGCGTGCGGGTGCCGCCCAACGTGCGGGTGCAGATCGACATCGACCCGCAAAGTTTCTGGTGATCGCGGCCGGTGTTGCGGCCGGTGTGTTGCGGCCGGTGTCGCCGTTACGCAAAAACGCAGATATATCCGTGCAATCACGGTGGATCGACAGGGCGATACCGGCGCGCTAGACACGTCAAATGATAAAGACGCTCCCCCTTGCCCAAGGCAAAGCCCTTCCGCTGCATCGCCGCCCCGTGGCGCTGTTGTTCTTGATGTCCTTCGCGATGCCGCTGGCGTTTGCGACGTGGAACGCTTTGCTCAACAACTTTGTGGTTGAGGTTGCAGGCTTTACCGGCGTCGAAATCGGCTGGCTGCACACGCTGCGCGAAATTCCCGGGTTCTTGTCGTTCCTTGTGATTTTCGTGCTGATGGTGATGCATGAACAGGTCGCGGCCTTGCTGGCTTTGGCGACCCTGGCGCTGGCCACGGCCGTTACGGCATGGTTTCCCACCATTGGCGGCATCATGACGGTGACGGTGATTTCTTCCATCGGCTTTCACTATTTCGAGGCTGTGAACCAGTCGTTGCAATTGCAATGGCTTACCAAGGACGAAGCGCCCAAGGTGTTGGGTCTGCTGGTCGGTGCGGGCTCTGCGGCTTCCCTGATTTCCTACGGCGTGCTGATGGTGACCTTCGATGCGCTGGGGCTGAGCTATAACATCGTTTATCTGGTGTCGGGCGGGCTGTCGTTGATCATCGTGATCTACTGTGCGCTGGCGTTTCCGCGGTTTCAGGCCGCCGAGCCGCAGCTCAAAGGGTTTGTCTTGCGCCGCCGCTACTGGCTTTACTATGCGCTGCAGTTCATGGCCGGTGCGCGGCGCCAGATTTTCGTGGTCTTTGCCGCCTTCATGATGGTCGAGCGCTTCGGCTTTGCCGTGCATGAGGTCACCGGCCTGTTTTTGATCAACTTTTTGGCCAATATGCTCTTTGCTCCGCTGATGGGCGGGGTGCTTGCGCGTTTTGGCGAGCGGCGCGTGTTGATGGCGGAATATCTCGGCCTGATCGGGGTGTTTCTGGCCTATGGCGGAGTCTACTGGATGGGCTGGGGCGTGATCGTGGCCGCAACGCTTTATGTGATTGATCACATGTTGTTCGGCCTCGCTTTTGCCCTCAAAACCTATTTCCAGAAGATTGCCGATCCGCAGGATATCGCGCCGACCGCGGCGGTTGCCTTTACCATCAACCATATCGCAGCGGTGTTCCTGCCGGCGGCACTGGGGTATCTTTGGGTGGTGAACCCGTCCTCGGTGTTTTTGCTGGCGGCGGGCATGGCGACCTGTTCGCTGGTGCTGGCGCTGTTGATCCCGCGCCATCCTCTCAAAGGTCGTGAAACGGTGCTTTCGGGGCGCGTCCCGGTGGCCACGGCGGCTGAATAGGTTCGGCCTGTAGATCGGGCCTGAATAGATCGGGCCTGCGCAAAACGTGATCGCGCGCGCAGGGGCGGCCTCTTGGATTGCGGCGCAGGGGTGTTACATCTGCGGTGAGCGGCGTTTCGTTCCGCGCGGCCGCGCCTGTAGCATTCGCCTGCAGCGTTGGCCCGCAACTTGGGAACGTCAGAGTTTGAGACAGATTTTGAGGGAGACAGCAATGTTCGGACTGAGCCTTGGCAAGAAAGACGACATGGTCGCACCGCAGGAAGCGCTGGTCGGGCGTGAGACGGCGCTGCCCACCGCGCAGGAGCATTTCGTGTTCCACCGTCCCCTCAAGGCCGCGATCCCCGATGGCTTTGAGGAGGTCGTGTTTGGCATGGGCTGTTTTTGGGGCGTCGAGCGGCTGTTCTGGACCCTCGATGGCGTCTATAACACCGCCGCGGGCTATGCGGGCGGCTACACGCCCAACCCCACCTATGAGGAAGTCTGTTCGGGGCGCACCGGCCATACCGAAGTCGTGCGCGTCGTTTTCGACCCCGCGGTGATCAGCTTTCCCGAATTGCTCAGGACCTTTTGGGAAGGGCATGATCCCACTCAGGGAATGCGGCAGGGCAATGACCGTGGCACGCAGTACCGTTCGGCCATCCTGACCACCTCGCAGGCGCAGGCCGCCGCTGTCGAGGCGTCCAGACTGACGTTTCAAGAGCGCCTTGCTGCTGCGGATTATGGCACAATTACGACTGAATTTTTGCAACTACGTGATTTCTTCTTTGCAGAGGCCTATCATCAGCAGTACCTTGCAAAGAATCCCGCCGGCTACTGTGGCCTTGGCGGGACAGGCGTGACCTGTCCGATTGGTATTCCTGTTCCGGAATAACATGAGCGCACGTCTTTATGATTGTTCTGGGGGTTGTTAATGACTGATCTGCAAGGGCTTGCTCCTGCGAAACGCATTCACATCATCGGTGGTAGCGGCGTGGGGACCTCCACACTTGCCCGCTCGATGGCGTCGCTGCTGAAAAGTCAGGCCTTTGATACCGACGATTTCTACTGGCATCCCACAGATCCGCCTTTTTCCCAGAAACGCAGCGTCGCCGAGCGCCTCGACCTGATGGAGCAGACCTTTCTGCCACGTCGCGATTGGGTGCTCTCGGGCGGGCTTGCGTCCTGGGGCAGCTCGCTGCAACACCGCTTTACCCATGTTATCCTGATGACACTTGATCCCGAGGTGCGCCTCGCACGCCTGCGCCACCGCGAACGTTTGCGCTATGGCACTGCGATCGAAGAGGGCGGGGTGATGGAAGCGGGCTATCGCGCCTTTATGTGCTGGGCAAGCGGCTATGATCACACCCATTTTCGCGGCCGCTCTATCGCGCGCCACCGCCGTTGGCTGGATGCGCTTGACTGTCCGGTGTTCGAACTGGATGCCTCTGCGCCGCCCGATCAACTGGCTCTGACCGCGCTGGACCTTGTGACGCAGGCACCAGAGCGCAAGAGCGTCCCGCTTGGCGCCACCCAGCGGTTGCGCCGTCTGGGGTAACCCTTTGGCGTCATGCCACCGCCTCGCACGTCCTACGCCTCGCACGCTCTACGCCCCGCACGTCCTACGCCCCGCACGTCCCACGCCCGTCGATCACGCACTGCCCTTCTCCAAACGGGCGCTGACATAGCGTGTCGGGCGTGACGCCGGTTTGCCTGCCCGATTGCGCGCTGGGCGCGCGGGCGCTACGAGGGGACAACTGCAGTTTGCGAGGGCTCCTTTGATGACCACTTTCACCGCCTATACCAAAACCCGTGGCAAGGCCCCCGCCGAGGCGCTGGGCCAGTTGCTTGAGGACCTCGACGAGGCCCCCACGGGCGTCGGCGTCTTCGAAATCGAGGACGGTTCGGGCCTGTACGAGGTTGCCGCCTATTTCGAGGAGGCGCCCGACGAGGTGACGCTGGCGCTGTTGGCCATGTCGCAAGAGGCCGACCCGTTCATCATTTCCGAATTGCCCGAAACCGATTGGGTGGCCCATGTGAAACGTGAACTCACCCCCGTCGAGGCGGGACGGTTTTTCGTTTACGGCAGCCATGATGCCGACAAGCTGCCCGCGGGGCGCATCGGCCTGCTGATCGAGGCGGCGATGGCCTTTGGCACCGGCCACCACGGCACGACGCTGGGGTGTCTGCGGGCCTTTGACAAGCTTGTCGAACAGGGGCGCCTCTTTGAAAATGTCGCGGACATCGGGGCAGGGACGGCTGTGCTTGGCATGGCGGCGGCGCATGTCACCCCAAATCCGGTGATTGCGTCGGACATCGACCAACAAGCGGTCGATGTGTCGCGCGCGAATGTGGTGGCAAACGGGTTGGAGGGCCGGGTGATCTGTCTGGAGGCGGCGGGATTTGCCCATCCCGATATCCTCAAGGCCGCGCCCTTTGATCTGGTCTTTGCCAATATCCTGAAAAAGCCGCTGATCGGTCTGGCGCCCGACATGAAATCCTATGTCCAAAGCGGCGGTATCGCGATTCTTTCGGGGATTCTCAATGAGCAGGCCGAAGAGGTGATCGGCGTTTATGCGCAAAACGGGTTCAATCTTGTTGAACATGCGCGCATTGTTGAGTGGTCGACACTGGTGCTGGAACGCAGCTAATTTGAAATAGTCGAAATGTGGCGAAATTTCTTGGAATTGCCCCTTTTGGGTCATTCTGCCTCATTCTCGCCACATTTCGCCGTAAATTGGTCATTGTCGGTGGGGGCCGATAACCAGTGAGTTTCCGCAATGGCCTACGCCAATAGCAGAGAATTTTACAGCCGGATCCACAAGATCGAAAAGCGCAAGAAACGTCTCGCACGCGGCTATGCGCTTGAGGTCAAAAAGAACGGCATCGTCGAAGCCCGCCCGGTGCGTCAGGGCATCCGGTTTCCCTACCGGATGCTGTTTGTGATCCTCGCTATGGTGATGGCGTTCAAGGCTTTCGTCTACGCCGACATCGGTCCTGCCGCTTATAACGAACATGTTGCAGCGCTCGCGGACGGTTCCATGGCCGAAAAGGCGGGCGCATGGGCGATGACGGCCGATACATTCACCGTGTGGATGGCCGCGCAGCTGAACCTATACGTCCTCTAGGGCTTTCAAATCTTTCCGAGCAATGCGCTTTTTCCCCAATTGCGCGCATTGCGCTACGGATACGACCCGCGCCTGTTCCCTCCGGCGCGGGTTTCCTGTTTTCGGGGGAGGGGCGCGCGCGGATCGCCTCTTGTACTCTGTCGGCGTATCGCCTCTTGGCGGATGTTCTCTTTTCGTGCTACTCAAATCTTAACGAGAATAAACGAGCAGGTAGAACATGCGTGTTTTGGGGATCGACCCGGGCTTGCGCAATATGGGCTGGGGCATCATCGATGTGACAGGACCGCGCATCAGCCATGTGGCAAACGGCATTTGCCATTCCGATGCAACGCAGGATCTTGCGCAGCGTTTGCTGTCCTTGTTTGACCAGCTCAGCGATGTGTTGCACCGCTTTGCGCCCGATTGCGCGGCCGTCGAGCAGACTTTTGTCAACAAAGACGCGGTCGCCACGCTCAAACTGGGTCAGGCGCGCGCGGTGGCGCTGCTTGTGCCCGCGCAGGCGGGCTTGCCGATTGGTGAATATGCGCCCAATGCGGTGAAAAAGGCCGTTGTGGGCGTGGGCCATGCCGCCAAGCAACAGGTCGAACATATGATCAAGCTGCAACTCCCGAATGTGACCCTGAACGGGCCGGATGCGGTGGACGCGCTTGCCATCGCCATTTGCCATTCGCATCATGCGCAAAGCTCGAATAGATTGACGGCTGCGCTGGCCAAGGCCGATGCGCGCGCTGCTGGGAGTACGAGATGATTGGCAAACTGACCGGAACGCTGGATTTTCGCGGCCAGGATCACGTGCTCATCGATGTGCGCGGCGTGGGCTACATCGTGTACTGCTCGGATCGCACCCTACGGATGCTGCCCGCGCGCGGCGAGGTGGTGGCGCTTTACACCGATCTTTTGGTGCGCGAAGACAACTTGCAACTGTTTGGCTTTGCAACGCTTTTGGAAAAGGAATGGTACCGCTTGCTTATTTCTGTCCAGGGCATCGGCGCAAAGGCGGCCATGGCGATTTTAGGCACTTTGGGGCCGGAGGCCACGGGACGCGCCATTGCGCTTGGCGATTGGAACGCAGTCAAAGCCGCGCCTGGCGTGGGGCCGAAAATCGCGCAGCGCGTGGTGATGGAACTCAAGGACAAGGCCCCTGTGGTGATGGCGATGGGCGCGAGCCTTGGTGAGGCGCTGGCGCAGGCGGGCGACGATGACGCGGTGATCGAGGCGGCGGCCCCCGCGGCCAAGCGCAGCGCGCCCAAAGCCGCGCCCAAAGCCGCGCCCAAAGCCAATGCCTCCGCAGAGGCCGAAGCCCTGTCGGCCTTGCAAAATCTCGGCTATTCGCCCTCCGAAGCCGTGGGCGCGGTGGCGCAATCGGCCAGTGACGCGCCCGATGCCGATACGTCGACCCTGATCCGTGCGGCGCTCAAGCTGCTGGCGCCAAAAGGATAACCCGTGGAAACACCCGACCCCACCCTGCGCCCCGAACGCCGCCCCGAGGATGCCGACCGCGCCTTGCGCCCGCAGGGGTTGGATGAATTCATCGGCCAGCACGAGGCCCGCGCTAACCTGCGCGTCTTTATCGAGAGCGCCAAGATGCGCGGCGAGGCGATGGATCACGCGCTGTTTCACGGTCCGCCGGGTCTGGGCAAGACCACCTTGGCGCAAATCATGGCGCGTGAGCTGGGCGTCAATTTCAAAATGACCTCCGGGCCGGTGCTGGCCAAGGCCGGTGATCTGGCGGCGATTCTGACCAATCTCGAGCCGCGCGATGTGCTGTTCATTGACGAAATCCACCGGATGAATCCTGTGGTCGAGGAGGTGCTCTATCCGGCGATGGAGGACTTCGAACTCGATCTGGTAATCGGGGAGGGGCCCGCCGCGCGCACGGTACGTATCGAACTTGCGCCCTTTACGCTGGTGGGGGCGACAACGCGGCTGGGGCTTTTGACGACGCCGCTGCGCGACCGTTTCGGCATTCCCACGCGGTTGCAATTCTACACCGTCGAGGAGCTGCACCAGATCGTCACGCGCGGCGCGCGGCTTCTCAACATTCCCACCGAGGATGCGGGGGCCTATGAAATCGCAAAGCGGTCGCGTGGCACGCCGCGCATCGCCGGTCGGCTGTTGCGGCGCGTTGTGGATTTCGCGCTGGTCGAGGGCAACGGGACGATCACCAAGGCCATTGCGGACAATGCGCTGACGCGGTTGGGGGTCGATCATCTGGGGCTGGACGGCGCGGATCGCCGCTACCTTGGCATGATCGCGGAAAACTTCGGCGGCGGGCCTGTCGGCGTGGAAACCTGTTCGGCGGCACTGTCGGAAAGCCGCGATGCCATCGAGGAAGTGATCGAGCCGTTTTTGCTACAGCAGGGATTGCTGCAACGCACGCCGCGCGGCCGGATGCTGACGCAAAAAAGCTGGCGGCACATGGGGCTTGAGCCGCCGCGCGCGCCCGATCAAAGCGATATGTTCGGCTAAGCGGCTGGACATTTGCGCGCCCTTGGGCCCAAAAAGAGCGCAGCAATTGACGGAGGCCCCATGACCCAAGCGCTGACCCCCGAAGACATCGAAGGCTTCTTTACCCGCGCCAATGGCGACTATGTATTTGCGCGCTGGAACCGTCCCATCGCGCCGGTGGTGTTCGGCGTCGAGGAAGACACTTTGCAAGTCGTCAAGGGCGCAATCGAGAATTGCGTGGTGATCGCAGGGCATGAGATGGCCGAAACCGATCCCGAATTGGGCGTCAACCTCATGGTGTTTTTTCTCAGTGACTGGAACGAGTTACTCGAGGTGCCCAAACTGGGTGAGTTGATCCCCGATCTGGACTCCCGCGTCGCGCAGCTTTTGGCGCGCGATGCCCATCAATACCGCGCGTTTCGCTTCGATGAGGCGGGCGGGATCAAGGCCTGCTTTACCTTTGTGCGCATGGGCGGGGCGATGGACACGGTTCCTGCGGATGTGATCGCGCTGACGCAGGCGGTTCAGGCCATGCTGCTGTGGTCCGATACCGCCTTTACCCAGGACAGCCCGCTTGGCGCGACACCCGATGGCCCCATTGTTCGGGCCGATGTCGCCAATGTGCTGCGCGCGGCCTATGATCGGGTGCTGCCGGTGGCGGCGCGCGACCCCTCCCATGCGCTGCGGGTCTTTGCCCGCGCCACGGCGGAGTGACCGAGCATGGCGACCCAAGCGCATCATTTCGCCTGCCATGTCTACTACGAGGACACCGACCTTGCGGGCATCGTCTACTACGCGAATTATTTCAAATTTATCGAACGGGCCCGGACCGAATGGGTGCGCGATCTGGGCGTTGACCAGCGGGCGCTCAAGGCCGAAGACGGTGTGGTCTTTGCGGTGCGCCGTGTCGAGGCCGACTACCTCAGCCCTGCGCATTTCGATGATGATTTGCTGGTGGAAACGACGCTCGACAGTCTTTCGGGCGCGCGGATCGTCTTGAAACAGGAGGTCAAGCGGGCGGGGGAAGTTCTGTTTTCGGCCCTTGTAACGCTGGTTGCCATTGGCGCTGCGGGCCAGCCTGTGCGCCTTCCGGCAACAATTCGCCGAAATCTGCACTGAAGGGCGCGATTTGCGCGCGATTGTTTCGCCAACTCACACAAGAGTTATGGCAGAGCCCCTGCGAATAAGCTATTTCAACTGGTAACGAGAGCCGTGCAGTGACGCGGCCCGACTGGCGGAAAGAGCGGTTTATGGATACTCAAACACTGGCGATGGCGCAGGAACTCGATTTCTCGCTGATCGCTTTGTTCTTGCGGGCGACCTTTGTGGTCAAACTCGTGATGCTGATGCTGATCGCGGCGTCTTTCTGGTCGTGGTCGATCATCGTCCAGAAACACATCCAGTTTCGCAAAACCCGCGCCGATAGCGCACGCTTTGACGAAGCCTTCTGGTCGGGGGAGCCGCTGGACGAGCTTTACGAGCAGATCGGCAACAGCCCGCAAACCGGCGCCGAGCGCGTGTTTTTCGCCGGCATGACCGAATGGCGCCGTTCGCACCGTGCCGATGGCCGTTTTCTGGCCAATGCCCAAAGCCGGATTGACCGCTCGATGGATGTGGCGATCGCCAAGGAGGCCGAAAGCCTCAACAGCCAGCTTTCCATTCTGGCGACAACGGGGTCCGTGGGGCCGTTCGTGGGGCTGTTCGGCACGGTTTGGGGCATCAAGACCGCTTTTGAAGACATCGCCATGGCGCAATCGACCAACCTGGCCGTTGTGGCCCCCGGCATCGCCGAGGCCCTGCTGGCGACGGCTCTGGGCCTGCTTGCCGCTATTCCGGCGGTGGTGTTTTACAACAAGCTGCAGGCGGACGCCGATCACATCCTCGGGGGCTACGAAAGCTTTGCGGATGAATTTTCCACCATCCTGTCGCGCGAATTGGACGCCTGAGCCATGGGCGGAGGCGTGATGAAAAAGGGCGCAGGCGGCGGGCGCAGGGGCGGACGCCGTTCGCGCGGACGTTCTGCGGCGATGTCGGAAATCAACGTCACGCCCTTTGTGGACGTGATGCTGGTGCTGTTGATCATCTTCATGGTGGCCGCGCCGATGTTGACGGTCGGTGTGCCGGTGGAACTGCCCAAGACCGCCGCGACCGCCCTGCCGCAGGAGCAGGAAGAACCGCTGACCATCACGCTGACGGCGGACGGGCGTACGCTTTTGATGTCCAACGAGGAAGACGAGACCGATCTGGTGAGCAAACTCACCGCGATTGCCGCGGAGCGCACGGATGACAAGGTGTTCCTGCGCGCGGATGGCGCCATTCCCTACGAGCGCGTTGTGCAGGTCATGGGCGCGCTGAATGCGGGCGGGTTTCGCAACATCGGTCTGGTGACTGATACAGGCGGGCCGGCGATGAACGGCACCACCGGTTCGAGCAACTGACGAAACGTCGAGGGTCGAGTGAACACAGGCCAGTATATTTCCGGCGCAGCCCATGGCGGGTTGATCCTCTGGGCTTTGCTCGGGGGGATTTTCGTGCGCCCGAATGATATTGCGATGCCCAGTCAGGAAGTCTCGCTCATCTCCGGCGCGGAATTTGCGGCGCTCACGGCCCCGCGCGAGGCCCCCGAGGTGACCACCACACCCCCCGCGCCCCAGCCCCCCGCCAGCGATCCAACGCCCCAGACGCCGACGCCCGATGCGCCCGCGCCAACCCCCGTTCCCGTGCCCGAACCGACCCCCGCGCCCGAGGCCGAAACCGTGCCTGCGGTGCCCCAGGCGCTGCCCACGCCCGTCGATCCCGCGATCCCCGAAAGCCCTGCCGAGCCGTCGTTTGAGGAACAGGGCGCGAATGCCCCCGCGATTCCGAACCGCGAGCCGACGCCGCGCCCCGTGAACCGCGTTGCGCCCGAAGCGGTGATCAACCCCGAACCGACGCCCGAGATCGCCGACACCGCACAGGCCGAAGTGGCCCCCGACGCGCAAGCGCCCGTCGAAACGGTCAAACCCGAACAAGCGGCCGCAGCCCCCGAAGAGGCCACGACCGAAATCGTGACCGAGGCCGAAACGCCCAACGGCATGGCTTCGTCGCCACGCCCGCAATCGCGCCCGCCCTCGATCGCGCGCGCCGCTCAGGCCGCGAAAGAGGCGGCAGAGGCTGCCGCGCAAGCCGCCGCCACGCCCGACGAACCCGCGCCCCAGACACCGGCAACGCCCGCACCGGCAACGCCCGCACCCGCGGCGGAACCCGATTCCGTGGCCGATGATGTGTTTGCGGCCATCGCCGCAGCGCAGGGTGAAACCGCAGCCGCCCCCACGACCCGCACCGGTCCGCCAATGACCAGCGGCGAGCGCGATGCGCTGCGGGTTGCCGTGGCGCAGTGCTGGAACGTCGGCGCAATGTCGTCGGAAGCCATGCGCACCGTGATCACCGTCGAGGTGAAGATGTCACAAGATGGCAAGCCAGACGCAGGGTCGATCCGCCTGATCGGACAGCAGGGCGGTGACAATGCCGCCGCGCAAGCAGGCTTTGAGGTCGCGCGGCGGGCGATTATCCGCTGTGGTGCGAATGGATTTAATTTGCCGGTCGAAAAATACGACCAATGGCGCACAATCGAGATGACGTTCGATCCCGAACAGATGAGGTACAAATGACACTGTTTTCTGCTGCCAGCCGCCTGACATCGGGTCTGCTGCTTGGGCTTTCGCTTGCGGTGTTGGGCCATGCCCCCGCAGCCCTCGCGCAAGAGGCCAACGGCCCGCTACGCATCACCATCGACCAGGGGGTGATCGAGCCGGTGCCGCTGGCCATCCCTGATTTCATCGCAGAGACTCCGCAAGCGGCCGAAATGGCGCGCATGATTTCCGAAGTCGTGGCCTCCGACCTTGTGGGGACCGGTTTGTTTCGGGAAATCCCGCCCTCGGCTTTCGTGAGCCAGATCACCAATTTCGCAAGTCCCGTGCAATATTCCGACTGGAAAGCGATCAACGCCCAAGGGCTGGTGACCGGCGCTGTGACGCAGGATGCCTCGGGGCGGTTGAACGTGAAATTCCGCGTGTTTGACGTGTTTTCGGACGCGCCTTTGGGCGAGGGTCTGCAATTTGGCGGCTCGACCACCAGTTGGCGGCGCATCGCGCATAAAGTGGCCGATGTGGTCTATTCGCGCATCACCGGCGAGGGGGCGTATTTCGACAGCCGCGTGGTGTTCGTGGCCGAAAGCGGCCCCAAGGACGCGCGCCTCAAACGTCTGGCGGTGATGGATTATGACGGCGAGAATGTTCAATATCTCACCGGCGATCAGTCCATCGTGCTTGCGCCGCGCTTTTCGCCCTCGGGGGATCGTGTGCTCTACACCTCCTATGAAACGGGCTTCCCCCAGATCATGCTTTTGGATGTCGCCACCGTGTCGCGCACGCCGCTGGCGGTGCCTGCCGAAAGCATGACCTTTGCGCCGCGCTTTTCGCCCGATGGCACAACGGTGGTGTTTTCCCTGACCCAAGGCGGCAACACGGATATCTATTCGATGCCGGTGATGGGGGGCGGGATGACCCGGCTGACCAACACGCCCTCGATTGAAACCGCGCCGTCGTTTTCCCCCGACGGGTCGCGCATCGTGTTTGAAAGCGACCGCTCGGGCAGCCAGCAGCTGTATATCATGCCCGCAAATGGCGGTGAGGCGACGCGGATTTCCTTCGGCGACGGGCGCTATGGCACCCCCGTCTGGTCACCGCGCGGCGATCTTGTGGCCTTCACCAAACAGGCCAACGGGCGTTTCCACATCGGCGTGATGCGCACGGATGGCTCCGAAGAACGCCTGCTCACGGCCTCTTTCCTTGACGAAGGCCCGACTTGGTCCCCCAATGGGCGCGTCATCATGTTTACCCGCGAAGGCGCGGGGGCGGGCGGCGAGGCGGCGCTGTATTCGGTCGATATCTCCGGGCGCAACCTGCGCCGCGTGACCACGCAAGGCGCGGCGTCAGACCCCGCTTGGTCGCCGCTTTTGCAATAGAGTCTTGCCCCCGCCCGATTGGCGGGGGCTTTGCCACATCTCCGCGCGGGTGCGGAGCCGATAAAAACGCCAGTCACACTGGCCCGATAAACGGCGAGGACAGCCAAATGAAAAAACTTTCGACTGCCATTCTTCTGGTCGCAGCCCTCGCGGCAAGCGCCTGTACCAATCCCAACCGCTTCAAAAACGGCTCCGGCGGCGCCGCGGATGGCCTCAATGGCGGCATGAGCACCGGCATTGACCAGAACGGTCTGGGCGGCGTGAACGACCCCCATTCGGTGGCCTATTTCAACCAGCAGGTCGGGGATCGCATCCTGTTCCTCGTCGACCAATCCACCCTCTCGGACACCGCGCGCACCGTGTTGCAGGGCCAGGCCAACTGGCTGGTGAACAACCCCGGCTACACGGCCATCATCGAAGGCCACGCCGATGAGCAGGGCACCCGCGAATACAACCTTGCGCTGGGTGCGCGCCGCGCCGCTGCGGTGCAGGAATTCCTGATCGCCCAAGGCATCGCGCCCTCGCGTCTGCGCACGGTGACCTATGGTAAGGAGCGTCCGCTGGCGGTGTGTTCCGAAGAAAGCTGCTACGCGCAAAACCGTCGCGCCGTGACCGTTCTTGCGGCGGGCGCTGGCGTCTGATCTAGCTGACCGCGTAAAATGGCGCGCGCAAAAGGCGTTGCGCGCGCCGACAAAAAGGATTTTGCGATGACCTTCCGGTTTCTGACCGCTTTGACCCTGCCGCGCGCCGTTGCGGGCGCTGCTTTTGCCGCATCCCTGGCGCTCTGCCTGCCTGCGCAGGCGCAAGACAGCGCCACTTTGGCCGATATCCGCGCCGAGGCCTCGACACTGGCCGCGCAAATTGTGGCGTTGCGGCAGGAAATGAACGGTTCGGGCGCAACGCAAAGCGCGAATTTTGCTCAGGCCGGCGTGTTGGAAAAAGTCGACCTGATCGAAGCGCGTCTGACGCAACTCACCAACCAGCTGGAAGAATTGCAGTTTCGTGTGAACCGCGTGGTCGAGGACGGGACCAACCAGCTCGACGATCTCAATTTCCGTATCTGTGAACTTGAGGCGGGCTGCGACATCGGCAATCTGCCCCCCCTTGCCCCGCTGGGCGGGGGCAGTGGCACCAGCGCGACCCCGACCTCTGTGGCGCCCGCGACTCCGAGCGGGGGCGACATGCCCCAGCTTGCCATCAACGAACAATCGGATTTCGACGCCGCCAAATCCATGCTGGACGGTGGCGCATATGAGGGGGCGCTGAGCGCCTTTGCGACATTTACAGAAACCTATCCCGGCGGTCCGCTGACCCCTGCGGCGATGTATTATCGCGGCGAGGCCTTGCTGGCGACGGGGCGGGCGTCGGATGCGGCGCGGGCCTATCTTGAGGCCTATTCAACCGCTCCCGAGGGCAACATGGCCCCCGATGCGCTGTTGCGCGTGGGCACGACGCTGGCCTCTTTGGGGCAAACCGACAAGGCCTGCGTGATGCTGGGCGAAGTGATGAGCCGCTACGCCGGATCGCAAGCCGCAAGCGATGCGACCTTTTCGCGCCAAAGCTTGGGCTGTTCCTGATTGGCGATGGCCCGGAACACGTCAGGGTGAGCGCGCCCAACATCCCGTTTCTGTTACATTGTATCGCGAGCGCCTTCGCGCATGACAAACCGCGCGCGGTGGGGGTCGCGGTGTCGGGCGGCGGCGATTCCATGGCGATGCTGCGGCTGATGGTGGAGTGGGCAGGGCGCGAGAAAATCACCCTCCATGCGGTGACGGTCGATCACGGGCTGCGGGCCGAGGCCGCGCAGGAGGCCCGCTTCGTCGGGGATACCTGCGCCGCCCTCGGGGTGTCGCATGATATTTTGCGCTGGGACGATTGGGATGGCAGCGGCAACCTGCAAGGTGCGGCGCGGCGCGCGCGCTATACGCTGATCGGGGAGTGGGCGCGCGGGCGCGGCCTTGGTTGCGTTGCGCTGGCCCATACCGCCGACGATCAGGCCGAAACGTTTTTCATGCGTCTGGCGCGCGAGGCGGGGCTGGACGGGTTGACCGGCATGGCGCGGCGGCGTGAGGAGGGCGGGCTGACCTGGGTACGCCCGCTGCTGATGCAGGAACGCTTCGAGCTGCGCGCCTATCTGCGCGAAATCCGCCAGCCGTGGATCGACGACCCCTCCAATGACGATGCGGCCTTCGAGCGGGTGAAAGCCCGCAAGGCGATGGGCGAATTGGCCCCGCTTGGCATCGACATGCATGTGGTGGGGCGGGTGATGGATCATCTGGCGCAGGTGCAACAGGCGCTCGACGTGGCAACGCAGGCACACGCGCGCAGCTGCCTGCGGGTCGCGGGCGGGGCCTTGTGCATCAACCGGCGCAAATTTGGCCAGGCGGCGCCCGAAATCAACCGCCGTCTGATGTCTCAGGCGCTGCGCTGGCTGTCTTCGGCGGATTACGGCCCACGGGCGATGGCGCTTCAGGACTTCCTCAGCGCGCTGTTGCGCGGGCGTGCGGCAACCCTGCATGGCTGTCGCTTGCTGGCGGGCAAGGAGGAGGTCTGGCTGCTGCGCGAGTATGGGGCCATTGCCGGTCTTGCGGTGCCTGCAGGGGCGCTTTGGGACCAGCGCTGGCAGCTGAAATGTGAGCAAAGCGAAGGGCTTGTGATCCGCGCTTTGGGCAGTGACGGGCTTGGGGCGCGGCCCGAATGGCGCGCATCGGGCCTGCCGCGCGAAGTGCTTGAGGTCTCGCCGGGGCTGTGGCAAGGCGACAACCTGCGCGTCGCGCCGCTTTTGGACAGCGGGTCGGACGGCCTTTGGACGGTGCCCGATGGCGTTCACTTCTTTTCAACGCTTTTATCGCATTGAACTTGGGCCGCTGATCCCTATTTTAGAGAAACAATCTGTCGGGCCTCCGACAGAGATGAGTTTTGAGGAGAATTCCCGTGGGCAACGCGAGAAACATCGCATTTTGGGTCGTGCTGTTTTTGCTGATCCTGACGCTGTTCAATCTGTTCAGCGGCAATGCGACGACGATGAACACTGGCGAGATGAGCTATTCCGAGTTTGTGCGTCAGGTCGACAACGGTGATGTGACGACCGTCACGATTGACGGCGAGCGCGTCCTGTTTCGCGGTAGCGACGGCAGCAACTATTACACGATCAAACCGCAAGACGCCGAGGTGACCAGCAAACTGTTGGCCGACGGTGTGACGGTGAACGCCAAAGCACAGGAGGAAAGCGGGTTCCAGACGATCCTGATGACATTCCTGCCCTTTGTGCTGCTGATCGGCGTCTGGATCTATTTCATGAACCGCATGCAGGGCGGCGGCAAAGGCGGTGCGATGGGCTTTGGCAAATCGAAAGCCAAGCTGCTCACCGAAAAGCATGGCCGCGTGACCTTTGACGACGTGGCCGGCATCGATGAAGCCAAAGAAGAGCTGGAAGAAATCGTGGAATTCCTGCGCAATCCGCAGAAATTCTCGCGTCTGGGCGGCAAAATCCCCAAGGGTGCGTTGCTGGTCGGGCCTCCGGGGACGGGGAAAACCCTGCTGGCGCGCGCGATTGCGGGCGAGGCGGGCGTGCCGTTTTTCACCATTTCGGGCTCTGATTTCGTCGAGATGTTTGTCGGTGTCGGTGCGAGCCGTGTGCGCGACATGTTCGAACAGGGCAAAAAGAACGCGCCCTGCATCATCTTTATCGACGAAATCGACGCCGTGGGCCGCTCGCGCGGTGCCGGCTATGGCGGCGGGAATGACGAGCGTGAACAGACCCTCAACCAGCTGCTGGTCGAGATGGACGGGTTCGAGGCCAACGAGGGCATTATCCTTGTGGCTGCCACTAACCGCCCCGACGTGCTGGACCCGGCGCTGTTGCGCCCCGGTCGCTTTGACCGTCAGGTGCAGGTGCCCAATCCCGATATCAAGGGCCGCGAGAAAATCCTCAACGTCCATGCGCGCAAAGTGCCCCTTGGTCCCAACGTCGATTTGCGCGTGATTGCGCGCGGCACGCCGGGGTTCTCGGGCGCGGATCTTGCGAACCTTGTGAACGAATCGGCGCTGATGGCGGCGCGTGTCGGGCGTCATTTCGTGACGATGGAAGATTTCGAAAACGCCAAGGACAAAGTGATGATGGGGGCCGAGCGGCGGTCCATGGTCATGACCGAGGACGAAAAGAAACTGACCGCCTATCACGAAGCAGGCCACGCGATTGTCGGTCTCAACGTGCCCCAGCATGATCCGATCCACAAAGCGACGATCATCCCGCGCGGGCGCGCGCTTGGTCTGGTGCTGTCCTTGCCCGAACGCGACCAACTGTCGGTGAGCTACACGAAATACACCTCGAAAATCGCGATGGCGATGGGCGGGCGTGTCGCGGAGGAGCTTATCTTTGGCAAGGAAAACGTCACCTCTGGCGCCTCCTCGGATATCCAGCAGGCCAGCCGCATCGCGCGCGCCATGGTCACGCAGTTCGGCTATTCGGATGAGCTTGGGTTTGTCGATTATGCCAATGAGCAGGACAGTTATCTGGGCAACTACGGTGGCGGGACCAACCATTCCTCCGACACCCAGAAACTGATCGACGACAAGGTCAAGGAAATCATCGACAACGGCTATAACGAAGCCAAGCGCATCCTGACCGAAAAGAACGAGGATCTCGAACGTCTTGCGCAGGGTCTTTTGGAATATGAGACGCTGACGGGCACAGAGATCACGCGGGTGATCGCAGGTGAAGCGTTGAACCGGGGCGATGACGACGATACGGACCAAGGCAACGCGCCCTCCGTGACGGCCATTCCCAAGACCCGCTCCAAGCCAAAAACAGAGGGCGACAGCGGTTTGGAGCCGGAGCCAACCTCGTGATCCGTTCGATTTGGACGTGACAGAATGAGAGAACGCCGCGCAGGAAACTGTGCGGCGTTTTTATGCGCCTTCACGGGTTTGCCACATGGCTGTGCGATAAGGCGGCAATACTGAAAAGGAGCCGGAAATGGCCGATAAACTTGCCAGGAAACGGACAGCGTCCTCAAAGAAACCGCCCAAGCCGACACCCGTGTTGGAAACGGGCTGGAATCCTGCCCTCTATGAGCAGTTCCATGACCTGCGGCTGCGTCCGGCGTTGGATTTGATGGCGCGGGTGCCGACCTTGCCCAAGGGGCGCGTGGTGGATTTGGGCTGTGGCAACGGGGCGGCGGGGCCTGCGCTGTCGCTTCACTTTGCTGACCGCTCGATTATCGGGGTCGATGCCTCGCCAGAGATGCTGGCACAGGCAAGCGACAACGGTGCTTATAAATATTGCGAATTGGGGGATGTGCGGAGCTGGGAGCCGCCCAAACCGCCTGCGCTGATCTTCAGCAATGCGGTTTTGAACTGGGTGCCCGGGCATGACACGGTTTTGCCGCGCCTGACGGGGGTGTTGCGAGCGGGGGGCGTGTTGGCCTGTCAGATGCCCGACCAGCATGATGCGCCAAGCCACAAGCTTGCACGCGAGGTTGCCGCAGCCCTGTTCCCGGATCGGTTTTCGACGCCGCGCCCGCTTCATGTTCGCGACATGGCGTTTTACGCAGATCTTCTGGACGGCTTGGGGCAAGCCGATGTCTGGACCTGTACTTATGTTCAGAAAATGGATGCGAGCCGTGAGGAGCATCCTGTGGTCACCTTCACCCGTGCGACCTACCTCAAGCCCTATCTTGAGGCGCTTTCAGAAACGGATCAGGCGCTCTACCTTGCGCAATACAGTCGCGAAATCGAAGCGGCCTATCCGCGTACGGCGGGGCGGGCACTCTGGTTTCCCTTCCGCAGGCTCTTTGCCGTGGTCAAAATACCCGAGTGAGCGCGAGAGCGGGCCTCATCGCTGCGTGAACGGGATTGCTGCGTTAGCGGGATCGTTGCGTGGGCGGGGCCGCCATGCGGGGGCATCCGCGGCTGGACCGCGCCTTAGGTGCCAAGTCGCGAGCCAACAAATGGCGCGCAGGGCAAGATGCGGGATTAGAGAAGCAGCAAGAACACAGCGCTGAACATCAGGCCAAGACCAAAACATGCGGGGATTGCGATAGCTGCGGATTTCATAACTCATCTCCTTTGTGACACCAAGACAACGCGCGGACCGTCAAAAATGTTCCACAAGCGTCTGGCGCGGTCTTTCACAGCCTAAGTCCCACGTGTTAAAGCCCCCTTAACACTGTTCGTGATGGCGCCTCGAAGTGATCTGGTCGCTTGGACGGACACCCCTGTCAGGAGCGCCCAGATGTCCCCTTATCGCCCCGCTGCACAGATCGGTTCCATGGCCGAACTGCGCGCTGAAATTGACCGGCTGGATCGGGATCTGGTGGAGGCGCTGACGATCCGCCAAAGCTATATCGACCGTGCCATCGACCTGAAGCCTGCCGAGGGCATCGCCGCCCGCTCGCATAGCCGTGTCGCGGATGTGCTGGAAAAAGTGCGCGCCAAGGCCGAAAGCACCGGCTTTGATCCCGAGCTGGCCACGCGGCTCTGGCGCGAAATGATCGAGACCTCTATTGCTCGCGAAGAACAAACCCTCGGCACCGCAGGAGATATGACATGACCGCAACCCGCATCGACGGCAAAGCCTTTGCCGCGACCGTTCGCGAAAAGGTCGCAACCCATGTGACCCGCCTCAAGGAAAGCCACTCAATCACGCCGGGCCTTGCGGTGGTGCTGGTGGGCGAGGATCCGGCAAGTCAGGTCTATGTGCGTGCCAAGGGCAAGCAGACCGTCGAAGTGGGGATGAATTCCTTCGAACACAAGTTGGAGGCGGACACATCCCAAGCCGATCTGCTGGCACTGATTGACCAGCTTAACAGCGACCCTTCGGTTCACGGCATTCTGGTGCAATTGCCGCTGCCTGCGCATCTGGACGAGGCGCTGGTGATCAACGCGATCGATCCCGCAAAGGACGTTGACGGGTTTCATATTTCCAATGTCGGATTGCTTGGCACGGGGCAAAAGTCGATGGTGCCCTGCACCCCGCTGGGCTGTCTGATGCTGCTGCGCGACCAGCTTGGGTCGCTCTCGGGGAAATCTGCGGTGGTGATCGGCCGCTCGAACATCGTGGGCAAGCCGATGGCGCAACTGCTGCTGGGCGATAGCTGCACGGTGACCATTGCCCATTCGCGCACCCAAGACCTCGCGGCAGTGGTGGCGCAAGCCGATATCGTGGTGGCTGCCGTGGGACGGCCCGAAATGGTCAAAGGCGACTGGATCAAGCCGGGCGCGACGGTGATCGATGTGGGCATCAACCGCATCGACGCCCCCGAGCGGGGCACGAACGAGGACGGCACGACCAAGACCCGCCTTGTGGGCGATGTGGACTTTGCCTCCGTGGCCGCGGTGGCAGGGGGCGTGACACCGGTGCCGGGGGGCGTGGGGCCAATGACCATTGCCTGCCTGCTGGCCAATACGGTCACGGCCTGCTGTCGCGCGCATGATGTGGCCGAACCCGAGGGGCTGACTGCGTAATATTCACAAGAATATTCACGCAGATATACTTTTGTATTTTTTAATGAGTTATCCATTGAAAATATTGGGTTTTTTGTCTATTCCCAGTCCCTGAGAACGGGGGCAGGGGCAGAGATGAACTATATCAAGGACGTGATGGCGGAGGTCACAGCACCGTTTCGCTTGTTCGTTTTTTTCGTGCTGACGATGGTGATGGGCATGTCCGGCCCGTTCGGCACCTTCTACGACATGCCCTTTGCAGCACGGCTGGCCTATTGGGCGGTGATGATTGCGGGGGCCATTGTTCTGGGCTACTGCGTGCGCGTCGCCCTTGATCGGCGGTTTCCCCAGGTCGATCTGGTCTGGCGGGGCTGCGCGGAAACGGTGCTGATCACGCTGCTCTATTGCCCCTACGGCTACTCGGTGACCACCGGCCTCGCGGGGGTCGAGGGGCTGAATCCCGATGATATTTACTTCATTTTGCCGGTGACGGTTCTTGTCTGCGCGCTGTTGTCGGTGGGGCGGGTGTTCTTTGTTCGGGCAGGAATCACGGCTGTGCCCCGCCGCTTACGCCTGCTGGAACGCCTGTCGGACAAACGCGCGCTTACGGTCTACCATTTGACCGTGGACGACCACTATGTGGAGGTGGCGACCAATCTGGGCTCGGAACGGGTGCTGATGCGCTTTGCCGATGCTGTGGCCGAATTGGACGGTCTCAAGGGCGCGCAGGTGCATCGCTCGCATTGGGTGGCCCATGCGGCGGTGCGCTGCGTGGAAAAGGAAAACGGGCGTCATTTTCTGGTCCTGATCAACGGCGAGCGCGTCCCTGTGAGCCGCGCGAACCAAGGCGTGATCGAAGAGGCCGGTTGGCAATACGCCGGACGCGCCAGCGCCTGAGACCCTGTTGCGCCTAATGCGCGATGACTTCCTCTTTGACGAACATATTCGCCCATGCGCGGTCGATCAGATCGGGGGTCATCTGGTAGGGGATGCCTTCGAAGTCGCAAATCGCGATCATCTGGTCGATCAGGAACACCGGCTGGTAGTTGGCGAAATTATTCTGGATCGTGGGGTATTTTTTCTTGAGCAGATGGATCAACGCCCCCTCATCCAGCGGCATCTTTTTCTTGCGCGCAACAAGCGCGAAGATTTTCAAAAAGCCTTCCTGATCCGGCCCGTCGACCTTGATTTTGAAGAAAATCCGGCGCAAGGCCGCGCCATCGAAAATTTCGTTCGGGTGGAAGTTGGTCGAGAAAATCACCAGCGTATCGAAGGGGACTTCGAATTTTTCGCCCGACTGGAGCGCAAGGATATCCTTGCTTTCTTCCAGCGGCACAATCCAGCGGTTGACGATTTTCTGGGGCGGCTCTTCCTGACGACCAAGGTCGTCGATGATGAAAATCCCGCCCGTGGATTTCAGCTGGAGCGGGGCCTGATAGGTGCGCGCTGTGGGGTTGTACACGAGGTCGAGCATGGAGAGCGACAGCTCGCCGCCCGTGACCACCGTGGGGCGCTGACAGTAGACGTAGCGGCGGTCGAAACGGCGCGCGGTGCGGCGCAGGGCGTTGGGGTCGTCTTCGGCCTCGGCGGCTTCGCTGTGGATGATGGGATCGAAGACGGTGATCACCTGACCGGAATATTCAATCGCGCGCGGGACATAGATATTGTCGCCCATCGCATCGCGAATCCCGTTGGAGATCGAGGATTTCCCGTTCCCCGGCGGACCATACATCAGAATCGAGCGACCGGCCCCCACGGCAGGCCCAAGCTGGTCCAAAAGGGTGGGGGGCAGGATCAGATGCCCCATCGCATCGGTCAGATCCTTGCGCGTGAGGTTCATATTGCGCACGGACTGGCGTTTGATCTGCTCGCGGTAGACCTCAAGCGGGATCGGCATCGCGCCGTAATATTCCGACTGCGCCAGCGCATCGAGCGCGCGGGCCTTGCCGCCATCCGACAGGCGATATCCCATTTCGTTCGACGAGTTGGCATGCAGCGTGCCGGTCGCCTCGACAAGGTTCTGCGTGCGCGCCAGATCGACCAGCTCCTGCGTCACCGTAATCGGCAGGCACAGCCCGCGACTGAGCTCGGAGACCTGCTCAAGGTTCTGGCGAAACATGGTTTTGAGCAGGATATCCCGCATCATCACCAGCGAGAGGCCGGTTTCGGCCAAAGTCCGCGGCACGGGGGGCGGGGTCACATTGGGGGTGTTTTGCGCGGTCATGTGATCTTGGCTCGATGTGTTGGGGGATCAGGGCGTTGGCGCGCCGATGAAGCTGGCCAGCAGGAGATAGAAAATCAGGGTCGGTCCCAGTGCCAGCCCCATGGGGAATTTTCCGTGGGTCCAGCTTGCCCATTCGGGCGTGACGCGGCGGACTATGGGGATTGCGCGGGCAAGGCGGTGCGTGGCAAAGGCCGCCAAAAGGCAGGCCGCAAACAGCACCGCCACGGCTGGCAGGTCGATCATCGGCACCATCGGCGCCATGGCGGCGGCAAATTTTGCATCCCCTGCGCCAAGCGCGCGCGCCATGTTCAGCACAAAGCCGATCGCGAGCACGACAACGAAATGCAAATAGCCCCACAGATATTGATCCAGCGGCAGGGCGATCAGCCCGATCACCACATAGACCACCAGCAACGCCCCGACCGCAAGGTTGGGAATCTTCATGGCGCGCATGTCGTTAAAGGCGACCCAAAGGCCGATCACAATCGCGAAGGGCAGGAACCACAGCGCGGCGGAGGCGGGAAGCGCTAACATGACCCGCCGCCCTTAGTTGACGACATTGGCTTCGAGCGCGGCAAGCGACCGGGCTGCGGCCTCGAAGTGCTGCGGGTGGGTTTCGATGGCATCTTGCAACAGGCCGCGCCCGATGGTCACATCCCCCTGTTTGATCGCCGAAAGGGCGAGCGTATAGAGCAGCTCGGCGCGCTCGCTTTGGGTCATATCGACCACCGGCAGGTCGTATTTGCCCTGCGCGCCGCGCGCCAGAACGAGGTTGTTCTTGGCGGTGAAGAGGTAGGGATCATAGGTGATGGCTTGGGCGAACAGCTTTTCGGCTTCGCGGTAATCGCCGCGCGACAGTTTCGAATAGCCCCAGTTGTTGAGCACGCCGGAGGGCTTGGTGGTCAGGCCCACAGCGGTTTCATAGAAACTATCGGCCTTTTGCCATTCCTTGTCGCTATCGGCGACCATGGCCTCAAGGCGGTAGCGCTGGAAGGTTTCGTAGGTTGGCGGGATCTCGTTGAGGGCCAGTTCGGCCTTGTCCCAGTCACCGGCGCGGATCAATGCCTCGGCCAGATTCACCCGATCGGAATTCGTCGCGTCGGAGGTCTCGAGGATCTGTTGCCAGATGCTGATCGCCTGCACCGACTTGCCCGCTTTGGTCAGCGACAGCGCCAGCCCGCGTTTAAGGTCGATGCGGTCGGGTTCGGATTGCGAGGCGCGCTCGAAGTAGGAAACCGCTTCTTCGGGATCGGTGGCCGAGAGCATGATGTCGCTCAACCCGCTTTCGTCGATCACATTGACGGATGTTTTGGCACGTTTGACGTCATCGGTCGCGTTCTTGCCGCAGGCCGACAGGGACACCATGCCCGCGAGGCACAGCATAAGAATCTTTGAATGGCGCATTTTGCCTGCGTCCCTCTCACTGCTCGTTGCCCCGTTTATCCCGATGCACGGCCTTTATCTGGTGGTCCGTCCGATTATGCGCACTCTGTATGGTGCCGGATCGTCCCCAAGCCTGTGCAAGAGCGGTCAGGTCGACAAGAGAAGGTAAGACCCCGTTCCCCGTCGTACCAAGGCAAAATTGCTCTCAACCCCTTCACCATAAAGCGGATCGTCCAAGTTGGCGAGCGCCAGACGCAGGTTTTCACGGATTTCGGCACTTTCGCCACTATCCAGCGCATAGGCCGTGCGAAACACGCGCTCTGCCTCGCCCCACTGGCCCTGCTCGGCAAGCACAACACCAAGGTTGTTCCATGCCGGCACAAAGGTCTCGTCCACGGTTATCGCGCGCCGCAGCACCTCTTCGGCCTGTCCCAAACGGCCCAGCCGCAGGTCCGCCGATCCGATCGCCGAGAGCACATCGACCGTCAGACCGTGTTCGGCCGCGCCGCGCAGATAGGCCTCAAGCGCGAGTTCGTATTGCCCCGCTGCCATCAGGCGGTGGCCGACGATCAACCCGTCCACGGACGCCCCCTGCGCCACCCCCGGCGCAAAGCCGTCGGTATCCCTGAGCGGTTTGAGCGCGCCGGTCTGCGCACAGCCCGCAAGCCCCATCAGAACGGCGACGCCCAGCAGGGACGCAAAACGGCAACGGGCGCGGGAAGGCCCCCGCGCCGCTGTCGTGTCAAAGCGCAGATGCGCAAATCGGGTCATGTCGCCTCAGAAGTTGTTCTGGTTCAGCAGCACATAGATGTCATAGACCGAGGGGCCAATCAGAATAATGAGCAGCGGTGGAACCGTCAGCATCATTGTGGCGAGTGTCATCTTGGTGGGCAACTTGTTTGCGGCCTCTTCGGCGCGCATCACGCGTTTGTCACGCATTTCGCTCGCATAGACCCGCAGCGCATCGGCAATCGAGGTCCCGAAGCTTTGCGACTGGATCAGCACGGTCACAAAAGAGGTCACATCGTTCACACCGGCGCGCTCGGCCATGTCCTTGAGCACGGTGGTCTTGTCCTTACCGGCCTTGATCTCAAAGCTGACGATTTCGAATTCATCTGCCAGCGCGGGAAAACCGGCGCGGATTTCCTTGGACACGCGAATGATGGATTGGTCCATCGACTGTCCGGCCTCGACGCAGACCAGCATCAGATCGAGCGCGTCGGGAAAGCCGTTGGTGATTTCCTTTTTGCGTTCCTCGACACGGCGCGTGATCCAGTATTTGGGGCCCATGTAGCCGATGCCGCCCGGAATCAGCACCGACATGATCAGCGATTGGGTCGAGGGCTCGCCGGTGGCGGATTTGATGATGGCGATGAACACGCCCACAGCAAGCAGGCCAAGCGCCAGCGCGAATTGCGAGAAATGGTACATGCGCACGGCGTTTTTGCCGCGATAGCCCGCCTGGATCAGCTTGAGCTGCACGGCAGAATATTCTTCCTCGTCCTGGGGTTCGAGAAAGGCGGAATATTTCGCCAGCTTGTCGTTCTTGGTGCCGTAGCGCAGGGATTTCTTTTCGCTGTCCTTGGGCGTGAGGCCGCGGCGTTCGTCGCGCAGCTTGTCCAGCGGGTCTTTCTTTTGGTTCAGGAACATCGGCAGGGTCAGCACGATCAGGATCAGGCCCAGAATGCCGACGATAATCAGCCCGCCAAAGGGTCCAAGGCTGTCCCCGAAAATCGAAGCGGCAAGAGAGTTCAATGCGTTCATGGTGTTGCCTTAGACCTTGATGTTCACGAGGGCCTTCATCACGAAGATGTTGGTCACCAGAAAGCCTGCGACGACCAGACAGGCGGGGATAAATGCGCCGGTTTCTTTGACGACATCGTAGTAATCGGGCTTGATCACATTCACCATGACGACGGCAAGCAGGGGAAAGCCGGACAGGAAGTTCCCCGACCACTGCGCCTCTGCGGTAATGGCTTTGACGCGGCGAAACAGTTTGAAGCGGGCGCGGATCACCTTGGCCAGACCGTCGAGCACTTCGGCAAGGTTGCCCCCCGATTGCTGCTGGATCGCCACAGCCACGGCCAGAAAGCGCATGTCCTGGATGTCGAGGCGCTCGGCCATGCCTTTGAGCGCTTCGCCAAGGTCACGACCATAGGCAGCCTCGTCCGAAATAACGCCCATTTCCGAGCCAAGGGGATCCGCGATTTCCTTGGATACGATGGTCAGCGCCGCCGAAAACGGGTGGCCGACGCGCAGGGATCGCACCATCAGCTCCACCGCATCGGGCAGTTGTTCCTCGATCAGCGCCATGCGCTTCTTGGCCTTGCCATTCACCCAGACAAAGACAGCCCCAATCCCCATCACGGCCGAGACCAACATGCGCACGGCAGGCGCGGTTTCGGTCGCAACCGAAAGCCCGATAAAAGCGATGAAGGACAAAACGCCCATGATCATAATGAGTTGCGCAGGGGTAAAGGCGATATTGGCCTTTTGCGCCTTCTCGGCAAGAACCGAATACAGCGGGATCTGGCGCGACTTGAGGTGCTGCGACATCTCTTTGCGCAGCTGGTCCAGAACCTCTTCGCGCGCGCCGCCTTTTTCGAGCAGTTCAAGGCGGCGGTTCACGCGGTTGTTGAGCGAAATCGACTTGCCGAAGACCGTCAGATAGATGCCCTCGACGAGCAACAGCACGGCGATGAAAATCACACCATAGATGATAGGTTCGGCAGTAATATTCATGGGTCAGTTCTCTTGCTCGGGGCGCGCGCGACTCTGCGGTCGGGTTTGTCTACAGAGTCACGAATACCGGTCGATTGCGGCCAAATCAGGGACGGAACGGTTCAAAAATGGACGGGGGCAAATCATAGCCCCACATTTTAAACCGTTCGGAGAAATGCGACCGCACGCCGGTGGCGGTGAAATGCCCGATGATCTTGTTGTCGGGGGTGAGGCCGGTGCGCTGGTAACGGAACACTTCCTGCATCGAAATCACATCGCCCTCCATGCCGGTGATCTCTGTGATCGAGACCATGCGCCGCGACCCATCCTGCAGGCGCGAGGCCTGCACGATCAGGTTCACAGCCGAGGAGATTTGCGAGCGCACTGCCTTGAGGGGCATCTCGATGCCCGCCATTGCGACCATGTTTTCCAGACGCGACACACCATCGCGCGCCGAGTTGGCGTGAATGGTGGTCATCGACCCGTCGTGACCGGTGTTCATCGCCTGCAACATGTCGATGACTTCCTCGCCGCGGGTTTCCCCGACGATGATGCGGTCAGGGCGCATCCGCAGCGCGTTGCGCAGACAGTCGCGCTGACTGACCGCCCCTTTGCCCTCGACGTTGGCCGGACGGCTTTCCATCCGGCCCACATGGGTCTGTTGCAGTTGCAATTCCGCGGTATCCTCGATGGTGAGGATGCGTTCGTCGTTGTCGATGAAGCTGGACAGGGCGTTGAGGGTGGTGGTTTTGCCCGAACCGGTCCCGCCCGACACGATCACATTGAGGCGGGTGGACACGGCGGCCTGCAAATAGGCGGCCATTTCTTCGGTGAAGGCGCCGAAATTGACCAGATCGTCAATCGCCAGCTTTTCCTTTTTGAATTTCCGGATCGACACCAGGGAGCCATCCACCGCAACGGGGGGCACCATGGCGTTGAAACGCGACCCATCGGCAAGCCGCGCATCGACATAGGGGTTTGATTCGTCGACGCGGCGCCCCACGGCGGACACGATCTTGTCGATGATCCGCAGCAGGTGTTTTTCGTCCTTGAAGGTCACATCCGACAGCATCAGCTTGCCGTTGCGTTCGACGAAAATCTGCTGGGGCCCGTTGACCAGAATATCGTTGACCGTGTCGTCCTTGAGCAGGGTTTCGAGCGGGCCAAGGCCGCGCACCTCGTCATAGAGATCCTGGTTGAGGATCAGGCGCTCGTCGCGCGTCAACACCATGCCCAGTTCGGTCAGCGCCTCACCGGTGATATTGGCAATCTCGCTGCGCAGATCGTTTTCCGAGGCGGCTTCGAGCGCCCCGAGGTTGAGATCTTCCAGCAGGCGCTTGTGCATCTCGACCTTGATGTCGGACAGCTTTTCCTTGCGCTTTTTCTCTTTGTCCTGCGGGACGGCCTGCGCGGCCACGGGCTGAAGCCGGCGCTGGACGCGCGGCTTTTCGGGTTGCTTGACCTCGGGGCCGCTTGCGGCGGCCTTTGCGGGGGTCGCTTGCGGTGTTGCAACCGATGCGGCTTTGGCTGTGTCGTCTTTTTTGTAGCGCGAAAACATCGGGTTAGCTCCGTGGATGGGCGTCAGGGGTCAAGCGGGGCGCGGTTCAGGCGGCAATCGCCTTGGCGTCGCGGGTACGCAGATGCAGCGCTTGTGCCAGTTTCATGATTTCTTTGCGCAGCGGGTTTTTCGCCGCACTTTCAGACAGCGGCAGGCCGTGGTCGCCCGATTGCGCGACCTGTTTGCCCCCATCGGGAAGCTGCAATTCGATGTCGATATCAAGGCTTTCCGCAAGGCGTTTGATGCGCGATTTGGCGGTGATATCCATGCCGCGCGGCGCGCGGTTCAGCACGTAGCGCAGCTTTTCGATCGGCAGTTCTTCGGCCTTGAGCGCACGCAGGAAGCGCAGGCAGTTCTGGGCCGAACGCATGTCCAGTTCGAGCGTCGAGAGAAAAACCTCGGCTTCGGTCAGCACGATTTCCGTCCAGCTGACGATCGTCGTGGGCATATCGACCACCACATAGTCGAAATTGCGGCGCGCAATGTCGAGCAGACGCTGCACATCTTCGGGCTCGATCACGTCGAGCGGCATCAATTCGGCAGGGGCGGTGAGAACCGACATCTTGTCGTTGAAGTTCAACAGGGCCTGCAAGAAGCTGTCGTTGTCCATCACATCCGTGGAGGACAGCAATTCATACACAGCCTCGCGGCGCGGTAGGTCGAGATAGGTCGCAACCGCCCCGTGTTGAAGCGACAGGTCGATCAGAAGAACGCGCGGTTGGGGGCCTTTCTTTTCGACCGTCGCCAACTCGTAGGCAAGATTAACCGCAAGTGTCGATGCACCGGTTCCGCCCGCAAGCCCTTGAACCGGCAAAATAATCCCGTTTGATTTTCCCTCAAGCCTGCCGCCGGGCACATCCACGGGCGCGGCCTGCGGGGCAGGGGCCGCGCTGGGGGCGGGCGTGCGCAGACGGGCAATCGCGCCTGCCAGAGCCTCCTCGGGAAGCGGGTAGGGGATAAATTCTTCTGCCCCCAATTGAAGCAACTGGTGCAGGGCGCTGGGGCTGACCTCTTCGGCGATGACGATGACCTTGATCTCGGCGTCGCGTGCGGATTTGATCACATCCGCAATCTGCGCCAGGCGATCCACGTCCTCGCCATCAATGGCAACGGCAACGAATTCGAGGTCGCGCGCTTCGTCCTGTTTGAAAAACTGGCGCGCGTCGTCAAAGGACAGATCGCCCCAGCCTTCGCCCAGCTCGGTTTCCATGTCCTCGATCAGAAGGTCGAAATTTTGCACATCGCGCGAAATCGTACAGGCCACAAGCGGGGCTTCGACTTCGGTCACGGGGTTTTCCACGTTCGCTGCACTCGTCATTTCCGTCGTCCTTTTTGGTTCGGGACGCCTGGCGGATTAGGATGCGGGACATTCGAGTCGCCATTTCCCCCTGCCGCGGACGCCCCCTCCCCGCGACATCGCGGTCGCGGGACTGCTCCCAGTGCTCATAAGATGACGGTGAACTTGGGCAACATTGAGGCTGAATTGGCGTCATTATGCGCTTTTTCGCGACGGTCGATCAGAAAGGGGCCGGTTTGTTGTCGGGGTTTTCCCGAGGTTGCGATCCGGCCCGCCCGTTTAATTCGCGCCCATCGTATCCGTGGAGGAACTGCCAAAGTCGATCAGTTCGGAGGGCGCCGTCGCGCTGGCGATATATTCGCGATAGACGATCTTGGCATAGTTTGCGTTCATCACCGTGGGGTGACTTTCGACAAAGCCCGACACTTCGGTGATCGCACGGCGGTTGGCCATGTTTTCTTCGGGGGTCGCGACCACCGGCTGCGTTTCGCCATAAGACACCAGCGCCTCAAGGCGGGCGCGGTTCACGCCGCGCGTTGCCAGATAGGCGACGACCGCTTCGGCGCGCCGACGGCCCAGAACCTTGTTGTAGCCTTCTGAACCGACAAGGTCGGTGTGTCCGTAAACGCGAAAGCGCACTTCGGGATACTGGGTGATATAGGCGGCTTGTGCATCCAGAATGCTGCGCGCCGCCGCGTCCAACGCCCAAGAATTAAAGGCAAAATTGACCGTGGTCGGCACTGCGGCCTGGAATTTTTCGTTCAGGTCGGTGATGTAGTTTTTCTGGCCGGTCTGCACGAGGGTGTTGTTCATCGTGGCATTGCCAAAGTACCCGTCATCAAGAAACCCTCCGGCCTCTTGCGTCCAGGCATCGCCGATCTGGTGGTCGGAACAGGCGGCAAGCGCCAGCAAGCTGGCCGCGCCAAAGAGGGTGGTGATCGTCTTGCGGGCCGAAGGGCGAAACGTGGGACGCATGTCTTACTCCATCACATAGCCGTAGGAGCCGGAAAAATCCTGCTTGGCCACTTCTGCGGCCGCGCCCGTTTTGGGTGCGGAACCGGCGGTTTTGCCAAAGAGGAACAATTCGCTCTCGGTCGGCGGCTGGATGCGGTCGGTGGGCACCGACAGGGCGATTCCTTTGGTCGGGCTCACGAGATGGGGCGTGACGATGATGACCAGCTCGGATTGCTCGCGGGTGTAATCGGCAGAACGAAACAGCGCGCCCAGAATCGGCACATCGCCCAGCCAGGGCACCTGACCGGCCATGTCCTGGAAATCGTCTTGCAACAGACCCGCGATCGCAAAGCTTTCGCCGTCGCGCATTTCCACCGTTGTGGAGGTCTCGCGCCGTTTGAACGCGTTCAGGGAAAAGCCGTCAAGGTTGTAGGTGACGGTGCTGTCCAGCGCCGAGACCGAGGCCTTCATTTCGAGGTTGATCGTCGAACCTTCGATGACGCGCGGGATGAATTCCAGCTCCACACCGAAGGGTTTGTAATCAATATAGACGCCGTTTTCACCGAGGACGGGAATGGGATATTCGCCACCGGCCAGGAATTTCGCCTGCTGACCCGACAGCGCGGTGAGGTTGGGTTCCGCCAAAGTCCGCACAACGCCTTTTTGCTCAAGCGCTTCCAGCGCCACGGCAATTTCCAGGCCGCCAACAGAGCCGCCCAAGAGGAAGCGCCCGTTGCTTTCGTCGCCCGAGGTCACGCCCGTGGTGCTGTCACCGTCAAAGGCATTGTTGACGTTGCTCTGGTTGACAAAGGCCCCCGAGCCGCCCTGAATCCCCAGACCGCCCCCAAGAACAGATCCGTTCAACCCCAAGGAGGCGGAGAGGTTTTTGGACACGGAGCGCTGCATTTCCGCAAAGCGCACCTTGAGCATCACCTGCTGCGTTCCGCCGATGGACAGGAGGTTGGAGACGCGATCCGGCGCATAACGCGAGGCGAGTTCGACCGCTTTTTCCATGACCGAAACCGAGGACACGATGCCCGAGAGCACGATGCCGTCATTGGCGGTGCGCACTTCAATCTTTTCGCCCGGCAAGACCTGCTGCAGGCGTTGTTTGAATTCGGTCACATCCGGTGTCACGAGGATCTGCACGTTGGTAATAAGTGAACCATCCGCCGCCAGCAGCGTCATCGTCGTCTGCCCCGGCGCGCGGCCCAGAACGTAGATGGAGCGATCGGAGAGGGTGGAAATATCGGCAATCGACGCATTCGCGACCGAAATTTCGGCAAAGGGCTCGTCGCTTTCGACCACCACCGCACGGTTCATCGGCACGTTCAATTCGTCCGACGTGGAGCCGGACATCACCTTGAGTTTGTCAGCCGTGGCCACGCCGCTTGTCGCTGACATCACCGCAAGGCTGATCAAGCCCGCCTTGAGAATCTTTAACATTTCCATGTGATCCTGCCTCTCAGTCTCACGTCATTTTTCACGTCTGCACGCACGGACTCTGATGGTCCTTCGCGCCAGAAGATGCGCGAGGTTGGGAATATTTGCAAGAATCAATATATTATGAGCATCAATCAATGTGGATATGTGGCAACAGGCCGACAAAATTTGCGGCACTGCGAGGGGGTGTTTTCGCGCGCAAGCGCAGCGAAAGCCTTGAAAAGGTTAACGGCGCACCGCGGCGCGCCGTTCTTTTGGTCACGATAACCGGTTCGGTAGAGCCCGGTTCAGTCGCGGCAGGGGATCACCGTTTCCAGCACTTCGCCGCTCTTGCGGGTCTTGATCGTGCAAACGCGTTCCTTTTGCAGCTGCACAACTTCGGCCTCTTCGATGCCCAACAGGCTGTTCTGATCCACCTCGACGCCTGCGCTGACGGTCTCGTCGGAGTAGCCGACCAGCGACAGGGACAAACGGCCCGAGGATTGTGCCTGCGCGAGGGCGGCGACCTGCTGGGGCGTGGCTTCGACGGTGATGGTGCGTGCGATTGTCGGGTTGTTACGCTCGCTATCGGCCAGCTGGTCCACGGCGATGATCTGGACCGAGGCGTCGATCAATTTGGTCACTTCCGATGAAGACCCAATCGTGGAAAGCTGCGTTGGTGCTTTGCCGGTCCAGTAGATGTCGACCCGATCGCCCGGCGACAAAAAGCCCGACACGCCCGAGGTGACATCGACCTTGATCGCAAAGGCCCGCATGCCAACGCCCAGGCGCGAGGCCACGCCCGCATCGCGTCCGGGTTCTGTGACTTTGCTGACCATCAGGGCTTCCATCGGTTCCATGGTGCGCAACACGATGCGCGGCTTGTCGTCCTCGCCAAACAAAACGGGCTCGTCCTCGGCAGGGGTCAATTTGAAGGCCCCCTCGGGCATCGCTTCAAGCGGGAAACGCACGGATTTGACATCCTCACGCGTGAGGACCTCGCCGTATTTCAGCGCGCGCGTGGCGACATAGACCTCCTCGGTCTGCACCATCTCCTGACGCGCCGCGCGTTCGCGCGACAACTCTGCCTGATAGGCGGCCAGATAACCGCGGGTCATGTAGACCGCAAACCCCGCCAGCGCGACGCCAACGATCAGCACCAATCCGAATACAAGACGCATGTCTTTTGTCCTTTTTGCTGCGGGGTCTCTTGGCGGACATCGGTCCGGCCCCGCTTTGCTCGATATCGGGTTAACCTTGCCGCGCGAATACGGCAAAACCGTGGTCGCGGCGCGGCGCAGATGGGGAGTTTGCAGCCAGACGCGACAATCGACGCGATTTTTTGCCTTTGGCGTAGCCTATGCGACCTGCACTGGCGCGCACAAAAGCATAGGAAAAAGGCCAATCCTGTTTCCAGAACCGGCCCTCTTCGGTGGGATAACGCAGCGAACGACGCTTATTCGGTTGCGGAGTAGTCAACGACGCTGCGGCCAGCGAGGTCGGTGTTGATGGTCGAACCGAGGCTGGAGATACCGCCCTGGACGGTTGCCAGCACAGCAACACCGATGCCGACAACGGCGGAGGTGAGGACGACCCAGTCAACGGTCACAGCACCGTCTTCGTCACGTTTGAAGTTGTTTGCGAGTTTGAAGAATTTCATGATTTTATCCTGACGTGACGTGATTATTCGGTTGCGGAGTAGTCAACGACGCTGCGGCCAGCGAGGTCGGTGTTGATGGTCGAACCGAGGCTGGAGATACCGCCTTGAACGGTTGCCAGCACAGCAACACCGATGCCGACAACGGCGGAGGTGAGGACGACCCAGTCAACGGTCACAGCACCGTCTTCGTCACGTTTGAAGTTGTTTGCGAGTTTGAAGAATTTCATGATTTTATCCTGACGTGACGTGATTATTCGGTTGCGGAGTAGTCAACGACGCTGCGGCCAGCGAGGTCGGTGTTGATGGTCGAACCGAGGCTGGAGATACCGCCCTGGACGGTTGCCAGCACAGCAACACCGATGCCGACAACGGCGGAGGTGAGGACGACCCAGTCAACGGTCACAGCACCGTCTTCGTCACGTTTGAAGTTGTTTGCGAGTTTGAAGAATTTCATGATTTTATCCTGACGTGACGTGATTATTCGGTTGCGGAGTAGTCAACGACGCTGCGGCCAGCGAGGTCGGTGTTGATGGTCGAACCGAGGCTGGAGATACCGCCCTGGACGGTTGCCAGCACAGCAACACCGATGCCGACAACGGCGGAGGTGAGGACGACCCAGTCAACGGTCACAGCACCGTCTTCGTCACGTTGGAAGTTGTTAGCAAGCTTGAAGAATTTCATGTTTCCCTCCGAAGATTCAGTTGAGCTTGTTTTATTCTGTCTACCGTCGCGCTGTGCCTTACCGGTTTTCCCGTCCGGCTCGTTACCGCGCTTTCGATGTAGCTATATGGCCGTTTGATTGGGGCGAGAGTGGGGCACCTTTGGTACGTTTTTGGCGCAGCGGAATTCTTAACGCGTTTACCTTTTAAGATATTGATTTTACGTAATAAAAAATTTTAACGAATTTATATCTTTTCGCTTTTTACGCAGAATTCGCTTCGCACGGGGGGCGTATTGTCTCCGATGTGGCACCTGTTGCTGGCTTTTTACCGCGAATTTTGCCATTCTTGTTTCCAATGAGTTAACAAAGCAGTCACCAAGATTGCATGTCCTCAGCAGTGACCCGAGAGGCAGGTCCCCATGCGACAGTCGATTCTCCTGTTTTGTGCAGGGTTTAGCGTTTTGCTTTGCGTGCAGGGCTTTGCAGCTTTTGCGCAGGAGGTGCGTGTCACGCCGCGCCCCTGGCCCAAAGTCGAAAGCAAGCGCATCGGCGTGCCCTCCGGCCCCATCGGCAAGCGGATCACCGTGCAGATCACACAGGAAGACGCCGCAAAAGCCGCCGCCGCTCAGGCCGAGCTGCACGCGCTCATGCTCGAACAGGCAGGCCTGTCCAGTGTGGATGAAACCGCCGTGACGCCCTTGTCGCCGCTTGCGGGCCCCGTACCCGCAACACCGCCGCTGTCGGGCTATGAATGGTATTGGGCGCAGGTCGCACATGATCTGGCCGGCGCAGATGCCGCGCGCTTTACCCAAGCCGTTGCCAGCCTCGAAGGCCCCGAGGGGCAACGCGTGCCCGTGCCCCGCCTTGCCGATCTTGCCGCCATTGTCGATCAATACGGCGCCGATCTGTTGATCAATTCCATCGACACGCAGGTCTCACCGGCCTTGGCACTGGCGGTGATCGCAGTCGAAAGCGCGGGAAAATCCGATGCTGCCAGCCCCGTGGGGGCGCAGGGGCTGATGCAACTCATGCCCGATACCGCCGCACGCTTCGATGTCAGCGATGCTACCGACGCCAGCGAAAATATCCGCGCGGGGATCACCTATCTCGACTGGCTTTTGGGCGAATTCAACGGAGATCCGGTGCTGGCGCTGGCAGGCTACAACGCGGGCGAGGGCGCGGTCAAAAAGGCAGGCGGCGTGCCGCCCTACGCCGAAACCCGCGCCTATGTGCCCAAAGTCATGGCGGCTTGGACGGTTGCGCGGGGCCTGTGCCTCACCCAGCCCGAACTCTATTCCGACGGCTGCGTCTTTGCGACCTCGAAGGACACGGTGCGCAACTAGGGTCTTCTTTCGGATGAAAATACCCAAATAAAAAGCCCCGCAACCTGGCGGGGCTTTTTCAAAAATATGACGCAGGGTTCAAACGATCGTCGCTTGGGTGGCCGCGCGCAGATCGGCCTCGGACACGCCCTGCGCCAGTTCGACAATCTTCAAACCGCCCTCGACAACATCCAGCACCCCGAGGTTGGTGATGATCCGGTCCACCACGCCGCGCCCCGTCAGGGGCAGGGTGCAGGCTTTCAATACCTTGCTCTCGCCGTGCTTGTTCTGGTGATCCATCACCACCACCACACGCCCCACGCCGGCGACCAGATCCATCGCGCCGCCCATGCCCTTGACCAGCTTGCCCGGAATCATCCAGTTCGCCAGATCGCCGTTTTCGGCGACTTCCATCGCGCCCAGAATGGCGGCCGCAATCTTGCCACCGCGGATCATGCCAAAGGAGGTCGCAGAATCGAAATAGGCGGTTTGCGGCAGCTCGGTGATCGTCTGTTTGCCCGCATTGATCAGATCGGCATCCTCACTGCCCGCAACGGGAAACGGCCCCATGCCGAGCATCCCGTTCTCGGATTGCAATGTGACATTCACCCCCTCGGGGATGAAATTGGGAACCAGCGTGGGGATGCCGATGCCCAGATTCACATAGGTGCCATCTTCCAGCTCAAGCGCCGCGCGCGCGGCCATCTGGTTGCGATCCCAACCGGTTTTTACATCAGCCATTATTTCGCCTCCCGCACGGTACGCTGTTCAATCCGTTTCTCGTGCGCGCCTTGAATCAGGCGGTGCACATAGATGCCGGGCAGGTGGATGTGATCGGGATCAAGACTGCCCACGGGCACGATTTCCTCGACCTCCATCACACAGGTCTTGCCGCACATGGCCGCAGGCGGGTTGAAATTGCGCGCGGTCTTGCGAAAAATCGCATTGCCGGTCTCATCGGCCTTCCACGCTTTGACGATGGCAAGATCGGCAAAAATGCCTTCTTCTAGGATGTAATCCTGACCGTTCCACGATTTCACATCCTTGCCATCGGCAATCACGGTGCCCACACCTGTTTTGGTGTAAAATCCCGGAATGCCGCAGCCACCGGCGCGCATCCGCTCGGCCAAAGTGCCCTGCGGGTTGAATTCCAGCTCCAGCTCGCCCGACAGATACTGGCGCATGAATTCGGCGTTTTCACCAACATAGGAAGAGATCATTTTCTTTACCTGACGCGTGTGCAACAGCCGTCCGATGCCGAAATCATCCACACCCGCGTTGTTGGAGGCAAAGGTCAAATCCTTGGTGCCCGCCTCCTTGATGGCGTCGATCAGAAGTTCGGGAATGCCGCACAGGCCAAAGCCCCCCGCAGCGATCAGCATCCCGTCGAATAAAAGCCCCTCAAGGGCTTCGGACGCGGAGCTATAGACTTTCTTCATGGCTCTCTCCCCAGTTCTTTAGGCGAGTAGGGCGCGATTCCGGTGCAGTGTCAACGCAATTGCTGCAGGTGCGCGGACCGCCTTGCGGTGCATGTGGCCTGCATCGTAGAATTTTGATCTGTGGCACTGCCCCCAAAATGCAAAATGCCCCGCTGATCCAGCGGGGCATGTGCCTGATTGACGGGATTCGCGCGGATCACTCCTCGGTCAGATCGCCCGCATCGGGTGCCGTATCTTCGGCTTTGGGCGCTGCTTTTTTCGCGGGCGCCTTGCGCGTTGTGGTCTTTGCGGTGGTTGTCTTGGCGGCGGTTGTTTTGGCGGTGGTGGCCTTCTTGGCGGCGGGTTTCTTCGCCGCGGGCTTTTTTGCTGCCGGTTTCTTGGCCGCTGCCTTTTTGGCAGGTTTTTTCCCGCCCTTGGCCGCTTTTTCGTTCACGATTTCAATCGCGCGCTCGGGCGTCACATCCTCGGGGGTGACATCTTTGGGCAGGGTCGCGTTGACCTTGCCCCATTTGATGTAGGGCCCATAGCGCCCCTCGAAGACCTGCATCGGGCCACCATCGGGGTGGTCCCCGAGTTCCTTGAGCGCCTTGGCAGCCGTCCGTCCACGACCGGGGTTTTCGCGCTTGTGGGTGATCAGCTCAACCGCGTGGTTCATGCCGATCTCGAAAACCTCATCGGTGGTTTTGAGATTGGCGTAGACGGGCTTGGCTTCCCCTTCGAGCTGATGGATCAGATAGGGACCAAATCGCCCGAAGTTGGCGGAAATCATCGCGCCCTCATACAGGCCGATCTCGCGCGGCAGGCTGAGCAGCGTAAGCGCCTTTTCCAGGTCCATTGCCTCGGCCGACCACCCTTTGGGCAAGGAGGCGCGGGGCGGTTTTTTCACTTCTTCGCTGACTTCTCCGCGCTGGACATAGGGACCAAAACGCCCTGTCCGCAGAAAGATTTCGTCATCGCCATCGACGCCCAGCACGCGGTCCTCGCCTTCGGCCCCTTCGCCGCCGATGGGGCGGGTGTAGCGGCATTCGGGATAGCGCGAACAGCCGACGAAACCGCCCGTGCGGGAGGTTTTCAGGTGCAACGACCCTTCGCCACAGCGTGGGCAGACGCGCGGATCGCTGCCGTCCTCGCGGGGCGGATAGAGCGTGGGCGCAAGCGCATCGTCGAGCTTGTCGAGCACCTCGGTGATGCGCAACTCGGATGTTTCGGCAATCGCCGCGGAAAAATCGCGCCAGAATTTCGCCAGCACTTCCTTCCAATCGGCGTCCCCTGCCGACACATCGTCCAGCTCGCTTTCGAGATTGGCGGTGAAATCATAGCCGATGTATTTGCGAAAGAAATTCATCAGGAAAATGGTGACGATCCGGCCTTTGTCCTCGGGGAACAGGCGGTTCTGTTCCTTGCGGACATATTCGCGCTCGACGATGGTCGTCAGCACGGAGGCATAGGTCGAAGGACGCCCGATCCCGAGTTCTTCCATCCGCTTGACCAGCGTGGCCTCGGTGTAGCGCGGGGGCGGGTTGGTGTGGTGTTGCAGACCCAAAGTGCCCGCATTTTCCGAGAGCACCACGTTTTGCGGCGCGCCCGTGCCCAGCGTTTGTGCGGCCTCGGCGTGTTTTGCGTAATCGGGGCGCAAGCTCTCGGCGGCGATTTTGGCAGGCTCGCCCTGCATCACCTGCGGCAGACGCGCGTCATCCTCGTCCTCGGACACATCGTCACGGCCCTCGGTGTAGACCGCCATGAACCCGTCGAAGACGACGACCTGACCGGAGGCGCGCAGGCCCACCTGACCATCTGGCGAGCCGATTTCGACCGTGGTGCGTTCCAGACGTGCGGCCGCCATCTGGCTTGCGGTTGTGCGCTTCCAGATCAGATCATAGAGGCGCCGCTGGTCGGCGTCGGTCAGTTTGACCTCGTCGGGATGCGCGGACATTTCCGTCGGACGGATACATTCGTGCGCTTCCTGGGCGTTTTTCGCTTTGTTTTTGTAGATGCGCGGGGTTTCGGGGACGTATTTCGCCCCGTAGCGTGCGGCAATGGTGTCGCGCGCAGCGGCCACGGCTTCGGGGGCCATGTCGATGCCGTCGGTCCGCATGTAGGTGATCAAACCGGCCTCATACAGGCGCTGCGCGGCGTTCATCGCCTGACGTGCGCCCATGCCGAATTTGCGGCTGGCTTCCTGTTGCAGGGTCGAGGTCATGAAGGGGGGCGAGGGGTTGCGCGCGGCGGGCTTGGCTTCGACCGATTGCACGGTGAGGCTGCGCGACGAGACCGCCTGCACAGCCAATTCGGTGGACACGCGGTCCTTGAGGTCGAATTTGTCCAGCTTCTTGCCCGACAGCGACACCAGCCGCGCCTCGAAGGTCTGGCCGCGCGGGGTTTCGATCACCGATTTCACCGACCAGTATTCCTGCGGATCAAAGGCTTCGATTTCCATCTCGCGCTCGACGATGATGCGCAAACAGACCGATTGCACGCGGCCTGCCGATTTCGCGCCGGGTAACTTGCGCCACAAAACCGGAGACAGGTTGAAGCCGACCAGATAGTCCAGCGCGCGGCGCGCCAGATAGGCATCCACCAGCGGCGTGTCGACCTGACGCGGGTTTTTCATCGCCTCCGTGACGGCGGCTTTCGTGATCGCGTTGAACACCACGCGGCTGACGGCGGTGGTTTTCTTGATCGCCTTGCGCTTCGTCAGCTCTTCCTGGAGGTGCCACGAAATGGCTTCGCCTTCGCGATCAGGGTCAGTTGCAAGAATGAGCGTGTCGTCATCTTTCAGCGCATCCGCGATGGCTTTGACGTGTTTGCGACTGTCCGCCCCGACATCCCATTTCATGGCAAAATCGTGCTCGGTATCGACCGATCCGTCTTTGGGCGGCAGGTCGCGCACGTGACCATAGGAGGCGAGAACGACATAGTCGCTGCCAAGGTATTTGTTGATTGTTTTGGCCTTTGCAGGGCTCTCCACGACGACGACCGGCATGAGATTCCTTTCGGGGACTGCTCTTGTGCTCTTGGCGGCGGAAGATGTGGGCCGCGGCGGGGCTTGTCAATGCGCAAGCCCCGCTTTGGTTGCCACTGCCCTTTAGGGCAGGAAAGTTGCGCACGATTTTGCGAGGGGAACGAACCCTCTATGCCAGGGCCAAAAGCCCCCCCGAGTGGCGCGCAATCCGCCCCTCCAATTCGAGCGCCAAAAGTTGCGGCGCGATGGCTTCGGCGGGAAGGGCAAGGTCGCGGATGAGTTGATCCTCGGCCAGGGGCGAGGGGCCAAGGCGGGCAAGGATTTCGCGGTGCAGTGCGGCATGGTCGGCCAGGCTGCGTGTTTCGCGGGGCGGGGAAAGCGCAAGATCCAGTTGCCCGGACGGCGTGGGGCCCTCATCTGCGGGAAGCGCTTCGATCACATCGCGCGCGCCGCGCACCAGAGTCGCACCGTCGCGCAGCAACATGTTGCACCCCGCCGCGCGCCCGTCAAAGGGATGTCCGGGAACGGCCATGACATCGCGTCCCTGATCGAGCGCGGTGCGCGCGGTGATCAGCGACCCCGAACCGGAGGCCGCCTCGATTACGACAACCGCGCGTCCCAGCCCCGAGACGATGCGGTTGCGCATGGGGAAATGCCGCGCGAAGGGCTTCATCCCCATGGGGTGTTCTGACAGGCGCAGCCCCTTTTTCGCTATATCTTGTGCCAAAACGGCGTTTTCTGCGGGATAGACCACATCGACGCCACCGGCGAGGACCGCAACAGTACCACTGTCGAGCGTGGCCTGATGCACTTGGGCGTCGATCCCGCGCGCGAGGCCGGAGACTGTGACAAAGCCCTCTTTGCCCAACTCGCGGGCGAGGGCGCGGGCCATGCGCAGCCCCAGAGAGGAGGCGTTGCGCGCCCCCACAAGGGCGATCATGGGTCGTTTCAAGAGCGACAGATCGCCCAGTGCCCACAGCATCGGCGGGGCATCGTCAAGGTCCATCAGGGCGGCCGGGTAGTGCTCATCCCCGAAGGCCAGCAGGGTTGCGCCCGCTTTGCGCGCCGCTTTCAGTTCGGCGTCGATCACGCCAGTGGGGCAGGGGGAATAATCGGTGACGCCAGCCGCGCGGGCCACATCGGGCAGCGCGGCAAGGGCGTCGCGCGCCGTGCCATGTTCGCGCATCATGCGGAAAAAAGTGGCGGGGCCGACGCGGCGGGAACGCAAAAGACGAAGCCAGTCGAAATAAGCTTCCGCACAGTGGGGTGGGGTGAGGGGGTGGTTGGAAGGGATGTGATCCAATGTCCGTCTCGCTCCGTCTTCTGCCCCTCCTGTTTCGCGCAAATTGGTTAACCGTTCGTTACCAAATCCAAGTTTTTACGACTAAGGCTCAAATTTTATCGAAATCCCGCTTTTGCGCGTCTTCGGGTCTGAAAGCCTGCGGGCAGAGCCACAGCAGGGTGGCGCGAAAGCTGAGCGCCAGAACAGCGCCATAGGCACAGAACAGGGCCCAGGCCGCAGCGATGTCGCGCAGGCTGGTCTGAAGCCAGAGGGCAGGGCCAAGGCAGAGCACGCAGCACAGGCACAGGGCGCTGCCCCATCCGGCAAGGCCGCGTGCCAGTGCAAGCCAGGTGAGCGGCAGCGCGACCAGCATGACGGGCAGGGACAGGGTGGGGCTAAAGGCGAGCAGTAATGCCACGCCAGAGACCGCCTGCGCGGCATTGACCGACAGGCTGTCCTCCTGCGCGGCGGTCAGAAAAAACAGCCCCAGCCCGACGAGCGGTAGCGCGACCACCGGCACAAGGGCTGCGCCCAGCAAGCGCCACCATCCAAGCATCCGGTGGCCTGTTCGCGCCGAGCGCCAGAGGGCCATGGTTACGCCGCCGATCCGCCCACCGTCAGCCCGCCGATCAAAAGCGAGGGCTGGCCGACCCCGACTGGCACCCATTGCCCCTGTTTGCCGCAATTGCCCATGCCGGGGTCGAGGGCCATGTCATTGCCGATCATACGGATTTTCTGCAACGCGGTGGCCCCGTCACCGATCAGGGTGGCACCTTTGACGGGCGCGCCGATGCGGCCGTTTTTGACGCGGTAGGCTTCGGTGCAGGAAAACACGAATTTGCCGTTGGTGATATCGACCTGACCGCCGCCGAAACCCACGGCGTAAATCCCGTCCTTCAGCTCGGCCACGATGTCCTCGCGCGTGGCCTCCCCCCCCAGCATATAGGTGTTGGTCATGCGCGGCATGGGGGCATGGGCGTAGCTTTCGCGCCGTCCGTTGCCTGTGGGTGCGACGCCCATCAGCCGTGCGTTCTGGCGGTCCTGCATGTAGCCCACCAGAACCCCGTCCTCGATCAGCACGTTCCGCGCGCTGGGCGTGCCCTCGTCGTCAACGGAAATCGAGCCGCGCCGGTCGGGAATGGTCCCATCGTCCAGAACGGTGACGCCGCGCGCGGCGACCTGTTGGCCCATGAGGCCGGCAAAGGCGGAGGTTTTCTTGCGGTTGAAATCCCCCTCAAGCCCGTGACCCACCGCTTCGTGCAGCAAAATTCCGGGCCAGCCGTTGCCAAGCGCCACATCCATCACGCCCGCAGGCGCCGCCTCGGCCGAAAGGTTGACACCCGCGACCCGCAGGGCCTCGCGCGCCACGTCTTCCCAATGCGCGCGGCTGATCAGCCCCAGCAACCCCGTGCGCCCGCCGCCCCCCGCAGAGCCGCTTTCACGCCGCGCGTTTTCCTCGAGGATCACCGAAATATTGAGCCGCGTCATCGGGCGGATGTCGCTGACCAGCGTGCCCTCGGGGCGCAGGATGAACACCTCTTGGTGCGACGCGGCAAGCGAGGCGGTGACCTGCACCACGCGCGGGTCAAGATCGCGCAGAAAGGCGTCGATCTCGCGCAGGGTGTCGAGTTTGACGTTGAATGCCGCCCCCTCCATCGGGTTCTCATCGGTGTAGAGTTTCACATTTGTCGGGCGCGGTCCCTGCGCAAGGCTGCCGCCGCCATGGCCCACGGCAAGGCGCGCGGTCTCCACAGCGCGCTTGATCGCAGATTCGGAAATCTCGGTCGAATGCGCATAGCCCGTGGTTTCCCCGCGCACGGCGCGCAGCCCGAAGCCCTCGCTCGCGTCATAAGACGCAGTCCGCACGCGACCATCGTCAAAAACGATGCCTTCCGAGCGCTTGCGTTCAAAGAAAAGTTCGCCGTCATCGGCCCCTGCGACGGCCTGTCGCAGCGACGAAAGTGCCTCTTCGCGGTCCAGATCGGTCTCGAAAGGGGCGAAACGGTCGCCGGAATGGGCAGTGGTCATATAATTTCTCCTTTTCGGGACTTGATCCGAAGCCAAAAAGCGGCTCAATGACGCAGCACAAAATCTTGTCCCCACCGGCCTAATATGGTTTTTGGGGCGTAAGACTCAACGGTAATCCGCACCAGCACGGGCAGCGGCGCCGTGTGGTGGCCTTGATCGGGCAGGGGACACTGCCCTACGATCGGGGCGCGACACGACGAAATGGGAAACGAACATGCGCACAAAATTCCTCTCGACGGGCCTGACGGCCACTTTTGCGACACTGGCTGGCACTCTGGCTTCGGGCACTGCGCTTTTCGCACAGAGCGCGACCGACGGGCTGGAAATCATCGGCAAGCCGGTGAACGGCAAAATGGGCTTTCAACCTGCCGCGACCGAACTGGCGCGTGACATCCACGGGCTGGACCATTTCCTGCTGGTGATCATCACGGTCATCGTGTTGTTCGTCATGGCGCTGATGGCCTGGGTCATCGTGCGTCACAACCGCAAAGCGCGCCCCACCCCCTCGACCTTTACCCATAACTCGCCCCTCGAAGTGGCGTGGACGATTGTTCCGATCCTCATTCTTGTGGTCATCGGGGCCTATTCCTTGCCGGTTCTGTTCAAGCAACAGGAAATCCCCGAAGGTGACATCACCATCAAGGTGACCGGCAACCAATGGTACTGGTCGTATGAATATTCCGACGAGGGCATCGCCTTTGACAGCTTCATGCTGCCGCGCGACCAGCTTGCCGAGAACGGCTATACCGACGATCTCTACCTGCTGGCGACCGACACGTCGGTGGTTGTGCCCACCGGCGCGGTTGTGGTGATGCAGGTCACCGGCGCGGATGTGATCCACTCCTGGACGATCCCTGCCTTTGGCGTGAAACAGGACGCTGTGCCGGGTCGTGTGGCGGAACTGTGGTTCGAGCCCGAGGTCGAAGGCGTGTATTTTGGCCAATGTTCAGAGCTGTGCGGCAAAGACCACGCCTACATGCCGATCACCGTCAAGGTTGTCTCCCCCGAAGCCTACCAGCAGTGGTTGCTGGAAGCCAAAGAGGAATACGCCTCGCTCGAGAGCGCGCCGCGCACGATCAAACTGGCCGCTGCTCGGTAACGCCACGCGCCTGAGATACGAAAACGGGGGCCGTGGTCAAAGATCACGGCCTCGCTGCTTTGAAGGCACCATGCCTGCGACAAAGCGCCACAAGTCCGGATCGCGCCACGCGGCGCTGCAGCCGCCGTGGCGCTCTTCTGCACGCACAAGAGGGCAAAGACCCCGCGCGTGAAATGCACATATCGGGGCAAACCGCCCTGCGGAGTTCCAAGCCAATGAGCGATCTAAGCCTGATGGAATATGAAAAAGACGCCGGATTCGGGGATTATTTCGCCCTGCTCAAGCCCCGCGTGATGTCGCTTGTGGTGTTTACGGCCCTTGTGGGGCTTGTGGTCGCCCCCGGCACTGTGCATCCGTTTATCGCGTTTTTTGCTATCCTGTGCGTTGCCATCGGGGGCGGGGCCTCGGGGGCGCTCAACATGTGGTATGACAGCGATATCGACGCCGTGATGAAGCGCACCGCAGCCCGTCCGATCCCGTCGGGCCGGATCGAGCGCGGCGAAGCCCTGTCGCTGGGCCTTGCCCTGTCGGGCTTTTCCTGTGCGATGCTCGGTCTTGCGACGAATTGGGTCGCGGCGGGCCTTCTGGCCTTTACGATCTTCTTTTACGCGGTGATCTATACCATGTGGCTCAAGCGCTGGACGCCACAGAACATCGTGATCGGTGGCGCAGCGGGGGCCTTTCCCCCGATGATCGGCTGGGCGGCGGCAACGGGCGGCATCAGCGTCGAATCGGTGCTGATGTTCATGCTGACCTTCATGTGGACGCCGCCGCATTTCTGGGCGCTCGCGCTGTTCATGAATTCCGACTATGATGCGGCAGGCGTGCCCATGCTGACCGTGACCCATGGGCGTCGCGTGACGCGCAAACACATCCTTGCCTATACGCTGGCACTGGCGCCTTTCGCGCTGGCGATCCTGCTTACCTCGATCGCCGGTCCGGTCTATGCTTTTGTCGCGGTGGTGATGAACCTCCTGTTCATCAAAGGTGCGGTACAGATTTACCGCCGCAGCGAGGCGCAAGCGGAGGCGGATAAATATGCGGTCGAACGCAAATTCTTCCGCTTTTCCCTGTTTTACCTGTTCCTGCATTTCTCGGCGTTGATGATCGACGCCCTGTTGCGGGGCTATGATTTGATCGGCACGGGCGTCTTTGGCGGTCTGCTGGGAGGCACGTTCTAAATGGCGATTACCCGCGATTCGCAGATGCACAAACGGCGTCTGAGCCGCAACATCGGCCTTGGCTTTGTCCTGATCGCCTTTGCCGGCATGGTCTTTGGCCTGACGATTGCCAAAGTGTCGGTGCTCGATCCGGCGCGCCTTGAGGCCGAGCAAGCCGGCGAGGCGCCCGCGATGCCGTTCGAAACCGCGCCCCTTGCCCCGCAAGAACCCGCAGCCAGCCCAGAGGCCTCCCAATGAGCAAAATGGACCGCAACACCAAAACGCTGATGGCGACCCTTGGCCTTGTGGTCTTTATGGGGGCGATGGCCTGGGCGGCGGTGCCGTTCTATTCGTGGTTCTGCCGCGTGACCGGCTATGGCGGCACGACCTCGGTTTCGGCCACGGCGTCGGATGTGATTCTGGACGAAACCGTCAAGATCCGCTTTGTGGCCAACACCGATCCCGACATGGCGTGGGAATTTCGCCCCGAGCAAAACGAGATGGAGATCCGCATCGGCGAAACGGGGCTGGCGTTTTACGAAGCCTACAATCCGACCGATCGCGTGATCGCCGGCACCGCCGCCTATAACGTTGCCCCCTATGAGGCCGGCGGCTATTTCACCAAGATCGAATGCTTCTGCTTTACCGAGCAGGTGCTTCAGCCCGGCGAGCGCGTTGACATGCCGGTTACCTTCTATGTCGATCCCGAAATCGTCAAAGATCGTGACGCAAAGTTTGTCAAACGCATCACGCTGTCATACACATTCTACGAAACCGACTTGCCCGATGATGTGGCCAGCCTTGAGGCTGACACCACCGGACAGGCCACCAACGAACCCGTCGTGCAATAATTACGGGAAGAGGGACGCACTATGGCGCATGCAAAAGACCACGATTATCACATCCTCCCGCCGTCGATCTGGCCATTTTTCTCGTCCGTCGGCGCATTCATCATGCTGTTTGGCGCGGTGCTCTGGATGCACGCGATCACACCTTTCATGTTCTTTATCGGCCTGATCGCCACGCTCTACTCCATGTGGGGCTGGTGGGCTGACACGATCAAAGAAAACATCGCAGGCGATCACACGCCGGTGGTGCGCATCGGCCTGCGCTATGGCGTGATCTTTTTCATCATGTCCGAAGTCATGTTCTTCGTCGCGTGGTTCTGGGCCTTCTTCAAGAACGCGCTCTACCCGATGTACGACTATGCGGGCACGACCTATGTCAAACCCGAAATCATCCCCATCGACGCCTTCCACCTGCCGCTGATCAACACGCTGATCCTGCTGTGCTCGGGCGCGGCTGTGACCTGGGCGCACCACGCGTTGGTGCATGAAAACAACCGCAAGGACCTGATCACCGGCCTGTCCATCGGGATCGCGCTGGGCGTATTGTTCACGCTGCTGCAAGCCTACGAATACTACGAGCTGTTCGTGCATGAGGGCTACACTTTTGGCGGCGAATTCTTCTACGGCTCCTTCTTTATGGCGACGGGCTTCCACGGCTTTCACGTGATCATCGGGACGATCTTTCTGACGATCTGCCTGATCCGCGCGATGAAGGGCCATTTCACCCCCGAAGATCACATCGGCTTCGAAGCTGCGGCCTGGTACTGGCACTTCGTTGATGTGGTCTGGCTGTTCCTCTTTATCGCCGTCTACATCTGGGGCCAGTAAGCGCGCCCGGATAGGTCTGCGCAAGACTGACACGATCCTTCAAGAGGGGCGCGGGATTTCCGCGCCCCTTCTGCCTTTTCCTTTGTCCTGCGGAGCCTGCCCCGTGAAACGCCTCCTCCCCGCCGCCATCTTCGGCATTGTCGGGTTTTCCATCCTTGTCAGCCTTGGTTTTTGGCAATTGCGTCGCCACTACTGGAAGCAGGGCGTGCTGGCGCAGATCGAAGAGCGTATCGCCCAAGACCCCGTTGCGCTGCCCGCGCAGCCTGATCCCGATGCCGATGAATATCTTGCGGTGGTGCTGGAAGGCACGCTGGAGCCGCAGGAACTGCATGTGTTGGTCTCGACCCGCGACCTCGGGGCAGGGTTTCGCATCATCTCGCCGTTTGTGACGCAGGACGGGCGGCGGGTGATGGTGGATCGCGGCTTTGTCCTGACGCAGGCGCGCGACAGCGCGCGCGTGTCGGGGCCGATGACGATCACCGGCAACCTGCACTGGCCCGAGGAGCGCGACAGCTATACGCCGCAAAACGATGCCGTGGCCAATTACTGGTATGCGCGCGACGTGCCCGTGATGGCCCGGGCGCTGGACACAGAGCCTGTGCTGGTGATCGCGCGCGGAGCCATAGAACCCGCGATGACCCCGCTTCCCGTGAGTAGCGAAGGAATTCCCAACAACCACATGGGCTATGTGGTGCAGTGGTTTTTGTTCGCAGCGGTGTGGTTGGGGATGACACTGCTTCTGCTGTGGCGTATCAGGACAAAACCCGTCTGAACCGATAGGACTGCCGTTTCCATGCGTTATATTTCGACCCGCGGCCAAGCGCCCGAGCTTTCTTTTGAAGAAGCCATGCTGACCGGACTTGCCTCCGATGGCGGCCTCTACGTGCCTGAATCCATCCCGACGCTCTCGCCCGGGGAGATTTCGGATCTGGCGGGGCAAAGCTATGAGGAGGTCGCGTTTCGCGTGATGAAGCCGTTTATCGGTGACACCTTCACGGACGCCGAGTTCAAAGACATCATCGCCAAAGCCTATGCCACCTTCGGGCATGAGGCGCGCGCGCCGCTGGTGCAGTTGGGGCCGAACCATTTCCTGCTTGAACTGTTCCACGGGCCGACGCTGGCGTTCAAGGATTTTGCGATGCAGTTGATCGGTCAACTGTTTCAGGCCGCGCTGTCGCGTTCGGGCAAACGCGTGACCATCGTCGGCGCCACCTCCGGTGACACGGGGTCGGCGGCGATCGAGGCTTTCAAGGGGCTGGCGAATGTGGATGTGTTCATCCTGTTCCCCGATGGCCGCGTGTCCGATGTGCAGCGCCGCCAGATGACCACCCCGCCCGAGGCCAACGTGCATGCGCTGGCGGTAGAGGGCGATTTCGACGATTGCCAGGCCGCGTTGAAAGACATGTTTGCCGATATCGCCTTTCGCGATGGTGTGAAACTCGCCGCCGTGAACTCGATCAACTGGGCGCGCGTGCTGGCGCAGGTGGTATATTACTTTACGGCCGCCGTGTCGCTTGGCGGACCGCTGCGCCCCGTCAGCTTCACTGTGCCCACCGGAAATTTCGGGGATATTTTCGCGGGCTATGTCGCCAAACGCATGGGGCTTCCCATCGAAAAACTGGTGATCGCGACCAACCAGAACGACATTTTGCACCGCACCATGGTGACAGGTGCCTATACGAAAGAGGGGGTGACGCCCTCGATCAGCCCGTCGATGGACATTCAGGTGTCCTCGAATTTCGAGCGCGCGCTTTTTGACGTTTATGACCGCGACGGCGCGGCGGTGGCGCAATTGATGGACGAGCTGAAAGCAGGCTCTTTTACCGTCAGCCAGGGGGCCATCGGGCGTCTGCGCGATCTCTTTGCCTCCGGGCGCGCCTCGGAAGACGACACCCGCGCGACGATCCGCGATGTCTACGCAGGCAGCGGCGAAGTGCTGTGCCCGCATTCCGCCGTGGGCGTGAAGGTGGCCACAGAGAATCTGGGCCAAACGCCCATGGTGACACTCGCCACCGCCCATCCCGCCAAATTCCCCGATGCGGTCTTTGCTGCGACCGGCATTCGTCCCGCGCTGCCCGAACGCATGGGGGATCTGTTCGAGCGCGACGAGCGTTTCACCCGTGTTCCCAATGACCTCGCAGCGCTCAAAGCGCTGGTGAAGGAGCGTATTTCTTGACCGTCCAGACCCACACCCTGTCCAACGGCTTTCGGATTGTCACCGAAAACATGCCCTCTCTCGAAAGTGCCTCCATCGGCATCTGGGTGAGTGCAGGCGGGCGTCACGAACGCCCCGAACAGAACGGCATTGCGCATTTCCTTGAACATATGGCGTTCAAGGGGACGACCACGCGCTCGCCCTTGCAGATTGCCGAAGTGCTGGAAGATGTGGGCGGTTATCTCAACGCCTATACCTCCAAGGAAAATACGGCCTATTACGCGCGGGTGCTGGGGCAGGATGTGCCGCTGGCGCTGGATGTCATTGCCGACATCCTGCTCAATCCGGTGTTTGATCCGCGCGAGATCGAGGTCGAGCGCGGCGTGATCTTGCAGGAAATCGGGCAGGCTCTCGATACGCCCGACGATGTTGTCTTCGACTGGCTGCAGGAAGTGGCCTATCCGGACCAACCGATGGGCCGCACCATTCTGGGCCCTGCCGAGCGGGTGTCCGCCTTTGGCGCGCAGGATTTCCGCCGCTTCGTCGAGGAACGCTACGGGCCCGAGCAAATGGTGCTGGCCGCTGCGGGGGCGGTCGATCACGACGCCATCGTGCGCGCAGCGCAAGCGCTGTTTGGGCATCTGCCCAAGCGCAGCTCGCTTGTCGCGCTGCCTGCCGATTTCCAAGGCGGGGAGTTTCGCAAGTCCAAAAAGCTCGAACAGGTGCATTTCACGCTGGGCTTTGAGTCCCCGGGCTACACCCACGACGATATCTACATTTCCAACACCTATTCCATCGTGATGGGGGGGGGCATGTCGTCGCGGCTGTTTCAGGAGATCCGCGAGAAGCGCGGCCTGTGCTATTCGATCTACGCCCATGCCGGCAGCTACGCCGATACCGGCATGACCACGATCTACGCGGGCACCGGCAAGGACGAGATCGCGCAGCTGGCCGAAGTCACCATCGACGAGCTGAAACGCGCCGCCGACAGCATCACCGAAGAAGAGGTGGCGCGGGCGCGGGCGCAACAAAAGGCCTCCCTGTTGATGGGGCTGGAAAGCCCGTCCAACCGCGCCGAACGTATGGCGCGTCTGATCGGTATCTGGAACCGGATGCCACCACTGGAAGAAACCGTGGCGCGCATTGACGCGGTCTCGCTTGCGGATGTGCGCAATTTTGCCGGATCGCTGGTGCAGGCAAAATCCGCGATGGCGCTGTATGGGCCGGTAAGCGGTGCGCCGGGGCTGGACGCCTTGCTCCGGCGGTTTGCAGCCTGATGCTGATGCGGCGCAAGTCAGCGCGCCTGGAGACGCAGCGTCTGACGCTGCGCCTTCCGGTGCATGGCGACTACCACGCGTGGTCCGAATTGCGCCTCGAAAGTCAGGATTTTCTCAAGCCCTGGGAACCGACATGGTCCCCCGATCATCTGTCGCGCAAGAGCTTTACCAATCGGGTGTATTGGGCGAACCGCTCCATCACCTCCGGGTCTGCGGTGCCGTTTTTCCTCATCCGGCGCGAAGACCAGCAGCTGGTGGGGGCGGTGACGCTGGACAATATCCGGCGCGGCCCGGCCCAAGCGGGCACCATCGGCTATTGGACCGGCGCGCGCTATGCCCGCGCAGGCTACATGCGCGAGGCCGTCGAGGCGCTGATCCACTACGCGTTTCACAGCCTGGATCTGAGCCGGATCGAAAGCGCCTGCCTGCCCGAAAACGTTGCCTCGCGCGGCCTGCTGGAAAAATGCGGCTACAAATATGAGGGCGTCGCGCAGGCCTATCTGCAAATCAACGGGCGCTGGCGCAATCATGTGCTCTATTCCAACCTGCGTGCCGACCGGCGCGGGCGCACGGATATCGGGCTGGCCTAAGCGCTCTGCGAGGCTGTTGCCGCGCGCAGGGCAGGAGGCTACACAGGCGCAACCCCAACCACGCCGAGATCACCATGCTCAACCCTGTCACGCCAGATTTCGAGGCGCAGCTGCGCGCCGTTCTGCCCGCCGCTGCCTTTCGTCCCGCCGAGCCGAAATATTTCGAGGACCCGCGCGGACGCGTGAAAGGCGTCGAGGGGCTGGTGGTTGCGCCCGCGTCCGTCGAGGAGGTCGCGGTGCTTGTCAAAGCCTGCAATGCCGCGCGCATCGGCATCGTGCCTTACAGCGGTGGAACGGGCCTTGTGTTGGGGCAAATCCAGACAGAAGGCCCTGCGCCCGTCACCCTGTCGCTGGAACGGATGAACGCGATCCGCGCGGTCTATCCGGTTGAAAACATGATGGTTGCCGAGGCGGGAGCCATTCTGGCCGATGTCCACGCGGCCGCCCATGCGGTGGACAGGCTCTTTCCGCTGTCGCTGGCCTCGGAAGGCTCGTGCCGGATTGGCGGCAATCTGTCGACCAATGCGGGGGGGGTGAATGTGCTGCGGTACGGCAATGCGCGCGAGCTGTGTCTGGGGCTGGAAGCGGTGCTGCCGGATGGCACGATCTGGCACGGGCTCAAACGCCTGCGCAAGGACAACACGGGCTATGATCTGCGCAACCTGCTGATCGGCGCGGAAGGCTCGCTCGGGATCATCACCGCAGCCGCGCTGCGCCTCTTTGCGCGCCCGGAACGTACCGGCACGGCTCTGATGGTTGTGCCGGACCCGCAGGCAGCTTTGGACCTGCTGGCGCTGGCGGGCAAGCTGATCGGGGACGGGATTAGCGCGTTTGAGATGATGTCGGGCATGGGGCAGAGCTTTTTGGCCGAAACCGTGCCCGAGCTGCGCCTGCCGTTCGACCCGATCCCCGACTGGATGGTGTTGATCGACCTTGGGCTGGCGCGCGCGCAGGACCCGCAGGCCGCGCTGGAGGATCTGTTTGTACAGGCCTCAGAAGCAGGCTTGGTGCGTGACGGGATGATTGCGCAATCGGAGGCGCAGCGTCAGGACTTTTGGGCCGTGCGCGAAACGATCCCGACAGGGAACAAACGGGTGGGGTCGATTTCCTCGCATGACATTTCGATCCCGCGCTCCGATATCCCTGCCTTTATCCCCGAAGGCATTGAAAAGCTGAAAGAACTGGGCGATTTTCGGGTGAATTGCTTTGGCCATCTGGGTGACGGCAATCTGCATTACAATGTTTTTCCGGCCAAGGGAAAAACCCGCGCCGATTATCCCGACATGCCCAAACGCGTGGCGGCTTGTGTCCATGATCTGGTCCACCGCTACAATGGCTCGGTCAGTGCAGAACACGGGGTGGGGCGCTTGAAAGTCGCGGATCTGGACCACTATCAGGACCCCGCCAAACACGCGGCGATGCGCACGATCAAACTGGCGCTTGATCCCAATGGCATCATGAACCCCGGTGCGGTGGTGGATGTGACCAAGGGGTAAGCGGCCAAAGCGGCAAAATTGAAGGCCCCGCTGGGGGGCAGCGAGGCCTTCCGTGATTTCGCAATCACATGTGGTGCAAGCAGTGTCCGGCTCCGTCGGACAAGACGAGCATTGCCGCGATATGGTAAAGATTCGGTTTACGCACCTACGTAAAAACATAATCGCGTTTTGCGACAGGTTGGCGCGTTCGCTCAGTGCCCGCTGAAGGCGCAGAGGGCATGGATGTCATATCCCATATCCTCAAGCACTTTGCGCCCGCCGATTTCGGGCAGATCGATGACAAAGGCGCAGCCCACGATTTTACCGCCCAGCCGCTCGATCAGCTTGACTCCCGCGCTTGCCGTGCCGCCTGTGGCGAGCAGATCGTCCACCAGCAAAATCTTCTCGCCCGGTTGGATCGCATCATCATGGACCTCGACCACGGCCTCGCCATATTCCAGCGTATAGGCCTCGGAAATCACCGCACCGGGCAATTTGCCTTTCTTGCGGATCGGCACAAACCCGACCGCCAGCTGATGCGCAATCGCGCCGCCCAGGATGAAACCGCGCGCCTCCAGCCCCACGACCTTGTCGATGCGTTGACCCACGTAGGGTTCAAGGAGCTGGTCAATGGCCAGACGCATGCCGCGCGGATCGGCAAACAGGGTGGTCACATCGCGAAACATGATTCCCTCATGGGGGAAATCGGCGATGGTGCGGATGTAATCTTTGACGTTTTTAGACATGGAATCAGGCCTTTAGTACGCGGCCGGCGACCGCATCAAGTTTGGCAACCAGTTCGGGGTCGCGGGTGTCGGGCGCGGTCATCAGGGCAAATTCCAACGCCCGGTCACAGCCGCAGGGGCAGGGCGCGCGCGTGCGTCCCAAGGCCTGGGGCAGGCGCGCGACGGTGCCTTTTGCATTGGCTGAATTGGCGCCGAGCGTGGCGATGATATCGGTGATCTCCACCGCGCCGTGATCGGGATGCCAGCTGTCGAAATCGGTGATCATCGCAATGGAAGCATAGCAGATTTCCGCCTCGCGCGCCAATTTTGCCTCGGGCATATTGGTCATGCCGATCACATCACAGCCCCATGCGCGGTACATTTTGCTTTCGGCCACGCTCGAAAACTGCGGTCCTTCCATCGCCAGATAGGTGCCGCCCTTGTGGACAGTGACCCCTTGGGCCTGCGCCGCCTCAAAGGCCAGATCGCCAAGGCGCGCGCAGGTGGGATGGGCGACAGACACATGGGCCACGCATCCGGTGCCAAAGAAACTTTTGTCGCGCGCAAAGGTGCGGTCGATGAACTGGTCGACGATCACAAAATCGCCCGGCGCTTTGTCTTCTCGAAACGACCCGCAGGCCGAGACCGAGAAAAGATCGGTGACGCCAAGCCGCTTGAGCGCATCGATATTGGCGCGGTAGGGCACGGTGCTGGGCGAATGGACATGTCCGCGCCCGTGACGGGGCAAAAAGGCCATGGCCACCCCGTCGAGCGTTCCGGTCAGGATCTTGTCCGAAGGCGCGCCCCATGGTGTGTCGATGCCGACCCATTCGGCGTCTTGCAAACCGTCGATCTGATAGACGCCGGAGCCACCGATCACCCCGATCATGGTTTCAGGTTGCGTGCTCATAAACGCCCTTTCGAGATTGCGATCCACTTTAGCGCGAGTGTGCGGGCTGTGCTGGGGCGCTGCAAGGCCAAGTTGCCGCGCTGGCGCGTAAAAATTCGCCCCGCAAGGGGGCGCGGGCTTGGCCTTGGTTTGGCGGAGCTGTTAGAACCGCGCAAACGCGATCCGGCGAAAGCCATAGGCGGCAACACAGCAGGCGGCAGATGCGCATTGATTTCGATGAAGGCCCATTGGGGGGAGCGGGGCAGGGCACACGGTTTGCCCACCCGCGTCAGGTGATCCGCGCGCATCGTGCTGAGGGCGTTGGTCCAGCGCTTTTGGCGATCGAGGCCGCGCGGGCGCAGGGCTACTGGATCGCCGGGTATTTTTCCTACGAAATGGGCTATGCGTTGGACGCAAAACTTGCGGCACTGTCCTCGGGCCGGGGCGGTGTCGCGCCAGAGCAGGAGGGCTGGCCGCTGTTGGAGATCGGGGTGTTCGATGCCCCCCAAGCGCTGGCTGACCCCGCCTCCACGTCTGCCTCCACGCCCTCCTCCACGTCTGCGGCTCCCCAAATGTCTTCGGGGCCCCGGACGTCGCTGACACCGCTGTGGAGCGCGGCGCAGTACCACGCGGCTTTTGCGCGCGTGCACGATCATTTGCTGGCGGGGGACACCTATCAGGTCAATCTGACCGTCCCGCTGGAGGTGCACAGCGCATTGGACCCCGAACCGCTCTATCGCGCGCTCAAGGCCTGCCAGCCCGTGCGCTTTGGTGCCTTTGTGGATCTGGGCACGCGCGCGCTATTGTCGCGCTCGCCGGAACTGTTCTTTGCGACAGACGCACAGGGCGCAATCGAGGTGCGCCCGATGAAGGGCACGGTGGCACGCGGCGCAACCCCGACGGCGGATGCCGCGGCCAAGGCATGGCTGGAGACCTCGGAAAAGAATTTGGCCGAGAACCTGATGATCGTGGATCTGCTGCGCAACGATCTCAGCCGGATTTGTGACATCGGATCGGTGAAAACGCCGCATCTTTTTGCCGTTGAAACCTATGCAACCGTGCATCAGATGGTGTCGCGTATCACGGGCCGGCTCGCGGCGGGAACCAGCCTGACGCATATCCTCACGGCGTTGTTTCCCTGCGGTTCGATCACCGGCGCGCCGAAACTGCGCGCGATGGAAATCATCCACGACCTCGAAGATACTGCGCGCGGGCCCTATTGCGGCGCGATTGGCTGGATGGCGCCGGATGGCCGCTCGGTGTTCAACGTGGCCATCCGCACGCTTTTGCTGCGTAAAGAGGGCGCGACATGGCAGGGACGGCTGAATGTCGGGGGCGGATTGGTCTTTGACAGCCAAGCCGAGGACGAATGGGAGGAAGCGCTGCTGAAAGCGCGCTTTGCCCAGCTATGAGGGCGCGGCAATGAGAGCGCTGCAGCTGATTGAAACGCTGCGCTTTGATCCCGCGCTTGGCCCTGCGGGCGCGATTGTGCGCCGCGCGCGGCATGTGGCGCGGCTGCAGCGCAGCGCAGCCCATCTCGGCTTTGCCTGTGATCCTGATCAGGTCGCAGCCGCGCTTGACACCGTCAGCAGCGCGCAGCCCCTGCGCTTGCGCCTCACGCTGGCGACCACGGGCGCGCTTGGCCTGACCACCGCGCCCCTCACGGACATCGACCGGCCGTGGCGCGTGGCGCTGTCGCCGCGGCGCCTCGATAAAAACGACCCGATGCTGCGGGTTAAAACGACCGCGCGCGCCCTCTATGACCAGACGCGCGCGGCCCTGCCGCAAGGCATCGACGAGGTGATTTTTGCCAATGATGACGGCGCGGTATGCGAGGGGACGATCACCAATATTTTCCTGCGCCACGGGGGTATTTTGCTGACGCCGCCGCTGAGTTGCGGCCTGCTCCCGGGTATTTTGCGCGAAGACCTTCTGGCCCAAGGATTGGCGCGCGAGGCCGTTCTGAGCGCGCGCGATCTCTGCGGGGCGGAGGTCTTGGTGGGCAATTCCCTGCGCGGCTTGATCGCCTGCACACCGCCAAGCGCCGCCGATTTGCGGCTCTAGCCTCTGTTGCACACCCGCCACGGGGGCACCAAGGGGCGCGGATTCATGGCTTGGGGGTTCAGAACAGCCCGAAGGTGCGCTATGCCAGTGCAAAACCCTCCGGACCAGATGGAACCACGCACGTGCTCAAACCCGTCCTGACCGCTTTTGCGGAAAGTATCCTGCCCAATAAATCCTCCGCCTACCCGCTGACAGCAGCCCAAGCGCGCACCGACCTCTTGTCGGGGCTGACGGTGGCGCTGGCGCTGGTGCCCGAAGCGGTGGCCTTTGCCTTTGTCGCGGGGGTGAACCCGCTGGTGGGGCTCTATGCGGCCTTTATCGTGGGGCTGGTCACCGCCTGCATCGGCGGGCGTCCGGGGATGATTTCCGGCGCAACCGGTGCCTTGGCGGTGGTGATGGTGGCGCTCGTGGCCGAGCATGGGGTTGAATACCTCTTTGCGACCGTTGTGCTGATGGGCATCCTGCAAATCCTTGCGGGTGTGTTGCGCTTGGGCAAATTTATCCGGCTGGTGCCGCAGCCGGTGATGATGGGCTTTGTGAACGGGCTGGCGGTGGTGATTTTCCTCGCTCAGCTTGGCCAGTTCAAAGTCATGGGCCCCGATGGCACACTCATGTGGATGGAAAGCGGACGCTTGATGATGATGCTTGCGCTTGTGGCGCTCACCATGCTGATCGTGTGGGGGCTGCCCAAAATCACCAATGTCATTCCCGCGCCGCTGGCAGGCATTGCCATCACCGCAGTCATTGTGATCGTCTTTGGCATCAACGTGCCGCGCGTGGGCGATCTGGCCTCCATTCAAGGCGGTCTGCCGCAGTTCCATATCCCCATGGTGCCAATGTTTGAAAGCTGGGCACAGTTTGGCCAGGTCATGCATGTGATCCTGCCCTATGCGGTAATCCTTGCCGCGATCGGCCTCATCGAAAGCCTTCTGACCCTCAACCTCGTGGGCGAAATCAAGGGCGAGCGCGGCGGCGTGTCCCAGGAATGCGTCGCGCAGGGTGTTGCCAACCTCGTCACCGGCTTTTTCGGCGGCATGGGCGGCTGCGCCATGATCGGCCAATCCATGATCAACGTGAAATCCGGCGGGCGCACCCGCCTTGCGGGCATCGCAGCGGCGCTGTTCCTTTTGGCCTTCATCGTCGTCGCCTCGCCGCTGATCGAACAAATCCCGCTGGCCGCCCTCGTGGGGGTGATGTTCATGGTGGTGATCGGCACCTTCGCATGGAACAGCTTCAAGGTGATGCGCCGCGTGCCGCGCCTCGATGCCTTTGTCATCGTGCTGGTGACGGTTGTGACCGTCTTCGAAGACCTTGCCATCGCGGTCGTGGTCGGCGTCATCGTCTCCGCATTGGCCTATGCCTGGCAAAACGCCAAACGCATCCACGCACAGACCTCCATCAGCCCCGATGGCGCCAAGGTCTATGCCATCCAGGGGCCGCTGTTCTTTGGCTCGACCGATGGCTTTCTCGAAGCCTTCGATGTGGCGGGCGACCCGCCCCATGTCATCGTCGATTTCGCAGATAGCCGCGTGGCCGACCAATCGGCCCTGACCGCCATCGAACAACTCGCGGCCAAATACGAGGCGGCCGGCAAGATGCTGCAACTGCGCCACCTGAGCCACGATTGCCACCGCTTGCTCGCCAACGCCGGTCAGCTGATCGTGGATAGCGATGACGATCCCGACTATCAGGTCGCCACCGATTACAACGTGCGCACGGGCATCCTTGCGGGCGGTCACTGACCCGCAAGCCCGGCTTTTTTGTCAAAAAATATCCCCGCCGGAGGCTCCGACGGGGATATTTTTATGCCAACTTCGCAGCGGTTTAGCCGACCTCGGCAAAAACCTGTTTCAAGGCGGCGCCCAGCTTGTCGAACATCTCGTCCATCTGTGGCTCGGTCATGATGAACGCCGGCGCAAGCACGATGGACTGGCCCAGCGGGCGGCACAGCAATCCGTGGTCGGTGCAGGTATTGGCGATGCGTTCCGACACCGACAGCGATCCGTCAAACGGCGTCTTTGTGTCTTTGTCCTTTACCGCTTCCAAAGCGCCCATCAGCCCCTTGCCGCGCCATTCGCCGATATTGGGGTTCTCGGCCAGCCGCGCCAGACCCGCCTCGAAATAGGGGGTCAGGCTGCGCACATTCTCCAGCAACCCCTCGTTTTCGATGACATCGATGGCCTTGAGCGCAATCGCGCAGCCCACGGGATGGCCCGAGGCCGTAAAGCCATGGGGGAATTCCTCGATCGCGTCGGCGGCCGCTTGCAAGCGGTCGGCCAGATCAGGCCCCAAAATCACGGCACCCATCGGGAAAAATCCGGCCGTGAGGTTTTTCGAGCTGATGATGGCGTCGGGCGTGAAACCATATGTCTCGCAGCCCCACATTTCACCGGTGCGCCCGAAGCCGGTGATGACCTCGTCAGCGATCAGGGGAATCCCGTGTTTTTTCAGGATCGGCACGATGGTCTGGAAATAGCCTTGCGAGGGCGGAATCACCCCACCGGCCCCCTGCACGGGTTCGGCAAAGAAACCGGCGATGGTGTCGGCGCCTTCGCGCGCAATCGTTTCTTCCAGCTCGCGCCCCAGGCGGGCGGTGAATTCGGCCTCGGTTTCGCCCGCCGCGCCAAAGCGCCAGTAGTGCGGGCAGCCCAGATGGATGAACCCGTCAAGCGGCAGGCCAAAGACCGAATTATACGGCTTGCCGGTCATCGAGGCCGACACAACGGTGACGCCGTGATAGCCGTTCACGCGGGTCAGAATCTTGCGCTTTTGCGGGTTGCCTTCGGAGGCATTGAGGAACCACAGCATCTTGACCATTGTGTCATTCGCCTCGGAACCGGAGTTGGTGTAGAACACCTTGGCCCGCTCGAAGGGCGACACGGCGACCAGCTTTTCGCTGAGCATCACGGTCTGGTCGGACATGCGGCCAAAGAAGGCGTGATAGCCGGGAAAGGTGTCGAACTGGGCCTTTGCGGCCGCGATCAGCCCCTCGTGGTCAAAGCCTGCGACCATGTTCCAAAGGCCCGAATTGGCGTCGAGATAGCTGCGCCCCTCGGTGTCGTAAATATAGGGGCCCTTGCCGTGGGTCACGATCACCGTGCCGCGCTCGTTGATCGAGGGGAAATCGGTGAAGCCGAAAAAGGACGCCGATTTGGCGCGCGCGTCCCAGCTTTGCGGGATGGTCATAGGAAGCTCCTGTGGTTGTTGCGCTCACGCTATCGCGGAGCGCGTGCCCTCGCAATGGGGCGTGAGGGCGCTGAGCGGTTGCGCCGCCGACGCCTTGGCCCTAGCCTGCGCGCAACGCATCGGGGCAAGGTGAGGACGGGCGATGGCCGACAACGGCGGGCGGATCACGCTTTGGGGAATCGAGGTCTTTGTTGCCGTGGCCGAGGAGCGCTCGATCACGGCGGCAGCGCGCCGTCTGGGGGCGTCGCCCTCGTCGGTGAGCCAGCAGATTTCCAATCTCGAGACGGCGATGGGGGCCGAATTGATGCACCGCCGCGAGCGGCCTATTCCGCTGACCCCTGCGGGCGACGTGTTGATGCGGCGTGCGCAAATCATCCTGGGCGAAGCGGCGCAGGTACGTGCCGAGCTGGCCGAACTCGACCCCACCCAGCTTTCCCAGCTGCGCCTTGGCATGATCGAGGATTTCGACGCCTCCGTCACACCCGCCCTGCTGTCCTCGATGGCCGGCGCGCTCAAATCCACGCAGTTCCAGTTGGAAACCGGCCCGTCGCATCGCCTGCTGGACCGGCTGGACACGCGGCTTCTGGATGTGGTGGTGGCGGCGGATATGGGGGCGGTGCCAAGCTGGATGGAGCGCGCGCCGCTGCTGGACGATCCTTTTGTCGCCGTGGTGCCCAAGGGGTTTGTGGCGGCAGGTGAGCCGCTTGATCCCCAGGCGCTGCGCCGCTTGCCCTTGATCCAATACACCCAACGCCATGTGATGGGGCGCGTGATCGCGAGCCATCTCGAAGCGCAGGATGTGGCCCTGTCGCACCGCTTCGAGCTGGACAGCTATCGTGCCATTCTGGCGATGGTGGCGGGCGGTGCGGGCTGGACGATCCTGTCGGCGCTGGGCGTGGATCACGCGCACCGGTTTTTGGACCGCATCGAGGTGCTGGCCCTGCCTTTTGCGCCGCTCAAGCGCACGATTTCGCTGGGGGTGCGCCGCGACGGGCTGGCCGAAACCGGCGCACGGATTGCCGCCGATCTGCGCCCCTTGCTGCAAGAACTTGTGGTCGCGCCCAATGTTGCGCGCCACCCGTTTCTCGCGGGCGCGCTCAGGGTTCTTTAAACGGCAAAGTTCTTTAAACGGCAAACGCCGCCCCCGAAGGCGCGGCGATGGTGCAAACTGCCCGGCGTTTATTCGGCTGCGGTGGCGCAATCGAGGGGCTTGACCGAGGCGGCCGCCTCCAGCAGCGCCTGTGCGACCACATCGCATTCCGCGCGCGTCAGGCGGGCGGGCAGGCGGGTGTCGCAGGCCTTCATCAGCATGGCGCGGGTCCGGGGCAGATCGGGGATCTCACCGATGAACTGCCAGTTCCAAAAGGCGCGGGCATTGTCCTCGCTCAGGCCGAAAATCTGCACCTTGATGCCGCGCTCTTTGGCGGCTCGGGCAAAGGCGCGGGCTTCGTCTTCGTTGAAATCGACAAGGTTGAATTGCAGGCTGTCGGGCGCGCGCAATTCCGCATCGAGCTTGTCGGGCACGTGCAAATGCGCGCAGGTGGCAAGGCGTGCCGCCACATAGTCGTGGTTTGCCCGCCCGTCGCGCACACGGCGTGGCACTTCGGCAAGCTGGGGGCGGATGACGGCCGCCGAGAGGTTGCCAAGGCGGGTGTTGTAGAGCGGCAGTTTGTTTTGCCATGCGGCAAAGCGGTCGCTCAGCATCGGGTGCTTTTTCCACATATGTTCATAGGCACCCGACATGATCACCGCGCGGGCAAAGATGTCTTCATCGTCGGTGATCAAGATGCCGCCCTCGCCGGAGTTGAGCATCTTGTAGGACTGGAAGGAAAAACAGCCGATCTTGCCCAGAGTGCCGATCTTGCGGCCATGCCATGTGGTGCCAAGGGAATGGGCGGCATCCTCGATCAGGGGCAGGCCGCGCGCTTCGCAGGCGGCGATGATCGCATCCATATCCGAGGTGTGGCCGCGCATGTGCGAAATCATCACCGCATCCGCGCCCTCGAGTTTGGCCTCGAAATCCGCCAGATCAATGCGGTAATTGTCGCCGCATTCCACCAGAACCGGCGTGCAATCGGCATGGACAATCGAGGAGGGCACCGCGCCAAAGGTGAAGGCGGGGATCAGGACGCGCGCCCCGCGCGGCAGGTCCAGCGCCTTGAGCGTGAGGAACAGGGCGGCGGAACAGGAGGCCACGGCAAGCGCGTATTTCGCGCCCATCATCGCGGCAAATTCCTGTTCCAACAACGCCACAGGTGAGTTGTCGGACGTATAGCGGAACAAATCGCCGCTCGTGATCAGCCGCTCCAGTTCAGCGCGGGCGGCTTGGGGGATCGGTTCGGCGTCATAAACGCTGGGCGCGGCGGCGTTTTGCGATGCGAGGGCCATACTGTTCACCTTTTCCGAAAACATGTTTCGGGAAAAGCGTATGACCTGCAAATGTAAAATACCAATGACATTTTTGCGGATCGGCGTGATTTTGCGCGAAAACCGTTGCGAATGCGCGCCGGTGGGGGCGTCAATGGTGTCCGTTGGGGGGGCTGTCGCGCGCCTTTCGCTCCCTCACGCCCCCTTGTCGCGCCTGCGCGCAGCGGCTAGCGTCTGCCTGTCTCTAACCATCGGTGCTCCATGAAAATCGGCATTCTTCAATGCGGCCACACGCCCGAGGCGGTTGCCCGTCTGCACGGCGATTTCGACGTCATGTTTCAAACTCTTTTTGCAGGCGAAGCCTTTGATTGGCAGGTCTTCAACATTGTCGATATGGACTTTCCCAGCGGGCCCGAGGCGGCGGATGCCTGGCTTTTGACCGGCTCGCGCCACGGGGCCTACGAGGATCATGCCTTCATTCCCCCGCTCGAACAGCTGATCCGTGACATTCACGCCAGCGGCAAGCGGATGCTGGGGATCTGTTTCGGCCATCAGATCGTCGCGCAGGCGCTGGGCGGGCGGGTCGAAAAATTCGCGGGCGGATGGTCGGTCGGGCGCACGGCCTATGAGTTCGAGGGGCTGGGGGAGGTGCAGTTGAACGCGTGGCACCAGGATCAGGTGGTGGCTTTGCCGCAGGGCGCGCGGGTGATTGGCCGCAATGACTTTTGTGCCAATGCGGCGCTGGTCTATGGCGACAGCATCCTGACCGTGCAGGCGCATCCCGAATTTTCCACGGCCATCATCGGCGATTATCTGGCCGCGCGCGGCGACGATCCCGCCTATCCAGAGGCGATCATCACGGCGGCCCGCGCCACGCAGGACGCCCCCGTGGATGGTGACAAAATCGCGCAACTGATGGCGCAATTCCTGACACAGGAAAGGGCTCCCGCATGAGTGACTTTATCGAAAAACTTCCCGAAGATGCCCGCCTTTGGCTTGAGGGCAAACGTCTGGACGAGGTCGAATGTATCGTGCCGGACCTGTCGGGCATCGCGCGCGGCAAGGCAATGCCTGCATCGAAATTTGCGCATCAGGCGCATTTCTACCTGCCCAACTCGATCTTTCTTCAGACCATCAACGGCGATTGGTGTCAGGCGGCGGATGCCGAATTCACCGAACCGGATATGGTGCTGAAACCCGATTTCACAACCGCCTCTGCCGCGCCCTGGACGGCGGATTGGACGCTTCAGGTGATCCACGATGTGTTTGACCAGAAGGGCGAACCTGTGCCCGTCGCGCCGCGCAACGTGTTGAAACGGGTCGTGGAATTGTACCGCAGCCACGGGTGGGACCCGATCGTGGCACCGGAGATGGAATTCTTTCTGGTGGCGCGCAACACCGACCCCAACCAGCCGATCGAGCCGCCCATCGGGCGTTCGGGGCGTCGCGCCGCCGCGCGTCAGGCCTATTCCATGTCGGCGGTCGATGAATACGGCAAGGTGATCGACGATATCTATGACTTTGCCGAAGCGCAGGGCCTCGAAATCGACGGTATCTTGCAAGAGGGCGGGGCAGGGCAGATCGAAATGAACCTGCGCCATGGTGACCCGGTCAAACTGGCCGATGAAATCTTTTATTTCAAACGCCTGATCCGCGAAGCGGCTCTGCGCCACGATTGTTTTGCCACCTTCATGGCCAAGCCGATCCAGGACGAGCCGGGATCGGCGATGCATATCCACCACTCGGTGGTCTCGCTGGAAACAGGGCGCAATATTTTCTCCGACGAGGATGGCAACGAAACGCCGGAATTCATGCATTTCATCGCCGGATTGCAAAACCACATGGCCTCGGCCATCGCGGTCATCGCGCCCTATGTGAACAGCTATCGCCGCTACGTGCGCGATTTTGCCGCGCCCATCAACCTTGAGTGGGGCCGCGACAACCGCACCACAGGGCTGCGCGTGCCTGTGTCGCCGCCCGAAGCGCGCCGCGTGGAAAACCGCCTGCCGGGGATGGATGTGAACCCCTACCTCGGGATCGCGGCCTCTCTGGCCTGCGGCTATCTGGGGTTGATGGAGAAAAGCGATCCGCGCCCGCCCTGTGTCGGGGATGCCTACAACCAGTCCGAAGGGATTTCCGAAAGCCTCGGCGTCGCACTGGACGTGTTCGAGGAAGCGGATGCGTTGCGCGGCGTGCTGGGCGAGGAATTCTGCAAGGTCTATGAAATCGTCAAACGCACGGAAAATGCCGCCTTCCTGCAAGTCATCAGCCCGTGGGAGCGCGAGCATTTGCTCTTGAACGTGTGATGGCCACGCTTTTGTTTTCCAACGACAAGCGGGCGACCTATCCGCCGTCCTCCTATGCGGCCGGGGCCAGTTTCCTGCCCGAACAGCCGCCTTTGCGCGGCGAGGCGCGCGCGGATGTCTGCGTGATCGGCGCGGGCTACACGGGGCTGTCGGCGGCGCTGCATCTGGCGCAACGCGGGTTCCGTGTCACCGTCCTCGAAGCGCATCGTATCGGCTTTGGGGCCTCTGGGCGCAACGGGGGGCAGGTCGGATCAGGATATAACAAAGACCAGAAATGGTTGGAAAAAACGCTGGGCGCATCAAAGGCGCGGCTTTTGTGGGACATGGCAGAGGAGGCAAAGGCCCTGACGCGTGACCTTGCAACTGCCCATGCCCCCGATGCCTTTCTGTCGCACGGCGTGGCCCATGCCCATTGGCACGCGCGCGATGTGGGGGCCGATCATGCCTATGCCGACTATCTTGCCGGCCACTATGGCTATGACAAGCTCGAGCGGCTCGATGCGCGCGCGATGCAGCACCTTATCGGCAGCCCCAGGTATCAAGGTGGCACGCTCGATCACGGGGCTGCGCATCTTGATCCGCTGGCCTATTGCCTCGGGCTGGGGCGCGCGGCGCTTGGCGCAGGGGTCACGATCTGCGAACGCAGCACCGCCTATCACATCACGCAGGGCAAACAGGTCACGGTCCAGACCGAGCAGGGGCGGATCAAGGCCGACCATTTGATCCTCGCGGCGGGGGGCTATCTTGGGCCCGACCTGTCGATGCAGGTCGCCACGCGCGTGATGCCCATCAACAATTTTATCGCCACAACCGTGCCGCTGGGGGATCAGGCCCAAGATATCCTGCGCCAGAATATCGCCGTGGCCGACGACAAATTCGTCGTTCACTACTTCCGCCTCGATCACAAGCAGCGCCTCGTATTCGGGGGGGGCGAAAGCTACGGCTACCGCTATCCCAAAGACATCGACAGCCGCGTGCGCAAACATCTGGCGGCGGTTTTTCCCCAGCTTGCGGATGTCGCTTTCGACCATGCCTGGGGCGGTACGCTGTCGGTCACGATGAACCGCATGCCCTATCTTGCACGGCTCGCGCCCAATGTGTTGAGTGCATCGGGCTATTCGGGGCATGGGGTGGCGCTGGCGGGCCTGTCAGGGCGTTTGATGGCCGAAGCCATCACCGCCCAAGCCGAGCGCTTTGATCTACTGGCCAGCCTGCCCGCGCGCGCCTTTCCCGGCGGTCCCATGGCGCGCCAGCCTTTGCTCGCCCTCGGGATGACATGGTATTCCCTTCGCGACAAATTGGGTTTCTAGCGGCGCGGCCATAGGGGCCCAAAGGGAAGACCGCGCCTCAGACGGTGTCGAGATACAGTTCGACCTGTTCGTCCGGCGTCAGTTCCTGATAGTCGCGCAGCTCCTGTCGCTTGGTCAGCGTGAGGTTGCGGATCATCTCGTCGGGCAAAATGCGGCGCATGATCTCGGAGGTTTCGAACATCGCCAAGGCCGTGCCCCAATCGCCCGGCATTTCCGGCAGGGGTTGGGTGTAGGCATTGCCGGTAATGGGGGGCGGGGCGGCGAGATTGTCCTCGATCCCCGTCAGGGCCGCGCCCAAAACGCCCGCAATCATCAGATAGGGGTTCACATCCCCCCCCGACACACGGTGTTCAATCCGGCGGGCTTTATGCGAACCACCCGGAACGCGCACAGCGGCGGTGCGGTTGTCATAGGCCCAGCAAATACGCGTCGGCGCATGGGCGCCGGGCACAAGCCGGTCGTAGCTGTTGCCATGGGGGGCGAACAACAGGGTGCTATCGGGGATCGCGCGCAAGCAGCCCGCAATCGCCGAGCGCATCAGATCCGATCCTTTGGCCGTTCCATCGTCAAAGACGTTCACACCATCGCGGTCGAGCATCGAAAAATGCATATGCATCCCGTTGCCCGCATATTCCTCATAGGGTTTGGCCATGAAACTGGCGGCAAAGCCGTATTTGCGCGCGAGGCCTTTGACCAAGACCTTGAAAAGCCACGTATCATCGGCGGCTTTCATGGCGTCATCCGAATGCATCAGGTTGATTTCGAATTGTCCCAGACCGGCTTCGGAAATGGCCGTATCTGCGGGAATATCCATTTCTTCGCAGTAATCGTAGAGATCGGTGAAGAAGTTATCAAAAGCATCCAGCGCGCGTAGGGCCAGCGTTTCCGCACCGGGGCGGCGCTTGCCGGAGCGTTCGGATTTGGGCACGCGCAGCACTTTGGTGCTGTCGTCGATCAGGTAGAATTCCAACTCGGTCGCGACAACCGGCGTAAGGCCACGGGCAGTGTAGCGCTCCATGACCTGTGCCAGCGCCTGGCGCGGATCGCCGTCAAACCGGCTTCCGTCCTCGCGGTACATCCAGACCGGCAACAGGGCGGTGGGGGCGTTCAGCCAGGGCATGGGAATGAACCCGCGTTCGGTGGGGCGCAACACGCCGTCCTGGTCGCCACTATCAAGCACCAGCGGGCTGTCCTCGATGTCCTCGCCCCAAATGTCGAGGTTCAGCACGGACAGCGGAAAGCGCGTGCCTTCCTGTTCCACCTTGCCGGCGAAACGGCGCGCGATGCGTTTGCCGCGCGGCTGACCGTTGAGGTCGGCGGCCGCGACGCGGATGGTGCGCACTTGGGGGTGTTGGGCGAGCCAGCTATCTGGCGCAAGATCGGGCGGAATATCGGAAGTTGTCATCTGATCACCTTTGGCCGCACCCTGAGGCGCGTGCGGCTCTGTTGTGGAAGGTGGCGGTTCAGACGGCGGTTCACAAGCCCGAAAACGCCGATGATGCACAGGGTGACCAGAATGAAAAATCCGGCAGCGACAGGGTAGGCCACAAAGGGGTTGAAGGTGCGTTCGGCAAAATAGGACGCGTAATACAGCGCATCGCCTTTTTGCTGCCATGCCGGAAAGCCGGAGAAAAACACCAGCGCCGTGGCGTGGAACAGGAAAATCGCCTCATTCGTGTAGGCAGGCCAGGCAAGGCGTAGCGTTGTGGGCCAGGTGATGCGTCGAAACCGTGCCCAACCGGTGATCCCATAGGCATCTGCGGCCTCCAGATCGCCCTTGGGCACCGCGCGCATCGCGCCGTAAAAAATCTCGGCCGAATAGGCGGAGGTGTTGAGGATCAACACGATCAACGCCCCGAGCCACGCACGGGTGAAATTGCCCGTGGGCAGATGCAGCCCCAAAAGATTGATCCCGTCACGCGGCAGCATCACGAATAATTCGTAGGCGAGGAAAAACTGGATGAACAGCGGCGAGCCGCGAAACAGGAAAATGAACCATTGCGCGGGTTTACGCACAAGCGGGCTGGGGGCGCCTTTGGCAAAGGCAAGCCCGTTGGCAAACATGAATCCCACCAGCAGCGCCAGAACCGCAAAATAGAGGTTCCACAACATGCCAGAGCCGATCAGCACAACCTGATCGCACAGGGTGATATCGACTTTGGGCAGGCCGCGCGGACCGATGCCGATGGCGCGCAGCGCGTAGGTCATAAAGGTTTCGGCGCAGCTCATGTGTCACGCCCCATCTGCGCGCCCAAAGCGGTGGCCTGACCACGCGACAGGCGGCGGGTGAGGCGCCCCAGAACCCGTTCGGAGAGGCCCGTCAGCGCGAGGTAAAACACCAAAAGACCCAGAAAATACCACAGCCGCCAGTCGGGGTGGGGGTAGCTGTATTGCGAGGTTTTCGCCCCCCCCAGTTCGCGCGCCCAGTAGACGATGTCCTCAACGCCCAGAAGGAACAACAAGGGGGAGGCCTTGATCAGGATCAGCCACAAATTTCCAAGGCCGGGCAGAGCATAGATCCACATTTGCGGCACCATGATCCGCCAGAATGATTTGCGCGGCGTCAGCCCGTAAGCGGCGGCGGTTTCCATTTGCGCATGAGGGACCGCGTTCATCGCCCCCGACAGCACATTGGCGGCAAAGGCACCAAACACCACCGCAAAGGCGAGCACGGCCAGAAAGAATCCGTAGGTTTCATGCACCCATTGCGGATCGGAATTGAGCGGCAGTTTGGCGGCCTGACAGACGATGAAATCCGCGCCTTGGCGGATCGGTTCGTCCCAATCGGGGCATTTGACCTTATGGCGCAGCCACTCGAAACCCTGATCGAGGGCGAGCGGCACGAAAAGGAAGAAAATGATATCCGGCACGCCGCGCACCATGGCGGTGTAGAGCTTGCCAAAGGCGCGCAGCGGGGCAAAGCGGGCCCGCGCCGCCATCGCGCCCCCAAAGCCGAAGGCAAGGGCAACGGGGGCGGTGATCACAAGCAGTGCCAGCACCGTTCCAAAGGAACGATAGAACAGCATATGCTTGCCCGTTGTCAGGTAACAGGCAAGCCAGGCAAGGCCTTGAAGGCTATCGGGGTCGGCACAATTTGCGAACATGAGCAGGATGGCGGGAGCACAGGCCCCCGCCGTCTGGCTTTAGTAGGTCGTGACCGCATCACCGAAATATTCGACCAGCAGCGCGTTGAGCGAGCCGTCTTCTTTCATCGAGGTGATGGCCGCGTTGAATTTTTCCTTCAACTCGGTGTCGCTTTCGCGCAGGCCGATGCCGATGCCGCCGCCCAAGGGCACGCCTTCGCCAACCCAGACGAAATCCTGCTCTTCGACGAAGGGCACAAGCGCGTCGCTATCGGCAAACACCGCATCCGCTTCGCCGTTTTTCACGGCGGAAATCGTGTCGTCCAGCGTGGCAAATTCGACCAGCTCGGCCGCGGTGCCAGCAACATAGCCCGCCTGGATTGTGCCGGTTTGCGCCGCAACAACGCCGGTTTCGACATCGACGCTGTCAGACAAAGCTGCATAGGCGGATTCGGTGGGCGGGTAGTAATCCTGGGTGAAATCGATGGTTTTGTCGCGCTCGTCCGTGATGGACATGCCCGCGATGATCGTGTCGTAGTTGCCCGAAAGCAGGTTGGGAATGATGCTGTCCCAATCGTTGGTCACCCATTCGCAGGTCAACTCGGCCCGCGCGCACAGCGCGTCGCCCAGTTTGCGCTCGAACCCGTCAACTTCGCCGTCGTCATTGATAAAGTTGTACGGAGGGTAAGCGCCCTCGGTGCCCATACGCACAACATCTTGGGCAAAGGCCCCGCTGGCAAACAAAGCGGCGGCAGCGGTGGTCAGGATCAAGGTCTTCATTGGGGTCTCCCGTTGGAAATTATAGGTTTTTCAAGCCCTTAATGGGCCATTGTTGTGCCGAGAAAGCCTTTGAGCCTCTCGGATGCGGGGGTGCCGAACAGCGCGTCCGGCGGCCCTTGTTCTTCGATCAGCCCCTGGTGCAGGAACACCACATGGTCGGAAATATCGGCAGCCATTTTCATGTCATGGGTCACGATCAACATCGTCCGCCCCTCATCGGCAAGCGATTTTATGACTTTGATCACCTCTTGCTCCAGCTCGGGGTCGAGCGCGGAGGTCGGTTCGTCAAACAGCAGGGCGCGCGGCTCCATGCACAGCGCCCGCGCGATGGCGGCGCGTTGCTGTTGCCCGCCCGAAAGCTGAGCGGGGTACATGTCGCATTTGTCACCAATTCCCACGCGGTCCAGATAGCCACGGGCCGCCGCTTCGACATCGCTGCGCGCCCGGCCCAGGACGCTGACGGGGGCTTCCATCACGTTTTCCAGAATGGTCATATGCGCCCAGAGATTGAACTGTTGAAACACCATCGACAGGTTCGTGCGAATCCGCATCACCTGTTTGGCGCTTGCGGGGCGGCGGGCAAGGCCGCTGCCCTTCCAGCTGACCGCTTCCCCTTCGAAAAACACATCGCCCGACTGGCTGAGTTCCAACAGGTTGGCACAGCGCAGCAGGGTGGATTTTCCCGAACCCGACGAGCCGATCAGCGAAATCACATGCCCCCGCGGCGCGCTAAGCGAGACGCCTTTGAGCACCTCGAGCGAACCGTAGGATTTATGCAGGTCGCGGATCTCGATCACCGGCGTTGCGGGATCGGATTGGGGCGTCTGGACTGGATTTGATCGTTTGGTAAACATGGCGTCAAATTTGCGCCAATTTGCCTCGATAATGCAATGATCTTTGGCAGGGTGACGTTGGGAAATGCCACTAATATGGGCAAATGTTCGCAGCGAAGGCAGGCTGCGGCACTGGCCGGGGCAAAGATTGCCCGCAAGTCCCCACCCAAGACGCGCTCTGTGCGGGCAAAGCCCCTAGCTGCGCGCGGCCTCGACCCTTTGGCGTGCCAAGGCAGAATCGCGATCATTCACACCAAGCAAATTGGACACCAGCCGCAACAGCGCGTCTTCTTCCTCATCGCGCACGCCATCCGCCAGCACCACATCCCAGAGCGCTTCGATCACGCCTTCGCGGGCCTCGTAGGGCACCGCATCCTTGATCGCGCGGGTAAAGCGCACCGTGTCGGGGGCCTCGGATTCAAGCTGCTCGGCCTGCGCGCGCAGGTTGGTCGCCTCCTGCGGCCCAAGCCCGTAGCGCCCGGCGATGACACGGTCGATGCGGCGTGCCTCATCGGCGTCATAGCTGCCATCGGCCCGCGCGACACGCACCAACAAGGCCGTAAGCGCGATGCGCGCATCAGGATCGGGAAGCCGCTGCGGTTCGGGCTGGATGAGGCGGGTGAGAAAATCAGCAAACATGGCGCTTATATAACGCGAGCCTGTCTGCGGGGAAAGGCCGCACACAGGCTCGTGAGCGTCAGTATTTGGACGGCACGTAGAGCTCGGGCGGCAAAACCGCGCGCTCGTAGTCCTTGTTGTACACGCGTTCGGGCAGCTGGATGTCCTCGTGGGGCACGTCCTCATAGGGCATCAAGGACAACAAATGGGCCATGCAGTTAAGGCGGGCGCGTTTTTTGTCGTTCCCCGGAACGATGTACCAAGGGGCTTCGGGGATATTGGTGCGCGCCAGCATTTCCTCTTTCGCGATGGTGTATTGTTCCCAGCGCACGCGGCTTTGCAGATCCATCGGCGACAATTTCCACTGTTTCATCGGGTCGTGGATGCGCATCAAAAAGCGCATCTGCTGTTCTTCATCGGTGACGGAGAACCAGTATTTCACCAGTCGCACGCCCGAGCGGGCCAGCATCCGTTCGAATTCGGGCACATCGTTGAAAAAGGCTTCGACCTGCGTTTCATCGGCAAACCCCATGACGCGTTCGACACCGGCGCGATTGTACCAGGAACGATCAAACAGCACCATTTCGCCCGCGGCGGGCAGGTGGCTGACGTAGCGCTGGAAATACCACTGGGTCTTTTCGCGATCATTGGGCGCGGGCAGGGCGACGACGCGGGCGACACGGGGATTCAGACGCTGGGTGATGCGCTTGATCACCCCGCCTTTGCCCGCCGAATCGCGGCCCTCAAACAGGACCACGACTTTCTGGCCCGTCGATTGCACCCAGTCCTGCAGTTTGATCAGTTCCGATTGCAGTGAAAGCAGGGCGCGGAAATATTCCGGGCGCGGGATCGTGTCGGGATGGGCCTTTTGGTAGATTTTCTTGATCTGCATGGACAGGACAGCGTCCTCCAGTTCGATCTCGTAATCCTCGTCAAGCGTATCTTTCAGCTCGGCGTCCAGCCAGTCTTCGCCCCCCGATTGTTCGGCGGTCAGGGCGTCGGGAAGGCCGTCGAGCGGGGTATTGGAATCGGTCATCGGCATGTCTCCTGCGGTTGCGCCGCTTTGATCATGCCAATGTAACAGAAACCTAAAATCTTAATGGGTGAGAATGGGGATCAGCGAGAAAACCAGCAGCCCTGCCATTGTCCAGTTGAAGGTCGCAAGGCGGCGGGCGTTGGTCAGCAACAGGCGCAATTTGGTGCCGGCAATGGTCCAGAGCGAAATCAGCGGGAAGGAAACCAGCCCGAAGGCCGCGGCAACCCAAAGTGCTGATTGCCACGTTGCATCCGGGGCATAGGCGGCGATTGCGGTCAGGCCCATGGCCCATGCCTTGGGGTTGACCCATTGGAAACTGACGGCTGTCAGAAAGCGCATGGGGCGGGCGGAGGGGCCTTTGTCCTTGGGGGCGCTGGCATGGGCGATCTTCCATGCGAGCCAGAGCATATAGATCAGCGCCAGCCCCTTGAGCACGGTGTGAAGCTGCGGCCAGCGCGTGAACACCTCGCCCAGCCCAAGGCCGATCAGCGCAACCATGGTGGTAAAGCCGATGGTGACGCCCGCCATATGCGGCAAGCTGCGCCGGTAGCCGAAATTCGCGCCCGAGGCCATGAGCATCAGGTTGTTCGGGCCGGGGGTGATCGTGGACACGAAGGTGAAGGTCAAAAGCGCAAAGGCGAGAGCGTAGGTCATGGAACGGCTTTCTGGAGACGCAGTTTGCGCTTGTTATCGGGGCTTTTTATCGGAACGCGTTATCGGGCGATGACAGTGAGTGCCTGACAGTGCAGCCTGTCGTCGGATCACGCAATTCTACGCGGAGGTTTGCGCAATTTGGTTGCAATTTTCAGGGGTATGCGTGAATATTTGCAACAAATGACGAAAATTGATGAAATTGACCGAAAGATATTGCGACATCTGTCCCGCGACGGGCGCCAATCGAATCTGGACCTGGCGGCGCAGGTGGGATTGTCGCCCTCTGCGACCTCGCGCCGTGTGCAGGATCTGGAACGGCGCGGGGTGATTGCGGGCTATCGGGCGCGTTTGAACCGCGATGTGATGGGACAAGGATTTGTGGCCTATCTGACCGTCGGTCTGGCGCTGCATACCAAAGAGGCCCAGGAAGGCTTCGAGCGGGCCATGCGCGCCGCCCCCGAAGTCCGAGAATGTCACAATGTGACCGGCGCATTCGAGTATATCATGCGGGTCGAGACGGCCGATCTGGCGGCGTATAAGGCGTTTCATACGGATCGTCTCGGCACGCTGCCGCATGTGAATTCTATCACCAGCTACATCGTTATGGGGAGCCCCAAGGACGAGCGCGCGTAGCGGTCTGCTGAATGCAAAAGCGGCGCAACGGGGGAACCGTCGCGCCGTTTTGGGTATTTTTATCCGAAAGAAGCCGCATGTCGCGTTTTAGACGAGGCGGGAATTTTCCTTGGCGGCGCGCACAAAATCCTTGAACAGCGGGTGCGGGTCGAAGGGTTTGGATTTCAGTTCGGGGTGGAACTGCACGCCGATGTACCAGGGGTGATCCACGGCTTCGACGATTTCGGGCAGGCGTCCATCGGGGGACATGCCGGAGAATTTCAGGCCGTGGGCCTCGAGTTGATCGCGGTATTTGGTATCGACTTCGTAGCGGTGGCGGTGGCGTTCTTCGATGGTGGTTGTGCCGTAGATCTGCGCCACGCGCGAGCCTTCGGTGAGGCTGGCGTTATAGGCGCCCAAGCGCATGGTGCCGCCTTTGTCGTCCCCCGCTTTGCGGCGCACGGTCTGGCTGCCCTGAACCCATTCCTTGAGGTGGTAGACGACGGGTTCGAAGCGGCTTTTGCCCGCTTCATGGTCGAATTCTTCGGAGCCTGCGGTTTTGATGCCCGCGAGGTTGCGGGCGGCTTCGATCACCGCCATCTGCATGCCCAGACAAATGCCCAGATAGGGGATGTTTTGCGTGCGGGCGAAATGGGCCGCTTTGATTTTACCTTCTGTGCCGCGCTCGCCAAAGCCGCCCGGAACGAGAATCGCATCATAGCCTTCGAGGTAGGGCGCGGGATCTTCGCGCTCGAAGACTTCGGCGTCCACCCATTCGACATTGACCTTCACGCGGTTGGCCATGCCGCCGTGGGTCAGGGCCTCGGCGATGGATTTATACGCGTCTTCGAGTTGGACGTATTTGCCCACGATGGCGATGCGCACGTCGCCTTCGGGGTTGAACACGCGGTCCGCCACATCGTGCCAGACGTCGAGGTTGGGTTTGGGGGCAGGGGCAATGCCGAAGGCGTCCAGAACCGCCTGATCGAGGCCTTCGCGGTGGTAGGCCAGCGGGGCTTCGTAGATGGATTTGAGGTCGGGGGCGGCGATGACGTCCTCTTTGCGGACATTGCAGAAAAGGGCGATTTTTTCGCGCTCTTTTTCAGGGATAGGGCGCTCGGAGCGGCAGACCAGCACATCCGGTTGCAAGCCGATGGAGCGCAGTTCCTTGACCGAGTGTTGGGTCGGTTTGGTCTTCAACTCGCCCGATGCGGTCACATAGGGCAGCAGGGTGAGGTGCATGAAAATGCATTCGCCGCGCGGTTTGTCTTGGGCGAACTGGCGGATGGCCTCGAAGAAGGGCAGGCCTTCGATGTCGCCAACCGTGCCCCCGATTTCGCAGAGCATGAAGTCGACCTCATCGTCGCCGATGTTGATGAAGTCTTTGATTTCGTTGGTTACATGCGGGATGACCTGAATGGTTTTGCCCAGATAGTCGCCGCGGCGTTCTTTTTCGAGGACATTGGAATAGACGCGCCCCGAGGAAATCGAATCCGTCATCCGCGCGGCAACGCCGGTGAAACGCTCGTAGTGGCCAAGGTCGAGGTCGGTTTCCGCCCCGTCATCGGTCACAAAGACTTCGCCGTGTTCGAAGGGCGACATCGTGCCGGGGTCGACGTTGAGATAGGGGTCGAGTTTGCGCAGGCGGACCGAATAGCCGCGCGCTTGCAACAGCGCGCCCAGAGCGGCAGAGGCAAGCCCCTTGCCGAGAGAGGAAACCACCCCGCCGGTGATAAATACGTAACGTGCCATATGCGGTGATCTCCCGTGATCTGTTCGGTCAAACGTCTGAGCGCTGCGCCTTCGAAACCGGTTCAAAAAACGCATTACCACGGGATTTATGATCTAACAGATTCGGCTGTCCCGCACAACCAAACCTCAACATGTCGCGGAAGTATCCTCCCGCGACTGCCATTTCTTGTGGTAGGTCGTAAGTTACTCGGCGCGCGGAGGCGTCAGCGGGTCAACGGCCGGTGCTGTTGGCGTTGCAGCAGAGGGCGGCAGAAGGTCGCTGCCCAGCGGGCTGGTGCCATCCGTGGCCGGGGCTTCAATGGCGATTCCGTCAACCACAGAGGAGGTCGAGGCCTCGCGGCGGGCCAGAACGGTGAGGGTCAGCGAGGTGCCGATAAAGCAGATTGCAAGGATCCAGGTCATTTTCGACAGGGCACTTGCAACGCCGCGGCTGGACACGGCCCCGCCGTCACCGCCGCCCATGCCCAGACCACCGCCTTCCGAGCGCTGAAGCAGCACAACGCCCATGAGGCCGAGTGCGAGGATCAGATGGATGACGAGGATGACATTTTGCATGGGTCGGGCCTGCCGTTTGGTTCGATGCGGTTCTCTATGGAAAATGCGCGCGGCTCGCAACCCCTGACGGGGGATTGAGCGCAAGGTTTGGGAATTTTTCCGCCCAGGCGGGGCCAGCGGCGGTGCGAGAGGCGGGGTTGGCCCCTTGCATCCTGTCGCGCGGGGTGCTCATGCTGCCCCCATGACACAGATGCCTACACCCGCCACACTTCACATCCGCTCCGCAACCCCTTCCGATGCGCAGAGCATTGCCGAGGTGCAGGTTGCCTCCTGGCAAACCACCTATGCCCGACTTCTTCCGCGCGCGCTGATCGAGGCGATGACGACGGGGGACCGTGCGCAGGCCTGGACCAAAATTCTGACGACTTTTGACGAGGGCGGGCTTGGCGCTGGCTATCTGTGCGAGGCGGCGGGCAAGCCTGTCGGCTTCGCGACGATGGGGCCACAGCGGGATTCGGAACTGGAGGCTTTGGGGTTTTCGGCGGAATTGACGTCGATCTACCTGCTTGAGGATATGCAGCGTCAGGGAATCGGTCGCGTGATGATGGCGCAGCTGGCGCAGGCCGCCAAAGCGCGCGGTCACGACAGCCTTGCGGTCTGGGTGATCGAAGGCAACCAGGTGGCGCGCGATTTTTATGCGGCCCTTGGCGGTGTGCTTGTGCATCAGCGGTTCAACCCCGAAGAACCCGATGCGGTGGGCGAAGTGGCCTATGGCTGGCGCGACCTATCGGCGCTTGAACGTCGGGTGACCTCCTAAAGGCGCAGGACACAGCGCAAGAATGCCGCAGCAGGCGGCGCACTTTCCGGTTTCCTGCCCGCGCGCCTGTCGTTATACGGGCTTCGGTTTGACGCCAGAAATTCGAGGAGACTCAGTATGGCCAACGTCGTCGTCGTCGGCGCCCAATGGGGTGACGAAGGAAAAGGCAAGATCGTGGACTGGTTGTCCGAACGCGCCGATGTCATCGCGCGCTTTCAGGGCGGACATAACGCAGGCCATACGTTGGTCATCGACGGCAAGGTGTACAAGCTGCATGCGCTGCCATCGGGTGTCGTGCGCGGTGGCAAATTGTCGGTCATCGGCAACGGGGTTGTTCTTGATCCGTGGCACCTGTTGAACGAAATCGCGACCATCCGCGAGCAAGGCGTTGAAATTACGCCGGAAACCTTGATGATCGCTGAAAACACGCCGCTCATTCTGCCGATTCACGGCGAACTTGACCGCGCGCGCGAGGAAGCGGCGACCAAGGGCACCAAAATCGGCACCACGGGGCGCGGCATCGGCCCGTGCTATGAGGATAAGGTCGGACGCCGCGCCATCCGCGTGATGGATCTGGCCGATCCCGACACGCTGGCCGCGCGCGTCGATCGTGCCTTGCAGCACCACAATCCGCTGCGCAAAGGCCTTGGGTTCGAGGAAGTCGACCGTGAGGCGCTGATCGCGCAACTCAAGGAAATCGCACCGAAAATCCTGCCCTTTGCCGGTCCGGTCTGGAAGGTGTTGAACGAAAAACGCAAGGCGGGCAAACGCATCCTGTTCGAAGGGGCGCAGGGCGCGCTTCTGGATATCGATTTCGGCACCTATCCGTTCGTGACCTCCTCCAACGTGATTGCCGGTCAGGCGGCGACGGGCGTCGGCATCGGTCCGGGCTCCATCGACTACGTTCTGGGCATCGTCAAAGCCTATACGACCCGCGTCGGGGAAGGTCCGTTCCCGACCGAATTGCTTGATGCAGACGGTCAGCGGCTGGGCGAGCGCGGCCATGAATTCGGCACCACCACAGGGCGCAAGCGGCGCTGCGGCTGGTTCGATGCGGCCCTTTTGCGCCAAACCTGCGCGACCTCGGGGATGAATGGCATCTGCCTGACCAAACTTGACGTTCTGGACGGGTTCGAGACGCTGAAGATCTGCGTCGGGTACGAATTGGACGGCGAGACGCTGGATTACCTGCCGACCGCTGCCGAAGCGCAGGCGCGCTGCACGCCCATCTACGAAGAAGTCGAAGGCTGGTCCGAAAGCACCGAAGGCGCGCGCAGCTGGAACGATCTGCCCGCCAACGCGGTGAAATACGTCCGCCACATCGAAGAGCTGATCGGCTGCCCCGTGGCGCTGGTGTCGACCTCGCCCGAGCGCGAAGACACCATCCTCGTCACCGATCCGTTTTCCGACTGATGGCGCTGTCCTACAAGGGACGGCGGCGGCTGGCGATGCTGGCTCTCGTGGTGGGCTTGCCCGCCTATATCGTCGCTTGTGTGACGGTTGTAAATCTGGCCGAGCGCGCTTTGGGGCGTCCCTCGATCCTGTTGGAATTCGTGATTTATGCCGCCTTGGGGGTGGCTTGGGCCTTTCCGCTCAAGTCGGTGTTCCAAGGGGTCGGCGGCGCTGATCCCGATGCCGAACCGCCCGTCTATCTGGACGACGCGGTGCGCGAAGCCGACAAGCTGCGCGAAAAATACGAGATCAAGAAATAGGAAAAGGCCCGCCAGCGCGCGGGCCTTTTTCGTTTCCTGTCCTGTGCGCCTTGCCTGTGCGGGGCGCGATAAAAAAGGGCGCCCCCAAGGGGACGCCCAGTTGCCTGATATTGCAAGGCTCGGGGGCGATCACTCGCCCGCAAGCTCCGATCCAAAGCGCGAGCCATGGGCCAGAATGAACTGACCGGGCGCTTGTTTTTGAATGCGGTTCTGGCGCAACAAAGTGCCAAAACTTTTGAGACCTTCCTCACGTGTGAACCCGCCGTCGATCACTTCGCTGACCTGTTTGAGCACCTGCGGGCGCGACACATGCGGGCGGCCCTCGACAAGCGCGGAATAGGCCACAGCGGCCTCAAGCATATCCGTCAGCGAGCTGGCCCCGAGGTCATCGGCGTAATCGGCAAAGGACGTGGTTTCGGTGAAGATATTGTCACCTGTGTCCTGTGCCTCGACGGGCTGCGGGGCCTGCGTGCCCACCCGACGCGGACGCACGGGCGCTTGGGGGGCTTTGGTTTCGGTCGTGTCGATGCGCTGTTCGGACACCAGCATCAGCGGCGCGAGACGGCGCTCGGGCATGCCTTGCGGGCGTTCGGTGCGCCGCGCGGCGGGACGCGCAGGGCGCACGACACGCGCGAGATCCTCGCGGTAGACTTCGGCCTCGTCGGGATTGGTTTCCTTCTCGCCATCCTCTTGTTTCGCGCGGGTTGCGGCCACGGCCGCCTTGAGGTGCTGGATCGCGTTGCGGCGACGTTTGCCATCCTCAAGGTCCAGTTCGCGGTCGGTGGTTTGCAGCAGCCGGTCCACCGTCTCGTCGCCGCGCGTGACCTGTTCGAGCACCGCGCGACCTTCGTTCTCTGCCTTGGCAGTCTCGGCCTTGGCACGCGATCCGTCGGCGTCCGGCGCGGGCGCTTCAGTCGCCGTGCCCGTGGCTTGGGCAATGGCCGCTTGCAGCGCTGCGCTGCTGGTTTGCTCATCGGCCTCATCCAGATCTTCTGCGGCCAGATCCTCTGCATCGAGGTCTTTTGCCGTTTGGGTCCTGCCCTTTTGTGCAACAGGCTCCTCATCCGTGGCCACCGCTGCAAGTTCGCGCAACAGGTCCGCTTCGGCGTCATCGTCGAGCGAGGAGGCCCCGAGTTCTTCACTCAGGCGCGCCGCCAGCGATTCATCCTTTGCCCCATCCGCTGACGCGGCTGTTTCTGGCGCGCCCGATTCATCGGAGGCCTGCGCAAGGGCGGCAACCGCGTTGATCTGCGCGGCCGCATCATCGTCAGAGACGCGCGGGGTATCGACATCCGCACGGCGCATTTTGATCACACGGGCGCGGGCGCGGCGTGTCGGCTCGACAGGTTCGGGCTGCGCGGAGAGGGCGGTGTCCGCGTCCTCCTCGGTTGTGTCCTCGGTCGGGTCATCGGTGGTTTCGTTCTCGTCTGTCGCTTTCTCGACGGTCGCGGGCGCGTCCTGTGCGCTTGGCGCCGCGCTCATCGCGGATGTTACGGCGTCGAGGGCCGTGTCGCTGTCCGCATCGGCCTCTGTGGCGTCATCACCGCTCGTGTCGATCCCCTCGGCAGGGTCTGCCTGTGCCAGATCCTCAGACGCATCGTCCGCTTGCGGGGTCTGGGGCGCGGGATCGACCAGACGCGCGGCCTTCATCACCGCGTTGATGTCGAGGTCTTCAACCGTCTCATCCGCTGTGTCGGCGGCGTCGAGAGTGTTGTGCCCCTGCGCGGTCGCTGTTGCGGGGGCGATATCGGCCAGCTTGTCGTCTTCGGCATGTTGGTCTTCGGTATAGTCTTCGCCCGACACCACGGCCCGGATGCGCGAAAGTTTTTCGGCAATCGAGGCAGAGGGCGCCGCGGCGCTCGGGGCCGCCGGTGCAGCGGGGGCTTTGGCGCGTGCTTTGGCCGCGGCCTCATCGCGTGCTTTGCGCATGGCCTCTTCGGCCATCGCTTTGGCCTGCTTTTGTGCATGTTCCTGCGCGTCTTGTTCTGCTTCGGCCTGTGCCAGACGTTTGGCCCGCCGCTTGGCGCGCATCTGGGCCTGATGATCGGCCTCCTCTTCGGCCTGGCGTGCCAGACGGTCCACCGCATCCTCCTGGGCGGGCGCACTCCGATCCTGAGGCGTCTCTTGCGCAACCGGTGCAGAATCAGGGGTCAAGGGCGCGTTCAGCGGGGATTGGCGGGGCTGGGCCGCTTGCTTTGGAGCGGCTTGCGTTGGGGCGGCTTGCGTTGGGGGGGCGGATTTGGCCGTATGCATGGCCGCCGAGGTGATCGACAGCGCCGAGGTCGCAGGATAGGCGGTCGTTGCATAGGGCGCAGGGCCCGTCGCAGGGGCGTCCGCACTTTGGCGCAGAACCACGCCGTTTTCCTCGACGCGCGCTTCAACGCGGCGCTGGATTTCCTTTTCTGCGATCCGGTGCAACATATCGGCATCCGGTGTCGGCGGCTCCGCGCCAAAATAGCGGTCGTCCGCTGCAAGATCGCGGAAATACTCCGCAATCGAGCGCATGGTGGAGAAGGGGTCGTCAAAGCCTTCTAGCGTACAGGAGAACGTCCCGTACGAAACTGTTAGGATCTTGTTGTCGCTAACCATAGCCGTTACTCACTTTCTCCTCGATCCGATTGCAGTCATATTTACCATGAATTGGTTCGCAAATAGGAACAGAAGCGGGAAAAGGTCGTGATCATTTCCTGTCCGAAATGTGGCAGACAAAGCTTAAGAGGCCGTTTCCCGATGCAAGATTTTAGCTACCAGCCTGCGGGTTTCGTGACGCTTTTGGGGGGCGGGGAGTCAGATAGTCAAACGATTTCAATGTGTTTATCCCATGCGCCGCATCTTGTGGCAGCCGATGGCGGGGCCAATCGTGCGTTGGAACTGGGGCATATGCCCGATCTGGTCATCGGGGACTTCGACTCGATCAGCGATAACACCCGTGCCTTGATTGCGCCCGAGCGTCTTTACCCTGTTTTGGAGCAAGACAGCACCGATTTTGCCAAATGCCTGCGCCATATCCACAGCCCTCTGGTACTGGCGGCGGGCTTTACCGGCGCGCGGATTGATCACGAACTCGCGGTGTATAACGTGCTGGTGCGCCAGCCGGCGGGGCGCTGTATCGTGGTGGGGGGCGAGGACATCTGCTTTCATGCGCCGCGCCACATCAGCCTGGAGGTGGGGCAGGGGACGCGGGTGTCGCTGTTTGCGATGCAGCCGGTCTGTGGCACATCGCGCGGGTTGCGCTGGCCGATCGACGGTATCGAAATGGCGCCGATGGGGCGTTGCGGCACCTCCAACGAGGCCACAGAGGCGCGCGTCACCCTCAGCTTTGAGCGCGACGGCATGTTGATCATCCTGCCGCGCGACCAGCTTGCGCAGGTGATCGCGGTGTTACGCACGGCCCCCGCCTAGGGCAGGCCGTTCATCGCGGCCAATACTCGCGGCCAATACTCGCGGCCGGTATCTGGGCGGTATCTGGGCGGGTCAAATATCTGGGCGCGTCAAAATATAGGTCCCAGCGGCAATCATACAGGCGGCTTGCACGCCCAGCACCCAGAGCGGCACGCCCAAAAAGGCCGAGATGGCCAAGGTCACGGCCATCATGCCGATTGCCAGACGTTTTGCAGGGCGCGCGATGGCACCGCTCGCTTCCCAATTGGCGATTGCGGGGCCGATGCGGGGATGGGCCAGCAGCCGTGCACGCAGACGGGGTGAGCCTTTGGTGAAGAACCACGCCGCCAGAATGAAAAACACCGTGGCGGGCAGCAAGGGCAGGATCGCGCCCGCGACGCCAAGGCCCAGGCAGACCCAGCCCATGACAAGATGGACCAGCCGTTTCGTGCGCCCGATGGGGGCTGGTATGGGCGGGGCCTGCGTGGCTGGGGCCTGCGTGCCGGTGGTCCCGTTACCCGCGGCCCTGTTGCCCGTGATCTCGCCGCGCGTCGACGCGGGGGCAGCGGCGGGGGGGCGAGATTCGCCGGACCTGCTCTTGTGGCTCATGCCGGGGGGCTCCTGCGGGGTGGGGAAAGGACATCTTTCCCCTATTTAGCGCCCTACGCCAAACCTACCAGTACAGTTTTCGACACCTTGGGTGGTGGTTGGTTTCATTTGGTCGCCCATAGCGGGTAAAATTGATCACCAGCCCCCTTACACAACCGTTAATTCCTGTTAAGACCTTCAAGAAACGCCAAGGAGACCTGCCAACATGTCCGATACGCTTTCGCCGATTGATACAGCTAAATTTGTCGCGGCCAAACGGGCCGTCGAATTTGTTGAGGACGGGATGAAACTCGGGCTTGGCACCGGATCGACCGCCGCGTGGATGGTCAAACTTCTGGGCGAACGGATCCGCACCGAAGGCCTGCGGGTGACGGGTGTCCCGACATCGAGCCGCACGGCTGCGCTGGCGCGGCAGGTGGGGGTGAATGTCGTGTCGCTGGACGAGGCGAAATGGTTGGACCTGACCATCGACGGTGCCGATGAATTCGACCCCGATCTGAACCTGATCAAGGGCGGCGGCGGCGCTTTGCTGCAAGAAAAGATCGTCGCCACCGCCTCGGACCAGATGCTGGTGATCTCGGATATTTCCAAACAGGTCGAAACGCTGGGGGCCTTTCCCTTGCCGGTCGAGGTCATTCCCTTCGGCTGGCAAACCAGCAAGGCCTTGGTCGAGGAAGCGCTGTCATCCATGGATGTTCTGGGCGAAACCTCGACGCTGCGCATGAATGGCGATCGCGCCTTTGTCACCGACGAGGGCAACCACATCATCGACCTGCATTTGCAGCGCATCGGCAATGCCCGCCAGCTCAGCCTTGTGCTCAACCAGATCCCCGGTGTGGTCGAGAACGGGTTGTTCATCGACATTTGCGACATTGTGATCATCGGCCATGGCGATGGGCGTGTCGAAGCGCGTGACATCAATACCGGCGCTGTCGAAGAGGGCCATGTCGAGCTTGCGGAAAGCGACAATATTTTCCTCTAGGCGGGGCGCATGGCGCGCGCTGCGCAAATATCCGACAAAAAGATTTGGAAAACCCTGTGAAAACCCTGTGTCTGTGCGGCGCAGGGTTTTCCTTTGTCCTCAAAGCCCCTACATCTAACCCCGATTTAGAATTCTTCCAAAAAGGCGAGACAGATGGATTTCGACTATGATCTCTTCGTGATCGGTGGCGGTTCGGGTGGCGTGCGCGCAGCGCGGCTGACAGCAGCAGACGGCCATAAGGTCGCCATGGCCGAGGAATTTCGCATGGGCGGGACCTGTGTCATTCGCGGCTGTGTGCCCAAAAAGCTGATGGTCTTTGCCTCGGGCTACTCGGAGGCGATTGCCGAGGCGAAAGCCTATGGCTGGGACGCGTCCGTGGGCGATTTCGACTGGTCCAAATTCCAAGGCAAACTGTCGGCGGAACTGTCGCGCCTTGAGAGCATCTACACCCGCAACGCCGAAAACGCGGGTGTCGAAATCCTGCACCAGCGCGCGACCGTCAAGGACGCCCACACCGTTGTGCTGGCCGATGGCACCGAAAAATCCGCCAAACACATTCTGATCGCGGTCGGGGGCACCCCCTTTGTGCCGGACACGGTTCCCGGGCATGAACTGGCGATCACCTCGAATGAGGTTTTCGACCTCAAAACCCTGCCCAAACGCATCCTGATCGTCGGCGGCGGCTATATTGCTTGCGAATTCGCCTGCATTTTCAAAGGTCTCGGGTCAGAGGTCACGCAATATTACCGCGGCGCGCAAATCCTGCGCGGCTTTGATGACGAGGCGCGCGGCCATATTTCCGAACTGATCTCCGAACAGGGCGTCAACCTGCGCGTCGGGACCGATGTCGAGCGGATCGAACAGCGCGACGATGGCCTCTGGGTGAAAGCCTCCGACGGCTCGGAAGGCGACTTCGACGTGGTGCTCTACGCCACAGGCCGCAAACCGCACACCCAAGGCTTGGGGCTTGAGGCGGTCGGCGTCGAAATGGGCCGCTCGGGCGAGGTGGTCGTCGATGACTATTCGCAAACCAACATTCCCTCGATCTATGCGGTGGGCGATGTGACCGACCGCATCCAGTTGACACCGGTGGCCATTCGCGAAGCCGTCGCGTTCCACGAGACGGTGTTCAAGGGCAACCCGATGAAGCCCGATCACGCGCTGGTGGCTTCGGCGATTTTCACCCAACCCGAATATGGCAGCGTGGGTCTGACCGAGGAACAGGCGCGCGACCAGGAACCGATCGAGGTCTATTGCGCGGCCTTTCGCCCGATGCAAAACGCGTTTATCGAGAAAAACCACCGCGTGATGTACAAGCTGATCGTGTCCAAGGAGACCCGCAAGGTTCTGGGGTGCCATATCGTCGCACCGGGCGCGGGCGAAGTGATCCAGCTTGCCGGTGTGGCGGTGAAAATGGGTGCAACCAAGGAAGATTTCGATGCAACCGTGGCGGTTCACCCCACGATGGCCGAAGAAATCGTGCTGCTCAAGACGCCCGTGCGCGTCACCGACTAGGGCTTTGGCGGCGGGCAGGTCGTTTGGCAAACCGCGTGGAGAGGTTTTGCAACGTTCCACGCGGGAATATCACATGACTTTTGCAGGCCCAGCCTTGCAAATCCGCCCCCGAATGAACAGGTTGGGGCGATACAGATAGACAGAAGTGAAAAAGGGGATCTGACCGAATGGCCAGCAACAATGGCGGACCATGGGGGGGAGGCGGCTCAGGCCGTGACGAGGACGACAAACAGGGGAACCGGCCGCGCCCGAGCGGTCAGCCCCCGCGCGGCGGCCAACAGATGCCCGAAATCGACGATCTTGTGCGCAAGGGGCAAGAGCACCTGCGCGTTCTGATGGGCGGGCGTGGCGGTGGCACAGGTGGCCGTCCCAACGGCTCGGGTGATGGCGGCGACGGCTTTAAGGTCTCGCGTGGCATGGTCGGCCTTGGTGTCCTTGTGGCAGCGGGTGTCTGGGCGGCATCGTCCTTTTACACCGTGCGTCCCGAAGAACAGTCGGTCGAACTTTTCCTGGGCGCATTCTACAAGGTCGGCAATCCCGGTCTGAACTTTGCCCCTTGGCCGCTGGTGAGCTACGAGAAGGTCCAGGTGACGGGCGAGCGCACCGAGAATATCGGCATGAGCACCTCGAGCACCGATGACAACGGCCTGATGCTGACCACCGACGAGAACATCGTCGACATCGATTTTCAGGTTGTTTGGAACATCAACGATCCCGCCAAGTACCTGTTCAACCTCGCCGATCCCGGTCAGACGATTCAGGCGGTGTCCGAATCCGCGATGCGCGAAATCATCGCCGCTTCGGAATTGGCCCCGATCCTCAACCGCGATCGCGGCTTGATTGCCGATACGGCCATGACGCTGATCCAGAACACGCTCAACAGCTATGACAGCGGCATGAACGTGATCCGCGTCAACCTCGACAAAGCCGACCCGCCCAATGAGGTGATCGACGCCTTTCGGGATGTGCAAGCGGCCGAACAGGAACGCGACCGTTTGCAACGTCAGGCCGATGCCTATGCCAACACGGTTGTCGCCGGCGCACGCGGTTCTGCGGCGCAGATTCTGGAGGAATCCGAAGGCTACCGTGCGCGTGTGGTGAACGAAGCCCAAGGTGAGGCCTCGCGCTTTTCCGCCGTTCTGGCCGAATATCTGAACGCGCCCGAAGTGACCCGCAAGCGTCTGTATCTGGAGACGATTGAGGAAATCTACGGCAACGTGGACAAGATGATCCTCGACGACAGCGTGGGTGGTTCCGGCGTCGTTCCCTATCTGCCGCTCAACGAGCTGCGCAGCTCGTCTAACTCTGGGGGGAGCAACTGATGAAACGTCTTCCTATTTTCATCGGCGTCGTCATCGTCGCTCTCGTGGTTTTCATGTCCTCGCTGTTCATCGTGGATGAGCGCGAAAAGGCTTTGGTGCTGCAATTCGGCCAGATCAAATCGGTCAAGGAAGAACCGGGACTGGCATTCAAAATCCCGTTCATCCAAGAGGTTGTCTTTTACGACGACCGAATTCTGTCGCTCGATACGCCTGAATTCGAGGTCACGCCGTCGGATGACCGCCGCCTCGTGGTGGATGCTTTCGCGCGCTACCGTATCGCCGATGTCGTGCGCTTTCGTCAGGCCGTCGGTTCGGGGGGCATTCGCGCCGCCGAGGACCGCCTTGAGGGCTTTATCAACCCGCAGATCCGTGCCGTCCTCGGCTCCGAAGGGGTGACCTCGAACACGATTCTGTCGTCGGAACGCGCCACCTTGATGTCGCGCATCACCGAAGCGGCAAACCGTCAGGCGCAAACCTTGGGGATCGAAATCGTCGACGTGCGGTTGAAGCAAACCAACCTGCCGGATCAGAACCTGGACGCCACATTCGCGCGGATGCGCGCCGAACGCGAACGCGAAGCCGCCGATGAGCGTGCGCGCGGCGAGGAAGCGGCACAGCGTGTGCGGGCGCAGGCCGACCGGACCGTGGTCGAGCTTGAGTCCGACGCGAACCGCCAATCGGAAATCGTGCGCGGTGAAGCCGATGCCGAACGCAACCGCGTTTATGCCGATGCTTACGGCGCGGATGAGGATTTCTTTGAATTCTACCGCTCGCTCGAAGCCTATCGCACGGCGCTGAAAGGCGAAAATACCACGATGGTTCTCTCGCCTGATTCCGCGTTTTTCGATTACCTGAAATCGGATCAGGGACTGTCGGACGCCCAAAGCGGCCCCCAAAGCGGCCCCGAAAGCGGCCCTGCGACAAGCGCCACCTCGGGCGCTGCGACGGGCACGAACGGTTCGGCTGTGCCGCTGCAATAAGCGCGCAGATCACGAAACTCCTCAAAAAAGGGCCGGTCCATCGCACGACCGGCCCTTTTTCTGTGCACCGTCCTTTCAGAACGCGGGCCTGCTGATGTCGGCGGGGTTCGTGAATTTTGTGAGGAAAGCCAGATGTTTACGCTTTGGTTATGCGCAATTGTTACAAGGGCGCACAGCCACGTCACATGCAGTTGAGCGCGCGCGACTGGCCTTTGAATTGAGCCTGCGCATGGCTACCTTTACCCATATGTCATCCGCCGCGCGGCAGGCGCGACGCATCACCCGTCAGGAGGATTTAGATTTGAGAGCCCAAGCACGTCCTGTGCCCCTTTCCAGCGCAGCCCCTCACGCCACGCCCGACACCCGCGCCGCAACCCGCGCCGCGCCGCGTAACCCCGCCAGCCGTTTCATGATGGCGAGCCTTGTGGCCTTGTCGCTGGCCTTTGTTCAGACGATGCCCGCGCAGGCGCAAGACATGACGCCGGGACAGGTGGGCGTGCCGCTGAGCTTTGCCGATCTTGCGCAAAAGGTCAGCCCGGCGGTGGTCAACATCACCACCACCACGACGGTCGCCGCCTCGACCAACGAGACACCGATGCTGCCCGAAGGTTCTCCTTTCGAGGAGTTCTTCAGGGACTTCATGGAGCGAAACGGCCAAACCCCCGATTCCCGCCCCCATCGCAGTCAGGCGCTGGGCTCGGGATTTGTGATTTCGCCCGACGGCTACATCGTGACCAACAACCACGTCATCGAGGGTGCGGATGAAATCCAGATCGAGTTCTACGAGGGCTTTACGCTGGACGCCAAACTCATCGGCACCGATCCCAAAACCGATATCGCCCTGCTGAAAGTCGAGGCCGACGAACCGCTTGGCTATGTTGAATTCGGTGATTCCGATGCCAGCCGCGTGGGCGATTGGGTCATGGCGATGGGCAACCCGCTGGGGCAGGGCTTTTCTGTGTCCTCGGGCATCGTGTCGGCGCGCGGGCGTGCTCTGTCAGGGACCTACGATGATTTCATCCAGACCGATGCTGCCATCAACCGCGGTAATTCCGGCGGTCCGCTGTTCAACATGGACGCACAGGTCATCGGCGTGAACACGGCCATTCTGTCGCCCAATGGCGGCTCGATCGGTATCGGGTTTTCGATGGCCTCCAATGTCGTGACCCGCGTGGTGGACCAGCTCAAAGAATACGGCGAAACCCGCCGCGGTTGGCTGGGCGTGCGCATTCAGGACGTGACGGATGATGTCGCGGATGCGATGGGTCTTGCTTCGGCCTCCGGGGCATTGGTCACCGATGTGCCCACGGGGCCCTCGCAGGATGCGGGCGTGGAGGCCGGCGATGTGATCACCGCCTTTGACGGCAAGCCGGTTTCGGACACCCGCGAACTGGTGCGCACGGTCGGGAACACCGCTGTGGGCAAGGCCGTGACGATGGTTGTCGTGCGCAATGGCACCGAGATGGACCTCACGATCACGCTGGGCCGTCGCGAAGACGCCGAAGGCGAGGCCGTGCCTGCCTCTGTGCAGCAGAATGTCGAGGAACCCTCGACCTCTGACATGCTGGGCATGGTGCTGTCGCCCATGACCGACGAGCTGCGGGCGGAATTGTCCTTGCCCGGCTCGGCCGAAGGGCTTGTCGTTGCCGATGTGGAAGAAGACTCCGAGGCCTATATGAAGGGCCTGCGCGCGGGCGATGTGATTACCGAAGCCGGTCAGCAAAAAATCGCCTCGGCCAGTGACCTTGATGCCCGTATCGCAGACGCCAAGGACGCCGGGCGCAACACGCTGTTGCTTCTGGTGCGGCGCGGCGCCGACCCGCGCTTTGTCGCGCTCAACATCGCCGAGTGATCGGCGCACCAACCCCCTTCGGGGGCACTGTCCTTCTCCAAGAGGATGGGTTCGGGAAAGGGGGGCAGTTTGCCTCCCTTTCTTTTTGTCATTTTTTCCGCTGTCCGCTCGGCGCTTTTACAAATTTGGCGCTTTTACAAGTCGCGCTCGACCGCCAGAAGGCCCAATTTGCGCGCCACCGCCAGCGACAGTACCGCGCTGTCCAAGCCCTGACCCTTTTGAAACACCCGCACCGCCCGCCGCGTCGAGGCATCCATCTCGCCACTGATCGGGCCACCATAGATGCCGCGCACCGAAAGGGCGCGCTGGAGTGTTGCGGTAAATTCGGGGGTAAACACCTCGGCGCAGGGGGTTTCGAACCACTGCACGGTCCGTTCGCGCACGATTTCCTGACGGGTTTCGGTGCGATAGCTTGCGCCGCTGGTCAGCGCCCCACTGGCATCGCGCTGCTCGGGGCTGTCAAGCACATGCACAGTGACCGTTTCGATCACCGCAGGGGTTTCATTTTTGCCAAAACAGGCATCGGGATCGGCATCTGCGGGGACCTGACCACGCAGATCGGATGCACGGTAGACCGTCACTTCCGGCTCGATGATCCCACCGCTCGGCGCGCAGCCGGCAAGGCCGAGCGACAAAAGAGGGGCAAATAGGGCGCGGGTGTGAAACATAAAATCCCGATGGTTGCTGCGCGACATCCGGCGCTGGGGCCGATGCTGCCTTGTTACCCACAAAATTGCGATGTGCAAAGCGTGCTGCGCGTGCGGCTTGGCTGGAAACTCCACCGAAGTTCGCCTACATCTGGAACAACCCGATTTGCCCCAGTTTGCGAGGACCCCATGGCCAAGATCACCTACATCGAATTCAACGGCACCGAACATGTCATCGACGTGCCCAACGGGCGCACGGTGATGGAGGGCGCGCGTGACAACGGTGTGCCCGGGATCGACGCCGATTGCGGGGGCGCTTGTGCCTGTTCGACCTGTCACGTTTACGTCGCCGCCGATTGGGTTGAAAAACTGCCTGCCAAAGACCCGATGGAAGAGGATATGCTTGATTTCGCCTATCAGCCCGATGCGGTGCGCTCGCGGCTGACATGCCAGATTAAAGTGTCCGATGCGATCGACGGCTTGGTCGTGAACCTGCCCGAGAAACAAATCTGATGCGCCGCGCGCAAGCCGGGCTTGTCGCCGCGTGTTGCGCGCTGGCAGCACCGGCCTGCGCGGAGGGCATCACCGCAGCCCGCTACGTCGAACCAACGACCGCCTACGGCCACGGCGCGCTCAAGGGCGGCGAATACGCCGCCCTGTCCCTGAGTATCGACGGGCGCACCCATTTCATCCGCTACGCAACGGCGGTGTTCGAAGACACCGCGCCCCGTCTGGTGGATCTGGACGGGGACGGGCGGCTTGAGGCGGTCAGCGTGGTGTCGACCGCCGCGCAGGGCGCTCGCATTCAAATCTTTGCCGAGGTGGATGGTGCCCCCGCGCCGGTTCTGGCCTCAAGCGCCGCAGGGCAGGGCTATCGCTGGTTTGCCATCGCGGCCATTGCCGATCTGGACGGGGACGGGCGCATGGAAATTGCCTATGTCGACCGCCCGCATCTGGCCAAAACCCTGCGCATCGCCGAAGTCTCGCGCACTGGCGAGCTGTGGCGCCTGACAGCCGAAGCCGAGATTGCGGGGCTAACCAACCACCACCTGAAATCCGCACTGATCGAGGGGGGCTTGCGGGCCTGCGAGGGCGCGATGCCCGCTGTGGTGCTTGCCGATGACACCTGGGCGCGCCGCATCACCGTCGCGTGGGATGGCAGCGCCTACACGGCGCAAGACGCAGGCGAATATGCGGGCGCACAGAGCCTTGCCCAACTGCAAAGCTGCGATTAAGCCTACGAAATATTGACGAGCGGACCGGAGAAACGCCCCATGACCACCCTTCCCAACGGCCATGTGCTGACCGTGACCTGCGCCTCGAAACGCGGCATCGTCGCCGCGATTTCCGGCAAACTTGCCGAGCTGGGCTGCAACATCACCGACTCCGCACAATACGACGATCCGGCAACGGGGATGTTTTTCATGCGGGTAACCTTTATTCCCGAAACCGGCGCGGATGCTCAGGTCCTGCATGACGGGTTCGCACCCGTGGGGCACGCGTTCGACATGGCTTGGGCGATCCACGATCAAGCGCATAAGATGAAAGTCGTGCTCATGGTTTCGCGCTTCGGTCACTGCCTGAATGACCTGCTTTACCGTTGGCGAATCGGCGCGTTGCCCATCGACATCGTAGCGGTGGTGTCCAACCATATGGACTACCAGAAAACCGTTGTGAACCACGACATCCCCTTCCACTGCATCAAGGTGACCAAGCAGAACAAGCCGCAGGCCGAAGCACAAATCATGGATGTCGTGCGCGAGACAGGCGCCGAGTTGATCGTGCTGGCCCGCTATATGCAAATCCTATCCGATGAGATGTGTCAGAACATGTCGGGGCGGATCATCAACATCCACCATTCTTTCCTGCCGTCCTTCAAGGGGGCGAATCCCTATAAACAAGCTTTCGAGCGGGGGGTGAAACTGATCGGTGCCACGGCGCATTATGTAACGGCCGACTTGGACGAGGGGCCGATCATCGAACAGGATACGGTGCGCATCACCCACGCCCAAAGCCCCGAAGATTACGTATCGTTGGGGCGCGACGTTGAAGCGGCCGTGTTGTCGCGCGCGATTCACGCTCATATCCACCACCGCGTTTTTATCAACGGTAATAAAACAGTGGTCTTCCCGGCAAGCCCCGGAAGCTATGCCTCCGAGCGTATGGGCTGAGAGGGGCCAAACCAAGGGGCGCTGCCCCTCGACGCTACGCGTCTCACCCCGGGATATTTCAAGACAAAAAAAGCGGGCCCTCCACGCGCAAGACGCGAGAGGGCCTTTTTTGCCGCGGTCATCGGCGTCCCCGCCTGTACCGCTTTTTCAGCATGCCGAAACTTCGTTAACAAATCCTTTATCTGCTTTTTTGTCGCGAAATATCCCTGGGTGAATTGCGCCTTTGGCGCAAGAGGGGCAGAGCCCCTTTTTCGGCGGCAGTATAGGCGGACAGCAAAAAGGCGTGCCGTTCGAGCACGCCTTTCTTTATTCTGTTCCGGATGGCAGGGATTTCCCTGCCAGAGCATGTGCCAGCGATCAAAGAGCTTCGCTCTTGCTGTCCATAGACCTGTTTTCGCAGGTTTTGGTTAAAGCTGCGTTAACGACGATGCCTCTTTAGGGCGAGCCTCGCGTTTATAGCGCCCGCCAGCCGATATCTTTGCGGTTAAAGCCTTCGGGCCAGTCAATCTGGTCCACCATTGCGTAGGCGCGTGCCCGCGCTTGTGCAAGCGTGTCGCCACGGGCGGTGACATTGAGCACCCGTCCCCCATTGGCAACAAGGACACCATCTTTTTTTGCGGTGCCCGCATGAAACACCATATTGGCGCTGTCTTCGGGAAGGTCGGCGAGGCCTTTGATTTCAGTACCTTTGGCATAGGGTCCGGGGTAGCCCTTTGCAGCCATGACGACGGTGATGGCATGGTCATCGGCCCAATTTGCCTGGACGGTGTCCAGGCGTCCCTCGGCGCAGGCCTGCAACAGGTCGAGCGCCTGCGCGCCCAGGCGCAGCATCAGCACCTGGCATTCGGGATCGCCAAAGCGGCAGTTGTATTCGACGAGCCGTGGCTGGCCGTCTTTGATCATGAAGCCAGCATAGAGCACGCCTTGGTAGGGCATGCCGCGCCGCGCCATCTCTGCGACGGTCGGTTTCACGATCTCGTCCATGGCCTTTTGGATCACGGCGTCACTCATCACGGGGGCGGGGGAATAGGCGCCCATGCCGCCGGTATTGGGACCGGTATCACCGTCGCCCACTCGTTTGTGATCCTGTGCGGTGCCCACGGGCAGCACGTTTTCGCCGTCACACAGAATGAACCACGAGGCTTCCTCGCCTTCCATGAATTCCTCGATCACCACCTGCGCGCCGGCTGCGCCGAATTCACCGCCGAACATGTCGTCGATGGCATCCAGTGCCTCTTGCACCTCCATCGCGACGATCACGCCTTTTCCGGCGGCCAGCCCATCGGCTTTGACGACAATCGGCGCGCCTTGGGCGGTGACATAGGCCTTGGCCGCAGCGGCATCGTCAAAGCGGGCATAGCGGGCGGTCGGGGCGCCGCTGGCGTCGCAGATGTCCTTGGTAAAGCTCTTGGAGGCTTCAAGCTGCGCCGCTTGGGCCGAGGGGCCGAAGGTCAGGATATTGGCGGCGCGCAACGCATCGGCGACACCGGCGGCAAGGGGCGCTTCGGGGCCGATGATCACAAAATCAATCGCATTGTTGGCGGCGAAGTCGACCACGCGGTCCCCGTCGTTGATGTCGAACTGCGCACATTCGGCGATGGCGGCGATCCCTGCGTTGCCCGGCGCGACGATCAGCTTGTCGCATTTGGGGTTCTGCAAAACCGCCCAGGCGAGCGCATGTTCGCGACCGCCACTGCCGAGAATAAGAATGTTCATGGTTTTGCGTCCCCTGCCTTCACTTTCCGGTTGCGGGCGTTCTAAAGTCTCCGGACACGCGAGACAAGAAAGACCCGCAGCCAATGGATCTTTTCGAAGACGACACCGCCCAGACCCCCTCCAATGCGCCTGAATTTTCCGTTTCGGAACTTTCGGGGGCAGTCAAACGCACGATTGAAAGCGGGTTCTCGCATATTCGGGTGCGCGGCGAGGTCGGGCGGGTGACGCTGGCGCGCACGGGGCATCTGTATTTCGATCTCAAGGACGAGCGCGCTGTTTTGTCGGCCATCAGCTGGAAAGGGCAGGTCGCGAAGATGACCGTGCGCCCCGAAGAGGGGATGGAGGTGATCGCCACGGGGCGCATGACCACCTTTGCCGGACAGTCGCGCTACCAGATGACGGTGGAAAATGTCGAACCGGCGGGGGCGGGCGCGCTCATGGCGATGCTGGAAAAACGCAAGGCGCTTTTGGCAAGCGAGGGGCTGTTCGACCCTGCGCGCAAGCGTCCCTTGCCCTATTTGCCCGACATTATCGGCGTCGTGACCTCCCCCACGGGGGCGGTGATCCGCGACATTTTGCACCGCTTGCGCGAGCGCTTCGCGCGCAAGGTGCTTATCTGGCCTGTCGCGGTGCAGGGGCAAAATTGCGCCGCCGAAGTTGCCAATGCAATCAACGGGTTCAACGCCTTGACCCCCGGTGGCGCGCTGCCGCGTCCCGATTTGCTGATCGTGGCACGGGGGGGCGGTTCGGTCGAGGATCTCTGGGGGTTCAACGAGGAAATCGTTGCGCGCGCCGCTGCGGCCTCTCGCATCCCGCTGATCTCGGCGGTGGGGCATGAAACCGACACGACATTGATTGATTTTGTGTCGGACAGACGTGCGCCGACACCGACCGCAGCGGCGGAAATCGCCGTGCCGGTGCGTTTGGAACTGGCGACTTGGGTGTCCGATCAAGAGACGCGGATGGCGCGCAGCGTGACGCAGGCCCAAGAGCGGCGCGCGCAGCGTCTGCGCGATTTGGCCAGAAGTCTGGCGCGCCCCGAACGCGCCCTTGAAGCCCCCCAACAACGCTTTGATCGCGCGTCGGAGCGCTTGGACGTGGCGCTGCAAGGGTTGGTTGCGAAACGCTCGGTCGAGCTGGCGCGCACGGCTGCGGCGTTGCGACCGGCGGTGTTGCAGGCGCGCATCGCCGCCGCGCAGGAGCGGGCGATGGGTCTTTCGGCGCGGCTTGCACCGGCTTTGGCGCGCGGCACCAACGATCATCACAAAGCCTTTGCGCGGGTCGCCCAGCGTTTGGACGGCGACATGGTTTCGCAGATTGCCCTGCGCAAATCCGAGGCGCTTGCGACCACCACGCAGCGTTTTTCCCGCGTCACACAGGGGCAGATCAGCGACTGGCGCGCGCGTCTGGACGCCTTGGAGCGGATGCGCCAGACCCTGGGCTACACCGCAACGCTGACACGCGGCTATGCGGTGGTTCGCGGCGCGCAGGGGCTTGTGACGTCGGCGCAGGACGCGGCCGCGATTGTCTCGGTGGAATTTTCTGACGGTCTGGTGGCCGTCGGGCCCGGGGCGGCGCCGGCGGCATCTGCGCAGCCAGAGTCGACGCAGGGCGCTTCCGTCGCACAGGCGGGCCCAAAGAAGGCCAAGCGAAAAGCGCAGAAGAAATCGGATGCGCCGCCCGATCAGGGCAGCCTGTTTTAGGGTTACACCCCAAGCCCCTCAGGCACGCAGGCCAGCGGTTCGTCCGAGCGGTAGGCCTCGTATAATTCCGTGCCGCTTTCGCCTTCAAAAACGGCGCGCAATTTGCCGCCTTCGTTAAAGAATTGCCAGCATTGCGGGCCCTCGCCATCGTCATATTCAAAGCAGATCGAGGGACCGGATTGATACCAGTAGCCCTCCATGCAGGTGTCCTCGTCAAAGGCCCAGCGCACACGGTTGTCGGGCAGATACTGTTCTGCGCCATAGGCAATGCCATGATCGGAATAGGTCAGGGTCTTGCCCTTGGCATAGGCCTCGAATTCTTCGGCTGTCAGAGGGGTTGAGGCAATCTGGCGCGCGGTATTTGCGGCCGGCGCGTTGTGCTCTGGGGCCGATTGCGCCCCCGACACTTGCGGGGAAACAGTCGCAAGGCCGAGAGCGATCAAAGCGACGGTGCGGCGCAATGCCGATCCGGGGAAAACGCTGGCTGTCATGCTAAAATCTATAGGCCTTCATGTTATGGAAACCAATACCCTTCGCGGGGCATGGTAAACGGCGGGACTTTCGCGGGCGGTCTTGAAATTATATATCTTTCTCAGGTGCTTGTGGGATTTCGCGGCGCTGCTTTCGCGCGATCGGGGTGGTTTTGCGTGCCGTTGATCACTGCAAGAACGTGCTTGCGCATCTTGCGTTTCCACAGCGGGGGCACCAGCGCAATCGTTGCCATGATGGGCAAGGAATGGGGCAGAAGCGGCGCCCCTGTATCGAGTTTGAGAGCGGGGTAGGGGCGCATGGGATGGGCGTGATGGTCGGAATGGCGCGGCGCGTTCAGCATCAGCAAGGCAGAAAACCACTGTGGCGCGTTCCATGAATGTTGCACATCGACAGGCGCGTAGCGGCCATCGGGGCCTTTCGGGCGGCGCAACCCGTAGTGTTGCACATAGTCCGAGAGCAGCAATTGCATGGTCGCAAAACTCGACAGGGCGACATAGGCCACAAGTCCACGCGGCCCTGCGATCGCAAAAGCGAGGCCAAGGCACATCAGTGCCCCAAGAGTGTAGACCGCGTAAGGATGCAGTTTCTTGTGCCACCAAGCTCCGCCGCGCGTTCTGGCCCGCAAATCGTTTTCGATCTTCAATCCGGCGCGAAACGACCCCAGCCATGCGCGCAGGGCAAAGCGGTAAAACCCTTCGCCCGAACGCGCGGAATTCGGGTCTTCGTCTGTGGCGACAAAGCGGTGGTGGACTTTGGGATGGGCGGAGGCATGATGACCAAACAACAGCGAAATATAGACCCAGGTGCCCAGATTCCGCAGCCCGCGCGTCGTCCTGTGGATCAACTCATGGGCATTGGAATTGCTGACCTGCCCAAAGAACAAGCCGCTGGCCAAAAAGATCACGACCTGTTCCCACAGCGCAAAGCGGTTTGCCCCCAAGGCCAGAACCGCGAGTGCAAGCAGGATGAAATGCGCCAGCGCCAGCACCACCGACAAGCGATCCCCCGCACGCAGGGTGGCGGGGGATTGGCTGGGCAAAAGGACAAGACCGACCAGCGCGTCAAGCGAGGCGGTGAGCGCGGTCATGTAGCCCAATGCGGCCAGAGCCCACAGCCCGCCAAAAAGATCCGCAAGCCCGAGCAGCGCCACGGGAACCACCGTGGCGATTGCAAAGAGGCGTATCTGCGGCTTGGGCAGGAGATAGGCTTTGAGGGTCGAACCGAGGCGGGCGGGAGGCCGGGACAGGGGGGGCTGCATGGCAAAAACGATAGCGCAGCCCTGCGCGGCTGTCACATCAAAACGCGCCGCGCGCCAGTGAGTGTCCGGTGCGCCACCAGTAGGCCGCCAGTGAGCGGCCAGTGAGCGGCCAGTCAGCGATCATGCCGCCTGGCGCGGCGACGATCCCGCTTTGCACGGGCAGGGGGCGATGCTCGGTTTGGGGGGCGGTTTGGGGGGGATTTGGGCGTCTGACAACGGTAAAACCCTTTCAACTGCGCCCGTTTCACACTAAGTAGCGGCGAAACGGAGGCCCCAATGGCATTGTTCTCAAAACTCAAGGACCGGCTGTTCAAGTCGTCGTCGCGCCTCGATGAGGGGCTTGCGGCGATTGTGGCCGATGGCGGTACATCCGACCGGACCGCTGGCGAGGCAGGCGATTCGCCCGCCGCTGCGGCCCCGCAGAGCCCGCCCGATCCGTTCCCGCTTCCAAGTGACCCCGCGCCCGCGCCGACGCCCCAGGAGGTGCCGGCACCTGATGCGGACCCCGCAGCCGCCACCGCGCCGCTGGAAATTCCGATCGAAACGCCGCCCTCAGCGCCTGCGCGCGCCCCCTCTACGGGACAGTCGGGCGGGCTTGTCGGGCGGTTGTTTGGCGCAAAATCCGGTGCGGTGGTGCGGCGCGAGCTTGACGACGAGATGCTTGAACAGCTCGAAGAGCTGCTGATTTCGGCCGATATGGGCGTGGATACCGCGCTGCGCGTCACCGCCGCCATGGCCGAGGGCCGTCTGGGCAAAAAGCTGTCGGTCGATGAAATCAAGGCGCTGATGGCGCGCGAAGTGACCCGAATCATGGAACCTGTGGCCAAACCGATGCCGCTCTATGCCAAAACCCCGCAGGTGGTTCTGGTGGTCGGGGTGAACGGTTCGGGCAAAACGACCACGATTGGCAAGCTGGCATTGCAATTCAAGGCGGCGGGCAAATCTGTCGTCATCGCGGCAGGCGACACGTTTCGCGCCGCCGCCGTCGAGCAGCTTCAGGTCTGGGGCGCGCGTGCGGGCGTGCCAGTGCTGACCGCACCGGAAGGCTCCGATCCCGCCTCGTTGGCGTTTGATGCGATGACCAAGGCCGAAGCCGAGGGCGCCGATTTGTTGCTCATCGACACGGCCGGTCGGTTGCAAAACCGCGCGGACCTGATGGAAGAACTGGCGAAAATCATCCGCGTGATCCGCAAAAAAGACCCCTCCGCCCCGCATAATACGCTGTTGGTGCTGGATGCGACCACGGGCCAGAACGCGCTGTTGCAGGTCGAAACCTTCCGCAAAATGGCGGATGTCAGCGGGCTTGTGATGACCAAACTCGACGGCACCGCCAAGGGCGGCGTGCTGGTGGCGCTGGCGGATAAATTCGGCCTGCCGATCCATGCCATCGGCGTGGGCGAGCAGATCGACGATCTTGATGCTTTCGATCCGGCGGATTTTGCGGCGGCGTTGACCGGCGGCACGGCCACGACAGGCGGGGCCTGAGATGTTGGAACTGCGCAGCGTCTGGTTCGGACCCGAAGGGGCCGGCTGGCTCGATCGTGATGACGATCACCGCTATGACACGCTCACCGATTTGCGCGACGATCACCCATTGGGGCCGATGCAGCAGGAGGGGCTGGACGCGCGGATGCTCTTTGCCGAGATCGTCCTGCTTGATGCGGGCGCGCCGGTGGGCACGGCCATGCTGGTGGTTGACCCCGACGCCCATGTGGCGGATTTTTTCGACGAGATGCCGTCGGATCATGAGGCTTATCTTGCCAGCGACTATCCCGTCAGCGTTGCCCCCGCGCGGATCGTGAATTTCGGGCTCAAGCCGGACTATCGCACAGAGTTCGTGATTACCTCGCTTGAGGATGCGCTGGTCGAGCTCGGGAATCTCGATCCCGGTTTTGAAGAGGTCGCAGGGCACAACGGGCGGCGCATCCCGATCCCCGATGCCTACCAGCAGGCCGCCTGCGCGCTGCGCCCCCTGTTTGCCAACTAAACGGCGGCAGGTTCCATGACACAGTGGCTCACATCGCTTGAAGGCACCGAAGCGGGGCACCAGCTTGCGCTGATCCTCGCGCTGTCGGCTGCCGTTCTGCATGCTTTTTTCGGCGCGCTGCAAAAGGGGCGCTACGACCCGTGGTTGTCGCGCGGGGCGATGGATTTTTTCTATGGCATCATGGCCGCGCCTTTTGCGCTCTTCGTCGTGCCGTGGCCCGAACCGCATATGTGGGTGATCTTTGCGGGGATGTTTCTCATCCACCTGCTCTATAAAATCGCCCAAGGCTATACCTACACGATGGGGGCCTACACGGTGGTCTATCCGGTCGTGCGCGGCACGGGGCCGCTGTTCACGGTGATCGGGGCGGGCATCGTCTTTGGCGAGCATTTCACCCTGGTGCAATGGGCGGGGGTGGTCACGCTTTTGGCGGGAATTTTCGGACTGGCCGTCTATAATCTGCGCACGATCACCCTGGGGCGCGAAACGATGGTGGCGGCGCTGGGCCTTGCCGTGGTGACAGGCGGGTTTGTTGCGCTCTACACCACCTATGACGCCTATGGCATCCGCGCGACGGCCGACCCGTTTACCTTTCTGGCGTGGTTTTTCTTCCTCGACGGGATTGTCATGCCGATCTTTGCGACCCGCCGGTATCTCAATATGCCCCAGCGCCCGCCGCTGAAACCGCTTTTGCTCAAGGGGGTGATCGGCGGGCTGGTGGCCTATGGGTCCTTCGGGTCCGTGATGCTGGCCACGCGGCTCGACAAGGTCGGCGAAGCGGCGGTGTTGCGTGAAACCTCCACCGTCTTTGCCGCGCTGATCGGCTGGCTGGTGCTCAAGGAAAAAGTCGGGCCGCGCAGATTGGCGCTGATGGCCCTGATCGCGCTGGGCGCGGTGATCGTGGAAATGGGAAGCTAGGACAGAGTTATGGACAAGAAACCTGCGCAAAAACACGTCTCGCCCGGAGTGAAAACGGCGCTTGAACTGGGGCCGATCCTGCTGTTCTTTGTCGCCTATATCGCGCTGAAGGACAAAACCTTCAGCTTCGCCGGACAGGAGTATAGCGGCTTCATCGTTGCGACTGCCGCCTTTATCCCCTTGATTGCATTGTCGTCTTTCGCGCTGTGGCGTCTGAGCGGAAAACTTTCCGCGATGCAGATCATGACGCTGGTGCTGGTCACGGTGTTTGGCGGGCTGTCGGTCTATCTCAACGATGACCGGTTTTTTAAAATGAAGCCGACGATCATCTACCTGTTCTTTGCCATCCTTCTGGGGGTGGGCGTCTTGCGCAAAGAGAGCTGGTTGAAATCGGTGATGGGGGAAATGGTGCCGCTGACGCCTGCGGGCTGGCACATTTTGACGCTGCGCTTCATCGCCTTGTTTGTGGGGCTTGCTGTTGCCAACGAAATCGTCTGGCGCACCATGGACACGGACACTTGGGTCAAATTCAAGACCTTCGGCCTGCCCATCGTGATGTTTGCCTTCATCATGGCGCAAAGCCGGCTGTTTGCGCGCCATGCTGATGAAACGGTGGCGGACAAGCCCGACTAGGCTGCCCGCCGAAGGCGTTTGTTTGAGGCCGAAGGCGTTTATTTGAGGCCGAAAAGTTTCTTTTGGCTTTCGGGGTCGGTGGGGGCGGCATCGCGTGCGGCCGTGCCCACCGCCATACCGGCGGCTGTAAGAGGGCGCGCGCCGATCAGCTGCATCCAGGCGTTGATATTGGGTTTGTCGTCGAATTTCTGACCACGCTCTTCGCTGCCCACCACCCAAGGGTAAATCGCCATATCCGCGATGGAATAGAAATCGCCCGCTACGAAATCCTTGCCCTCAAGCTGGCGTTCCAGCACACCCAAAAGCCGCTGCGTTTCGAGGCGGTAGCGATCTTGCGCATAGGGCAGCACCTGCGGCGGCTCCATGGCCGGGGCATATTTCAGGAAATGGTTGGCCTGTCCGGCCATCGGGCCAAGCCCCCCCATTTGCCACATCAGCCATTGATCGACCATCACGCGGTCGCGCTGGGTGGGGCCGCAGAACAGTCCGGTCTTGCGCGCCAGATATTGCAGGATCGCGCCGGATTCAAACACCGAAATCGGCGCGCCATCGGGGCCATCGGGGTCCAGAATCGCCGGAATACGGTTGTTGGGCGCGATCTCCAGAAAGGCGGGGTCGAATTGCTCGCCTTTGCCGATGTTGACGAAATGCGCGGTGTAGGGAAGGCCCATTTCTTCCAGCGCGATGGCGACTTTCTTGCCGTTGGGCGTGGCCCATGTGTGCAACTCGATGGGGGCGGTCATTGGGACTCTCCTGACAATTGATCGTCGTCAGGATGTCGCTTTTCGCCCGAATGGCAAGGGCAGCCGTGCAGGCCATGGGCCGATCAGGCGCGACCAGCGTGGCGTTGCCTCCTGGGGCAGCAATTCGCGCAGCAGTCCCAGCGGCAGACGCTCGGGCGTGCGGATCAGAGCAGTGTAGACCGAAAACATGCCGCCGCGCAGATAGGCCGACCAGTGGCAGATGCGCCGCTCGGGGCCGGCAACGGTAAATCCCAAATACCCGAGCGCCGCCAGCGTTGCGGGGGCGTCGATCTGGATGTCCAGCCAGCGCGGGAGGGGCGGCGGCGCGCTTGCGCCCCGTCCGGTGCCCAGCCCGGCACCAAGGGCGCGATCCCCGCGCACCGGCGCGCGCACCAGCTTTTCCAGCATCACATCAAAAAGATCGTTTTCGCGGCTCGTGATGTTGAAAACCTCGACAGAGGTGCCCGCAGGGCTGTCCATCGCCGCTTGGGCGGTGGAGCGAAATTCGGCGGCCGCCAGCAAAATGATCCGCGCAACGGTTCCGCGCCGCACGAGGGGCAATGCGCCCAAGGCGACCCGCGCGCCCAGCGAATGCCCCACCACATGCACGGGGCGGTCGATCTGGGCGATGAGGCGGGCAAGGGCGCGACTGACCTGTGGCGCGCGCTTCCACGCCTGCCAGATCGTGCCGCGCGCGTCCCAGCCCAGGGCGATACACAGGCCTTCCTCGGCGCGCCCGCGCCCGAACCCCAACGCGCGCGGCCAGCTCATGGCTTTCCAGCAATCAGGGCGCGGATCGAGAGACAGAATATGCAAATGGGGCGAGGTTTCGGGGGCGTGGGGCGAAAATTTGAAGCCGTGGATGCAGATAACGACAGGCGCGCCCTTGGGCAGGGCTGCCAAAGCATGGGCCAGAACCGAAGGGTCAATCCGCGCATGGGCGCCGCTTACGTTGACTTCCAGCAGGGGCATCCGGTGCATCCTCTACATCTTGTGGGTTCATCCTGCCTCAAGCCTATGACGCGGGTGTGAAATGCCCGCTACAGCACCGTGACGGTGGCCCGCCGAACAGGCGCAACGCCCGCTTTCGTTGACAGGGGCAGGGCAGGGCGCTACGACCTGTCCGCGTGGCGATTTGCACCTTGCTTGCGGGCCACGTTAAACATGCCGCTAAACAGGTCGAGGACGCCCCCACACCGCCCCCGACTCTTTGCACAGAGGTGGGGGTTTTTCTTTGGGCGAAAGGAGACATCATGTCTGACACTTGGAAAACACGCACGAAACTGGTTCACCAAGGCGCGCGGCGCTCGCAATATGGCGAGGTCTCCGAGGCGCTGTTCCTGACCCAGGGCTTTGTTTACGACAGTGCCGAAGCGGCCGAAGCGCGGTTCCTGAAAACCGGCGAGGATGAATTCATCTACGCCCGTTACGGCAACCCCACCTCGCGTATGTTCGAGGATCGCATGGCCGCGATCGAGGGCTGCGAGGACGCGTTTGCAACCGCCTCGGGCATGGCGGCGGTCAATGGGGCGCTGATGTCCATCGTCAAAGCGGGCGATCACGTGGTCTCGTCACGCGCACTGTTCGGATCGTGCCTCTATATTCTGGAATCGGTTCTGGCGCGCTTTGGCGTGGAAATCACCCTGGTCGATGGCACCGATCTGGAGCAGTGGAAAGCGGCCATTCGCCCCGACACGACGGCTGTGTTCTTTGAAAGCATTTCCAACCCCACGCTCGAAGTCATCGACATGAAAGCGGTGTGCGACTTGGCCCATGCCGTGGGTGCGCTGGTGGTCTGTGACAATGCCATGAGCACCCCGATCTTCACCCAAGCCAAAGCGGCGGGCTGTGATCTGATCGTCTATTCGACCACAAAACATGTGGACGGGCAGGGGCGGTGCCTTGGTGGCATGATCATCGGCACCCGCGAGCTGATCCGTGGGCCTGTCGAGACCTACGTCAAACACACCGGCGGCGCGATTTCGCCGTTCAACGCCTGGGTGCAGCTCAAATCGCTCGAAACGCTCGATCTGCGGGTGCGCCAGCAGGCGGGCACTGCCCTGTTTCTGGCCGATGCGCTGGAAGGTCACGCCAAACTCAACGGCGTGCGCTATCCGACGCAAAAATCCCACCCCCAATACGATCTGGCCAAACGTCAGTATGAGGCGGGCGGCACCGTGTTCACGATTGATGTGAAAGGGGGCAAGGCGGCGGCGTTCAAATTCCTCAACGCATTGGAAGTATTTACGATTTCCAACAACTTTGCCGATGCGAAATCCATCGCAACGCATCCCACGACCACCACGCACAAGAACCTGACTGAAGACAGCCGGCAGGCCGCAGGCATTACGCCGGGCATGTTGCGCATGTCTGCTGGGCTTGAGGATGCAGAGGATCTGCTTGCCGATATTTTGCAGGCCCTCGACGCGGTTTGAAAAGGCGCCCGAGAAAGTGATCCGATCGGCTTTTCGGGGCGTAGGAGTTGGTAAATGACAGGCAAACGCCTACATCCTTCACAACCCCCACTCGGGAAGGATCCTATGAACCTGCACAAAGCTGATCTGACCGCCGCGACCCCCGACCGCGCAGAGGCCGCCGATGCGCTGGCCGTGCTGCGCGCTTGGGCGTTGAAAGCGACCCCTACCGAAGTCGCGGAACTCGACCCCTCGATTGCGCGGCTGTTGCCGCAGGAGGGGCTGTCGAATTATCCCGCGCTGCGCCGTGCCTACCCCGAGGATTTCGCGGTGGATGAGGCGTATCGTGCGACCTTGCCGGATCTGCAAAACGGTCCCGAAAGCCTGATCAAGGGCGCGCACCGTCAAATCCAGCACGTGGGGATTTCCAACTTCCGCCTGCCGATCCGCTATCGCACGCGGGCGGGCGGCGATCTGGTGCTGGAAACATCGGTGACGGGCACGGTCAGCCTGGAAGCGGAGAAAAAAGGCATCAACATGAGCCGCATCATGCGCTCGTTCTACAAACATGCCGAAAACCGGTTTTCGCTGGAAACGATCGAGGCCGCGCTCGACGACTATAAATCCGATCTCGACAGCTTTGATGCCCGTATCATGATGCGCCTGTCGTTTCCCGCCAAGGTCCAGAGCCTGCGCTCGAACCTTGCGGGCTACCAATATTACAACATCGCGCTGGAACTGGTGGAACAGGCGGGGGTGCGCAAGAAAATCCTCCATCTCGATTATGTCTATTCCTCGACCTGCCCCTGTTCGCTGGAACTCTCCGAACACGCGCGCCAGACCCGCGGCCAGCTTGCCACGCCGCATTCGCAGCGTTCGGTGGCGCGGATTTCCGTTGAGGTTCCCAAGGGGCCGATCCTGTGGTTTGAAGACCTGATCGACCTGTGCCGCGCGGCGGTGCCCACCGAAACGCAAGTCATGGTCAAACGCGAGGACGAGCAGGCCTTTGCCGAACTCAACGCCGCCAATCCGATCTTTGTCGAGGACGCCGCGCGGCTTTTTGCGCAGGCGCTTGAAGCCGAGCAGCGGGTGCGCGATTTCCGTGTCGTGGCCTCACATCAGGAAAGTCTGCACAGCCATGATGCCGTTTCGGTGCTGACCGAAGGCGCAACTTTTGCCTCCCAAAGCCTTGATCCCAAACTGTTCGCGACTTTGTTTCACATCGGCTGACACGGATCGCGCAGCAAAAAGCCCCGCGGCTGCGGGGCTTTTTCATGGCGGCACGCATGAGGGTGTGATGCGACAATGCGGGCGTTATTTCCAGCAGGACATTTATTTCCAGCAGGACACCATGACCGCCATGTCGCGTCCGGTTTGCACCAAGACATCCGGGCCAAGGTCAAGGCTGCTGGTGCTGGCCGTGATCGTGACGCCCGCCCCGCTCAGAAAGGCGGTGATGCTGTCGAGGTCGCGCGCAAAGCTCACACCTTCCGGCAGGACCCGCGCGCCGTCCTCATCCGCCAAAAGCCCCACGACCGCGCCGGTATCGGCCAGCACCGGACCGCCGGCCTCGCTGGGCATGGCGTTCATCGCCAGGCGCAACACACCTGCTTCGTTGTTGAGGCCTTTGGTGTCGGCAAGCGTGCCGTAGTTCAAGGTGGCCGCGCCCAAGCGCCCCTCATAGGGGAAGCCAGCGACCATCACTTCGGATTGCAGGCGCGGCGTTGCGGCTGCAAAGCCGGCGATGCCCAAGGGGGCGGTGGCCGTGTCGGGCGTGAGCAGGGCGAAGCCGTCGCCAAGAGTGGTCAGGGTTGCGCTTGTGTCTGCGTCCAGCGTGATCTCGCGGCACTCGGCCACGGCCTGCGCCGTGGTCAGGATATGCCCCGCAGCATCCACATAGACCCCCGAACTCACCCGATCCGCACGCCGGATTTCCAGACCGGCCAGCAGGTCGATGTCCTGGGCGGCGCCAGCACCGTAAGCGTCGGGCAGCACAGCGCCCGAAATCGGCGCAAAGGAGGTTTTCATGGCCTCCATCGCCATGCGCCGGCGCTTGTCGTCGCCCGCAGGCCAGACCAGAACGAAGCCCTTCACGGTGCCATTCACGAGCTTTGCGGTGGCATAGGTCACCCGCGTGCCATCCGCGCCGCTCAGGTCGAAACTACCGTTTTTCAGGCTGCGCTCGCCATCAAGGGGAACGATTTTGAGGGTTTGCAGAATTTCATACAGGCCGCCAAGCGTGGCCTGATCGCCGGTCTGGCTGATCAGCAGCACCTGCACACCCGAGCCGTCCTTTTCGACATAGCGCGCAAAAGGCGGGGCGTAGGCGTCGAATTGCACCAGACCTTTGGGCATTTCGACGGCAATGCCGGTGGTGTCGTCGCGCACAAGCTCCATGCCAAGCGCGTCCAGAACCGCTTGGTAATCGCTCAGCAATTCACCGCGCTCGCGCGTTGTCAGCACGCCGGTCTGCGTGTAGCCCTGCGCGGCTTGCCATGCGGCCATGGAGGCGCGGGTGCCCGCGCCAAAGGCCCCGTCAATGCGCCCGTCGTAAAATCCGGCCCAGGCCAGCGCGACCTGCAAGGCGTCACGCGCGGCGCGGTCCAGCGCCGCTTCCGAGCGGCGGGCCTGTGCGGGGGTCTCGTCGGGCAGCTCGACGGCGATGGCCTCCTCGACCTGCGCCTCGATGCGGGCCTCGGTGTCCGTCGCGCCCGTTGCTCCCGTCGCGCTGTTCGCCGCAAGATCGCGCGCGATGTCCTGCGTTGACGGCAGGTCGGTAGCGGGCAGGGGGGCGGTGTCCACTTGCGGCACCGTCACGCTTTGCGCGGTTTGGCCGGTTTGCGCGCCAACAGGCCAGAATTGCTGGCCGTAGCTTGCACCATCGGACACGAAAGCATCGCGCGGGATCGCCCCCGAGGCGCGCAACTGGCGCAGCAGCGCGCGGGCATCGGGTGCGTTGTAGGGGCCAAGGGCGATGCCATACCACCGCCCGCCCAAAGCAAACCCGTTCACCGCGGGCAAGCTGCGCGCATAGCCGCTGGCCGCCTGCGTGGCCTGACGCAGGGAGGGTTGCGCTTCGATCTGGATCCAGGCGCGCGCTGTGTCTTGCGCAAAGGCGCCAGAAAGGGGGGCCGAAAGCGCCGATCCCAGGACCATCAAACCAACCCCGAACCTCGAGCGCACCAATCGGGATGTCATTTCACGTTTCATTAACTCTACTGCTCCAACGTCTTTTTTCGACCGTTATCGGGTTTTTGACAGCTTTCGGCCCCCGGTGAAAAGCTCAATATTCGCGCAGGGCCGCATTGACCCTCAAGCGTGGCTTCTTTATCGGTTACCCGCCTCTTCCTTCAAAGGGTTTGCCCCATGTCCGCAACCACATCCGCCGCAGCCCCCGCCGCAAAGCCCCGCTCGTTTCAGGAAATCATCCTGAGGCTCCAGTCCTACTGGGCGTCCAAGGGCTGCGCCGTGTTGCAGCCCTATGACATGGAAGTGGGCGCGGGAACATTCCACCCTGCGACCACGCTGCGCAGCCTGGGCACCACGCCTTGGGCGGCGGCCTATGTCCAGCCCTCGCGTCGTCCCACCGACGGGCGCTATGGTGAAAACCCCAACCGTCTCCAGCACTACTACCAGTATCAGGTGCTGATCAAACCAAGCCCGCCCGAGATGCAGGATCTCTACCTCGGTTCGCTGGATGCCATCGGGATCGACACGTCGATGCACGACATCCGCTTCGTCGAGGACGATTGGGAAAGCCCCACGCTGGGCGCATGGGGGCTGGGCTGGGAAGTCTGGTGTGACGGCATGGAAGTGTCGCAATTTACCTATTTCCAACAGGTCGGCGGCCACGACTGCCACCCTGTATCGGGCGAATTGACCTATGGTCTTGAACGGCTTGCGATGTATGTGCTGGGCGTGGATCACGTCATGGACATGCCCTTCAACGATCCCGATGCGCCGATTGCCATGAGCTATGGCGATATCTTCCGCCAGACCGAACAGGAATATTCGCGCCATAACTTCGACGCCGCAGATACCGCCAAGCTGCTGCGCAATTTCGAGGAATGCGAGGCCGAATGCCACGCGCTGCTGGCGCAGGATGCGACAGACCCCAAGACCGGCAAGCGCATCATCATGGTGCATCCGGCCTATGATCAATGCATCAAAGCCTCGCATATGTTCAACCTGCTCGACGCGCGCGGCGTGATTTCCGTCACCGAGCGCCAAGCCTATATCGGCCGCGTGCGCGCGCTCGCCAAGGCCTGCGCGGATGCCTTTGTGCAGACCGAGGCAGGGGGGTGGACGCCGGACAGCACCGAGATCGCGACGGAAACGGCATGAACGGGAAATTTATCGCAGGGGTGATCGTGCTCGCCGCCGCCGCTTTTGGCGCGGTCGTCTATTACACCCAGGAATACGCCTATTACGAAGAGCTGCCCGCCAGCGCAGGCGACAGCTTGACCCTGACCACCGTGAGCGGGGCATCCGAGCCGTTTCTGGCCGACAATTTCCGCGCCATTGATGCCGATAGCTCGCCCATCCGCTATCGCGCCTGCTTTACCACGCCGATGTCCACGGCGATGCTGACCGAAACCTATCTGACCTATCTTAGCCCCGTGCCGCTGAATGCGCCCAAATGGTTCGACTGTTTCAACGCCGCGCGCATTGGCGCGGATCTGGAACGCGGGGTTGCAACCGCCTTTCTGTCGCAAACCAACGAGCCCTACGGCATCGACCGTGTGATTGCGGTCTACACCGATGGCCGCGCCTTTGCGTGGACCCAGATCAACCGCTGCGGCGAAGTTGTTTTCGACGGCGATCCCGCGCCCGAAGGCTGTCCGCCCGCCCCCGAAGGATATTGAGATGCCCGATCTTCTCATCGAACTGTTTTCCGAAGAAATCCCTGCGCGCATGCAAAAACGTGCCGCCGAGGATCTTAAAACGCTCCTCACCAACGCGCTTGTCGACGCGGGCCTGACCTATGCCTCCGCCGGTTGCTTTGCCACGCCGCGCCGCCTTGCCTTGTCCATCGACGGCTTGCTTGCCCAAAGCCCGACCACGACCGAGGAACGCAAGGGTCCGCGCGTCGATGCGCCCGAGAAAGCCATCGAGGGCTTCTTGCGCGGTGCCGGTGTCACGCGCGACCAGCTGGAAGCGCGTGACGAGAAAAAGGGCCAGATCTACTATGCCAAGATCACCAGACCGGGCCGTCCCGCCGCCGAGATCGTGGCCGAGGCGCTGGAAACCGCGATCCGCAGCTTTCCATGGCCCAAATCCATGCGCTGGGGCACGGGCACGCTGAAATGGGTGCGCCCGCTGCATTCGATCCTGTGCATCCTGTCCTCTGAAGAGGGGGCCGAAGTTGTGCCGCTGACGGTTGATGGTATCAGCGCAGGCAACACGACGCGCGGCCACCGCTTCATGGGGCCAGACGCGATCACCGTGCATGGTTTCGACGATTACCAAACCAAACTCAAACGTGCTTTTGTGATGCTGGACGGTGCCGAGCGCGCCGAACATATCTGGCACGATGCAACCAATCAGGCCTTCGCGCTGGGCCTTGAGGTGGTTGAAGACAAAGGCCTTTTGGCCGAGGTCTCGGGTCTGGTCGAATGGCCTGTCGTGCTTTTGGGCAGCATCGGGGAGGCCTTCCTCGACCTGCCGCCCGAAGTGCTGCAAACCTCGATGAAAGAGCACCAGAAATTTTTCTCCGTGCGCAATCCGAAAACCGGCCGCATCGAAAAATTCGTGACCGTGGCCAATCGTGACACCGCCGATCAGGGCGCGACCATCCTTGCGGGCAACCAGAAAGTGCTCTCGGCCCGCCTGTCGGATGCCAAGTTCTTTTGGGAAAACGATCTGCGTACCGTGGAACGTCAGGGCCTTGAGGGCATGGGCGCGCCGCTTGGCAATGTCACTTTCCACAACAAACTCGGAAGCCAGGCCGACCGCATCACCCGGATCGCCGCCCTTGCGCGCACGATCGCGCCGATTGTCGGCGCCGACGCGGATGAGGCCGACGTGGCGGCGCGGGTTGCCAAATCCGATCTGTCCTCGGAAATGGTCTATGAATTCCCCGAATTGCAGGGGATCATGGGCCGGTATTACGCCAAACGCGCCGCCCTGTCGGACGCCGTGGCCGATGCCTGCCGTGACCACTATTCCCCGCTCGGGCCGTCTGATGACGTGCCCACCGCGCCCGTCACCGTTGCCGTGGCGCTCGCGGACAAGCTCGACACGCTCACCGGTTTCTGGGCCATCGACGAAAAACCCACAGGCTCCAAAGACCCCTTCGCGCTGCGCCGTGCCGCTTTGGGGGTGATCCGTTTGATCGTGGTGAACGGGTTGTCGGCTTCGCTCAGCGATTTGTTTGGCAAGGGATTTGCAGGGGCGGATGCCGCCGACCTTTTGTCTTTCTTCCACGACCGCCTCAAGGTTTTCCTGAAAGATCAAGGTATTCGCCACGATGTGATCGACGCTTGCCTTGCGATGGAGGGCAATGACGATTTGACCTTGCTCGTCAAACGCGCCACCGCCCTGTCGGATGTGCTGGGCACGGATGACGGCGCGAACCTGATCCAGGGGTTCAAACGCGCCAATAATATTCTCAGCAAAGAAGAGGAAAAAGACGGGGTTGAATACAGCTTTGGCGCGGATGTGAAATTCTGCGAAACCGACGAGGAGCGGGCGCTGTTTGCTGCGCTCGACGCGGCCGAGGCCCAAATCAACCCCGCGATGGCCGCGCAGGATTTTGCGGCCGCAATGCAGGCGATGGCCAGTTTGCGCGCCCCGATTGATGCGTTCTTCGAGGCCGTGCAGGTCAATGCCGAGAGCGAAATCATCCGGCGCAACCGGCTGAACCTTTTGTCGCGCATTCGCACCACCTGCCTTGGGGTCGCTGACCTGACCCGCATCGAGGGCTGACAATGCCGACCCGCAGTTCACCCTTTTGTGCTGCGGGTTGTCCCGACTTTACATCACTTTTGCGCAGTTTCCCCCGGTCGCTTCAAATCCTGCGTTGCGTGGCGCCCGAAGAGGGGCCTATTGTTCAGACCAAAAGGGGGAGTGCTGCAATGCAGCAAGCTGTTGACTTCAAAGGGTTCACGCGAATCCGTCGGGTGGCCGCGATTGCGGTCAACACCCATGGCGGGCGTGCAAAATGCCTGCAACGCTTGATCCGCCTCGATTTTCCGGTGCCCGAAACGGTTGCTCTGTCCTTTGATGCCGTGCACCGCATCGCGGACGGGCAGATGACCGATGTCGACACGTTGCTCGGCATTTTTGGCACCAAGCCACTGCTTTCGGTGCGCCCTTCCTCGGAGGATCCCGATTGGGGCGGTCCCGGCGCGATGCTGAATGTCGGCATGAATGACGCCCGCCATGCCGAATTGACCCAAAGCCATGGGGCCGAGGCGGCAGATGGGCTGTATCTTCGATTTGTGCAATCCTACTCGGTTCACGTGGCCCGCCTTGATCCGGATATGTTCGAATTTGACAAGGACGCCACCACGGCGGCGGCGCTGAAAACGGCGCTGGCAGCCTATATGGACGAAACCGACGAACCCTTTCCCCAAGAACCTGCCGTGCAACTTGCCGAGGTTCTGCGCTCGATGGCGCGCGCGTGGGAGGGCACGACGGCGCGGCTGTTGCGACAGGCCAAAGGTGCGCCGGCCGAGGCCGGTCTGGGGCTGGTCGTTCAGGCGATGGCGCTTGGGGTTGGGCCGGGGGAAAGCGGCGCGGGGGTGATGCAACTGGTCGATGAGGTCAGTGGCGCACCGCTGATCAAGGGGCGGTATCTGCGCCAGGCGCAGGGGCGCGATGCCATGGCAGCAGGCGCTCAGACACAGGTCATGTTTCTGACGCGCGACAAGCGCGGATCGTCGCTTGAGGCCGATTGTCCCGAGATCTTTGCCGAACTGGTCCGTATTTCGAAACTCTGTCGCGTGAAGCTGCGCGAAGAAATGCAGATCGAATTTACCATTGAAAACGGTAAGTTGGCCCTGATTGACGCGGTGCGCGTGCAACGTTCGGCGCGCGCGGCCCTGCATGTCGCGGTTGATCTGGCGCGCGACAATATCATCCCGAAATCCGAAGCGGTCACGCGCATCGCGCCCCGCTCGCTTACGGAATTGTTGCACCCGCAAATCGATCCGCGCGGCTCGCGCAGCTTGATCACCACCGGCATTGCCGCCTCTCCGGGGGGGGCCTCAGGCAAGGCGGTCTTTACCTCCGCCGCCGCGCAGGCCTCTGCCGCGCGGGGCGAGCCTTGTATCCTTGTGCGACGCGAAACCGCGCCCGAAGACATTCGTGGGATGCATTCCGCCGCGGGCGTTCTTACCGAACGGGGCGGCATGTCCTCGCATGCGGCTGTGATCGCGCGCGGCATTGGCGTGCCCTGTGTGGTCGGGGCGTCGGAAATTTCCATCAGCATGCGCGGCCACGCCTTCACCACGGCGCGTGGTGTGACCATCAAAGAGGGCGAGATCATCACCCTCGATGGCACGACCGGGCAGGTGCTTGCGGGGGAGGCGGATATGTTGGCGCCCGCGCTCGACGATCATTTTGTCGAGCTGATGGATTGGGCCGACAGTTTTCGCGACATCGGTGTGCGCGCCAATGCCGACACCCCCAAAGATGCCGCCACCGCGCGCAATTTCTCCGCCGAGGGCATCGGGCTGTGCCGCACCGAGCATATGTTTTTCGACGGGGATCGCCTGACGGTGATGCGCGAGATGATTTTTGCCAAGGCACCGGCGGATCGCGCCGAGGCCCTGTCGCGCCTGTTGCCCATGCAGCGGGCTGATTTCATCGAGTTGTTCCAGATCATGCAGGGCTTGCCTGTCTGTATCCGGCTGTTCGATCCGCCCTTGCATGAATTCCTGCCCCACGACCGCGCGGGGCTGCGCGAATTGGCCGAGGCGCTGGATCTTCCGCTGTCGGATGTGACGCGGCGGGTCGAATATCTCAGCGAATTCAACCCGATGCTGGGAATGCGGGGGGTGCGACTTGGCATCACCATCCCTGAAATTTACGACATGCAGGCGCGGGCGATTTTCGAAGCGACCATCGAGGCCTCGACCCAGCGTGGCGGTGAGGCTGTGGTGCCCGAAATCATGGTGCCGCTGATTTCGGCCAAACGCGAGGTCGAGCTGGTCAAAACCCGCATCGATGCGGTGGCGGCGGCGGTGCGCAACGAAACCGGCAAACAATTTACCTATCGCCTCGGCGTGATGGTCGAGACGCCGCGCGCGGCGCTTCGGGCCGGAGATATCGCGGCGAATGCGGCATTTTTGTCTTTCGGGACGAATGACCTGACGCAGATGACCTATGGGCTGTCGCGCGACGATGCGGGGCGCTTTATGAACACCTACGTCCAGCAGGGGGTTTACCCCGAAGACCCGTTCCACGTGCTTGATGTCGAGGGGGTCGGCGAGTTGCTTGCCATCGGGGCCGAGCGCGGGCGGGCGCGCCATCCGGGGGTGACATTGTCGGTCTGCGGCGAGCATGGCGGCAACCCCGAATCTATCGCCTTTTGTCGCGCGCATGGATTCGATTATGTGTCCTGTTCGCCCTACCGTGTGCCCGTTGCCCGCCTTGCGGCCGCGCAGCTCGCAATAAAATCACGCGAAAGTTGACGTTTAGGTTAACCCCAAGATTTCCCACAATTTTGTATGAAATATTGCGGTCTCCCCTGGGGAGTCTCTGCAACGTTGTTCATGTTTTATTCCCGATTAAAAGGCAGGCAGGCTGGACGAATTGCGCTTTGTGATGTAGCAGACGCGCCGATCTGACCACCTTGAGCCCATCTGCGGGCCGCAACGGAGGGGGAACCTATGCCGACCCTTAACGCAGCCACGGCCCAGCCGATCGCGCGACAGTTTACACCGGCCAGCCTGTTTACACCGGCCAGCCTGCGCCGTGCCTTCGGGGCAACCGTTCTGTGTGCCCAGCTTTTGGCGGGCGCGATTGCCTTTGCGCCGGGCGCTGCACAGGCGGATGTCACGGTGAGTGCCTCGAACGATCCCAACATCTCGATCGATGCCGGAGTGGCCGCCGAGGGTCTGGGGAACGATATGTCGCGCGGCCTGGGCACATCGCTCTTTCGTCGTATTTTCCAGCCCTTGACGCCCGAAGCTGATGTGCAGGTGCCGGTTGTTGCCTATACCCGCGCCTTCATCGACGCCCAGCCCATCGCCACGGGGGATGCGCAGTGGGAATGCCTCACGCAGGCCCTGTATTTCGAGGCGCGCGGCGAAAGCGTCAAAGGGCAATTCGCCGTTGCCGAAGTCATTCTCAACCGCGCAAGCAGCGCAAAGTTCCCCGCGACCGTTTGCAAGGTCATCAATCAGGGGACGGGCAAGAAATACCAGTGCCAGTTCACCTACACCTGCGACGGCCTCGCTGAAAAGGTGAATGAACGCGCGGCCTGGGAACGGGTCGGCAAGGTGGCCCGCCTCATGCTTGACGGGGCACCGCGTGTGTTGACCGATGGTGCCACGCATTATCACACCCGCGCCGTGAACCCGCGCTGGTCGCGTCAATTCGCGCAAACCGCAACGATTGGCGTCCATCTGTTTTACCGGATGCCACAGGCCTAAGCCGGCAGGCAACGGGTTTTGCCGTTGCCGCGGCGGGCTTTGGGCGGGGGATCCGCCCGTTTTTGGCGTGAAACGGCGCGGGCATGGCCAAGCGCGTGTTTTTGGGGTAGGGCAGGCACAGCCCGAGGCAAGCCAAGAGACATCCGCGATGAGTTCCGACATCGGCCACGCATTCGACCACCCCGAAGCCCGGGCAGCAGCCACCGCAGGCTCTGCGCGTCACGATGCGCCATTTGACCGTATTTCGCTGCGTGATCATATGCTTGAGGTCGAAATCGGGGCCTTTCAGGCCGAACGCGGGGTGAACCAGCGCATCAACTTCAACGTGGTTGTCGAGGTCACGCCCGACACCGGCCCCGTCGAGGATGACGTTGATCGCATTCTCAGCTACGACCGCATCACCGAAGCGATCCATTTTGAAACCCATGCCGAGCGCCTTGCGCTGCTGGAAACGCTTGCCGAACGGATCGCTGCGCGCATTCTGGCCGAGCCGCGCGCCTTTCGGGTGTTCGTGCGGATCGAAAAACTGGATCGCGGCCCCGGCGCTTTGGGCGTGGAAATCGTGCGCACGAAAGGGGCCAGTGCCACGCCGGCCCAAATCATCGCCCCCGCGCCGCGCCCCTTGGTGGTCTATCTGGACAACGTCGCGATTGCCTCGCCGCATTTGTCTGGCTGGCTGGACGCCCTGGCCCACGATCCGCGTCCGGTGATCCTGACCGTGGGGCTGCCGGATGGCCCGCGCCCGCAGGTTCAGGCCAGCGCTGCCCAACGCCGCATCGACCTTTTGGCGATCGAGCAGAACGCGTGGCGTTTGGGCGCGCGCGATCCGCGGGCCGTGGTGCGCGCCACGCGCACGGAATTGGACTGGGCCATGAAAACCGGCCAGCTGTCGGTCTGGGCCCCGTCAAAAATCGTGCTCGACACGCCGCATGGCCCCCATGGAGCACCGCTTGATCTGGTGACATGGTTTGCGCGCGAAGAAAAAGCGACCGAACTGTTGATCCTGGGGCAGGACACGGGCGCAAAGAGCGCGCCACAGGACACGCAGGTCCCGCGACGCTCCCTGCCGTTGAGCGCGCATCTCGACCTCGCGGCGCAAGCGCTTTAAAGAGGCCGCAGACCCGCTTTCGGAGGCCGCATGCGCTCGCAGTATTTTCGCCCGCTCGTTCAATGTGACATCGCGCGTCCCGCTGACGCGCAGAGGCTTGCAGGGGGCTGGGGTTGGTTCACGCAGGTCGAAGTGCTCAGCCGTGGCGCGCCGCCGCAGGTTATTGCCGCAAAAGAGCTTGCGCCCGATGTGCTTTGGGCGTTGAGCGCGCCGCGTGCCGATTGCGCCGGCCTTGACATGGGGCGGCCGAATTTGATGGGCATCCTCAATGTCACCCCCGACAGTTTTTCCGATGGCGGCCGTTTCGACAAGCCTCAGGCCGCGATCGCGCATGCGCAGGGCATGGTGGCAGCGGGCGCCGATATTCTGGATATCGGGGGCGAAAGCACCCGCCCCGGAGCCGCAGAGGTCAGCGTTGACGCCGAAATCGACCGCGTGGTGCCGGTGATTGCCGCCATTCGCGGCGCGGGCAGTACAGCGATCTCCATCGACACCCGCAAAGCGCCGGTTGCACAGGCCGCTCTCGCGGCAGGGGCGACTTTGGTCAACGATGTTGCGGCGGGCACCTTCGATCCCGATATTTTGGCCTGCACCGCGCAAGCCCGTGCTCCCTATTGCCTGATGCATGCCCAGGGCGATCCCGAAACCATGCAGGACGCGCCGCAGTATGACGACGTGTTGCTTGATGTGTATGATTTTCTGGAGGCGCGGATCGCCCATGCGCAGGCCGCTGGCATCGCGCGCCATCAGATCATCGCCGACCCGGGGATCGGTTTTGGCAAAAGCACGGCGCATAATCTGGCGCTGCTGGCGCGCATATCGCTGTTTCACAGCCTCGGCGTCCCGATTTTACTTGGCGCATCGCGCAAACGTTTCATCGGCGTGATCGCAGATACGCAAAACCCCGCCGACCGGATGGCCGGATCGGTGGCCGTGGCGTTGGCGGGCATCGCGCAGGGGGTTCAGATTACCCGCGTCCATGATATAGCTCAGACCCGACAGGCCTTGTCCCTCTGGCAGGCCGTTGAAAGCGGAAAGGCCTGATATGACACGCAAACTCTTTGGCACCGACGGGGTGCGCGGCACGGCGAACTCCTATCCGATGACGGCCGAGATGGCGTTGAAACTGGGCGCGGCCGCCGGGCGCTACTTTCGCCGCGACGGCTCGACCGCGCACCGCGTGGTGATTGGCAAGGACACGCGGCTTTCGGGTTACATGTTCGAAACGGCGATGACGGCCGGCTTTACCTCGACGGGGATGAACGTGTTTTTGCTGGGGCCGGTGCCCACGCCTGCGGTGGGTATGCTCACGACCTCGATGCGGGCGGATGTCGGCGTGATGATTTCCGCCTCCCACAATCCTGCCGCAGATAATGGTATCAAATTCTTCGGGCCGGACGGATTCAAGCTGTCCGACGAGGCCGAGGCCGAAATCGAGCGTTTGGTTTTTGAGGGGGTCGAACCGGCGCAGGCCCGCAACATCGGCCGCGCCAAACGCATCGACGACGGGCGCTTTCGCTATAACGAACGGATCAAGGCCTCGTTGCCGCGCGGGATGACTTTGGCGGGGATGAAGGTGGTGATTGATTGCGCCAATGGCGCGGCCTATCGCGCGGCTCCCGAGGTGCTTTGGGAGTTGGGCGCGGAGGTGATCCCTGTCGGAACCACGCCCAACGGTCAGAATATCAACGAAAACTGCGGGTCGACCTCGGTGAGTACCGCTGCGCAAACCGTGGTGGCGCATGGTGCGGATGTGGGGATCTGCCTTGATGGTGACGCGGATCGTGTGATGATCCTTGACGCGCAGGGGCGGGTGGCCGATGGCGACCAGATCATGGCGCTCTTTGCCAAACAGGGGGCCGCTGCAGGCAGCTTGAAGGGGGGCGCGCTTGTGGCCACGGTGATGTCCAATCTCGGGCTGGAGCGTTGCATGGATGAGGCGGGCCTGCGGCTGGAACGTACAGCCGTGGGGGATCGCTACGTGGTCGAGCGGATGCGCGCGGGGGGATTCAATCTGGGCGGTGAGCAATCGGGTCATATTGTGATGAGCGACTATGCCACCACCGGCGACGGGCTTTTGGCGGGATTGCAGTTTCTATCGGCAATGGTGCAGACGGGCAAACCGGCGTCGGAACTGGCGCAGCAATTTGACACGGTGCCCCAGCTTTTGAAAAACGTCCGCTATACTGCGGGCCAGACCCCGCTTGAGGCGGCGCAGGTGCAAGCGGCCATTCGTGACGCCGAGGTCAAGCTGGCTGGAAAGGGGCGGCTGTTGATCCGCAAATCCGGCACCGAGCCGCTGATCCGCGTCATGGCCGAAAGCGAGGACGAGACCCTGATGAGGGCTGCTGTGGACAGCGTTGTCGAGGCGGTCGAAGCGACCACGCGTTGATGCGTTGAAATTGGGTATTTAGATCCGAAAGAAACCCACGGCCGTGGCAGGGTTGTAGGGGGTGAGATCAAAAAGGGCGCGCCACTTGGCACGCCCTTTTCGTTTTGTGGTGACGCGGCTTAGTTGCGCTCTTTGTCGACCATTTTGCCTGCGGAAATCCACGGCATCATGGCGCGCAGTTTTTCACCGACTTTTTCGATCTGGTGTTCGTCGTTGATGCGACGGGTCGCTTTGAACGAGGGCTGGCCGACAGCGTTTTCCTGCATGAAGTCACGCACGAATTTGCCGTTCTGGATGTCGGTGAGCACGTCTTTCATGCGCTGTTTGGTTTCTGCGTAGGGCAGAACGCGCGGGCCGGAGACGTATTCGCCGTATTCGGCGGTGTTCGAGATCGAGTAGTTCATGTTGGCGATGCCGCCTTCATAGATCAGGTCCACGATCAGCTTGGTTTCGTGCAGACATTCGAAATAGGCCATTTCGGGCTCGTAGCCTGCTTCCACGAGGGTTTCGAAACCGCAGCGGATCAGTTCGACGATGCCGCCGCACAGAACGGCTTGTTCACCAAAGAGGTCGGTTTCGCATTCCTGACGGAAGTTGGTTTCGATGATACCCGAGCGACCGCCACCGATGGCCGAGCAGTAGGAGAGCGCGATTTCTTGCGCTTTGCCCGAGGCGTCGGATTCCACGGCGAAGAGGCAGGGCACGCCGCCGCCTTTGGTGTATTCGCCGCGCACGGTGTGGCCGGGGCCTTTGGGGGCCATCATGATCACGTCGACGCCGGGTTTGGTTTCGATCAGGCCGAAGTGGACGTTCAGACCGTGAGCGAAGGCAATCGCCGCGCCCTCTTTGAGGTTGTCGTGGACGTATTTTTTGTAGGTTTCAGCCTGAAGTTCGTCGGGCATGGTGAACATGATGACGTCACACCAGGCGGCAGCTTCGGCGATGCCCATGACCTGCAGGCCTTCGGCTTCGCATTTTTTCGCCGAAGGGGAGCCTTCGCGCAGTGCGACAACGATGTTTTTCGCGCCGGAATCGCGCAGGTTCAGCGCGTGGGCGTGGCCTTGGCTGCCATAGCCCAAGATGGCAACTTTTTTCTCTTTGATGAGGTTCACATCGCAATCGCGATCGTAAAAGACGCGCATGGGTCTCTCCTTTGGTAGGGTCTGCGGTGCAGACCGGATATGATGGGGGCACAATAGGGGGAAATTGCGAAAGGTGCGCGACAAAACTTGAATGTTTTGCAGGTTCATGTAAAAAATCATGCATAATTTGTAGATTTGTGATGAAGTTCATGCAGATTGATGACACGGACCGCAGGATTTTGCGCCAGTTGCAGGCCGCGCCCGACGCTTTGCCGCGCGATCTGGCCGAGCGCGCCGGGGTGACGCCGGCGACCTTCACGCGGCGCATGGAAAAAATGCGCGAGGCCCGCATTTTGCGCGGCGCGCGCGAGGACATCCACTGGCCCGCCTTGGGCTACGCGGTGGAGGTGTCGCTGCGGTTTTCGTTGGACAAGACCGATCCGCGTGCCTTTGACGATTTTATCGCCGCTGCCCGTCTTGTGCCCGAAGTCATTGGTATCCAGACCTTTTTGGGGCGGGTCGATGTGCGGCTTTTGGTGATCGCGCGCGATATGGGCCATTATCAAAGCGTTTATCGTGAACGCATTCTGACCCTGCCGCATATTTCCGATATCGAGGCGCTGGTGAACGTGGCCACGATCAAATCCGAAACAAGCGTGCCGCTATGATCGACCTTGATGACATCGACCGCCATTTCCTGCGCGCCCTGTCGCGCGATGCGAGCCTGTCGGCGGGGGCCTTGGCGCGGCAGGTGGGGATCAACCAGTCGGTCGCCTGGCGCAGGGTCAAGCGGTTGCGCGACGCGGGGGTCTTTGCGGGGCGCAGGGTCGAACTGGATCTGGATGCCCTGGGTTTTACCGTCACCGTGTTCCTCGGCATCAAGCTGGCGACCAAGGGGTTGGTGTCGCTCGATGATTTCGAGCGAGCGGTGCGCGCGATCCCCGAGGTACAGATCGTGCAGCATACGCTGGGGCTGTTTGACTACCGCCTGCGGGTCGTGGCGCGGGATTTGCCCGACTTCGAGCGGGTGCTGCGCCGCCGGATCATGACCCTGCCGGGGGTGGGCAACGTCGAGGCCAATATCCTGCTGTCCGAGGAACGCCTCACCGGACCGATCTAAGCAAAAAGGGCGCCCGAAAGAGCGCCCTTTTCCTGTTCCAGCCTAGCCGAAGATCAGTCGATCTTGGGCAGCAGCGCGTTGAGGCTTTCTTTGGCGTCGCCGTAGAACATGCGCGTGTTCTCTTTGTAGAACAGCGGGTTCTCGATGCCGGAGTAGCCGGTGCCTTGGCCGCGTTTGGACACGAAGACCTGCTTTGCCTTCCACACCTCGAGGACCGGCATCCCTGCGATGGGGGAGTTGGGGTCTTCCTGGGCGGCGGGGTTCACGATGTCGTTCGAGCCGATGACGATGACCACGTCGGTGTCGGGGAAGTCCTCGTTGATTTCGTCCATTTCCATGACGATGTCATAGGGCACTTTGGCCTCTGCGAGCAGCACGTTCATGTGACCGGGCAGGCGGCCTGCCACGGGGTGGATGGCGAAACGCACGTTCTTGCCCTTGGCACGCAGCTTGCGGGTCATTTCGGACACGGCCTGTTGCGCTTGGGCGACCGCCATGCCGTAGCCCGGCACGATGATGATGCTGTCGGCTTCGTTGAGGGCCGAGGCCACGCCATCGACGTCAATCGCCACCTGTTCGCCCTCGATTTCCATCGCAGGGCCGGTGGTGCCGCCAAATCCGCCCAGAATCACCGAGACAAAGGAGCGGTTCATCGCCTTGCACATGATGTAGGACAGGATCGCGCCCGAAGAGCCGACCAGCGCGCCGACCACGATCAGCAGGTCGTTGGAGAGCGAGAAACCGATCGCCGCAGCGGCCCACCCCGAGTAGGAGTTGAGCATGGAGACCACGACCGGCATATCCGCGCCGCCGATGCCCATGATCAGGTGGTAGCCGATGAACAGCGCAAACAGGGTCATGATGATCAGCGGCAGGACCGCGCCCGTGTTGCAGTACCAGATCAGGCAGAGCACCGAAATCACGGCAGAGCCTGCATTGAGCATATGCCCACCGGGCAGCTTTTGCGCCTTGGAGGTGAGTTTGCCGGCAAGTTTGCCAAATGCCACCACCGAGCCGGTGAAGGTCACGGCACCGATGAAGATGCCAAGGAACAGCTCGACCTTGAGGATCGCGAGTTCCACGCCGGTTTTATGGGCGACGAGGGCTGGAAATGTGCCTAGGTTTTCAAGGCTGTGCGCGTCCATGCCCGCCACGTTGTTCATGACGATATGGGCGTTGTAGCCGACGAAAACCGCTGCAAGACCCACCAGCGAATGCATGGCGGCGACCAGTTGCGGCATCTCGGTCATTTCGACCTTTTTCGCCACATACCAGCCGATCAGACCGCCGCCTGCGATGAGGATCAGCGACAACAGCCACAGGCCAGCGCCCGGTCCAAAGAGCGTGGCGACAACTGCAAGCGCCATGCCCGCAATCCCGTACCACACCGCGCGTTTGGCGCTTTCCTGACCCGACAAACCGCCCAGCGACAGGATGAAAAGAACAGCTGCGACCACATAGGCCGCCGTTGTGAAACCAAAGTCCATGTTTTCTCTCCCGCCTTACGATTTCTGGAACATGGCGAGCATGCGCCGGGTGACGAGGAAGCCGCCGAAGATGTTGATACCGGCCATGAAAACCGACAGGGCGGCCAGAACCACCACAAGCCAGCTTCCCGACCCGATCTGCATCAGCGCCCCGAGAATGATGATCGAGGAAATCGCGTTGGTGACCGCCATCAGCGGGGTGTGCAGCGAATGCGCCACGTTCCAGATAACCTGGAAGCCGATGAAGACCGAGAGCACGAAAACGATGAAGTGCTGCATGAAGGACGCGGGCGCGACAAGGCCCACGCCAAGCAGCAGGATCGCCCCGACCGCCAGCAGCGTCACTTGGGTTTTGGTCTCTTTCTTGAAGGCGGCCACTTCGGCGGCGCGCTTTTGCTCGGCCGTCAGTTCGGGCGCTTTTTCCTTGGGTTTTTGGGCCGCAATCGCCTTCACTTTGGGGGGCGGCGGCGGGAAGGTGATCTCGCCCTGATGGGTCACGGTCGCGCCGCGGATCACGTCGTCTTCCATGTTGTGGTTGACCACGCCGTTCTTTTCGGGCGTGAGATCGGCCATCATGTGCCGGATATTCGTCGCATAAAGCGTCGAGGCCTGCGCGGCCATGCGGCTGGGGAAATCGGTGTAACCGATGATGGTCACACCGTTTTCGGTGACGATTTTCTGGTCCGCCACGGTCTGTTTGCAGTTGCCGCCTTTTTCGGCCGCAAGGTCCACGATGACCGAGCCGCGCTTCATCGCGCCAACCATGTCCTCGGTCCAAAGCTCGGGGGCTTCGCGGTTGGGGATGAGCGCCGTGGTGATCACGATGTCCATCTCGGGGGCGAGCTCGCGGAATTTGGCCAGCTGTGCTTCGCGAAATTCTGGGCTGGACACGGAGGCATAGCCCCCCGTCGCCGCACCGTCCTGCTGTTCCTCTTTGAAGTCGAGGTAGACAAATTCTGCCCCCATCGATTCGACCTGCTCGGCCACTTCGGGGCGCACGTCGAAGGCATAGGTGATCGCGCCCAGCGAGGTCGCGGTGCCGATGGCGGCAAGACCCGCAACGCCTGCGCCCACGACCAGAACCTTGGCAGGGGGGACTTTGCCCGCAGCCGTGATCTGGCCGGTAAAGAAGCGGCCAAAGTTGTTGCCCGCCTCGATGACAGCGCGGTAGCCCGCGATATTGGCCATAGAGGACAGCGCGTCCATTTTCTGCGCACGGCTGATGCGGGGCACCATATCCATGGCGATGACATTTGCGCCCTTGGCTTTGGACAGGTCCAACAGATCGCTGTTGCCCGCTGGATTGAACATGGAAATCAAGGTCTTGGAGCTATCCAGCCGCTTGACTTCCGTCTCGGAGGGCGCGCGCACTTTGGCGATCACATCCGCGTCTTTGAACAGGGCAGCGGCCGTTTTGACCACCGTCACGCCTGCAGCCTCATAGGCCGCATCTTCAAATCCAGCCGCAGCACCTGCACCGGTTTCAATCAGACAGTCATAGCCCAGCTTTTGCAGCTGACCCGCGCTGTCGGGGGTCATGGCAACGCGTGCTTCCCCCTCGAAAATTTCCTTCGGAACCCCGATCTTCAATTTTTGGTCCTCTTCCCCTAGGCGCAGGTTGGCCCTGCGTTTACCGCGGCCCTCGCTGAGGATACCGCATCGTCATTTCCGGTCTGCCCGTGTGCGAGCAATTTTATTGCGCAGTCGATTGTTAGCAACTGCAGCGTGAACTCACAACACATTCCAAAGTGCGACATCACATCGACGCCCGACAGCATGAAACCTCTGTGCAACACGCGTGCGACAGGGCACCCGATGGGGCGACCCCGCGCAAACTTGCGAACCATAAACCCAGGTTGCCGCCAGGGTAAATGCACCACGATCTAAAAAACCGCAATGTTGGCGTTAACACGGTGTTAATTGCAGTGCACTCATGGTCCTGCCGGCTTTTGATGCGCGCCACGGCCTTGCGCAACGCAAAATCGCGGCGCAAAACTGCGCGATGATGCGAATCCGAACTTTTCATCGCAGGGATGCGGCGGCCTGTCAGCGCGTGTTCTTGCGGGCGGTGCATTTGGGCACGGCACCCCATTACACCGCTGCCGAACGTGCCGCCTGGGCAGGGGAGGACGTGGCGAGCGATGTCTGGGAGGCGCGGCTGTCGCGCCAGTGGACCTTTGTTGCCAAGGGCTTGCGCGGGGTCGAAGGTTTTTTAACCCTCGGACGCGACGGGCATATCGACTTTCTCTATGTCTTGCCCGAACAGCGCCGAAGCGGGCTTGCAGGTCAGCTCTATTGCGCTGCCGTTGCCTGTGCGCAACGGGCGGGGCTGCGCCAGCTCGACACGCAAGCAAGCCATCTCGCGCGCCGGTTCTTTGAAAAGCGCGACTGGCAGGTCACAGCGCGCCAAAGCGTGATCCGCAATGGCGTGGCGCTGACAAATTTCAGGATGGAAAAACGGCTTTAGGCGACCTTGTCGGCCTGTGCGCTGGGCGGACTGCGCCTTGTGGCATAGTCCTGCACTGCCTTGCCAAAGGCGACAAACAAGGGGCGCGACACGGGATCGTTGGCGGCATTCCATTCGGGATGCCATTGAACGGCCAGCGTGAACCCGCGCGCGCCCTGCACGTAGATCGCTTCGGGCGTGCCGTCGGGCGCGTATCCTTCGACGACGATCCGCGCGCCGGCCTCCTTTATTCCCTGACCGTGCAGGGTGTTGGTCATGACCTCTTGCGCGCCAAAAAGTTTGGCAAATACACCCCCCTGCGCAAGTGTCACCTTATGGCGCAGGGCGAATTTTTCCTCGATGGATCCATCGGGGGGCATGCGGTGGTTCATCCGGCCCGGAAGGTCGCGAATTTCGGGATAGAGCGTGCCGCCCATCGCCACATTCACCTCCTGAAAGCCGCGACAAATGCCCAGGATCGGCTGGCCACGCTCCACACAGGCGCGGATCAGGGGCAGGGCGATGGCGTCGCGGCTGCGGTCAAAGAAACCGTGCGCCTTGGTCTCTGCCTCACCGTATTCCTCGGGGTGGACATTGGGGCGCCCGCCGGTAAACAAAAAGCCGTCGCAGGCCTCCAGCAGGTCTTCAACACGCACCAGACGCGGGTCGGCGGGCACCAAAAGCGGGGTGCAGTCGCTCACCTGCGAAATGGCCTGCGAGTTCATCAACCCGCCTCCGTGAATTTCGTAAGCGCCATCAATCGTGTGATGATTTCCGATAATTCCGACAACGGGTCGTGCCACCTGAGCGGTCCTTCTCTACTGAATAGGGTATTTATAGGCCGGATAGGGCGGGAAAAACAGGGCTGGGGGCCAAAACTAGCGCGCGCGCGGCCTAACCTTGCGGCATTTGCCTAGATTTCAGCCGTAAATCCGCAGGCGGTGATGGCAAAGGTCGCGGCTTCGGCGTCCTGCTGCGAGGTTGCGCCGGTGACGCCAATGCCACCGATCACGCGCCCCGATGCGTCCTTGATCAGGCCGCCCCCCTGGCCGGGAAGGGCGAAGGGACCATAAGCCTGGGCAAGGGAGGTGAAAAACGCGGGCCGAAGTTCAGCTTTCTCGCCAATTTCCGTGCCGCCCATGCCCAGCATGACCGCCATTTTCGCCTTGCCGATGGCCAGTTCCAGCCGTCCGGGAGGCGCGAGATCCCCGCGCGCAAAGGCAATCGCATGGCCGCCCGCATCCACAACGACCGTCGAAAGCGGGTTCCAGCCGCGCTCGGCGCCGTAAGCGATGGAGTGGGCGACGATGGCTTGGGCAACGGTTAGCGAAATGTCGGTCATGTCCGGCCTCACGAAAGGGAAAGGGTCTGCGCAAGACATCGCAGTGCGGGTTGCGCGGCTCAAGTGAAATCTGCAAAACTGGTCGGGTCAGGGGCGTGTTGCCCGCTTGAACACCGTCACAAGGAGGTCGCCATGAGCGCGCCGATAGGGCAAGATCAGTCTGGAACCGAGCGCTTCGAAAACGAGCGCGACCTGGGGTTTTCACGGGTGCTGAACGCGCCCGCGGCGGTGCTGTTTTCCTGCTGGACGACGCCTGAGCATCTCAAGGCGTGGTTTGTGCCCAAGCCCAATCGGGTGACCCATTGCGATCTGGATCCGCGCGCGGGCGGCAAATGCAATACCACCTTTGATGTCGGCGGCACCGTGATGGAAAACAACGGGGTGTATCTTGAGGTGGTTCAGGACAAAAAGATTGTCTTTACAGACGCCTACACCGAAGGCTGGCTGCCAAACCCCACGCCGTTCATGACCGCGATCGTGACCTTCGAGGATCTCGGTGATGGCACAACGCGCTACAGCGCCACCGCCCGCCACCTCACGGGCGAGGCAAAAGTTCAGCACCGCGACATGGGCTTTTTCGACGGCTGGGGCGCCGTTGCGGATCAACTGGAAGACTACGCACAAAGCCTGTCGCGTTAAACGTGTGACAAAAAGAGGCGGCCGAGGGGACGGCCGCCTGATAGCCGCGGGGTAGCGGATTTTGGTGCGGCTGGTGCGGTGCGCGTGTTACTGGGTCGCTTCGATTTGTTCGGCGTCCGTTTGGATTTGCACATCCGAGCCCTGGGCAATCCCGCTGTCGGCGGCGCTGGCTTCGGGAGACAGCGTTTCGGTATCGCTGGCAGGCGCGTCCTCCATGATAAAGCTTTCGGTCTGCTCGGTGGATGCGGGGACAAATTCCGCCCCGTCCTGCGGCTGCGAACTGCTGAAGGCAAAAATGTAGACAAGCGTGATCACAGCAACAAATGCGATGCCAATCGCCATGCCGACCAGCGGGCCTTTGTGACGGCGTTCCTGAGTTTCGATATTCGTGTTTGGCGCAGACATGGTCCCATTTCCTCATCTCTTTTACGGCCTCCGGTTGTGAAGGCGCGATCACAGGGCTAACGTTTCAGCCAGCATCCGGTTCAAAAGTTTTCGACATAAAGATGTCGTTTGACACCGGCGATCTGGACCACCCGAAAGGCTCCCATGAAAGACGCAAGCGCCCCCACGGCCCCGCAGACCATTTATCTCAAAGATTACGCCGCCCCCCATCATTGGGTCGACACGGTCCATTTGACCTTTACCCTTGCGCCGCAGGCAACGCGGGTGCTGTCGCGCATCGCCTTTGTTCCCAATGCGGAAAATCCCGGTGATCTGGTGCTCAACGGCGAACAACTGACCCTGCTGTCGCTGCGCATCGACGGCGAGAGCGTCGAATACGCCGTCACCGACACGCATCTGACCGTTGCGCAAGCGGATCTGCCAAGCGGCGCCTTTACGTTCGAAGCGGAAGTGGAAATTTCGCCCCAAACCAACACGGCGCTTGAGGGGCTTTATATGTCGAGCGGCATGTATTGCACCCAATGCGAGGCGGAAGGGTTTCGCAAGATCACCTATTACCCCGACCGTCCCGATGTGATGGGCGTTTTCACCGTGCGCGTCGAATCCGAGCTGCCTGTGCTTTTGTCCAACGGCAATCCGGTGGCATCGGGCAAGGGCTGGGCCGAATGGCACGATCCGTGGAAAAAACCCGCCTATCTGTTCGCTTTGGTGGCCGGAGACCTGATCGCGCATAACGACTCTTTTACCACGATGTCGGGCAAAGAGGTCGATCTGAACATCTATGTGCGCAAGGGCGACGAGGACAAATGCGCCTTTGGCATGGCGGCATTGAAAGCCTCGATGACATGGGACGAAGAGGTCTACGGGCGCGAATATGACTTGGACATTTTCAACATTGTCGCTGTTGACGACTTCAACATGGGCGCAATGGAGAACAAGGGGCTGAACATCTTTAACTCCTCTTGTGTGCTGGCCTCGCCGGAAACCTCGACGGATGCGACATTCGAGCGGGTCGAGGGCATCATCGCCCATGAATATTTCCACAACTGGACGGGCAATCGCATCACCTGTCGCGACTGGTTCCAGCTCTGCCTGAAAGAGGGGCTGACGGTTTACCGCGATCAGATGTTCTCAGGCGATATGCGCAGCCATCCGGTTAAAAGGATTGAAGAAGTTCTGCAATTGCGCGCCCGCCAGTTTCGCGAGGACAACGGGCCGCTTGCCCATCCGGTGCGCCCCGAAAGCTTTGTGGAAATCAACAATTTCTACACCGCGACCGTCTATGAAAAAGGCGCGGAAATCATCGGGATGCTGCGCCGCCTCGTGGGCGACGAAGCCTATTACGCGGGCTGTGCGCTTTACTTTGACCGCTTTGACGGGCAGGCCGTCACGATCGAGGATTGGCTGGCCTGTTTTGCGCAGGTGACGGGGCGTGACCTTGCACAATTCCAACAATGGTACAGCCAGGCCGGAACGCCGCGCCTGAGTGTCACCGAAGCGTTTTCAGGTGACAGTTTTACCCTCACCTTCACTCAGGAGACCCCGCCAACGCCGGGACAGGCCGTGAAGAAGCCGCAGGTGTTGCCCATCGCTGTCGGCCTGATCGCGGCGGACGGGACCGAAGTCCTGCCCACCACGGTTCTGGAAATGACACAGGCCAGCCAGAGCTTTACCTTTTCGGGACTGGCGGCGCGCCCGACCGCCTCGATCTTGCGGGACTTCTCGGCACCGGTGATCCTGACCCGCGACATCGACGCGACCACCCGCGCCTTCCTTTTGGCCCATGACACCGACCCGTTCAACAAATGGGAAATGGGGCGGATGCTTGCCAAGGACACGTTGATCGCCATGATCACGCGCAACGAAGCCCCCGCTGGCGATTATCTGGACGCGCTCAAAGCGGTGCTCACGGATGACAGTCTTGATCCGGCGTTTCGCGCGCTGACCCTTGGACTGCCGTCGCAAGATGATCTGGCTCAAACGCTGTTTGATGCGGGGCAGACGCCCGATCCGATGGCAATCTACGAGGCGCGCGAGGCCTTGCGCCACGCTCTGGCACATCATTTTGCCGATGTCCTGCCCGACCTGTTCGCGCAGCTTGATGCGGGCACGTTCAAACCGGATGCCGACGGGTCGGGCAAGCGGTCTTTGCGCATGTCGGTTCTGTCGCTGCTAAGCCTGATTGACGCCGGGAAAGCCGCCCAGGGCCTCTTTGAAAGCGCCGATAATATGACCGAGCAAGCGGGCAGCCTGCTGGCGCTTTTGGGCGCAGGCAAGGGAGAGGAAGAGCTTGCAAGCTTTTACGCGCAGTGGTTTCACGACCGGCTTGTGATGGACAAATGGTTCATGATGCAGGTCGCAACTGCCGCGCCACTCGAAGCGGCGCAAATCGTGGCAAAGCTGACGCAACATGCCGATTTCAATGCCAAAAACCCCAACCGCTTTCGCGCTGTTTTCGGGGCATTGGCCGCAAACCACGCAGGGTTCCATGCGCCCGACGGGGGTGGCTACAAGCTGCTGGCGGATGCGTTGATCGACCTCGATAGCCTGAACCCGCAGACCACGGCGCGCCTGTGCACCGCTTTTGAAACCTGGCGGCGCTATGACGGGGATCGCCAATCCATGATCCGCGACCAGCTTATGCGTATTTTGGCCAAACCGGACCTGAGCCGCGATACCACCGAAATGGTCACCCGCATTCTGGGGGACTGAGACGCCAAGGCCGCTCTGCCCGTAGCGGGCAGGGCGGTATGCCGAAGTATTCCGGCAAGAGTTTGAAAATAATACATAAGTTCACTTTTCACGCGCCGGTTTGCAGCCTATTGTCCCGACAATTGCTTCTTGTGGACTTGGCCTGATGACCCCGATTGACGACCACCCGCGCCGCTATGCGCTTGCCAATGAATTGCATGCGCGCCCGTTTCCCAAAATTGCGGCGCCCGCGCGCGCGGTCTATCTTGCGTTGCGGGCCAGCGGCGATGCGGCGCGGCGCGATCGCGCGCTTGATCACGCCCATCTTGTGGCGCTCTTGACCCGTTTTGGCGCAACGCCGCCCCCGATCGAGGCCACCCATTGGTCCGGTCAAATCGGCACCTATCATTTGAAATGGGAAAGCCACACAGAGTTTGTGACCTATATGGTGACGCTGTCGGGAAAATCGCAACGCTCCTTTGATGCGCGTGATTTCGAAGTGTTTCCAGAGGATTGGCTTGCGACAGCGCCGGGACAGAGGATCGCGTCTGCCCATCTGCGGATCGACATCGAACCGGATAAGAACCGCATGGCCGATCAAATCGACCAGTGGTTCGAAAGCGAAAGCCTTGCCGTGTCCGAAGTCCTTGAGGGCGCGTTGGTCATCGCGTCGGATTTTCGCCTCGATACGGCGGGGCACACCCGCTTTGCCGTTTTTCCCGACGCGCAGACCGGCGCGAACCGCATCGGGCGCGTTGTCCAGCGGCTCTGCGAGATCGAGACCTATAAAACCATGTCAATGCTGGGGCTTGTGCAGGCGCGCAAAACCCACCTCGAAATGGCAAAAATCGAAGGTGAACTTGCGGCCTTGATCGACCTGATGACTGCCCCCGACACCGTGGGCGAGGCGGATGCGCTGGCGGATCTGCTGGCGCTCTCGGCGCAAATCGAAAAGCTGGTCACGAAATCAAGCTTTCGCTTTGGCGCGACAGGCGCCTATGAGGCCATCGTCACCCAGCGGATCGAGGTTTTGCAGGAGGCGCGGTTTTTGGGGCGGCAGACCTTTGGCGAATTCATGCTGCGCCGCTACGATCCGGCGATGCGCACGGTGACCTCGACCAACGCGCAACTTGCCTCTCTGGCGCAGCGCGCCGCACGGGCTGCCGATCTTTTGCGCACCAAGGTCGATGTGGCGCGGCAGGCGCAAAACCAGGCCTTGCTGGCCTCAATGGATCGCCGTGCTGATCTGCAATTGCAGCTTCAAGAAACCGTCGAGGGGCTGTCCGTGGTCGCGATAAGCTATTACGCCTTGAATTTGCTGGGATATCTGACCTACCCGCTGGTTGAGCCGCTGGGGCTGAGCAAAGGTCTGGCCATGGCGGGCCTCACGCCCTTTGTGGTGCTTGCGGTGTGGCTTGGCTTGCGCCGGATGCGCAAAGCGGTGCATTGAGCGTGCTCCCTTGACCTTCGCGCGCGCGGCGCTCACCCTATGCCAACTGCCGCGCGCGCCAAACTTTCAGGACCTCTCCCATGCCCGTCAAAAACCGCCTTGCCGATCTTCTGCCCGAAATGACCGCGTGGCGGCGCGATTTTCACGAAAGCCCCGAACTGATGTTCGAGGTGCATGAAACAGCGGCCAAAGTTGCGCGCTACCTGCATGATTTCGGCTGTGACGAGGTGGTCGCGGGCATCGGGCGCACGGGCGTGGTCGGGGTCATCAAGGGGCGCGCGGGCGGATCCGGTCGCACCCTTGGCCTGCGCGCCGATATGGATGCCTTGCCGATCTTGGAAGATACGGGGCTGAGCTATGCGTCGAAAAACGCGGGCGTGATGCATGCTTGTGGCCACGACGGTCACACGACAATGTTGCTGGGGGCGGCGAAATACCTCTGTGAAACCCGCAACTTCGACGGCACGGCGGTGGTGATTTTCCAACCGGCCGAAGAGGGGGGCGGTGGCGGGCGCGTGATGTGCGAGGAGGGGCTGATGAGCCGCTTTGGTATCGACGAGGTCTACGCGATGCACAATTGGCCCGGTCAGGCGCTGGGCACCTTTGCGATCCGGCCGGGACCGTTTTTTGCAGCCTCCGACGAGTTTCGCATCGTTGTCGAGGGCAAGGGCGGGCATGCCGCCAAGCCCCATGAGGCGGTAGATACGGTGGTGATATCGAGCCAGATTATCATGGCGCTTCAAACGATTGCGTCGCGCACCGTGGACCCGACGCAGCAGGTTGTGGTTTCTGTCACCTCGATCGAGAGTTCGTCGAAAGCCTATAACGTTCTGCCGCAACGTGTGACGCTGCGTGGCACCGTGCGCAGCTTGGAAGAGGATGTGCGCGATCTGGCCGAGGCGCGCGTCACCGAGATCGCGCGCGGGACGGCCTTGGCTCTTGGGGCGCAGGCGCAGGTGACCTACACGCGCGGCTATCCGGTGATGGTGAATGCCGATGTCGAGACGGGCTATGCCGCCGAAGCGGCGCGTCGTGTCGCCGGAGATTGCGCTGTCGCGCCGCTGATCATGGGGGGGGAGGATTTTTCCTACATGCTCAACGAACGGCCCGGCGCCTATATTTTGCTTGGCAATGGCGATACGGCGCCGGTTCATCATCCCCAATATAATTTCGACGACGAAATCATTCCCTTGGGCAGCTCGTGGTTTGTGGAACTGATCGAGACCCGTCTGCCGCTGCGCTGACGGGTGAGGGTTTTGGGTATTTTTATCCGAAAGAAACAGGCGTGCTTTCGCATCCCCGCATAGTCGCGCCGTGTCAGCCCCCTGTGTGGGACATGTGGCGCGGGACCTGGCCGTCGATTTTTTGGCGGGAGTAGTCGAAATCATGGCCTTTGGGTTTGCGGGCGATGGCCTCATGGATGGCGTTGATCAGTAGCGCATCGCTTTGGGAAGCGCGCAGCGGGCTGCGCAGGTCGGCGCGGTCTTCCTGGCCCAGACACATGTAGAGGTCGCCGGTGCAGGTCATGCGCACGCGGTTGCAGCTTTCGCAGAAATTATGGGTCAATGGGGTGATAAACCCGATTTTCTGGCCGGTTTGCGCGAGGGTTACGTAGCGCGCGGGGCCGCCTGTCCGCTCGGTCAGGGGGGTGAGCGTGTAGCGCTGTGAGAGGCGCGCGCGCAGGTCGGTGAGGGCCCAATATTGGTCGATCCGGTCCTCGCCGCCGATGTCGCCCATGGGCATGACTTCGATGAAGGTGAGGTCCATATCTTCGCGCGCGCACCACGCGACCAGATCGAAAAGTTCGTTTTCGTTGAAGCCTTTCAGGGCGACGACATTGATTTTGACGCGCAGGCCTGCGGCTTTGGCGGCCTGGATGCCGTCGAGCACCTGGGGCAGGCGGCCCCATCGGGTGATTTGCGCGAATTTGTCGGCGTCCAGCGTGTCGAGCGAGATGTTGATGCGCCGCACGCCAGCGTCAAATAGCGGTTGGGCAAAGCGCGTAAGTTGCGAGCCGTTGGTGGTGAGGGTCAACTCGTCCAGGGCGCCGCTGTCGAGATGGCGGGTCATCGCCTGAAAGAAGGTCATGATCCCTTTGCGCACAAGGGGTTCACCGCCGGTAATGCGCAGTTTGCGCAGGCCCAGACCGATGAAGGTACTGCACAGGCGGTCGAGTTCTTCGAGGCTGAGCAGTTCCTTTTTCGGCAAGAAGGTCATGTTTTCCGCCATGCAATAGGTGCAGCGGAAATCGCACCGGTCCGTCACCGAGACCCGCAGGTAGGTGATTGGGCGCGCGAACGGGTCGATGAGTTTGGGCGGTGTGTTCATGAGGCCAAGCTAGGGTGCGCTGGCGGGCTTGCCAAGGGCAAGTGCTATTGCTTGTCGCGGGCAGGTCTCGCTGCCCGGGGTCTGCGCGTCACGCCAGCCCATGATCTTGGCGAAAGGCGCGTGCGCGTTTGAAGTCGTGCTTGGCGAAGGTTCTGAGCCAGCTTTGCGCGGTGCGGTGGACGTCTTTGTCGCTGTCAGCGAGCAGGGCGGGCAGCAGGCCGAGCACCTGTTCGCGGCGGATCAGCGCGTCGGCATCGGGGAAATCGGCTTTGGCCATGGGTTCGGTCAGCAGCAGGGCGGCGCGGCGCAGCAACGGGGCCTCGGCGCTGGCCAGCGGCAGGACGTCGCTCAACCGGTCGGGACGGGCGGCAAGGCGGCGGGCGCCGGCGGCGGCGAGCGCGTCCAGAACGGGCCAAAGACCGGCTTGGGGCAGCCACGCAAGGATTTGGTCCCAGAGCGCTTGATCCTCGGGGATGCGCGCTTGGGTCAGCAGTTTGGCGGCGGCGATGCGCGCCTCGAACACCGCGCTTTCCCAGAGGCCTTGCGCGAGTTCGAGACGGGCAGTGAGGTCAAGCGTTTTGCGCCACGCGCCCGCCAGATCGGAGATCGTTTGTGCAGGCGTGCCAAGGTAGGTGCCGTCGCCATGGCGGGTGGCAAGCTGGGCGGCGCGGTCAGGGTCAGAGGCTGCACGCAGCGCCTCAAGAGCGTCATTCGGGGTCATGGGAGCCTCTGGGTTGGTTGCACAAATAGAACAATTTCAGGACGGTTTACGGCCTGCGGCCTTTGCTGCCTTTAACTTATCGAACAAACGCACCGCGAGCATAGGTTTGTTCTCCTGCTTGGCGCGGCCGATGGCCAGCGCACCGTTTTCGACATCTTTTGTCACCACTGTGCCGGTGGCGGTCATCGCTTCATGACCGACGGTGACGGGGGCGACGAGCAGGGTGTTGGAGCCGATGAAGGCGTTGCGACCGATCGTGGTGCGATGTTTGAACACCCCGTCGTAATTGCAGGTGATGGTGCCTGCGCCGACATTGGTGCCATCGCCGATGTCGGCGTCGCCCACATAGGACAGGTGGTTCACCTTCGTGCCTTCGCCGATCAGCGCGTTCTTGATTTCCACGAAGTTGCCGATATGGGCGTCATTGGCCAGTTCCGCACCGGGGCGCAGTCGGGCAAAGGGGCCAACGGTTGCGCGCGCACCGACATGGCAGCCCTCGAGGTGGGAAAAGGCGCGGATGGTGGCGCCGGATTCCACGGTGACATCGGGGCCGAACACCACGTTGGGTTCGATGTAGGCATCGCGCCCGAGATAGGTGTCGAGGGCAAAATAGACGGTTTCGGGCGCAACCAGCGTCACGCCGTCCTCCAGCGCTTGGGCGCGTTTGGTGGCCTGGAACAGGGCTTCGGCCCGGGCCAGTTCGGCGCGGGTGTTCACGCCCAGCGTTTCGGCCTCGGGGCAGGTCACGGCGGTGGCCGACAGCCCGCGCGCAGTGGCAAGGCCCACGATATCGGTGAGGTAAAATTCGCCGCTGGCGTTGTCGTTGCCCACCGCGTCGATCAGCGAAAACAGCCGCTGCGCATCCGCGCAGATCACGCCGGAGTTGCACAGGGAGATGGCGCGCTCGTCCTCTGTGGCGTCTTTGAATTCGACGATACGCTCCAATTTGTCGCCCGCCATCACCAACCGCCCGTAGCGGCCCGCATCGGCGGCCTCAAAGCCCAAAATCACCACGTCATGAGATTTGCGCGCCTCCAGCATCCGCTCCAGCGTCTCGCCCTGCACAAAGGGCGTGTCGCCATAAAGCACAAAGACATCGCCCTCAAAATCCGCAAGCGCCGCGCGGGCCTGCGCGACAGCATGGGCGGTGCCCAGCTGTTCGCTTTGCTCGGCGATCACAATGTCTTCATCGATCTTGCGCGCCGCTGTGGCCACATCTGCGCCGCCATGGCCCACGACGACAACGCGCCGCTCGGGGTCAACGGCCTGACCTGCGGCCAGCGCATGGGCAAACAGGGGCGCGGCCCCGATGCGATGCAGCACCTTGGGCAGGTCGGAGTTCATGCGCGTGCCTTGACCGGCGGCGAGGATAATGAGGGCAGTGGCCATGGTTTGCTCTTTCCTTGAAGTCAGGGGCGTTTTACCCCTTGGGGCATATATCACAAGAAGGAAACGGATATGGCACAGCCAAGCGGCAAAACGGTGGTCTTTGACCTCGACGGCACTTTGGCCGATACCAGCCGTGATCTGATCGCCGCGGCCAATGCCTGTTTCGACAGTTTGGGGCAGGGGGCACTGCTGGATCCCGTGGCCGATGCCGCCACGGCTTTTCACGGGGGGCGGGCCATGCTGCGGTTGGGGTTCGCACGGGCAGAGGGCGTCGAGGGCAGCGCGATCGAGGCGCTGGTCGAGACGCAATACCAGCCCCTTCTGGACCACTACGGCCAGCACATCGACGTGCATACGGTGATGTATGAGGGCGCGGTGGATGCCATTCAACAGCTCAAAGCCGCGGGCTACCGCGTGGCGGTTTGTACGAACAAGCCCAGCGGTCTTGCCGAAGAATTGCTCAAGCGGCTTGGCGTGCGCGATATGTTTGGGGCGATGGTGGGCGCGGACACATTGCCTGTGCGCAAACCTGATCCCGCCCCCTATCTGGCCGCTGTCGAGGGGGCCGGGGGCGCGGTGAAACAGTCGTTTTTGCTGGGCGATACCGTGACCGACCGCAAAACCGCCGCCGCCGCTGGCGTGCCCTGTGCGCTGGTGACCTTCGGTCCCGACGGCGAGGCGGTGCGCGCTTTGTCGCCCGAGGCGCTGCTGCCCCATTACCGCGATCTGATGCGCGTGACACAGGAGCTGATCGGATGAGCGGCGAGGTTTTCACAGGCGTCTTCACCCAGCAGGAACCCATCCCCGACGCAGGGATCGAGGCCGCGATCCGTGTGATGCGCACGGGGCGCTTGCACCGCTACAACACGGTGGCGGGGGAGGTGGATGAAACCGCACGTCTGGAAGAAGAATTTGCCGCCTTCGTAGGAGCCAAATACTGCGTTGCTGTCGCCTCGGGCGGCTATGCCCTGGGCGCTGCCTTGCGCGCGGTGGGCGTGCAGGCGGGCGACACGGTGCTCACCAACGCCTTTACCCTCGCCCCCGTGCCCGGCGCGATTGCCGCACTTGGAGCAGAGCCGGTGTTCGTGGGCGTGACCCAAGGCCTGGTGATCGATCTGGCCGATCTGGTGGAGAAAACCCGCACCAGCGGCGCGCGGGTTTTGATGCTCAGCCACATGCGTGGGCACATTTGCGATATGGACGCCCTGATGGCGCTCGCGGATCGGCTCCGCCTGACGGTGATCGAGGATTGCGCCCATACGATGGGGGCGGCGTGGAAGGGCACGCCCAGCGGGCGGCACGGGCGCATCGGCTGCTATTCGACCCAGACCTACAAGCATATGAATTCCGGCGAGGGCGGTTTGCTTGTCACTGATGACGCCGAGGCGGCAGCGCGCGCAATCATGCTGTCGGGCAGCTACATGCTCTATCCCAAACACCGCGCGGCCCCTGCGCCGGAGGTGTTCGAGGCGATCAAATACCACACGCCGAATGTGTCGGGACGCATGGACAATCTGCGCGCCGCGATCCTGCGGCCGCAACTGGCCGATCTGCCGGCCCAATGCGCGCGCTGGAATGCTCTTTATCGCGCCCTTGAGGAGGGCTTGCGCGGGGGCGCGGGGCTGACGCTGATCGAGCGGCCCGAGGCGGAGGCCTATGTTGCCTCTTCCTTCCAGTTTCTGCTGCTGGACTGGGCCCCCGCAAAGATCGAGTCGCTGGTGGCCGCCTGTCTGGCGCGGGGCGTGGAGTTGAAATGGTTTGGCGCGCCCGAGCCGGTGGCCTTTACGTCGCGCTACGACAGTTGGCGCTACGTCGCGCCGCAAAGCCTGCCCGACAGCGACCGCATTCTGCAGGCGATCATGGACATGCGGTTACCGCTGACCTTCTCGACGCAAGATTGCGCCCAGATTGCCCGTATCATCACTGAGGAGCTGCGCAATGCCGCCGCAAAATGAGGCCGGCGCGCGCGCTGCGATGGTCCGGCCCGCCCCCTTGTCCCTTCCCCGAAAGCTGGGAGGGGTGGCGCTTGCCGCCTGTTTGGGGGTCGCGCTGCTATGGAGCGCGGTGCAGGTGTTTCCCGATGTCGGGTTGGGACAAAAACGCCTGCCTTTTTCGCAACTTGGCCTTTGGGCAGGGATGCTGACGGGGGCGAGCGTGGCGGGTCTGTGCCTTGGCATTCGCAAACGTGGCCACCTGTTGCGCGACGCGTTTCGCCCCACACGCGCACGCGCCATCACCGCTTTGGTGTTCTGGCCGTTATTTCCGGTGGCCTTTTTCCTGCAATTGCCTGTTTCGGCGGCATTTTTGCTATTCATGGGCGTGGCGCAGAGCCTTGCACCGCTGATCTACCTTTTGCCCTGCCTTTTGGCACTGCTCGTGAGTTGGCTGTGGGGCTGTCTGATTGCGGGCGGTGTGCGCCACCCCATTCGGCGCGGGGCGGCGCTGTTTTGGGCCTGGGCGCTGAGCGCGGGCTGTGTCGTGACGCTGTTTGGATACGGAACTTTGTAGCGGGAAATTCGCGCAAACGGCTTGACGAAGGTTTAATGTTGAGTGTAATTGTCAGGAATAGCTGGTCGCGACCCGCGTCGAAAGTGCACTGCAGCGGACCGAGTCGCGGCGATGTGTCAAATGCGGTTCACCAGCGCGCGACATAGGGGGAGAAACGGGGGAGGGGAGCGAAAATTCAGCACCTTGGCCGCGTTTCTTGCATCAAATGTGCCCTGCCTTCGGTTGACCCCCTGCGCGCCCCAAGCTAAACCACGACAAGCCTCTACCGTGCAGACACGCCGCGTGCCTGCGTTTGCCAAGGAGCCGCTCGTGGAAGACTTGCTTCGGGAATACCTCCCCATTCTCATTTTCTTGGGCCTCGCCATTGCGCTTGGTCTTGTTTTCATCATCGCTGCCGTGATCGTGGCGGTGCGCAATCCAGACCCTGAAAAAGTGTCGGCCTATGAGTGCGGGTTCAACGCATTCGATGATGCGCGGATGAAATTCGATGTCCGTTTTTACCTCGTCTCGATCCTCTTTATCATTTTCGACCTTGAGGTTGCGTTCCTCTTTCCCTGGGCGGTCGCCTTCAAGGATGTCGGCTTGGTCGGGTTCTGGTCGATGATGGTCTTTCTGGGCGTCCTCACCATCGGCTTTTGCTACGAATGGAAAAAGGGAGCGCTGGAATGGGCGTGATCACGACAGCCAACACGGCCGGCGGCGACAAGGAACATGCCACGCAGGCGCTCAATGCCGAGTTGCAGGACAAAGGGTTTCTGCTGACCTCGACCGAGGATATCATCAACTGGGCACGCACCGGTTCGTTGCACTGGATGACCTTTGGTCTGGCCTGCTGCGCGGTGGAAATGATGCACACCTCCATGCCGCGCTACGACCTTGAACGCTTCGGGACAGCGCCGCGCGCTTCTCCGCGCCAGTCGGATCTGATGATCGTTGCCGGAACGCTGACCAACAAGATGGCCCCTGCGCTGCGCAAGGTCTACGACCAGATGCCCGAGCCGCGCTACGTGATCTCGATGGGGTCCTGTGCGAATGGCGGTGGCTATTACCACTATTCCTATTCGGTGGTGCGTGGGTGTGACCGGATCGTTCCTGTCGATGTCTATGTTCCCGGCTGCCCACCGACCGCTGAAGCGCTGCTGTATGGCATCCTTCAGTTGCAACGCAAAATCCGCCGCACCGGCACGATCGAAAGGTAAGGCGCATGACGCAAGCTCTTCAAGAACTCGCCGCGCACCTTGAGTTGAAACGCCCCGAATGTGTGCTTTCAACCGAGATCGCCTTTGGTGAGCTGAACGTCACCGTGACGCTGGCCTCCGTCGCGGCTTTCGTCGAGTTTCTCAAGACTGACAGCCAGTGCAAGTTTTCGTCGCTGGTGGATATCACCGCCGTTGACTACCCCTCGCGTGAGGCGCGCTTTGAAGTGGTTTACCACTTTTTGTCGATGTACCAGAACCACCGCATTCGCGTGAAAGCGGCTGTGCGCGAGGATGAAATGGTGCCTTCGGTCATCAACACGCATCCTTCGGCCAACTGGTTCGAGCGTGAAGTGTTCGACATGTTCGGCATCCTGTTTTCGGGGCACCCCGATCTGCGCCGCATCCTGACGGACTACGGGTTTCGCGGCCATCCGCTGCGCAAGGATTTCCCGACCACGGGTTACACCGAGGTGCGCTACGACGAGGAACTCAAACGCGTGGTCTATGAGCCGGTAAGCCTTGTGCAGGAATACCGTCAATTCGACTTTATGAGCCCATGGGAAGGTGCTGAATACATCCTTCCGGGCGATGAAAAGCAGGGGTAAGCCGCTTGGCCCGAAAGCCCACAGTCCTGATTTGCGTTGGTGCGACCAAGGCCGGAACGTCGTGGTTGTACGACTATCTGGAAGGGCACCCGCAGGTCTGGATGCGGACGGTCAAAGAAGTGCATTACTTTGATGCCATCGACCTGAAGGCGGGCTGGGTTGCCAACGGTCTGAAGGGCCAGATCAAGGCGGATGCGGCGAAACTTGCCACGCTTGAGGCCGGGACGGAGTGGCACAACTGGCTGACGCGCCGGATTGCCGATGCGACGCAGATCTTGGCGCTGATCGAGGCCGGAACCGTCGATGAGGCCGCCTATCTGGCCTATCTGTACGACGGGGTTGAGGCGCGCGCCAAGGTGATCGGGCAGGAGGTCCGCGTTGTGGGCGACATCACCCCGGCCTATGCGCTGCTCAGCGAGGAACGGCTCAAGGCGATGGCCGGGATGGCCGAGGATGTGCGCGTCGTGTTTTTGATGCGCGATCCGCTGGACCGGCTCTGGAGCCACGTGCGGATGAATGCGTCGCGCCAGGCCAAGGCGGATGAGGATGTGGTGCAAAAGTCGCGCCGGATGCTCAATCAGATTGTGCGCAAGGGCGCCGAGGCGGATATTTTAACGCGGGGCGATTACCCTGCGATTGTGGCCAAGCTGAAACGCGCCGTGCCACAGGCCAAGCTGATGCTGGCCTTTAACGAACAGCTGATCACGCCCGAGGGGGTGACGGAACTTTGCGATTTTCTTGGCCTCGACCCGATGCCTGCCGATACGGACAAACGGGTGCATGAGGGCGTGAAGATCAAAATGAACGAGCGGCAAAAGCGGGAGGCGCAGGAATTCCTCGCCCCGCATTATGCCTATGTGGAAGAAACCTTAGGGATGTTGCCGCAGCGGTGGCATGCCAACATGGTGAGGGTCTGAGATATGGACGGCAACTTCGAAGATGTCCTGACGGGCGAACAGAAGATCCGGAATTTCAACATCAACTTCGGGCCCCAGCACCCCGCCGCGCACGGCGTGTTGCGTCTGGTGCTTGAGCTGGACGGTGAAATTGTCGAGCGTTGCGATCCGCACATCGGCCTGCTGCACCGCGGCACCGAAAAGTTGATGGAAAGCCGCACCTACCTGCAAAACCTGCCCTATTTCGACCGCCTCGACTACGTGGCGCCGATGAATCAGGAACATGCCTGGTGTCTGGCGATTGAAAAACTCACCGGTGTCGAAGTGCCGCGCCGTGCCTCGCTGATCCGCGTACTTTACTGCGAAATCGGGCGCATCCTGAACCACCTGCTGAACGTCACGACGCAGGCGATGGACGTTGGCGCGCTGACGCCGCCGCTCTGGGGCTTTACCGCCCGCGAAGAGCTGTGCATCTTTTATGAACGCGCATCGGGCGCCCGCTTTCACGCGGCCTATTTCCGCCCCGGCGGGGTTCATCAGGACCTGCCGCCGGCGCTGATCGATGACATTGACGCGTGGTGCGACACCTTCCCGTCGCTGATCGACGACATCGAAAGCCTGATCACCGAAAACCGCATTTTCAAACAGCGCAACGTTGATATCGGCATCATCACCGAAGAAGAAATCCAGCAATGGGGCTTTTCGGGGATCATGGCGCGCGGCTCGAACCTGCCGTGGGATTTGCGCCGCTCGCAGCCCTATGAATGCTACGACGAGATGGAATTCCAGATCCCTGTCGGCAAGAACGGCGACTGCTACGACCGCTATCTGTGCCGTGTCGCAGAGATGCGCGAGTCGGTGAAGATCATGAAGCAGTGCATCGCGAAACTGCGCGTGGAAAAAGGCGACGTTCTGGCGCGTGGCAAGATCACGCCCCCCAAGCGCGGCGATATGAAACGCTCGATGGAAAGCCTGATCCACCATTTCAAACTCTACACCGAGGGCTTTCACGTTCCCGCCGGCGAAGTCTACGCCGCCGTGGAAGCGCCCAAGGGCGAATTCGGCGTCTATCTGGTCGCTGATGGCACCAACAAACCCTACCGCGCCAAGCTGCGCGCACCGGGGTATCTGCATCTTCAGGCGATGGACCATGTTGCGAAAGGCCATCAGCTGGCCGACGTGGCAGCGCTCATCGGCACTATGGACATCGTTTTCGGGGAGGTTGACCGCTAATGCTGCGTCGTCTCGCGTCGGATCAACCGGCTTCTTTCGCTTTTACTGCTGACAACCTTGCGTGGGCCGAGGGCCAGATCGCGAAATATCCCGCAGGCCGTCAGGCTTCGGCGATCATTCCGCTGCTCTACCGCGCGCAGGAACAAGAGGGCTGGTTGAGCCAGCCTGCGATGGAATACATCGCCGACATGCTGGGCATGGCGCATATCCGCGCGCTCGAGGTGGCGACATTCTACTTCATGTTCCATCTGCAACCGGTTGGTCAGGTGGCCCATATCCAGATTTGCGGCACCACGACCTGCATGATTTGCGGCGCGGGCGATCTGATCGATGTGTGCAAAGAGGTGATCGCGCCCAACCCGCATGAACTCTCGGCAGATGGCAAGTTTTCGTGGGAAGAGGTCGAATGCCTCGGCGCCTGCACCAACGCGCCGATGGCGGCGATTGGCAAGGATTACTACGAGGACCTGACCGCCGAGGGCTTCCGCCAGATGCTGTCGGATATGGCCGAGGGCAAATTCGTCCAGCCCGGCCCGCAGAACGGTCGCTTTGCGGCGGAGCCGGTGAGCGGTCTGGTGGCCCTGACCGAGGTGGGCGACGACAAGCCCGCCTATAATGCCACCGTGTCGCGGCAGATGGATGTGCGCGACGGGTTGAAACGGATTGACGGCACCGAAGTGCCGCTGCTGACCCCGTGGATTTCGCATGGTGCGCTGGACGCGGACAAGCGCGCAACGCCGGTTGCCAATTCGCCCAAAGCCGAAGCGGCGCCGCGGGTGAACACCGACACCGCCACGGTGCCCGCCGATGTCACCGAACCGCGCCCCGCCAAGGGCAAGCCGGTCGATGGCACCGGCGTGACCGAACAGGAAGCAACCGCTGTCAACAAGGGCGCGCCCGAGGGCAAATCCAACCCCGATGCCGCCGAAAGTGACGCCTCTGAGGAGGCCAAGCTGTCGCCCGAAGAGGTCAAAGCCCTGCGGGCAGAGCGGCGTGCGCGTCGTGCCGCCAAAGCCGAAGCAGCTGCGGAAAACGAGGCCGATACGGGCCGCAAGCCCGCCATGCTGAGCGCAGCGCGCGACGGCAATGCCGATGATCTGAAAATGATCAAAGGCGTGGGGCCAAAGTTGGAAAAGCTGCTCAACAGCATGGGCATTTACCATTTTGATCAGGTCGCTGCCTGGGAAGCGGATGAGCTGGCTTGGGTGGATGCCAACCTTGAGGGCTTCAAAGGCCGTGCGTCGCGCGACGATTGGGTCGCTCAGGCCAAGCTGCTAGCGAGCGGCGAAGAGACCGAATTTTCCAAACGTGCAAAATATTGAGTGTAAACAGTAACGAGTGTGACCGCGCCACGGGCTGCGGGACGGGTTTTGCAAAGGTAACGCGATGAACGAGATGCAGACAAAGAGACGCACAACGATTTTTCTGATAGCTGCGATTGCAGGTGTCCTGAGTTTTCTCGGGCTGCTGTTTCTTGCGAGCTACAGCATTGTCGCGTCGCTTTTGATTGGCGTTCTTGTGGCGTTTCTCGTGGCCATCCTGTTGTGGATCGGCTGGATGGATGACGTTGAGGTCGCCGTTTCGCAAAAGCCGGACGCGGCCCCCGTCGCCGCTGCGATGGCCAGCCCAAGCCCTGCGTCGCAATCCGCACCGGCGACCCCCGCTCCGGCGACCCCCGCACCGGCTGAGCCCGCAGTGGCTGATCCCGCAGTGGCGGACGCTGCGCCCGTCACGCCGGCACCGGTCGAACCCGCCGCGTCCCATCACAGTGGCGAGAACGGCGCGAGCGTGATGAATCCTGCCGTGGCCGAGCCCATGCTTGACGCGCCGGTTTCGAGCGACACGCAGAGCGACACCATCGAGGTCGCGCCCGAAACCCTCAGCGCTCCGCGCGGCGGTGTCGGGGATGACCTCAAGCAACTCAAAGGGGTGGGGCCCAAGCTTGAGGCGCAGTTGAACAGCCTCGGGTTCTGGCATTTCGACCAGATTGCGGCCTTCACGCCTGCGCAGGTGGCCTGGGTCGATGCACGTTTGAAATTCAAGGGCCGCATCGAGCGCGATGACTGGATCGGCCAATCGAAAATCCTCGCCTCTGGCGGGGAAACGGACTTTGCCGACCGCGTGAAAGCCGGCGGCGTGTACAAAGAGTAACTTATGGCGCCCGACGAGGAACAGAAACTGGCAAAACGCGCACGGGCCACGGCCCTTGTGATCGCGTTCACCATGATGTTCTGGCTTGGGGCGCAATGGTTGGGAGGACGGTTGGGGCTCGCCCCGCGTTACGTTTTCCTGTTTGATTTCGCAGCACTGGCGGCCTTTTTGTGGGCGCTGGTGAACGTGTACCAGATCTGGCGTTCGCGTCAGAAAGGCTGAAGGATAAGAGCGATGCTCAAGGATCAGGACCGGATCTTCACGAACCTCTACGGGATGCACGACCGTAGCCTCAAAGGCGCGCAGTCGCGCGGCCATTGGGATGGCACGGCAGACATCATCGGCAAGGGCCGTGACTGGATCATCGACCAGATGAAGGCCTCTGGCCTGCGGGGTCGCGGCGGTGCGGGCTTTCCCACCGGCCTCAAATGGTCCTTCATGCCCAAGGAGAGCGACGGGCGTCCGGCCTATCTGGTGATCAACGCCGATGAATCCGAGCCTGCGACCTGTAAAGACCGCGAAATCATGCGTCACGATCCGCATACGCTGATCGAGGGCGCGCTGATTGCCTCTTTCGCGATCGGGGCGAATGCGGCCTATATCTACATCCGGGGCGAGTACATCCGCGAGAAGGAAGTGCTGCAAGCGGCCATCGACGAATGCTATGATGCCGGTCTGTTGGGCAAGAATGCCGCCAAATCCGGCTGGGATTTCGACCTCTATCTGCACCACGGGGCAGGGGCCTATATCTGTGGCGAGGAAACCGCGCTGATCGAAAGCCTCGAGGGCAAAAAAGGCATGCCGCGGATGAAACCGCCGTTTCCGGCCGGTGCCGGTCTCTATGGCTGCCCGACCACGGTGAACAACGTTGAATCCATCGCCGTGGCCCCAACGATCCTGCGCCGCGGGCCCGAGTGGTTTGCCGGTTTCGGTCGCCCCAACAATGCGGGCACCAAACTGTTTGCCATCACCGGTCACGTGAACAGCCCTTCGGTCTTTGAAGAGCAAATGTCGCTCACCGTGCGCGAGATGATCGAGCGTCACGGCGGCGGGGTGCGCGGCGGCTGGGACAACCTCAAAGCCATCATTCCGGGCGGTGCCTCTTGCCCCGTTCTGCCCAAAGAGGCACTGGAAGACGCCATCATGGATTTCGACTGGATGCGGGAGAATAAATCCTCCTTTGGCACCGGCTGTATGATCGTCATGGACCAATCCACAGATGTGATCAAAGCGGTCTGGCGCCTGTCGAAGTTCTTCAAACACGAAAGCTGCGGCCAGTGTACGCCGTGCCGCGAAGGCACCGGCTGGATGAGCCGCGTGATGGACCGTCTGGTCACCGGCGATGCGGAGGTCGAGGAAATCGACATGCTGCTGGCGGTGACGAAACAGGTCGAAGGCCACACGATCTGTGCGCTTGGCGATGCGGCCGCCTGGCCGATCCAGGGCCTCGTGCGTCACTTTCGCAACGAGATCGAGGACCGCATCAAATACAAGAAAACCGGCCGCGTTTCGGCCGTGGCAGCGGAGTAAGCCCGGACCATGCAGCCCAGCGGCCCCCAATTTGCGCAACGCGACACCGGACGGCACATCGCGCCGGCCGATGTCGCGCGCGTGGGCGGCTGCATGGGGGCGTGGGCTTGCGCGGCGGATAGGCGCAGCGTTGGGCCCGTCGGCCACTATGCGCGTTTTGACGCGATCTTGGACGAGGGCATAAGACCCATCGCCAAAAAACACGACCATGGGGACAGTGACGCAGCCTTTGGCTGGTCATTTCTGAAAGAGGCCCGTTTGCACCGCGACATGTCGTGCAAGCCGGTCAAAGCGGAGTAACCCTATGAATATCTTTCCACATATCCTGTCTGCCACTGCTCTTTTGGGGCTGATGACGACGGCTGTTCAGGCCGTTGAATTGCCGCCCCTGCGCGATCAGGCCCGTATCGACAATTCCATGTTGCAGGTCGCGATTGCCTATGAGGTGAGCGAGAAATGCGACAGTATCGACGCGCGTAAGCTCAAGGGGTTGAACTATCTCTGGACGCTGCGCGGCGTGGCCTCCGACCTTGGGTATTCCGACGCCCAGATCAAGGCCTATGTCGAAAGCAAGGCCGAAAAGGCGCGCATTCGCAAGCTTGGCGAGGCCTATGTCGCCTCCAAGGGCTTGGACCCCAAAGTGTCGGCTGACCTGTGCACATTGGGCACTCAGGAAATCGCCAGCCAGAGCCTGATCGGCTCGTTGTTGAGGGCGAAATAATGGTGCGCGCGCTGCATATCGCCAAAGTGGCGGCTTTGGCGCTGCTTGCTGCGCAGGGGGCAGGTCAGGGCGCTTGGGCCCAGACAAGCCTTGCTGCGGATCCCGATGTGGCGCGCAACATGATGTTTTCGATGCTCGCCTCGACGGCGGCGCAAAACTGCAAGCGGCTTGATCTGGAGATCGCGGGCAATGCGCAACTGGCGCAGGAGACGATGAAAATCGTCGCGGCGCGCGGCTATGCGGTCGACGAGATTTCGACGCTGAACGATGCGGCCTATCTGGGGCAAATCGCTCAAGAGGCTGAAGTATTCCTTGCGCCCCACGGCGCGACGATAGATGACACGCGGGCGCTTTGCGCCTACGCAGAACGTGATCTGGAGGGGCAGCTTTCGGTGCTGTCCACGCTGATCAAGAAACACAGGTAAGGTGAAATGGCAGATTTGCGCAAACTCATCATCGACGGCAAAGAGATCGAAGTCGATCCGGCTATGACCATCCTTCAGGCCTGCGAGGTCGCAGGGATCGAAGTGCCGCGCTTCTGCTATCACGAGCGCCTGTCGATCGCCGGCAACTGCCGCATGTGTCTGGTCGAGGTCGTCGGTGGCCCGCCCAAACCCGCCGCCTCTTGCGCGATGCAGGTCAAGGACATGCGCCCCGGTCCCGATGGCGCGCCGCCTGTGGTCAAGACGAACTCGCCCATGGTCAAAAAGGCCCGCGAAGGCGTGATGGAATTCCTGCTGATCAACCACCCGCTCGATTGCCCGATCTGCGATCAGGGCGGCGAGTGTGATTTGCAAGACCAGGCAATGGCTTACGGCGTGGACTTCTCGCGGTATCGCGAACCAAAACGCGCCTCTGAAGACCTCGATCTCGGGCCGCTGGTTGCCACGACCATGACGCGGTGCATTTCCTGCACCCGCTGCGTGCGCTTTACCTCCGAGGTGGCGGGGATCACCCAGATGGGCCAGACCGGTCGCGGCGAGGATGCGGAAATCACCAGCTATCTGAACCAGACGCTCGACTCCAACCTTCAGGGCAACATCATCGACCTGTGCCCCGTCGGCGCGCTGACCTCCAAACCCTATGCCTTTACGGCGCGTCCTTGGGAGCTGTCCAAAACCGAGTCCATCGACGTGATGGATGCGGTCGGCTCGAACATCCGGGTCGACACCAAGGGGCGTGAAGTGATGCGCATTTTGCCGCGCAACCACGACGGGGTGAACGAGGAATGGATTTCCGACAAGACGCGCTTCATCTGGGATGGTCTGCGCCGCCAGCGTCTGGATACCCCCTACATCCGTGAAAACGGCAAGCTGCGCAAAGCCGGTTGGGACGAGGCGCTCGCCGCCGCCGCCGCCGCCATGCGCGGCAAGAAGGTCGCGGCTCTGGTCGGGGATCTTGCCCCCGTCGAGGCAAGTTTTGCGCTCAAGGCGCTTGTGGACAGTCTTGGCGGCAAAATCGAATGCCGCACCGATGGCGCGAAGCTGCCCGCTGGCAACCGCTCGGGCTATGTCGGCACGGCGACCATCGAAGACATCGACAGCGCGAAATTCATCCAGCTCATCGGCACGAACCCCCGTGTCGAGGCGCCGGTGATCAACGCGCGTATTCGCAAGGCATGGACCAATGGCGCCGAAATCGGGCTTGTGGGCGAGGCGGTCGATCTGACCTATGACTACGCCCATGTCGGTACGGATCGCGCGGCGCTTGTGGATCTCAACAAAAAGACCTTTGGCGGAGTGCTTGATGTGCCATCGCTGATCATCGTCGGCCAGGCTGCCTTGCAAGAGGCCGATGGCGCGGCGGTGCTGTCGCAAGCGATGAAACTTGCCGAGGCCACGAAGTCCAAACTGATGATCCTGCACACGGCTGCGGCACGCGTCGGGGCGATGGATGTGGGCGCGGTTACCGAGGGCGGGCTGACGGCTGCGCTTGAGGGGGCCGATGTGGTCTACAACCTTGGTGCGGACGAAGTCGAAATCGCTGCCGGTCCCTTTGTGATTTACCAGGGCTCGCACGGGGATCGTGGCGCGCATCGCGCCGATCTGATCCTTCCGGGCGCGGCCTACACGGAGGAAAACGGCCTTTTCGTCAACACCGAAGGCCGTCCGCAACTGGCGATGCGCGCCTCCTTCCCGCCGGGCGAAGCCAAGGAAAACTGGGCGATCCTGCGCGCCCTGTCGGCGGAAATCGGGGAGACGCTGCCGTTTGACAGCCTTGCGCAGCTGCGCAGCAAGCTGGTCGAGGCTGTCCCGCATCTGGCCGCCATCGACGCGGTCGCCCAGAACGATTGGTCGCCTGTGGCGCTGCAAGAGCCTGCAACGGCCACCTTCCGCACGCTGGTCAAGGATTTCTACATGACCAACCCGATTGCGCGGGCCAGCCAGACGATGGCCGAGTGTTCCGCGCAGGCCAAAGCGCGCAGCGCCGCGCCGCTGGCCGCAGAGTGAGACTGTCGGGCGCATATCCGGCTGCCGGGCTGACCGCTTTGGTCATGCTCGCAGCCTGTGCGCCCGAGACAACGACGGGGGCCAGCGTCGCGCGGGCCCCGCAAACGACCGTCTACGGGGGGGTGGAAACCCTGCTTTTGGACGGGGATCTTGTGAACTTTCGTGTCGCCGCGCGCGGCGATGCGGATACGACAACGGTCGCCGATTACGCGCAATGCGCGGCGGCCCAATATACGCTGATCCGTGGTTATGGATTTGCGCGCCACGTGCGGACAAATGTGTCGCAAGAGGGTGGTATTTGGCGGGCGGATGCTGTTTACACCATCTCGCCAGACCTGCCCCGCGGTTTGCGAACTTTGGATGCCGAAGTGGTTGTGCAAAACTGCGCGGAAAACGGAATACCGACGGTGTGAGAGGCTAAGACATGGTCGAATTTTTCACGACAACCAATTTGGGCATCGCTCTGACGATTCTCGGACAAGCCCTATTGGTCATTATCCCGCTGTTTATCGGGCTTGCGTTCCTCATGTACGGGGATCGCAAAATCTGGGCGGCTGTCCAGATGCGCAAGGGTCCGAACGTGGTGGGCGTCTTTGGCCTGCTGCAATCCTTCGCGGATTTGCTGAAATATGTGGTCAAAGAGATCGTCGTGCCTGCGGGTGCGGATCGCTTTGTCTTCTTCCTTGCGCCGATGATTTCTTTCGTCTGTGCGATCGTGGCCTGGGCCGTGATCCCGTGGAGCGACGGTTGGGTCGTGGCCAATATCAACGTTGCCATCCTCTATGTCTTCGCCATTTCCTCGCTTGAGGTTTACGGCGTGATCATGGGCGGTTGGGCGTCGAACTCGAAATACCCTTTCCTTGGCTCGTTGCGCTCTGCGGCGCAGATGATTTCCTATGAGGTCTCCATCGGCCTGATCATCATCGGTGTGATCATCTCCACCGGTTCGATGAATTTTGGCGACATCGTTCTGGCGCAAGACGGCCGCTTTGGTCTGTTCTCGTGGTACTGGCTGCCGCATTTCCCGATGGTCTTCCTGTTCTTCATCTCCGCGCTTGCGGAAACGAACCGCCCGCCCTTCGACCTTCCCGAAGCGGAATCCGAACTGGTGGCTGGCTATCAGGTGGAATATTCCTCGACCCCCTTCCTGTTGTTCATGATCGGTGAATTGACGGCAGTGGTTCTGATGTGCGCGCTCATCTCGCTGTTGTTCTTTGGCGGTTGGTTGTCGCCCATTCCGGGCCTGCCCGACGGGGTGCTGTGGTTCATCCTCAAAATGCTCGCCGCCTTCTTTGTGTTCGCGCTCGTGAAGGCGACCACCCCGCGCTATCGCTACGACCAGCTGATGCGCATCGGTTGGAAAGTCTTCCTGCCGCTCTCGCTGGCTTGGGTCGTGATCGTCGCATTCTTCGCCCAGTTTGGCGCATTTGGCGGGGCCTATGCCCGCTGGGTTATCGGAGGCTGATATGGCACAACAGATCGACTACACCCGCGCGGTCAAATACTTCCTTCTTCAGGATGTCTGGGCCGGTTTCAAAGTGGGGATGAAGCATTTCTTCCGCCCTGCCGATACGCTGAACTACCCGCATGAAAAGGGGCCGCTTTCGCCTCGTTTTCGCGGCGAACATGCGTTGCGCCGCTACCCCAACGGGGAAGAGCGCTGCATCGCCTGTAAACTCTGCGAAGCGATTTGCCCCGCGCAGGCGATCACCATCGATGCCGAACCGCGCGACGACGGGTCGCGCCGCACGACGCGCTATGACATCGACATGACCAAATGCATCTACTGCGGTTTCTGTCAGGAAGCCTGTCCGGTGGATGCCATCGTCGAAGGCCCGAACTTTGAATTTTCCACCGAGACCCGCGAAGAGCTGTTCTATGACAAGGACAAACTGCTCGACAACGGCGCGCGCTGGGAAGCCGAGATCGCGCGCAACCTCGAATTGGATGCGCCCTACAGATGACCGATTTTTCCAAGCTTTTCGAACAGATGATGGAAAGCGGTCAAAAAATGGCCGCCTCCTTCAACCCTGCGATGGAGACGTTTCAGGCCCCTGCATTCGATAAGTTGTTCCCGACAATGTCCAAGGATTACATGGACATGCTTTGGGGCACGTCTTTCAACAAGGACGGTTTGGATAGTAAGACGCGGCTTTTGGTCGTGCTCGCGGGGCTGACGGCCCAAGGCGCGCAGGCGGAAATGCCCTTCAAGATGACGGTGCGCCATGCTCTGACCGCTGGTGCCACCCAAAAGGAGATCGCGGAAGTGATCTATCAAATGTCGATGCTGGGCGGTTTGCCCGCAATGAACAAGGCGCTGGGGCTTGCCCAAAGCGTCTTTGCCGAGAATGAGGAGCAACCCAAGTGAGTGTCGCGGATTTCGCTTTTTATGTCTTTGCCTTCGTGGTTGTGGTCGCTGGCCTCTTCACGGTGGTGTCGCGCAACCCCGTCCATTCGGTGTTGTGGTTGATCCTCGCGTTTCTCTCCTCGGCGGGGCTTTTTGTGCTGCTGGGGGCGGAATTCGTCGCCATGCTTTTGATCATCGTCTACGTCGGCGCCGTTGCGGTGCTCTTCCTCTTTGTGGTGATGATGCTGGATGTCGATTTCGCCGAGCTGAAGGCCGAAATGGCGCAATATATGCCCCTCGCGCTGCTCATCGGTCTGGTGATCCTGATGCAGCTTGCCTTGGTGTATGGCGCCTGGACGACCTCCGAGGGGGCGATGGGCCTGCGCGCGTCGGTGACCCCCGATCCGAGCCAGGTACAAAACACCGCCGCTTTGGGGCAGGTGATGTACACCGACTATCTTTTCCTCTTCCAGACCGCGGCGCTGATCCTGCTGGTGGCGATGGTCGGGGCCATCGTGTTGACCATGCGTCACCGCGTTGACGTCAAGCGCCAAAACGTGCTGCACCAGATGTGGCGCGATCCGGCCAAGACGATGGAAATGAAAGACATCAAACCGGGGCAGGGGCTGTAAGTCCCTGACACCGCCCCGCCTTTGGGGTTTTGAAAACTGACGGGGACGAACACGCGCCCCCGCCCGATGACACCGCCACGGGGCATCCGCCTCGCAGCAAGAGAACAGAACACGAGGGACGACATGGTCGGACTTGAACATTACCTGACGGTGGCAGCGGCGCTGTTTGTCATCGGCATTTTCGGGATCTTCCTCAACCGGAAGAACGTCATCATCATTTTGATGTCGATCGAGCTTATTCTGCTGTCGGTCAATATCAACCTCGTCGCCTTCTCTTCGTTCCTCGGTGATCTCGTCGGGCAGATTTTTACCATGTTTGTGCTGACCGTTGCCGCCGCCGAAGCGGCCATCGGTCTGGCCATTCTGGTCAGCTTCTTCCGCAACCGCGGCACGATCGACGTCGAAGACGTCAACGTGATGAAAGGGTAAGGACCTATGACTTCCATCATCCTCTTTGCCCCGCTGTTGGGCGCGCTGATCGCCGGTTTCGGCTGGCGGATCATTGGCGAGAAGGGCGCGCAATATCTGACCACAGGTCTGCTGTTGCTGGCGGCTCTTTTGTCGTGGATCACTTTCCTTAGCTTTAACGGCACGACGCAACATATTGAAATCCTGCGCTGGATCGACAGCGGCTCGCTGTCGACAAGCTGGGGTATCCGGCTTGACCGCCTGACCTGCATCATGTTGATCGTGGTCAATACCGTGTCGGCGCTGGTGCATATCTACTCGCTTGGCTACATGGCCCATGACGAGAACTTCTCCGATGCCGAGCCCTACCGCGCGCGCTTCTTTGCCTATCTGTCGTTCTTTACCTTCGCGATGCTCATGCTCGTGACCTCCGACAACCTCGTGCAGATGTTCTTTGGTTGGGAAGGGGTGGGGGTCGCCTCCTACCTGCTGATCGGCTTTTACTACAAAAAGCCCTCTGCCAATGCCGCCGCGATGAAAGCCTTTGTGGTCAATCGCGTGGGGGACTTCGGCTTTGCGCTTGGTATCTTCGGTCTGTTTTTCCTGACCGACAGCATCAAGTTTGACGATATCTTCGCGGCAGCGCCAAGCATTGCGCAAACGCAGTTGCATTTCCTGTGGACCGACTGGAACGCGGCGAACCTGCTGGCGCTGTTGCTGTTCATCGGTGCGATGGGGAAATCGGCGCAGCTTTTGCTCCACACATGGTTGCCCGACGCGATGGAAGGCCCGACACCTGTGTCGGCGCTGATCCACGCTGCCACCATGGTGACGGCGGGTGTGTTCCTTGTGTGCCGCATGTCGCCGCTCATGGAATATGCCCCGCAAACCAAGCAGTTCATCGTCTATCTTGGCGCGACCACGGCCTTTTTTGCCGCGACCGTTGGCCTTGTACAAAACGACATCAAGCGCGTGATCGCCTATTCGACCTGTTCGCAGCTTGGCTATATGTTCGTGGCCGCCGGATCGGGCGTCTACGGCGTGGCGATGTTCCACCTGCTGACCCACGCCTTCTTCAAGGCGATGCTGTTCCTTGGCGCGGGGTCGGTGATCCATGCGATGCATCACGAGCAGGACATGCGCAACTACGGCGGTCTTCGCAAAAAGATCCCCTTTACCTTCTGGATGATGGTGATCGGGACGCTGGCGATTACCGGTGTCGGTATTCCGCTGACCCATATCGGCTTTGCAGGGTTCCTGTCCAAAGACGCGATCATCGAAAGCGCCTTTGCGGGCGGGGGCTCCTATGCCTTCTGGATGCTGGTCGTTGCGGCGCTGTTCACGTCCTTCTACTCGTGGCGTCTGATCTTTATGACGTTTTTCGGCGAGGCGCGGGGCGATCATCACGCCCATGACCATGCGCATGAGAGCCCGATGGTCATGCTGGTGCCGATGGGTGTCCTGGCGCTTGGCGCGATCTTCTCGGGGATGCTGTGGTACAATTCCTTCTTTGGCGATCATGACAAGATGAATGCCTTCTTCGGGATGCCGGTGCATCACGAGGAAACGCTGGCCGAAGGCGGGGATCACGCGGTTGTCGATAGTCATGCGGCGCAGACCGGTGCAGAGGCCGACACGGTCGAGGGCGCGGCGGCGATGGCCCAAGCGGATCACGCGACGTCTGAGGCCGCACATGCGGTGATCGGCGAAGCGCCGCAGGGCGCGATCTTTATGGCCGCCGACAACACGGTGATCGACGATGCGCACCATTCGCCGGCTTGGGTGAAAGTGTCGCCCTTTGTCGCGATGCTGATCGGTCTGGGCCTTGCCTATCTGATGTATATCGTGAACCCGACGCTGCCTGCGCGTCTGGCGAAGAACCAGGAGCCGCTTTACAAATTCCTGCTCAACAAATGGTACTTCGACGAGTTGTATAATTTCATCTTTATCCGTCCGGCCCTCGCGCTTGGCCGCTTCCTTTGGAAAAAGGGCGACACAGCGACGATTGACGGCGGGATTAACGGTCTGGCGATGGGCATCGTGCCCTTCTTCACCCGCCTCGCGGGCCGCGCACAGTCCGGCTACCTGTTCACTTACGCATTCGCGATGGTCTTGGGGATTGCGATCTTGATTACCTGGATGTCGATCGGCGGAGGAGCCGAATAATGGATAACCTCCTGTCGATTATCACCTTCTTGCCCGCAATCGCGGCGCTCATTCTGGCCATTTTCCTGCGCGGTGACGACGCCGCGGCACAGCTTGGCGCCAAGCGCCTGGCGCTGTTTGCCACGCTTGCCACCTTCGTGGTGTCGCTGTTCCTGATCGCGCAATACGACTCTTCGAACACCGGTTTCCAATTCGTCGAACAGGCGGAATGGATCATGGGCTTCCAGTATAAAATGGGCGTCGATGGCATTTCGGTTCTCTTTGTCATGCTCACCACCTTCCTCATGCCGCTGGTCATCTGGTCGGCATGGGATGTGAAGCTGCGCGTCAAGGAATATATGATCGCCTTCCTGCTGCTTGAAACGCTGATGCTTGGCGTGTTCTCGGCGCTCGATCTGGTGCTCTTTTACGTGTTCTTCGAAGCCGGCCTGATCCCCATGTTCCTGATCATCGGGATCTGGGGGGGCGTGAACCGCATCTACGCAACGTTCAAATTCTTCCTCTACACCTTCCTTGGCTCGGTGCTGATGCTGGTGGCGATGATTGCGATGTATGTCGATGCGGGGACCACGGATATCGTGACTCTGCTCGCGCATGATTTCTCGACCTCGCCCATCACGGTGCTGGGCATGTCGCTGACGGGCGGGATGCAGTCCCTGGCCTTCCTCGCCTTCTTTGCCTCTTTTGCGGTGAAGATGCCGATGTGGCCCGTGCACACCTGGCTTCCCGATGCCCACGTGCAAGCGCCGACCGCAGGCTCGGTGGTTCTGGCGGCGATCCTGCTGAAAATGGGTGGCTACGGCTTCCTGCGCTTCAGCCTGCCGATGTTCCCCATGGCCTCGGAAATCTTTGCGCCCATGGTGCTGTGGCTGTCGGCCATTGCCATCGTCTACACCTCGCTTGTGGCGCTGGTGCAGGAGGACATGAAAAAGCTGATCGCCTATTCCTCGGTGGCCCACATGGGCTACGTGACGGCGGGGATCTTTTCGCTGAACCAACAGGGGCTTGACGGTGCCATCTTCCAGATGATCTCCCACGGGTTCATTTCCGGCGCGCTGTTCCTTTGTGTCGGCGTGATCTACGACCGGATGCACACCCGCGAGATCGACGCCTATGGCGGTCTTGTGAACCGGATGCCCAAATACGCGCTGATCTTCATGTTCTTCACCATGGCCAACGTCGGCCTTCCCGGCACCTCGGGGTTCGTCGGTGAATTCCTGACGCTCATGGGCATGTTCCAGGCCAACACCTGGGTGGCGGCGATTGCGACCAGCGGTGTGATCTTCTCGGCGGCTTACGGGCTGTGGCTCTATCGCCGCGTCGTGATGGGCGATCTGATCAAGGAAAGCCTGAAGGCGATCACCGATCTTTCGTTGCGCGAAAAGGCGATCTTTGCGCCGCTCGTCGCCATGACCATTTTGCTGGGGGTCTACCCGAGCCTTGTCACCGATGTGACGGGTCCGGCGGTTGCCAACCTTCTTGAAAACCACGCAGCAGCAGTTCCGGCCGATCTGGCCGCAGCTCCTGCCGCTCACTAAGGGGACGGACATGACATCCGCTGATTTCTCCGCAGTTCTGCCCGAGGTCCTCCTCGCGCTCTATGCCATGGCCGGTTTGCTGTTCGCGGTCTATACCAGCAAGGACAAGGCCGCGCCCCTGTTGACCTGGGTGACGGCGGGGGTCTTCGTCGTGCTTGCGGGCATCATCGCGCTGAGCGGCGGCGCCGATACGGTCGCCTTCAACGGTCTGTTCATCGAAGACGCCTTTGCGCGCTTTGCCAAGGTCACCATCCTGCTCTCCGGGGCAGGGGTGCTGGCGATCTCGGTGGCCTATCTCGAAAAACGCGACCTGCTGCGCTTTGAATACCCGGTGATCGTGGCGCTTGCGACGGTCGGGATGATGATCATGGTCTCTGCGGGCAACCTGATGACCCTCTACATGGGGCTCGAGCTGATGTCGCTCTCGCTCTATATCATCGCCTCTTTCCGCCGTGACTCCGTCAAATCCACCGAAGCGGGCCTGAAGTACTTCGTGCTTGGCGCTTTGTCCTCCGGCCTGTTGCTTTACGGCTGCTCGCTGACCTACGGTTTCGCCGGTACCACGGATTTCGCCGGAATCGCCTCTGTCGCCACCGAGGGCGAAATTTCGACCGGCCTGCTGTTCGGCCTTGTCTTCGTGATCACCGGCCTTGCGTTCAAAGTGTCGGCCGTGCCGTTCCACATGTGGACGCCGGATGTTTACGAAGGCGCGCCGACGCCCGTCACCGCCTTTTTCGCAACCGCGCCGAAAGTCGCGGCGATGGGTCTCTTTGCGCGGGTGATGTTCGATGCCTTTGGCAATGTGACCGACCAGTGGACGCAGGTCGTCGGTGTGATCGCGGTCGCCTCGATGTTCCTTGGCGCCTTCGCGGCGATCGGCCAGTACAACATCAAACGCCTGATGGCCTATTCGTCCATCGTGCACATGGGCTTTGCGCTGCTGGGGCTTGCGGCAGGGACCGAGGCCGGCGTGTCGGCGATGCTGATCTACATGGCGATCTACGTCACGATGAACATCGGCACCTTTGCCTTTATCCTCACCATGGAGCGCGACGGGCAGCCTATCGTGGATATCCGCGCGCTCAACCTTTACTGGCGCAATGATCTGGGCCGCGCGCTGGCGGTGATGGCCTTGATGCTGTCGCTGGCGGGTGTGCCGCCCTTCCTCGGCTTTTTCGGCAAATTCGCCGTGCTCGAGGCTTCGGTCAACGCCGGCCATATCTGGCTTGCAACACTGGGCGTGATCGCCTCAGTTGTCGGGGCCTATTACTACCTGCGGATCGTCTACTACATGTTCTTTGGCGCCGAAACCGAAGCCCTCGACAAACCCCAACGCTCGGTCGCCGCGCTTGCGACGCTCATCGGGGGGGCGCTGATGCTGATCGCGGTGATCAACCTGTTCGGTGTCGGGGACATGGCGGCCACTGCGGCTGAATCCCTTGTCCGCTGAGGCGACAGAGTGGCCGCATGCGGTGGGGCGACGTATCCTGAACACGACCGATAGCACCATGAAAGAGGCCGCCCGCGTGGCGGCTTCTTTGCAAGCGCCCGAATGGATTCTCGCCCTTGAGCAAACCGCGGGCCACGGGCGGCGCGGGCGGGCCTGGACCATGCCGCGCGGCAATTTCGCCGCCACATTGGTCATGCGTCCGACCGGCACGCCCGCAGATTTCGCCTTGCGCAGTTTTGCCGCCGCTCTGGCGCTGTTTGACGCCTTTGTCGCCGTCAGCGGGCGCAGCGAAAGCTTTGCGCTGAAATGGCCCAACGACGTGCTGCTCAACGGCGGCAAGGTCGCGGGCATCCTGCTGGAACAATCCGGCCCGCATCTGTTCATCGGCATTGGTGTCAATCTGGTCGCCGCCCCCGCCGCCGCGCAGGTCGAGCCGGGCGCGGTCAGCCCCGTCGATCTGGTCACCGAAACCGGTGCGCTGGTGACGCCCACGGATTTCCTGACACCGCTCGCGGCCGCCTTTGCCCGCTGGGAGTCGCAGTTTGTGACCTATGGTTTTGCGCCGCTGCGCCAAGCCTGGCTGAATCGCGCTGCCCGTCTGGGCCAGCCGATCCGCGCGCGCACCGCGACCGAAGAGTTCCACGGCACCTTCGAGACGGTTGATGCGCAGGGCAATCTTATCCTGTCCATGTCGCGCGGTAGGCTGGCTTTGCCCGCCGCGGACGTCTTTTTCTAAACGGCCCAGACGGGGCCGATCGGAGGGCACATGCTTTTGTGTATCGACACCGGCAACACCAATACGGTGTTTTCCATTTGGGACGGTGACAGCTTTATCGCCACATGGCGCACGTCCACCGAGCACCAGCGCACCGGTGATCAATATTATGTCTGGCTGTCGACCTTGATGCGCTTTCAGGGCATCGAGGCCGATATCACCGAGGCGATCATTTCCTCCACCGTGCCGCGCGTCGTGTTCAACCTGCGCGTGCTGTGCAACCGCTATTTCAACTGCCGCCCCGTGGTCGTGGGCAAGCCCGAATGCGCCCTGCCCATGGCACCGCGCGTTGATGCGGGCACCACCGTCGGACCGGACCGGCTGGTCAATACGGCAGGGGCCTATGACCGCTACGGCGGCGATTTGATCGTGGTGGATTTCGGCACAGCAACCACCTTTGATGTGGTTGCCGCCGATGGGGCCTATGTGGGCGGGGTGATTGCGCCGGGCGTCAACCTGAGCCTGCAAGCGCTGCACGAGGCGGCAGCGGCCTTGCCGCATGTCGATATCACCAAACCTGCGGATGTGATTGGCACCAACACGGTCGCCTGTATGCAAAGCGGGGTGTTTTGGGGCTATGTCGGTCTGGTGCGCGAGATTTGCGCGCGGATCAAAGCCGAATACGACCGTCCCATGCGTGTGATTGCAACGGGTGGCCTTGCGCCGCTGTTCGAACAGGGCGATACCCTCTTTGACACATTTGACGAATATCTGACCATCCACGGCCTGACGGTCATCCACAAATATAACAAGGACCTCGGCACATTATGAGCATTGAGCGACTACTTTATCTCCCCCTTGGCGGCGCCGGTGAAATCGGCATGAACTGCTATGTCTATGGCTACGGTCCGGCCGGTCAGGAACGCCTGATCGTGGTCGATCTGGGCGTGACCTTTCCGGATATGGACGGCACCCCCGGTGTTGATCTGATCTTTGCTGACATCGAATGGCTCGAAGCGCGCGCCGATCGGATCGAAGCGATCTTTATCACCCACGCCCATGAGGATCACGTCGGCGCTGTCGGCCTGCTTTGGCCGCGCCTCAAGGCCCCGATCTATGCGCGTAAATTTACCGCCCATATCGCGCGCCTGAAATTCGAAGAGCGCGGCCACGACGAGATGCAGATCAAAACCGTCGGCGTCTGGCCCGAAACCATCCAGACCGGCCCCTTTACGGTCGGCTTTGCACCTGTGTCCCACTCCATTCCCGAAAGCTCGGCTTTGGTCATCGACACGCCTGCGGGCCGGATCGTGCACACGGGCGATTTCAAAGTCGACGAAACCCCCGTCGTGGGCGAGAAATTCGACCGCGAGATGTGGGAAGAGATTTCCAAAGCCGGTGTCAAAGCACTGGTCTGTGACTCTACCAATGTCTTTTCTCCCCATGCCGGTCGCTCGGAAAGCGAAGTGATCGAGCCGCTCAACGCATTGGTTGCCAATTCGCGCGGCATGATCGCGGCGACGACCTTTGCCTCCAATATCGCCCGCGTGCGCACCCTTGCGCGCGCCGGGGAAAAGGCGGGCCGCTCGGTGGTGTTGATGGGGCGCGCCATGCGCCGCATGGTCACGGCGGGTATCGAAACGGGCATCATCGAAGATTTCCCCTCGACCATCAGCCCCGAAGATGCAGGGTCGGTGCCGCGCGAGAACCTCATGCTGCTGACCACGGGGTCGCAGGGCGAACGCCGCGCCGCCACGGCGCAGCTGAGCCGGGGCAAATACCTTGGCCTCAAGATGCAAGAGGGCGACACGGTCATCTTTTCGTCCAAAACCATTCCGGGCAATGAAATGTCTGTGGCGCGGATCGTGAACGCCTTTTCGGAAATGGGCGTCGATGTGATTGATGATCGCGGCGGTCTCTACCACGTCTCGGGCCACGCCAACCGCCCTGATCTGAGCACGATGCACAAGGCGGTCAAACCGCAGATCGTGGTGCCGATGCATGGCGAACACCGTCACCTGCGCGAACATTGCAAACTGGCGGCAGAGAACGGCCTGCAGTCGGTCCTCGCCCCCAATGGCACGGGTGTGGACCTTGCGGGAGAGACCCCCAAGGTGGTCGAATTCGTCGAAACGGGGCGCACCTATCTGGATGGTTCGGTACAGATCGGCGCATTGGACGGGGTTGTGCGCGACCGTATCCGGCTGGCGCTGAACGGATTGGTGGTGGCGACAATCATCATCGAAGACGATGCGCCCTTGGGCGATTGCTGGTGTGAAACCATGGGCTTGCCCGCCAATGGCACGTCGCGCGCGCCGCTGGTCGAGGTGCTTGAGGCCGACCTCAACCAGTTCTTGCAACGCGCCGCGCGCAAAACGCTGGCCGATGATGACAAGCTCGAAGAAGAAATGCGGCGCGTGATCCGCCGCACCACCAATGACGAGGTTGGCAAGAAAGCCGAAGTGCAGATCGTGATTTCGCGCCTGAGCGAATAAGCCGGCCTGCACGTCTGAATGCCGCCCGCTTCTATGTGAAGGGGGCGGCTTTTTTGTGCCTGAGCGGTGCCGGGCAGGGCGCATGAAAAAGCCGCCGACCTTTCGGTGCAGCGGCTTTCTGAGCGGCGTTCAGATTTGGCGCGCGGGGATTACCCTGCGGCGCGTTCGTCAAAGCTGAGGGCGATAAAGTCGGGCAGATGGTCGCCCAAGCCCACCACCGTGTTGCGGTCGTTGTAATCACTGCGCCCGCGCGAGGTGGAACTGCGCGAGGATGAGGACCGGCTGCTGCTGCTGCTGCGGCTGGTGTCGGAGCCGTGGTGATGGCTCTGGCTGTGATCGGCGTTTGCGGCCTCTTTCTCGACAGCTTTGGGCGCGTCTTTGGGGGCATCCTGGCTGGCGGCGGCAGGGGTCTCTTGCGCAAGCGCGTCGCTGGTCGTTTCCGGCGCAGCCTCGGTCTTGGCTTTGGACTTGGAGCGCGAGCGGGACCGCGAGCGCGAGGAGCTGCTGCGCGGCTTGGGCGAATCGCCCTCGGGCGCGGTTTCAACCGCCTGATCGCCCGTGGTCTGCGCGCTTGCTTGATCTGTCGCCTGATCTTGCGTTTCTTTTGCGGGCGCTGTGGTCGATTTCGCAGCGGTAGATTTCGCGGCGGTTTTGGTTTTGGCAATCGGATTGTCGAGGCGCGGGATCTCCTTGGCGATCAGGCGTTCAACATCTTCAAAGTTTTTCTCGTCGCGCGGCTCGCAGATCATGATGGCTTTGCCATCGCGCCCTGCACGGCCGGTACGACCGATGCGGTGCACATAGTCCTCGGCATGGCCGGGAACGTCGAAGTTGAACACATGGCTCACCGAAGGCACATCGAGGCCGCGCGCGGCAACATCGGAGGCCACAAGGATTTTCAGCGTGCCTGCGCGAAAACCGTCCAGCGTGCGGGTGCGTTGCGACTGGTCGAGGTCGCCATGGATCGGCGCGGCGTCATAGCCGTATTTGACCAGCGATTTCGACACGATATCCACATCCGCCTTGCGGTTGCAGAAAATGATGCCGTTGGTCATTTTCTCGCCCTCGGCATCGATCAGCGCGCGCAGAACGTTGCGTTTTTCGGTCGCGGCGCGGTCCTTGCGCGAGGCTTTGAACATCACCACGCTCTGGGCAATGTTTTCGCCCGAGGTCGCCTGACGGGCGACTTCGATGCGGGCCGGGGCCGACAGGAAAGTATTGGTGATCCGCTCGATTTCCGGTGCCATCGTGGCCGAAAAGAACAGGGTCTGGCGGGTGAAGGGGGTGAGCGAAAAGATGCGCTCGATATCGGGAATGAACCCCATGTCGAGCATCCGGTCGGCCTCGTCGACCACCATGATTTGCACGCCGGTCAGCAGCAGTTTGCCGCGCTCGAAATGGTCGAGCAAACGACCGGGGGTACAGATCAGCACGTCCACGCCGCGGTCGATCAGCATGTCCTGTTCTTTGAACGACACGCCGCCGATCAGCAGGGCTTTGGTGAGCTTGAGGTGTTTGGTGTAGGTGTCGAAGTTTTCGGCAACCTGCGCGGCGAGTTCGCGCGTGGGGCACAGCACAAGGCTGCGCGGCATGCGCGCACGCGCCCGGCCCTTGGCGAGCATCGTGATCATCGGCAGGGTGAAGGACGCGGTCTTGCCCGTCCCGGTCTGCGCGATGCCAAGCACGTCGCGGCCCTCGAGCGCAGGGGGGATGGCACCGGCCTGAATGGGGGTGGGGGTTTCGTACCCCGCCTCGACGATGGCCTTGAGAACCTTGGGGTCCAAGTTCAGATCAGAAAATTTTGTCATATGTATCCGGATGTTTTACGGACACGATTTCTGGCCCGTAACGTCAGCGAGGGAAGCGGCGAAAGTGCGTCTTTGCACAAAATGACCCTCAAGTGGCGCGGTGCTACCGCAGAATCCCGCAAAGGTCAATCCGAGCGGCAATCTAGCACGATATCGTGCAGGTTTCGTAAAAATTCGCAGGGAACCTTCCGCCCGGCCACGGGTTGGGCTGCGTAACATGGCGGCCCGTGCAGGGTGCGCCGCACAGCGGGTGCGCAAGGCATTGCTTTGCCCTCGCCAATATGGAGTTTAACATGATCACCAAACATGGTTCCGCGATCTGGCAAGGCAATCTCAAAGAGGGCACGGGCAAGGTTTCCACCCAATCCGGTGCGCTTTCCTCCAACCCCTACGGGTTCAACACGCGCTTTGATGGCCAGCCGGGCACCAACCCCGAAGAGCTGATCGGTGCGGCGCATGCGGCCTGTTTTTCGATGGCGCTGTCCAATATTCTCAGCGGCAAAGGCATCAAAGTGGCCAAGGTCGAGACCACGTCGACAATTTCCCTGTCGATGGACGATGGCCCGAAAATCGTGAAGGCCCATCTTGATGTGTCGATCCAGTCGGATGGCGACGAAGACACGGTGATGGCCTGCGCGAAAGAGGCCGAAACGGGTTGTCCGGTGTCGGCGGTTTTGAGCTGTGAAATCACGATGGACGCCAAGGTTTCCGCCGCCTGATCCCAAGCGCGCAAGCCAGACCAATGACAAAAGGGGCCCCTGTGGCCCCTTTTTCTGTGGCAATCTGCCCCCCGTTATACCCGGGCATGGCGCTTGATCAAGGAGCGGGAGGCCGGGATCGGCTGTGCGATCCGGGGATCAGGCCACCATTTCCTTGGTTGCCGAAAGCGTGAGTTCGGGATGGTCGCGCAGGACGCGGTCGATGTCCCACTGCAAGCGCGTGAGGAAGACCACATCGCCGTCATGGTCCGTGCTGATGTGCTGGGGATTGGCTTTGACGAAGGCTTCGACCTTGTCCTTTGGTCCCGTGACCCAGCGCGCAGACGTAAACTGCGAGGGTTCAAAGCGCACGGGCAGCCCGTATTCCAGCTCGATGCGGCTGGCGAGCACTTCGAATTGCAGCGCGCCCACGACCCCGACGATAAAGCCCGAGCCGATCGAGGGTTTGAACACTTTGGCAGCGCCTTCCTCGGCGAATTGCATCAGCGCCTTTTCAAGGTGTTTGGCCTTCATCGGGTCGCCCGCGCGCACATTTTGCAGCAATTCGGGCGCGAAAGACGGGATCCCCGTGACGCTGATCGCCTCGCCCTCGGTCAGCGTGTCGCCGATCCGAAGCTGGCCGTGGTTGGGGATGCCCATGATGTCACCCGCCCAAGCCTCTTCGGCCAATTCGCGGTCGGAGGCCAGAAACAGCACCGGATTGGTGATCGCCATCGGCTTTTTCGTGCGCACATGGGTCAGTTTCATGCCGCGTTCGAAATGCCCCGAGGCAAGGCGCACGAAGGCCACGCGGTCGCGGTGCTTGGGGTCCATATTGGCCTGCACCTTGAACACGAAGCCCATGACTTTTTTCTCGTCGGCGGCAATGTTGCGCGGGCTGGCAGATTGGGTTTGCGGTTCGGGGCCGAATTGCGCGATCCCGTCCATCAGCTCTTTCACACCAAAGGAATTGATCGCAGAGCCGAACCAGATCGGCGTCATCGTGCCCTCAAGCACCGCCTTGTGGTCAAAGGTCGGCATCAGTTCGCGCGCCATTTCGACCTCTTCGCGCAGCTTGGCAAGCATCGGCGCGGGGATATGGTCGGCCAGTTTAGGGTCATCGAGGCCGTTGATGGAAATGCTTTCAGCGACGCGGTTGCGATCTGCGCGATCCATCAGTTCGAGGCGGTCGTGCAGGATGTCATAACAGCCCAAAAAGTCGCGCCCGACCCCGATGGGCCAGCTTGCAGGGGTGACGTCAATTGCCAGATTTTCCTGAATCTCGTCAATGATTTCAAAGGTGTCGCGGCTTTCGCGGTCCATTTTGTTACAAAAGGTCAGGATCGGCAGATCGCGCAAACGGCAGACTTCGAACAGCTTTTGCGTCTGGCTTTCGACGCCCTTGGCCCCGTCAATCACCATAACGGCCGCATCCACAGCCGTCAGCGTGCGATAGGTATCCTCGGAGAAATCCGAGTGGCCGGGCGTGTCCACAAGATTGAAGCGATAGGTGCCATATTCAAAGGACATGGCCGAGGCGGACACGGAAATCCCGCGGTCCTTTTCCATCTGCATAAAGTCCGAACGGGTGCGCCGCGCTTCGCCCTTGGCCCGCACCTGACCCGCCATCTGGATCGCCCCGCCAAACAGCAGGAATTTCTCCGTCAGCGTGGTCTTGCCGGCATCGGGGTGGGAAATGATCGCAAAGGTCCGCCGACGAGCAATCTCGGGCGGAAGGGCGGAGGCGGAGGGAGCGGTCTGTGTCATGGGCTGCATGTACAATGCGGGCGGGCGTGGGGCAAGACGCGAAGGCGCCTGCGCCCTGTTTTGCACCGCGCTGGCCGCGCGGCGATACCCGCGTGTGCCAGTCCCGCAGAGCGCGGTATTTTCCCGCTGCCAGCACCCCGGAGCGCCCCTGCGCGCGCCGCCGGTCCGCTGGCGCAAAAGGGCCGCGGGCCTGTGTGCCTGGCGTCAGTCTTGCGGAGGGGGGGCGCCTTGGCCAAGGATTTCCAGAGTGGCGTCCTCGCTAAGGTCGCGCAGCTCGTCCAGGATCGCGCCTTGGGTCGCATCGACGGCGCTCACAACGCGCTGCAGGGCACTGCGGGCGGCGCGGGTGACATCGGGGTCAAGATCGTCGCGCCAAACCGCGTAGACGGGATAGGGAAACAGGGGCGCGTCGGGCACCAGGTGCAGGCGGCCCTCCTCAAGATAGCGCATGACGTAACGCGCTGGCAGGTAGCCTGCACATTGGCGCTGGATCATATATTCCGCGACCATCGCTTCCAGACCGTGCGTCAGCCCCGGACTGGTGAGATGGGGCAGGGCGCTGGCATGGGCGTGAACAAACTCCGGCCCCCAATCGACAAAGCTGTAGCGCCCGGCGACATCCAGCGTCGGATCGGGCCATGAGGCCACCATCACCAATTCGTCTTCCATCAGTTTTTCCACCCGCAATCCGGGGCGAAACTGTGGTGTGTACATCAAGGCGACCTGCACCGATCCTTCGATCAGAAAGCGCATCAACCGGTCCGGCATCCCCATCTCCGTCCGGATGCTGAGCTGTGGGCTGTCCGCTTGCAAGGCATCCAGCCAGCGAAACCCGAGGCGCGGCCAAAGCGAATATTGCGCCCCGATGGACAGGCTTTGGCTGTAACCTTGGGGAATCGCGATCTGCTGGCGGGCCTCTTCCCAGAGTTTGATCAGGGAGACGGCATATTTTTCAAACTCGCGCCCGGCGGGGGTCAGCTCTGCCCCCGCTTTGGAACGCGCAAACAGCGCTTTGCCAAGCGTGGTTTCAATCCGCTGCACCCGTAGGGAGACCGCCGATTGCGTGACGAACAAGCGGTCTGAGGCCGCTTTGAACGAGCCGGTATGCGCGACCTCGATAAAGGTTTTGAGCAGGGTGATGTCCATGGATCATCCATAAGATAAATTCACTTGAAAGTCAATGATTAATCGTTTTGCTTATATTGGGGCGCGCCCTATATGATAGGCACTGAAGGGCGCTTTTGGTGAGCCCCGCCTGTTTGGAAGGACGATTGATATGATGACCCGAATGATCCTATGTGCAGCACTTGGCCTCTCGATGCTGGGGCTCACCGCCTGCTCGCGTCAACAAGCAGGCGAGTTGATGGTCGACGGTGTCGTTGGTACCGGAAAACTGGCGGCGAAAGGTGCGGTCGGGGCGGGCAAGCTGGCGGTCAAAGGCGGCAAGGCTGCCGTGAACCAGACGCCGCTTGGCCAAACCGAAGCACAAAGTTTTCCCGCTGGCACGGCCGTGTGCACAGGCGCGGACGGCGCGTTGATGGAAGCCCCCAAGCGCGCGGATGGCACGGCCTATTGCCCGCGGTTCTAACGCGTCAAACGTGAGGACATAAAAACGGGGCGCCTCTTGCGAGCGCCCCGTTTTCCTGGATGGGGATCTGCCTTCAGCAGGCCGAGGACGCGCGCAGCAGGTCGGCGGCAACAAATGCGTCGATCAACCCGTCGCGCAATTCGAAAGCCCCCGCCCCCTCGCGCATTCCCTGCAAGGGCAGCTCGACCTGATCGCGGATGTCCGCGGGCAAAAACGGTGTGACGCGCGTGTCCACAAACAGGCTCTCGGCGGCGATGCCTTCGGCGTAGATGATTTCGTGATTGTCGAACATCAACTGGAAATAATCGACAAAGCCGCCGTCCGATTGCACCACGGAGGTGCCGTTCACCAGCAAGCGGGCCTTGATCAGAAGTTCGGTCTTGCCCGTGCCGGTCTGGTCGCGCCGCTGGTAGACGAACAGCCGGTGGTTGGGGCTGACGGTCAGGTCGTTGGCGTTGTTGAGCGCGCCCTTGCGGATGATGATCGGGGCAAAGGCCCCGCTGGCACGCACGGTTTGATGGCCGATCCAGCGCACCTCTTGGGGGCCGGAATTGCGGGTCAGCACACGATCCCCGATCGCAAGTTCTTCGATGCGCTTTTGCAAACCGTTGGCCAGGGTGATCAACGTGCCACGCGTGAAGCTGACACAGGCGACTTCGGCCAGCTTGCGCCGCGCATCTTCGGTGTCGATGCGCACAAGGGCGTAATCCGTAAGGGGATGGAGCGCGGCGAAGGGCAAAAGATAGACCTCTTCGATCATCCCGCCTTTGGTTTCGACCACAACGAGCGCCTCGACGGTCGCACCGTCAGGGGTCATCAGGGTGAGACAGCAGTCGAGATGGATCTGCGCACCCGGCGTGCCGACTTCGCTGCTCGGGGCAATCGTGAGACCATTGTCGACATCGGACAGGTTGACCGTCAACGGCAATGCAAGCGCATCCGTTGCCATGCCGTACACATCATCCAGCGACAGTTCCGAGGCATCCGAAATCGGATCGCCCAGGTTCACGCCATTGGTCACCCGAAAGGCGCCCGCGCGATACACGGGCAGGCTCTGGGTCGGCAGATGGTTTTTTGTAATGTCCAAACTCATATCAGGCAGCTCCCCTTGGCAGGTTAGCGGCTGCTCGGTCTCGTCGGGCGCAACATCCGTTGCACGCCGAGTCTGCCCGTCGCACCCCACCGCCACGGTAAGGTTCATGTTAAGGAAATGGCTAAGGTCTTGCAATGAACGCCCTCTTTACTCTTACACAGAACTTTCCTCGTCCTGAGATTGAGGAATAACGGGTGACAATGGCTCGAATATGGCAGGATTTAGGGGCTTTGCGGGCACAATGGGACCCGCGCGCCGGATCCGCGGCGCAGAAACGGACCAGAAACAGCGCGGTTTTGTGCGACAGATCCGCCCGTATCCCCGCTGGTTCCGGTCAATCTGCGCCGCTTTGCCCCCTCAGGCGTCGCCCGATTCGCCTCTGAACGCGAATCAGCTCTGTGTCGCGCGCCCTGTTTGATGCCGCGCGTCATCGGCACCTGTGCCCCCCTCTGGACGCGCCGCGCCGGCACGGGTAGCCATAGGACCACAGGCTGTTTGTTAAAAAAGGGGTCGGATCATGGATCTGGGAATTGCCAACAAGCGCGCATTGGTCTGCGCATCCTCCAAGGGCTTGGGCCTTGGCTGTGCCGAAGCACTGGCCGCGGCGGGGGTGAATCTGGTGATGAACGCGCGCGGGACGGAGGCGCTTGAGGCCAGCGCCGAGCGGATTCGCGCCGCGTATGGCGTTGAGGTCACGGCTGTGGCCGCCGATATTTCAAACCCGAAGGGGCAGGAGCGGGTGATCGCCGCCTGCGGGACGCTCGACATTCTTGTCACAAATGCGGGCGGCCCGCCTCCGGGGCTGTGGAACGACTGGGACCGCGACGATTTCATCCGCGCCCTTGATGCCAATATGCTGGCCCCCATCGCGCTGATGCAGGCGTTCTTGCCGGGGATGATGGCGCAGGGCTGGGGCCGCGTGGTCAATATCACCAGCCAGTCGGTCAAGGCGCCGATCGCGGCGCTGGGCCTGTCGAATTCCGCGCGCACGGGGCTTACGGGCTTTGTGGCCGGCACAGCGCGCCAGGTTGCGCCCAAGGGCGTGACGATCAACAACCTGCTGCCCGGGAGCCATGATACCAACCGCACGCTGGCCCGCGACACCGGCACCGCCGAGCGACAAGGCATCACCCGCGAACAGGCTAAGGCCGCGCAGTGCAAAGATATTCCGGCAGGGCGCTACGGCACCCCACAGGAATTCGGCGCGACCTGTGCCTATCTGTGCTCGCAACATGCAGGCTTCATGGTGGGGCAGAATATCCTGCTCGACGGCGGCGCGATCAACGCAACTTTCTAAGGGCCTGCGCGGCGCTGGCGGCGGGGCGGGAGTTGCGCTTGCACGGCCGCGCTGGTAGTGGAAAAAGCCGATGACTTTGCTCAGGAACTTCTTGCCTTGCCTCAGCCCGACCAAGTGAGCGCGCCGCAACCGCGTCTGGAAATCCGCGATATCCGTCGCAGCTTTGGCGGGCGGGATGTGGTGGACGGCGTGTCCTTGCGGGTGATGCCGGGCCAGGTGACCTGCCTTTTGGGACCGTCCGGCTGCGGTAAATCCACCACGCTGCGCATCATTGCCGGCGTGGATATGCAGGACGCGGGCGAGATTTACGTCGATGGCCAGCTGGTCTGCGACACGATCCACCGTGTGCCGCCCGAAGGGCGCTCCATCGGGTTGATGTTTCAGGATTTCGCGCTGTTCCCCCATCTTTCGGTGCTGCAAAACGTTGCCTTCGGGTTGACGGGGCGCAAAGGCGAAAAGCGTGGTAAGGTTCTGGAACTGTTAAAGAAAGTGGATCTGGCGCGGGCCATCGATTCCTTTCCTCACGAACTTTCGGGCGGCGAGCAGCAACGGGTGGCGCTTGCGCGCGCGCTTGCGCCTAAACCGTCGATCATGCTGATGGACGAGCCGTTTTCAGGCCTCGACGAACGGCTCAAGGACGAAATTCGCGACACGACCTTGGATGTGTTGAAGGCCGAAGGCACGGCGGTGCTTTTGGTCACGCATGAGCCCGACGAGGCGATGCGCATGGCCGATGAAATCGCCCTCATGCGGGATGGCCGGATCGTGCAACAGGGCGCGCCCTACAATATTTACAACGCGCCCGTCGACAAGCGCGCCGCGATGTTTTTTAGCGATATCAATGTGATCAAGGGAACGGTGCAGGGGGCTTTGGTCAGCACGCCCTTTGGCGAATTCCTTGCGCCGGGGTATGGCGACGGCACGCCGGTGGATATCGTTGTGCGCCCCCAGCATCTGCGCATCGACTTTGATCGCGCGGGACGCGGGCCGAATCCGACGGCGCAAGACGGGGTGCCTGCCCGCGGCATCGTCGAGCGCGCGCGGTTCATGGGGCGCGAAAGCCTTGTGGAGTTTCGCATGGATTACGATGGCTCGATCCTGACCGCGACGGTGCCAAGTGTGTTTTTGCCCAAGGTCGGCACGCCGCTCTGGCTGATGCTGCGCCGCGAGCGGTGTTTTGTCTTTGCCAGCGAGCCGCTTTAGCCGTCCTGCGGGGGGGCGCCAAAGGCGGCGCCCGTGTCGATGAGGCTGTCGATCTGGTCCACGCGCAGGGACATCGGGGTTGTATCTTCGACCGACCAAAAGATCACACGCCAAAGTTTCCCCATATATTCAATTGATTGCGGGTGGATGAGCCGTGTCACACGCGTGCCGTCCGCCTGTTTTAAGCGCGCCCGCAACACACGGCGTTCGCGAATGGCGGCGCGCAGCAGCGGGATGTGACGCGCCGCCGCGCTGGGGCTGGCGAAAGGATGAAGGGAAAAGCCGCGCGGGTGCGGGGCGCTCATCGCCGCCTGTTCCGGCAGCCCATCGTCGATCTTGCTGGCCAGTCCTGCGGCGGCCTGAGCCAGATCGGCATCTGCCGCCTCCGACAGGATCGCCAGCGCCAGATGCAGCGCCTCAAGTTCGGCCAATGTCACATGCAGCGCTGGCAACTGGATCGTGGGGGTCAGGCGATAGCCCGCGCCGCGCGTGCCGCTGAGGCTGAAACCGGCGGCGCGCAGCACGTCCATGTCACGCCAGATGGTGCGCGCGCTCACGCCAAGCGCGCGCGCCAGATCGCTGGCACTATGAACCGCGCCGTCCTGCAGGGCTTTCACCAGACGCGACAGGCGCTCGGCGCGGGCGGGGCTTGCGGATTTGGCCGCGCGCGCGCGGGGCGCGGATGTGGGAGGCGTGGGGGCGGGCATGGTCCTCGCAGGGGCAGAAACCGGCTTTGTATTTACTGACACAAACCTGTCAGTTGTCTTGCCCGAGGCTACGCTGTCGCGCCAATGTTATGCAAGCACCGCTGCGCACTGTTTTGTGGCTTTTCAAAGGGCAGAGAGGTCGTTTAGATCAAAGCCCACAGCATTTCGCGCTCTTTGCGCCATTTCGAGGAAATCTACATGCTCAACAATATCGGCATCCCCGGCCTGCTTTTGATCGCCGTGGTCGTTCTGGTCCTTTTCGGTCGCGGCAAAGTGTCGTCGCTGATGGGTGAGGTCGGCAAAGGCATCACCGCCTTCAAAAAAGGCGTGAATGACGGTGACAGCGAAATCGAAGCTGAAAAACAGGCCGCCCAAGCGGCAGCAGACACCAAAATCGTCCATGGCACCGAAACGGCACCTCTGGTGACCCCGGCTGCCTCCGAAGAGAAAAAAGAGGTCTGAGTCCCCCGAACGGGCGACCAGCAGACCTAAGGAAAGGCGGCAGGCATGTTCGATATCGGCATGTCCGAATTACTCGTGATCGGCGTTGTGGCGCTCATCGTGGTGGGTCCCAAAGACCTGCCGATGATGTTTCGCACCTTGGGACGGTTTACGGCCCGCGCCAAAAATATGGCGCGTGAGTTTTCGCGCGCGATGGAAGCTGCCGCTGATGAAACCGGCGTAAAAGATGCGGCGAACACGTTGAAATCCGTGTCAAATCCGAAAGCCATGGGGTTGGATGCGCTCAACAAGGCCGCCTCGAAATTCGAGAAATGGGATCCGGTTGGCGGCAATTCCATCGGCGGGCAAACCATCGGCGCATCGGTCGCCAAAAGCGACGGCACAGCGCCCAAGGATGTGGCCTCCCCGGATCTGGAGGCCGCGCGCGTCGCCTCGGAAATCGAAGCCGACCGCATGGATCTGGACGCAGACCCCTTGGCGGATGAACCTGCGCTTGTGGCGGACCCCGGCGCAGCTGCGCCGGCAGATCCCGCGACCAAGCCCCCCGCAGCGAAGAGGACCGCCGCGAAGGGACCCGCCAAATCGCCAAAGAAATCAGCGGCAAAACGCGCGACCAAGAAAACGCCCAAGGTCAAAGATGCGGCCGAGATGGCGCAGGCGATGGAGAAAGTGACGGGCAAAACCCCCACCAAGCCCGTGCGCAAAACAAAGGCGAAACCCGCCGCGGCCGCGTCCCAGACGCCCGCCCCAAAACCCGTGGATGACCCCTCGCAATGAGCCAGATTGACGATCTAGAAGACAGCACCGCCCCGCTGATTGAACATTTGGCCGAATTGCGCACGCGGATCATTTGGTCTGTCGTGGCCTTTTTGGTGGGCATGGTTGTGGCCTTTACGGTGGCGCGGCCTCTCTTGGATATCCTTTTGATTCCAATCGAAAACTCGATGCGCGCGCTGGGGAATCCCAATCCGGTGATGCAATATACCGCCCCGCAGGAATATTTCTTTACCCTCATCCGTATTTCGATGGTTTTTGGCCTTGGCCTGTCCTTTCCGGTGATTGCCTACCAGATGTGGCGCTTCATCGCGCCGGGTCTGTATCGGACGGAAAAGAATGCGTTTTTGCCGTTTCTCATTGCCTCGCCGGTGCTGTTTATCCTTGGGGCCTGTTTTGCGCATTTCGTCGTAACGCCGCTGGCCATGTCGTTCTTTCTTGGCTTTGCGGATGCCTCCTCGATTGTAACGGCGGTTCTGGGCAACGCCGTTGACAGTCTGGGCGGCGCAACCGGCGCAACCCCGCCCGCAAGCACCGGCGTCGATATCGTTTTTCAGGGCAAGGTGAACGAAACTCTGGATGTTACGCTCAAGCTGATCGTCGCTTTTGGTCTGTGTTTTCAATTGCCGGTTTTGCTGACGCTGATGGGCAAGGCGGGGCTGGTCACGTCACGCGGGCTTGCAGGGACGCGCAAATATGCCGTGGTGGCAATTTTGCTGCTTGCAGCCTTGCTGACCCCGCCGGAGGTCACGACGCAACTGATCCTCTTTAGCGTGGTGTACGGGCTGTATGAAATCTCGATCCTGCTGGTGCGCTACGTTGAGAAAAAGCGTCTCAAACAGCTGCGTGAGGACGGAATTCTGGACGAGGACGAAGAGCTATGACCTCTGACACCGTCGCATTGGCGCGCATCGCGCAGGCGCTGGAGCGTCTCGCGCCTGCTCCCGAACCCGCCCCTGATTTCAGCGCGGCCGAGGCTTTTGTCTGGCACACGGCCCCGGACCGGCTGGTGCCTGTCGCCAAGGTCAGCCGCGTGGACCTGTCCCTGCTGGTCGGGGTCGGGCGCGCGCGCGAAACCCTGCTGGAAAATACGCTGCAATTCGCGCGCGGACTTCCGGCCAACAACGCACTGCTTTGGGGCGCGCGTGGTATGGGGAAATCATCGCTGGTGAAATCGGTTCACGCTGCCGTGCGCGCGCAGGGGCTGGACTTGAAAATCGTTGAAATGCAGCGCGATGACCTGCCTTCCGTGACCCGTTTGATGCGGCTTTTGCGGGCCTCGAAGTCGCAGTTTCTGCTGTTTTGCGACGATCTGTCCTTCAGCCATGACGATCAGCACTACAAGTCGCTCAAGGCGGTTCTGGACGGGGGGATCGAGGGACGCCCTGACAACGTGTTGCTCTATGCCACGTCGAACCGCCGCCATTTGATGCCGCGTGATATGATCGAAAACGAGCGCTCGACCGCCATTTCGCCCGGCGAGGCGGTCGAGGAAAAAGTGTCTCTGTCGGATCGTTTCGGCCTGTGGTTGGGCTTTCACCCCTGCACGCAGGACGAGTATCTCGCAATGATCCGCGGCTATTGCGATGCCTATGGCGTCGAAATCAGTGACGACGACCTGCGCGCGCAGGCCATCGAATGGCAGGCAACGCGGGGCGCGCGTTCCGGTCGGGTTGCCTGGCAGTTCTTTGTCGATCTGGCAGGGCGCAAGGGCGTGGCCCTGCGTTAAACGCGAGGCGCCCCAGAGCGCGAAACGGGGCGCGAAACAACGCGCGAAACGGGGCGCCCAGATCCATCGTGGTTATGGCGTAAAGCCAACGACAGCCGCGACAGGCGTGGGTGGTGTAGAAAACCTGCTGCGCGTCGGCTTGTCTGTGGTGCTGGCAAGGGTCCATCTGCAGTCCTTTCCGCGCGTGTGAGGCGCATCCGTCTCTTGACCTGTCCCCAGCTTAGGCGTTGGGTAGGGTTGACGGAATGAAACGGATTGAAGTCTGCATTTCATGGATGAAAAGAGTTCGAACTGGGACGACTTTGCGCTGTTCCTTGCGGTGGCGCGGGCGGGGGGCCTGTCGGGCGCCGTGCGCGACACGGGGCGCAGCGCTGCGACCCTTGGACGCCGGATGCACCAGCTTGAGCGCAGGCTCGGGCAGGATTTGTTCATCCGTCAGGATCGCGGCTATGCGCTGACGGCGCAGGGGCACGCGCTGCTGGCGGACCTTGGCCCGATAGAGGCCCGCCTGCTGCGTCTGGGCGCGCGGGAGGAAGCGGGGCGCATTCCACGGGTCAAACTGTCGGCGGGGACTTGGACGACTTTGTTTTTGCTGGACAATCTTGACGCCTTGCAGGGGACGCCTGCCGATGTCCAATTGCGCTTTGTCAGTTCCGAAGCCGTGCTTGATATCGCGCACCGCGATGTTGCGATCGGGTTTCGCAATCAACGGCCCACGGGTTCGGGCCTTGCGGGGCGTGCGCTCGCGCGGGTTGATTTCGCGCTGTATGGCACAGCTCAAGCGCCGGATTTATGGATCAAGTTGCAGGCCGCGACGCCGTCCGCGCGCTGGGTCGCGCAGCATGCGGCGGCGCAAACCCTGTGCGAAGTGACCGCGCCACGCAACTGTCTGGACCTCGCGCTGGCGGGCAAGGGGATCGCCGTGCTGCCAACCTTTATCGGCGAGCGGCACCCTGCGTTGATCCGCCAAAGCCCCGTCATTGCGGAGCTCAGTCACGATCAGTGGCTGGTCACCCATGACGACGATCGTCATCTGCCGCAGGTCCGGCGCACGATTGACCGGATCGGCGCGCTTTTGGGCGCAGGCTACGGGGCGTAAAACGACAAAGGCCACAGCTTGCGGTGCGGCCTTTGATTGGAACTGCGTGGTATCCGAGGGGTCACTGCAAATAGGGCGTCGGATCTACCGTTGAGGTGCCTTTGAAAACCATGAATTGCAAGGCATTGAATTCATTGGCTGTTACCTTCGCGATGCTCTGGCCCCGTTTCACCGATGCGCCTTTGGCAACCGTGATCCCGTCGATGAAACTATAGGCCGTTTGCAGGCCGCCGCCGTGATCGACAACCATGATCTGTACGCCATCGGCGTTTTTGGAGATCAGTTTGACCGTGCCGTCTTTGGCCGCTTTCACCGTGGTGCCCGCAGGGGCGGAAAAGAGGATAAAGCTGGAACTGGACGCGTCGTAATCGCGGATGATCGCGCCGGGAACGGGGGCGGCCATTTCCGCGCTGGTCGAGCGGGTTGCCCCCAGATCCGGCGTGGCGGTTGCGGTCTGCGTGCTGGCCGGTGCGGGGGTGGTGCTGGGCAGGGGGGCGGCTGCCGAGGGCGGCGTCGGTGTCGGCGTGCCCGCGCCGGGCGCCGTGGTCGCAGCGGGTGCCGTCGGCGCCGGGGCAGGGGCGGAAGCGGCCATGGCCCCTGCATTCGCGGGGGCCGGTGTGGCGACCGAACCTTGCTTGACGGGGATCAGGAGGTAGCGCCCTTCGGTCACCGCAAGGTCCGAACCAAGGCCGTTCCAATCGGCCAGCGCGCGCACGGAGACATCGTAGAGCCGCGCGATGGAATAGGCGGTTTCGCCGCGCTGGACCTGGTGGCGGATCGGTTCGGCCTGTCCCGCGCTGGCGGACGGGGTCGGTGCGGGCGTGACGGTGGGTTGCGCGCTTGCGCCGGTTTCGGAGGCGCTGATGCCTTCGTTGGCCAGGGTGACCACGTCGATCGGACCGCTGGTGATTGCGCCCGAGGCAATGGTACCTGCGGCGACCTGGGTGTTGGCGGCGGTGCGGGGCAGGGCGATGACTTCGCCCGCGCGCAGGCCCGTGCCCATCGGAATGCCGTTGTAGGCGGCCAGTTCCGAGGCGTTCATGCCAATGCGGTTGGCGACCGTGTCGATGGTGTCACCGCGTTGGGCGACGGCCACCTGATAGGTCGGGTAGGAAATCACGCCGCGGCTGTCGGGATCGGGGCGGGCTTCTGTCGCGGCGATCGCGGCATCGGCGGTTGAAAACCCGTCCGTCAGCCCGCGCAGGTCGAAATCCAGCGGTTTGCCGCCGCAGGCCGAAAGCAGCACCAGCGCGCCGCAAGCCGCTGTGAGCCGCAGCGCGCGTGCGTGGCGCGTCGGGGGGGACAAACGCGGGGCGTTTGCGTCAATCGCGAGAAAAGCGGGGATCACTGTCATTGCTCGGGTCCTCTGCCAAAGTGCTCTGCCAAAATGCGCAACTGGTGGGGTCTGACTGGCCAGTCTGCACGGGGCTATGTTCGATGTGCTTCGTGTGCTCCGAAGCTTGGGGTGACATTTTATACTGGTAACGGGGCCTGTTGTGAACGGGCTCCCTGTGGGGGTCGTATGCCTTTTTGCGGATATCCTATTCCTGTCCGAGACCCTCGAGCAGGGGGACAAACCGCACAGGGCGCAGTTCGTGGTAATCGAAACCTGACTCCAGTCGGGTGACCTTGATCAGGCTTTGCACCGCATCGGACTGACCGACGGGCACGACCATGATACCCCCGACGCGCAGTTGCGCCAAGAGGGGGCCGGGGGGGTCTTCGGCAGCGGCGGTCACGAGAATGCGATCAAACGGAGCCTGATCGGGCAAGCCAAAGCTGCCATCGGCGGCAAAAGCGGTGATATTGCCGAGGTCGAGCTGATCGAATACCGCCTGCGCCTCGCGCACCAGGCGCTTGTAGCGGTCAACCGTGTAGACGCGGCGCGCAAGCTGCGCGAGCACCGCCGCCTGATAGCCAGAGCCCGTGCCGACCTCGAGCACCTTGTCGCGGGGCTGCACATCCAGGGCTTGGGTCATCAGCCCGACGACGGAGGGTTGGGAAATCGTCTGGCCGCAGGAAATCGGCAGCGGCATGTCCTCATAGGCGCGCTCTGCGAAGAGGCCGCGCACGAAGAGGCCGCGGTCCACCCGTTCCATGGCCGTCAGCGTGCGTGAATCCGTCACGCCCTTCGAGCGCAGGGCATAGAGATAGGCCATTTTGGTTTCAGCGTCATATCCGCTCATGAAAAGCGCGCTTTCAGATCATCGAGGGCGTCATAGGCGGTCAGATCGGCACGCATGGGCGTGATCGAGATATGGCCGCGCATATTTTCCCCCACATCCGTGCCCGCGCCCGTGTCCACCTGTTGCGGGTGCCCCGTGACCCACAAAAACCGCCGTCCCGAGGGCGACAGCTGCGCCTCGATCCCGAAAGCGGTTTTGCCGCGCCGCCCCTGGGAGGCAATGCGGGGCGCCTTGGTGTTGGCGGCAGTGGTGGGGGGGAAATTTACGTTGTAAAATAACCGGTAATCGTGGTCTTTGTCCCAAACGGCGGTGTCGAGTAGCGCGCGGACAGTCGCCGCGCCATGCGCTGCGGCGCTTTCAAACGGATTGGCAAGATCTTTGGTTTCGGGGCCCAGAAATTGCGACAGGGCAATGGCGGGCACCCCTTGCAAGGCCGCTTCCATTGCGCCGCCGATGGTGCCCGAATACATGACGTTTTCGCCCGCATTATTGCCCGCGTTCACGCCCGAGAGCACCAGATCGGGCTTGTCGGGCAGGATGTCGTAAAGCCCTGCAAGGACGCAATCGGCGGGCGATCCTTCGGCGGCCCAGCGGCGCGGTGCCATTTCGGAAATCAAGGTCGGATGGGCATAGGAAATGCAGTGGCCGACGCCGGATTGCTCGAAGGCGGGTGCGACGGTCCAGACCTCGCCCGCGGGACCGGCCAGATCCTTGGCAATGGCATGTAAAACCGCAAGTCCCGGGGCGTTGATTCCGTCGTCATTGGTGATGAGAATCCGCATGTCCGCCCCTTTTTACGCTCTTGTTTTCCTGCTTAAAGCAGGTGGCGCGCACTCACAAGCGGTGAGGGCGGCGCGCAAGGCAGAGGGGTCGTCGGCGCAGTAAACTTTTGGGCCAGACTTTGGGGCCAAACTTTGGGGCGGCAAATGGGGCGCGCGCAATTTATGCGCGGATCTGGCGTGGCCTGTGGCTCTAGACGAGTTGCGCAAGCAGGCGCCTGGCCTCGGTGGCGCAACTGGCAAGGGCGCTGCGATCTTCGCCGGGGTGGTGGCGGGCGCGCAGCGCCGTGGGCATCGCGGCAGGGGTCAGCACATGCACCATCGGGGCTTTGGCGATCGGGTTGGCTTCCAGCGCCCAGGCTTTGGCCAGTTCGATCTGCGCGGCTTTGCTGGCGGCATAGGCGGCGTGGAATTTGCCCGTTGCGGCCTTGTCGTCGAAAAACAGCGCCGTGCCCATCGTATCGCCCATGCTCAGCAGGGGCGCGACCATCGGGATCAACTGGCCGGTGGCCGCCACGTTGACGGCGACGGATTTGGCCCAGTCCTTGGCGTCGATGTGATCGGCGGGCGACAGCATCTGACCGAAAATGGCCGTATGTGCCCAAAGATCGACCGCCCCCCAGCGATCATAAATGCCACGGCACAGATGGGCCATGGCATCGGGGTTGGTGATGTCCATCGGGGCCAGCGTGGCTTGACCGCCGCGCGCCTGAATGCGGTCATCCAGTTCCTCAAGCGCGCCGGTGGTGCGCGCGACAGCAACGATGTGGTGGGTCTCGCACAGCGCTTCTGCAAGGGCTGCGCCGAGGCCGCGCGAGGCGCCGGTGATGAGGGCAACTTTGGTCATTTTATCGCTTGTGTTCTGGGTCATGCGGCTGTCTTTGGCGGGTTTGGGCCAGAGGGTCAAGAGGGGGGCGTGCGGGGCTAGGGCAGCTCGACCCCGACCGCGTCGTAAAGCGCCATCAGCTGATCAAGCGAAATCCCGTCGCGCGCGAGACCGGCAAGGGCACCGTCCTGGGGCTCGGCCAGCGGGCGTGCAGAGCCATCGCCAAAATCCAGCATCAAATCCGTGCCGGTCCCCAGAACCGACAGATCGGAGGCAAGGCGGGCGGGGGTGGGATCGGGGGCCTCTTTGCCATCGAGCATCTCGAGATAGGTGTAGAACACCGGCCCCGCCACCTCGGCCCAAAGCGCGATATTGACGTGATCGTCCGAGCCGCGGATGGGCAGGGACACAATGGCGCGCAGATAGCGCGCATCGCCAAAGCGTGCCAGATCGGCCGCCAGCTGGTCGTCGCCCTCCTTGACGAAAGGCGCATCGCCGCGCGCGCCATAGGGCCAGTCGGTGGGGTGGTCAAAGCCGACGTCGATCACGCCGCCTGCCTCTTGCAATTTGCGCCAACGCGGATCGAGGTCGAGGATCGAGGGCATGGGGCGACTCCAGTTCACATTCCTGCCCCAGACCTAAAAGCCGCACCGGATTTTGGCAAGTTCCACCCGAAGCCCGTCGCAGTGCTTGGGCAAAAGAAAACCCCCGCACCGATAAACAGGGGCGGGGGCTGGACGTCTTGGGATGAAACCGCGCGGGATGGGCGGGCTTTGGAGCCTTAGAGGCTAAGCGCTTTGGAATAGACAAAGCCCGAAACGGGGTTCGTGCGGCCAAGCGATCCTGGCGCGCTTTCAACCTTTACCGCCGACCAGTCGCCGTTCTTGGACACATCGACAACGCGCTGGCCACGGGTGACCTGATTGCGTTTCCAGTTGGCATGATCGATCAGGATTTCGCGATCGGACACGACCTTGGACACGACAGCGACATGGCCGATTTTCATCGAGCGCGAGGCAGAAAACACCATCACAGCTCCAACTTGGGGCTCGTTGCCACGGGCGTATTTGCCGACAGCGGCATTCCACCACAGATGCGCATTGCCGCGCAGTTGGATGCCCGAGGCATTGCGGGCGAAGGGCACGCACCAGACGCGCTGGCCGCGCGCGCGCAGCTTGGCGGCTTCGGCAATGGCAAAGGCCACGCGGTTTTCGTCGAGGGTGGGTTCTTTGGTGGCAAGCCCTGCGCGCAGGTCCATGCCGGCGAAACGGGTGACATCAGCAGTGTTCGAACAAGCGGCGGTCAGCAGGAGGCCGGCAAGCAAAATGTAGCGGCCCAATGTGATTGGGTTGTTGGTCTTGGCTGTCAATGTAAACTGTCCCCGTGTCCCGTTTATCAGTCGGTTGCGCGGGCATATGTCCCGTCCCACGCGAAAATCTGGTTTTTATAACAATTGCTCATCATCCCGTGAGCCTGTGTTTTTTTGACCAGATCCCCCTTGGGATCAACGCATTGTTTCCCAAGGTGGCGAAATCTCGCCAATGGCGAAATTTCATGGGAACTTTATTGCCGGTCGCGCGTTAAGAAAAACGCCGCGCAGGGAGCTGCGCGGCGTGTGTTTGTTTGACGTAAGTCTTTGAAGTCAGGTTGAAATCCGTGCCTATTCAGCGGCGGTTTTCATCTCGAAGCCCTTTTCGATCATATCCGAGGGGACCACCGGATATTCGCCGGAGAAACAGGCATCGCAAAACGCAGGTGCGGCCGCATCGCGCCCTTCGGCGACCCCGGCGGCGCGATACAGCCCGTCAAGGGAGATAAATTTCAAACTATCGACCCCCAGATGGTCGCGCATTTCGTCGACCGTCATCTGCGCGGCAAGCAGCTTGTCACGATCCGGTGTATCGACCCCGTAAAAACAGGGCCACATCGTGGGCGGCGAGGCGATGCGAAAATGGACCTCGGCCGCGCCTGCATCCAGCAGCATATCCTTGATCTTGCGCGAAGTGGTGCCCCGCACAACCGAGTCATCGACCAGAATGATGCGTTTGTCGCGGATGAGCGCGCGGTTCACATTGAGCTTGAGGCGCACCCCCATGTTGCGGATCTGCTCGGAGGGTTCGATGAAGGTCCGGCCCATATACTGGTTGCGGATGATCCCCATGCCATAGGGAATGCCCGACTCGTGGCTGAAACCGATGGCTGCGGGGGTGCCGGAATCCGGCACGGGGCAAACCAGATCGGCCTCGACCGGCGCTTCGCGCGCCAGTTCCACACCGATCTGACGGCGGGTTTCATAGACCGAGCGCCCGCCAAGGATACTGTCGGGGCGCGAGAAATAGACCTGTTCGAAAATGCAGAACCGCGAGGGCTTGGGGTCGAAGGGTTTGAAGCTTTCGACCTTGCCCGCAGAAATCACCACCATTTCACCCGGCTCGATTTCGCGCACGAATTCCGCACCGATGATGTCGAGCGCACAGGTTTCCGACGACAACGCATAGCCCTGATCGCCGATTTTACCAAGCACCAGCGGACGCACGCCGCGCGCATCGCGCACACCGATCAGTTTGGTGCGCGTCATGGCGACCACGGAAAACGCGCCTTCGACACGGCGCAGCGCGTCTTTCATGCGTTCGGGAATATTGCGTTGAAGCGAGCGCGCCATCAGGTGGATGATGCATTCGGAATCCGAGGACGACTGAAAAATAGAGCCGCGTTCAATGAGTTCGCGGCGCAGGGCGTTGGCATTGGTGATGTTGCCGTTATGCGCGATCGCCGCGCCCCCCATGGCAAATTCGCCAAAGAAGGGCTGGACATCGCGGATCGCGGTGTGGCCTTTGGAGCCCGCCGTCGAATAGCGCACATGGCCGATGCCGAGCGCGCCGGGCAGGGTTTCCATCACGCGTTGCGAGGTAAAATTGTCGCGCACATAGCCAAAGTGGCGCGCCGAGTTGAACCCCGTGTCGGGGTCATAGGCGACGATGCCGCCTGCTTCTTGGCCACGGTGTTGCAAGGCGTGCATGCCAAGGGCGACAAAGTTGGCCGCATCGGTGACGCCGATCACGCCAAAAACGCCGCATTCTTCTTTGAGTTTATCATCGTCGAAAGGGGTCGCAGGGGGCATGTCGCGCAGGTCATCACGGATCATGGGCAGCTCCGAATCCGGGGGAGGAAAGACGCCCATCCTTTAGTCTGTTAACGGCCCAGTGTCACGGAACTATCACAAAGTTTCCAAAGGGCGTGCCATCAAAACAAGGAGAGCAACGAGGAGAAAGCAACGAAAGAACCTAGAAAAACAACGCTCCCCCGCGCAAGGCACGCGCAGGGGGAATAAAAACGCGCCGCATAATAAAAACGCGCCGCATAATAAAAACGCGCCGCAAGGGATGCGACGCGCGAGGAATTATTGGGTGCAGGTGGACACGAGGCTTTCGTAGCGGGCCACGATCCAACCGGGCGCATCCTCGGGCATTTGCTCGTCGAGCGCGAGCGAGGAGCGGGCAAAGACTTTGGCAGTGCGCGAATTATCCACCACGGGGATGCTGTCGGAGAGAACAACACGGTCGTAAACCACCATCGCCACGGCGACCAGAATGATTCCGCGCAGCACGCCAAACACAAACCCCAGCCCCTGATCGAGTCCGCCAAGTGCCGAGCGTTGAACGGCAGAGGCAAAAAGCGGCGTAAAGACCGACACAATCACCAGCGCGATGGCCGCAACCACACCGAACCCGGCGATGGTGGCAAGCTCGCAGCTATCGGCGAAAATGTTGCCGATGTAGGGAATTTCCTTGACCAAAGGCACGGCTTGGGGCGCGAAAATATACCCCAGAACAGCCGCAGCCACCCAGCCTGCAATCGCCATCAATTCGCGCACCACCCCGCGCGAATAGGCAAGGATCGCGGAAATAATGATGATCAATGCGACGATGCCGTCGATAATTGTAAAGCCGTCCATGGCGCCCCTTTCGACCCCTTGGGGCCAGAACCGGCGTCAACCGGCGCCGAAAGTTTCGCCCACAAAGGTGACCAAATCAGAGACCTCGCGCAGGCTCATGCCTGCCATGGCCGCAGCTTTGGTGCCTGCGGGTGCAATCGCGCCTGTAAAACCAAGTTTCGAGCTTTCTTTCAACCTGTTTTCCGTCTGACCCACGGGGCGCAGCGCGCCTGACAGGGAAATCTCGCCAAAAACAACGGTATCTGGCGGAATTGCCACATCTTCACGCGCCGACAACAGGGCAGCAGCCACCGCAAGGTCCGCAGCAGGTTCGGAGACCTTCATCCCGCCAGCGACATTGAGGTAGACATCAAGACCGGTGAAGGGAATGCCGCAGCGCGCCTCAAGGACCGCCAAAATCATCGCCAGCCGCGAGCCGTCCCAGCCCACCACCGTGCGGCGCGGTTGGGAATGGGGCGAGGGCGAGACAAGCGCCTGGAATTCGACCAGAACGGGGCGCGTGCCCTCTATTCCGGCGAAAACGACCGATCCGGGCGCGGGTTTGTCGCGGCTCGACAGGAAAAGCGCCGAGGGGTTCACCACCTCCGCAAGCCCGTCGCCCGTCATTTCAAACACGCCGATCTCCTGCGCAGGGCCAAAACGGTTTTTCACCGCCCGCAGGATTCGAAACTGGTGGCCGCGCTCGCCTTCGAAATAAATGACCGTGTCGACCATATGTTCCACCACGCGCGGCCCCGCGATCTGGCCCTCTTTGGTGACATGGCCCACCAAAATCACCGACACGCCCGTGCGTTTGGCGAAAGTGGTCAACTCATGGGCGGCCGCACGCACCTGCGCGACCGATCCGGGCGCGCTTTCGACATTGTCCGCCCACATGGTTTGAATCGAATCGATGATCGCCAGATCGGGTTTTTCCGCCTCAAGCGTCGTCAGAATGTCGCGCAGATTGGTTTCGGTCGCCAGTTTGACGGGCGCTTTTTCCAAGCCCAGACGTTGCGCGCGCATCCGCACCTGCGCCGAGGCCTCCTCGCCCGAGACGTAGATTGTTTTCAGACCTGCCAGTGCGAATTTCGCCGCCGCCTGCAGCAAGAGCGTCGATTTCCCGATGCCCGGATCGCCCCCAACCAGCGTGGCCGAGGCGGGCACCAATCCGCCGCCCAGAACGCGGTCCAGTTCATCCATCCCCGACAGGGTGCGCGGCGGGGGGGCTTCGCGGGTCGCAAGGTCCGAAAGCGGGACAGGTTTGCCGCGCAATGCCCCCAAGGATTTGGACGCGGGGCCAGAGGCCGAGAGGGGCTTTTCCTCGATGATCGAATTCCACTCGCCGCAGGCATCGCAGCGCCCCGACCATTTCGATGCGCCCACGCCGCAAGCGGTGCAGGTAAAGGTTAGGGGCTTGGCCATCGGGTCTCCAAGGGTTGGCGCGCGGGGTTGCCCGCTCTTAGCACGTTCTCTTTACGTTCCTCAAGGGGCGCGCCGTTTGGCACAGGCCGAAATCCACAGCGACATCACAACGCAGGCTGTAAACAGATACAGGCCCCAGCCCACCTCGACCCGCCCGATCCCGATGCCTTTGATCACGGTGACATAAATGGCCATCAGGAAAATATCCGCCATCGCCAGCCGCCCCAGCGCAGTGACGCTGCGAAGGGGGTGGCGGTTGCGCCGCAACGCCCCGTCGAGCGCGACAATTTTTGCGACGGGCGCGATCACCGCAAAGACCAGAACCACACCGAACAAAAAGAGATCGGTGTGCCACAGGGCAGACAGCCCCGACAAAACAGAGATTTGCGACAGTTTGAACAGCGGCAACAGCCCTGCCTTCAGCAAGGGGGCCGCCCAGGCAATCGGGTAGAGGATCAGCAGGGAGAGGTTGGCAATTCGGAGCGCGCTCATCGGGGGAATTTGAGCGCAGTTGCGGCCCGATACAAGGGGGCGTCGATGCAGCCTTGCCACGGTCTGATCGGGGGGGCGATCAGAGGGGGCGATCGTTCAGGGCGGGTTTTCCGGCCATTTTCACGACATTCGTGTCGCGCGCCTCCTGAGGCTGCGCGGGCGCATCGTCATCCTCGAAATCATAGCCAAGGTTGGGCAGGATCGCGCGCAAATCGGCCTCAAGCTGCAAGAGCTGGCGTTCGGCCTCGCGTTCATTGTGCTCGATATCGCCCATCCAGCGCTTCATTTCTCCGGTGGTTTTCAGCGCCATGTCGAGGTTTTCGAGATAGCGGTCGGCTTCGTGCTGGCGATGGGCCAGAAAGGCCTTGGCGCGCGCGACTTTGTCGTGGTTATAGACCACCGCAAGATCGCGACTGACGTGACTCATTTGCGCGGCCGCTTCCAGAATTTCCGGCTCAAGATGGGCCAGATCGGGGTGGGCGCGCAGATGGGCGAGCCGGGTGCGCATGTCTTCGAATTCCCCAGACAGGGCGAATGCCCCCGCACGATCCGCTGCATGGGCCGCGTGATAGGCCCGGGTGATATCCTCAAGCGACAGGGCAAAGCGGCGGTGGGAGTGTTCCAGCTTCAGCACGCGCCAGGCCGCAGGCATGTAAAAACACAGGCCCAGCAACAGCATCGTGCCACCGATTTGCAACCAAAGCCCGACCTCGCTGGGCGTGGCCGTCCCCCAGCCGGCCGAAATCGACAGCCAGGGCGCAAGACCAAAGGCTGCAAGCAGCGTAAAGGTTGTGGCCAGCGCCGTCAGAATGACCAAAGCAGCCATCGTGGCGGTTTGAAACCCGTGGTGCAGGCGTTGCAGGGATTGGGGCAGGCTTTGGGGCAACTGCGTGACGGGCAAGAGGCGCGGATCGGCGGGGTGCGCAGGGGCGCGCGCGGTTGCAAGGGGGGGGTGATCTACTTGGTCCGCAGGCGCCATCATTAAATCCCTGAAAAATCTCGGTTAACGATGGGATGTTTGGCAAATAAATCAAGGATTCATCGCGCTATTCGCGTTTTGCAAAGGACAGTGCCCCAGCCAAGGGGGAATCGTATCGATACTGGAAACAATCACCCGCCTAACGCAGGGTTTCGATAGGCCCTGTCGCAGAGCCACTGACAAACTGGCGCAGATAGGGATCCGCCGCGCTGTCGATCTCGCTGACGGGGCCGCACCAGCGAATCTGACCGTCGTGCAGCATTGCCACGCGGTCGGCGATGGCGCGCACCGAGCTCATGTCATGGGTGATGGTCACGGCTGTCGCGCCCATTTCACGCACGATTTCGCGGATCAGGTCGTTGATCACCCCGGCCATGATCGGGTCCAGCCCCGTGGTGGGTTCGTCGAAAAAGATGATCTCGGGATCGGCGGCAATCGCGCGCGCAAGCCCGACACGTTTTTGCATCCCTCCCGACAATTGCGACGGAAAAAGCTCGGCGATATCCGCCGATAGCCCCACGCGGCGCAATTTGCGCAGCGCGATTTCGCGGGCCTCCTCCTTGGGCCGCTTCAACGTGCCGCGCAGCAGGCGAAAGGCGACATTTTGCCATACAGGAAGGCTGTCAAACAGCGCAGCGCCCTGAAACAACATGCCAAAGCGCGCCAGAAAGGCGTCGCGGTCGCGGGCCGAGCGCACGTCTTGCCCGTCCACAAGAATGCGGCCCGCATCCGGCGCAATCAGCCCGAGGATACATTTGAGGGTGACGGATTTTCCCGTGCCCGACCCCCCGATGATCACAAGGCTTTCACCGCGCGCCGCCTGAAGGGTCAGGCCGCGCAGGATCGCTTTGCCGTCAAAGGATTTATGCACAGCCTCAAGCGTAATCATGCCGCAAAAAACGCCTGTGTCAGAAGGAAATTTGCAGCGAGAATCAGGACCGCCGCCGCCACAACCGAGCCTTTGGTCGCCGCGCCCACGCCCTGTGCGCCGCGCCCCGAATGCATCCCGAAATAGCAGCCCATCACTGTCGCAATCAGCCCGAAGGCCGCGCCTTTGACGAGGCTCGACACGATGTCTGCGGTTTGGAGAAAGGCGATCGTATTGGCCAGATAGGTTGCCGGATTGAAGCCCAGGGCGCGCGTTGCAACCAGCCATCCGCCGAAAATGCCGATGATATCGCCCACGGCCACCAGCACAGGTACCGTCAGCAGCCCTGCAAGAACGCGCGGCGCGCTGAGGTATTTCATCGGATGGGTCGATAGCGTGACCAGCGCGTCGATCTGCTCGGTGACTTTCATCGTCGCGATTTCAGCGGCAAGGGACGCGGTGACGCGTGCGGCAACCATCAGGCCCACCAGGACGGGGCCAAGTTCACGCACCATGCCGATGGCGACAATCTGTGGCACCACGGCCTGGGCGGAAAAGCGGGCCCCACCGGCGTAGATCTGCAACGCGAGGGCGGCGCCGGTGAAAAAGGCCGTCAGTCCGACCACCGGCAGGCTGAGGTAGCCGATATTGAGCAGGGCGCTGGCGATTTCGCGCGGGTAGAACGGCGGGCGGACAATATGCGACAGCGCGCGCGCCGAAAACAGCGTGACCCGTCCCAAGGCCGCAACGGCACGACCTGTGGCGCGGCCAAGGCGGGCAAGCGCGCGCATGGCCAGACGCCGGCTCACTTTGCCGCGCCGCCGTCGATGGTGTGTTTATAGACCCGCTTGAAACGCTGCCCCAGCGAGGTCAGGATCTCATACCCGATGGTTGCGCCGATTTCTGCAATGTCATCAACGGTTTGATGCGCGCAGAGCAGGTCAAGCTGCTCAGGGGCCTCGCGCAGATGCGAAATATCCACCGTGATCAGATCCATCGACACACGGCCCACAAGCGGGCAGGGAACATCACCGGCAAACAGGACTGCCGAATTGGAAATCGCGCGGGTGATGCCGTCAGCGTAACCGGCCGAAACGGTCGCAATCCATGCGGGGCTTTCGGCCGTCCAGGTGTTTGAATAGCCAACGGTTTCGCCCTGTTCGACTTCACGGGTCTGGATGACGGGGCAGCTGAGGCGCACGACGGGGCGCGCGTCCTCATAGGGCAAACCGCCATACAGGCCGATGCCCGGGCGCACGAGGTCGAAATGATAGTCGGGGCCAAGCAGAATGCCCCCCGTTGCCGACAGGGCGCGGCGCACTGCAATCCCGTCGGTCATGGTGCAAAAATTGGCAAGCTGGCGCGCGTTCATCGGGTGGTTGGGGGCATCGGCGCAGGCGAGGTGGCTCATCACCAACCACGGACCGCGCGCCAGAACCTTGGCGCGCACCGCATTCCATTCGGGCGCTTCCAGCCCCAGCCGGTTCATGCCGCTATCAAGCTGGATGCCGAAAGGATGGCCTTCAAGCCGTTCGAAATGGCGGGTGATCTGGTCGATGGAATTGAGCATCGGCGTGAGGCGATGGGTGCGGATGATATCCGTGTCACCCTTCATGTGGCCCCCGAACACGCCGATCACAGGCACCGGCCCGACCGCGTCGCGCACGGCAATGCCTTCCTCGGCGGCGGCCACGAAAAAGGTTTTCACCCCTGCATGCAGCAGCCGTTTGGCGACTTGGGCCGCGCCCAAACCGTAGCCATTGGCTTTGACGACCGCAGCCGTTTCAACCGCAGCAGAAGATTTCGCGTCCAGTGCCTGCCAATTGGCCGCAAGCGCGTCGAGGTCGATGTGAAGGGTCGAAGTAGCCATAAGCGTCTTTTGGCGCTGCCGCGACGGGCGCGCAAGGAGTATTTTATCCGAAAAAAGCCAAGGTCGCCGCGCGGCGCGGGGGCGCCACGCGCATAGGATCAATATTCTTCGGGGCGGCTGTCGCTTTGCCAGGGTTTGACGAGGTTGCCAAAGCGGGTAAAGCGCCCCTCAAAGGACAGTTCGACCGTGCCGATGGGACCGTGGCGCTGCTTGCCCAGAATGACTTCGGCCTTGGCGTGCAGCCGTTCCATTTCTTCCTGCCAGACGGCCATTTTGTCGATCTCGTGATCGCCCGGTTTTTCGCGTTCCTTGTAATATTCTTCGCGAAACACAAACATCACGACGTCGGCATCCTGCTCGATCGAGCCGGATTCACGCAGGTCCGAGAGCTGGGGGCGTTTGTCTTCGCGGTTTTCCACCTGACGCGACAACTGCGAGAGGGCGATGACGGGGATGTTCAGTTCCTTGGCGATGGCTTTCATGCCTTGGGTGATTTCCGACACCTCGTTCACGCGGCTGTCTTTGGCAGAGGCGGGGCGCACCAGCTGGAGGTAGTCGATGATCAGCACGTCCAAACCGACCGAGCGTTTGAGACGGCGCGCGCGCGCGGCAAGCTGGGAAATCGGCAGGGCGGGCGTGTCGTCGATGTAGAGCGGGCAGGATTCCAGCGATTTGGCGGCTTCGATAAAGCGGCGGAATTCTTCCTCCGTCATGTCGCCTTTGCGGATCTGCTCGGAGGGGACTTCGGCGGCTTCCGACAAAATCCGCGCGGCAAGCTGTTCGGCCGACATCTCCAGCGAATAGAACCCCACAACGCCGCCCTCGATTGCCCCTTCGGTGCCATCGGGTTTGATACCCTTTTTAAAGGTTTTCGCGATGTTATAGGCGATATTGGTCGCGAGCGAGGTTTTGCCCATCGAGGGGCGTCCCGCAAGGATCAACAGGTCGGAAGGGTGCAAGCCGCCGATCTTCTTGTCCAGATCGATGAGGCCGGTCGAGATGCCGGCCAGGCCGCCGTCGCGTTGATAGGCCGCGTTGGCCGATTGCACCGCCTCCGTCACCGCCGAGAGGAAGGATTTGAAACCCGTTTCGGATTTTCCCTGTTCCGACAGCGTATAGAGGCGCTGTTCGGCGGCGACGATTTGCTCGCCCGGATCGCTTTCCATGCCGCCTTTGGTGGCGTTTCCAACGATTTCATGGCCCACGGCGATGAGTTCGCGCCGGATCGCCAGATCGTAAATCAGCTGCGCATAATCGCGCACGGCGTAGGTCGAAATTGCCGCCCCCGCCAGTTTCGCCAGATAGGCCGCGCCCCCCAGTTCGTTCAGGCCAGCGTGATCGTGCAAGAAGGCCTTGAGGGTGACGGGCGAGGCGAGCAGGTTCTTGGCGATGCGCGAATGCGCGGCCTCGAAAATATCGCGGTGCACCGGATCAAAGAAATGGCCCGAGTTGATGATGGAGGCGACGCGGTCGTAGACCTCGTTATTGGTCAAGAGCGCGCCCAGAAGCTGTTGTTCTGCCTCGATATTGTGAGGCATCGCGGAGCCGCCAAAGCCGATGATCTTGGCACCTTCACCGCCGTTTGCGCCTTGGGGGGCACTTGGTGAATTGGGGGCAGATGCTGTGCCACCCGCCGATGCTGTGCCGGTCATGTCCATCGTCTTGCTCTCACTCTTGCCTGTCGTCGCCGCGCCGATCGCGTGCGGGGGTCTTACCCAAAGCGGCGGCACTGGCGCAAATTGTATAAACCTGTGGATAAGCTTCAGTCTACATCATCTGGTATAGAGCGCCAAACTATCCCTAAGATGTTGAGGCTGCCTGTCTGCGGTGCGCTGGTTCTTGCCCAAATCAGGTGCCGGCAACGCAGACATGCCCGCCAAACAGGCGGCAGGGTCAGGCGGGGTGGGCCGCTTGCCAATCGGCCTGCCATTTGCGCGGATCCTTGAGGAACACCTCGACCGCATCCAGCGTCGCACCGGTGAAATAGCCCTGGTCACGGGCCTCGCCCAGAACGTCCCACCAGGTGCACAGGTAGTGCAATTTCACGCCGTGATCGCCCAGGGTTTTCTCGGTCTCGGGGAAGATGTCGTAGTAGAAAATCACCGCCGTATGGCCGCAGGTCGCGCCGGTGTCGCGGATCGCGTCCACGAAAGACAGTTTCGAGCCGCCATCGGTGGTCATATCCTCGACCAGCAGCACGCGCTCGCCTTCGGACATCTGGCCCTCGATGCGCGCGTTGCGCCCGTAGCCTTTGGGTTTCTTGCGCACATAGGTCATGGGCAGGGCAAGGCGTTCGGCCACCAGAGCGGCAAAGGGGATGCCCGCGGTTTCGCCGCCGGCGATATTGTCAAAGGCCTCGAATCCCGCGTCGCGCATCACCGTGACGGACATGAAATCCATCAGGGTTGCGCGGATGCGCGGATAGGAAATCAGCTTGCGGCAGTCGATATAGGTCGGAGAGGGCAGGCCGGAGGCCAGTGTGAACGGCTCTTCGGGGCGAAAGTTGACCGCGCCGATTTCCAGCAGCATGCGCGCAGAGAGGCGGGCGATTTCGTCTTTGGCGGGAAAGCTGGTGGGGATCATCGGGGCACTCCTGAGGCGATGGACAAAGTCTCGGTTCAAATACGCAAAAGGGCGCGCCTTTGGCAATCGGCGCGCCCTTTGAAACTGCGTATTTTTGTCCGCGACAGGCAGATCAGTCGTCAAGAACCCGCCAATGCAGCGGCATCATCGGGTCAAAGACCGTCAGCGGCCCCTCGGGCGTGTCGATTTTGGCCGGATACTGAACAGGGTCGCCCTTTTCGAGTGTCAGGCTCAGCTCGTTGCGCGGCAGACGGTAGAAATCGGGACCGTTTTGCGAGGTGAAAGCCTCCAGTTTGTCCAGCGCGCCGTCCTGTTCAAAGACTTCGGCCAGAATCGACATCGTGTTTGTCGCTGTGAAACACCCCGCGCAGCCGCAGGCATTTTCCTTGGCCGGATCGAGGTGCGGGGCGCTGTCGGTGCCAAGAAAGAAGCGCCGGTCCCCCGAGGTGGCGGCTTTGCGCAGGGCAAGCCGGTGTTCCTCGCGCTTGGCAACCGGAAGGCAGTAGTAGTGCGGTTTGATCCCGCCCACGAGGATGTGGTTGCGGTTGATCACAAGGTGGTGCGTGGTGATCGTCGCGCCAAGGTCGGTTTCCGCCGACAGCGCATAGTCCACACCGTCTTTGGTGGTGATATGTTCCATCACGACCCGCAAGCCGGGCGTGGCGCGCCGGATCGGGTCCAGCACCGTGTCGATAAAGACGGCTTCACGGTCGAAAATATCGACATCCGCGGTTGTGACTTCGCCGTGCAGGCACAGCGGCAGACCGATTTCGGCCATTTTTTCCAACACGGCCCGCACGTTATCAAAGTTACGCACGCCGGAGTTGGAATTGGTGGTGGCGCCGGCGGGGTAAAGTTTGACCGCTTTGACCAGCCCGGAGGCATGGGCGAGCGCCACGTCTTCCGGGTCGGTGTCCTCGGTGAGGTAGAGGGTCATCAGCGGTTCGAACTGACCCCGTCCGGGGGCGGCGGCGAGAATGCGCTCGCGGTAGGCGGCGGCTTGAGCGCCGGTGACCACGGGGGGCACAAGGTTGGGCATGATGATCGCCCGGGCAAAGTGGCGCATGGTTTCGGGCAGGACTGCTTCCAACATCGCGCCATCGCGCAGATGAAGGTGCCAGTCATCGGGTCGGCTGATGGTGATCGTTTTGCTCATGGCTTGTGTTTACACCTGCGCGCAGCGGCTTTCCAGAGCGCAGATCACCCGCCAGGGCGTGTTTTTGGCAGACGCGGCTATGCTTGGTTTTTATGCGATGTGGCGGAAAATAGGGCAAAAATCGCGCCTTGTTTGCGCGGGCGATTGAACCTTGCCTGCGCGCGGGGGTAGCCTAGGGCGACTTCGCCCCTCGTTTGAAAGCCGCAGCGCCCATGCTTTTGTCTCCCGCCCCCACGCCAGATCAGCCCACCAGCGCATCGGCGCGGCTTGGGGACGGACAGCGGATGCAGCGTGTAAACGGGCGCGCAGCGGTTGTAATGGGACCGCGCGGCGTGATTGATCTGCACCAGAGCGGCTCTGCCAAAGCGATGTTGCCCCGCGTGCATGATACCGCAGCAGAAGTCGTTTTCCTGAATACTTCCGGTGGGTTGACGGGCGGAGATGTCATGCGGTTCTCGCTTGAGGCGCAGGCAGGAACGCGCGTCGTTGGCACCACTCAAACTGCCGAGCGGGCCTATGCGGCCAGCGCGGGCACGGCGCAGGTCTGTGTGGATTTAAGCGTCGGCGCGGGCGGTGTTCTGGATTGGTTGCCCCAGGAAACCATCCTGTTCGAGGGGGCGTCTCTTGCGCGGGAAACCCGCTGCGAGATGGCGGATGATGCGCAGTTCTGTTGCGTCGAAACGGTGGTTTTGGGGCGCGCTGCCATGGGCGAGCGCCTGAATAATGTGCATTTTTCCGACCGGCGTGTCGTAAAACGCGGCGCTCGCCTGGACTGGATCGAACCGGTGCAGATCACCCCGCAGGTGCTGGATGCGCGCGCCAGTGCGGTGACCCTGGCCGGGCAGCGCGCGTTTTCGACGGTTGTCTTACTGGCACGGGGCGCAGAAGATGGCGTCGAGCGGCTGCGGAGCGTAAGCCGGGAGGGCGTGACGGCAGGGGTGTCCGGCTGGGATGGCAAACTGGTCGTGCGCGCGATGGCGAGCGACGGCTGGCCGCTGCGCCGCTATGTGGCCCGAATCCTTGAACGGATGCGTGGCACGGATTTACCCCGCGTCTGGCAGTGACGGCGCGCGGGGCCAAAAATCGGGTTGTGGTTATAACCCATTGACAAGAATGCACTTTAGGAGGCGTCATGAACCTGACACCAAGGGAAAAGGACAAATTGCTGATCTCGCTCGCGGCGATGGTTGCACGCGGGCGACTGGCGCGCGGCGTCAAGTTGAACCATCCCGAAGCCATCGCGCTGATCACCGATTTCGTCGTTGAAGGCGCGCGCGACGGGCGCACGGTTTCGGATCTGATGCAGGCGGGCGCACATGTTATTACCAAAGACCAATGCATGGCGGGCATCGCCGAAATGATCCACGATGTGCAGGTCGAAGCGACCTTTCCCGATGGCACCAAGCTGGTCACGGTCCACCATCCAATTCGATAACCCCCATATCCACGAGGTAACACCATGATTCCCGGAGAGATTTTTGCGGCAAGCGGCGAGATCGAATTGAACGCAGGCGCGCCGGTGACGGTGCTTGTGGTCTCCAATACCGGCGATCGTCCGGTACAGGTCGGCAGCCATTATCATTTTGCGGAAACCAATGCTGCGCTTGATTTCGATCGCGGCGCGGCGCGTGGACAGCGGCTTGATATTGCGGCAGGCACGGCCGTTCGCTTCGAGCCGGGCCAGACGCGCGAGGTGTCCCTTGTGCCCTTGTCGGGTGCGCGCGAGGTCTACGGGTTCAATAGCGCGGTGAATGGAAAACTGACATGATCGGGCCTTTCGCGGAGCTGTGGAAACTGCAACTGCAACTGACCACCCTTGCGGTGCAATCGTCGTCGGTGATCGGGATGCGGATGCTCGGCATGGGCGGGTTCTGGTCCGTCGCCCCTTCGGAAATGGACCGCATGGTGGCGGAAAAGCCCGAACATATCGGGCGTGGCCTGATCGCGGCGCAGGCGGCCGTGATGGCGGGTGCAAGCCCCGCTGGCGTGATGTCTGCGGCCCTGAAGCCGGTGACAAAACGCGTCGCGTCGAACCAGAAACGTCTGGCCAAACGCGGGCCCGATGTGACCGGTCGCAGCGGACGCAAAGGGTAAGATATGCGCTACAGGGGTGTTTTCGCCGTGGTTTTTACCCTTCTTGCCGATGGCGCGGCGGCGCAAGAGGTGGATTGTTCCGATCCTGACACGCAGATGGAATTGACGTTTTGCGCCCAACAGGACTGGCAAGCCGCAGATGCCGCTTTGAACGATATGTACAAACGGGCCATGGTGGTCTTGTCACAGATTGATGAAAGCGAGGGCGCGGATCAGCCCTATGCGATGACCTATCTGCGCGACGCACAGCGGGCCTGGATCACGTTTCGCGACAACGCCTGCGCCGCCGAAGGCTATCGCGCCCATGGCGGGTCGATGGAACCGATGCTGATTTACGGCTGCCGTGCGCGGCTGACCGAGCAGCGGGTCCAGGACCTTCATCTGCTGACCCAAACCTACTGACCTTCCGAGATTTCAAGACAAAGCGGCGCAAGCTGTGAGACGAGAGGACTTTAAAAATGGCTGCCAAGATTTCCCGCGCGACCTATGCCGATATGTACGGCCCGACCACGGGCGATCGGCTGCGCCTTGCCGATACCGATCTGATCATCGAGGTCGAGCGTGACCTGACCACCTACGGCGAAGAGGTCAAATTCGGCGGGGGCAAGGTGATCCGCGACGGGATGGGGCAATCCCAACTGAGCCGCGCGCAGGGGGCCGTCGACACTGTGATCACAAACGCGCTGATCGTTGATACCACGGGCATCTACAAGGCCGATATCGGCCTGAAAGCCGGTGTGATTGTAGGGATCGGCAAGGCGGGCAATCCTGACACCCAGCCCAATGTCGATATCATCGTCGGTCCCGGCACCGAGGCCATCGCGGGCGAGGGGCGCATCCTGACCGCCGGCGGCATGGACAGCCATATCCATTTTATCTGTCCCCAACAAATCGAGGATGCGCTGCATTCGGGGGTCACGACGATGCTGGGCGGCGGCACGGGGCCTGCCCATGGGACGCTGGCGACCACCTGTACGCCGGGGCCGTGGCACATCGAGCGGATGATGCAGGGGCTTGACGGGGTGCCCATGAACATCGGGCTGGCGGGCAAGGGCAACGCCAGCCAGCCGCAGGCCTTGGTCGAAATGGTCAAAGCGGGTGCTTGTGCGTTGAAATTGCATGAAGATTGGGGGACGACACCGGCGGCGATCGACTGCTGTTTGTCGGTTGCCGATGACATGGACGTGCAGGTGATGATCCACACCGATACGCTCAACGAGAGCGGTTTTGTCGAAAACACCGTCGGCGCGATGAAGGGGCGCACCATCCACGCGTTCCACACCGAGGGCGCAGGCGGCGGCCACGCCCCCGACATCATCAAAGTGGTGGGCGAGGAACATGTCTTGCCCTCCTCCACCAATCCGACGCGCCCCTATACGGTCAACACGCTCGAAGAACACCTCGACATGTTGATGGTCTGTCACCACCTCGACAAATCCATCCCCGAGGATGTGGCCTTTGCCGAAAGCCGGATTCGCAAGGAAACCATCGCCGCCGAGGATATCCTGCACGACATGGGCGCGTTTTCGATCATTGCCTCGGACAGTCAGGCGATGGGACGCGTGGGCGAAGTGCTGATCCGTACCTGGCAAACCGCGGATAAGATGAAGAAACAGCGCGGGCGTCTTGCGGATGAAACCGGCGACAACGACAACGTCCGCGTCAAACGCTACATCGCGAAATATACGATCAACCCGGCGATTGCCCATGGGATAAGCCGTCACATCGGCACGGTTTCGGTGGGCAAACGCGCCGATCTGGTGATGTGGACGCCTGCGTTTTTCGGGGTGAAACCGGACATGGTGCTGATCGGTGGCACGATTGCCATGGCGCAGATGGGCGATCCCAATGCCTCGATCCCGACGCCGCAACCCGTCTATTCGCGCGCGATGTTCGGGGCGATGGGGCGGTCTGTCGAACGTTCAGCGGTGATTTTTGTGAGTGCGGCGGCGCAGGCCGAGGGGGTCGCCAAGACCTATGGTCTCGCGAAATCGACGTTGGCGGTGGAAAACACCCGCAATATTGGCAAATCCTCGATGGTGATGAACGACGCCCGGCCACAGATCGAGGTGAACCCCGAAACCTATGAGGTGCGCGCGGATGGCGAGTTGCTGACCTGCGAACCGGCCGAGGTGCTGCCGATGGCGCAGCGCTACTTCATGTTCTGATGGCAAAATCGCGTTCGAAATCCGCGCCGCGCGCCGCGGCTGCCCCCAAACTGGACGCCGTGGTGTTTCAGGCGCTGGCCCTTGCTCAAAGCGGTGCCGTTGCGCAAGGAACGCAGCGCTTTTTCTGCGCGGGCCGATGTTTTGCAACGGTTGAAAGTCCCGCGTGCGGTCGCCTGAACCTATCGCTGCCCCAGCAGGCCTTGCTTGTGTCGCTGTCTGAGGGCTGCGTGGTGTGCGATGCCAGCGCAGGGGAGGGCTGGACGCAGATTGACTTTGCCAAGGTTGATTTGGCGCTGATTGCCGATTTTGTCGCGATGGCGGCACGCGGCGGCGCGCCGCAGGCGGGCGAAGCGGTGCAAGGCAGTTTGCGCGCGGCCCTTTTGGACGGTGGTTTTACGGCGTGACGGCGATCCGGTTAACACGCGACCAGCGTGGTGCGGGGCACCACTGCGAGGGCGGCGGGCTTGCGCGTCGCATCGCGCGCCTCGATGCGCACCTGCGTGACAACGCGGGTCGACTGAAAGGCGGGATCGTCCAGAATATCCAGTGGCAGGCGGCTGATGTCAAAAACGCTATGGGCGGTGCGCTCGATCACCGCGTCGTGGTAAAAGCCGCGCAAGCGGACATCCGGTCCGGCGCGGCGCAGGTCGGCTTCGATCACCGCCTCGCGGGCGCGCAATTCGCTGATACGGGCGCGGATCGCGGCAAGTTCATCCGCAAGCGTTTGATTGATATACATCTTATGTCTCCAGATGATCCAGCAAGGGATGGTGACGGTGCGCAATTAGCGCGGCTTGGGAGCAGGGAAAGCGGATGTTACGCGCAGGGTTTGCGCCACCTGTGGGCGGCTGCGCGTGACCGGACATGCGGCGGGCGAATTGTTTTCAAGATCATGGGACTGATCGGACCATTCGCGCAGCCCCTCATCGCTGAGGTCCGCGCGCTGGGCCGCAATCTGTCGGGCAAGGCGGGCTTCTTCTGCCTTCAGGGCCACCAAACGGTTGCGAATTTCGCTCAGGCGGCGCGGCAGATCAGCGGCAGCGGGCACCTGGGACGGGCTGAGACGGCTGAGCGGCGGGATGGACATATCTTGTGGCATAGGATTCTCCTCGACCCCCTTAGATTGCGGCCAAACCGGTTAATTTTTTCCAAACAAGCGCAGGGATTTCTGCAAAGCGAGGCGCTATGAGCGATGCACGGGGGCTGAAGGTTCTGGAGGCCGGTCACTGGGATAAGGACAGCGCGGCCGGCGTCCTTGATCTGGATTACGAGGCGCGGCTGGTGCGGCGCAAACGGCTGCGATTGCGCGGGGGGGAGGCGGTCTTGCTGGACTTGCCGCAGGTCACCTCGCTGAGCGATGGTGCGGGGCTTGAATTGGACGACGGGCGCTGCATTTTGATCTGCGCGGCCCAAGAACAGGTGCTGGCCGTCAGCGGGCCGGATTTGCTGCGCTATGTCTGGCATATCGGCAACCGCCACACGCCTTGCGAGATGGGCGAGGGGGTGGTTTTTATCAAAGACGACCCTGTGCTCAAGGGGATGCTGGAAGGACTTGGTGCGCAGGTCACGGCGCATTTGCGGGCCTTTCAACCCGAGGGCGGCGCCTATGGTCATGGCCGCACGATGGGGCATGATCACGCGCCTGCCCCCCACAGCCATGCGGCCCACAGCCACGCCTCCCACAGTCACGCGCCCCACAGCCACTCCCATGACTGACGCCGCGCCCTTCAACAGCGACCTGCTGACGCTCACGCAGTGGCTTTCGCCCGCGTTTCCCTTGGGCAGTTTTGCCTATTCCCATGCGTTGGAACTGGCGATTTCTGACGGGTCGGTCGGAGATGGCGCCCAGTTGGCCCGCTGGCTTGAGGACACGCTGCGCTTTGGCGCGGGGCGGATGGACGCGGGGCTTTTGGTCATGGTGTTGCGCGGCGCCAAGGTCGATGACATCGCGGATTTGGCCCGGGCGCTGGCCCCGACGCGCGAACGGTGGGAAGAAACCTTTGCGCAGGGCACTGCATTTGCGCGCACGGTGAGCAGCATGGGGGGCGAAGCGATCCCCGCCATGGCGCTTCCGGTGGCGGTGGGCGTGGCGGCACGGCGCCTGTCGCTGGAGACGCGCGATGTGGCGGCGCTCTATCTGCACAGCTTTACAGCGAACCTTGTGAGCGCGGCGGTGCGCTTTGTGCCCCTGGGTCAAACCGAGGGCCAGCGGGTGCTCTCGGGCTTGCACGATGTGATCGGGGCGGTGGCGTCTGGGGCGCTTGGGGCGACAGCCGACACGCTGACCAGCGCGGCTCTGGCGGCGGATGTGACCGCCGCGCGCCATGAGGAAATGCCGGTGCGGATTTTTAAAACCTGAAGGAATTCAATACTATGGCCTCGAAAAACGGACCTTTGCGCGTGGGCATCGGCGGGCCGGTGGGCGCGGGGAAAACCACCCTGACCGGCGCGCTTGCCAAGGCGCTGTCGCAGGAATTTTCTGTCGCGGTAATCACCAACGACATTTATACACGCGAGGATGCAGAGGCGCTGATGCGTCAGCAAATCCTGCCGATGGAGCGCATTCGCGGTGTCGAAACCGGCGGTTGTCCTCATACGGCAATCCGCGAAGATGCGTCGATCAATCTGGCCGCCGTGGCCGATCTCAGCGCGGCCTTTCCTGATCTGGATGTGATCCTGATTGAAAGCGGCGGCGATAATCTGGCGGCGACATTTTCACCGGAACTGGCCGATTTGACCATCTATGTGATCGATACGGCCGCAGGGCAGGACATCCCGCGCAAGAAAGGTCCCGGTCTGACGCGCTCGGACCTGCTGGTGGTGAACAAGATCGACCTTGCGCCTTATGTCGGCGTGGATGCGGCCCTGCTTGAGGCCGACACCAAGGCGGCGCGCGGCGCGCGGCCCTATGTCATGGGGTCGATCCGCGAGGGGCGCGGCGTGGCCGATGTGGTGGCGTTCCTGCGGCTTGAGGGCGGGTTGTAGCGCCCTCGCTGCGCCCTGGCGGTGCCTAGTCGCGTGTCGGATCTTCGAGCAGCCAGTCCGGCTCGAACCCTTTGGCCGACAGCTCCGTGCGGGCCTGTTGCAACGCGCGGCGATAGCGCGGGGCGTTGCGCCGGGTCAAAACAAAGCGCGCAAGATGCGCGACCAGCGCCGGGCGGTCGCTTTGGCGCAGGGATTTGAGCATCTCGTTGTGGTAGATCGTCTGGCCCTTGCGCCGGCGCAACAGCTTGTTGATCAGCGGCAGGGTCAGCCGGTCATCCATTGCGGCTTTCAGCAGCGGACCGAGAATATCCATGTCGATAAAGGCTTCTTCCAGCCGCTCGCCAAAGAAGCGGCAGGGTTTCAGCGTCACATGCGGGCGCGCAAAGAGGGCGGCGTGCATTGCGTCTTCGGCCACCAAAGGGTCGAAGAACACAAAGGCCGATTGTGCCGCCTCGACCATGTCGGGGGCGAAACCGTAGCGCGAGGAGAAATCCATGGCGCGCGCTTTGGGGTGGCGATGATCCCAGGACGCAAGCAGGGCCGCTTGGGTCGCTTGCGGAGCAAGGGCCACAACGGTGGCCCCGGGGGCGGCTACCGAATAGGCCGCCGCGGCGTAGCCCGCAGCCCCCGAGCCGTAGAACACGACTTTTTGGTAGCGATCAAAAAAATCCTCATCCGTCAGCCGGTCGAGAAACCCGTAGATCGCGCGGTGGCGAAACCAGCTGGGGCGTTGGGTCTGATCGTGGGAAAACAGCGTCAGCTGAGACCAGCCATGCGGATCGGCAAGGGCAAAGCCAAGCGGCAAGCCATCCTCCGAGCGCACCATCATGTCATCGACGCTTTCAAAGGTGACAAGCAGGCAATCGCCCTCGTCGGTGAACACGGCAGAATGATCGGGGCCAAGCGGTTCAAAGAACCCACGGTCCTCGCCCAGTTCCTCGACAGCCGCCAGCCACTCGTCGAATGTCATCTCGGAGGGGTCGGCTGTCAGGGCCTGTTTTGCGTCGCTCATCCGCGCATGCGTTTGGTCGGGCATCAGTTCCGGCATCGGGTTCTCCCATTCATACGCCTGTTCCAAGGTATGGGGCGTTAATGGTTAATGTACTGTTTACCGATGGCGGCGTTCAATGGGGCTCTTTAAGGAATAAATAAGGCAAAGCCCGTTATTGTTGCGCCTTGTTTGACGATGCCGCTTTGGCTCGTCCATTGCGCGCAAAACGGAAAAGGTAGCGTGCGACCTGTTGCGGGACAGGCTGGCTGGGCGGTGTCATTACCAGCCGTCCGAACAGCGCGCGCAGCGGTTCGGATTCCATGAGTTCGCCAAAGCGCGCGTGCCGCCAGGCCACGGCTTTGGTGTGCAAATCCGCCAGAACGGGATCGCTTGCAAGGGCGGTGCGGATCGCGTCGCGCGCGGGGGTGTAGCGCGAAATGCTGTTGTCCTCCTCGACGCACCAGTTGCGCTCGACCCAGTAATCCATCCCGAGGCGGTCAGCGTCATGCACGGCCCGTCCGCGGTCGCATTTCAGGATATAGCTGGCCATCGCCCCCAGCGGATAGTGATTGAGCTGGACCAGCTGGTAGTTGTCGCGGCCAAAGGGGGAAAACAGGCGCTTTGTCAGGAAATCCCCCGACAGGCTGCGCCCGCAGCCGTCAACCCAGCGCGGCACTGCCCCTTTTTGCAAGGCGCGGGGGCGGTGGACGCCCAGTTTGCGATACTGGCCGTCGTTGCGATAAAGGGTTTTGAACATCGACGCGCGCCACGGCCAGTTCATTTCCACGGGCGCTGCGCGGCGGAACTGGTCGGGCACGGGGGTGTCGAGATATTGCGCGACCCCGCCGTTGCCAAACAGGCGCCAGGTCAGCGTGATCGCATCCGCGTCGGGCAGCGCGGCATGCAGCGCGCCCAGCGTGCCGTCGCCGGTGTGGATGTTGACGAATTCATCGACATCCAGCGCCAGAATCCAGTCCACCTCGCGCAGCAGCGGATGTTTGTCGGCCCGCTTGAGCCCAGCAAACTGGATGCCCCCCAAATGCGGCGCAGGGTTGGGCAGATGGGTGATCTCGCCCATCGCATGCAGGCGATCAAGCAGGGCATCGGTGCCATCGTCGCAATCATTCGACAGGACCAGAAAATCGGTAAATCCGACCGCGCGGTGATGCGCAAGCCAGTCCAGCAGAAAGGCCCCTTCGTTGCGCACCGTCAAAACGGCCAGCGTGCGGATGCTCATGGCTCGGCCTTTCCTGCTGCCGTCAGCTTTCCAGATCCAGCGCCAGGGCGAAAGCGACCCGTTCAAGATCGTCGAGCTTGGTTTCGAGCGCCTGTTCGTAGAGGGTTTCGAATTCGGGGTTCTGGTGCAGTTCTGCCGCTTTGGCGCGGTGCCAGTCGACCGCGCGCGCGTGATGGTCGCGCAGCACGTCATCGGCCAGCAGCCTGTCCAACTCAACGCGGGTCCGTTCGATATTGCGCTGGATCGACACATCCTTGTGCTGGTTCCAGTCCATGCGCACCCAGTAGTTGATGCCGATGGAGCGGTCGACATGCAGGGCGCGACCGCGCTGGCGTTTGATCAGATAGCTTTCCGCCGAGCGCAGCGCATAGTGGTTCAGCTGGATCAGGTCGTAGCCTATGGTGCCAAGCCCCGAGCGCCAGCCGTTTTCCTTGACCTCCTCGCCCATGTCCTTGCCCGAACCGTTGACCCATTTGATGTCGGCGGCGCGGGCGGGATCGAGTTTGTTGGGGCGGTGACAGGAAAACTTTTCATAAGCGCCATCGTTGCGAAACATCGTCTTGAACCCCCACACCGTGTGGGGCTTGGGGCAGTATTTGGGCGCGCAGTGATCGAACTGGCCGATCACCAGATCATCGGCAAATTGCGTCACATCGTTGTGCCCAAACAGCCGCCACGTCATGGCCCAGGCGGTCGCGTCGGGCGCGGCGGCAAACAGATCGTCCAGCGTGCCATTGCCGGTGCGGATGTTCATGAATTCGTCGACATCGATATGGGCGATCCAGTCGGCGTTCATGATCACCGGTTCCTTGAGCGACTGGTTCAGCGCATATTGCTGGGGCGAATTGCCCTTCCAGTCGTTGTTGAGGCGGTGCTCGATCACGCCCAGCTCCATCAGACGCCCGAGGATCTCGTCGGTCCCGTCGGAGCAATCATTGGTATAGATCAGGAAATTATCGACCCCGATGGCGCGGTGATAGGCGACCCATTCCAGAATATAGGGGCCTTCGTTTTTCATGCAGCCCACGATGACATTGCCCGTTTTGCCCTTGGGCAGTTCGTGGGGCGTCATCGCGGGGTAGGGGCTTTGGGCGGTGTCTTCCTCGACATGTCCGAGTTTATTGTGGGGGGCAAAGCGGCCCACGGCCAGCTTGGGGTAGTTGTCCTTGGCGAGGGGGGGCAGAAGTTTTTCGGCCACGGGCGACAGTTTGGGCCCCTCCGCGCCATGGGCGGCCAGCGCTTCGATGGCGGCGGCGCGCTTTTCGCGCTCCTCGATGGTGGCCGCGTCGATGCGCGGCAGGAACACGCACATATACTGCGTGGCGCGAAAGCCGCGTTCGGGGTTGGCCTCTGTCCAGTCATCCAGCGGCGCATCGGGCGTCATCGCCTTGGCGCTTAGCGCCGGGTGGGCCTGGACCAAAGCGGCGTTCGAGGCTTTGAAAATGTTGGAAATCGGGGACAGGGCACCGGCTTGCAGCGGCGCACCGCCGATTCCCACTTCGATCAGAAGTTTGCGCCACAGCTGACGCGGGATCAGGCGTTCCTTTGCCAAGGCTTTGGAAAACAACAGATTCATCTGGCGCGCGCGGGTGGCCCATGGCGCGGGGGCGGGGGTTGGCGCGCGGGCGGCGTCGATCTTGCCGATATTCTTGGGCAGATCAAAGGCCGCGCAAACTTCCTGCGCGAGGCTGTCGTCGCCGTAAAATGTTTCGGGGTCGTAGCTGCGAAAGGAAAAGCACCCCGCGCCAAACACATCTTCCCAGCGCTTTTGCAGGCCCGCGTAATCCAGCCAGAAGGCCGGGGCCTGCACTTCGGCGAATTCGTTCATCAAGGGGTTGAGGCGGGGCATCATGTCGATGCATTCCTCGGCCCAATCCTGCGGATCCGCGCCTGCGATCCCCAGCTCAAGCTTGAGTGAGGCGGTGCGCCCTGCGAGCAACTGCTCGAAATAGTGGCGCATCAGCACGCGCGACTGTTCCTCCACATGGGCGACGATGCGGATATCGTCGGAAAACTGGCGCAGGATGTCGTGCAGACGCCCAAGCTCGGACGGGGTGCGCAGCGCCGAGCCGAACTGGTTGGCCGACAGGATCATCGTCGTGGGCGCGGATTTCGCCACTTCGCCCGCCAGCTCCTTGATCACCGCCATGCGCAGATTGGCCTGCAAGGCGGCTGTCGCATAGCCACGGTTCCAGCGCAAAACATCAACGTTTTCAGGGTCCGACACGGCCATATAGAGGCGCGTGTGGTTTTGGCGGCCCGGTTTGATCGGATAGAGAACGCCCTTGCCCGCAAGCTGGTCGCGCTTGGCGTCGAGAAACTTTTGCACCCGCGACACGCCGCAGGTGTCCATGCCGATGTGAAGGTAAATGCGCATGGGTTATCCGTCACTCTCTACAGTATTTTTGGTGTTCGCATTGGCGGTGCCCCACCAGGGCAGGGCAATCCCGCTGAATTGCTCGAGCCGCTCTTTGGCGGTGGCTTCGGCCACGTCGATTTCCAGAAAATCGGGATCATTCGCAAAGACATGGCGCACAAATGTTGCATGGCCCTCGATCCAGCGCGCCAGACCATCGCTGCCTTTGGCAAAGCCTTTGGGCGCGCCGGGAATGTTGGAATGGGGGATGCGCGAGGAACCAAGGTTGTTCCAGCGCAGCATCGAATCCGCATGTTTGACGGGATCGCGGTGGGTAAAGGTGAACTTGACGCTGTGATGTTTGCGCAGCGCGTCGATCAGCCCCCAATCCATCTGCGGCCAGAAATTGCCGGTCTTGGCAAGGGCCGACACTTCGGCAAAAGCGTCAAAACCGCTCAGGTGCTGCAACGGGTCGCCGCTGTCGTAATAGCCCTTGTATAGCAGGCCGCCGATAAAGGGGCGCTCGGGGTCCATCGCTTTGGGCAGACGCCAGTCGGCCACCCTGCGCCCCGCCTCGTTCCAGGCCGTCGCAAGCGTGGTGGTGCCGGATTTGGGCAGGCCAAGATTGAAGAACAGCGTCATGCGTCGATCCCCAGAATCGCCATCAACGCCAATTCGGGCGGGGTGGTTTTGGGCAGCGTTTTCAAACGGGTGGCAAGGGCGGCGTAGTCCTCATCCGCCATCAGGCGGTCGCGGGTGGCGCGATGGGCGGCAACGGATTTGTCATGCAGCGCGCCAATGCCGTCCAGCGCCTTGAGACGCGCGATTTCCGCCTTCAGACGTGGCAGATAGCGCAGGATGCTGTCGTCTTTGAACCCGTCATCGTTGCGCTCGCGCCAGTAGCTGTCGTCGAAATGGCGGTTTTCGCGGTTCACGTCGCCACGGTCGTTTTTCACCAGATAGCTGTCGAGCGACCGCAGCGCGTAGTGGTTGAGGGTGGCGAAATTGCGCGCGCCCTGAGCGGGGAATTTGCGGATGCGGCGTTTGTTCGCGGCGATCAGAAACTTTTGCGGCACGGCCCGACCCGACCCGTCGGTCCACCTTGGCCATTTGTCGGCGGCGAGTTTGTTGTGGCGAAAAAACGGACGGTGCGCGCCGAAATATTGCAACGGAAAATCGTTGCGCATCAGGGTCTTGACCTCAATCGCAAGCTGGTCGGTCCAAATGTCGGGATTGTGCCCGCGCGTGAACTGCTCGATCACTGGGCGGTCTTCGAAGGCCTCGACATCGCAATTGGCCATGAATTGGAAGGTCAGCGAAATGGCGTGGGGGGTGTCACAGGCGGTGATCAATTCGGGGATGGTGCCCTCACCGACGTGAATGTTCAAAAACTCGTCAACATCCGCGATCCAGACCCAATCGGCGGATTTGACCAGCGGATGGCTTTGCGCGGCTTTGAGCGCTTCCATCTGGTAATTGCGCCCCTCGGCGGGGTTGGGCAGGTGGGTCAGCAGGCCCTGCGCGGCAAGCGCGTCCAGCATCTCATCGGTGCCATCCGTGCAATCATTTGAATAAAAAAGAAAATCCGTAACGCCGATCACGCGGTTAAAGGCAATCCATTCCAACAGGAACGGGCCTTCGTTTTTCACGCAGGTGACGGCAGTGATGCGCTTTGGCTGGGCGCCGGATTTAGGGGTGCGGGCCATAAAATGCGTCCTCTTGTGCCGCGACCCCCAAGGCATGGGGGTCTTGGCAATCCCTTGGGATGTGCTGGCGTTTTGCCTTGGGTCGATCCCAAGCAATAGCCGAAAAACGTTACGCAATTATGTGCCAGTAAGGGGACGATAGGTCAACGCGGCGCGGATTGTTTCTTGAAACGCGATCAATCCCGCCGCCACTGTTGCCCGAATGTGTCGCAGATCAGCGCAGGATCAGGCCGATGGCAAGCATGCCGATGCCAAAAATCCCCAACATCAGGCCGCCCAGATTGAGGATCAGCAGGTTTTGCAGTGCTTTGCGGTTTTGGGTCTCTTGGTCGGGCGTGCTGGGGGCGGTGGTGCCGCGGGCTTTGACCTTGGCGGCCAGAATGCCACTGGCAACAAGCGCGACGATGCCGGCCATGGCCACAAGGGCACCGGCCCAGATAAGATAGATCATGCGGTCCTCGCAAAGCTGTTTTTCCCCCGCATAAAGCCTCAAAGGCGGCGAAACAAGCGCGCGCGGCCGCGCATATTGCGCCAAGGGCAGGGGGATGCTTGCGCCACGGCGCGCGCGCCCTTAAAGATCAACGCCACAGAATGCCCCACTTGAGGACCCAAGACCATGGACAGCCCCCGCAGCTATGGCGTTGCCGCCGACGAATTGCGCCAGTTTATCGAGCAGTTTGAAAGCCTTGATATCGAAAAGAAAGACGTTGCCGATCGCCAGAAAGAAGTGATGGCAGAGGCCAAAGGTCGTGGCTACGACACCAAAATCCTGCGCAAGATCATCGCGATGCGCAAACGTTCCAAAGACGATATCGCCGAAGAAGAGGCGGTGCTCGACATGTATCTCGAAGCCCTCGGCATGAGCTGACGCGCCTCTGGCAGGGCCGCTTGGGCGCTGTGGGACGCTTTGTTAGCCGCACAGGCGAAGGGATGCAGGGATGACAGCGGGCTACAGACGCGCGGTTACATCGGCGCTTGCACTGGCCTTTGCATTTTTCGTGACGCTGTTTTTTCTCAGCTTTCCGCCGGTTTTTGCAGGGCTGTGCCCGCGCTGTTTTGGCTTTGTGCCAGCGGGCGACAATATCTTTATCGAGCCGAATGCGGGCGTTGCGCCCGCGCAGGTGCGCGCCGATGTGCGCGCCGCCGTGGCCGCGATCGAGCCTGTCGTGGGCGCCGCCTATGTGCCTGCGCGGGTGCTTGTGTGTTTCACCGAAGGCTGCAACGGGTTGATGGGCGGGACCAGCACCATTGGCATGACCTATGGCACGCGGTTGATCTACCTGCCGCCGCAGGGATACCGGCCCGAAATCATGCGCCACGAGCTGGTCCATGCGGTGCTGCATCAAAAGGTCGGGCTGCGCCGTTCGTTTTCCATTCCCGCTTGGGTGGACGAGGGGCTTGCGGTCTATGTCAGCGCTGATCCGCGCGTTGACCTTGATCCCGCGACCTGCCGGTTCGAGGCGGCGGATCTGGTCGAAAGCAAAGCCGAGCTGCGCCGCCTTGGCCCTGTCAAAGGGCCGCAGGCCTATGGCGCGGCGGGCTGTGCGCTGGCCCATCTGGTGGCCCAAAACGGGCCCTTGGTGATCGCGCAGATTTTGGCAGGGGTGTATCCGTCAAAACCCCGGCGACCCTAGCACGCAGGCGCGCTTACGGCAGCAGCATCTGCACGCCCGGCATCGCCTCGATTTCCTCGAGGTCTTCCTCGTAGTTCGTGGTCAGTTCGGCGACGAGTTCATCGGTCCAGCCGGGCAGGTCGATTTCCTCTTCCATCGCATCCTCCAGCGCATATTTATCCAGAAACGCCGCCAGAATCCGGCGCCGCTGGGTTTCATTCGCGGGGGTATGGGTCTTGAGATAGGTGCGCAGCCGCATCATGCCTTCGTTGCGCATGATCTGGCTGAGGATGTCGAAACCGCCCACCATGCGCAGATCCGCAGAAACCCCCGCGACCGCCTGCATCGCCGCGGGCCAAAGCATCGGCGTGTCCTCGAAGGCCCAGACGGTCAGCGGCACATCGGGGCATGACGTGCGGATATCTGCCACCACATCCGACCAATAGACCGAACGCAGGTCGGTATTGCCGACGAACTCCTCATAGGGGGTGCGCCGCGCGAGCGCATTGGCCGCTGCGGGGATGAAGCTGGCGGGGTTGCGCAGCGAGAGGTGGAATTCCATCGGGTAGTCGGCAAACGTGTTGCGCAGCCACTTCGATTTGAACTCGACGCGGCGATAAAAGCGGTCGCGCTCGAAAATCAGATCGGGGATGCAGATCGTGTTCTCATAGCCCAGCACCAGACGCTCGGGGCGGTCGGGACCGGTGATAGCGTCGATCAGCCTGTCTTGGGCGGCGCGCGGGGCGGGCACGAATTTCGCCTCTTTCATCGCGGCGGGCAGCAGGTCACGATAGCGCAGGGTCGAGGGCACCATCACGCCCTGCTCTTTAAGCACAGCTTTGTTCTTTTGCAGCGAGCGCATGAGCAGGCTGCCATTGGTAAAATGCGCGCCGATATGGACCGAAATGATCATGGTTGGTGAACTATTCGCCCCATCGTTCAAATTTGCGCCAATATAAGGGCATTTCTGGACAGATAAACCACTTAGAGGTAAACGAACCGGAAATGAGCGCTCAGAATTCCCATAGTTTTGCGACACCGGCGGGCGATGCGCAAGCAAATGCCGCCACAGGCAGCCCCAACCGTTTGCACCGGCACGGGGCCAAACGGGTGCGCGGTGTCGATCTGTGGTCTCTGGGGGCGGTGATCATTGCCCTGCTGGTGCTGATGCCTCTTGCGGCTGTGGTCTGGATCGCCTTTCACCCCGACACCAATATCTGGCCGCATCTGCTGTCGACCACCTTGCCGCGCTACCTGCGCACCACGGCAATTCTGGCGGTCTCTGTCGCGACCTTTTCGGCCTGCGTCGGGACGGGGGCGGCATGGTTGCTGACGATGTACCGCTTTCCCTTTGCGCGCACATTGCAATGGCTTTTGCTGCTGCCCATCGCCATTCCTGCCTATGTCGGGGCCTATGCTTTGGTGGATTTCTTTGAATACGCAGGGCCTGTGCAAACCGCCCTGCGCGAGATTTTCGGCTGGACGAGTGCGCGCGACTACTGGTTTCCCCAGATCCGTTCGCTCGGCTCGGCCATCGTGGTGTTGACCGCCGCCCTAAGCCCCTATGTCTTCCTCATGGCGCGTGCGGCCTTTCGCGAACAAAGCGGGTCGATCTATGAGGTGGCGCGGGCGCTGGGCGCCGGGCCCTTTGCGCGCTTTTGGCGTGTTGGCCTGCCGATGGCCCGACCGGCGATTGCCGCAGGCGTGGCGATTGTGATGATGGAAACGGTCGCCGATTTCGGAACGGTGGATTATTTCGCGGTGCAGACCCTGACCACGGGGATTTTTTCTGTCTGGTTGCAGACGGGAAACGCCGGCGGCGCGGCCCAGATCGCGGGTGTGGTTCTGGTGCTGGTTTTTCTGTTGCTGGGGTTGGAAAAAGCCTCGCGCGGGCGGGCAAAGTTCCACCGCTCGGTGCGCCACTCACGCCCCATTTCACCGATCCACCTGACGGGGTGGCGGGCAGGGGCCGCGTTTGTTGCCTGCGTCATTCCCTTTGCGGTGGGCTTTGTGCTGCCGGTTTCGGTGATCGGCTATCACGCGCTCAAAAACGCCGAGCAATGGGGCGATCCGGCGCTGATCACGGCGCTGGTGAATACCCTGACGGTGGGCGGCATTGCCGCCGTGCTGACCGTTGTCGCGGCGCTGTTCATGGTCTACGGCGTGCGCCTGACGGGGCGGGCTTTGCCGCGCTTGTTGTTGCCCGTCACGACCTTGGGCTATGCGGCACCCGGCGCGGTTCTGGGCATCGGATTGCTGTTGCCCATGGCGCGCGCCGACAATGCGATTGCGGATTTCTGGCAGCATCTGACGGGCCACGACATGGGCCTTGTGATGACCGGATCGGCCTTTGCCATCATCTACGCCTATGGTGTGCGCTTTTTCGCCATCGCCCAGGGCGCGGCCGATTCCGCCATGGGGCGCATTGCCCCCTCGCTGCCGATGGCAGCGCGCTCTTTGGGGCAATCGGCCGGGGGCACATTGCGGCGCGTTTATGTGCCGCTGATCCGTGGCTCGGTGGGCACGGCACTGCTGTTGGTGTTCGTGGACTGCGTCAAGGAACTGCCTGCGACCCTGTTGCTGCGCCCTTTCAATTACAACACCCTGGCCACCCGCGTGCATGAAAAAGCCTCCCTCGAACACCTCGGGCAGGCCTCTCCTGCGGCGATTCTGGTGATCTGTGTCGGTCTGGTGGCGGTCGGATTGATGGCCCGCGCCGAAAACGGCACAAGACAAAGCTGAGCGACAAAAACCATCTTGCACGACGTGAGATGAGCAAGTAAACGGACGCCCAGTGCCCCTATAGCTCAGCTGGTAGAGCAACTGATTTGTAATCAGTAGGTCCGCGGTTCGAGTCCGTGTGGGGGCACCATTTCATCCATCACCGCATGTTTTGGGCGCCTCAGGTTTTAGCGCCGCATGTTTCCAGCACTTCGCTGGCGCGCAGGCGGGGTGCGTTCGCGCCACCGCTTTTCAAGCGCGCCGGCCCTGCCGCCGGGCGGGCAGTTCAGCCTTGATAGCCAAGGGCAAGGGAGGCCTCTTGGCTGACGCGGGTCAAAAGGTCGATATACTCCGCGCGGCGTGCTTCATCGTAGCGAAAGAGCGGGAAAGACACGGAAATTGCGGCCACGGGCGTGCCGATGTGGTTGAGGAGGGGCACAGCCAGACACCGCACGCCTTCTTCGGCCTCTTCGATTTCCTCGGCAAACCCCTGTGCGCGGGTCTCGTCCAGAGCGGTGCGAAAACTGTCTGCATCCAGAATGGTGCGGGGCGCTTTGGGGGTGAAGTCGATGCGGCTGATGCGCTCTGCGATCTCTTGGGGTTCGCGCCACGCCAGCAGCGCCTTGCCCAAAGCCGTGCTATGCACCGGATTGCTGGTGCCCACGGCGCTGCGCATCGACAGGGAATAGGCCGATTCTTTCTGGTGGATGTAGAGAACGCGCTGATCGACCTTGTCGAGCATTCCCAGATTGATTGCCTCGCCGGTCGCGCGCGACAGCGCCCCCATGCCGCGATCCGCGATCCGCAGGATCTGGCTCTGGCCCTCCAGTGCGCGGGCGGATTGTGAAAACAGTTTGAGCGTCAGGCGGTATTGCTCGGTTTCGCCGTCCTGTTCGACGTAGCCCAGATCGACCATGGTTTGCAGCAGGCGGTGGGCCGTGCTTTTCGAGGCCATCACCTTTTGCGCGATCTGTGCAAGCGAACTTTCGCCCTCTTCGCACAGCGCCTCGAGCACGCCAAAAACCTTCAGCACCGCAGCGACATTTTCGGTCTTGGGGGCACCCGTTTGGGCACTGGTTTGGCGGGTAGGGGGGGGGGCAGGGGAGTGGGGGGGCTGTGCCATCGAGAACAGGTGCGATCCGTTTTGTGAAACTTGAAAAGCCATTCTGTATTTTTTGACGCCCTTGTCAATCGGGATGCGTTTTCTTTCTAACCTAATGAAATAAAACATAAATATTATTTTACAAAATATCTTGCCGCTAAAAGCTAAATGTGTTTCTTTAGTTTTCGAAACGGCGTTCCGAAAATGCGCCGCCGGCTGGAGGGCCGGATGACTTTGGGGGGAAGACAATGGATCCGTTGCTTGCGCAGAAAACGCATATCGTGAGCCGCAGCGAAACCTGCGCGCTGATCGATCTGCTTAGTGAAAATCTTGTGGCCATCACCGATGAAACAGGTGATTTCCTGCTGCGCCTCGAAGACGGTCGGGTGATCGACACCAAGGGCTGGAAGGGCTGGGAATGGACCCACGGGATCGGGCTTTACGGGCTGCTGAAATACTGGCAACTCACCGGCACGCCCCGCGCGATGGAAATCATCGAGGACTGGTTTGGCGAACGCCTTGCCGAAGGCACGCCCACCAAGAATATCAACACCGTCTCGCCGTTTTTGACCGCTGCGCATCTCTATGAAATGGACCGCGATCCCAAATGGGTGCCCTATCTGGAAACATGGGCCGAATGGATCATGCACGAGATGCCGCGCACCCGCGATGGCGGCCTACAGCACATTGTGTACAACTCGGTGAACCACCAGCAGATGTGGGACGATACGCTGATGATGTCGGTCGTGCCGCTCGCCAAGATCGGGCTGGTTTTGAACCGTCCCGAGTATATCGAAGAAGCCAAATACCAGTTTTTGATCCACGCGCAGTATCTCGCCGACACCAAATCCGGCCTGTGGTTCCATGGCTGGACCTTCGAGGGCAATCACAACTTTGCCGATGCGCTTTGGGCGCGCGGCAATTCCTGGGTGACCATTGTGATCCCGGAGTTCATCGAGCTGCTGGACCTGTCCGAAACCGACCCGCTGCGGCGCCATCTGGTCGCGCTGTTGGGCCGTCAGGCAGAGGCGCTGGCCCAGTGTCAGGATCGCGAAACGGGTCTGTGGCACACGCTGCTTGACGATCCGCATTCCTATCTGGAAACCTCGGCCACCGCCGGTTTCGCCTATGGCCTGCTCAAGGCGGTGCGCAAGCGCTACATCGGGCCCGAATTCGGCCCCGTGGCCGAGCGCGCGTTGCAGGGCGTGATCGACAACATCAGCCCCGAAGGCGAGTTGCAAAACGTGTCCTTCGGCACGGCGATGGGCAGCGATCTGGACTATTACCGCGACATCAAATTGACCTCGATGCCCTATGGGCAAGCCATGGCGATGTTCGCGCTATCGGAATACCTGCGCAGTCACATCTGACGCGCAGGCCAACCTGTTCAGGGCGCGCCCCTGACATCTCACCTGACATCTAAAATTTTTTGGGAGGAAAATCGGATGAAAAAGACACTTCTTTGGACAAGCGTCAGCCTGCTGGCCTTTACGGGCGCCGCGCAAGCGTTGGAGTTGCGCTTTGCCTATGCGCAAAACGCCACGCCCACGGTAGAGGCGATGCAGAAATTCGGCGAGTTGGTGGCGGAAAAAACCGATGGGGAGGTGACGGTCACCTATTTCCCCGACAGCCAACTTGGCGGCGAGCGCGAGCTTTTGGAAATGGTGCAGGGCGGCCTTTTGGACATCACCAAAGTGTCCGGCGGTCTGATGGAAAGCTTCTCGCCCGTCTACGGCGTGTTCGCGATGCCGTATCTATTTGACGGCGAAGAGCATTTCTACGCCGCCATGGACAGCGCCGACGTGACCGACCCGATCTATGGCTCGACCCGGGAGCAGGGCATGGTTGCGCTGACCTACTACAACTCCGGCGCGCGGTCTTTCTACACCAAAGACAAGCCGATCATGTCGGTCGAGGACCTCAAGGGGCTCAAGATCCGCGTGCTGCAATCGCCCACGCTGATCGAAATGGTTGAACTTCTGGGCGGTGCGCCCATCGCGATGAGTCAGGCCGAAGTCTATACCTCGATCCAGCAGGGCGTGCTGGATGGCGCGGAAAACAACGAGTTCGCCATCACGATCGCGCGTCACGGCGAAGTGGCAAAGGAATATTCCTATGACATGCATTCGCGCATTCCCGATGTGCTGATGATCTCGACCGCGACGCTCGACAAGTTGACCGACGATCAGCGCACCGCCATCCAGGAAGCTGCCGCAGAGTCCACCGAGTTCCACAAATCGGTCTGGGGCGCGTCCGTCGATGCCGCCCGCGCACAATCCCAAGAAGAGTTCGGCGTCAACTTCAACTATCCTGACGTGGCGCAATTCCAGGAAGCGGTCGCCCCGATGTATGAAAAGCTGAAAGCAGAGCCGGAAAAATACGCCGCCTACGAGGCGATCCGCGCCCACGCGGAGCAGTAAAATGAAACGGGTGCGCCGCGTCCTGGATGCGCTTCTCGGGGGCGTACTGGCCCTGCTGCTGGGAGGAATGGTCCTTATCCTCGCGTGGCAGGTGATCAGCCGCTATCTGCTTGGCGCACCCTCCACCCTGTCCGAAGAGACCCTGCGGTTCGGGGTGATCTGGATGTCGCTGCTGGGCGCGGCCTATGCCACCGGACAGGGCAGCCATATGGCCGTCGATTTCTTTCGCGACATGAGCCCGCCCAGGGTGAACCGGATGCTGCACTACCTTGTGCCGATCTCGTTCATCGTCTTTGCGGTCTTCGTCCTGATCCTTGGCGGCCTGCGCGGCGTGACCATCGCCAGTGGCCAGCATAGCCCTGTTTTGCGCGTTCCCATGGGGCTGATCTATGCCAGCCTGCCGACCAGCGGCGTGCTGATCGTGCTCTACAGCCTGCTCAATATTGTCGACCTGAAACTGGGCGCGCGCCGCCTGCCTGACGAGCTTGCCCGCGCGCTTGGCGCAGGCGACTGACACCGGAGTTCCCATGGCCATTTCCGCCTCGCTCATTCTTCTGGCCGTCTTTGGCGTGCTGGCCTTTCTGGGCCTGCCGCTGGCGGTCGCTATCGTGGCCGCCGCCCTTGCGGCGGTCAGTCTGGTCGTGCCGCTTGACATGGCGCTGTTCACCTCGGCGCAGAAAATGATGGCGAGCCTCGACAGTTTTTCGCTGCTTGCGGTGCCGTTTTTCATCCTTTCGGGGGTGATCATGAACTCGGGCGGCATCGCGGTGCGGCTGGTCAATCTGGCCAAGCTTCTGGCAGGGCGCATTCCGGGGTCGCTGTCGCAAACCAATATCGCCGGGAACATGCTGTTTGGGGCGATTTCAGGATCTGCTATCGCCGCGTCGACCTCGATTGGCGGGGTTTTGGTGCCGATGCAGGCGCGCGAGGGCTATGATCGCAACTTTGCCGCCGCCGTGAACATCGCCTCTGCCCCCACGGGCATGTTGATCCCGCCCACCACGGCTTTCATCATTTATTCACTGGTCTCTGACGGCACCTCGATTGCTGCGCTGTTTCTGGCGGGCGCGATTGCGGGGCTTTTGTGGGGCATCGGCCTGATGTCCATCACCTCCGTCATCGCGTGGCGCAGAGGCTGGCCCCTGTCGCCGCGCGTCCCCTTCAAAGCCGCGCTGCGCATCGTGGTCGAGGCGATCCCCTCGCTGTTTTTGATCGTCATCGTGATTGGCGGGATTTTGGGGGGCGTGTTTACGGCTGTCGAAGCCTCGGGCATCGCGGTGATTTACACGCTGGCGCTGGCTTTTGTGATCCATCGCACGACGCCGCTGCGCGATCTGGCGAAATTCCTGATCGAAACCGCGATGATCACGGGGACGATCATGTTGTTGCTGGCCGCCTCGGCCGCGCTCAGTTTTGCCATGGCGTTTACCGGAATTCCGGCGGCAGTCACGGCGCTGATCCTCGGGATTTCCGAGAATCCGATCATCGTCTTGCTGGTGATCAACGTGATCCTTCTGGTGGTCGGCTGCTTTATGGACATCGGCCCTGCGATCCTGATTTTCACGCCGATCCTGTTGCCGATCGCGACCAAGATCGGCGTCGATCCGGTGCAATTCGGCGTCATCCTGGTGTTCAACCTCGCCATTGGGACAATCACCCCGCCTGTGGGCACGGGGCTTTTTGTCGGCGCGCAGGTGGCAGGGGTGAAGGTGGAAGGCGCCATCCGCGCGCTGGCGCCCTTCTACCTGATGCTCATCGCCTTGCTGATGGTCGTCACCTATGTGCCCGCGCTCACGATGACGCTGCCCAAACTATTTGGCATGTGACGCGCGCCCCGCGCGGGATTTTTGTGACGCGCGCCCCGCGCGATGGTTGGGACGCGCGCGACGCGCGCCGCGCGACGCCATAGCTGCAATCCGTCCTTCGCGGGCTTGCACCGCTGCCAGACATCAGGATGGCATTTTCTCCACGATCAGGTGCGGTGCGCCATCCGATGTTCTGCGATGGCTGCGCCCTTCCATGTCGAGGGTTCCTCGTATGCGGGAACGCCAGTTCGAAAAGCTCTCAAAGCGAACGGTGTCAACCGGCTGGTCGAGCTTGATGTCCACCTGCCGATGCCCGACAGGCCCCGACAGGGCAGTGATTTTGCCGGTATAGGCCTGGCCGAGGTAAAGTCCGGCGACCCGATCGCCGAGGGCAAGGTCGGCTGGGGCATTGTGACGGGTGAGCCGCGCATGCAGCGTGTTCCAGTCTCGTGCCCCGTGTTGCCGGGCGATCAGTTCGAGGGCCTGCGCATGGCTGACGACAGTGCCTCCGGCTTTCAGTGCCAGCCGCAGAGCCTTTGCCTGCGTCTTGAGCGTATCGAGCGATGGCTGTGTCATGATCCCTCCTTGGGACGCAATGTCGCGGCGGGTGCGTCGCGTATGCGGCCCCGAAACACCATTGTCACAGACACGCAAAACAGAGCGGCATCAGCGACAGGAAATGCAAGCCAAAGGCCTTGAACGCCCAAATGCGCATTCAGCAGGGCAACGAGCGCAGGCGTCAGAACCCAAGGCTTGATCAAGGTCAGAACCGCGGTTCGCAGCGGATGCCCCATGGCCTGGAAATGCAGGGCAACCACAAGGATCGGTCCGGTGACGCCATAGAGCGCTGTCATGGGGCGCATGATCGCCCCAACGGCCGTGATCACCGCCTGATTTTCGCTAAACAGCGCACCGAGCGTTTCGCCCGCCAGCATGCCTGCCAGTGCCACGCACAGGCACCAGAGGAACGCGCAGCCGATGGCAAGCCGCAGCCCTGCGCCCGCGCGGTCCGTTCGGCCTGCGCCGACGTTGTTTCCGGTGATGCTTTGGGTGGTCAGCGCGATGGCCATCTGCGGCAGGAAGGCCAGACCGAGAATGCGCGTCACGATCCCATACGCTGCGACATAGGTTCCATGATCCGCGGCGGTATTGCCGATGGCCAGAAGCACAGTGCTGGCCACGAGCGCCATTCCGACGAAGCTCAGGCTGAGGGGCAGGCCCAGCGACAGGATCTGCCGCCATCCTGTCAGCCAGCTTGCCTGCCAAAGTGCCGCAAGCGGCAACAGAGCGGGATCGCGTTTGCGCAGCCACAAAAGCAGTGTCAGGCCAAGTGCCTGCGCCGCCACCGTCCCGATCGCCGATCCCGCGACGCCGAGATCGAGCAGCACGATCGCGATATAGTTTGCAGCGACGTTCAGCAGGTTCACGATCACCGACAACACCGCGATGTGCCCGGATCGCCCTTCGTTGCGCAGCGCATCGGCATGCAGCCCCAAAGCGAACTGCACAGGCGCCCCAAGGATCAGGATCAGCAGATAGGCTTTTGCGGGTGCTGCGACAGGTTCATTTCCGGCGGCGAGAAACGAAACAATGCCCGGGCCCAGTGTCAGCGCGCCGAGGATTAAACCCGCACTCACAAACAGGGCCAGCCCATGGGCGCCCGCGAAAACCGCCCCCGCCGCGCGCCGCGCCCCCTTGCCCAAGTGCCGGGCCAGAAGGCTCGACATGCCGCCGCCTGTCAGGGTGGTCAGCGCCGTCAACAGCATGACCACCGGAAAGGCCAGACTGACCGCCGCAAGGGCCTGAGCCCCGATAAACCGCCCCACAAAGATCCCGTCCACCACGTTCAGCAGGCCGCTCGTCGACATGACCACGGCCATGGGAAGGGCGTTGGTCAGGAACAATCGTGTGACCGGCAAGGTCAGAAAGGGGTTTTCAATCGTATTGGTAGCGCGTCCGACAGACATCGCTCACTCCTCTTAAGAGGCACTTCGGATCTGGAGGGAGCCTGCATTACCCACCTGCGAAATGCTTCGAGGGTGAGGGGATGTCTTGCTTCGGGCTTCACCGTGACTTGCGTCTGCAGGCGGCAGGTGCCCGGCACCTTGTGGCTTTGTTACAAGCGAACCGACTGAAAGGCAATATGGGACAGGGATGTCACGTTTGCGCCTATTTGCGAAATGCCACACACCAGCAGCGCGTCGCCCTGCGCGGCTGGTGTGGGTTCGATGCTGTTCGCGCGGTCGCAGCACCCGTTGAGAGACGATCCCGAATGCGCCACAGCCCTGTTGCCGCTTTCGGGGCGGCGGGCGCGGGCGCTCAGAAAAAGCATCGAGAAATCTGCGATCATGCCAAAGCCCGATCGAGTTCTGGCGCGCCTCCGGTCATCACAGGGCCTTGGCCTGATTGACCCGCGCCGAGAGCGCTGCGTGGTCCTCGACCCGTTCGGAATAGCGGTCCACCAGATGGTCGCGGATGTCGCGGGTCAGCAGGGTGAATTTCACCAGCTCCTCCATCACATCGACCATGCGGTTGTAATAGGGCGAGGGCTTCATGCGGCCGTTGTCGTCGAATTCGTCCCAGGCTTTGGCGACAGAGGATTGGTTTGGAATGGTCAGGAGCCGCATCCAGCGCCCAAGGATGCGCAGCTGGTTGACCGTGTTGAACGACTGCGAGCCGCCACAGACTTGCATGACCGCCAGCGTCTTTCCCTGCGTTGGTCGCACACCGCCAAGCGACAGCGGGATCCAGTCGATCTGGCTTTTCATGATGCCGGTCATGGCGCCATGCCGTTCGGGCGACGACCAGACCATGCCTTCGCACCAGGTGACCAGATCGCGCAGCTCGGCCACTTTGGGATGATCGGCAGGGGCGCTATCGGGGGCAGGCAGATCGCGTGGATCAAAGATGCGCACCTCGGCCCCGTAGCGGGTGAGAATGCGTCCGGCTTCCTCTGCCGCAAAGCGCGAGAAACTGCGCTCGCGCAGGGAGCCGTAGAGGATCAGGAGGCGCGCCGCGTGGGGGCTGCGCGTGGCGGGAAAAAGCGCCTCCCGGTCAATCGGGGCAAAGGCGGCTTGGGTGATCTGGGGGGGGTCGGTCATGGGCGGGCTCCGGTCTTGTCGATCACCATCTCGCCGTCTTCCTTGCAAAGCGGCCCGGGGGGCAGGTGATCGAGCAGGTCAAAAACGGTCTCGGACGGTCGGCACAGGCGCACCCCCTTCGGGGTGCAGACGATGGGACGGTTCACGAGGACCGGATGCTCCAGCATCGCGTTCAGGATCGTCTCGTCGCTGGTGCCGTCCGCCAGCAACCCCAGTTCCTGCGCCGGAGATTTCGTTTCGCGCAACGCCGCGCGCGGGGTGAGATTGGCGGCGGCAAACAGCGCCAGAAGCTGCGGGCGGGTCCAGCCCTCGGACAGGTAGTCGATCACCACCGGCTCCCCGCCGGCGGCGCGAATGAAGGCCAGCACATTGCGCGAGGTCCCGCAGGCGGGGTTGTGGTGGATCACGATCATGGCTCAGACTCCGGTTTGGGGAAATCGCGCGCGGGTGCGGTTGGCGAAGGCGACCAGCGACAGCATCACGGGCACCTCCACCAGCACCCCCACCACCGTGGCCAGTGCCGCGCCGGAGGTCAGCCCGAAAAGGGATATTGCCACGGCCACCGCCAGTTCAAAGAAGTTCGACGTGCCGATCATGGCACAGGGCGCGGCGATCCTGTGGGGCACCTTCAACAGGTAAGCCGCACCATAGGCCAGCGCAAAGATCCCGTAGCTCTGGATCACGATCGGAACGGCGATCAGCGCGATGATCCCGGGGCGCGACAGGATGGCGTCGCCCTGCAGGCCAAACAGGATCGCGACCGTGGCGACCAGCCCGATCATCGACAGCGGCTTGATCCGCGCGGTGAAAGCGGCGATGGCGGCGTCCGATCTCAGGGCGCGACGCGTCGCGAGGCCTGCGACAAGCGGCAGAACCACGTAAAGCACGGTCGCCAGAACCAGCGTGTTCCAGGGCACGACGATCTCGGTCACGCCAAGCAGCAGCGCAACGATGGGCGCAAAGGCCACCACCATGATCAGGTCGTTCACCGACACCTGCACGAGCGTATAGGTGGCATCGCCGCGGATCAGCTGGCTCCAGACGAAGACCATTGCCGTGCAGGGGGCGGCCCCCAGAAGGATCAGGCCGGCAATGTATTGCGCGCCATCCTCGGGCGCGATCCAGGGCGCGAAGATGTGGTCAAAAAAGAGCACGGCCAGAAAGGCCATCGTAAAGGGCTTGATCAGCCAGTTCACCACCAGCGTGACCAGCAACCCCTTGGGTTGGCGCGCCACCCCTGCGACAGCGCCCAAATCCACGCTCACCATCATCGGATAGACCATCGCCCAGATCAGCACGGCGACGACAAGGTTGATCGACGCCACTTCGGCCGCGGCGATAGCACTGACGAGACCCGGCGCCACAGTGCCGATGGCGAGACCCGCCACCATGGCGAGCGCGACCCAAAGGGTCAGAAGGCGTTCAAAGCGGCCCATCGGGGCGGCATCGTCGGACATGGGGAGGCTCCGGTGTCATGAAATTGTCATTTCGCATATTTGCGAATTGAGTGTTGGGTAGGCCAGTACGGGCTGGCTTGTCAATACGCGTCATTTCGCGTAATCACGAAATATGGACCAACCTTCCGCCATCGACGCGTTCAGCGCCCTTGCCCATGAGACGCGGCTCGAGATATTCCGCCTGCTGGTTCGGCGCGGGCCCAAGGGGACACCGGCGATGGAGGTCGGACGCCTGCTGGACATCAAGCCCTCAACCCTGTCGGGGCACCTGTCCACGCTGAAACGCGCCGGGTTGGTCACCACGCAACGCCACCACCGCGAAATCCAGTACGCGCCGCGGTTCGATGCGGTGAACGGGCTGGTGCAGTTCCTGCTACAGGATTGCTGCGGCGGCGATCAAAGCGCCTGCGCAGGCATTGGCCGGCCAAACGAAGGGCGGATGGCGGGGGAGGGCACAGCGTGCGACCACGCCAAGTAGATGGTCGCAGCGCGGATAACGGGGGACCTGCGCCCTCGGGGTGCTCGTCCATGGGGTGGACTTGCATCACTTCCGTTCCGGTTTTCTGCGAGCAATGCTCGCCATGAAGGAGAGCGGATATGGCACCCAAACATAATGAAGACTTCAAGCGCGAGGCGGTTCGGATCGCGACGCACAGCGGCCTGACACGGCGACAGGTTGCGTCGGACCTTGGGGTTGGTTTTTCGACCTTGGGCAGGTGGATGCGAGAGTACTCGACAGATCCAACAGCAGCTGAGGACGCGGAGTTGCGCCGCGAGAATGAGCGCTTGCGCAAAGAGAACCGTATTCTGCGGGAGGCGCGGGAGGTGTTAAAAAAGGCCGCG
>NZ_FWFS01000031.1 GCF_900172375.1 Aquimixticola soesokkakensis | reverse complement strand
GGTAATCCCCCCCGAAAGTAGGGGGCTGTAAAAGTGGAATTTTCTCGGCAAGATGAACGAGGAGATTTGGAATGAAGACAAGCAAATACACTGAGGCGCAGATTATCGCGATCCTGCGGCAGGCTGAGAACGGCGTGCCCGTTTCTGAGCTGTGCCGCGAGCATGGGATGAGCAATGCGTCTTTCTATAAATGGCGGGCCAGGTATGGCGGCATGGATGCGTCGATGGTCAGCCAGATGAAGGCTATCGAAGAGGAAAACCGGCGGCTCAAGCGGATGTATGCCGATCTGAGCATGCAGAACGACTTGCTGAAGGAAGCGCTTGGAAAAAAGTAGATCGGCCATCCCAGCGCCGCGAGATGGCCGAGACGGCGGTGGCGCGACGGGGCGTCAGCATCGCGCTGGCCTGTCGGGCTTTTGGGGTGAGTGAGACCTGTTATCGCTATAGCCCGAAGCTGAAGGATGAGAACGAGGTGATCGCCGATCTGCTAACGGGGCTGACAGATGCGCGCAAAACCTGGGGATTTGGCCTGTGCTTCTTACACCTGCGCAACGTCAAAGGTCACCCGTGGAACCACAAACGCGTCTACCGGATCTACTGCGAGCTGGAACTGAACCTGCGGATCAAACCTCGCAAGCGGCTGAAACGGGAGAAGCCTGATGTCCTGGCGGTGCCAGACGGGCCCAATGTGACTTGGTCGATGGACTTCATGGCGGATCGTCTTGGCGATGGCCGCCAGTTCCGGCTGCTG
>NZ_FWFS01000005.1 GCF_900172375.1 Aquimixticola soesokkakensis | reverse complement strand
GCGGCGATCATCAAGTCGGGCTGCGGCCTTATTACGGCTGGCCGCCACGACCATCGGCCGGAGCGACACGGCCGGAGCGACACGGCCGATGGTGCCTTCTACCGTCGCCTTTCGGCACGGATTGGAACATTCGATGAGCCATCAGGGCAATTGCCGCGACAACGCTGTCGCAGAGAGCTTCTTTCAACTCCTGAAGCGGGAGAAGGTCAGACGCAGGAAATACCGGACCCGCGAGGAAGCACGGCGAGACGTCTTTGAATACATCGAGATGTTCTACAACCCAAAGCGCAAGCACACGAACAACGGCATGCTGTCGCCCGTTGACTTCGAAGAAAGACAGCTCAAACTGGAAAAGGTAGGTGTCTAGGAAAGTAGGGGCACCTCAGGCCGCGCCTTCATCCGAACACCATTTCCGATATCGTCGGCAGAGCCGCAGAGGTCTGTGCGCTTGCTAAAAGCGACGGCGCGACAATACACCCCCCCAAAAAGATCCCCTTCATAGCCGGCATTACGGCTCCGGAGGATCGAGATCCGAAGGGTCGCTACGTAAGTTTCGAAGATATCGGCGCCCTGATCGAATCCTGCCGACGGCCGCACATGCGAGACCTGCTTCTACTCGTCGTCGGGTGCGGTGGCCGGATCGGTACTGTTGCTGATATGACTGGTGCCTAGGTGCGCCTCGATCTCGGCGTCATAGATCTTCCCGGCGACGGCAGTATAGACAACAACACGAGGCCGCCGATCGTCCCGATAACCGGACCTATGCACCGGACTCTGCAGAGACTGATCGCACAGTACGGCGACGGACACCTTCTGCATGAGAAGAATATGCCGATCGCGCAAGGAGCACGAAACTGGACTCAGATGATCCAGAGACTTGTTAAAAGATCCGGAATAGATAAGGAGCGAAACCCTGGAGACACCTGCGCAAATTGGTATTCGATCCGGCGCACTTTCGCGGACTGGCTTGACGAGCGCGTCAGCGATGCGGCTATCTCGGCAGTGATGGGCCACTTCGAAATTTCCTCAAGAACACGGCGACAGCTCTTCGACGCTGTCAGCCCGACAACCGATCTATACAAGCGCCGGAAATTGGGTCCGGTTCTCGAAGTTTCAGATGTTCTTGAGAAAGAATGGTGGCCTTCCATCCAGCCCCATACAAGTGTATTGCTGACGAAATAGCGTCGGTTTACTGATGCGGGCTGATGCAGGAGATATAGAATGACCATGAAAACAAAGGTGCATCAGTATAATGAAAGCCATGTCCACGACGTAACGATTACCCGTGAAAGCCCGAACTACAGGGTTGGCTAGGACCTTGCGCTGACGGGCTTATCTGGCTTGTCGCAACGGCATTGCAAAGCTTTCGCCGCGCCTGTTCGGGGCGCGGCCCTCGGGGTGACATACCCTGTCGGGCGGCCCGCCGCTCGCGTGATACGATCGGATAGACCATGACACCCGCCGCCCGCATCGCCGCCGCTATCGAGATCCTTGACACCGTGTTGTCGGGACAAAATGCCGAGCGCGTCCTGACCACTTGGGCGCGCTCGAACCGTTTTGCAGGATCGAAGGATCGCGCCGCCATTCGCGATCACTGCTTTGATGCGCTGCGCTGTCTGCGCTCCTATGCGTGGCTTGGAAATGCGGGGGAAGAGCCAAGCGGGCGCGCCCTGATGATCGGCGCGTTGCGCGCGCAAGGCTGCAGCGAAGCGGCTTTGGCAGAGATGTTCAGCGCGACCGGATATGGCCCTGCGGCGTTGAGCGAACACGAAACTCGAATGCCAAGTCTGCAGACAGCTCCGCCCGCGGTTGCGCTGGATGTGCCGGATTGGCTTTTCCCTTTGTATCAGAGTGCCTTGAGGGTGGATGCTCACCCAATTCTCGAACTGTGCCGTCACCGCGCTGCGGTGTTTTTGCGGGTCAATCTTGCAAAGGGCACGCGTGAGGCCGCCCAAGAGGACCTGCGTGCGGATGGGATCGAAACGCAGCCACATGCGCTGTCGGATACCGCCCTCGAAGTGACCCATGGCGCGCGCGCTGTTGCCCGTTCTGCGGCCTACGTCAGCGGGCTTGTCGAGCTGCAGGATGTTGCAAGCCAGGCGCTTGTAGATGCTTTACCCTTGGCGCAGGGGATGCGGGTGCTCGACTACTGCGCAGGGGGCGGGGGCAAAAGTCTTGCCATGGCCGCACGGGCGCAGATGCGCGTGACTGCACATGATATTTCCGCCGAGCGGATGCGCGATGTGCCGGTGCGTGCGGCGCGCGCAGGTGCCCGGATCGACACTGCCCTGCAAAGCGAGTTGCGCGGGCCATATGACCTGGTTTTGGTCGATGCGCCCTGTAGCGGGTCGGGGTCCTGGCGGCGTGCGCCGCAGGCCAAATGGGATCTGACGCCCGAGCGCTTGGCGCAGCTGACCACGCTTCAGGCCGAAATCCTGGATGAAACCGCACCTTTGGTGGCTGCCTCCGGGGTTTTGGCCTATGCGACCTGCTCGCTGTTCGAGGCGGAAAACTCCCGACAAGTTGAGGCATTTCTGACGCGCCATCCTGAATGGTCCGTGCAGAACACCCGCCTCTTTACCCCACTGGAGGGCGGCGACGGATTCTTTCTGGCGCAGTTCCAGCGCCAGTCCTGACGGCCTCACGCACGCTTTTCCCTTTCATTTTGGCACCTTCGCCACAGCAAGTGGTCGAAAAACCGGCCAGATCGCTTTGCGCGGTTGTCGAATGACGAAAAGTCATTCAACCTAAAGATGAGTTATCGGTGTTAAGGACCCGTTAACCCTTTTGCGGCGATGGTACAAAATGAGAATCTTGGAGGAACATGGTGTTGGATAAATCGCTCGCGCCGGGCCCCGTGACGCGGGTCGCTTTGCGGCTGGACAGGCGTGCCACTGTGTTGGCGCTTGCCGGTGGAGCCTTGTTGATCGCCGGTTTGCTGGTCCCGCCGGCAACGCTTGGATTGCTGTTGTTTTGCGTTGGCGGGTGCCTGGTCTGGACAGCCGCTGTGGCGCGGCTTTTGGCGCAGCGTCATCGCGCGGTGCGCCGCCGGTTCTACGCCCTCATTTCCAGTTTCGTCGAACATGATGCCTCGCCGTCCTTTACCACCGATATCGACGGTGTGATCGGCTATCAAAACCCTGCCGCGACGATGCGCTTTGGCGGGCAGGGCGGCGAGACCTTGCTACGTATTCTGGGGCAAAGCTTTGCCTCGCCCGCCGCAACCCTGTACCGCCTGCAGACCCGCGCGCAGGCCAAAGGCTCCGCCCGTGAAGATGTGATCACACGCCACGGGCATTTGCGTATTTCCGTTCATGCAACGGGGGAGGACGGCTTCTTGTGGCGGCTCGAAGACATCATCGACCGTACGGAGGGAGAGCTGGGCGGACAGATGTCCGCGCCGGTGTTGACGCTGTCGCGCAGTGGTGCCCTGCTGTCGATGAATGATGCGTTGAGCCGGCTGGTTGGCGGTGACGATGTGCCGCTTGAACGGATTCTCCCTGAGGGGCCGCTGCGTACGGGGGATGTCTATGACATTGCGACCCCCGACGGCGCGCGCAAAATGCGCCTGTTCGAGGTGGAAACCGCCTTGGGGCGGCGCGAAATCTATTTCATGCCCGATACCGCTGTCCATCAGGCGGCCGAATGGGTCGCCTTTGACACGCTGCCGGTTGCTCTTTTGAAGGTTTCCCCGACAGGTGATATCGAGGATGCGAACCGAAGCGCGCGCGACCTCCTGGGTGTTTGCCAGCTCGAGAACCAGCCTCTGGGCAATTTTGTCGAGGGCTTGGGGCGTTCTGTTGTTGACTGGGTGGCGGATGCTGCGGAAGGGCGCGGCATCGGTCGCCCCGAATTCATGCGCGCCTCCGAGGGGGCCAATGACACCTTCATCCAGATTGTGTTGAACCGGATCGACGCCGCAGGCAGCGCCAGTCTGATCGCCGTCCTGTCGGATGCGACGGAGTTGAAGACGCTTGAGGCGAAATTCGTGCAAAGCCAGAAAATGCAGGCAATCGGTCAGCTTGCGGGGGGGATTGCACATGATTTCAACAATCTTTTGACGGCAATTTCGGGGCATTGTGACCTGTTGTTGCTGCGCCATGATCAGGCGGACCCTGAATACGGCGACCTCGTTCAAATTCATCAGAATGCCAATCGGGCGGCCTCACTGGTTGGTCAACTGCTGGCTTTTTCGCGCAAGCAGACCCTCAAGCCCGAGCGGGTCGTCTTGCGCGATGCTCTGGCCGATTTGACCCATCTTTTGAACAGGTTGGTCGGGGAAAGGGTCACCCTGACCCTCAATCACGACCCGGATCTTTGGCCGATCCGCGCGGATAAGCGGCAGTTGGAACAGGTGCTGATGAACCTAGTGGTCAATGCCCGCGATGCCATGTCGGGGGGCGGTCAGATCAAGATCGAAACCAATAACGCGGTGCTGCAAGCGCCTTTCACCCGTGACAGGGTGACACTGCCCGCCGGCGATTACGTGGTGATCAAGGTCAGCGACGAAGGCTGCGGGATTCCGCCCGACCGGCTGCAAAAAGTATTCGAGCCCTTTTACACCACCAAGCGCACGGGCGAGGGCACGGGGCTTGGCTTGTCAACGGCTTACGGGATTATCAAACAAACGGGGGGCTATATTTTTGTGGATTCGGTGGTGGGCATCGGGACCTCTTTCCTTATCTACCTTCCGTCGTTCAACGCGTCCGACCCCGTCGCAGAGGCGGCACCTGCGTCGCTGCCTGTGGCCTCGCCGGAGCGCGGGTCGGGTGTGGTTCTGTTGGTCGAGGACGAAGCCCCCGTGCGCGCCTTTGCCTCGCGCGCGCTGCGCATGCGCGGCTATACGGTGATCGAGGCCGAAAATGCAGAAGAGGCCTTGGAAACGCTTGAGGACAAGTCCTTGGAAATCGACGTCTTTGTGACCGATGTGATTATGCCCGGAATGGATGGCCCGAGCTGGGTCAGCCAAGCCCTCAAGGACCGTCCCGGCGTGAAGGTCGTGTTTGTCTCGGGCTATGCCGAGGACAGTTTTTCCGAGCAGCAGTCGCGAATCCCGAATTCGGTCTTCCTACCCAAACCCTTCTCCCTGTCCGAACTTACGGCCACCGTTCATGACCAGATCCACTGATCGCGGGCCTTGGCGGGAAGGCGGGTTATAGCAGGTTTTGAATAAAACTGTTGCAATGTTCTCTTTTTGGTCTCATGTTGCATTAGGAACAAGACAAGAACACAAGCAGTGATTGCCGCACGGTATCTCGTGTGGGATAAGGGGATCGAACAATGGCTACGGCGACTGCAAACGATATGAAAAAGAACGATAGCGACAAACAAAAAGCGCTCGATAGTGCCCTGGCGCAGATCGAGCGCCAGTTTGGTAAAGGCTCGATCATGCGGCTTGGCGGGGACAATCCGATTGCCGAGATCGAGTCAACCTCGACCGGGTCGCTGGGGCTGGACATTGCACTGGGGATTGGCGGCATTCCCAACGGCCGGATCATCGAGATTTACGGGCCGGAAAGTTCGGGGAAGACGACCCTGACGTTGCACTGCGTGGCGGAAGAACAGAAAAAGGGCGGCGTTTGCGCCTTTGTCGACGCCGAACACGCGCTGGACCCGATTTATGCCCGCAAGCTTGGTGTCAACCTTGATGAACTGCTCATTTCGCAGCCCGATACGGGCGAGCAAGGGCTTGAGATCGTTGATACGCTCGTGCGCTCGGGCGCAGTTTCCATGGTCGTCGTCGACTCGGTCGCGGCGCTGACGCCAAAATCCGAACTGGAAGGCGATATGGGCGACAGCTCTGTCGGTGTCCATGCCCGTCTGATGTCGCAGGCGATGCGCAAGCTGACCGGGTCCATTTCGCGCTCCAAATGTACCGTGATCTTCATCAACCAGATCCGCATGAAAATCGGCGTCATGTTCGGCTCGCCCGAAACGACGACCGGCGGCAATGCGTTGAAATTCTACTCCTCCGTCCGTCTTGATATCCGCCGGATCGGCTCGATCAAGGATCGCGACGAGGTGGTGGGCAACCAGACCCGCGTCAAAGTTGTGAAAAACAAAGTGTCGCCGCCGTTCAAACAGGTGGAATTCGACATCATGTATGGTGAAGGCATCTCCAAAACCGGCGAACTTCTGGACCTTGGCGTCAAGGCGGGCGTTGTCGACAAATCCGGCGCGTGGTTCTCCTATGGGGACGAGCGGATCGGGCAGGGGCGCGAGAACTCGAAACAGTTTTTGCGTGACAACCCGCAGATGGCGCTCGAGATCGAGGATAAAATCCGCGCGGCCCACGGGCTTGAGTTCGACATGGACGCCGGCTTCAAGGAAGATGACGACTCGATGGTCGAGGAATAAGCGCTCAAGCCGTTTTCGAGCGAAATGATCACTGGGCCGGACCGTTTTGGTTCGGCCTTTTACATTTCTACGCGGCCTTTGGCTGCCAAAGCTTGGTGGGCTTATGGACACATGCGACTTGCAGGGATAAACGGGTTCAACCCTGATTGAAGAGAGCCGCATCCCATGCCCAGCTTGAACGAGATCCGTTCCACTTATCTGAAATATTTCGAAGGCCAAGGGCACACGATCGTGCCGTCTTCGCCGCTTGTTCCGCGCAACGACCCGACCTTGATGTTCACCAACTCGGGCATGGTGCAGTTTAAAAACTGCTTCACGGGTGTGGAAAAACGCGACTATGTGCGCGCGACGACTGCGCAAAAATGTGTGCGCGCCGGCGGCAAGCACAACGATCTCGACAACGTCGGCTATACCGCGCGCCACCACACGTTTTTCGAAATGCTCGGCAACTTTTCGTTCGGCGACTATTTCAAAGAGACGGCGATCAATTTCGCTTGGGAGTTGCTGACCAAAGAGTTCGACATCCCCAAGGACAAGCTGCTGGTCACGGTCTATCACACCGACGACGAGGCCGCCGATATCTGGAAGAAAGTCACCGGATTTACCGATGACCGGATCATCCGCATTCCCACAAAAGACAACTTCTGGCAGATGGGCCCGACGGGGCCCTGCGGTCCGTGCACCGAGATTTTCTTTGACCACGGCGACCACATCCCCGGCGGCCCTCCGGGCAGCCCCGACGAGGATGGCGACCGGTTCATCGAAATCTGGAACAACGTTTTCATGCAGAACGAGCAGTTCGAAGACGGGTCCATGACCGAACTGGATATGCAGTCGATCGATACCGGGATGGGGTTGGAACGGATCGGCGCGCTGTTGCAGGGCCATCATGACAACTACGACACCGATCTGATGCGCAGCCTGATCGAGGCATCGGCCAATGTGACCGACGGGGCGCCCGACGGTCCGGGCAATGTGCATCACCGCGTGATTGCCGACCACCTGCGCTCGACCTCTTTCCTCTTGGCGGACGGGGTGACCCCCTCCAACGACGGGCGCGGCTATGTGCTGCGTCGCATCATGCGCCGGGCCATGCGCCACGCGCATTTGCTGGGGGCGAAGGATCCGGTGATGTTCAAACTGGTCCCTGCTTTGGTGCGCCAGATGGGCGAAGCCTATCCCGAGCTTGGCCAGGCGCAAAGCCTGATCGAAGAGACCCTCAAGCTGGAAGAAACCCGTTTTATCCAGACCTTGGATCGCGGTCTTAAGCTGCTGGACGACGAACTTGCAGGTCTACCCGAGGATGCACCGCTTCCCGGCGCTGCGGCCTTCAAGCTGTATGATACCTTTGGTTTCCCGCTCGATTTGACGCAGGATGCGCTGCGCGAAAAGGGCCGCACGGTGGAAACCGAAGGCTTTGACACCGCGATGGCAGAGCAAAAGGCCAAAGCCCGCGCCAGTTGGTCCGGTTCGGGCGAAGCGGCGGATTCGACCATCTGGTTCGACATTGCCGAAACCAAAGGCACCACCGAATTCCTTGGCTATGACACGGAAGAGGCCGAGGGTCAGGTGCTGGCATTGGTCGTTGACGGCGCGCAAGCGGATGGCGCAACCGGCGCGGTGCAGATCGTCGTCAACCAGACGCCCTTTTATGGCGAAAGCGGGGGGCAGGTCGGTGACAGCGGCGTGATCGTCACCGAGACCGGCACAGCGACCATCACCGACACCAAGAAAGTTGCGGGTGTTTTCATCCATATCGGCACGGTGACGGCGGGCGAAATCAAGCGTGGGCAGGGCGCAAAGCTGACCGTGGATCACGCGCGCCGCTCGGCCATCCGTGCCAACCACTCGGCCACGCATTTGCTGCATGAGGCGCTGCGCCGCGCGTTGGGCAGCCATGTGGCGCAGAAAGGCTCGCTGAATGCGGCCGACCGGTTGCGGTTTGACTTCAGCCACAACGCGGCGCTGTCGCCTGCGCAGCTTCGCACCGTCGAGCGCGAAGTGAATGAATTCATCCGGCAAAACTCCGTGGTCGAAACACGGATCATGACGCCCGACGATGCGCGCGGCCTCGGTGCGCAGGCGCTATTCGGGGAAAAATACGGCGACGAGGTGCGCGTCGTGTCGATGGGCGAGCTTGCAGGCTCGAACAAAGGCGCGAATGGCAAAACCTATTCGCTGGAGCTTTGCGGCGGCACCCATGTCAAACGCACCGGCGATATCGGCGCGCTGGTGGTGCTGGGCGATAGCGCGTCTTCGGCGGGCGTGCGCCGCCTTGAGGCGCTGACAGGTCAAGAAGCGCTGGATTATCTGGCCGCGGGCGCAAGCCGCGCCGACCAGGCGGCGGCTGTGATCAAAGCGCCCGTGTCCGAATTGGTCGAGCGGGTGAAATCCCTGTCCGACGATCGCAAGAAGCTGGAAAACGAAGTCGCCACTTTGCGCCGCGAACTGGCGATGTCGGGCGGGGCGCAGGGCGGTCCCGAGGCCCAGGAGGTCAACGGCGTCAAATTCTTTGCGCAGGTGTTGAGCGGCGTGTCGGGCAAGGATCTGCCGGCCCTGATTGACGAACATAAATCCCGCCTCGGGTCGGGTGCGGTTCTGTTGATTGCGGATGCGGATGGCAAGGCGGCCGTGGCGGCGGGCGTGACCGAAGATCTCAAAGGCACGGTCTCTGCCGTCGATCTGGTCAAGGCGGCTGTGGTTGAATTGGGCGGAAAGGGCGGCGGTGGCCGTCCCGATCTTGCACAGGGCGGCGGCAAGGATATTGCCAATGCCGATCAGGCCATTGCGGCCGCAAAATCAACTCTTGAAGGATAAGACCATGCCAGCACTCTGGATTGCCCATGTGAGCGTCACCGACGAAGAGGCCTATGGCAAATATGCCAAGGCCGCCGGTCCAGCCATCGCCCAGCACGGCGGCACGTTTGTGGCGCGCGGTGCGCGCTACGTCCAGCTTGAGGGCAAGGATCGCGCGCGCAATGTCGTTGCCCGTTTCGACACGCTGGAGGCGGCTGTCGCCTGCTACCATTCGGACGAATATCAGGCCGCTCTGGCCTTTGCCAAAGGCGCATCCGAGCGCGATCTTTGCGTGGTGGAAACGACCGAATAAGTCGTCCCGCATATGCAGATTTAGGGCCGCTTCTGTCAGGGAAGCGGCCTTTTTTTATGCGCCAATGCCGGTAGGCTGGCGCGACCAAGAGAGGAGCACGAATATGAGCGAATTAGAGACGCGCTATCGCGGCTACATTGCCTGTCTGAATGCGCGCGAATGGGACCGTCTGGGGGAGTTTGTCGACGAGCGTGCAAGCCATAACGGCGCCGCCTTTGGCCTTGCGGGCTACCGCGCGATGTTGCTGGCAGATGTCGCGGCGATCCCCGATCTGGTGTTCACCATCGACCTGTTGCTCGTGGACCCGCCACATGTCGCGGCGCGGTTGCACTTTGACTGCACGCCGGTGGGGGCGCTTTTTGGTCTGCCGGTGAACGGGCGGCGGGTGCAGTTCAGCGAGAATGTGTTTTACCGCTTCGAGGCGGGCAAGATCGTGGAGGTGCGATCCGTGATCGACACCGCAGCCATTGCGGCGCAAATTGCCTGAAACGAAAAAGGCCCGCGCTGTGCGGGCCTTTTGATTTATGGGGTAAGGCGTTGGCCTTACTTGGCTTTTGCCATCCGCTTGCGTTCGTTGGGGTCGAGGAAACGCTTGCGCAGACGCACCGCATTGGGGGTCACTTCCACCAGTTCGTCGTCGTCGATATAGGCAATCGCCTGTTCCAGCGTCAGCGTCACGGGGGGTGTCAGGCGCACGGCCTCATCGGTGCCCGAGGCGCGCACGTTGGTCAGCTGTTTGCCCTTGAGCGGGTTCACTTCAAGGTCGTTCTCGCGCGAATGCTCGCCGATGATCATGCCCTGATACACGTCCGCCTGCGCACCGATAAAGAAGTGGCCACGGTCTTCCAGTTTCCACAGCGCGTAGGACACGGCCTTACCAGCATCCATCGAAATCAGCACGCCTTGACGACGCCCCGGGATCGCCCCTTTGTGCGGGGCCCAGTCGTGGAACACGCGGTTCAGCACACCGGTGCCGCGCGTATCGGTCAAAAATTCGCCGTGATAGCCGATCAGGCCGCGCGCAGGCACATGGGCCACGATGCGGGTTTTGCCGGCACCGGCCTGTTTCATTTCCACCAGGTCGCCACGACGCGTGCCGGTCAGTTTTTCGATCACAACGCCGGAGTATTCGTCATCCACATCGATGGTGACTTCCTCGATGGGCTCCATGCGCTGGCCGTCAACTTCCTGGAACAGCACCTGGGGACGCGAAATCGACAGTTCGAAGCCTTCGCGGCGCATGTTTTCGATCAACACGCCCATTTGCAATTCGCCACGACCGGCAACCTCGAAGGCCTCGCCGCCGGGGGTGTCGGTGACCTTGATGGCAACGTTGGATTCGGCCTCTTTCATCAGGCGCTCGCGGATGATGCGCGACTGGACTTTCTTGCCGTCACGACCCGCCAGCGGGCTGTCGTTGATGCCGAAGGTCACGGTGATGGTGGGCGGATCGATGGGCTGGGCGGGCAGGGCTTCGTTCACCGAAGTATCGACAAGGCTGTCGGCCACGGTGGCTTTGGACATGCCCGCGACGGAAACGATGTCACCGGCTTCGGCCAGATCGATGGGCTGTTGGCCCAGACCGCGGAAGGCAAGGATTTTGGTGACGCGGAAGTTTTCGATCAGCGAGCCGTCGCGGGCAAGCGCCTTGATCGACTCACCGGCCTTGAGGGTGCCGCTTTCGACGCGACCGGTCAGCAGACGCCCGATGAAGGGGTCGGAACCGAGCGTGGTGGCCAGCATGCGGAACGGCGCGTCGCGCTGTTCAAGCTGCTTGGGGGCGGGGACGTGTTTGAGCACGAGGTTGAACAGAGCGTTCAGGTTCTCGCGCGGGCCGTCCAGCGTTTCGTCGCACCAGCCGTTGCGGCCCGAGGCGTAGAGATGGGGGAAATCGAGCTGTTCGTCATCCGCACCCAGCGAGGCAAAGAGGTCGAAACACTCGTCCAGCGCGCGGTCGGGCTCGGCGTCGGGTTTGTCCACTTTGTTGAGCACAACGATGGGACGCAGACCCAGCGCAAGGGCTTTGGAGGTCACGAATTTGGTTTGCGGCATCGGGCCTTCGGCCGCATCCACCAGCAACACAACACCGTCCACCATCGACAGGATCCGCTCGACTTCGCCGCCGAAATCGGCGTGGCCGGGGGTGTCGACGATGTTGATGCGATGGCCTTCCCATTCGACCGAGGTGGCCTTGGCAAGAATGGTGATGCCGCGCTCGCGCTCAAGGTCATTGCTGTCCATGGCGCGTTCGGTGGTGGCTTGGTTTTCGCGGTAGGTGCCCGATTGCTTCAGCAGCTCGTCCACAAGGGTGGTCTTGCCGTGGTCAACGTGGGCGATGATGGCGATGTTACGAAGGTCCATAGGTGCGTCCCGAAAATTGGTCGGCCCCTAGGGAAGGGAGGGGGCCGGAAAACTCATTTGGCCACGCGTTATACTGCATGCGCGAAAAAGGCTAGACCTAATGGCGTGGCGTTGCGCGCTATTGTGGGGACTGTGCGTCTTGAGAGACCGCCGGTGCCGCTTGGGGGGCTGGACTGTGGCCGGTGTCGGAAAACAGGTGGATCACCAGAATGCCGCCCAGGATCATTGCCATGCCGATCACGGCGGGCAGGTCCAGTTTCTGGCCAAACACCACATAGCCGATTGCGGCGATCAGCGCGATGCCAAGCCCCGACCAGATCGCATAGACGATGCCCACAGGCATGGTGCGCAGGGTCAGCGACAACAGGTAAAAGGCCAGGGCGTAGGAGACGATCAGGATCACGGTCGGCAGCGGGCGGGTGAATTGCTGCGAAGCGGTCAGCGCCGTCGTGCCGATGGTTTCAGCGGCAATGGCGATGACGAGAAACAGATAGGCTTTGGGCATCACGCGTCCTCAGGTGGCGACATAGTGGTCGCGGCGGTGGTTGATGGCGATCACCAGGTTGACGATCATCGCGCCGAGCAGCGAATAGGCAACCTGGGGCAGGGGCAAGAGCAAAGCGGCGATCCCAAAGAGCACCGCATCAAACAAAAGCTGCGTCCAGCCCGCTTTGAACCCCGTGGCCTCCTGCAAATAGAGGGCCAGAATGCCGACGCCGCCAAGCGAGCCGCCATGGCGAAAGATGGCAAGCAGACCGGCCCCCGAGCAAAAGCCAAAGAGCACAGCGCCAAAGATCGGGTTGATCTGGGAAAAGCTGATATAGGCGGGGAAGATTTCCGAGCATAGCGAAAGCCCCGCCACGCAGGCAAAGGTTTTCACGACAAAGCGCAGCCCCATGCGTTTCCACCCGAGCCAGTAGAAGGGCAGGTTGACGACGAAAAACAGCGCGCCAAACGACAGCGGCGTGAGATAGCTCAACAGCACCGCAAGCCCGGCGGTCTGGCCGGTGATCAGCCCCAGATCGCGCAGCGGCACAAGCGCAAAGGCACACATGAAAATGCCAAAGGCAAGGCCCTGTGCATCTTCGATCTGCGAGTGCCGGGTTGCAGGCGCGGGCGGGGCGCCGGTCGTGGGTGTCTTCATGGCCCGAGCATTACGCAACCGCCGATCCAAGGTCCAGACCTTACGCAATGTTAAGAGGCTTGGCCTAAGCTGCAACAGAAGTTTGTTGAAAGGGGTTGCATGGCGTATTCAATTGCAACGTATGATATCGCGGATGTCGTCGTGATCAGCGGCGCCGATCCGTTTGCCTCCGATACCTCCGGTAATGGTGCCGCCGTGGGCAGCACCTTTACGCTTGCCTCCGATGCAAAAACGACGCGCGTGGACATCATCGACAACGACGGTTTTTTCAACGATGGCGATGGATCGCAAGACCTTGCAGCCCCGCTGGAAGGGGAGGGGCAGACGGCCAACGCGGGGGATCGGATCACCCCTGAATATTCCTACCGTATCCGCCCCAATGGCGGCGCTTTGGACGGATCGGACGATATCACGATCTATGTCTATGAGCTGGGCCTCGACAATGACGCGGACGGATTTGCCGCTTCGTCGCGGCTGGAGCCGGGGCAGACCTATACCATCATGCAACATGTGTCCGACGACCCTTCGGTCGCGGCAAACACGCTGGCAGTATGTTTTTGTGTCGGGACATTGATCGCCACCCCCTCTGGCTGGGTTGCGATTGAAACCCTGTCGGTGGGCGACCTTGTCGAGACCCGCGATCACGGCGCGCAACCCCTGCGCTGGCTCGAGCATCGCCACATTCCGCGCGCGCTTCTTGCGCAGGCACCGATGCTGCGCCCTGTGGTCTTTTCGCCCGGATCGCTGGGGCGTGGGGTGCCAAGCGCGCCGCTATGGCTTTCCGCGCAGCACCGTATTCTGGTCAGCGCCCCTGCGGTCGGGCGGATGAGCGCCGGCACAGAGGCGCTGGTCGCGGCCCACCGCTTTGTCGCGCGCCGTGACGGGCAGGCGGGGTGGAGCGGGCCAGAGCTGGCAGCAGGTGCAGCGGTTTCGGGCTATTCCAGCGGCTCGGTCATGCGCCGCGTGTTGCCGCCTGCGGGGGTAAGCTATATTCATCTTGCCTTTGAGCGGCATGAGTTGATTTGCGCAAACGGTGCCTGGGTCGAAAGCCTGTTTGACGGTCCGATGACGCGGCGCGCGGTTTCGGGCGCTGGTGGCGGGTCGGGCGCAGGCTATGAGGCCGCCATCGGCGCGAAGGCCCATACGCCCGCGCGCCCCTTTCTGGAAGGACGGCGCGCAGCGCGGCTTTTGTGGCGCCTTGCGCGCAATCGCCAGCCCGTCCAGCCACCCGAGGCAATGCCTGACTGCGGGACTGATGACTGCGTGACTGACCGCTTGCCTGATGTTTTTCGCGCAGGGGCGCGTCAGCCGGTGTCGTGACCCGGCCGCCCAGACTGAGAGTGTCGCAGAGGCGCGACCTTAGAGCGCTGCGGGCGGGACCTCGATGATATAGGGGCCGGGATCGACGAATTCCGGTTCGCTTGGCACGGGGGCGCTTTCGGGAATCGGGGCGCAGGCCGCCATGGTCAAGGCCAAAAGGGCGGCGGCAAGGGCTGGTGTCTTCATCAGGGTTCGTTCCGGTCGTGATAAGGCGCGCGCGGCGCGGATGTCTTTTGCCCATAACATAGGCTTGGCGCGCCAAAGGCAATGGGAAGGCGCAGCAAAGTGGCGCATTTTGCGACAGGTCGTCCTGCGCCGCCCTGTCGCCTTGCCGGTCAGGGATAGGCTGGTAGGGCGGGTGGTCTGGCACGCGCGATAGGACGGTGAGCGGGGGAATTGGCGCAAGGGCGTGGGGTATTATTATACCTATTTTTTAACTAATTGTTTTTGCTTAATAAATCGCACTTCACGGCGCTTGACTGTGCGGGGTAAATCGTTAGAACACCCCAATCCGAATTCCACCGAATTCATATGCAGGCCGGATAAACCGGTTCGCAGTGATCCAAGGGTACTACAGATGAAAACTTTTTCCGCAACGCCCGCGGACATCGACAAGAAATGGATCCTGATCGACGCTGAAGGCGTTGTTCTGGGCCGTCTTGCGTCGATCGTCGCAATGCGTCTTCGTGGCAAGCACAAAGCCACCTTCACCCCGTCGCAAGACATGGGTGATAATGTCATCATCATCAATGCTGACAAAATCCAGCTGACCGGCAAGAAACGCACTGACGAGCGTTTCTACTGGCACACTGGCCACCCCGGCGGCATCAAGTCGCGCACGATGGGTGAGATCCTTGAGGGCAAATACCCCGAGCGCGTCGTGACCAAAGCGGTTCAGCGCATGCTGCCCGGCGGCAAACTGTCGCGTCAGCAGATGACCAACCTTCGCGTCTATGCAGGTGCCGAGCACCCGCATGAAGCTCAGGCACCCGAAGTGCTGGACGTGAAATCCCTCAACAAGAAAAACACCCGGAGCTAATCCATGGTTGACGAAATCAAATCCCTCGAGGAGCTGAACAGCGTCGCCACTGGCGTCGAAGCTCCCGTTGCGGCTCCCCGTGAGCCCGTTCGTGACGCACTCGGCCGCGCTTATGCGACCGGTAAGCGTAAAGATGCGGTTGCACGCGTCTGGATCAAACCCGGTTCCGGCAAAGTGACCGTGAACGGCAAAGATCTGGAAGTGTATTTTGCACGTCCCGTGCTGCGCATGATCCTGAACCAAGCATTCACGGTTGCAGGTGTCGAAGGCCAATTCGACGTCATGGCAACCGTGAAGGGCGGCGGTTTGTCCGGTCAGGCGGGTGCGGTCAAGCACGGTGTGTCCAAAGCACTGCAGCTTTACGATCCCTCGCTGCGCGCTGCTTTGAAAGCTGCCGGCTTCCTGACCCGCGACAGCCGCGTTGTCGAGCGTAAGAAGTTCGGTAAAGCAAAAGCCCGTAAATCCTTCCAGTTCTCCAAGCGTTAAGCTTTACCGGAAGTTCGATTTTGCAAAAGCGCGCTCTGCAAGGGGCGCGCTTTTCGCATTTGGTCGATGGTGTCGGGTATTTTTATCCGAAAGAAGGCGCAGGTTTTGCCTTTGTCCTGTCGTTGTGCCGGTTTAAAATCGGGGCAAGGGACGGCCAGCTTGGAGATTGTATGGCGATGTCGGATCAAAATTCGGGAGCGCGCCCCGTCACCTCTATTCGCAACCTCGGTCCCGCGATGGCCGCAGGATTTGCGAGAGCGGGCATCGAGACCGCCCAGGAGATTGAAGAGATGGGGGCAGATGCGGCCTATGCTGCCTTTATTGCGGCGGGCGGCACTGTTCATTTCATCGCGTTTTACTCGTTGGTGCTGGGTCTGCAGGGGCGTCCTTGGCGAGACGCCAGTCCCGAGGAACGCCCTGCGTTGCGCAAACGGTTCGAGGCGTTGAAAGCGGGGCGGCCTGCGATGCAAGCCGATGGGGTCGATCCGGTGAACTATGCCATTGAGGCGGATTTGGACCTGATCGGCACCGGATTGCGCCGATAGGTCCTGCCTATTCGCGCAGCATCTGCGCGATGATCGGGCGATCGCGGTGGAAACCCGTGCAAATCGCGCTTGCATCGCGCTTGTGATCTGTCATCTGATCGCAGCACATAGCGGCGTGGGGGCCACAGACGGCATGGCAGGACTATCTCGTAAATTCAGGCGTTTGCGCCAGTCCGAGGCGGCGACCGGGTTGATGTTGATCAGCCCCACGGCGCTCTATGCGCTGGCGCTTTTGGCGATTCCGCTCGGGGCGATTGTGTTGATCAGTTTTTGGACCCAGACAGGCGTGCGCGATTTTGACACGACGCTGACGGGGGCAAACTACGTCGAGGCGCTGAGCGACCCGATTTATCGTGCGCTGATGTTTCGCTCGTTGCGGATTGCGGGATTGGTCACGCTGGTCACGGTGCTGGCGGCCTTTCCCATCGCCTACTTCGTGTCCTTCGGCGTGCCTGCGCAAAAGAAATCGCTGTGGATTTTCTTGATCACCATTCCGTTCTGGACCTCCTATTTGATCCGCGTCTTCCTGTGGAAGGTCATCTTGGGCTATAACGGCGTGTTCAATTCCGGGCTGAAGGTGCTGGGGGTGATTGACCAACCGCTGACCTTTTTGCTCTACAACGCCAATTCGGTGGTGATCACTTTGGCACATGCCTACGCGCCCTTTGCCATTTTGCCAATTTTCGTGGCCTTGGAAAAGATCGACCGCTCCTTGCTGGAAGCGGCGCGGGACTTGGGCGAAAACCGTGTCATGACCTTTTTGCGCGTCACCTTGCCGCTCGCGGCCCCCGGCGTCATCGCCGCCGTGCTGATCGTTTTTATCCCGACCATTGGCGACTACGTCACGCCGGAATTGATTGGCGGACCGGGGGGGACGATGATTGCAAATATGATCCAAGCGCAGTTCCTGCGGCTCAATAACGCGCCCTTGGGGGCGGCATTGGCGGTGCTTGCCATGCTGATCGTCAGCGTGATCGCCGTTGCCTTTCTGGTGCTGGGCAGCCGTGCCTCGGGCGCGAAGGGGACGCGCAAATGAAGGGGCTCAAACTCTACGCCATTCTCTATCTGATCTTTCTTTACGCCCCGATTTTTCTGCTTCCGCTTTTTGCGTTCAACTCATCCACCATCATCGCCTTCCCCTTGCAAAGCTTTACCACGCAATGGTTTTCCGCGCTTGCAGATATCCCCGAGATGCACAAGGCGGTGCTCAACAGCTTAAGGATCGCGGCGACTTCGGCAGTGCTTGCCACGAGCTTTGGCATCTTTGCGGCCATGGCCTCGACGCGCTACCGCTTTCCCGCTCAAAAGGGGCTGATGGGCTTTATCATGCTGCCCTTGGTGTTGCCGGAAATCATCGTCGCCGTGTCGTTGTTGGTGGTCATCGTGAATGCGGGGTTCTCCACAGGGGCCTGGTCGGTGATCGCGGGGCATACGTTGATCTGCACGCCGTTCGCCATCGCGATCTTGCAATCGGCTTTTGCCTCCCTCGACCCGGCACTCGAAGAGGCGGCCTTTGATTTGGGCGAAACGCCGGCCTCAACCTTCCGGCTTGTCACCCTGCCGCTGGTCATGCCGGGCATCATTTCGGCCTTGTTGATTTCCTTTACCATTTCAATGGACGAATTCATCATTGCCTTTTTCCTCACCGGCGCTGATCCGACCCTGCCGGTCTACCTCTTCTCGATGCTGCGCTTTCCCAAATTGTTGCCCGCCGTCATGGCGCTTGGCACGTTGTTGGTGCTGGCCTCTGTGGTCTTGCTCACCATCGCCGAATATTTCCGCCGCCGCGGCATCAAACGCGCCGGCGCAAAAGATACCGGAGGCTTCCTGTGACCCAGATTTCAACCGCCAATCGGGTAAAGCCCACAAAGCCGCTTATTGAAATGCGCGATATATCAAAGCACTACGGTGACTATCACGCGCTGTGCGGCATCACGCTGGATATCCACGAGGGGGAGTTTTTCTCGCTGCTCGGTCCGTCGGGGTGCGGGAAAACCACGCTGTTGCGGGTGATCGCGGGATTTGAGGGGATCGATAGCGGCGCGGTGTTGATCAGCCACCAGGATATGGCACGGGTGCCTGCGAACAAGCGCCCGACGAATATGGTGTTCCAGTCCTACGCCATTTTCCCCCACCTCAGCGTGGCGCAAAACGTCGGCTTTGGCCTGCGAAAATCAACGATGAGCAAGGCACAAAAAGAGGCCGCGGTGGCTGAAGCGCTCGAGATGGTCGGTCTCAAGGGCTATGGCGCGCGTGCGGCCCATGCGTTGTCGGGCGGGCAGAGACAACGCGTGGCTTTGGCCCGCGCCCTGATCCTCAAACCCAAGGTTCTGTTGCTGGACGAACCCCTTTCGGCGCTGGATCGCAAGATGCGTGAACAGATGCAGGTTGAATTGATCCGTCTGCAGCGCCAGGTTGGCATCACATTTATCCTTGTGACCCACGACCAGGAAGAGGCCTTGGTCATGTCGGACCGCATCGCCGTGATGTTCGAGGGCGAAATCGCGCAATGTGACGATCCTGAAATTCTGTACCGCCGTCCCAAATCCAAACGCGTGGCGGATTTTATCGGGGTCATGAATTTTTTACCCGCGACGCTGCACAGCCATGCGGGCACGATTATCGCCGATGTCGCAGGCTTGGGGGAGGCCGAGATCGCCGCGGATCAATGCCCGGCCGGCATTCCCGAGGGCGACGCCCTTGTCGGCTTTCGCCCTGAAACCCTGACGCTGCTCTATGATGGTCAGACCGCCACGCAGCGTGAGGCCGCCGGAGTCATCAGCGAGGTCGTCTACTACGGCGACATGACATATTACGACGTGACCCTTGTGGGCGTAAGCAAACCTGTGCGTATTTCGATGCGCAATGTATTCGGGCGCGATGTCCTGGCGGTGGGCGATGCGACCCGTGTCAGCTGGTCTGCCGGCGCGTTGGTGGTTTTTCCCTGACTTTGGCTTCTTTCGGATAAAAATACCCATTTACCGCGGGTTTCAGCGGCGCGCCGTGGGTATTTGGGTCCGAAAGAAACCACAGGCTGCGCGTCATTGGTCCTGTTCGATCAGGCCCAGACCGCGCAGATAGATTCCGATGCCGGTTTCCAGCAAATCCTCGGGGGGGAAGGGGCTTTGCGTGCCGGGAGACCCACGGGCAAAGAGTTCCACCACCCCGTGGCTCATGGCCCAGATGTGGGCGGCGAACATTTGGGGCGGCGGGCGCTTTTCCAGAGGAATATGCTGCGACAGCTTTTCAGCTGCCTTTTCCAGCACACCGAGCGCGCGGGTTGCCACGAGGTTCAGTTCGGGGGTGCGGTTGATCGAAATGCCGCTTTCGAACATGGCGACGTAATGGCCGGGGTATTTGCGGGCAAAGGCCAGATAGGCACGTCCCGTCGCTTCGAAACTGGCGAGTGCGGACGGCGCGCCACTGGCGAATGCGTAGTCGAGCAGGTCGGCAAAGACGTCATACCCTTGGCGCGCGATTTCGGCGATCAGGTCTTCGCGGCCTTCGAAATGGCGATAGACAGCCGCCGGGGTCACGCCTGCGCTTTTGGCCGCTTCCGACAGGGTAAAGCCCGTGGGGCCTTTTTCCTCGATCAATGTCAGCGCGGCTTCGACGAGGGCCTGTTTGAGGTTGCCGTGGTGGTAGCCGCGTTTATGCATGCCAGATGTCCGGCCCTGCGCAGATGGCAGGGTCGATTTTTTGCACCAGATCGTCGTCCTTTTCGGGATAGTCGATCCGGCTGAGGATCGCGCGAATGACGTTCAGGCGGGCGCGGTATTTGTCATCGGCCAGCACCACCGTCCAAGGGGCGATCGGGGTGTGGGAGCGGGCGAATGTCTCGGCGATGGCGTCGGAATAAGCCTCCCAGCGCGACAGTCCGCCAATGTCGATGGATGAGAGTTTCCAGTGCTTTAGCGGGTCTTTTTCACGCTGCAAGAACCGGCGCAACTGTTCGGCGCGCCCGACGTTGAGCCAGATTTTGATCAGGATGATGCCATCGTCAATCAACGTGTTCTCGACATTGGGAAGCTGGCGGAAAAAGGTCTCGCGCTGGGTGTCGTCGCAAAAGCCGAACACTTTTTCGACCACGGCGCGGTTGTACCACGAGCGGTCGAACAATGTGATTTCACCCGCGCTTGGCAGGTGCTGGAGGTAGCGCTGGAAATACCACTGGCCGCTTTCGGTTTGTGTGGGTTTGGAGAGGGCCACGACCCGTGCGGCGCGGGTATTCAAGTTCTCGCGCACCCGTTTGATGGCCCCGCCTTTCCCGGCGGCATCGCGCCCCTCAAAGAGCACAACGACCCGCTTGCCGCTGTCCTTGACGCCGGCAAGCATCTTGACCAGCTCGAATTGCAGCGCTTGGAGGTCGGCCTCGTAGTCTTTTTTCTTCATCCAGCGCGCATAGGGGTAGGTGTCGCGCAGGATGTCTTTCTTGTCGCCTTCTTGCACGGCCTGGCGGATCTGTTTGGGGGCTTCGTTTTCGAAATATGCGGAAATGGCGCCGTCAAAGGGCAGGTCGGTCGTGTCGGGCGAATCGGACATGTGGCTTCCTTTGAGAGAGCATCGCGACCATCTGGGTCGCGCAAGTTTACGCGCTGCGCCGGATCAGGGCAACGTCGCGCCAGCGGCGCGATCTACGGCGGCTATCACGGCCGGAATGGCAACGTGATGGGGCATATGGCCGATGCCGGGCAGAGCGGTGAGGTGCAGGTCGGGCACATCGCGCGCGAGCGGGACGGCATGGATGTCGAAGGGCACGATGGGGTCGGCTTCGCCGTGGACCGCCTCAACGGGCAGCGCCATGTTGGGATAGCCCGCAAGCAGGGCCGAGACCTCGTCGCGCAGGGCGATCCGTTGTCGGGCATTCACGAGCAGCGTTTCGCGGCGCGCGGACATGAAGGGATGGAAATAGTCGCCATAGCCGCTGGGCGCGGTTTGCGGCGCAAAGACGCTTTCGACCTGTGCGGCGATGTAGCTGCGCGGCACCCAGGCGGTGATCAGCGTGGCCAGTATCGGCCCGACCACCGGCGTTGCCAGCGCGCGGTAAAACAGCGAGGGCGGGTCGGGCCACAGGTGCGAGGGCGCAGAGACGGGCACCAGCGCGCGGATGCTGTCGGGCGCATCCTCTGCCCAGCGCAGCACTACCGAGCCGCCGTAGCTTTGCCCCAAAAGCACCGGGCGGGTCACGCCGATCTGCGCGAGTGCGCCGCGCAGCAGGGCGGCCTGGCGCGACAGTGACCGGTTGTCGTCCATGTCGGCCAGCGCGGGCGTATAGCCAAATCCCGGGCGATCCAGCGCGACAACGTGGTACCGGCTGGCCAGTTGCGGCCCCAGATCGCCGGTAAAGTCGCGCACCGACCCCGAGGCTCCGTGGATCAACACCACGCTTGGCGCGTTCGGATCGCCTGCTTCCCAGAGGTGGACGGGATGGTCATCCACCATCACAAAGCGGCCCAGGGGCGGGTTGGCCCGTTCGACCGCGCGCTCGCGCACCATCGCCCGCGCGACGGAAACGGCCGAAAACAGGGCGATCAGGATCAGGATCACGACGCTAGGGCTTGTTGCCAATTTCGGCAGGATCATAGGGCACCGTCTGGTAAATTTCGTTTATCCAGTTGCCATATAGAAGATGTGCGTGACTTCTCCAGCGATTGGGGGGGCGGTTCTCGGGATTGTCATCGGGATAGTAATTCACCGGCAGGGTGATGGGCTTGCCGCCCTGTTTGTCGCGCATCAGTTCTTCGTGCAGCGTCCCCGTGTCATATTCGAAATGGTTGAAAATATAGAGCGCGCGGTGATCGGGGTCCTGCACAAGGCAGGGGCCGGTGTCATCCGAACCGAGCAGCGGCACAAGTTCGGGCACCGCGTCGATTTCGGATTGGCGCATTTCGGTCCAGCGGCTGACGGGGATCACGCAATCGTCTGAAAACCCACGCAAAAACGGCGAGGCGGGCGCTAGGTTCGTCTGGCGAAAGCAGCCAAAGGCCTTTGCGCGCAACGCATGTTTGGGCACGCCGTGAAAATGGTTGATCATCGCCATGCCGCCCCAGCACACGCCAAAGGTCGAATGCACATGGGTCTGCGTCCAGGCAAACACCTCTTGCAGCTCGTCCCAATAGGTCACCTCCTCGAAGGGCAGGTGTTCGATGGGCGCGCCGGTGATGATCAGACCGTCAAGCTTTTCGCCCGATGCCGCGACTTCGGCAAAGGGGCGGTAGAATTCTTCCATATGTTCGGCGGCGGTGTTTTTGGTCTGATGCTCGCTCATGCGGATCAGCTTGAGGTTCACCTGCAGGGGCGTGGCGCCAATGAGCCGTGCGAACTGGTTTTCGGTCTGGATTTTTTTCGGCATGAGGTTGAGCAGGCCGATGTTGATTGGCCGGATGTCCTGGCTCACCGCACGGCCTTGGCCCATGACCATGACGCCCTCGTTCGAGAGCACGTCGAAGGCGGGAAGGTTTTCGGGCAGGGTGATAGGCATCTGGGTCTTTCCTAAAGGGGAGTGCTGTATTTAGGCGCGCGCGGCGCGGGCATCAATGGCCTGGCCGATCAGATCGTTAAAGGCCTGCGGCGAGGTGGCGCGCGCCACGTCTTCGGCTTTGACCGTCACACCCCATTTATCGGCCATGGCGCGGTAGCGCGGCTGACGATGTGCAAGGGCGGCGGCGTAGGTGTAGCGAATGAAGGCGTCGGGATCGACCTGGGCTTCGGGCAATCCGGTTTCGGCCAGATATTGCGCCCAGATTTTCTCGAGGAAGGCGGGCTGGTAGGCCATGGGTTTGGGGGCGCGGTCAAAGCGGCGCACCAGTTCGGCCGTATGATCCTCGGAGCCCTCGATCCAGACCAGAACGGCCTCGCGTGCGAGGGCCGTGAGGATCGGATCGTCGGGATTATGCGCATCGACCCATTCACAGATCGAGCCGCCCGTATCGCAGACGAAATTGGGGTAGCCGTAGAGGTCACGCGCGCGATTGATGAAATGCGCCGTGTCCAGCAAGGCGGCTTCCTCGGCGGTCTGGAACAGGCTTTGACGGCGGCGGTATTCGGTCATGGGCAAGCCCCCCTTGGCCACCGATCCCGGCTTGCCCAAAAAGGCAGAAACAGGCGCAAGATTGTCAAAGGTGATGTTGGAGCCGATGTAGATCGAATCCGTCATCAAAAGCCCCCGCAGATAGGGGTTTTTCATCGCCTCGAATTTGAGGTTGTCCTCGATCGGTTCGCCCATGTAGCGCGTGCCGATGCGGTAATCGATGGAATAGTGATACCACGTCCCGTCACTGCGCAGCATGTTGGAGACATGGGTTTTTCCAAGGCCGGACATGGCAAAGAGGATCACACGTTTTTCCGGTTCCGCCTGCCAGTCGGCAGCAGAGTGATAGCTTTGGGCAGCATCGGGCAGGGAGGATGTCATCGGGCACGGGCCTTTGGCAATTCTGAAACGGTGGGGGCAGGGGTGCCATGCCCGTCCGGATTTGCCAAGGTTTTTCGCCCGTTTTCTTGTCGCGGCCCTCTTGGGCGGTGGACAGTTGCGCGCGTGCCGCCAATAGTCGGCGCACCACCAGCCAAAAGGACAGAACCGATGCGCGATCCGATATTCGAGGTGACGGAGCCCATGGAGCAACTGCTTGAAATCATGCGGCGTTTGCGCGATCCGGCAGGCGGTTGCCCTTGGGATATCGCGCAGACGTTTGACACCATCGCGCCCTATACCATCGAAGAGGCCTATGAGGTCGAGGATGCGATCGCGCGCGGCGACATGGGGGATTTGAAATCGGAATTGGGCGATTTGCTGTTTCAATCGGTGTTTCACGCCCAAATCGCTGCCGATCAGGGCGCCTTCACCTTTGAGGATGTGGTGCGCGCGATTGCCGACAAGATGATCGAGCGTCACCCCCATGTGTTCGGTGACCAGAGCAACGACAAAAGCCCACAGCAACAGACGGTGGATTGGGAGCACCAGAAAGCGGGCGAACGCGCGCGGCGCGGCGAGCTGCGGGTGCTTGACGGGGTTGCACTGGGGCTGCCGGCATTGATGCGCGCGCAAAAGCTGCAAAAACGGGCCGCGCGGGTGGGGTTCGATTGGCCGGATGCAGGACATGTCGTCGATAAGATTGCCGAAGAAGCGGGCGAATTGGTCGAGGCCCGCGATCAGTTGACGCAGGCCGAGGTGATCGAGGAATACGGTGATCTGATGTTTGTCATGGTCAACCTCGGGCGGCATCTGGGCGTGGAAGCCGAAGAAGCCCTGCGCGCGGCAAATGCTAAATTCCAGCGCCGTTTCAATGCGGTAGAGGATCGTTTGAAAGCGATGGGCAAGGCCCCGAGTGACAGCGATCTGGCGCAAATGGATGCGCTGTGGACTGAGGTAAAGCGCGCCGATAAGGCCGGTGAATTGGGATAGCTCCGGCGTTGGACGTGATAAGAAATCTGCATTCTTCTTGACCTGACATAAATAGTCAGGTTTACGGGGGCCGACCCTTTTTTAAGGGCATGACAACAGGTCCAACTTGGAGGAGACCCCCAATGCGTTTTCGTTCCGTCGCTCTTGCCACCACCACCGCTGTGCTGACCGCCGCTCCGGTTCTGGCTGATGTGAATATCTATTCCTATCGCCAGCCCGAGTTGATTTCGCCGCTGACCGATGCCTTCACGGCCGAGACGGGGATCAACGTGAACGTGGCGTTTCTTGACAGCGGGATGGTCGAGCGCCTTGTGGCCGAGGGCGACCGCTCGCCCGCCGATGTGATCCTGACCGTCGATATTTCGCGCCTCACCGAGGCTGTGGATGCGGGCGTAACCCAACCGCTGTTGACCGAGACCCTGACACAGGCGGTGCCCGAGCAATACCACGGGCCCGATGGCAACTGGTGGGGGGTGACCACGCGTGCGCGCATCGTCTATGCCTCCAAAGAGCGCGTCGCCGAGGGCGAGGTGACCAGCTATGAGGATCTTGCAGATCCCAAATGGAAGGGCCGGATTTGCACCCGTTCCGGCACGCATGCCTATATGATTGCGCTGACCTCGGCCTATATCGCCCATCACGGCGAAGAGGCCGCCAAGACATGGCTCGAAGGCGTCAAAGCCAACCTTGCGCGCAAGCCCCAGGGCAACGACCGTGCGCAGGTCAAGGCGATCTGGGCGGGCGAATGCGACATTTCGCTGGGCAACACCTATTACATGGGCCAGATGCTGGATGATCCCGAGCAGGTGGACTACGCCAATGCCGTCTACCTTGCCTTCCCCGAATTTGAAGGCGGCGGCACCCACGTCAATATTTCCGGCGTGGCCCTGACCAAAGCGGCCAAGAACTACGATGATGCGGTGAAATTCATCGAATTCCTCGTCTCGCCCGAAGCGCAGGAAATCTACGCCGAGGCGAATGACGAATACCCGGTCATCGCCGGGGCCGAGGCCTCCGCGCGGGTTCAGGCCTGGGGCAGCTTTACCCCCGACGAGATTGCCCTGACCGATATTGCCGACCATCGTGCCGCCGCGCTGCGCATCACCGAAGAGGTCGATTTCGACGGCTAAGGCGCAGGCCGGCACCGTCAAGGGACCACAGACACCCGCAAGTCCGCGCGCTTTGCGGGTGTTTTTATGCGCAATTTCCAAGCCTTGGCGGTTTCTTGGCACGCCTGCGACATCTGCGCGCGCGGACAGCCTGTCGCATGGTATGTTCCTGGTGTTTGCAAGATATACCACTGGATAAGAACAGGCCCGGCATTGGCGCGCAAAGCTGTCGTTGTTAGGGTCATCCAAAGCGCTGGTTTAAAAGGAAACACCATGCAAGAGACCTTCCTTGGGTTGGACGCGATTGTACTGGCACGACTCCAGTTCGGCTTCACTGTCGCGTTCCATTTCATTTTCCCGTCGTTTTCCATCGGGACGGCGAGCTACCTTGCTGTGCTGAACGCCTTCTGGCTGAAAACGCGCAATGAAATGTACCTGCGGCTGTTCAATTACTGGCTGAAAATCTTTTCGGTGGCCTTTGCCATGGGCGTCGTGTCCGGCATCGTGATGTCCTATCAGTTCGGCACCAACTGGTCGGTGTTCTCGGACAAAGCGGGGCCGGTGATCGGGCCGCTCATGGCCTATGAGGTGCTCACCGCCTTTTTCCTGGAGGCCGGTTTCCTTGGAATCATGTTGTTCGGACGTGAAAAAGTCGGCGACGGCTTGCATATGATGGCCACAATGATGGTGGCGGTCGGCACGGCGATTTCGGCCACCTGGATTATTTCGGTGAACTCGTGGATGCATACGCCGCAGGGCTATTCCATTGCCGCCAACGGCCAGTTCATGCCCGAAGACTGGTGGGCCATCGTGTTCAACCCCTCCTTTCCCTACCGCCTTGCCCATGCGTTGACGGCAGCCTATCTGACCACGGCGCTGGTGGTGGGCGCTGTCGCCGCTTGGCATTTGCTGCGCGGCGCGCGGGGCAACCCCTCGGTGCGCAAGATGTTTGCCATGGCGATGGGCATGGTGATGGTGGTTGCACCCTTGCAGATTTTTCTGGGCGATGCCCACGGGTTGAACACGCTCGAACATCAACCGGCCAAAGTGTCGGCGATGGAGGGGCATTTCGAAAGCCACCCCGATGGTGCGCCGCTGATCCTGTTCGGCATTCCCGATCAGGAAAATCAGGTGATGAAATATGCGGTGGAAATCCCCAAACTGTCCTCGTTGATCCTCAAACACGACCTCAACGCCCCCCTTGAGGGGCTGGATGTTGTGGCGCGCGAAGACCAGCCGCCGGTGGGCATCGTCTTCTGGTCGTTTCGGGTGATGGTGGGCCTTGGCTTTGCCATGCTGGGGCTGGGGCTGTGGGGCGCGATCGCGCGGTTGCGGGGCAAACTTTACCAAAGCCGCTGGCTTGCGCGCGCGGCTGTCGTGATGGGGCCCATGGGCTTTGTGGCCGTCACCGCCGGCTGGATCACCACCGAAGTCGGGCGCCAGCCCTTTACGGTTTACGGTGTGCTGCGCACGGTGGACAGCGCCTCGCCGCTGGACGCGCCTGCGGTGGGCACCTCTCTGATCGCCTTTATCGTGGTGTATTTTCTCGTGTTCGGGGCGGGCATTTTGTACCTGCTCAAACTGATGTCCAAAGCACCGCATCCGGGCGAAGAGGGGCCGCGCGACGAACCGGGGCCGATGCGCACCACCGGCACGCAGGCGGGGGCCTCGACCGGCGAACAGGGGAAACTGTCCCCCAATCACAAACCCGCAAAATAAGGCGATTTGACCATGGATTACACGCTTATCTGGGCCTTTTTGCTGGCTTTTTCGGTCTTTACCTATGTGGTGCTCGACGGGTTCGACCTTGGGATCGGCATTCTGTACCCCTTCTTCAAAACCAAGCGCGAGCGGGATCTTCTGATGAACTCGGTCGCGCCGATCTGGGATGGCAATGAAACCTGGCTGGTGCTGGGCGGCGGCGGGTTGATGGCGGCCTTTCCGATGGCCTATGCGATCATCCTGCCCGCGCTCTATCCCCCTATCATCGCCATGCTTTTGGCGTTGATCCTGCGCGGGGTGGCCTTTGAATTTCGTTGGCGCGCCGAGGGGGCCTTTGGCAAGCGGGTCTGGGACTATGCCTTCATCGGCGGCTCGACACTTGCGGCCTTCATGCAGGGCGTGGCTCTGGGCGCGCTGTTGCAAGGCATCGAGGTCGAGGGGCGCGCCTATGCGGGCGGCTGGTTTGACTGGCTGACACCGTTTTCGGTTCTCACGGGGCTGGCCGTGGTGACGGGCTATGCGATGCTTGGCGCGGCGTGGCTGGTGTGGAAACTCGACGGGGTCGAACATGTCAAAGCCCGCGAAATCGCGCGCTTTGCCGGTATCGCCACCGTGGCCTTCATCGTCGCCGTGTCCTTTATCACGCCCTACCTGAACTACGCCTATTACGAACGCTGGTTTGTCTGGCCGCAGATTGCCTTTTCGGCGGTGGTGCCGGTTCTGGTCGCGGTGCTGATCGTGGCCATTGCGCGCTCTTTGCTGCGCGGCGGGCGCGATTGGGTGCCCTTCGTGCTTGGCCTCGGGCTGTTTGCCTTGTGCTTTATCGGTCTTGGCATTTCGATGTTTCCCTATGTGGTGCCGCCCAGCGTCACCCTTTACGAGGCCGCGGCACCGGAAAAATCGCAGGTTTTCATGCTGGTGGGGGCGGTCGTGCTGATCCCGATCATCCTGGGATACACCGCCTATGCCTATTGGGTGTTTCGCGGTAAGATCGATCCTGAAAAAGGGTACCACTGAGGAGGCTTTGCCATGCACAACACCAGGCTTTCGCACCTGCGTCACGACCGCAGCGCCTTGGGCAAATGGCTGATCCGCACGGGGTGGTTCGTGCTGTTGTGGGCCGCAGGGGTCGCTTGTGTCGGGGCGGTCGGCTATGCGATCCGCAGCGCGATCCTGTGAGGCGCGGGCAGACCAAATGACAAAGGCCCGCAGCGTTGCGGGCCTTTTTGATTTCTGTGGGGCGGGGTGAAAGTGGCGCGGCGCAAAGGAGGTGCTAGACCTCGATCACCTCGACGCGCTGGCCCTTCACCGCCAAGGCGAGTTCGCCCTTGCACAGGCGCAGGGCGTCATTGCCAAAAACCTCCGCGCGCCAGCCTTTGAGGGAGGGCACATGGCGCTCGCCAGCGGCAATCATGTCCAGCTCCGAAGCCGAGGCAATCAGTTTTGCCGCCACATTGGCATTGTCGGATTTCGCCTTTAGCAAAACGCGCAGCATATCCGCGAGTGCCGGGTTGACCTGCAATTTGTCGCGGCTTTCGTCAACCTTGGGCATGTCCTCGGTCCGGTAGGCCGCGGCCTTGGCGATCGCCGCCAGAATGCCGTCCGCGATGTCGCCCTTGCGCGCCTCGCGCAACAACAGCCGCGAGCGGTTCAGATCCTCGCTCGATTTGGGTTTGGTCGACGCCAGTTCCAGCAGCGCATCGTCTTTGTAGACGCGCGAGCGCGGGATATCGCGGCTCTGGGAATAGCTTTCGCGAAAGGCGGCAAGTTCTTTCACGGCGGCCAGAAATTTGCCCGAGGTGGTGCGGGTTTTCACCCGTTTCCACGCCTGCTCGGGTTCGACCACATAGGTCTCGGGCGAGGTGAGGATCGTCAGCTCCTCAGCAACCCATTTCTGGCGGCCTGATTTTTCGATCTCGCCGGCCAGAAATTCGTAGATCTGGCGCAGGTGCGTCACATCGGCCAGCGCATAGGTTTTTTGCGCATCCGTAAGGGGGCGACGCGACCAATCGGTAAAGCGCGAGGTCTTGTCCAGGCCCTCTTTGGCGATTTTGCGCACGAGCGTTTCATAGCCCACCTGTTCGCCAAAGCCGCAGACCATCGCGGCGACCTGAGTGTCAAACAGCGGCTCGGGCAGCACTTTGCCCTGAATGTAGAAAATTTCGAGATCCTGACGCGCGGCGTGGAACACTTTGACCACGCGGGTGTCGGCCATCAGATCGTAGAGCGGTTGCAAATCAATGCCCTTGGCCAGCGGATCGACCAGCACCGCCTCGTCCTCGGTGCTCAGGCCCGCGCGCGGGGGCACGGCCAGCTGCACCAGACAGAGTTTCGAATAATACGTGCGTTCGCGCAGGAACTCGGTATCGACGGTAACGTAAGGCGCTTGCGCTGCCATTTCGCAGTAGGCCGCAAGGCCCTCGGTGGTGGTAATGGTGATCATCTGGCTCATGTCTTTGGCTCGGGTCCGTCCCGATCCAGACTTGATACGCCGCTTTTTTCTGAATGGAAAGAGAGGCGCGCTGCCGGGCTGCGCTTTGCAGATCGGTGCTTGGCAAACAGGCACGCACAGTGCTAATCGATGCAGCATGAGACCGACAACCGCGCGCGGCGCCATCCCGATCTTTCGCTGCATTATCCGCTGACCACTGTCACGCGGGTCCGGTCTCTTTTCGCTCAGACGAATAGCTGCTAAAGCCCGCGGGGACACCCGAGGAAACGCTATGACCCAGACCCAGACCATCCGGCTGACCAACACGAAGACCCGTAAAAAGGAGGACTTCGTGCCGATCGACGCGCAAAATGTGCGGATGTATGTCTGTGGACCGACGGTCTATGATCGCGCCCATATCGGCAATGCGCGCCCTGTGATCGTGTTTGATGTGCTGTTTCGGCTGCTGCGCCATGTCTACGGCGCCGATCACGTGACCTATGTGCGCAATTTCACCGATGTGGATGACAAGATCAACGCGCGCGCGGCTGAAAGTGGCCGCTCGATTGGCGAGATTACCGCCCAGACAACGCAGTGGTATCTGGACGATATGGGCGCGGTCGGCGCGCTTGAACCCAGCGCAATGCCGCGCGCGACCGCCTATATTCCCCAGATGGTGGCCATGATCGAAGGGCTGATCGCCAAGGGCTTTGCCTATAGCGCCGAGGGGCATGTGCTGTTTGCGGTCGATAAATACGCAGCCTACGGCAAGCTGTCGGGGCGTTCGATTGACGACATGATCGCGGGGGCGCGGGTCGAAGTGGCCCCCTACAAACGTCACCCGATGGATTTCGTGCTGTGGAAACCCTCGGATGCGCAGACGCCGGGCTGGGACAGCCCCTGGGGCCGCGGGCGTCCGGGCTGGCATATCGAATGCTCGGCCATGGCGGCCGATCTTTTGGGCGCGCATTTCGACATTCACGGCGGCGGCAACGATCTGATGTTTCCGCACCACGAAAACGAAATTGCCCAAAGCTGCTGTGCGCATGGGCATGAGAGCGATGGCGGCGGCTTTGCCAATGTCTGGCTGCACAACGAAATGTTGCAGGTCGAGGGCAAGAAGATGTCCAAATCCCTGGGCAATTTTTTCACCGTGCGCGACCTGCTGGACCAGGGCATTCCCGGCGAGGTGATCCGCTTTGTGTTCCTGTCCACCCATTACCGCAAGCCGATGGACTGGACGCAGGACAAGGCCGATCAGGCCTTTGCCACGCTGAAAAAATGGCGCGAGGCGATGGGCGCCTGGGGCTATGACAAAAGCTTTGCCGATGAGGCCGTTGTGGCCTGCCTTGCCGATGATCTCAACACCGCAGGGGCGCTGAGCGCGCTGCACCACCAGTTCGACGCGATCCGCAAACGCCACGCCGCATGGTCCAAGGACGATCCGGCCGAACAGGCCGACATCGTGGCGCTCATGGGGCGTTTCGTGGCCTCTGCGCAGATGCTGGGGCTGCTGACGGATGATTTGGGGGGCTGGGACAGCGACAGGGTTGACCTGACGCCCTTTGCCACGGCCTTGTTTGCCTTGCGCGAAACGGCGATGCAGACCAAGGACTTCGCGCCCGTGGATGCGCTTAAATCCGCGTTGCTCGCGGCAGGCGTCGAGGTGCGCATGTCCAAAACCGGCGTGGAGCTGGACGCAGGTCCGGGCTTTGATGCCACCAAACTGGAGGGCCTGCTGTGAGCGCACCCATCGCCAAGGACCGCCTCTATCTCTTTGACACCACGCTGCGCGACGGGCAACAGACCCAAGGCGTGCAGTTTTCCACGCCCGAAAAGCACATGATCGCCGAGGCGCTCGACGATCTGGGGGTGGACTACATCGAGGGGGGCTGGCCCGGTGCAAACCCCACCGACAGCGCGTTTTTTGCCGAACCGCCCCAAACCCGCGCGACCTTTCTGGCCTTTGGCATGACCAAGCGGGCAGGGCGCTCTGCCGAGAATGACGAGGTGCTGGCGGGCGTGTTGAATGCGAACACCAAGGCGGTGTGTATCGTCGGCAAGACCCATGATTTTCACGTCACCACCGCCCTTGGCATCTCGCTTGAGGAAAACACCGACAATATCCGCGCCTCTATCGCCCATATCGTGGCGCAGGGACGCGAGGCGCTGTTTGACGCCGAACATTTCTTTGACGGGTACAAGGCCAATGCCGACTATGCGCTTGCCTGTCTTCACGCGGCCTTTGGTGCGGGGGCGCGCTGGATTGTGCTGTGTGACACCAACGGCGGCACTTTGCCCGACGAGGTGCATGAGATCACCAAAGCCGTGATCGACAGCGGCATCCCCGGCGCCCGTCTGGGCATCCACACCCATGACGACACGGGCAATGCGGTGGCGAATTCCCTGGCCGCCGTCAACGCAGGGGCGCGCCAGATCCAGGGCACGTTGAACGGCTTGGGCGAGCGCTGCGGCAATGCCAATCTCATCACGCTGATCCCGACCCTGAAGCTGAAAGAACCCTATGCCTCGACCCTTGAAACGGGGGTCAGTGACGATGCGCTGGCGGGGCTGATCAAGGTCAGCCGGATGCTCGACGACATCCTCAACCGCGTGCCGACGCGCGCTGCGCCCTATGTCGGTGCCAGTGCCTTTGCCCATAAGGCAGGGCTGCACGCGAGCGCCATCCTCAAAGACCCCACGACTTACGAACATATTGACCCCGCGCAGGTGGGCAATGAACGTATCGTGCCAATGTCCAATCAGGCGGGCCAGTCGAACCTGCGTAAGCGTCTGGCAGATATGGGAATTTCCGTTGACCCCAAGGACGCGCGCCTTGGTGCCCTGCTTGAGCGGGTGAAAGAGCGCGAGACAGAGGGCTATTCCTACGACACGGCGCAGGCCAGTTTCGAGTTGCTGGCGCGCGACGAATTGGGCCTTTCGCCGGAATTTTTCGCCGTTGACCGCTACCGCGTGACAGTGGAACGCAAACGCGCGCCTTCGGGCAAGATGATGCACCTGTCCGAAGCGGTCGTTGTGGTCAATATCGGTGGGGAGCGGCACCTGTCGGTCTCCGAAAGCCACATGCCCGACGGGTCGGATGCCGGTCCGGTGAACGCGTTGTCCAAGGCGCTGGCCAAGGATCTGGGGCCCTATCAGGCCGTGATCGAGGATATGGATCTGGTCGATTTCAAAGTGCGCATCACGGGTGGCGGCGTCGAGGCAAAGACCCGCGTGACCATTGATCACGAGGACGCCACGGGGCGGCGCTGGTCGACGGTGGGCGTCTCGCCCAATATCATCGACGCAAGTTTCGAGGCGCTGCTGGATGCGATCCGCTGGAAACTGGTGCGCGACGGGGCCAAAGCGCTGGGAGCCGAATGATGGATTGGCAGGCCTGCGCCGCCTTGGTGGAAAAGGGCGATCCGGCGCGGTTTCGCGCGGTGATGGCGGCCCCCGTGGCGGCGCGCGCGCGGCTGTTTCCGATCTATGCCTTCACGCTTGAAGTCGCCCGTGCGCCCTGGCTTACCCGCGAAAGCATGATTGCCGAAATGCGTCTGCAATGGTGGCATGACGCGCTGGACGAAATCGCCGCTGGCGGGGTCATCCGTCGCCACGAAGTGGTCACGCCGCTGGCGCTTGTACTGGAGGAAGCCGTGGACACGCCCGCCTTGGCCGCACAGTTGCAAGGCGCCTGCAGCGCGCGTCTGTGGGACATCTACACGGATCCTTTCGACACGGATGCCGCGCGGGCCGACTATATTTCAAAGACTTACGTCGATCCTGTCGTGGTGTCCGCAGCGCTGTGCGAACTTGAGCCGCAGCATATCGATGTGGCGCGCGACATTGCCTTTGCCGGTGGGCTGGCGCGGTTTCTGGCCGCTGTCCCCGCATTGGAGGCACAGGGGCGGCAGCCGGTCGAGGGGCTGGCGCTGGAGCGCATCGCCCAGATGGCCGGGGACGCCTTGGCCAAGGCCAGAGCCGGCGCGGTGTTGATCGGCGCGCAGTCACGCAGCGCGCGCGCGCCACTCATCGATGCGATGATGCTGTTGCCGACCTTGAAACTGATCGCCACCGATCCCGAGCGCGTGCCCGCAGGGGCGCTGCCGGATCGCCCGATCCGCGACGGGTTGCGCTTGGCGGCCTTGGCTCAGGCGCCCAGCTGGGCTTTCGCCTGATACCACGCCAGAACATGCAGGCGGATGGCGGTCGCAAGGCCGGTGTCGGGCGCGCGCGCATCGTCAATTTCCGCCGCGAGCACATTGACGGGCTTGCCGTCGGCTTCGGCGATCTGGCGAAAAGCACGCCAGAACGGCGGTTCGAGCGACACAGATGTGCGGTGGCCATGCAGCGTGAGGGAATGTTTGGCCGGGCGGTCACTCATCCGTCCAGATCACTCATTCGTCGTTGTAATCGTTGGATTCATTGTCGCAATCGCCGTCGCCATGCTGGCTGTTGCGCTGCGATCCGCGCGCCGCTTCGCTGCCCGCCGTCATCTGCGGGTCGCGTTTGTGCCCGTCGAGCTTGCGATCCATATTGGCGCTCGTCGCCTCATCCAAGTGCCGCTGCGCTTTGGTGCGGCCAAATTTGGCAGCATTGCTGTCAGCCTTCGCACGCGCGTCCTCGCGGTCGCGGCGTTTGCGAAATTGGTTGAGGTTGGTGACGTTACTCATGCCGATCACCTTACACGTCCCAAGGCGTTGCTGCAATTCTTGTGAATATTCAGAGAGTTGATTTTTTATCAAACAGTCGAAAAATTTAAGGCAAAAAACCACCGGCCAAAGGGAAAAAAGGCGACCCGAGCGGGCCGCCTTTCCCATAAAACCAAGTGAGTCGCGCCTATTTCGGGCCGATCATGTCCTCGGGGCGGACCACGCGATCAAAGGTTTCGGCATCGACAAACCCCAGCGCGATGGCTTCCTCTTTCAAGGTGGTGCCGTTTTTATGCGCGGTTTTGGCAACTTTCGTGGCGTTGTCGTAACCGATCGTCGGCGCCAAAGCGGTCACCAGCATCAGGCTTTCTTTCATCAGCTTTTCAATGCGCGCTTCGTTCGCTTTCGTGCCCACAACCATATTGTCGGTAAAGGCCGAGGCGCTGTCGCCCAAAAGCTGCATGGATTGCAAGACGTTATAAGACATCATCGGGTTGTAGACGTTCAACTCGAAATGGCCTTGCGACCCGGCAAAGCCGATGGCCGCATCGTTGCCCATCACATGGGCGCAGACCATCGTCAGCGCTTCGGCCTGGGTCGGGTTTACCTTGCCCGGCATGATCGAGGAGCCGGGTTCGTTTTCGGGCAGAATCAACTCGCCCAGACCCGAGCGCGGACCCGACCCGAGCAGGCGCATGTCATTGGCGATCTTGAACAGCGACCCTGCAACGGTTTTGAGCGCGCCCGAGAACATGACCATGGCGTCATGGGCGGCGAGGGCTTCGAACTTGTTGGGCGCGGTCACAAAGGGCAGGCCGGTGATCTCGGCCATATGTTTGGCAACGGCTTCGGCCCAGCCTTTTTTGGTGTTGAGGCCCGTGCCCACGGCTGTCCCGCCTTGGGCCAGTTCGTAGATGTCGGGCAGGCAGGCGTTGACGCGCTCGATGCCTTTTTTGACCTGATGGGCGTAGCCGGAGAATTCCTGCCCCAGAGTGAGCGGGGTAGCATCCTGCGTGTGGGTGCGCCCGATCTTGATGATATCCTTGAATTCTTCGGATTTCGCAACAAGGGCGGCGTGCAGTTTTTCAAGCCCGGGCAAAAGGACATCGCGCGCCTGCATCCCGATGGCGACATGCATCGCGGTGGGAAACGTGTCGTTGGAGGACTGGCCCATGTTGCAATGGTCGTTGGGGTGCACGGGTGTCTTGGACGCCAGTTTGCCGCCAAGCATCTCAATCGCGCGGTTCGAGATGACTTCGTTGGCGTTCATGTTGGACTGGGTGCCCGACCCGGTTTGCCACACGACGAGCGGGAAGTTGTCGTCGAACTTGCCGTCGATGACTTCGCTTGCCGCGGCGATAATCGCATCCGCCAGCTCTGCCGACAGATTGCCTTGCGCGCGGTTTTCCATGGCGCAGGCTTTTTTGACCACCCCGAGGGCGCGGATGATCGGCACGGGCTGCTGTTCCCAACCGATGGGGAAGTTCATGATCGAGCGCTGTGTCTGCGCGCCCCAATATTTGTCGGACGGAACTTCGAGTGGGCCGAAGCTGTCGGTTTCGGTACGTGTCGTGGTCATCGCGGCATCCCTACAAAAAAGGTCAGTGTCGCGTGCTGTGATAGGGGGTGGGGCCACGCAATGCAATTGCGCTGAACGGGCTGATAGCGCAATCAAGCGGGAAAAACGCGTCAAGCCGCGGGTTGTGATCACAGGAAAAACCTCCGTGATCACATCGCGATAAGGGAAAAGTCAGGCAGCTCTATTTGCGGAATTTGTCGAGGCTGACGATTTCCGCATCGCCCGTGGGGGCAGGGCGCTCGGGCGTTGCGGGGCGCTCATGCGTGGCCTCGTCGAATTCGGCGACATCGCCATCCGCGGCATCGTCATCCTCGTCCTCGTCGTCTTCCTCCCCGACATGGGTTTCAAAACGCAGGCCGAACTCGACCGAGGGGTCCACGAAGGTGCGGATCGCATCATAGGGGATGTATAGCGGTTCCGGGCTATCCCCGAAATTCAGGGTGATTGAAAAGCCGTCATCCGTCACATCGAGATTGTCGAACCAATGCTGGATCACGACGGTCATTTCTTCGGGGTAACGGTCCGACAGCCAATCCGCGAGTTCGACATCGGGGTGCATCGTGTCAAAGGTGATAAAGAAATGATGCGCCCCGGGAAGCCCGTCAGCGGCGACGCGGTCCAGAACCTTGCGGATCAGTCCCCGCATGGCGCTATGCATCAGGTTTCCGTAGTCGATGGAATTGGCCATCGGGTATCCCCTTATCGTCGTGCAATCATCGGGCGGGCAAGGCGTCGCAGTCCGGTTGTGGTGCGCAGCCCGAGCGCTGCAACCTCTTGCGCGTGCAAGCCACGTCCCCGGCCCGTTCACCCCGACCTGTTAATGTCGCACAGCATAAGGGATTCTGGACCGAAGGAAAGGGCGAACCAGCGCGTTAAGGGGATGGGGCCAGTCGATCTGCTGTCGATCTTCGGCCGGTGCTTTGACGGGGCGCTGTGTCGGGGCGACGTTGGGGCGCTTCCATGACAGCACCGCCGCAAAACGACCCAAAGGCCCGTGGCAACTGCACCCGTAACAGCGCATCTGGCGCAGGCCAGCGGGGGGTCAGGAAAAGCGCATCCCCGACAGCGCCAGGGCAAGCGTATCTTTGGGAAGGGCCCCCACCTGTTCCAGAAATCCTAGGAAATCAAAGTGGTTATAGGCTTCGACGATCAGCCCGCCTTCCATGCGCATCATCACATGGCCATTGATTTTAACGGGTTGCATTGTTTCGGCCGATTTTGCGGCCATGCTGACCATGGCAGAGACCCAGTCGTCTTGGACCAGAACCAGATCGACGGAAAATTTGATTTCGCGCAGCATACTTTGCACCGCGAGAACAAGGTCGCGCATATCGGCTGCGCTGGCTTGCAGGTCGGGCATCATCCCGTTGGCTGCTGCTTGCGGAGCAAAAAATTCATCGACGGCGTCCAAGTCGCCTTGTGACCAAACCCGGTCGTACCAAGACTGCAACAGCTGTTGATACTCCATGCTGTCGGCCCTCTCGTGTTATAAGTTTCCTAGACTGAGAGGTTTAGACCAATTTGCTTAATGTTTTCTCACCAAGCCCGCGCCGCAGGGGCGTGTCACGTTGACTGCGCTGCAAGTGCGCCGTTGCACAGCTGTCTTGGGCCGTGAGCCGGGCCGTGAGCGGGCAAGGAAAAGGTGGAATGCGGGAAAAGTGCAGGTTTCTGTTGCCAGGTACCTGCGAACCCCGCCTTAGGTCGCTAAACCCAAGGACTTAGGTTTCGATATTTCGCACAGCTTACGCTGCGAGAGCCATCGGAGCTTTGTTGTCATTTGCAACTAGCTTAAGTGTACCGATAACGGTGGTAACTCACCGAAACAAAGCAAACCCCTTTAGACGTCCGTCGATCCTATTTCGTCCCCATGATCCAAACCACAACCGCCTCAAATGAAGGCCGGATGCAGCGGTGTTATGGTGGAGACGCCGGGTACCGCCCCCGGGTCCGATCCGCGTATTACGAGCGCGTTTATGTCCATAGTCGAGCAAGCCCGACAGGCCCTACTTAGGCGCAAATGCCGACGGCTTCAAGGGGGCAGGGCCACAGCACTCTGCGCGCGGTGCCACAGAAAAACGCCGCCCCCAAGGAGAGCGGCGTTTCAAAGTCATTCTCGATATCAGGGCCTTAGAAGCCGGCTTTGATTTTCTCGAACTCTTCGGATTGTTGTTCGCGCAGGGCGATAGGCATGGGAAGTTGCGCGAGCACAGGTGCGGCGATCGGGCCGAGACCCGCAGCGACCAAAGCCTCTTCTCCCAAAGCGTCGAGCGCGGGTTTGTTGGATTGGCCCCAACCGGCATCCAGCAAGGGTTCGGTGGTCGAGGGGTCGAGGAAGGCATTGAGGAAATCATAGGCCTTTTCCTCATCGCCGGGGCCGTCTTTGAGGTTCACATAGCCACAGAGCCAGAGCGAGGACCCCTCGGCCGCTTCGCGCTGAAAGCCGATGGGGAAGGATTCCTCGACCATCGTGGGCAGGGTTTCGTTCCACGCCCAGCTGACCAGAACCTCGCCGGTGGCCATCAACTGGCTCAACTCGCCCGGATCGATCCAATAGGTGCGCAGGTAGGGATGCACCGCACGCAGCCAGGCGGAGGCGGCTTCGAACTGCTCCTGGGTCGCCGTGGTCCAATCGGTCACGCCGGTGGCAAGATAGGCCAGCGCATAGGCGTCATCGACATTGTCGGGAATGGTCAGCCGCCCCTGATATTTGGGGTTTTGAAACACCTGAAGGCTGGCAACATCCTCGGCAGGGACTTCGTCGGTGTTATAGGCGATGGCCGTGGAGCCGAAATCGGTCGGGATAAAATAGGCCGCATCGGTGGTCACGGACTCGCCGGTCAGATTGGCATCCAGATCGGCGTAATGGGTGATCTTGCTGGTATCCCACGGCTCGAGAATATCCGCCTCGATCCATTTGCTGACCGACCCGGCGCAGACATGGCTGACATCGGCCTTGAAGCCCGACACCAGTTTTTGCAGCGCTTCGTCTTCCTCGCCAAAAAAGGCAAAGGAGGGGCTGTCCCCGTTCTTTTCGAGATAGGTCTGATGGAAGGCAGGATCTTCGAAACCGGAGTAGTCAAAGACCAGCAGATCGTCGTCGGCGGCCAGCAGGGGCGTGGCGCAAAGCGTGGCCAAACTCGTGCCAAGCAGAAGGGATTTGAGCGTCATGTGCGTCTAGAACTCCACAGATGAAAAGGGATCAGTGCAAAGACGCTAAGCGTGCCTGCGCGGGCTCGCAAGAGGTCTGATGCGCGCGACTTGCGGTTTTTTGCCCATTCAACGGGCAAAATTATCGTTGCGCTGAAATTTGCGGCGCAAATTTTCGGGGTGGCGCGGGCAAAATTCTTCGACGAAGAATTTTAAGCGGCGGATTTTTAGCTAAAAATCCGCCTTGCCCTGCCGGGTGCGTGCGCGCCCGCCGCGCCGCAGGTTCTTTTGGGCGGCGCGCCGCTCGCTTAGAGCGGCCATCACCTGCGCGCGCGCTTGGGGTGTCAGGCTGGACCAGCTTGCAATTTCGTCGAGGCTGCGCTGGCATCCGATGCAAAACCCCGTCACCGGATGCATTTGGCAGATGTTGGTGCAGGGGCTTTCGATTTCGTCGCGGCGCCAAGGATCCGTCATGTCGCACGTCCAATGTGGCTTAACCTGTCCAGCGCGCCTTGCAAAATATAGCCCGCCGCCACCTGGTCGATAAGTTCGGCCCGCCGTGCGCGCGAGGTATCGCTTTCCAGCATCGCGCGTTCGGCGGCGACTGTGGACAGGCGTTCGTCCCAAAAGCAGATCGCCAGATCAGGGGCAAATTCGCGTGCCAGATTGCGCACGAAAGCGCGGCTTTTCTGGCAGCGCGCGCCTTCGGATCCATCCATGTTGCGCGGCAGCCCCATCACCAGACCGGCGATGTCGCGCTTTTGCACGATCTCCATTAAGGCCTGCGCATCCAGCGTGAACTTCTTGCGCCGGATGGTGGTCAGCGGCGAGGCGACCGAGCGGAAGGTATCAGAGACCGCGATGCCGATGGTTTTCTCGCCGAAATCGAGGCCCACAAGGCTGCGCATGGCGGGCAGGGCGGCGGCAAATTGCGCGATGTCGTCGTAGATCATGGGGCCACCCCTGCGGTGCGGGCTGCGGTTGCGATTGTTGCGGTTGCGGCGGGATCGCTTGCAAAGACGCTTTGGGCCTCTTGCCAGATCGCGCGCGCGCGTTCAGTTTGGCCCAGCACGCCAAGGGCCGAAATCAACTGCGCCCATTCTGGGGCGGTGCCGCCGGAATTGGCAAGCCGTGCAGAGAGGCTTTCGACCATGCCTTCGATCATCGCGCTGCGGTCGCTGTCGGACAGGTCTGCGGCGTTTTCGATGTCTGCGGCGGTGGGGCCGGCCAGCGGTGTGGCCGGTGGCAGCGTGTAGCGCAGGCCCGCTTCTGCGGCGAGGTCCTCGATGCGGGCGCGGATCGGGGCGAGCCAGGGGGCGTCGGGGGCCGAGCTGGTGACCAGCGGTTCCCAGAGGCGAAACGCCAGATCGGGACGTCCGGTTTGGGCAAACATCAGCCCCGAATAGTAGCGCGCGGCGGCGTTTTGCGGGTCACGGCGCAGGGCTTGGGTCAGGGCGTCTTCGGCCTGCGGCGAGACATAGCCATTGGCGGCAAGGATCATCATATCGGCCAATTGCACATAGTCTTGCGCCGTTGCGGCCGCGCCCTTGGTCTCGATCAGACGGGTTTGTGCCTGATGCGCCTGAACAAAATGCCCCAAGGCCGCTTCATTGCGGGCCAAAAGGCGCAGGCCGGTCTCATCGTCACCACGGGTCTGCAGCGCCTCGCGCAGCTGGGCGACAAGGGCTTCGAGGTCGGGGTTGGCCGCAGTTTGCGGCGCAAGGTCAAGCGCGGCGACTTCGGCCTCGGCGCTGCTTTGGCTCGGGCGGGTTTGACGGGTGGTTTCAGCGATTTCCAACCGCTTTTGCAACGGCAGGTCGATGTATCCCGGCGCACCCAGATCCCAATAGAGCCAGGCCGCTGCGCCCACGACCCCCAGCGCCAGAAGACCCGCCGCAAGCGGCGAGGCGGTAGCGGTGAGGGCAGGGGCAGGGGTGCTGCGTGCCGTGTCGAGCAGGCGGCGCGACACTTCGGTATCGGCGCGTTTGGCATCTTCGGGCGATATCGTGCCGCGCGCCAGATCGCGCTCGATTTCAGTCAGCTGGTCGCGGTAGACCGCGCGCTCGACCTCGGCCCGCGCAAGGGGGGCTTTGCGCAGGCCGCGCCCGTTGCGCATCGCCAGCGCCAGCGTGGCCGCAGCCAGCAGCGCCATCGCGGCGGCAACGATCGAGAAGCTTGCGGGGATGTCGAACATGGCCAAGGCGCCCTTTTCAAACGGTGATCGTGTCAAACGGTGATCGTGTCGGTTGCGCCTCCTTTAGCGGCAACGGGCGCGCGGGAAAAGGGTCAAGGCGCTGCTGCCTGCGCGCCATTGGTCGCAGTCGCAGGCCGCCGCTGTACGCGAAGCCGCGGGCATGGAACCAATTTTCGCCGCGCTGCGTTGCCTTTTCAACAGACACAGACATTGGACGAATTCATGAGCGATACTCCTAAAACCGCATCGGGCAATACTGCATTGGCTTTCATTTTGGGCGCGGTGGTCGTCGTTCTGGCCGGCTTGGTTTGGTATATGAGCACGGGCGGCGAGTTGCCCGGCGCGTCCGAACCGGAAATCCAGATCGACCTTCCGGGCGACAACTGATCGGGGCAGATCGCGCGCGCCCGCAGCCTCCAGAGTAAGGGGCGATTTTTATCCCGTCCAACGATGAGCAAATTTCAGCGCTATCACAACGGGTTGTGCGGCGAAAACATGCCACGCCCCCTCAGTGGTCCTTGCGCGCTTGCGCCAAACGGGGCCGTGATGTGCAAAGGCGACAGAAAAACACAGGCTTTCACAGCCCGATGTTGGCAAATGCACAAAGACAATCGCCCCTCAGACCTTGACCACGGGGCATTTGCGGCACAGGTATGTGGCAGAAGACTAACCAGACTCTCAAAAAGGTATTTCAAAATGGCTTTCGAACTTCCAGACCTTCCCTATGCCCATGATGCGCTTGCCGATCTTGGCATGTCCAAAGAGACCCTTGAGTACCACCACGACCTGCACCACAACGCCTATGTCACCACGGGCAACAAGTTGATCGAGGGCACCGAGTGGGCTGGCAAATCTGTCGAAGAGATCATCAAAGGCACCTATGATGCGTCTTCGGTGGCGCAGTCGGGCATCTTCAACAACGCCTCGCAACATTGGAACCACACCCAGTTCTGGGAAATGATGGGTCCCAAAGGCGATGTGATGCCGAGCGAGCTTGAAAAAGCCATCACCGAGTCGTTCGGCTCTGTCGACAAGTTCAAGGACGCCTTCGCGGCAGCAGGCGCGGGTCAGTTCGGCTCCGGCTGGGCCTGGCTGGTCAAAGACGTGGATGGCGGCCTGAAAGTCACCAAAACCGAAAACGGCGTGAACCCGCTGTGCTTTGGTCAGACTGCCCTGCTGGGCTGCGATGTGTGGGAACATTCCTATTACATCGATTTTCGCAACAAGCGTCCCGCCTATCTGTCGAACTTCCTCGACAAGCTGGTGAACTGGGACAACGTCGCCTCGCGCCTCTAAGGGGTGCTTGCGGCGCTGGCACGAAACAGCGTTTGCAATCAGATGACGGGCGCTCCCTTGCGGGGGCGTCTTTTTTCATGCGCGGGTTTTCGCTTTTAAATCATAATCTTGCGCGATCACATTCTCGAATTTTATGGAACGGGTCAGGGCGCGGCGCGTTGAATTTGCGACACTGACACAGGAGGTCGCAATGACAGGTATCAAATCCGGTGCATGGGTGGTCGTCGCAGATAGCGAAAAGGCCCTTTTTCTCGAAAACATGACGGACGCGCAGGACCCCAATCTGGTGGTGCGCCGCGTGGATGAACAGGACAATCCCTCCGATGGGGCGCAATCGGCCAATCGTCCGGGACGGATGGATGGGGCGGGCGGGCGCTCGGCCTTTGACGACACCGATTGGCACCAGCTTCAAAAGGAACGCTTTGCCGAGGATCTGGCCGAAACCCTGTATAAAATGGCGCATAAGCATCGCTTTGAAAGCCTGATCATCGTGGCGTCACCGCAGGTGCTGGGGGATTTGCGTCCGCATCTGCACAAAGAAGTAAAAGACCGGCTTGTGGGGGAGATTGCCAAGACGCTGACCAATCACCCGCTCTCGGAGGTCGAAAAGATCGTGTCCCACGCGGCCGCGTAACGCGCAGGCTGCGACGCCCGCCTCCGTCGGGCGGGGCATGGTGGGGCGGGAGAGTTGTGAGGTTCTCTCCCGTCCTCTGGATTTCAAACCCTCGCGAAGAACTCTGAGCTTTGACCCTCGCGAAGAACTCTGAGCTTTGACCCTCGCGAAGAACTCTGAGCTTGGATCCTCGCGAAGAACTCTGAGCTTGGATCCTCGCGAAGCCTCCTGAGCTTTGAGCCTCGCGAAACACGTTGCGCGTGCCCCCCTTTGCGGTCGGGCGCGTTTTTATGCGCGAGGGACGCCTGTGGTCGCGCGCGCAGCCCCGCTGCCGCTCAGGGGCGGCGATAGCGCTTGCAGCGCGGCGCAATCCGGTGTTTTTAGCTGGGCAATTTCGACTAATCTGGCGCATCCGATGACATTGAGCGATCCGCAAAAAGGCGCTTTGGCGCTCTTTGGCACCTACACGGCTTGGGGGCTTTTGCCGCTGTATTACCGCCATTTCGCGGATATGCCGCCGGTTGAAATGCTTGCGCATCGCACGCTTTGGACCTTTGTCCTCTTTGCCGCGTTCATGGCGATGAAAGGCCGCTTGAAAGAACTGCCGCTTCTGTTTCGCGCGCAGTTTTTCAAAGTGCTGGCGGCGGGCGTTTTCATCGCAACCAACTGGTTTCTCTATATCGGCGCGGTGGGCGCGGGCAAAACCATCGCGGCGTCCTTGGGGTACTATATTTTCCCGCTGGTCTCGGTGCTGATGGGGCTTGTGATCTTTCGCGAGCGCCTGCACGGGATGCAGATCATCGCGATCTGCCTTGTGGCGATTGCGGTGGGTATTTTGACCCTCGGCTTTGGCGCGCCGCCCTATCTGTCGTTGGGCATGGCGTTCAGCTTTGCCGCCTATGGCGCGGTGAAAAAGACGATGACAGCGGGGCCGATCCTGTCGGTGACCGGGGAAGTCGCCTTGCTGGCCCCCTTCGCGCTGATCTGGCTGGTGGGCGCGCAGCTGTACGGGTGGGGCGCAGACGCAACCCACCCGGCGGGACGCTTTGGCAGCTCGCTGGGCGATAGCCTGTTGATTGTCTTGTCGGGCGTGTTTACCGGCGTGCCGCTGTTGTGGTTTGCCTATGGCGCAAAACGCCTCACGCTGGTGGCCACGGGCCTTGGGCAATATTACAACTCGTCGCTGCAACTGGCTGTTGCGGTATTTCTCTTTGCAGAACCCTTTACGCGCTGGCATGCGATTGCCCTGCCGATCATCTGGTTCGCGCTGGCGCTGTTCATGGTGCAGGTCTGGCGCGACGAGCGGGCAAAATCGCGGGCGCTGGACATGCCGCTGGTCTAGCGCCGTGTCCCCCCTTTGGGGGGGGGGCTCTATCCGGCGATCTGCGCCAGCGCGCCTTGCAACGCATCGACGGTGTGCACGGTGCGATAGGACGCCGTGAGGGAAGCATCGGCAAACCCCCCCGCGACCAGATGCGCCACCAACCCGTCCAGCGGTGCCCAATAGGCATTGGTCGAAAGCAGAAAAATCGGCTTGTCATGCAGGCCGATCTGTTTCCACGTCAGCACTTCGAAAAACTCGTCGAGCGATCCGGCACCTCCGGGCAGAACCACGATCACATCGCAGTTCATGAACATGACCTTTTTGCGCTCGTGCATGTTTTCGGTGACGATGAAATGCGACAGGTCACGCTTGCCGACTTCGCGGTTGAGCAGGTGCACGGGGATGACACCAAAGGTATCGCCACCGGCGTTCTGGGTGGCGCGGGCCACTTCGCCCATCAGCCCGACATCGCCCGCGCCATAGACCAAACGCCAGCCGCGTTCGGCGATCATGCGGCCTGTTGCGCGCGCGGCCTGTGCAAATTCGGGATCATGGCCCGACCGCGAGCCGCAAAAAACGCAAACAGATAAGGCAGCAGGGGCCGAGGGCGCACGGGAGGGCGCAGGGGAGAGTGGCGCAGATGCCATGAGATGAACCTTTCACTACACAGGCTTTTGACCCGTGATAGCGGCGTTGCTAAGCTGTCTCAACCGCCAATGGGCGGATTGTTGCGCAAGCACCCGGTCGCGATCAATTCGCCTGCATGGCGCGGGCGAGGACGGGTGAAACAGGCCCGGGATCGGGCCAGATACGGGGACGGATATGGCAAAGAACCTGATGGGCGGTGTGGTGACGGGCTTGGCCGCTGCGGGTGTGGTGCTCGTGGTCGCGGGCGGTGTCAGCGTGGTCCTGCCCGGCCTCTGGACCGGCAGCGATCCTGCGCGCCCTTTGACGGCTGACGCGCCCCAAGGACAGGGGGCTTTGCGCGCACCGGCCAATGACACCCGCGCCCCCGAGAGCCAAACCACCCAAAGCGAGGCTCTCGGCGCGCCGGCGGGGGGCACGGGACAGCCGGAGGGAATGCCAGAGGGAATGCAAGCGGCACTTCCAGAGGGCGCGGATGCGGATATCGCGACTGCCGCGACCCCGCGCGTTGCGCCCCATGCCCTTGCGGGCGGGAGCGGCGGCGGCGCAGACCCTCAGGCGGCAAGCCGACAAGACTCCGAGGCCACAAGCCGACAAGATGCGGAGACCACGGCAGACAGCGACCTTGCCAGCGCGCAAGACCCTGTCCGCGAAACCGGCGCGGATGTCGCGCAGCAGCAGATCATGCCCAGCTTTGATCTGGTGCGCCTTGACGGGGATGGTGCCGCCGTGGTTGCGGGCCGCGCCGCCTCCGGCGCGCAGGTGTCGGTGATGTCGCAAGGCGTGGAAATCGCGCGCACCCAAGCCGATGCGGCAGGCAATTTCGTCGCTCTGTTCGATTTGGCAACCGAGAGCGCCCATGCGCTGACCCTCTCGGTGACTGATGCCAGTGGCAACACCCAGCTGTCCCAAGGCGTCGCCCTCGTGGAAGCGGCTGCGCCGCAAGAGGGCGGGGGTGCTCCGAACGCCCCCTTGGCCCAAGGCGACACCGCCGCGCGCGCGCAGGTCGGCCCGAACGCAGATCCGCAAGCACACCCGAAACCCGCGCCAACGGTGCTTTTGGCGCAGGGCGGTGCCGTGACGGTGCTGCAAAACGCCACCAGCGCGGCGCAAAGCGCCTCCGGCGATCAGGCTGAAGGCAGCGCCGCGCAAACCGCCATCGACGCAATTTCCTACGATGCGGCGGGCGGCGTCGTTCTGTCGGGGCAGGCACCGGCGGGCAGCCTGGTGCGGATCTATCTGGATACGGTTTTGATCGGCGAAACCGGGGTGGGCAGCGATGGCAGATGGCAGTTTTCCCCCGACGATCCGGCGGCGATCGCAGCGGGTACCTACCAGCTGCGTGCCGATGCCATCGGCCCTGACGGGGCGGTGCTGTCGCGAATCCAAACCCCCTTCAAACGTGAAGATATCGCCCAACTCGCGCAGCTGCGCTTGCAGGCTGAAACGCAGGCCCAAACCCAGGCCGCCCTGCAGGCGCGCACGGGCGAAACAGTGGGCGAAACGGCGGGCGAGCCCGTGGCAGAAACGGGGGCAGAGATGGGGGCAGAAACGGGCGCAACGCAGAGCGGTCAGGCTTTGGCGCGAACCGCCGCGCAAAGCGAAAGCACCGGCGTTCCCGTCGCGGGGGCGTCGCTTGCGGGGCTGTCGGCGCAGGGGCAACGCCCCCAAACCGCCGCCCAAACCCAAAGCACCAAGGCCGCGAAACCTGCCAAAAACGCTGCGGTGGCGGCGCAGGACGGGCTGGCGCAGGACGGTCAGGACGCTTTGACCGCTCAGGCCTCTGGGGCCGCTGGAACAGGCCTTGCCGAAACGGGGGGCGATGTTGGCACTGCGCAGCCCCAAACCCGTGCCGAAGTGATCACCGTCCAGCCCGGAAACACGCTTTGGGGCATTGCCTCGGCCAGCTACGGCGACGGGTTTGCCTATGTGCGGGTGTTTCGCGCCAATGAGGGCAAGATCACCGATCCCGACCTGATTTACCCCGGGCAGGTGTTCACGGTTCCCCCGCGCTGACCCTAAGCTGTGGAATTTCGCGCGCCGCGCCTGGTGGCTTGGGTTGTGCGCGCAGGGCTTGGGCTTTAGGTTGGCGGCTGCTACAGCGCAGGCCAGTTCGGGCCCTGCGCTCAGCCTGCCAGAAGGACGACAGATGCGCGGCTATTCCAGCTCTTCCCCGACCGATCAAAAGCCCCCACAAAAAACGGACAGCCTGCGCGTGATCCGCGCGATGGTGCCGTTTTTGTGGCCGCGCGACAATCGTGGCAACCGTATCCGCCTGATCGTGGCCTTGGTGCTGTTGTTTTCGGCCAAAGGGATCGAAACCGCCACGCCTTTCTTTTTCAAATCCGCCGTCGATGCCCTGGCGGGCGAGGCGCAGGGCACATCGCTGGCCATGGCCAGCGTGCTTGGCGCGGTCGGCCTGACGCTGGCCTATGGGCTTGCGCGGGTGACGACGGTCGGTTTTCAACAGATGCGCAACGTGCTGTTTGCGCCGGTAGGGCAAGCGGCGCTGCGCAAGCTGGCGATCCAGACCTTTGAGCATATCCATGCGCTGTCGCTGCGCTATCACCTTACGCGCAAAACCGGTGGCCTGAGCCGCGTCATCGAGCGCGGAGTGAAGGCCGTGTTCTTTCTGCTTGATTACCTTGTATTTTCTTTGATGCCGCTGTTGGTGTCACTGCTGTTTGTTCTGGCGGTTTTCGGCTTTGCCTTTGGGGTGTCCTATCTGGTGGTCGTTGCGCTGACAATCGTGTGTTACATCGTGTTCACGCTGCAAGTGACTGAATGGCGGGTAAAAATCCGCCGCGAGATGAACGCGCAGGACACGGATGCGAACCAGAAAGCCATCGACAGCCTGCTGAATTTCGAAACCGTTAAATATTTCGGGGCCGAAAAACGTGAGGCGGCGCGCTATGACCGCGCGATGGCGGGCTACGAAAAAGCCGCTGTCAAAACCGAGATTTCGCTGTCTTTCCTGAACTTTGGCCAATCGCTGATCATGACGGTGGGTCTGGTCAGCGTAATGGTTCTGGCGGCGATCGGCGTGCAGAACCAAACGCTCACTGTGGGCGATTTCGTCATGGTCAATGCCTATATGATCCAGATCACCATGCCGCTGAACTTCCTTGGCTCCATGTATCGCAACATCCGCCAAGCCCTTGTGGACATGCATGAAATGTTCGAATTGCTCGACCAACCCGCCGAGATCACCGATCGGGCGGACGCGCAGCCCATCAAGGTTGCGGGGGGCGCGGTGACGCTTGAGGATGTACGCTTTGGCTATGACCCGAGCCGCGAGATTTTGCACGGCATCAGCCTGTCGGTGCCTGCGGGCAAAACCATTGCCATCGTCGGCCCGTCAGGGTCGGGAAAATCCACCATCGGGCGGCTGTTGTTTCGCTTTTACGATGTCACGGGCGGCGCGTTCAAAATCGACGGGCAGGATCTGCGGGACGTAACCCAGGACAGCCTGCACGCCCAGATCGGCGTGGTGCCCCAAGACACGGTGCTGTTCAACGACAGCATCGGCTACAACATCGGCTACGGGCATGAAAACGCAACGCAATCCCAGATCGAAGCTGCCGCGAAAGCCGCGCAGATCCATGATTTCATCGCCGGTCTGCCGGCGGGCTATGACACGGCCGTGGGCGAGCGCGGATTGAAACTGTCGGGGGGCGAAAAGCAACGCGTCGGCATCGCACGCACCCTGTTGAAAGACCCGCCGATCCTGTTGCTCGACGAGGCGACTTCGGCGCTGGACACCCAGACCGAGCAGTCGATTCTGAGCGCGTTGAAACGTGCAGGCGAGGGGCGCACGGTGCTGACCATCGCGCACCGCCTGTCGACCATCGCGGATGCGGATGAAATCGTCGTTCTGGAGGCCGGGCATATCGTCGAGCGCGGCACCCATGAGGCGCTGTTGCTTGCGGGGGGGCGGTATTTTGCGATGTGGAACGCGCAGGCTGAAGAGCGGGCTGAAGAACGGGCCGAGGAGGGGCCTCGCGCGTAGGACGACCTGCGTCGCGCGCCGGGGGATTCGGGGGATGGGGGCAAAAAGCGCCCCCGTGATGGGCACGGGACTTGGCAAGGCCTTGAAGTGATCCATCTTTCAGCCTCCCGCGTATGAGGGAGAACAGAAAGAGGACCCTATGGCCGAGACGACGATCTGGTGGCTGCGCCGCGACCTGCGCTTGCGTGACAACCCCGCTTTGGTGGCTGCGGCCAAGCGCGGCGCCGTGATCCCTGTGTTTATCTGTGACACCTCGGTTGACGAGCTTGGCGCAGCGGCGAAATGGCGCTTGGGGTTGAGCTTGGCGGATCTGGACGCGCGGCTGCGCGCCTTGGGATCGCACATCGTCTATCGCACCGGAGAGGCTTTGGAAGTGCTCGATCTGGTGATCGAGGAAAGCGGCGCAACGGGCGTTTTCTGGAACCGCTATTATGAAAAGCGCGCCGTCGAGCGCGACAAGGCGGTTAAATCGGCGCTGAAAGAGGCGGGCGTCGAGGTACAATCCTTCAATGCGCATCTTTTGTTCGAACCTTGGGAGGTCGAGACCAAGCAAGGTGGCTATTACAAGGTCTATTCCCCCTATTGGCGTGCCGTCAAAGACCGGCCGATTGCCGACCCTCTGGCCGAGCCTGCAATCAGCGCGCCTGAGGTCTGGCCGCAAAGCGAGGCGCTAAAAGACTGGGATTTGGGGGCGCAGATGCGGCGCGGCGCGGATGTCGTGGCGCAGCATGTACATGTGGGCGAAGAGCGGGCGACCGCGCGGCTGGGAGCCTTTGTGCGCGACCGGATCGACGACTACAAGGACGCGCGCGATTTCCCGGCCCTTCCGGCGACCTCGGGCCTGTCTGAAAACCTCACCTACGGGGAAATTTCGCCGCGATCCATATGGCATTCGGGCGTGCGGGCGCGCGAGGAGGGCAAGCGCGGGGCCGAACATTTCCTCAAGGAACTCGTCTGGCGCGAATTTGCATGGCATTTGCTGTGGCACGAGCCGGATCTGGCAACGCGAAACCACCGCGAGGGCTGGGACGACTTTCCTTGGCGCGGCGATAGCAAAGCGGCAGAGCGCTGGCGGCAGGGGCGCACGGGCATTCGCTTTGTGGATGCGGCCATGCGCGAACTCTACGTGACGGGCACGATGCACAACCGCGCGCGCATGATCGTCGCTTCCTATCTGACCAAGCACATGATGACGGATTGGCGTGTCGGGCTGGCCTGGTTCGAGGACTGCCTGATCGACTGGGACCCGGCCTCCAATGCCATGGGCTGGCAGTGGGTGGCGGGATCAGGGCCGGATGCGGCGCCGTATTTTCGGGTGTTCAACCCCGACGGGCAGGCGGAAAAATTCGACAAGAACGGGGACTATCTCAACGCGTGGATTGCCGAAGGCCAGTCCGATCCGCCCGCAACGGCGCTGTCCTATTTCGAAGCTGTGCCAAAGGCATGGGGCCTTGGCGCACAGGACAGCTACCCCGAGCCGGTGGTGGGGTTGAAAGAAGGACGCGAGCGGGCTTTGGCGGCCTATGGCAACCGTTAGCGCGCAGCGCACCCAAGGGCACAGGCCTGATGCGTTTTTGCGCGCGCGGGGGTGACGCGGCGGGTTTTCAGGCTAGATTAACACGGGACAGGCGGGTGACATTGCGCTGCAATGCAACGGCTGCGACGACAGGGGCGACGCATGAGCGAGACGATTTATACCACCACCGAAGGCCAGAGCGGCCTGCCGCGCTATTTCGCGCAGGTCTTTGATATTGCGAAAGGTCTGGGCAATGGCCGCCTTGATCTTGCGCTGGATGACGGGCGGGTGTTTCGCGCGCAGGGGGCCAAAACCGGACCCGTGGCGCGGGTGGAAATCCACAACAAGGACACGTTTGCGCGGCTGATCCGCGAGGGCGATCTGGGCTTTTGCGACGCCTATATCGAGGGCTGGTGGTCCACACCGGATTTGCAGGCGTTTCTCGACCTGATCCACGCGGATAACGACGTGCTTTGGGACGGGTTTCCGGGGATGAAACTGGTGCGCGCCTATGAACTGATGCGCTTTTGGATGCAGTCCAATTCCAAAAAACAAGCCCGCAAGAATATCTCCCATCACTATGATCTGGGGAATGATTTCTACGGCCTGTGGCTGGATGACACGATGACCTATTCGTCCGCGATCTATGAAAGTGGTCAGGAAAGCCTCGAAGCCGCGCAGATCGCGAAATACAAATCCATGGTTGATCTGATGGGCGTCAAGGCGGGCGATCACGTGCTGGAAATCGGCTGTGGTTGGGGCGGATTTGCCGAATATGCCGCCGGAACGCGCGGGCTGCGGGTCACGGCGCTCACCATTTCCCAAGAGCAACATGATTTCGCCGTGGCACGGATGCAACGGCTTGGCCTGTCGGATCGGGTCGAGGTGGTGATGCGCGACTATCGCGATGAGCGCGGCTCCTATGACGGGATCGCTTCGATCGAGATGTTCGAAGCAGTGGGCGAAAAATACTGGCCTGCCTATTTCAACACCGTGCGCGAGCGCCTCAAACCGGGGGCAAAAGCCACGCTCCAGATCATCACCGTGCGCGATGACAAGTTTGAAAGCTATCGAAAGGGTGTTGATTTCATTCAAAAATACATCTTTCCGGGGGGGATGTTGCCCTCGCCCAAGGCGCTGCGCGCGCAGATCACGCAGGCGGGGCTGGAATTTCAGAAATCCATCGAGTTCGGCGAAAGCTATTCGATCACCCTGCGCCGCTGGCACGACACGTTCAACGCGCGCTGGTCTGAGGTGGCAAAGCACGGATTTGACGAGAAATTCCGCCGCATGTGGAATTTTTACCTTACCTCTTGCGCGGCAACCTTCCACAGCGGAAACTGTGACGTGACACAGGTTACAATGACGCGCCCTGCCTGAGCGTTGGGAAGGGGCGCGCAGCACGAGGTACGAGCGCCCTATGCCCACCGCATCCAAACTTGTCGCGGCCCTTTGGTTCGCGGGACTTGCGTGGTTTTCGTCGCAACTGGTCAAACCCTACATGCCCGAAGGCACGGGGTTCGGGTGGTTTTGCGAAGTCTGCGCGGGCATCGGATTTTTGATCGGATGGGTGTTTTTGGGCAAGCGCGCAGGCGATACGATGCGCGCCGCTCTGGGCTATGGGTTGACGGCGTCGCTTTTGACCACGGCTTGGGCGCTGTTCCTGTTTTCAGGCCGCGAAATGATCCTGCGGGCTCTGGCGCGGCGCTATGACGGGCCGATGGAGGCCATCATCGCCACGTTCGAACTGGTCAAGGATTACGCGATCGTCATGGCCAAGCCGGATGTGCTTGGGGCCTTGATCGTGGGCGGGTTGATCGGCGGCTGGCTGGTCGAGCGGACCGCCAGAAGCTGGAGCTGAGGCCATGGCGTTGAAAGAGATGTTGCGCGGGGCGCTGCGCGCCGGGGGGCTTGCGCCGGATCGGTGCGAGGCGGCTCTGGCCTATCTGTGCGCGGTGATCGGCCCTGACACGCGGCTAGAATTGATGCGCGCCGCTGTGCCCGAATTGATGCTGTGCTTTGACACGCTGACGGTCGAACAGGCGCGCGCGCAACTGCCCAAAATCCTGCTGCGCGCCCAATGCCGGCTGCATGCCGGTCAAAACCGCCCCTCGCGCTGGTCGCAAGCGCAGGGGCGCGACACGATTGACGTTGCGGTGGCGCGGATGCCCTACAACGCCTTTTTCGCGGTGCGTGAAGACGATCTGACCCATCCGCGCTTTGATGGCACGCGCTCGGCGCTGATCAATCGCGCCGCGTTCATGATGGGGGATGCGGTGTCGGTTATGCCCTATGACCCGCTGCGCGATCGCGTGTTGCTGGTCGAACAGTTCCGCTTTGCGCCCTATGCGCGCGGCGATGCCTTTCCTTGGGTGATCGAGCCGGTCGCAGGGCGCATTGACCTTGGCGAGACCCCCGAGGAGGCGGCGCGGCGCGAATGCGTGGAGGAGGCAGGGCTTGCGTTGCAAGAGCTGGTCGCCTGCGGGCAGTTTTACCCATCCCCGGGCGGTGTCAGCGAATTCATGTATTCCTTCGTGGCCTGCGTCGCGCTGCCCGACGATCTTGCGGGGTTTGGCGGCCTGGAATCCGAGGATGAGGATATTCGCACGCTTCTTTTGTCCTTTGACGCGCTGATGGAAATGGTGGACACGGGGGCTGTGCAAAACGGCGTGCTTCTGGCCTCGGCGCTTTGGCTGGCGCGGCATCGCGATCGGCTGCGCCGCGCCGTTTAGCGCGTTTCGCCGTGCCGTTTAGCGCGTTTCGCGGGCCTTCATCGCCAGCCAGATCAGCGCGCCGCCCGCCAGCGCGAGCAGGGGCAGCATCGCCAGATTCACCGCCGTCCAGCCTGCCTGCGCCGACCCGCCCGAGCAGTTCATCAAACCGCCCGAAGCAAGCGAGGCCACCGTCACGCCGCCAAAGACGATCAGATCGTTCAGGCCCTGGATGCGGCCGCGTTCCTCGGGGGTGTGGGAGGTCGCCAGCATCGTCGTCGCACCGATAAAGCCGAAATTCCAGCCGATGCCCAGCAGGATCAGCGCGCCGAAGAAATTGGCCAGCGCCACGCCCGAGAGGGCCGTGATCCCCGCGCCTGCAAGGATGAACAGCCCGAGGGCCATGATCCGTTCCACCCCGAAACGGCTGATCAGATGGCCGGTGAAAAACGAGGGCACAAACATCGCAAGCACGTGGAAGGCGACCACATCGGCCGCGTTGTTTTGCGTAAACCCGCAGCCCACAACGGCCAGCGGCGTCGAGGTCATCACAAGGTTCATCAGCGCATAGGAGACCATGCCCGTGATGATTGCGACCGCGATGCGCGGGGTGCGCAACAGCGCGCTGCGGCTGCGGCCCTTGGGGGCGGTCCCCGCCGGCACAGGCGGGCGGGGGATGTCGAGAAACAGGAACAGGCCCGAGCCGATGACATTGATCGCCATCACCGCCAGATAGGTGCCGAAAAACGGGATGACCAGCGCTTGGGCCGTGGCCTTGACCAGTTGAGGGCCGATGAGGGCGGACACGAGCCCGCCCGCCAGCACGTAGGAAATCGCTTTGGGGCGAAAGGCCGGCGCGGCTGTATCGGTGGCGGCAAAGCGAAAGAACCCCTGCGAGGACTGGTAGACTCCCGTCAGCAACCCGCCCGCGCAAAACAGCCAGAAATTGGCGGTGAACAGCGCATAGGCACAGACGGCGGCGCCAAATGTTCCGGCGGTGGTTCCGACCCAAAATCCCGCGCGCCGCCCATGGGTCTGCATGAAATTCGACAAGGGCGTGGCCGCCAGCATCGAGCCGAGCACGATCATCGAAATCGGGAGCGTCGCAAGGCAGGGATTGGTGGCCAGCGACTGGCCTGCCAGCCCGCCGATGGTAAAAATCATCGGCATCTGCGCGCCCAAAAGCGCCTGCGCTATCACGAGGATCGCAACATTGCGCTTGGCGCGGGCGGAGGCCGGCGCCGGGGCGGGCAGGGGAGCGGTCTGTGTCATGTCGGTCTGTCTCGCGAAGGGCAGGGTTTAAGGGAAGCGGCGATCGATCAGATGCGCAAAGGAGCCAAAGCTGTGCCCCGCGCGCAGCCCCATGTCGGGCAGCTTTGCCCCACTGGCGTCGCGCGCGCTGAACAGCGGCGCGCCGCGCGCCTGTTGGGTTGTGGCGTAATGGAATTCATGCGCCGCCCAGGCACCGGCGAGGGGCGCGTGGTCGGTAAAGACTTCGCGGTAGCCCAGATGCAGCTTGCGGGTGGCAAAAGACGTCGTGAGGTCCAGCAACCCCGCCATTTTATGGGCGCGGCCCTCGGCATCGATCAGGGTCTCGCCCAGCACCATGTAGCCGCCGCATTCCCCGTAGGTCGGGGTGGTTGTGGCCTGCGCGCGCAGGCTGGTCAGAAACCGCGCGTTGCTGGCCAATGTGCCTGCGTGAAGTTCGGGGTAGCCGCCGGGCAGAAAGGTGAAATCGGCGGGGGGCACGGGATCGTCGTTGAGCGGCGAAAACGGCAGGATTTCAGCGCCCTGCGCGTGCCAGTCGGCCAGTTGATGGGGATAGGCAAAGGCAAAGGCCGCATCGCGGGCCAGCGCGATACGCTGCGCGGGGGGGGCAAGGCGCGCAGCGGCGGCGGGCTTTGGGGCACTAGCCAACGCACACAGGCGCGCCAGATCAAGGCTGGCAGCGATCCTGCCCGCAGCCAGATCGAGAAACCCCTCGAGATCGGGGTGTTCGCCCGCCTGCACGAGGCCAAGGTGGCGCGCGGGCATCATCAGGGCGCTGTCACGGTGCACCGCGCCCAGCAGGGCGATGTCATGCTTTGCGCACAGCGGGCCAAGGGCGCTGCGCAGCATGGCCTCATGGCGGGGCGAGCCGACGCGGTTCAGGATCAGCCCCGCGATGCGTATTTGGGGATCGTGGTGCACAAAACCGGCGGCAATCGCGGCAACGGATTGCGCCATGGACGCGCAGTCGATCACCAGAACCACCGGAATGTCGAGGGCTTTGGCCAGCGCGGCGGCGGACCCGCGCCCCTCGGGAAAGGCGCCGTCAAAGAGGCCCATCGCGGCCTCGACCACCGTCAACCCCTCGCGCGCGACAAGGCTGCACAAGCGCGCCGGCGTCATGGCAAAGGCATCAAGATTGAGCGCCTCCTGTCCGGTCGCGGCGGCGTGAAACCGCGGGTCGATGTAGTCGGGGCCGGATTTCGCGCCGCGCACGTCAAGGGCGCGCAGGCGCAGCGCGCGCAGGATTCCCAGCGTCACGGTGGTTTTGCCCGCGCCCGAACTCGGGGCGGCGATCATCAGGGCGCGCGCGCTCATGGGCGGCGCAGCGGATCGAGGTTGCGCGGGGCTTCGCCCAAGGCCATTCCTTGCCAGTCGAGCACCTGGCGCAAGAGCACCGCAGGGCCGATGCACAGGATTGCAGGCGACCCGATGCCGCTGCTTTGCATGTCGCTTTCGAGCCTGCCAAGCGTCGTTTCTAATACGCGCTGGTCGGGCAGCGTGGCGTTTTGCACGACCGCGACGGGTTCACTGGCCAAGCGATCGGCGCGGATCAGCCGTGCGGCCAGATCGCCCGCCACCCGCGCCCCCATGTAGACGACCAGAACAGGTGCGCCGCGCGACAGGGCGGTCCAATCAAGCGGGGCAAGCGCGCCGCGTGCATCATGGCCGGTGACAAAAGTCAGCGCGGTGTTGGTGTCGCGATGGGTGACGGGAATACCGGCATAGGCCAGCCCGCCGATACCGGCGGTGATCCCGGGAATGACGCGGATCGGCACGTTGTTTTGCACCAGAACCTGCGCCTCCTCGCCGCCGCGCCCAAAGACGAACGGGTCGCCGCCCTTGAGGCGCAGAACCCGTTTGCCCGCGCGCGCCAAAGCCACGAGTTCCTCGGAAATATCCGCCTGTTTCACCGATCCTGCCACGCCACCGCGCTTGCCCATGGCGATTTTGTCGGCCCGCGGCGCCCAGTCGAGCAGCGCAGGATTCACCAGCGCATCAAAGACGATCACATCGGCCTGCGTGAGCGCATGCAGCCCGTGCAGCGTCAACAGGCCAGGGTCGCCCGGACCAGCCCCCACCAGCCAGACCCAGCCCGCCTCGAAGCGCGGCCAGTCGGTGTCGCAAAGCGGGGGCAGGTGAAGGGGTGGGACCTGCGAAGGTTCAAAGGGCGGGTTGGGGATCTGTGTCATGGCTGTGTTTATGGCCGCTTTGGGTGCAGAGGCAAATCCCGAAAGCAAAAGAGGCCCCAAAAACCGGTGCGAAGGCAGAATTGGCGTGGCGGGGCGCGGGGCGCGCGACTAGAGTGAGGCCATGAGTTCACAGACCCCCGATCCGGCCAAGCCCGACCTGACCGCTCCGCCCGCGCTGCGCCGGGGCTGGACGACGGGTGCCTGCGCGACGGCGGCGACCCGTGCGGCGCTGATGGCGCTTTGGGGCGAGGGCTTTCCCGAAAGGGTGCGCATCACCCTGCCGCGCGGCGAGCGGCCCGAATTCGCGCTAAGCTACACCGCGCAAGGCGCGGGCTGGGCCGAGGCCGGCATCATCAAGGATGCCGGTGACGATCCCGATGTGACCCATGGCGCCGAAATCCGCGCGCGGGTCTGTGCCAGCGGCGGCGGCGTGCAGTTTCGTGCGGGCGCGGGCGTCGGTACGGTGACCAAAGCGGGCCTGCCGATCGGGGTGGGCGAGCCGGCGATCAACCCTGTGCCGCGCGAGATGATGTGCGCGCAGGTGACTGAAATGGCAGCGCGGCTCGGGCAGGTGCCGGATGTCGAGATCACCGTGTCGATCCCGCAAGGGGCTGAAATCGCGCTCAAAACATGGAATCCGCGCTTGGGGATCAAGGGCGGGCTGTCGGTGCTTGGGACTACCGGTGTGGTGCGGCCTTTTTCCTGCGCGGCGTGGATTGCCTCCATCCATCGCGGCGTGGATGTGGCGCGCGCGGGCGGGCAGACCCATGTGGCGGGCTGTACCGGCGCGACCTCGGAACGGGTGGTGCAGGCGCTGCACGGCCTGCCCGATCACGCCATGCTCGACATGGGGGATTTCGCGGGCGGCTTGGTGAAATACCTGCGCAAACATCCCGTGGCGCGGCTGACGATCGGCGGCGGGATTGGCAAAATGGCCAAGCTTGCGCAGGGCGCGCTCGATCTGCATTCGCGCCGCTCGCAGGTGGATTTTGCGCGCCTTGCCGCGCGGGTTGGCGTTGCCGGTGTGGCACAGGCCAACACGGCGCTGGAGGCCGTGCAAATGGCACCCGATGTGGCCGATCTGGTCGCTTTGGACGCGCTCGCGACGGTCAGGGCGCTGCTGCGCGACACAGAAATCGCACTCGATATCGTGGTCATCGACCGCGCGGGCGCAATTTTGGCGCGCGCGCAATGATTTTGCTGTTGGCAGGGACATCCGAGGCCCGTGACATCGCCACTGTTCTGGCACAGGCGCGCACGCCGGTTGTCGCGAGCCTTGCGGGGGTGACGCGCGAGGCGCGCCCCTTGCCGGTCGAAACGGTGGTGGGCGGATTTGGCGGCACGGCGGGATTTGAAGACTTCCTTCAGGCGCGCGCCATCCACGCGGTGGTCGATGCGACCCATCCGTTTGCGCGCGACATCACGGCGCGCACGGCAGCGGTCTGTGCGCGGCGCAACCTGCCCTATCTGCGGCTGGCGCGCCCTGCGTGGAGCGCGCGCACGGGGGATGTCTGGCGCGAGGTGGAGCGGCTGGAACAGGCCACGGTCTTCATCCCCAAAACGGCGCGGGTGATGGCGGTGACGGGGCGCTCGACCTTGCCCGCTTTTGCGGCGTTTGCCCCGCGCGAGGTGTTGTTCCGCGTTGTCGATCCGCCCCAAGATCCCTTTCCCTATCCGGGGCGCTGGTTGGTGGGGCGCCCGCCCTTGTCGATCGAGGATGAGCTGCGGCTGATGCGCAGGGAGGCGGTGGATTGGCTGGTGGTCAAGAATGCCGGGGGTGCCGGGGGGCGCGCAAAACTGGAGGCGGCGCGGGTGCTGGGGGTCAAGGTTGCCCTGCTGCGCATGCCGCCGGTGGCGCCCGATGTCGAATGCGCCTCAAGCGTTGCCCATGCGCTGGACTGGATCGGAGATCACCTGTGACGCAGTATGTGGCGGGCGAGCGGATTATTCGCGGCGCGCAATGTATTGCCCAAGGGGCGGATTGGCTGGCGGCGCGCGAGCCGCGCTTTGCCCATGCGCTGGCCCTGAGTGGCCCCTTGCCGCTGCGCCTGACCGAGGATGGCTTTGGAGCACTCTTGCGCGCCATCGTCAGCCAGCAGGTTTCGGTGGCTTCGGCGCGCGCGATTGTGGCGCGGCTGGAGGCGGCGGGGATGTGCGATCCGGCTGTCGCCGCCGCCGCCAGCGAGGATGATCTGCGTGCCTGCGGTCTCTCGCGCCAGAAAATCGTCTATACCCACGCGCTGGCGCGTGAAGGCATCGCATTTGATGCGCTGCGCGACCTGCCGACACCGGAGGTGATCGCGACGCTCACCGCGGTGAAAGGCATCGGGGTGTGGACGGCGGAAATCTATGCCAAGTTTTCGCTCGGGCGTGCGGATGTGTTCGCGGCGGGCGATCTGGCCCTGCAAGAGGGCGCGCGGATGCTGTTTCAATTGCCGTCGCGGCCCAAGGAACGCGCGCTGCGCGAAATGGCGCAAGACTGGTCGCCGTGGCGCAGCGTTGCAGCGCGGCTCTTGTGGGCCTATTACCATGTCGAGAAAAGCCGCGAAGGGGTGCTGTGATGAAACTCAATTCCAAGATGAAAGACAGCCATTCGGGCGATATCCGCAATGTCGTCGTGTTCCTGCATGGCTATGGTGCCGATGGCGCGGACTTGCTGGGCTTGGCGGATCCGCTGGCCGAACACCTGCCTGACACGGCGTTTTTTGCGCCCGATGCACCCGAACGCTGTGTGGCGAATCTGATGGGATTCCAGTGGTTCCCAATTCCCTATATCGACGGGTCCTCCGAGGAGGAAATGATGCAGGGGATGGAGCGGTCGGTCGCTGAATTGAACGACTACCTTGACGAAATCCTTGTGGATACAGACCTTGAGCCGGAAAATATGGCTTTGGTGGGGTTCAGTCAGGGGACGATGATGAGCCTGCATGTCGCGCCGCGCCGCGAAGATGCAGTGGCCTGTGTGGTCGGATTCTCGGGGCGTCTTTTGCAGCCTGAAACGCTGGAGGATGAGGTGGTGTCGAAAATGCCTGTGCTTTTGTTGCATGGCGACGAGGACAATGTCGTGCCCCCCGAAAGCCTGCCTTTGGCCGCAGAAGCCCTTGAAAGTGCAGGGTTTAGCGAAATTTTTGCCCATGTGATGCGCGGCACGGCCCATGGGATTGCACCCGATGGCTTACAGGTCGCGCTGGCGTTTTTGCGCGAAAAACTGGGCTATGAGACCGCGTGAGGCGCGCCACGCGCTCACATCTGCGTGTTGTGCAGGTATAGGCGGGCCCTTGCCGCTCTTTTTATCAGCTGCCGGAATATCAAGCGCAAATTAAGGTGACGTTAAGTTATTTTGGCAAGACTGTGGCAAGAGCTTGACCATCGTCACCTAATGTTTACGTTCAAGGTCACACTCTAGGAGGAGTTATATCATGGATAGCATTTTGATGACCGTTTTCGCCGCAGCGGCTTGTGTCGGCGGTATTGCCTATCTTGCGTCCATGCTTCGTCCCGTACAGATGCCCGTAGCGCTGCGCGTCCCTGTCGAGCGTCGTCAGGACATGCGGTCCCGTGACATGCGTCGCCGGTCGTGGTGATCGTGATGTCCTGCTCTCAGCGCGGGACATGGCTTGGGGCAACGTGATTTAAGGGCGCTCTGGCGCCCTTTTTTGTGCCCGGCTGCCTTTTTTGTGACCGGCTGCCTTTTTTGTGCCCGGCTGAAGGTGCCCGAGTTTCTTGTCTGGCAGGCCGGTTTGAGGATCCGCACCGCGCGCCGGTGCACGACCAAGGCGCAAACTGCGTTTTGCGCGCGCCCAATATTGCGCCGCTTTGCGCGCGAACTGCGCAGGACGATGGCGCGGGGTTTGATCGGGGCGCTCGAAACCGTCACAGAGCTGTCATCGCGGCCTGCTACACAGTGGGTAACGGCCTTGGGCAAATGCAGGGGCTTGTCAGGCTCAAGCCGCGAGATATAGTCAATTGTATCGGGGCAGGAGGTCCTGTCAGGGCCAAATGCGACCCCGACTGGTAAGACGGATTGGACCCCACGCGCTGATGGCAGACTTGCAAACAGACTTTGAAACTGATGGACCCAGACGTTATGGGCAGTGATTTTAAAACGACATTCGTCCGCGAACCGGGATCGCTCAAGCATCATCCGGCCTTGGTGCTGAACGCGGATTACCGACCGCTTTCCTATTTTCCGCTGTCGCTGTGGCCATGGCAGGAGGCGGTGAAGGCGGTCTGGCTCGATCGGGTCGATATCGTTGCCGAATATGACCATGTGGTGCGCAGTCCGAGCAAAGTGATCCGCATCCCCTCGGTCGTCGTCCTCAAAGATTATGTCAAACCTCAAAAGCGCGTGGCCTTCACGCGCTTTAATCTTTTTTTGAGGGATGAATTTTGTTGCCAGTACTGCGGGGGGCGCGATGCGGCGGGGCGTGGCGATCTGACTTTTGATCACGTAATTCCCCGCGCGCGCGGCGGGATCACCAGTTGGGAAAACGTTGTTGCGGCCTGTTCGCGGTGCAATCTGCGCAAAGGGTCGAAATCCCTGCGCCAGGTTGGCATGACCCTGCGCCGCACGCCGCGTGCGCCGGATGCGATGGAAATGCACAATCAGGGCCGTAAATTCCCGCCCGGCCATTTGCATTCGAGCTGGATTGATTTCCTGTATTGGGACGCCGAACTCGAAGAATAGCGCGCGCTGTTTTTGCAGACATCGCGGCGATCTTGGGGCCGGACCTGCTGGACAGGGGCCTGCGCGGGCGCTAAGACGATATTGTTTGCGCTAACATGCCGTTTGCAGGCGGCAGGTATACTGATATTTGTGAGCTGCGCTTCGAGCGGGCGTGTCGGTTCCAACCGCTGGGCACTGTGGCGCGGCGCTGATGGAAAATCCGGCACGGCCCTTGCGAAAGGGCCTCACGGCGGCTGTCCGGTTGCGTTGCAAGGCGTTTGGTGTTTTGCAGGGTGGCAACAGCCTCTACTAACGACAGTGGCAAGCGGTCAAACCGTTCGCCCAAAAGGAGAAATGCATGGTCTCGCGCGTCATTCCGGTCGATGATTTCGATCTCGTGATTTTCGGGGGGACGGGGGATCTGGCACGTCGCAAGATTCTTCCCGGTCTTTATCGTCGCTATTGTTCGGGACAAATGCCCGATCAGGCCCGCATCATCGGCGCGGCGCGTGGCGATCATGATGCGGACGAATTCCGCTCGATGGTGCGCGATGCGATCAAGGAATTTTCCAAGAAAAACGACTGCGACGACGACAAGATCGAAGCCTTTCTCAAGCAGCTCGATTTCGTGTCGATTGATGCGCGCGGTGACAAGGGCTGGCCCGAACTCAAAGGGCTGATGCGCGATGGCGTTGTCAAAGCCTTTTACTTTTCCGTGGCGCCCTCGCTGTTTGGCGATATTGCCGAGCGCCTGCACCTCAACGAAATCGCGGATGCCCAAAGCCGCATCGTGGTTGAAAAGCCCTTCGGGCGCGATCTGGAGTCCGCCAAGGCGCTCAACAAGGACCTCGCCAAGCATTTCGAGGAAACCCAGATTTACCGCATCGACCATTATCTGGGTAAGGAAACCGTCCAGAACCTGATGGCGATCCGCTTTGGCAATATCCTGTTCGAGCCGCTGTGGAATTCGCAATACGTCGATCACATCCAGATCACCGTGGCCGAAACCGTGGGCGTGGGCGGGCGCGGCGAATATTACGACAAATCCGGTGCGATGCGCGACATGGTGCAAAACCACCTGATGCAGCTTTTGTGCCTGATCGCGATGGAGCCGCCCGCGCGTTTCGAGCCGGATTCAGTGCGCGATGAAAAGCTCAAGGTGATCCGCGCGCTCGAACCCGTCGATCCCCATCACATCGTGCGCGGGCAATATGCAGCGACCGAGTCCGAGGCCGATTACCGCACCGATGCGGGCGATCCGCGGTCGCGCACCGAAAGCTATGTTGCCCTGCGGGCGATGATTTCCAACTGGCGGTGGGCGGGCACGCCCTTTTACCTGCGCACCGGCAAAAAGCTGAAGGCGCGCACCTCGGAAATCGCGGTTGTTTTCAAGGATGCGCCGCATTCGATTTTCGGCCCCGATGCAGGGCGCCATCGCAACATCCTGTCGATCCGCGTGCAGCCCAACGAGGGCATCACCATGCAGGTGACGATCAAGGAACCGGGTCCGGGGGGCATGCGGTTGATCGACGTGCCGCTGGATATGACCTTTGCCGAAGCTCTGGGCGAGGAGGCGGAGGATATCCCGGACGCCTACGAGCGCCTCATCATGGATGTGATCCGCGGCAACCAGACGCTGTTCATGCGCGGTGACGAAGTGGAAGCAGCCTGGGCCTGGACCGACCCGATCATTCAGGGCTGGGAATTGCGCAACGATGTGCCCAAACCCTATGATGTGGGGTCGAGCGGGCCTGAGGACGCTTTGATGATGATGCACCGTGACGGGCGTCGCTGGCGGGAGATCAAGGAATGAAATTCGTCGAATATTCCGACCGCGATGCCCTGATGCTGGGGCTGGCCGATAAAATCGCGGGCGAGTTGCGCATGGCGCTCGCGTCCAAAGACCGTGCCAGCCTGTCCGTGCCCGGAGGCACCACGCCGGGGCCGGTGTTTGACAGCCTCTCGGCGGTGTCGCTGGACTGGGCGCGCATGGATGTGTTGCTCAACGACGAGCGCTGGGTGCCCGAAACCTCCGAGCGCTCCAACACCGCGCTGCTGAAGCGTCGGTTGTTTGTGGACAAAGCGGCGGCGGCGGTGATGATTCCGCTTTATGGCGATGCGCCGCGCCCCGAAGAAAAACTGGCCGATCTGGCGCAGGCCGTTGATGCGATCCTGCCGCTGGATGTGCTGTTGCTGGGCATGGGCGCGGATATGCACACTGCGTCGATTTTCCCCGGTGCGGATCTGCTGAGCGAGGCCTTGGCGGAGGATGCGCCGACGCTGTTGCCGATGCGCGCGCCCGGTGCGCCCGAGCCGCGGATCACCTTGAGCGCGCGGGCACTCAAATCCGCGATCAACATTCATATTCTCATCACGGGGGCGGAAAAACGCGCCGCGCTTGAGCGCGCGCGCGGGCTTGATCCGATGGAAGCCCCCGTTGCGGCCATCCTTCCCCATGCAACGGTCCATTGGGCCGCCTGAAGCCAGAAACGAGCGGAGCCAACCATGTTTGACGCCCTGAAATCTCTCGACGCGGCGGCACAGGGCCGTACCATCGTCGATCTCTTCAACGCCGATCCCGACCGCGCGCAAGGGTTTTCGATCCGCGCCGAGGACCTGCTGTTTGACTATTCCAAAACCACCATCGGCGCGCCCGAGCGTGAGGCGCTGATCGCATTGCTCGACACCAGCGGCGTCGCGGCCAAGCGCGATGCGATGTTCTCGGGCGAAAAAATCAACGTCACCGAAGGGCGCGCCGTGCTGCACACCGCGCTGCGCAATCTTGACGGCGATCCGGTCCTTGTGGATGGCAAGGATGTCATGCCCGGCATCAAGCAAACGCTGGCAAGGATGGATGATTTTGCCGATCGTGTCCGGCGTGGCGATATCTCGGGCGTTGGCGGCGAACCCTTCACGGATGTGGTGAATATCGGGATCGGCGGCTCTGACCTTGGGCCTTTGATGGCCTATGTCGCGCTGCAACCCTATGCCGATGGCCCGCGCTGCCACTATGTGTCCAACGTCGATGGCGCGCATATTGCGGATGTTCTTTCGGGTCTTAACCCGCTGACAACGCTGGTGATTGTCGCATCAAAAACCTTCACCACCATCGAAACGATGACCAATGCGCAAACCGCGCGCGCGTGGATGTTGCCCAAAGTCGGACAAGAGGGCGTGTCGAAGCATTTCTGCGCGCTCTCCACCGCCAAGGACAAAACCGCCGATTTCGGCATTGATCCCGATCTGGTGTTCGGCTTCGAGGACTGGGTGGGCGGGCGCTATTCGCTCTGGGGGCCGATCGGCCTGTCGATCATGCTGGCCGTTGGTCCGCAGCGCTTTGCCGAATTCCTGCGCGGCGCCCAGGCGATGGACACGCATTTCAAAACCGCGCCCTGGGCGCAGAACCTGCCGGCGATGCTGGCCCTGGTCGGCCTGTGGCACAATCAGGTGCAAGGCCATGCGACACGCGCCGTTTTGCCGTATGAACAGCGCCTTGCGCGCCTTCCGGCCTATTTTCAGCAGCTTGAAATGGAAAGCAACGGCAAGTCGGTGGCGATGGATGGCACCAGCTTGCCCTTTAATTCCGGTCCGGTGGTTTGGGGCGAGCCCGGCACCAACGGCCAGCATGCCTTTTACCAGCTGATCCATCAGGGCACGCGGGTGATTCCGTGCGAATTCATGGTCGGCCGGTCGGGGCATGAACCCAATCTGGCCCATCAGCATGAATTGCTGGTGTCCAACTGTCTGGCGCAATCCGAAGCGCTGATGCGCGGGCGTTCGCTAGAAGAAGCCACCGAGATCATGCGCAAAAAAGGCTTTGAAGGTGCCGAGTTGGACCGTCAGGCCCGTCATCGCGTCTTTCCGGGCAACCGGCCCTCGACGACATTGGCCTATGAAAAGCTCACGCCCTTTGTGCTGGGCCAGATCATCGCCCTCTACGAGCATCGCGTCTTTGTTGAAGGCGTGGTTCTGGGCATCAATTCCTACGATCAATGGGGCGTTGAATTGGGCAAGGAACTGGCGCTGGCGCTGCAACCCGTGCTTGCGGGGGACAAGGACGGCGCGGATAAAGACGGCTCGACGCGCATGTTGGTCGATTTTCTCAAGGTCTGAGACCCGCCACGACAGTCAAAGCCCCGCAGGTCATGCGGGGCTTTTTTTATGGGGCGCAGTCAGGCTGGCGGTCAGGCTGACGGTTGGGCTGGCGGTCAGGCTGGCAGTCAGGCTGGCGGTTGAGCTGACGGTTGGGCGGGCGATTTGCGGGCGGATGTGAGGGCGCGCACCAGGCGTCCGTCGATCACGATCAACCCCGCCGCGATCAGCGCCAGACCGGCATAGGCATCGAGCGGCAGCACATCGCCAAAAAACACCGTCCCAAGCAGGATCGACACGGGCGCGACAAGCAAGGTGACCAGCGTGGTGTTGCCCGAACCGGCCAGTTTCAACACGCGGTAATATCCCAGATAGGCCACCCCCGTCGCGATGATCGACAGGTAGCTTCCCGCCAGAACGACCGGCAGCGTCAGAGAGATGTCGGGAATGCCCTCGCGCAGCAGGGCAAGGGGCAAGGCAACGCAGGCCGCGCCGCTCAACATCCCCGCCGCCGCGACCTCGGGGGCAATGTCGGTCAAAAACCGACGCGACAGCGCCCCGCCCACCGCATAGGCCAGAGCCGCGCCGATCAGGGACAGCTGCGCGAGCGAGGTGAGGTCGAAATGGGTCAGCGCCTTGAGGCCGATCACCGTGGCCACGCCTGCCAGCCCCAGCAAAACGCCCGTAACTTTGCGCGGTGTCAGGCGCTCGTCGCGAAAGGCGATGGCGGCGACGATGACGCCGAAAACGGCGGTCGAGGCGTTGAGAATGGCCGCAAGCCCGGCGGGAATATGTTGCTGGCCCCATGAGATCAGGAAAAACGGCGTGACGTTGTTCACGGCGCCAATGCCGATGAACAGCGCCCAAAGCCGCCAGTCGCGCGGCAGGGGCTTGCCGCGCGAGAGCGTCCAGATCCACAGAAAACAAGCGCCAAAGGTGATGCGAAAGGCCGCGATGGTCAGGGCCGGAAGCTTTGCAGCCAGCACCGAGGTCGCCGGAAAAGAGCCGCCCCACATCAGCGCCAAAAGCCCTAACCCCAGCCAGGCCGCAGGGGGGATGGCCTTTTGGGCGACGGCAGGGCGGGGGGAACGTTTTGCGGGGGGCATGGGGGTCGGCGCTTGCATGGGAGGGCTCTTGATAAGGTCAGCGGTCTTGCATAGGCAGCTGCACGCGGCGCGGCAATGGGCGGGCTTTGCAATCGTGGGGATGCATCAGGGCTGACACAAAACGGCCCCGCAAAATGCAGGGCCGTTTGAGGTGGTTCTGTGTCGCGCGATCAGAACGCGTAGGCGACTTTCAGGCCCAGAGCGATGGCATGGTTGTCCTCGAACTCGGCGTTGAAATCATTGGTGGTCGCATCGCCAATCATGACGTAGCGCAGGCCGCCGGAGATCTTGACCTTGTCCATCGTGTATTGGCCGCCGATCTGTGCCGACCAGTAGCCATCGGTCGGCCCAAGGTTGGATACGGTGCCATTGCCCGATTTCTCGTAGCCGATGGAAAACGACCCTGCAAAGCTGTCGGAGAACTTGCGACCGACGCCCAGCGTGTAGGACCATGTGTCCTCGTCATAAGAGACCAGTTCGTCGTAGTTTGCCGGAGAGATTTCGAAATCGCTCCAGTTCACCCACCGCGCCGAGGCCATCAACAATGTGTCAGCCATGATGCCGGTCTGGAAATCGATGTTGACCGATTGCGGCGAATGGGAGGTGAACTCCGACGAACCAAGCGGCACATTGGCGCCAAACAGCGCGACATAGGCGGTTTCTTCCGCTTCGAGCGTGTGCTCGATCTTGGAATTATAGGTGATGCTGGCGCGCAGGGCGATTTCGGGAATCTCGTAAGAGGCCCCGATCGAATAGCCCGTGCCGTAGTCGCGGTTGGTGTCGAGCGTATAGGCGTCCACATAGCCCACACCGGGCACAAAGCTGTTGATGCCGACGGTGCCTTCGATGGATTCATAGCGCAAGCCGCCGTGCATCGCGATGCGGTCGGTGAACTTGTAGCGCAGCATCAGATTCGCGGCTTCGCTGTTCAATTCGGCGGTGGTGCCCATGATCGGATAGCCCAGATCGGCATCCTCATAGCTGACATCGGCGCCGTAGGGTTGATCGTAATAGAGCGCAATCGACAGTTTGTCCGTCAGATCCTGTTTCACACCGAATCCGAGCTGCAGGTAGGATTCGCCGACCTGACCGGAATTTGCGCCATTCGCGGGATAGGTGCCGCTCACATCGGGGCTCACCGAGCCGATGCTGAATTCGACCAGATTGCCGTCCTCGAACAGGATTGCATTCGACTGGCCGGAGCGGTCGATGCCGCCCGCCTGCGCGCCCGCGGTCAAGGTCACAAGCGCCGTCGCGCACAGCGCCGCAGACCGCAGGCCCTTGGTATAAATATGTGTCATGTTCCATCCCTTTTTCGCGTGGCTTGCACCACTGTCTTCGCGCAGGCTCTCACCCCTGCATACCCATGTGCCTTGGGGCAGAGCCAAGCCTGCGCCCAAAACGATCTACCGACAGACATTGCGGCCAACTGGTTAAAATCGCGTTGGCAGCCGTTGCGAAACCTTCGGGGGAGACCCCGGGAAAGGTTGGCAATTCAATGGTCTGTGACGGTCGATGTGCTGGCGGGTCGCCAGCGTCTCCTCATCTGAACAGCCTAGAACCAAGGGGCTACGCTGGGCAAATCTAACGCCGCGTCATCTTGGAATCTCGCAAAATTCAGGGGCGCAAATCGCGGGTTGCGCCGAGTGTGATATTTTTGACGAAAACATGAGGAACGCGATGCAAGATACCGAAAATGCGCCGCTTTTTTGGTCTGAGTTTCGGCGCTTCGGGGCGGTCCGGCGCAAGATTGGTCAGAATTTGCGACCTTTCACGGCGACACTTGCGCGCGGCGCGGGGCGAATCTTGTCAGAGGTGAACGGTTTTGAAATCCCGCCGCATGTCTTTTGTGACGCGCCCCCAATCGGAGCTATGGGTGCGGTCCTGATGCGCCTGCAGCGCGGCTTCAGAGCGAAACACTTCGCTGAGGTGAAACACATGCGGAGTCAGCTCGTCCTGCCACAGATCAAAGTCCAGACACCCCGGTTCGTTGCGCGAAAGGCGGATGTGTTTGGCCATCAAGGACAGCAGATCCTCGACCTCGGTCGGGGCGCAGGTCAGGGTTCCGGTCAGCATTACTCTGGACATTGGCGCGACCTTTTTTGGGGTTCCGGCGATGATGGCGCCTGAGCTGGCCAAACGCTGGCTCAAGACAGGCAAAAGGCGCCCCCGAAAGGACGCCTTGCACGGATCATTCCAGTTCAATCGTTCCCGGCGGCTTCGAGGTCACGTCGTAAAAGACGCGGTTGATGCCTTTGACCTCGTTGATGATGCGGGTCATGGTTTCGCCCAGAAATTCATGGGTGAAGGGATAGGTGTCGGCGGTCATCCCGTCGACCGAAGTCACGGCGCGGATCGCCAAGGCGTAGTCATAGGTCCGCCCGTCGCCCATCACACCCACGGTGCGCATCGGCAAAATGGCGGCAAAGGCTTGCCAGATGTCATCATAGAGGCCGTGCTTGCGGATCTGGTCGATGTAGACCGCATCGGCCTTTTGCAAGATCGCCAGCTTTTCGCGGGTGATCTCGCCCGGGCAGCGGATCGCAAGGCCGGGTCCGGGGAAGGGGTGACGCCCGATGAAACTGGCCGGCAGGCCCAGTTCGGTGCCCAAAGCGCGCACTTCGTCCTTGAACAATTCGCGCAGCGGCTCGACCAGCTTGAGGCCCATTTTCTCGGGCAGACCGCCGACGTTGTGGTGCGATTTGATCGTCACCGAGGGCCCACCGGCAAAGGACACCGATTCGATCACATCGGGATAGAGCGTCCCCTGGGCGAGGAATTCCGCGCCCTCGATCTCATTGGCGTATTTCTGGAACACGTCGATGAACAGGCGGCCGATGATCTTGCGCTTGGTTTCGGGGTCGGACACACCGTCGAGTTCGCCCAGAAACAGATCGCTTTCATCGGCGTGGATCAGCTTGATCTTGTAGTTGTCGCGGAACATTTTCACGACTTCCTGCGCCTCGTTGAGCCGCAGCAAACCGTGGTCGACAAACACGCAGGTCAACTGGTCGCCAATGGCTTCGTGCAGCAAAATCGCCGTCACCGAACTATCGACGCCACCCGACAGGCCGCAGATCACCTGCTTGTCACCGACCTGCTCGCGGATGGTCTTGATCGCCTCGTCCCTGTAGGCGGCCATCGTCCAGTCGCCGGTGAAACCCGCAAGTTTGACAAAGTTTTCAAACAGGGTTTTGCCGTTCGGCGTGTGGTGCACTTCGGGGTGGAACTGCACAGCATAAAAGTGACGCGTCGTATCGGCGGTGATCGCGAAAGGCGCGCCCGAGGAGGTGGCGTAGACCTTGAAGCCGGGGGCAATTTTGCTGACGTGATCGCCGTGGCTCATCCAGACCTGTTCGCGCGCTTTGCCATCGGCACCGCTTTCAAGGAACCAGCCGTTGAAAATATCGAGGCGATCGTCAGACGGGCTGACGTAGGCGCGACCGAATTCGGCAGTGCCATGGCCCGATTCAACGTGACCGCCAAGCATCTGCATCATCACCTGCTGGCCATAGCAGATCCCCAGCACCGGCACGCCAAGCTCGAACACTTTCGCAGGCGGGCGCGGGGAGCCTTGGGTGGTCACAGAGGCCGGTCCCCCCGACAAGATCACCGCTTTGGGGGCAAACTCGGTCAGGAAAGCGTCGTCGACTTTCTGGAACGGATGGATTTCGCAATAGACATTCAACTCGCGCAGGCGACGCGCGATGAGCTGCGTTACCTGAGAACCGAAGTCGATGATGAGGAGGCGGTCATGGGATGTGCTGGTCATGCTTTCGCTTTAGGGCGCAACCCGTTTTTAGGCAAGAGGGCGGATGCGCTGGCAGGACCCGCAAACGGCAAAAATATGCCGCTGTGGTTGGTTTGCAGACGCCCGGCGGCAGAGCCGAGCGGTGGGGCGGGCGGTTTGCACCGTCCCGCGCAGGCTTAAACGGTGTCGGGCGTGTTGCGTGGCAAGAGGCGCGCTTCGCCCATCAGCGCGATCAACAGCTCGACATGGCGTGACACCGAATAGCCCGCAGCGCCCGAGGCACGCTGTTCTTCGATCCGCGCTTCCTCTTCGACCAGATTGGTGACCGCGCGCAGGGGGGTGGGGATCTGCGCGGTGCGCATGACGCGTTTGAGGTCGCGGTTGCGGTTGTAGGTTTCCAATCCGCAGCGCGCGGCACGGATCAAAAGGGAAGGGCGGCGCAGGGCCTCGAGAGCGATGTGCAGGTCGGTCATCATATGTCCTTTCATGTGGGGCCGATGCGGCGGGACACAGCGATCTGCTGCGCTTTCCACCGTGGCGTGAGAGGACGATTGCACAACCTATGCGGGTGTTGCGCTCTGGCAAACCCATGCGTGCGGCCTTGCGAAAGATTGTTCACAATTTGTCAACAATATGATGGAGCGGCCGTAAATATTAACTTCTCGGTAACTGACTCAACTTTAGGTTGCTAGTTGTCGGGGTAATTCGGGGGATATCGCGGGGATAACCTGTGGATACGAAGACCTCGATGGAAATTGTTACAAAAACCGAAACAGTCGGGTGTGCCGACCTGGTGGCAGCGCCCCCAGCATCGGTGACAGACACAAGGGAACGGACATGGCGAATACGGGAACACACGGGGGCGCTGCGCCCCATCTGCCCAATTGGGTCCCGAGCGATGCGCGACATTATCTTGAACACACGGAAGCGGGGCTTTCGATCCGCGAATTGGCGCGCAATGCGGGCGTCCACGCATCCACGGTGATGCGACAGGTCCGCAAATTCGAAGCCAAACGCGACGACCCGTTGATCGACGAGGCTTTGACGCATCTGGGCCGCATGGCCGATGTGGTGCCCCGCTCGCCTGTCCTGCCTGCCCCTTCGGAGACCCCAACCATGTCCCCCAAACCCACATTCCAGCATAAAACTGCCGCCGCAAACGAGGGCGAAAGCCCCGTATCCGATGCGCCCGATGACGCCACCATCGAGCGCGAAGCGCGCCGCGTCCTGCGCCGCCTGAGCGAGGTCGGGGCCTGTCTGGCGGTGGCCAAGGACATGGAAAAGGCGGTGGTGGTGCGTGATTTGCCCGACGGGCGCACGACCCGCACAGCGGTGCTGGATCGCCCGATCGCACAGGCCATGGCGCTCAAGGACTGGATCACGGCCAAAGAAACGGGGCGGATCACCCGCTATTTCATCACACAGGCCGGTCGCGCCGCACTCAAGCGCTTTGTGGCGGCTGAAGAAAGTGCGCGCGCCGGTTTTGCCGAAGCTCCCGCCAAATTCGGCGATCAGCACCGCGAGTGGGGCGAGCGCGATGTGGCCGAGGACGGGCGTCCCAAACGCCAGCGCTACAATATGGCCGAAAGTCCGGTCCTGGGCCTTGCGCGGCGGCGCGACAAGGATGGGGCCTTTTTTCTGGAACCCGAACTGGTTGCTGCGGCAGAACGTCTGCGCGAGGATTTCGAACTGGCACAGATGGGGCCGCGGGTCACGCAAAACTGGGACAAATTTCTGACCGGCGGGGATCGGGGCAGTTTTCAGCCCAATGATGCGCGCGGGTTTGGGCCGCAGGCGGCGCGCGACCGTGTCGCTGTCGCTCTGGCGGAGCTTGGGCCGGGGTTGGGGGATGTGGCCTTGCGCTGCTGCTGCTACCTTGAGGGGCTGGAACAGGCAGAAAAACAGATGAACTGGGCCGCGCGCTCGGGGAAGATCGTGCTGCGGATCGCGCTGCAACGGCTCAAACGTCATTACGATGCGGCGGGCTATTCGAATTTGATCGGCTGAGGGCAGGGCACCTTACGCAAGAAGGGCCAGCGGTTGCTGGCCCTTCTTTGTGTGCGCTTCTATGCGTCAGGTGCTATGCCTCGGGGGCATTTACGCGGTGGTCGGCGTGTCGCTTGTCACCGGAATTCCGGGATAGGCGTCGATATTGCCCGACTTCAGGTCCTGATTGGCCTGTTCCACACCGGCCTTATAGTCGGGGTGCACGCGTTCCAGAACAGCGTACCAGCGCTCGCGCACCGAGTCCGACACCGGCGCCATGGCGCGCGCCATGTTCAGGTGCAACCGCGCCCGCTCGTCATCGCCAAGCACCTCTTTGTAGAGCGCGCGGGGCTGGACGTAATCCGCATCCGAATCCTCCTGAACGTATTTATCCGCATCGCCCGAGATTTTCAGCGGCGGCTCGGCTGCAGTTGCATCGGGTTTCGCGCTTTCCCCATATTGGTTGGGCTCGTAATAGGCATCGGGATGGCCGGTGACCTGCGGGAAGAACCGCATGGACCCGTCTTTGTGGTAATGATGCATCTCCGACTTGGGCGCATTGGCGGGCAGGGCCTCGTAATGGGTGCCAAGGCGATAACGGTGCGCATCCGCATAGGAAAACACCCGCGCTTGCAGCATTTTATCGGGGGAGAACCCGATGCCCGGCACTTTGTTGGAGGGCGAATAGGCCGCGTTTTCAATGTACTGGAAATAGTTTTCCGGATTTTCGTTGAACTCGAGCATCCCCACGGGGATCAGCGGGTAGTCCTTGTGCGACCAGACTTTGGTCAGATCGAAAGGGTTGAAATCCAGCGTCTCGGCCTCGGCTTCGGGCATGACCTGAATGTTCAATTCCCATTTGGGGAAATTGCCGTCCTCGATGGCGTTATAGAGGTCTTCCTGATAGCTTTCGCGGGTTTTCCCGATCAGATCCTCGGCCTGTTCGTTGGTATAATTCCGGATCGGCTGCTGGCAGCGGAAATGGAACTTCACCCAAAAGCGCTCTCCTTGCGCATTCCACATCGAAAACGTGTGCGAGCCATAGCCATGCATGTGCATCGGGTTCACCGGAATGCCGCGATCGGACATCAAAATCGTGACCTGATGGATCGATTCCGGCTGGGCAGCCCAGAAATCGAACATCGCCTCGGGCGAGCGCAGGTTGGTTTTGGGGTGGCGTTTTTGCGTGCGGATAAAGTCGGGGAATTTGAACCCGTCACGGATGAAAAAGATCGGGGTGTTGTTGCCAACGACGTCCCAATTGCCATCCTCGGTGTAGAATTTCACCGAAAAGCCGCGCACATCGCGCTCGGCATCGGCCGCGCCCAGTTCACCGGCCACCGTGGACCAGCGCGACAGGATATCGCAGGAATTGCCGACCTTGGAAAAGATCTTGGCGCAGGTGTACTGGCTGATGTCATGGGTGACGGTAAAGGTGCCCGCCGCGCCCCAGCCCTTGGCGTGGACAACGCGCTCGGGGATGCGTTCGCGGTTCTGGTGGGCGAGCTTTTCGATCAACTGGTAGTCGTCGAGCATCGCCGGACCGCGCGGCCCTGCGGTTTTGGTGGTGTCATTGGAGGGGACCGGCGCGCCGGCCGAGGTTGTGAGCTTGGTCATAGTGCATCTCCCTTGCGTGTTGATGTTGAACGCAGGGTAGCGCGATCCGTTGCATAAATGAAAATTTGAAATTATAGCAATTGCAATTAGAAATACTTATGACAAATTGCTGCACCGCGGCTTTGCCACCAGACATGTGCCACACACCAAGGGATCGCGCGCCGAATGAACCTGACGATCAAACACCTCAGCTATTTCGTGGCCCTCGCGGAAACCGGATCTTTTGGCGGGGCCGCGGCCAAGGTCCATGTGACGCAACCGGCTTTGTCGCTTCAAATCAAGGACATGGAGGCGCGCATCGGCACGGCGCTTGTCGAACGCCTGCCGCGCGACATCCGGCTGACCCGCGCCGGGCAGGAAGTGTTGACGCGCGCGCGGGTCATTCTGGCGCAGATGCGGGATCTGGAAGCGGCGGTGCGCCTGTCGGAGGGTCTGCGCGGTCAGCTGTCGCTGGGGGTAATCCCGACGATTGCGCCCTATCTGCTGCCCCGTGCGCTGACGCGGATCAAGGCCGCGAACCTCGATCTGGAACTGCGGGTGCGCGAGGCCCAGACCGCCGATCTGCTGGCAGCGGTGGCGCAGGGACGGCTGGACGCCGCCGTCATCGCGCTGCCCTTTGAACTGGACGGGCTGGTGGCCGAACCGCTGTTCACCGACCGCTTTTTGCTGGCAGGGTCACGGGCGCGTATCGACAGCCTGCAAGGCACGAGCGCGCCGATGCGGCCCACCGATCTGCCGCCCGATGCGCTGCTGCTGCTGGACGAGGGGCACTGTCTGGCCGATCAGGCGCTGGAGGTCTGCGGGTTGAAACGCGCGCGCGCCTCGGTTGATCTTGGCGCCTCGTCGCTGGGAACGCTGTGCGGGATGGTGGGGCAGGGCTACGGGCTGACCTTCGTGCCCGAAATCGCGCTCAAGGCCGAACAGGCCGCCAGCCCCGAAATGGCCGTGCTGCGCTTTCCCACCCCCGAACCGGCGCGCACGATTGCTCTGGTGCGCCGCGCCTCCACCGAGGGCAAAAGCTGGTTCACCGATCTCGCCGCGCTGATCGCCGAGGCGGGAACCACCCAGATCGGCCTTGCGCGCGCCGATGTGCCCCAACAGGCCCGCGCCTGAACGCAAAAGGCCCGCCACCGGGGCGAGCCTTTCGTCACTGAGCGTGATGGAACCGCTTAGGCCGCAGCTTCGGCGGCTTTTGCGTCAAGGTATTTCAACAGGTTCTCGGGCGAGCTTTCCCCGTAGGGGTCTTCGCCGTGGTTGTCGCACAGGCCGGGCTCTTCGAACCAGGCTTCGATCTCACCGTCATTGACGATGGCGGCGTAGCGCCACGAACGCAGACCGAAACCGAGGTTGTCCTTGCGCACCAACATGCCCATGCGGCGGGTGAATTCCCCCGATCCGTCGGGAATGACGCCAACGTTTTCAAGGTTCTGACCCTTGGCCCATTGGTTCATCACGAAGGCGTCGTTGACGGACATGCAATAGATCGCGTCGATGCCTTTGGCTTGGAAATCGGCAAAGCCCTTTTCGAACCCCGGAAGCTGGTAGGTCGAGCAGGTGGGGGTAAAGGCGCCCGGAAGCGAGAAGAGCACAACGCGCTTGCCTTTGAAATAGTCGGAGGTGGTTTTATCTTCCCATTTGAAGGGGTTGGGGCCTTCGATGCTGTCGTCACGCACACGGGTGTGGAAGGTCACTTCGGGAAGTTTGTAGCCGGCTTTCATCGCGTCTGTCCTTTGCACTGGCACCGCCCTGACGGCGGCTTGGGGAGGAAAGACACAGCAAGACCTTGCAAAAACGGCGCAAGCGATGCTGCATCTGCACTATGGCGAGGGGTTTAGAGCGATTCTAAGGCACGTTTCAACGTGCATATGCCGCATGACAGGGTTGTGTCAGCCGATAGGGTTTTTGCGGGACATTCCCGTCCCCCTTGCCTATAAGACATGCAATTGCGACATGGGCGCCCGAGGAGCGGCGCGAGAGGACTTAGCGATGCGTGACCTGAAAATCCCCGAGCAACGCCACCCCGAAAAGGCGAAGCGCCCCGACAACGCCCAGCCCAAGAAACCCGACTGGATTCGCGTCAAGGCGCCGACTTCGGAGGGCTACAAGAAAACCCACGCCATCATGCGCGAGCACAAGCTGACCACCGTCTGCGAAGAGGCCGCGTGCCCCAACGCGGGGGAATGCTGGTCGCAGGGCCACGCGACGATGATGATCATGGGTGAAGTCTGCACGCGCGCCTGTTCGTTTTGCAACATCGCCACCGGCAAACCGCCCGAAGCGCTGGATGTCTTCGAACCGGGCCGTGTGGCGGATGCCGTCAAGAAGCTCGGCCTGAATCACGTGGTTATCACCTCTGTGGACCGCGACGATATCGAGGACGGCGGGGCCGAGCATTTTGCCCAGACCATCCGCGCCATCCGTCGCCAGTCTCCGGGCACGACAATCGAAATCCTGACACCGGATTTCATCCGCTGCGACCCTTCCGTCCTGGAACTTGTGGTCAAAGCCAAACCCGATGTGTTCAACCACAACCTTGAAACCGTGCCGGGCCTCTATCCCGAAGTGCGCCCCGGCGCGCGCTATTTCCACAGCCTGCGGCTGCTGCAACGGGTCAAGGAACTGGACCCCACAATGTTCACAAAATCGGGCATCATGGTCGGGCTGGGCGAGGACAAACAAGCCGTCACCCAGGTGATGGAAGACATGCGCGCTGCCGACATCGATTTTCTCACCATCGGCCAGTACCTGCAGCCAACCCCAAAACACCACCGCGTTGACCGCTTCGTCACGCCAGATGAATTCGCCACCTATGAGCGCACGGCCTATAACAAAGGCTTCCTGATGGTCTCGGCCACGCCGCTCACGCGCTCAAGCTACCATGCAGGGGACGACTTTGCGCGCCTGCGCGAAGCACGGTTGAAAAAACTCGGCGCTTGAAAGAGTAAAATTGCCAAGAAAACACACCCCGCCGGAGCGATCCGCGCGGGGTTTCTTTCGGAGCTAAATACCCATGGCGCTCTCGTTTCCAAGGGGCGGATTTTGGGTATTTTTATCCGAAAGAAACAAGGGGCGTTACTCAGATTGTGACGGTGGCACTGCTTTGAGATAGGCAACCAGATCGGCCACATCTTCTGGGGGAAGCTGGGCGAGATTGTCGATCACATAGGCCATATGGCCACCGGCGCTGTCAAAATCGGGGGTAAAGCCCGATGTCAGGTAATAGGCGATATCCTCGGGGGACCAATCCAGCCCGCTTGGGGTGATGTCGGGGTAGGTGCCGCCTTCGGGGTTGGGGCCACCTGCCAGCCAGTCGTCGCGCTTGAGTTGTCCCAGAGCGCCACGCGGGGTGTGGCATTCGGCGCAATGGCTCAGGCCTTCGGCAATGTAGCGGCCGCGGGTTTCCTGCTCGGAGAGGTTACCCGTTACGCTCCAGTCCTCACGCAAGAACAGCAGCTTCCAACCACCCAAAAGGCGGCGCTGGTTGAAGGGGAAGCCGACATCATGGGGCTTTGAGGGGCTGTCGGATGCGGGCAGGGTCATCAGATAGGCGTGCAAGGAGACGATGTCTTCGGGGGTGGTGTTGATGTAGGTCGTATAGGGGAAGGCGGGGTAGTAATGCGTGCCATCGGGGGAGGTGCCATGATGCATCGCGTTGTACAGATCGCGCGCGCTCCAACCGGCGATTCCGGCCACGGACGGGGATATGTTGGGCGCGTAGAATGTGCCGAAATCCGACGCCAGGGCCATTCCGCCCGAAAGCGCGCCGCCTGGATCGTCGCTATTCATGTGGCACGAGGCGCAGCCCCCCGCATGAAAGACCCATTCCCCGCGCGCAAGATCAGGGTCTGGCGCGCCTGCGAAACTGCCTTCGGGTTCCGCTGCCGGGATTGTCAAAAGCCAAAAGACGGCAAAGCCGAAAGCGGCAAGTCCGAGAAGCGGAAACAGGATACGGCGCATGGGACCTCTTGCATCAAACAGTTTCCCGGACGTTAGCAGGAATGACTGCGGGGCGCGCAACCGTGTTTTGACATTTTCGTGATTGGTCCGATCAGCGCGGCAGCACCGGCTTGCGGGGGGACTCTATCGTCAAGGCCTCCGGCCAGCCGACGACATGCTCTATCGCCACCAGGACCAGGCAGATCGCGACCACGCCGAGCACCAGTTTGACCCGTTTGGCCGAGGGCGGTTTGCGCGCCCAACGCGCGGCGCGCAGGAGGTGCATGGGGTTCATAGCTGGGGCTTTCTATCCGGTTTTGGTTGTTTTGGGTGGCACAATCGCGCGGGCTGGGGCACAACTTGGCTTGAATTCAGGCGGTTAGATTGACACATCTAGGCCGCAGACGACAGCCGAAAGAGACCCGATGCCGACCCACACCGACCGCCGTCATATGCCCTACAGCGTTGAACAGATGTATGATCTTGTGGCGGATGTGGCGCGCTATTCGGAGTTCCTGCCGTGGTGCGCGGCCGCGCGCATCCGCTCGCAAACGCCACATGAGGACCACTGTGTGCTTGATGCGGATCTGGTGATCTCGTTCAAAGTGTTTCGCGAAAAATTCGGCAGTCGCGTCACCTTGTGGCCCGCGTTTAGCGGTGCGGGGGACGTGGCCGGCATGAAGCGCATCGACACAGAATATCTGGACGGACCGTTTCGCTATCTCAAGAGCTATTGGCAATTCGCGCCCGCACAGGGGGGCGGATGCGATGTGGAATTCTTCGTCGATTTCGAGTTCAAAAACGCCATTTTGCAAGGGGTGATCGGGGTCGTGTTCAATGACGCCATGCAGCGTATCGTGCGTGCATTTGAACGGCGCGCGGCCGCGCTTTACGCCTGATCAGCTGCGGCTGACGAATTCCACCAACCCGCCCCACGGAAAGCGGCCAACCCAGACGGGGCGATCGTGGTGGTCGGCTTCGCGCATCGGGCCGTGGTACAGATAACCGCCTGCCGCGCGAAACCGATCGACCACGGCAAAGAGGTTGCTGACGACAAGCTGCGTCGAAAACGCCGACCCTGCGCGTGTGCCGGCGCTGCATTCGCGCAACTCAACGCGCTCGGACTGGCCCAGCGGCAGGTCCAGAACCGGCGAGGTCACGCTTTGCGCGCCCATGACCCGCGCGCCGAAAGCCTGTGCGAAAAACGCGGTGGCCTGGGCGAGATCGGGCACGTCGATGCGGGTTTTGTGTGGCTCTGAGGGGATGATATCCTGAGCGCAGGGCTGGTCTGCCAATCGCCTCGGGATTGGTAGGGACGTGAATTGGGGCGCTGATCGGGACTCTGGCTGGGGCATGCTACGGTCTCGCTACAGTTGCTGTCTTGACTGTAACGCTTCACGGTGGTGATTCAGTTGCAGATCATTCAAAATTTAATTTCTTTGGCCAAGATTGCGCGTCAAATGCCATGCAAACGGTGCGCAATCGCCGCTTTGGGCATCCTGTTGTCGTTGCCAGTCGCGCTGTCTGATTGCGCAGGCCGATCGAACAGGTCGCTCAGCTGCGCAGGTTTTGTGCCAGAAGCTGCAGCGCATGGGCCACGGTGGCGGCGCGCACCTGAGCGCGGCCCAAGGGGCCGAAATCAACGGTTTCGACCTGCGCGGGCTGACCGCGACGCGCAAGGCCAAAGCAGACGCGGCCTTCGGGTTTGTGCCCGGATCCACCCGGACCGGCGATGCCGGTCACGGCCACGCAGAGATCGGCCTGCGCCCGCGCCAGGGCGCCCAAGGCCATCTCGCGCGCCACGGATTCGCTGACGGCCCCATGGGCCTCGAGGGTGGCGGCGGACACCGCGAGCATGTCGATTTTGGCGGCGTTGGAATAGGTGACAAACCCGCGATCCACCACATCCGAACTGCCCGCCACATCGGTCAAGGCGGCGATGATGAGGCCGCCGGTGCAGCTTTCGGCGGTGGCGATTTTCACCCCCGCCGCCCGCGCCAGGGCCAAAACCTCTGCCCGAATGTCGGCCCGAATGTCGTCAGCGCCGCTCATCGCATCATCAGGCCATGCGCGGCCCCGGCGGCGATGATCACCACAACGGCGGCCATGGCCCCGGCGATCAGGTCGTCAAGCATCACGCCAAGCGCGTCGCCGCGACGGTCCGCCCAGCCCACAGGACCCGGTTTCCAGATGTCAAACAGGCGGAAGGCCAGAAAGGCGACGAGCCAGCCGGGCCACAGGGCGGTGACATCTGCCCCCATCATCGTGGCGCCCAAAGACACGGGCCACAGGGCGATGAACTGGCCTGCCACCTCGTCGATCACCACTTCGGAGGGGTCTTTGGAGGCCGAGGTTTCGAGGTATCGGCTGATGGCGCGGATGCCCAGAAGCGTCACCGCCAAAGTGGCGACCAGAACCAGCGGAAATCCCCCCAGACTGTGCAGCGCATAGAGCACGGGCAAGGCAACAAACGAGCCCCAGGTGCCCGGAGCCGGGGTCAGGTTGCCGACCCCAAAGAAGGTCGCGATCATTTTGGCAAATCCGTTCATGACTGGTCCTTTGCGTTCTGAAAATTGCGAATAAACAGCTGCTTACAGGCTGATCAGCAGGGCGCTGGCCTGCGCGGCAATGCCTTCGCCGCGCCCCGTAAATCCCAGCTTTTCCGATGTGGTGGCTTTGACGGAGACGCGCGCGACCTCAAGCCCCATGATCTGGGCAAGGCGCGCGCGCATGGCTTGGGCATGCGGGCCGATCTTGGGGCGCTCGCAAATCAGCGTGACATCGCAGTTTGAAATCCGGTAGCCCATCTCTTGCGCCAGATCGACGGCGTGGCGCAGGAAGATATCGGATGGCGCGCCTTTCCACTGCATATCGCTGGGCGGAAAATGCTGGCCGATGTCGCCTTGGGCCAAGGCTCCGTAAATCGCATCCGTGAGGGCATGCATGCCCACATCGCTGTCGGAATGGCCGTTCAGCCCGTGGCTATGCGCAATCTTGAGACCGCAGAGCCAAAGATGGTCGCCTTCGACAAAACTATGGACGTCAAATCCGGTGCCAACGCGCATATCCATCGCCGTCTCCTGTGCGGGGGTGGCAGGGGCGGAGCGCGCCAGAAGGGCGTATGCTCGATCGAAATCGCTTGCCTGCGTAATTTTGAAGTTATCCTCGTGACCGGCGACGATGGCCACATCCAGACCTGCGGCGCGGGCCACGGCGACATCATCTGCCGCGCTGCTTTGGGCCAAATCTGCGCCCAGATCAGCGACCTGTCGATGGGCCTCGAGGATGGCGGTAAAATGGAAACCCTGCGGGGTTTGCGCGCGCCACAGCCCGTCGCGCTGCTGCGTGCCGCTTACGCGCGGGCCGTCGGGGGTCTGGGTGCCGCGCCACAGCGCATCTGTCACCGCAAGGGCAGGGGCCGCGCCCTGCGCGTGATCCAGCGCCTGCACCACGGTTTCGATCACCACTGCCGGAACACAGGCGCGGGCCGCATCGTGGATAAGCACCTGATCCACCTTGCGCGCCACCAGCGCCTCAAGCCCTGCGCGCACGGAGGCGGCGCGGGTCTTGCCGCCGTTGACCTGAATCACGCGCGCGCCGTCACAAAGCGGTGCGATCCGCGCAGCATCTTCGGGGCGGGTCACAACGACGATCAGATCGACATGGGGGGAGAGCGCCGCAAGCGTGTGGTCGATGACGCGCTGCGCGCCGATCATGCGCCACTGTTTGGCCAGGCCGCCGCCCGCCCGCAGTCCCCGTCCTGCGGCCACGACGACCGCGGCCCGCAGCGGCGTTTCCCGCGGCGCGGGCGTCCTGTGCGGCGTGTCGGGCGAAAGCGGGGCATCGGTCATGAAACGCGGTCCAAAGCGGGTGAGAGGGTGGTTGCCAAACTCCTAAGCGCTCGCGGCGGGGCTGTCCATGCCAAGCTCCCCGCCGGCGGGGCGGGCGCAAACGCCCCGCGCCAGACAAGCGCCGCGCGCAAATTTGCCGTCCTCCTGCACATTCGCGATATCTGCCTAAATTACAGGCATATCTGAATAGAGGCCTTAAATTTGGGCCAACGGGTTTGAACTCCGCGAAAACTCGGAGTAGCCCTGTAAGGAATGCTTAAGGATTAATCGCTTGCCGCTTTCTCTGGCTGATCTCACGTTGGACCCTCCGGTGTTTCTGGCCCCCATGGCCGGAATTACCGATCTTCCGTTTCGCAATCTGGTTGCGTCTTTTGGCGCGGGCCTTGTTGTGTCGGAAATGGTGGCCAGTCAGGAAATGGTGCAATCCAAACCGGGCGTGCGCGAAAAGGCCGAATTGGGCTTTGGGGTGGAAAACACCGCCGTGCAGCTCGCCGGACGCGATGCCCAATGGATGGCCGAGGCCGCGCGGATCGTTGCGGGCAACGGGGCGCGTATCATCGACATCAACATGGGCTGCCCTGCGAAAAAAGTGGTGAACGGCTATTCGGGCTCGGCGCTGATGCGCGACCTCGATCACGCGCTGACCCTGATCGAGGCGGTGGTGGGCGCGGTGTCGGTTCCCGTGACGCTGAAAACCCGCCTTGGCTGGGACGATGCCTTGCGCAATGCGCCTACGCTTGCGCGACGCGCGCAGGATGCGGGGGTTCAGCTTGTGACCATTCACGGCCGCACCCGCTGTCAGTTCTACAAAGGCTGCGCCGATTGGGCCGCGATCCGTGCCATCAAAGAGGCCGTCACCATTCCCGTTGTGGCCAATGGCGATATCACCTCGCCCGGGCGGGCGCGCGACGCGCTGCGCCAATCGGGTGCGGATGGGGTGATGATCGGGCGCGGCGCGCAGGGGCGTCCGTGGCTTTTGGCCGAGGTCGCTGCAAATCTGACCGGCGCGCCCGCCCCGCGCATCCCCCAGGGGCGCGCTTTTGCCGACATGGTGGCGGGTCACTATGAGGCGGGGCTGTCGTTTTACGGCAAGGATTTGGGCCTCAAAGTGCTGCGCAAGCATCTGGGGTGGTACATGGACACCGCCGCGACCAGTGGCGATCTGCGCAAGCGCCTGTTGACGGCAAAATCCCCCGCCGAAGTCTTTGCGTTGATCCCCGACGCGCTTGGCGCGTCTTCGCAACCCGACGCGCTTGGTGCGGATCTGCGCGCACCCGCACGGCGTGCGGATTCTTCGACCTCCTCCCCTGATCGCGAGCCTGCCGCATGATTCCCAGTTTCGATACTCTTTGGCCTTCCTTGCCGATCCCTGCGCTGATTATCGACGCAGCCGATCTGGTGGCCGATCTCAATGCGGCGGCGGAAAATTTCCTCAATGCCTCCGCCAAATCCATGCGCGAAACGCCGGTGCTGGACCGTTTGGCAATCGATGCACCGCTTGAGGAATCCTTTCTGCGGGTGCGCCGCGACAACGCGCCCTTGTTCATCAACAATGTGGATGTCTCCTCGGGCCAGAGCGCGCCGGTGCAATGCAATATCCAGCTTGCGCCGCTGCTTGGCCTGCCGGGGGCGATCCTCATTTTGATGGAGCCGCGCCAGATTGCAGATCGCCTCGGGCGCGCGCATTCGGTCAAATCCTCCGCCCGCTCGGCCATCGGCATGGCCGAAATGCTGGCCCATGAAATCAAGAACCCGCTGGCCGGCATCACCGGTGCGGCGCAACTGTTGTCCATGAGCCTGACGCCCGAGGATCAGGAACTTACCGATCTGATCGTGGCCGAAAGCCGCCGGATCGTCGCGCTGCTCGATCAGGTTGAGCAATTTGGCAACCTGCGTCCGCCCGAACGGCGCGCGGTAAATATCCACGATCTGCTGGACCGTGCGCGCAAATCCGCCGAAGTGGGCTACGCGGCCAATATGCATTTCGTCGAGGATTTCGACCCCTCCTTGCCCGCAACCTATGTCGATGGCGACCAGATTTTGCAGGTGTTTTTGAACCTGCTCAAGAATGCCGCCCAAGCGGCGGGCCAGAATGGCGGCACCATCCGCTTGCGCAGTTTTTATGACCTGTCGCTGCGGCTGCGGCGCAAGGACGGGACGGGCGGCGCCTTGCCGTTGCAAGTTGAAATCATCGACGATGGCCCCGGTATCCCGCCCGATATCGCCGCCGATATTTTCGAGCCCTTCGTGTCGGGGCGCGAGAATGGCACGGGGCTGGGTCTGGCGCTGGTGTCCAAGATCATATCCGACCATGAGGGCTGGATTTCCGTTGACAGTGTCCCCGGGCGGACCGCCTTTCGCATCTCGCTGCCCGTTGCGCCCAAGGACAGTGCAAAATGACCCGACAGCCTGACAGAAAACTGTCTCACTTTGGGGATAAACCCTCTGCAAGTGACCCGTATTTAAAGACTTTCGCGCAAATGCCCTGTTGCCAGCGCGCCGTGACCAAGGAGATCTGAACATGGACGGAACCGTTCTTGTTGCCGACGACGACCGCACCATTCGCACCGTCCTGACCCAAGCGCTGACCCGCGCGGGCTGCAAGGTTCATGCGACCTCGTCGCTTGTGACGCTGATGCGCTGGGTCGAAGAGGGCAAAGGCGATCTGGTGATCTCCGATGTGATCATGCCCGATGGCAACGGGCTTGAAGCCTTGCCCAAAATCGCACAGGAACGCCCCGGCCTGCCCGTGATCGTCATCTCGGCCCAAAACACGATCATGACGGCCATTCAGGCCGCCGAGGCCGAAGCCTTTGACTATCTGCCCAAGCCCTTTGATCTGCCGGATTTGATGAAACGGGCAGCGCGCGCGCTTGAGGTCAAACGCCGCGCCAATCCCGCGCCCTCAACCGCCAAAGCGCCCGTCCAACCCAAGGAAGACCTGCCGCTGGTGGGGCGCACCCCGGCGATGCAGGCGCTCTATCGCCTTGTGGCGCGGGTGATGAACACCGATCTTCCGGTGTTGATCACGGGCGAAAGCGGCACGGGAAAATCCCTGATTGCCCGCGCGATCCACGATTTTTCCGACCGCCGCACCCTGCCGTTTGTCGTGGTGTCTGCTGCCGATTTGCAGACGATGGAAGGGCCTGCAACGGTCATTTCCAAGGCCAAGAACGGTTCGATCCTGTTTGACGAGGTGGGCGATGTCGACGAGGAGGCGCAGGCGCGCATCGTGCGGATGCTCGACAGTTTCACCGATAACGCGCCGCGCATCATGGCGACCTCCCAGGCCAACCTGAGTGCCAAAATGGAAAGCGGCGCCTTTCGTCAGGACCTGTTTTACCGGCTGGGCGGGGTGACGATCAACGTGCCCTCCTTGCGCGAGCGGGTGGATGACATCCCGCTGCTGGCAGAGCATTTTCTGGGCCGCGCCGAACGCGACGGGCTGAGCCCGCGCCGCTTTAGCCCCGAGGCGCTCGACCTCGTGCGCGCCTACAGCTGGCCCGGAAACGTGCGCCAGTTGGAAAACACCATCCGCCGTCTGGTGGTGACCGCCCCCGAGGAAGAAATTACCCGCACCGAAACCGAGGCCGTGCTGGGGAATCAACCGGCAATGGAGCCGCTCAAGGGCGGGGGCGAGGGCGAACAGTTGACCTCTTCGGTGGCCAAACACCTGCGCCGCTATTTCGACCTGCACGGGGGCATGTTGCCGCCGCCCGGCCTGTACCAGCGCATTTTGCGCGAAGTCGAGGCGCCTTTGATCGAGATCGCGCTGGATGCGGTTGGCGGAAATCAGGCAAAATGTGCTGATCTGCTTGGCATCAACCGCAATACCTTGCGCAAAAAGATCACCGACCTCGATATTCAGGTGACACGCCGCCGCAAATTGATGTAAAACCGCAACAAGGCCGTGGTTTTTCGGGCGCAGTGAGAAATTCGTCGCAGGTGCGGCAGATTTGTCAGCCCGCGCGCCACGGCCCTGATCAAAAGAGGCACGCCAGAGGCCTCGCAGGCGGTTAAACAGGAATTTGCGGTGCGACTTTTCGTCAACACCTCACGGATAAAGACGGATCGCGCAAAAGCCGGTCAGGACCAAGCCGATACGGCAGGGGATGACGGCACACAGGGTGATCCGGCCGTGCGCGACCCCGGGGCGTTCCCCGCGACGCAGAGCGATGTCACCGCGCGCGCCGAGGGGGCTGCGCGCAGCCCGTCGCGCGCCCGCATGGGGCGGCGGATGCGCACCGAAGCAATGATGCGCTTTGCCCGCCTGCGCCGTCAGCGCCGGTTTCAGAACATTCTCACCATTGCCGTGGTCGGGCTGGGACCGATCCTTGCGCTGGCCACCTTTCTGGTGCTTGGGCCTCTCGATCAGGGGGCTGCGACCACGCCGCTGCGGGCCACGTTGCTGGCCGATTTCATCTATGTTTTGATCGTTGCCTCGCTGGTGGCGCAGCGCGTTGTGCGCATGGTGATTGCGCGGCGCAACCAGTCGGCGGGGTCGCGCTTGCACCTGCGCCTTACCGGGGTCTTTGCGCTTTTGGCGCTGATCCCGACGGTGACGGTGGCGGTCTTTGCGGTGGCGACGCTGAACTTCGGGCTTGAGGGGTGGTTTTCGGAACGGGTGCGCAATGTAGTGGGCACCTCGATGCAGGCGGCTGAAGCCTATGAAGCCGAGCACCGCGACGCGCTTGTGGCCGACACGCGCGGGCTGTCCAATTTTATTTCCGATGCGCGGCGCCAACTGACATTGCTGCCGGACGGGGAGCTGCGCCAAGTGCTCAACCAGGGGCAGGGGCTGATCCAGCGCGGGTTGCGCGAGGCCTATGTGATCGACAGCAAAGGCGAAATCCGCGCGCGCGGCACACGCAGCTATCTCTTTGATTACGAACAACCTTCAGAGGCGGACATCACCCGCGCCGGTGCGGGCGAAGTGGTGGTGATCCGCGATTGGGATGTGAATGAATTTCGCGCCCTGATGAAAATTTCCGGATTTGCCGATCGCTATCTCTACGTCACCCGCGACGTGGACGGGGCGATTTTGAGCCTGCTGGACGACACGCAACAGACGGTCAAACTCTACACCCAGCTTGAAAACGAACGGGGGCGGCTGCTGTTCGAATTCGGGCTGATTTATCTGGGCTTTGCGCTGATCCTCATTTTGGCTGCGACATGGCTGGGCCTGTGGTTTGCCGAACGGCTTGCGCGCCCTGTGGGGCGTCTGACGGGGGCGGCGCAACGCGTGGGGGGCGGCGATCTGGACGTGCAGGTCATCGAGGAAGAGGGCAACGACGAAATCGCCATGCTGGGGCGGATTTTCAACCAGATGACACGCCAGCTCAAAGGCCAGCGCGAGACGCTGCTCGAGCGCAACGATCAGATCGACGCGCGGCGTCGCCTGTTTGACTCGGTGCTCGGCTCGGTCACCTCGGGGGTGATCGGTCTGGATGTGGCCGGGCAGGTCACGCTGGCAAACCGCTCGGCGCTCAAGCTGGTGGATATCGACGAGACCCGCGCGCAGGGCGAACCCCTGTCGGTCGCCGTGCCGGAATTTGCCCCGTTGTTTGACGCGCTGCGTGCCTCGGGGCGTGAAACCGCGCAGGACGAAGTGCGCCTGACGCGCAGTGGCCATCAGGAAATCCTGCTGGTGCGCATGGCGCTGCGGCGCGGCGAAAGCGGCGACCCCGAGGGCTATGTGGTCGCGTTCGACGATGTGACCTCGCTGGTCAGCGCGCAACGCTCTGCGGCCTGGGGCGATGTTGCGCGCCGCATTGCCCATGAGATCAAGAACCCGCTGACGCCGATCCAGCTTTCGGCCGAGCGGATCAAGCGCCGGTTCCGGCGCGAGCTGGGGGAAGAAGAGGCCATCGCGCTGGAACAGCTGACCGATGTGATCGTGCGCCAGACAGGCGATCTGCGCCGGATCGTGGACGAGTTTTCCAAATTCGCCCGGATGCCCGAGCCGGAGCGGCGCGATCACGATCTGGCCGAACTGGCGCGGGGCGCGGTGTTGTTGCAGCAAAACGCCCAGCCCGATGTCAAAATCGAGTTTTCGTCGGATGCGGCGCGCTACCCGATGAGCGTGGATGCGACCATGATGGGGCAGGCCTTGACAAACCTGATCAAGAACGCCGGAGAAGCCATTGAAACCCTGTATGAAAAGGGCGCTCCTGATGGGCATGAAAAGCGGATTCGCGTGCGCCTTGAGCGCTGCGAGTTCACCGAAGAGGGCGACAGCCTGCGCAAACCGGGCGTGCTGTTGGTGATTGAAGACAACGGCATCGGCCTGCCGCAAGATCGCTCGCGGCTGTTCGAGCCCTATGTGACGACGCGCGACAAGGGCACGGGACTTGGCCTGCCGATCGTGAAGAAGATAATTGAGGAACATGGCGGCACGCTGCATCTGTCGGATGCACAGCCGCTTGATCGCACAGCCCAAATCGGCGCGCGGGCGGAAATTCGCCTCTCGTTAGAACAAGCCGAAATGCGTGTGCAAAAACAGGAGCTTGCAGTATGATGTTTGGATGGGGGTTCAGCCATGGGTGATATTTTGATTGTGGATGACGAGCGCGATATTCGCGAACTCGTCTCGGATATTCTGAAGGACGAAGGCTACGAGACGCGGCTTGCGCATAATTCGGATGCCTGTATGGCGGCGATTGCCGAGGCCAAGCCTGCGCTGATGATCCTCGATATCTGGCTCAAAGACAGCGACATGGACGGGATCGATATTCTCAAAACCGTCAAGCGCGACCACCCCGAAATTCCGATCATCATCATTTCGGGTCATGGCAACATCGAAATTGCTGTCGCTGCGATCAAACAAGGGGCCTATGATTTCATCGAGAAGCCTTTCAACATCGACCAGTTGCTGGTGGTGATGGGGCGCGCGATGGAGGCCTCGCGGCTGCGGCGCGAAAACGCCAGCCTGCGGCGGCGCGACAATGCGGCGGTCGATATGATCGGCTCTTCGGCGGTGTTCAAACTGCTCAAATCCAACCTCGACAAGGTGACGAAATCCAACGGGCGCGTCATGCTGAGCGGCCCGGCGGGCGTGGGCAAGGAACTTGCCGCGCGCTATATCCACCAGCAATCCAACCGGGCCAGCGGCCCCTTTGTCACCGTCAATTCCGCCTCCATCGAACCCGACCGCATGGAAGAAGTGCTCTTCGGGCGCGAAACCCCCGAGCGCGGCGTTGAAAAAGGGCTGCTCGAGCAGGCCAGCAACGGGGTGATTTTCTTTGACGAGGTGGCGGATATGCCCCTTGGCACCCAGTCCAAAATCCTGCGCGTTCTGGTGGATCAAAGCTTTGTGCGGGTCGGGGGCGGCGATAAAGTGCGCGTCGATCTGCGGGTTGTGTCCTCGACCAACCGCGATTTGCAGGCCGAAATCGCTGCCGGCACCTTTCGTCAGGAACTCTATCACCGGCTGAACGTGGTGCCGATTGCGGTGCCGTCGCTGGAAGAGCGGCGCGAGGATATTCCCGAACTTGCTGAGGCTTTCCTCACGCATTTCAACGAGACCCAGGGCCTGCCGCTGCGCAAGCTTTCGGCCGATGCGGTGGCCTTGCTGCAAACGCTGCCCTGGCCTGGCAATGTGCGCCAGCTCAAGAATGTCATCGAGCGGGTGTTGATTTTGGGCGATGGCGCGGGAGAAATCTCCGCGGCCGAATTGCCCTCCGACGATACCGCCCCCAGCGACGAAGGCCGCGCGGTCCTGTCCTCGACGATTGCGACCATGCCGCTGCGCGAAGCGCGCGAATTGTTCGAACGCGAGTATCTTTTGACCCAGATCAACCGCTTTGGCGGGAATATTTCGCGCACAGCGACCTTTGTGGGCATGGAACGCTCGGCCTTGCATCGCAAACTCAAGTCTTTGGGCGTCGTGACGGGGGCGAAATCGGGCGGGCGCATGGCCTATGTCGAGGAAGAACCCGCAGAGTAGGCGCGCGCGGTTTTGCACCTGCGCAGCGCCGCTTGCGCGGGCATTGACCCGCTTTTAAACGCGTGCGATGTCGGGGCCATGTTTCAAGAACAGACAGGCCGCGCGCGGATGTCACAACAAGTCAGGGCAAGGCGATGAAAGTCATCATTTGCGGGGCAGGGCAGGTCGGCTGGCAAATCGCGCGCCAGTTGTCCGGCGAGCACAACGATGTGACGGTGGTCGATAGCAACTCCGAACTGGTGCGCCGCGCCACGGATACGCTGGATGTGCAGGGGGTGACGGGCTTTGCCTCCTATCCCGATGTGCTGGAACAGGCGGGCGCGCGCGACGCGGATATGGTGATCGCGGCGACCTATTCGGACGAGGTCAACATGGTCACCTGTCAGGTGGCGCATTCGATCTTTTCCATCCCGCGCAAGATCGCCCGTTTGCGCGCGCCCTCCTATCTGAACTCGGCCTATTCCGATCTGTACCGGCGCGACCATCTGCCGATCGATGTGGTCATTTCCCCCGAAAAAGAAGTCGCGGATGCGGCCTTGCGGCGTCTTTCGGCGCCAGCGGCCTTTGACACGCAAAGTTTTCTGGGCGGCGCGGCGCAGCTGGTCGGTATCACGCTTGATGAGTCCTGTCCTGTGCTCAACACCTCCCTACGCCAGCTCACCGATCTGTTTTCGACCCTGCAAGCGGTGGTCGTGGGCATCCGGCGCGACGGGCGCATTTTTGCCCCCGAAGCCGATGACCAGCTGTTTGGCACCGATGAAGTCTATGTCATGCTCAAATCCGAAGATCTGGCGCGCACGCTGGAAATCTTTGGCAAAACCCAAAAGAAACAAGAGCGTGTGGTGATTTTGGGCGCAGGCAACGTGGGGCTTGGTGTCGCCCGCGCGCTGGAGGCGAGCACCGAACGGGTGCGCGCCAAACTGATCGACCGCGACCGCGTGGTGGCTGAACGCGCCGCCGACTCGCTGGAGCGCACGATTGTGTTGCACGGCGATGCGCTGGACGTGGAATTGCTGGGCGAGGCGGGCATTTCCAAAGCCAACGCCGTGCTCTGCGTCACCGATGACGACAAAACCAACATTCTGGCGGCGGTGCGCGCCAAACAGGCGGGCTGCCAGCTGGCGATTGTTCTGGTCAACGACCCCTCGCTGGTGCCGATCCTGAACGGGCTGGACATCGACGCCTATATCAACCCGCGCGCCACCACCGTGTCCTCGATTTTGCGCCATATCCGCCACGGGCGCGTGCGCGGTGTCTATTCTGTGGGCGATAACGAGGCCGAGGTGATCGAAGCCCAGGTTCTGTCAACCTCGCCGCTGTCAGGCCAGCAAATCCGCGACATCGATTTCCCCGAAGGCGTTCTCGTGGGCGCGGTCATGAAGGGGGCGAAATACGTCAAACCCACCGCCGCAACCCGCATCGAGGAGGGCGATGTGATCGTCCTCTTCGCCATGGCCAGCGATGTGCGCGAAGTCGAGCGCCTGTTGCAAGTCTCCATCGACTTTTTCTAGACATGCTCGCGCGCCTCGTCACCTTGCCGCTGTTTGTGATCCTCATGGGAATGGGGGCGGCGCTGATGTTCGTGCCGGCGCTTTTCGGGCTGATCAACGAAGAATTCGCGGATGCGCGGGCGTTTTTCTACGGCGGGGTGATTTTCCTCATTCTGGCCAGCTTTGTCGGCATCGCCTCTGCCAATCGGGTGGTCAAACGCCAGTCGCGCGCGCATCTGCTGACCCTGCTTGCGGCCTATACCGTCTTGCCGCTGATCCTCGCGGTGCCGGTGGTGGAGGGCTTTGTGCCGGTGCCGCTGTTTGATGCCTGGTGGGAAATGGTGTCGGCCTTTACCACCACCGGGGCGTCGCTTGCGCCCGATCCCGGCGCGGTCACCGACACCCAGTATCTGTGGCGTGCGCTGGTGGGCTGGGCGGGGGGCTTTTTCGCCTGGGTCACCGCCATCGCCATTCTCGCGCCGCTCAACCTGGGCGGATTCGAGGTGCTGTCGGACGGGGGTACGGGCCAGACCATCCGCTCGACCACGACGAAACGCATCGACAGCGCCATGCAGGGCAGCAGCGGTGGCTTCAGCCAGATCACCCGCGTGGCCGATACCTCCGAGCGCTTGTTGCGTTACACGGGGCGGTTGTTTCCGATCTACACGGGGTTGACGCTGGTGCTCTGGCTTGCACTTGCGGTCACGGGCACCGCCCCCTTCGTTGCCTTTTGCCACGCGGCCTCCACCCTTGCGACCTCGGGGATCTCGCCCGCAGGCGGCCTGACGGAAACCCGCGGCGGCTTTTTTGCGGAGGCGCTGATCTTTGCCTTCATGTGGCTCGCCATTTCGCGCAAGACCTTCACCTCCGACCATCCCACGGCCTATAAAGTGCCGCTTTCGGCCGATCCGGAAATGAAGATGGCCTTGCTGGTGATCACCGTGCTGCCGCTGTTGCTCTTTGTGCGTCACTTCATCGGCGTGGTCGAAGTCGAGGGCGGCTCGACGGTGCTTTCTGCCCTTTCTGCGCTGTGGGGCGGCGTATTCATGGTGCTGTCCTTTTTGACCACCACCGGCTTTGAAAGCGCAAGCTGGGAGGCCTCGCGCCTGTGGTCCGACCTCACGGCGCCGGGCTTGTTGCTGGTCGGGCTGGCGATGATGGGGGGCGGGGTGGCGACCACGGCGGGGGGCATGAAATTGCTGCGCGTCTATGCGCTGATCCGCCACGGCGAGCGCGAACTCGAGAAAATGGTGATGCCCCATTCCGTGGGCGGCGCCGGTGCGCAGGCGCGCCGCATCCGCCGTCAGGGGGCCTATGTGGCGTGGGTGTTTTTCATCCTCTTTGCCAGTGCCGTTTCGGGGGTCATGCTGGCGCTGTCGCTCTTTGGCGTGGGGTTTGATCAGGCGGTGGCCCTTTCTGTGGCGGCGCTGACCACCACGGGGCCGCTTGCGCAGATCGCCCCTGCAACCCCTGTGATCTATGCCAGCCTCTCTGATCCGGTGCGGGTCATCTTGGCCTTTGCGATGATCGTGGGGCGGCTGGAAACGCTGGCCTTTGTGGCCATCCTCAATCCCGAGTTCTGGCGCTAGGCAAAACGCGCGCGCTGCTGGGCGTCGCGCAAGCGCTACATTTTTGCCGCATGTGCGCAAATGCACGCAGGTCACGCGCTTTAGGGGCTGGAAACCCTGAAATTAATTGTCATACTTGCCTGAAGTGCTGCCGCCCGAGGGGCAGTCCGCAACATAAGCGCAAGAAAACAAGGCAATTTATAATGGCTGGCGATAAACAGAACCTTCAGGATGCGTTCCTAAATCATGTCCGCAAGACCAAGGTTCCCGTAACTATTTTCCTCATCAACGGTGTAAAACTCCAAGGCGTGATTACATGGTTTGACAACTTCTGTGTGTTGCTGCGTCGCGATGGCCAATCCCAGCTTGTCTACAAGCACGCTATTTCGACCATCATGCCCGCACAGCCGATCAACCTGTATGATGGTGAAGAGAGCTAATTGGAAGAACACGCAAGCAAGCCGACACGGGCTTGGGTTCTGCACCCCGATGTGAAAAACGACCGCGACCGGCGTGAAGCCGAAGTCGCGCTTGAAGAAGCTGTGTCTCTGGCCGCCGCTTTGCCGCATCTTGAGGTCGTAGGCTCCGAAATCGTTCCCGTGCGCAAACCCGAGCCCGGCACGTTGTTTGGCAAGGGAAAACTCGAAGAACTGGCCTTTCGTTTGTCGCAGGCCGAGGTCGACCTTGTGCTGGTTGACGGGCATGTGACGCCGGTTCAACAGCGCAATCTTGAAAAACAGTGGAAGGTGAAGCTGCTCGATCGCACGGGCCTGATCCTTGAAATCTTCTCGGATCGCGCGCGCACCCGTGAGGGCGTGTTGCAGGTCGAAATGGCCGCGCTGTCCTATCAGCGCACGCGGCTGGTGCGGGCCTGGACCCACCTTGAACGCCAGCGCGGCGGGCTTGGGTTCGTGGGCGGTCCGGGCGAGACGCAGATCGAGGCGGACAGACGCGCGATTGACGACCAGCTTGTGCGGCTGCGCAAACAGCTTGCCAAAGTGGTCAAGACCCGCGAATTGCACCGCGCCTCGCGCGCCAAGGTGCCCTTTCCGATTGTGGCGCTGGTGGGCTATACCAACGCCGGAAAATCGACGCTGTTCAACCGCGTGACCGGGGCGGATGTCTTTGCCAAGGATATGCTTTTTGCCACGCTCGATCCCACGATGCGCGGCGTCAGCTTGCCCGCCCCCCAAGGCGGCACCGAGCGCGAGATCATCCTGTCCGATACCGTGGGGTTCATTTCCAACCTGCCCACCCAGCTTGTCGCGGCCTTTCGCGCCACGCTTGAAGAGGTGCTGGATGCTGATCTGATCGTGCATGTGCGCGACATCGCCAGCCCCAATTCCGAAGAGCAGGCCGATGATGTGCGCGACATTCTAACCAAGCTTGGCGTCAAGGAAAACGCGCCGCTTCTGGAGGTCTGGAACAAGATCGACCTGATGGAGCCGGGCGCCCATGAGGCCATGCGCACCCGCGCAGCCCATCACGACAATATCTTTGCCATCTCGGCGCATACAGGCGAGGGGGTCGAGGAGTTGCTCGGAGCGATTTCCGGCTGGTTCGAAGAAGAAAAAATCGCCCGCGAGGTCGTTTTGCCTTTTTCGGAGGGGCGCAAACGGGCCTGGCTGTTCGAGGAGGGCGTGGTGGAAGGCGAAACCATCGAGGAAGACGGCTATCGCCTTGAGGTCCTCTGGACGCCGCGTCAGGAAAAGAACTTTCGCGAGATTTGAAAAAGGCCCCGGTGAGGGGCCTTTTTTCCGAGCCTGTCCGGGTGACTAGCGCGTCGCAAGGTAGTCGCCGGCAACGTAACCGGTGACGTCAGGCGTGTCTGTCAGGGACACGCGGCACCAGAGCTGCCCGACCTCGGTGACGCAATCGCGCCGCGTCAGCGCTGTGCCATCGGGCAGGCCCATCAGGATCGAATAGCCCAGCCCCGGACCCGCGCGCAGCTTGAGCAGGTCATCGGGGCCGGTGCCGCTGACCACGACGGCCGTCCCGCCAATGGCGCCGCAGCCGGTCAGGGCAAGCACCGCAAGCCCCGTCAAAATGGCACATTTTCGCATCGTTGAACCTCATTTCCTATCTGCGGACAGGCATAAAACCCGGGCGGCTGTGATCCAAGTGTTTTCAGCGCATCGCACGCCTGCGGGCAAAGTCTAGCCTGCGTCGTTCAACAGGGTCATCGCGGCCTCGGAGAGGTCCAGATCCACCGCTTTGACCAGCGTTTCCAACTGGCTTGGCTTTGACGCCGAGGCGATCGGTGCCGTGACGCCCTCCTTGCGCATCAACCAGGCCAGCGCGATTTCCGCATGCGAGGCACCTGTGTCTTGCGCGACCGTGTCCAGCGCGTCGAGCAGGCGCAGACCTTTGTCGTCGAGGTATTTGCCCACCATCCGCGCACGCTGCCCGCTGACATCTTCGGGGCGGCGGTATTTGCCCGTCAGAAATCCGGCGGCGAGGGAGAAATAGGTGATCACCCCGATTTCGTTGTCCACGCAGTATCGCGCCAAGGGGCCTTCGAACCCTGCGCGATCGTAAAGATTGTATTCGGGTTGCAGAACCTCGTAGCGCGGCAGATTGGCCTGCTTGGCGGCACCCTGTGCGGCCTCCAACTGCGCGGCGTCCAGATTGGAGCCGCCAACGGCGCGAACTTTTCCGGCCTGGATCAGCTTGTCATAGGCGGCCAGCGTTTCCGCATAGGGCGTATCGGGATCGGGAAAGTGGCTCAGGTAGAGATCGATGTAGTCGGTCTTGAGGCGCGAGAGGCTGTCTTCCACCGCGCGTTCGATCCAGCGCGCGCTCAGCCCCGCGCCATCGGGCATCTGCGAGCCCACTTTGGTGATCAGGGTGATCTTGTCGCGCTTGGCGGGGTTTGCGGCCAGCCAGTTGCCGATCACGGTCTCGCTTTCGCCGCCCGTGTTGCCATCGGCCCAGGCAGAGTAGACATCGGCGGTGTCGATCGCGTCCAGTCCCGCATCGACGAACCCGTCGAGCAACTTGAAAGAGGTTGTTTCATCGGCGGTCCAGCCAAAGACGTTGCCGCCAAAAACCAGCGGGGCGATTGAAAGGCCGCTACGGCCAAGGGTGCGTTTTTCCATCTCGAAACTCCTGCGTCACTCCGGTTCCCATTCACTTAGGGCGCGGGGGGCCTTGCGCCAAGGGGCAGGAAGGCAGGTAGGAAGGCTGGCGCAGGGTGCCCGGCGCGTTGCTGCAAACTGTATGGAAACTGTATCGACACAGTCACCCATACAGTTTAGCGCGCGCCGCTTTCCCCTTGGGACCGGATCACCGTCACGCCAGTGGCCGCCGCGCGCGCCAGTTCGGGATCAAGCGACATGGGCACATATTCCCCGCGCCGCCACTGCTCGCCCAGATCGTCGTAATGCCGGCTGAGGAAATGGCCCGATTGCCCGCTCGAGAGAACAAAGACAGAGCTGTCGGGATCGGCAAAATCATAAACGCCGCGATAGACGGCCGCGTGGACATTCACAAACGGATCGCGCCCCGTGCCGCGCGTCACGCCGCGTTGCAGGGTGTTGTCGCCGCCCGAGGTCGGCTGGCGCAGGTTCACAAACCAGCGCAGGACCGGCATGCGCCCCAGAACGCCGTGGTTTTGCTGGGCCTCATGGGCCGTCCCCCATTGCAGGCTTTCAAGCGCGCCGCCATAGGTCTGGTCGATCCACAAAAGCGCATCATCCAGCGCAAGGCGCGCAATGTCGGTGCAGGTTTCATCCGCCGCCGATTGCAGCACATCGCACCAGATCGCCGCCCCTTGGGCATTGCGGTAGACGCGCTCGATAAACACGGGATCGACATGGGTAAATTTCGCCGCAAGCGGCCCCAATTCGTCCTGGATCAGGCGCTGTTGCAGCGCGCGCATCCAGGCCGAATAGATCAGCGGCTCGGGCAGATGCTCGCTCATCTCGCCGTTCCATGCGGCCAGCATATCGAGCGCCTGTTTGCGCCGCTCCTCAAGCGTGCCCTCGGGGGCGGCTTCGCCGGTGTACCACAGATCGGCGGCCACCAGCGGCAAGAGCGCGCGCGCGGCGTTGGAAACCGTGTCATTTTGCGCTTCGATAAAGCTTTCGCGCGTGTGGACCTCGCGACTTTGCATCAGGCGCGACCAGCGTAAAATCCGCTGCGTGTCGCCCCACAGATAGGACATGTGCTCGGGAAAGGGGCGGTTGACGGTTTTGTTGTTGGTATTGCCGATCAGCCCGCCCGCAGGATTGCGGCTGACGGGCCAGTCGGCCACATCCATCCAGCCGTGCCAGCGGTTGATGTCGGCCCATCCCGGAGTCGGCAGGCGCCCGAGGGACTGGTTGGCCGGATCGCGCAAGGGCACGGCGCCTGCGCTGACCATCGCGATGTTCCTTGCATCGGCAAAGACGATATTCATCGCGGGGGCAACCAGACTGTGGCTGGCGGTGATGCCCTCATCGACGGTTTGCGCCCCCATGATGTCCAGCGCCGCCGTGATCGAGGTGTCGGCCTCCGAGAGCACCGTCGCAGAGAGCGACACCACGTAGCCCGGCGGCGTGATGGTGCCCAGATCAAAGACGGATGGCGGCAGGATCGGGCCGTTTTGCGACCATTGGCGTTGCAGCGTGATGGGCTCTGCGTCCTTGATGCGGATGATCGAGGGGCGGGTGGTCAGGGGCGCATATCCGGTCGGGGTTTGCACTTCGCGCGGATTGTCGGGGTTTACCTGTTCGATATGCAGGTCCATGTCGTCGGTAAACGCCGCCGCAATCCCCCAGCCCAAAGCCGCCGAGCGCCCCGACAGGATGGCCGGAACGCCGGGCATCGTCGCGCCGATCACCCCGCCCGAGGACAGTTCCAGGCGCGCCAGATACATCGGCGCGGGCGCGGTCAGATCCATATGCGGATCATTGGCCAGCAAGGTGCCCCCCGAGGCCGAGCGCGCAGGGCCTGCCGCCCAGACGTTGGAGGCCGCGCCAAAGGGGCTGGCGGCGAAATGCAGGAAGGCCAGATCGGCCTGCGCGACCTCGGTCGTGGCGTTGTGCAGTTGGGGAAACAGCGCGCCATAGCGGGGCAGGTCCATCGTCCCGGCACCGGGCGTGTCGGGCAGGATGTCGCGCACACGGTCCTGCGACAGCGTCAACGACACCCGCGCGCGCAGCACCTCATCCTTGAGGTGATAGGCGTTCTGCACGGCCACAAGTTTCAACAGGGCGATGGAATCGCTCGGTTGCCAGGGGGCAATTTCAAAGGGGTAAAAGAAAAACTCCGGTGCGCCGCGCCCGCGCGCGCCCGCGTTCACTTCGCGCAGCCACGCGTTCACCCCGTCGCTATAGGCCTGAAGGGCGGCTTGGGTTTGGGGGCTTTGGGCCGAGAGGGAGGCCTGCGCGAGGCGGTAGATATCCAGGCGGCGCATCAATTCGTCCGAGGCGAGCGTTGTGCGTCCGAAAACTTCGGACAATTTGCCCTGCGCGGTGCGGCGCATCATCATCATTTGCCACAAGCGGTCCTGCGCATGGGCAAAGCCGAGGCCGTAGTAGACTTCGCGATCCGAGACGCCGAAAATATGGGGCACATCGGCATTGTCGCGCACGATTTCGATCTGGTCGACGGGATCGCTGACACGGTAGGTCGCATCGTAATCGGGCAGGGAGCGCGCCGCGAGCCAATAGCCCATCCACAGGGCCGCCAGCGACAAGACCGCGGCCGCCACAAGGAGACGCAAAAGCCAGCGAAAGAATTTGGCCATAGGGGAGCTACCTTCGAAGAAGCTAAGGGGTGCACGTGCAGGGCCGTCTTGCGGGAATGCCTGTTGACGCGCGCGCCGCGGCGTTTACGTTTCGTGCATCTTTAAGCCAATGCGGCACGCGGTAAAAGGCCCCTCACGGTCTTTCGATCCGCGCCCTGGCCGACCAGCACGCCCGGGCGCGGATCGCGGCGTTTGGGGCAACACAAAGGATATCACGATGGCAACACTTACCTTTCTGGGCCTTGGCGTCATGGGCTACCCGATGGCGGGGCATCTGGCCGCCATGGGACATGACGTTTGTGTCTACAACCGCACGGCCGCCAAAGCCGAGGCCTGGGCCAAAGAGCATGGCGGCCGGTTCGCGCCGACACCGGCACAAGCGGCGCGCGGGGCTGACATCGTGTTTTCCTGTGTGGGCAATGACGACGACCTGCGTTCGGTGGTGCTGGGGGAAAACGGCGCTTTGGCGGGCATGGCATCGGGGGCGATTTACGTCGATCACACAACAGTCTCACCCAAAGTGACCCGCGACCTTGCAGCGCAGGCGCAGGCGCAGGGGATCGGCTATGTGGATGCACCGGTCTCTGGCGGGCAGGCGGGGGCCGAAAACGGTGCGCTGTCGGTGATGTGCGGCGGCGCACAGGCCGATTTTGACCGCGCCGCGCCAATCATGGAGGCCTATGCCAAAATCTGTCGCCGTCTGGGCGAGGTCGGCGCAGGGCAGGTGACCAAAATGTGCAACCAGATCGCCATCGCAGGATTGGTCCAGGGCCTGTCGGAAGCCCTGCTGATGGCGGAGAAATCCGGCCTTGACGGCGAAGCGGTGGTCGAGGTGATTTCTCAAGGCGCGGCCGGCAGCTGGCAGATGGCCAACCGTCACAAAACCATGCTGGCCGACGCGTTCGAGCACGGGTTTGCGGTGGATTGGATGCGCAAGGATCTGAAAATCTGTCTGGAAGCGGGCGATGAGGTCGGCGCAAGCCTGCCTGTCACCGCGCTGGTCGACCAGTTCTACAAAGAGGTGCAGCTGATGGGGGGCGGACGCTGGGACACCTCTGCGCTGTTCAAGCGCCTCAAGGCACTGGGCTAGACTGCAGCACTGGGGGTGCGGCGCGCGCGGGGGTGTAGGCCTTGACAGGGTGCAAGCGCGGGTGAACATTCGTTCTGTTGCAGAATAATTTGATGCGAGGCATGGCATGAACCCACAAAGCGACGGTGCGCTCCCCCTGACGCAGGAGGCTTTGGATCCACAGCGCGTGATGCCGCTGCGCGACATCCGCGCCGCCCTGATGCGGATGAATATGTCAGCAGATGCCAAATCTCTGTTGTTGAAGCTTGCCGATGTCACCTGTGTGATCGGCGGTAAAACCCTCGCCATCGGGCGCAAGATTGTCGAAATCTGCCTGGTCCTGCTGCGCAGCTTTCCCAATCTGATGTTCGGGGCGATGGTCGCGGCCTTGATGAGCCTTGTGATTGGCGCCGTTCCGCTTCTGGGGCCCGCGCTTAGCGTTTTGCTGACGCCGTTGATGCTGGCGGTTGGTATCGGCGCCGGGGCCTTGGCCGATATCATGCAGGGGCGTGTCGGGGCAGGCATGACAGCGTTTTGCGACGCGCTGGAAATGACGGTGGCACAGGCATAAGATGACAACCACACTGGAAGATTTCGAGGGCATCGACGGTGTCGTCGCGGATGATTTGCGGTTTCGCATGAAACTGGGGATCGGCGCGGATGCCTATCGGTCTTTGCGCTACTCCAGGCGGGTGATGGAGCTATGGGATGTCGGCGGGGTGGCGATGGCCGACGCCAATTTCGCCGCGACATCGACCACGCTCGGCGGTTTTTTCGGAGGCTCTGGCATAATGGCGACCCTTGGGGTGGCAACGGCGGCAACACCGGTTGGCTGGACGATCGCGGCCGGCCTGGTCACTGCAAGCGCCTATTTCGGCGTGACGCGGCTGGCGGGAAGTTATGCCGGTACGCGCGTCGTCTCGGTGCCGGTTTTCATCAACACGCCCGTGGACATTTTGGGCGTGACCCTTGTCGACATGATCGGCACGCTTGCAGTCAAGATGAGTGAAATCGACGGCCATGCGGATGAGCGGGAATTGCAGGTCATCAAAGACTATTTCGTCGAGGAGTGGGGCATTGATGCGCGCTATGCGTCGCGTGCCATCAACCTGATCGCCGAAAATGACGCCAAAATTTCCCTGCGCGAAAGCGCGACGGCGCTTGGGGCCTTTGTGCGCGACGCCGAAGATTGCAACGCCGAGGTGATGCGCAAGGACTTGATGGCGCTCTTGCACGAGATTGCGCTTGCCGATGGCAAGCTGGACGAGCGCGAAGAGCTTGCGTTGGAAAAGATCGACGAGATTTTGCGCACCGAAATCAATATGTCGATCAGCCGGACCCTCAACTTTGTCGGCAAGGGCGTGTCCGAAGGTGCGGGCACTGCCGCAGGACAGGTGGCCAAAGGCGCGGAGGCGGTTGCGCAGGGGCTTGGCACGGGCGCGCGCAATGTCTCTACGCGGGCCGGGTCTTTGTTGTACAGTGCGCGAAAAGCGACCGCGCAAGTGTCAGATGCGACCGAACGCCTGTCGCGCGGCGTTGCAGGCCGGCTGGGGAGCGGTTTGGGGAGCGCTCTGTCGCGCCGGCTCAAGTTAAAAGGCACTCAAGAGGAATAGCGCTGCAGGAATAGCGCCGCCTGCCATGGTCGAAAGCGCCCGCAAATGCGGGCGCTTTTCTGGTATTTCTGGCGCGTTCTCGGCGTTTTTAGGGGATGATGCGCGTGTATTTGGTGCCGCGCACGGTTGCGCCCGCGATCAGACCCGCCTGACCGAAGACAACCGCAATCACAGGTGCGCGCGATGTGGTGGTTTCCGCCGTCAGGTTCTCGCCGCGATTGGCGATGGCATATTCCACATCCGCGCCTGCCGCCCAACCCGCCGAGGAGCGGAATTCCGACAGGGCCGCGTTGGTCATGAAGAACAAAACATGGGCGTATTGCTGTGCGCCGATCTGCAAGCCAAAGCTCGCTTGGGCGGAATTATAGTAATCCACCGTTGTGTTGCCCACCCGAAGCGCGCCGCGCCCGTAAGCGCCGCCAAGGCCAAACCCCGCTTCGGTGATCAGCGGCATGACCAGAATGCCCACCGATTTGTCGCGCAACTGCTGCGTGCCGGGAAAGTCGTTATAAAGGTAGTTCAGCGTGGCATCGACGCGCGCGTCGATCGTCGCGCCGCCGTTCGAGCTGATGGAATTGTTGCAGGCCGCAAGGCCAAGGGCAGAGGCGCCAAGCGCCAGAAACCGCCGCCGGGTCGGGGGCAGGTGCACCGCCTGCTGGGTGGAAATATCGCTCATGTCACTGCTCTCTTTCGTCCGCTTGGCACGGAACCTATGATTGATCCTTTGATTGTGCACAGATTAGCGCCAATCCTGCCGGTTTGTCACCCGCAGATGCGTCTTTTGCGATAGATCAGCGGGACCTCGCGCGCGCGTCCTTTGGTGTTTTGACATCACGCGCGGCCCATGGCGGCAAACCACGGAAAAACCCGTGCCCGGATAAAGGGCCAAAGCGCGGGCGCGCCGCGCGCGATCTTGTCGCCCACGCGGGTGTCAAGCTGGGCCAAAGTCACGTCATAGGTCCGCCAGGACCCGCCGTCACTGGCCAGATTGTGCAGCACCGGCTGGGCGCGGTCGATGGATTTGGCAAAAATTGCCGTCGGACTTTGGGCCGCCTCGAAAGCGTCCCACGTGGCGCGAAACTCTGTGGCTGTGGCCCGGGGCAGCAGCCCGAACAAACGGTGCGCCGCTTTGAGTTCGGCGCGCGCCTGGGCGGCTTGGGCGGCGGGGTCCACCGCACCGTGGATCGGGGTGTCCCCCGCGTCCACTTCGACGATGTCGTGCAACAAAAGCATCCTCAGCGCCAGCGCAAGATCAACCTGCGGGGCGGCCAGATCGCCAAGCGTGAGCGCATAGAGCATCACATGCCAGCTATGTTCGCCCGTGTTTTCGGGGCGCGAGCCGTCCGCAATGGGCGTGGCGCGCAGCACGGATTTGAGCTTGTCGGCCTCGCACCAGAAGGCAAAGCGCGCGGCCAGATCCTCCTCCCCGGGGCGCTCTTCGAAGCGGTCGATGCAAAACCGGTAGAGCGCGGGCACAATGGCGGCGGTTTTCGTTGCGCGCCCCGCGGTCAGGTTGCGCCAGACGATCTCGCGTTCCTCATCGCTCTGCTCTGGCGCGCCAACGGATTGCAGCACAGGTGTCAGGAAATCCACCGCCTTGGCATAGCGCGCGGTGGGCGTCTGCATCGCTTCGAATTCCTGCCACAGCGCCAGAAAGCGCGCGCGCAGATCCTCGGGCAAAAGCCCGTAAATGCGCGTGGCGGCGCGGGCTTCGGCCTCGGCCACCTCGACGGGGTTGTGGAAAATATGGATCGGGTGGTCGCCTGCATCGATTTCGACGATATCATGCAGCAACAGCATGGTGATGGCGCGGTCGACATCGACGCCCGTCTGCGCAAGGGGGGCGAAAACAGCAGCCGCAAGGGCGGCATGCCAGCTATGTTCGGCGGAGTTTTCGAACCTTGCGCGGTCCATCGTCTGATTGGCGCGCTCGACCGTTTTCAGGCGGTCGGCTTCCATCAGAAAGGCAAATTGGGCGTCGAGGCGGGCGGTTGATCCCGCCTCGAAAGACTGTGTCAGCGTCATTTCTAGTCGTTGCCGCTGTCCTGCGGGGCCTCGGTGCGCGCACTGCCGGTCCTGATTTCGCGGATGCGCGCCTCGAGAAAAGCCCGCCCGCGCTGTTCGGCCATGCGCACGCGGGCGGCGGTCAGAAACGCCTCCTGCGTGGTGGTCGAGGTGGCACCGATCACCCGTGCGACTTCGGCCACGAGCTGGTCGTCGCCGGTTTCGGCCATGGCCTCGATCGTGTCGCGCGCCAGCGCATCGGCTAGGTCGTTCGTCGCACTCATGATGGGTCCTTAGCGGCTGTTTTCGGTCAGGCGACGGCGCACATAGCCATCCACCGATCCGATCATGGTTTCCATATGCGGGTCTTCAAAGAAATGCCCCGCACCCTCGACTTGTTCGTGGGTGATGGTGATGCCTTTTTGCTCGTGCAGCTTGTTCACCAGCGTTTCGGTGTCCTTGGGCGGGGCCACACGGTCGGCGGTGCCGTTGATGATCAAACCCGAAGACGGGCAGGGCGCCAGGAACGAAAAATCGTACATATTCGCGGGCGGAGCCACGGAAATAAAGCCGGTGATTTCGGGGCGGCGCATCAGCAATTGCATGCCGATCCATGCCCCGAAGGAAAAGCCCGCAACCCAGCAATGTTTGGCATTGGGGTTTTGCGATTGCAGGTAATCCAGCGCCGAGGCCGCATCGGACAATTCACCAATGCCCTGATCATATTCGCCCTGCGAGCGGCCCACCCCCCGGAAATTGAACCGCAACACGGTAAAGCCCATGTTGTGGAAGGCATAATGCAGGTTGTAGACGACGCGGTTGTTCATCGTGCCGCCAAACTGCGGATGCGGGTGCAAGATGATGGCGATGGGGGCGTCGCGCTCGCGCTGGGGGTGATAACGGCCTTCAAGCCGGCCTTCGGGGCCGGGAAAAATCACTTCGGGCATCGGGTCCCTGTCTCCTGCAGCGCGGTGCGCTTGGTCTGGTTTCGCGCAGGCGCGGGGCCTGCAACGATCTTCGTTGAACGGCGCGAGGCCGCAGTGTCTTGTCCGCGCTTTGTCGTGGCCGCTTTGACGGGGGCGCAGGGGCCCCGACAACGCGGGGCTGGCAACGGTTGCGTCTGTCCAGCACAGCTCTAGGGGGGTGGTGGAATTCGCTGGGGGAATTCCGCGACCTTCATTCTTGACGAATTCGGTCAGGCACCTTAGAACAATTCTAAACAGTGGCAACGACCCACAGTCGGTGGCCGCGCACGGGTGACACGGAGGTAAGCGTCAAAGGCCTCTGCGTCAATGATGGATGGGGATTCTCGCGCGGTTGGGGGCGGTTTTTTGCTGTCGCTGACGGGTATTAGGCCCAAAGCGGGCAGTATTTCGCGCTCAGGCGGTGCTGGTTGGCTGAACGGGCGAGGTTCAGGCGGGCTGCGGGCAGGCTGCAAACGGGCTGCCGACGGGCGGGCAACGGGACTGTGTCGGTACGCTGTGTGTGGGTGCTGTGTGTTTCCTAACCGCGCCCTGCGCGCTAGGAATGTGCCAGAAAACGGGGGCGCCTGCCTGTGGCAGGAGATGCCTTGTAACGACGGGTTGGAGAACGGGCGATGAAACTGAGTACAAAGGGGCGCTATGCGATGGTCGCTCTGGCTGATCTGGCGCTGCAAAAAGAGGGCAAGCTGTTGTCTTTGGCGGAGATTTCCAAGCGACAGGATATTTCGCTGCCCTATCTCGAACAGCTTTTCGTCAAGCTGCGCCGCGCGGGTCTGGTGGATTCGGTGCGCGGACCGGGCGGGGGCTATCGCCTTGCCAAGATCCCGTCGGAGATTCGGGTGAGCGACATTCTGGAGGCGGTCGATGAAACCGTGTCGGCGATGCACACCGGCGCAGGGGCATCGGGCGGCGTGTCGGGCAGCCGCGCGCAATCGATGACCAACCGCCTGTGGGAAGGGCTTTCGGCGCAGGTCTATGTCTTTTTGCACCAATCGCGCCTCTCGGATGTGGTGACCAACGAACTAAGCCCCTGTCCAGCCGTGCCCAACCTGTTTGTGGTCGTGGACGAATAGAGCCGTCGTCGAACACCGAGTGACAAACGAAAAGAGTCTGACGTGAGCAATCGCCCATACCTTGACTGGAATGCCACAGCGCCGCTGCACGATGCGGCGCGCGCGGCCATGATCGCGGCCATGGATGTGCTCGGCAATCCCTCAAGCGTGCACAGCGAAGGGCGCGCGGCCAAGGCGCTTTTGGAACGCGCGCGCACGCAGGTGGCGCAGGCCTTCGGGGCAGAGGGGGCTGACATCGTCTTCACCTCGGGCGCGACCGAAGCTGCCGGATTGGCGCTGGCGGGGCGGGACCTGCACTGTTCGCATGTCGAACACGAAGCGGTGTCTTCGTGGTGCGTCGTGGATGCGCCGGTCGATGCTGCGGGGCAGGTCTGCGTGGCTGATCCGGCCCGCGCGGCGCTTCAACTGGCCAATTCGGAAACGGGGATCGTGCAGGACCTGCCGCAGGGGCTGGCGGTTTGTGATGCCACGCAGGCCTTTGGCAAATTGCCAATCGCCTTCAACTGGCTGGGCTGCGACATGGCGCTGGTGTCGGCGCATAAACTGGGCGGGCCCAAAGGCGTCGGGGCGCTGGTCCTCAAGCAGGGTTTGGATGTCACTGCGCAGATCATGGGCGGCGGTCAGGAAATGGGACGCCGCTCGGGCACCGAAAACCTGATCGGGATCGCAGGCTTTGGTGCTGCGGCAGAGGCGGCGGCCCAGGCCCAGGCGCAGGGCGTTTGGGACGCGGTGGCCGAGATTCGCGACCATCTGGAGGCACGGCTGTTGGAGGCCGCGCCCGAGGGGATCGTGGTCGGGCAGGGACAAAAGCGGCTGGCAGGCACGGTGAATTTCGTGACCCAAGGCTGGAAGGGCGAAACGCAGGTCATGCAGATGGACCTTGCCGGTTTTGCGGTTTCGGCAGGATCGGCCTGTTCGTCGGGCAAGGTGCGGGCAAGCCGTGTCTTGCGGGCGATGGGCCTGAACGATAGTCAGGCGTCAAGCGCGCTCAGGGTCTCGATCGGGCCGGGCGTGACGCGCAACGATGTGGACCGTTTTGCGGACGCATGGGCGCAGGCGCATAAAAGATACAAGGCCCGCGCCGCGTGAGGCGGTGCGCGCAATCAACGAGACAAGAGGGCACAACTGCCCCGCAACGCACATGAAGGAGCATCCCGATGGATGACATTCAGGTCAAAGACGGCGTCGAAGAGGAAACGGTTGCGGCCGTAAAAAACCTTGCCGGCACCTATAAATACGGCTGGAACACCGAAATCGAGATGGAATACGCCCCCAAGGGGCTGACCGAGGATATCGTGCGCCTGATCTCGGCCAAGAACGAAGAACCCGAGTGGATGCTGGACTGGCGTCTGGCGGCCTTCGAGCGCTGGAAAACGCTGGAAGAACCCGATTGGGCGATGGTGAGTTACCCCGAGATCGATTTTCAGGACCAATATTACTACGCGCGTCCCAAATCCATGGCAGAAAAGCCCAAATCGCTCGACGATGTGGACCCCAAGCTGTTGGAAACCTACAAGAAACTCGGCATCCCGCTGAAAGAGCAGCTGATCCTTGCGGGCGTCGAGGGCGCCGAAGAAATCGCTGCCGACGGCGAGAATTCCGAGCGCAAAGTGGCGGTCGATGCGGTGTTTGACTCCGTGTCTGTGGGCACGACGTTCCAGAAAGAACTCAAAGCTGCCGGCGTGATCTTCTGCTCGATTTCCGAGGCGATCCGCGAGCATCCCGAGCTGGTGAAAAAATACCTCGGCTCGGTCGTGCCCGTGTCGGACAACTTTTATGCCACGCTGAACTCGGCGGTCTTTTCGGATGGCTCCTTTGTCTACATTCCGCCCGGCGTGCGCTGCCCGATGGAACTGTCGACCTATTTTCGCATCAACGCCGAAAACACCGGCCAGTTCGAGCGCACGCTGATCATCGCGGACAAGGGCTCTTTCGTGTCCTACCTCGAAGGCTGCACCGCCCCGCAGCGCGACGTTGCACAGCTTCACGCGGCCGTGGTCGAGATCGTGATCGAGGAAGACGCCGAAGTGAAATATTCCACCGTGCAAAACTGGTTCCCCGGGGACGAGAACGGCAAGGGCGGCATCTACAACTTCGTGACCAAGCGCGCCGATTGCCGCGGGGATCGTGCCAAGGTGATGTGGACGCAGGTCGAAACCGGCTCTGCGGTGACGTGGAAATACCCTTCTTGCGTGCTGCGCGGCAACGACTCTCAGGGTGAATTCTATTCCATCGCCATCACCAACAACATGCAGCAGGCCGACACGGGCACCAAGATGATCCATCTGGGGCGCAACACCAAGTCGCGCATCGTGTCCAAAGGCATCTCCGCGGGCAAGGCGCAAAACACCTATCGCGGCCAGGTGACCATGCACCCGCGCGCGCAAAACTCGCGCAATTACACGCAGTGCGACAGCCTGTTGATCGGCGGCGATTGCGGGGCGCATACCGTGCCCTACATCGAGGTGCGCAACAACAGTTCGCGCGTCGAACACGAGGCGACCACCTCGAAGGTGGATGACGACCAACTCTTTTACTGCCGCTCGCGCGGGATGGACGAAGAGGAGGCCGTGGCGCTGGTGGTGAACGGGTTCTGCAAGGAAGTGCTGCAAGCGCTGCCGATGGAATTCGCGATGGAAGCCCAGCAACTGGTCGCCATCTCGCTTGAAGGTTCGGTGGGCTAAGGGAGGCGTGGCATGAGCTATCTGCAACTGCAACAGGTGCTGCTGGGCTCTGGCGGTGTGGCGGTGGGGATTTTCCTCGGCGCGGTCATCGGGCTGAGTTTTCGTGCGCGCAGCGCGGGCACCGACGGGCTGTTTCGCGGCTCGGTTTATGCCACCGCCTTCATCGCCTCGGCTTTGGCATTCTTTGCCTCCGTCGTCATCCGCATCTTCTTTTAAGCGAGTCCCATGTCCGTCACCCCCTCCCTCAACGCCGGTCCCAAAGCCGCCAAGCCGCTGCGCGCGATCGCCAAGATCCCGCCAGAGGGGCCGCCGTTGACCTTTGTGCCGGAGGTTGCGCAATGGGTGCGCGCGCATTACGAGCGCGCTTCGGTGATTTTGGAATACGGGTCTGGCGGTTCGACCGCGCTGGCGGCAGGGATGGCCGGCAAGACCGTCTTCTCGGTGGAAAACGCGCGCAAGTGGCACAACATGATGCGCAAGCATTTCGAGCGCCACCCGCCCGCCGCCGATCTGCACCTGCATCTTGCCCCCATTGGCCCCACCAAAGACTGGGGCTTTCCCGAAACGACCGCCAAATGGCGCAGTTTTTGCGAGTATCCGCTGGGGGTTTGGGGGCGCGAGGATTTCAAAGCGCCCGATCTGGTGCTTATCGACGGGCGGTTTCGTGCGGGATGTTTTCTGGCGGTTTTGCTGGAAAGCCCGCGGCCCGTGACGGTGCTCTTTGATGATTACGCCAAACGGGCAGAGGAATATGCGATCTGCGAAAGTTTTGCGCCGATCGTCGAGCGCCGTGGCGATATGGTGAAATTCGAATTGAGCCCCCAAAGCCTGCCGCGCGGGCGGCTGCTTGAGGTGATCAAAGCCTTTCAGAGGGCGTTGTGATGGGGATCAGTGACATGAAAAAAATCGCACTGCCATCGCGCGACAGGGGCAATTTGCCTAAAATTCGCCGCAAATTCTTGCGATCCTTCGGGCGTAATGTACCCAGAGGAGTCCAAGGTTATGGACCAACAAAAGCAGAATTTTCAGGATCGCCTGTTGCGAACCGGCAAGACTGTCACCGGCCCCGCGTTGAGCACATCGACTCTCGCAAGCGAGCGCAACAAACGCATCTCGACCTTGATGACCGCCACACCCAAGGGCAAGAGTTCCCCCGCGCAGCGCAGCTTTGCCAAGGCGCTGTCCGTGCTTGGGCTCGGGCTTGCGCTTGGCATGTCGGTGGGGCTGGGATGGACCCAACAGATGCCGCTCAGCGATTTGTTGAGCAATGTCAAACAAGTGGCAGCGCGTTTCTAGCGCGCGCCACCCGCCACACAGAAAACACACGAAATCAGACCGTACAAATGTACGACACCCTCGCCGGATCGCATCCGTGCGGGGCTGTTGTGCTGTCCAATTGAAAGGCCAAAAAATGTTGGAAATCAAAAACCTGCATGTGAAACTTGAAGAAGAGGACAAGCAAATCCTCAAAGGCATGTCGCTCAAGATCGGTGAGGGCGAAGTGCACGCCATCATGGGGCCCAACGGCTCGGGAAAATCGACGACCTCCTATGTGCTGTCGGGCCGTGACGGCTATGAAGTCACCGAAGGTTCGGCAACGCTCAACGGCGAGGAATTGCTGGACATGGACCCCGAAGACCGCGCCGCTGCGGGCCTGTTCCTGGCCTTCCAGTATCCCGTCGAAATCCCCGGCGTGGGCAATATGACCTTCCTGCGCACCGCCGTGAACGCGCAGCGCAAAGCGCGCGGAGAAGACGAATTGTCGGCGGCCGAATTCCTCAAAGAGGTCCGCGCCAAAGCCAAAACGCTGAAAATCGACGCGGATATGCTCAAGCGCCCCGTCAATGTCGGCTTTTCGGGCGGCGAGAAAAAGCGCAACGAAATCCTGCAGATGGCCATGCTTGAGCCGAAAATGTGCATCCTCGACGAAACCGATTCAGGTCTGGATGTCGATGCGATGAGACTTGTGTCGGACGGCGTGAACGCCCTGCGCGATGGCAAGCGGTCCTTCCTTGTGATCACGCACTACCAGCGTCTGCTCGACTACATCAAACCGGATGTTGTCCACATCATGTCGGACGGGAAAATCATCAAAAGCGGGGGTCCCGAACTGGCACTCGAAGTCGAACACAACGGCTATGCGGACCTGCTTGCGGAGGCCGAATAATCATGGCGCGCGCTGATCTGAAACAACGCAAACTCGACGCCACCACCGAGCGGCTGCGCGATTTCGCCATGCCTGCGGGGGGCAAATGGGCCCGGGAAGCCCGCGAGGCGGCTTTGCTGCGCCTTACGGGCATGGGCCTGCCAACCAAACGCGACGAATACTGGCGCTGGACCGATCCCAGCAGCCTGATTTCCCCCGACGACCGTCGTGCGGCGGTGTTTGATGCGGGCGAGCCACGCCCCTTTACCGACATCGACGCGCTGAAAATCGTCTTTGTCGACGGGGTGTTTGACGCTGAGGCGTCGGATGAGCTTGCGGGGGAAAACCTTGAAATTACCCGTCTGGCCGAGGCCACACAGGCCGATATCCACTGGGCGTCCAGCGTGTACGGCGTGCTTGAGGAACGGGGGCAGACGCCGGTGGAGCGCCCGCTTGGCGCGCTGAACACGGCCTTTGCGAGCGACGGGATTTGCATCCGTGTCAGTGGCGTTGTGACCCGTCCGGTCAACATCACCTATCTGCACGCCAGCGAAACCTCGGATGCGGTGCTGCATCACGTGGTCAAACTGGAAGAGGGCGCGGCGTTGACGCTGCTGGAAAACGGTCCTGCTGCTGCGCGGTTCAACAAATGCATCGAGGTTGAAATTCCCGATGGTGCCAAGTTCAACCACGTGCGCACCCAGGGGCGCGATCACGAACGCCGTGCGGTGACGCATCTCTACGCGCGTCTGGGGTCGAATGCGGCCTTCAAAAGCTTCACGCTGACCGCCAACGGCGTGCTGACGCGCAACGAGGTGGTGCTGGAGCTGGTTGGCAATGACAGCATGGCCCATGTCGCCGGTGCGGCTTTGGGGGACGGCGATTTTCACCACGACGACACCGTGTTCATCACCCATGACGCCGAGCGCTGCGAAAGCCGTCAGGTGTTCAAAAAGGTGCTGCGCAACGGGGCAACGGGCGTGTTCCAGGGCAAGATTCTCGTCAAGAAAGACGCGCAGAAAACCGATGGCTACCAGATCAGCCAGTCGCTTTTGCTGGATGATGACAGCCAGTTTCTAGCCAAGCCCGAGCTGGAAATCTATGCCGATGACGTGGTTTGTTCCCACGGTTCGACCACGGGCGCGATTGACGAGCAGGCGCTCTACTACATGCGCTCGCGCGGTGTGCCCAAGACCGAGGCCGAGAACCTGCTGACGCTCTCGTTCCTCGCTGAAGCCATCGCCGAAATCGAAGACGAAGCGATTGCCGCGGACATCAACGACCGGCTGGTGGCATGGCTGGCCCGTCGCGGCCATGGCAAGGGCTGAGGCGACCCGCGTGTCCCTCATTCCCGATATCCTGCGCAGCTACCGCGCGCCGCGAGAGGTCTTGCGGCGCCGGTTGTCCCATGCCGACGAGCGCCACGCGATCGGCATCCTGATCCTGGCCTGCCTGATGATCTTCGTGGCGCAGTGGCCCGTGAACGCCCGTGCAGCCTACCTTGATCCCAGCATTCCACTGGGCGGGCGACTGACGGGGGCAGGGGTTGCGTGGATGATGATCGGCCCGATCCTGCTCTACGCTTTGGCCACGCTGTCGCATCTGGTGGCGCGGCTGTTTGGCGGCGCGTGCCTGTATTTTGACGCGCGATTTGCCCTGTTTTGGGCCTTGCTCGCCGCCTCGCCCGTGTGGCTTCTTTGGGGGCTGGCGGTTGGCTTTGCCGGGGCCGCCCATCCCGCCGCGCAGGCGATTTCCCTGATTGCGTTTGCGGTCTTCATGGCCTTCTGGCTGATCGGCCTCATCCATGTCGAACGCTCCCCCGTCCATCCGAGAGGCACCGCCTGATGTTTGACGTCCAAAAGATCCGCGCCGATTTTCCGATCCTGTCGCGCGAAGTCAACGGCAAGCCGCTGACCTATCTCGACAACGGCGCTTCGGCACAAAAGCCGCAGGTGGTGATCGATGCAATCACCCGGGCCTATTCCCATGAATATGCCAATGTGCACCGCGGCTTGCATTATTTATCGAACCTTGCGACCGACCATTACGAAAGCACGCGGGCCAAAGTGGCGCGGTTTTTGAATGCGGGTCACGAGGATGAGATCCTCTATACCAGCGGCACGACGGAGGGCATCAATCTGGTGTCTTACGCCTGGGGCATGGAAAACTTGCGCGCGGGCGACGAGATCGTTCTGTCCATCCTCGAGCATCACGCCAACATCGTCCCGTGGCATTTTTTGCGCGAACGGCTGGGGGTGGTGCTGACCTGGGTCGATTGTGCCCCCGATGGCAGCCTCGACCCACAGGCGGTGATCGACGCCATGGGCGCAAAGACCAAACTGGTCGCCGTCACCCAGATGTCGAATGTCACGGGCACGCGGGTGGATGTCAAAACCATCTGTCACGCCGCGCGCGAACGGGGCATCGCGACGCTGGTCGACGGCTCGCAGGCGGCGGTGCACGGACCTGTGGATGTGCAGGACATCGGGTGCGATTTCTACCCGATCACCGGCCATAAACTTTACGGGCCCTCGGGATCGGGCGCGATTTACATCCGTGCCGAACGCCAGGCGCAAATGCGCCCCTTCATGGGCGGGGGCGACATGATCGACACAGTGGGGCGCGAGACCATCACCTGGGCCAAACCACCGCTCAAGTTCGAAGCGGGCACGCCCGGTATTGTGCAAACCATCGGGTTTGGCGTGGCGCTCGACTACCTGATGGGGCTGGGTATGGACCAGATCGCCGCCTATGAGGCCGGGCTTGCCGCCTATGCCACCGAGCGGCTCGCCACCCTGAACTGGCTGTCGGTGCAAGGGACGACCGCTGACAAAGGCGCGATCTTTTCCTTCACGATGGAAGGGGCACATGCGCATGACATTTCCACTGTGCTCGACAAACGCGGCGTTGCCGTGCGCGCCGGTAGCCACTGCGCCATGCCTTTGATGGAGCATCTGGGCCAGAGCGCGACCTGCCGGGCGTCCTTTGCGATGTACAATACCCGCGACGAGGTCGACACGCTGGTCTCCGCACTGGAACTCTGTCGCGATCTTTTCGGCTAGACCAAAATCTTCGTCGAAGATTTTGCCACGGCATTTTCTTCGACGAAGAAAATGACCCCGCGCGGCGCAAGGCGATTGCAGGGGCCAAATCTTTGCCCTATACCGCCGCCCAAGGCACCCATAGCTCAGCTGGATAGAGCGCTGCCCTCCGAAGGCAGAGGCCGCAGGTTCGAATCCTGCTGGGTGCACCACAACATCCCAAAAGATGCCTGCCAATGAAGCATAAGCTTGCACGTTTCGTGCGGTTTTCATGCACATCCCTTGTCAAGAGGTATTCCGGCTAATCACTGAGCCGCCAGTCAGGCAAAGCGAAATGGTCACCGGTCAGGCAAAGCGAAATGGTCACCAGTCAGGCAAAGCGAAATGGTCACCGGTCCAAATGCCAGGCACTGACAGGAAAGGCAGGAAGGCGGATTTCGCCGCAGGTACGCACTCATCCCGGATACACTTCGGAAGCGGACATGCAGCCTACTCGCGACAACGGGTACCTCGAAAGGGGTGCGGGGAGGCTGAGATGAAAATCGGCGGGGCCTGCAAAACGCAGGACCATCGTCAACTCAGCTCAAAAAATATCTAAATGAATCATGGTGGCAATGTCGTCCAGTGGCCCCATGCGAATGAGCTTCCCGCCCCCCACATCAGCCCCCTGCACGACAAGTCGGCGCTCGTCTTGGTATGCGTACCGAAAGTGCTTCGTTGTGGCCACGTTAGGGACTCCAGAAGGCGGGAAATATGGGTCCAGATAAGTCACATCTGCGAAGTAGGAACGTGCGCCGGGAAGCTGCTGTTCAACGGCGCAGAGCAACCGTTTCTCGAACTCCGCAGGATGGTTGATGATCACCGCGCCCGTCGCACCCCAGTCTGCAATCATGCGAAGCTCTGGTGTCTTCCCCAAGCAGTACAGGCCGTATGCGTCGATGCTCAAGCGTATGGCGAAAACATGGTCACGCTCTTCGTCGGGCACATCTTGCGGGTTGGCAACCACACGACGGACTTCCTCTGTGGAAAGGATGCCCTTGACCTCTATCGAACATTCGTCGTCCTGAACGGCGAAGATGTCCGAGTCCGTGAACCGTTTCGCCGGTTGGATCATCAGCGCACCTTCGTTAAAGAGGCCCTGCATATGGTCAAGCCGTCCGAACCGTAGCAGGCAGCGGGGGGAGGCAGCCGAGAACGGCTGTCCGGCTCGTTTGATCCTTGCCCGACGTGGTTCATCGAATGGCAGCATCTCCTTGAATGGCTTTCCGGTGAATTTGGCCGAGTAGGACCCATGCCGTAAGCGAAGCTCTTCTGCACATTCTGTCAACCGAACGCATAACTCCGCGAGGGTCTGCCCTTTCACGAGGACAATCAGCGCGTCAACGCTGACCCGCACAGTATTGTTCACAATGTCCGCAAGCCGCTGCTCAAGCTCCGCGTCGCTAGCCCGTCGAAGATAGCGAGTCTGACGATAGTTCTCAATAATCTGGCGGGTCGGATCAGAATTCATTTCAGAGTAGACATTGCGCCGTTGAAAGGTGGACTGCCAGCTTGAAAGGCCTCGTCGGCCTCTGTGCATGCTTATGCCTTGCGGCGAGAAATTCTGCCAAATAGCTTACTGAAATTGAATATAAAATTCCAATCTACAGCAACGCCGACTTATCTGGGTGTGAAAACTTATGGTGCATTGGCAAAAGCGCGATCTTCACAACAGATCAGGCCGCGTCACACCTTGTAGTAGTCGCGATACCAGGCAACAAAAGCCTTCACCCCTTCGGTGACGCGGGTTTTGGGGCGATAGCCGGTCAGGGTTTTCAACAAATCCGCGTTGGCCCATGTGGCGGGAACATCGCCCGCTTGCATCGGCATCAGGTTTTGTTTCGCGCGGCACCCCGTGGCCGCCTCGATCGCCTTGATGAAATCCACCAGTTGCACGCAGTCCGAGTTGCCCAGATTCACCACCCGCCAGGGCGCGACGGGCGAAAGGCTGTCGCCTTCGGGCACCTCCCTGTTGGCTGGGCGTTCGGGGATGGCGTCCATCAACAGGCGAATGCCCTCTACCAGATCGACGACATAGGTAAAATCACGCTTCATATCGCCGTAGTTGTAGACGTCGATCGGATCACCGTTCAGGATCGCCTTGGTAAATTTGAACAAGGCCATATCTGGGCGGCCCCACGGGCCGTAGACCGTAAAGAACCGGAACATGGTCACCGGAAGGCCGTAGAGATGGGCATAGGAATGCGCCATGGCTTCGGTGGACTTTTTCGTCGCGGCGTAAAAGGAAATCTGGTGATCCGCGCGGTCAGTTTCCACATAGGGCATCACGTCATTCGCCCCATAGGCCGAGGAGGTGGAGGCGATCAGCAGATGCCGAGGCGGATGGGCCCGCGCCGCTTCGAGCAATTCAAAGGTGCCGATGATGTTGCTTTCCAGATAGCTGCGCGGATCCTCCAGCGAGTGACGCACCCCCGCCTGACCCGCAAGATGGATCACCACTTCGGGCGTTTCCTCGGCAAACAACCCCATCAGCAGACCAGGGGTTTCGACCTTGTCATGCACGCAACGGTAGTGGGGGGACTCCTTCAACATGGCTTCGCGCCGCTGCTTGAGGGCAACGTCGTAATAGTCGCTTAGCGCATCGACGCCGATGACCCGAAATCCCTCATCCAGCAAACGGCGGCACAAAAAATAGCCGATAAATCCGGCAGATCCGGTCACAAGTGCAGTTTTCATCGATCCGCTCCGCAGGGCTGGCGCGCGGCAAAAGGCGCGCTGGTGTGTCGAGGGCGCGCTCGGCGTCCTCTGCCTGGCCTTCCTATAGCTTGCTCGCCAGCGGGCTGCCGCAAAAATCCACGCCTCTGGCGCAAACTTGCGTGTCTGCCCGCGCGCGATCTGCACAGTATCTGCGCTTTTTCGAACCTTGCGCCCACTTGCAGCGATTGGCTGTGCGCCCTTAGATAGATGGCAACAGGGCAGGGCACCAAGAGGGCGCCACCTGCCGTCACAAGGATACTGTCATGAAAAATATCGGTTTTCTGTCCTTCGGGCATTGGGCGAACGAGCGTGGATCGCAGGTGAAATCAGCGTCGGATGTGCTTTTGCAATCCATTGATCTGGCACAGGTGGCCGAGGACTTGGGCCTTGATGGGGCGTATTTTCGCGTCCACCACTATGCGCAACAGCTCGCCGCGCCATTTCCGCTTCTGGCGGCCATCGGGGCGCGCACGCAGCGCATCGAGATTGGCACAGGCGTGATCGATATGCGCTATGAAAACCCGTTGTATATGGTCGAGGACGCGGGTGCGGCGGATCTGATTTCGGGCGGGCGCTTGCAGCTTGGCATTTCGCGCGGCAGCCCCGAACAGGTCGTCGACGGGTGGAAGTATTTCGGCTATCAGCCCGGCGAGGGCGAAACCTCTGCCGATATGGCCCGCCGCCATACGGAGGTCTTTCTGGATCAGATCGAGGGGCGCGGATTTGCCAAACCCAACCCGCGCCCGATGTTCCCCAATCCCCCCGGGTTGCTGCGCCTCGAGCCGCAATCTGCCGGGTTGCGCGAGCGGATCTGGTGGGGATCGGCGTCCAATGCCACCGCGATCTGGGCCGCAGAAAAGGGGATGAACCTGCAAAGCTCGACCCTGAAAGAGGACGAAGGCGGCGCGCCGTTCCATATCCAGCAAGCCGAGCAAATCCGCATCTACCGCGCGGCCTGGGCCAAGGCGGGCCACACGCGCCAGCCGCGCGTGTCGGTCAGCCGCTCGATCTTTGCGCTGATGAATGACGACGACCGGATGTATTTCGGCAACGGGTCGAAATCGGCAGACCAGATCGGGGTGATCGACAATATGCGTGCCGTATTCGGGCGGGGCTATGCCGCCGAGCCGGACAAGTTGATTGACCAGCTCAAGGGCGACGAGGCGATTGCCGCGGCCGACACGCTGTTGCTGACGGTGCCAAACATGCTGGGCGTCGATTACAATGCCCATGTGATCGAAAGCCTTCTGACCCATGTCGCGCCCGCTCTCGGCTGGCGTTAACCCCTGACTGGCCTGCGCGTGGCACAGGCTTCCTGCAGGCCCTCCGCCTGACTGAAAGGAATATGTGATGAGTACCGCCGACGCCCTGCGCAAATTGCGCGACAGCCTTCCTTTGAGTGCCCGTATGCCCGTGGTTTTTCTGGGCCATGGCACCCCGATGAATGCGATCAACGACACGGGGTTCAGCCGTGCGTGGAGCGCCCTGGGCCAAAGCCTGCCGCGCCCGCAGGCCATTCTTGTGGTGTCGGCCCATTGGATGACCCAGGGCACCACCCTTGTCGATGTCTCGGCCTTGCCGCGCACGATCCATGATTTCGGCGGCTTTCCCGAGGCGCTTTTTGCCCAGCAATATCCCGCCGCCGGCGCGCCGGAACTGGCGCGCGATGTGGTGTCCCTGCTGGCCAGCCACCACGCTCAGGAAGATGACACCTGGGGTCTGGATCACGGCGCGTGGACGGTGCTGAAGTTTCTGTACCCCGAGGCCGATGTGCCGGTGTTCCAGATCTCTATCGATATGTCCAAAGACCTTGCCTACCAGCTTGAGATCGGTGCGACGCTTTCGGCCCTGCGCGACCGCGGGGTGCTGATTTTGGGGTCCGGCAATATCGTTCACAACCTGCGCAGGCTCAGCAGTCGTCCGCAGGATTTCGCGCTCGCATTTGATGCGCAGTTTGCCGACCGGCTGGCGGCGCGCGATTTCGCCGCTTTGGGCGATCGCGCGCGCATGGGGGCGGTGTTTGCCCAGGCGCACCCGTCGGTGGATCATTATCTACCGGCGCTGACCATCGCGGGCGCATCCGACGCCCGCGATAATCTGACCTTCATGACCGAGAGCATCGACATGGGGTCGCTTTCGATGCGCTCGTTCGTGTTTCACGCTGCCTAGTCAAGCTTGCCCAGCACATCGCGCAGCGTGCCCACCAGCGTGTCGATCTGATCTTTGGTGATCATCAGCGGCGGGGACATGGCGATGATGTCGCCGGTGGTGCGGATCAGGATTCCTGCCTCATAGGCTTTGAGGAAAGCGGTAAAGGCACGTTTGGTCGGCTCGCCCGCGATGGGGTCAAGTTCAATCGCGCCGATCAGCCCTTCGTTGCGGATGTCGATGACATGGCGCGCATCGCGCAGGCTGTGCAGCGCCTCTTGCCAATAGGGGGCAAGGCTGGCGGCGTTTTCGAACAATCCTTCCTCGGCGTAGGTATCGAGTGTGGCGATCCCGGCCGCGCAGGCAATCGGATTGCCCGAATAGGTATAGCCGTGGAACAGCTCGATCATATGCTCGGGACCGTTCATGAAGGCATCATGCACCGCGCCGCTGGCCAGCACCGCGCCCATGGGGATGGTGCCATTGGTCAGCCCCTTGGCCGTGGTCATCAGGTCGGGCGTGACGCCGTAGTGCTGGGCGGCAAAGGGCGCGCCAAGGCGGCCAAAGCCGGTGATCACCTCGTCGAAAATCAAAAGAATGCCGTGTTTGGCCGTGATGTCGCGCAGGCGTTGCAGATAGCCCTTGGGCGGCAACAGCACGCCGGTGGAACCTGCCATCGGCTCGACGATCACGGCAGCGATCGTGTCGCCCCCGTGCAGGGTCACGATGCGCTCCAGCTCGTCGGCCAGATGCGCGCCATGCTCGGGCTGGCCCTTGGAAAAGCGGTTTTCGGGCAGATGGGTGTGGGGCAGGTGATCAACGCCCGCCAGAAGCGTGCCGAAATTCTTGCGGTTGGTGACGATCCCGCCCACGGAAATGCCGCCAAAGTTCACCCCGTGATAGCCGCGCTCGCGCCCGATCAGGCGGGTGCGCTGACCTTCGCCGCGCGCACGGTGGTAGGCCAGCGCGATCTTGAGCGCTGTCTCGACCGATTCAGAGCCGGAGTTGGTGTAGAACACATGGTCCATGCCCTCGGGCGCGATATCGACCAGACGGTTGGCCAGTTCGAAGGCAATCGGGTGGCCCATCTGGAAGGCAGGCGCATAGTCCATCTGTGCGACTTGCTTTTGCACCGCTTCGACGATTTTGGGGCGGCAATGGCCCGCGTTACAGCACCACAAACCGGCGGTGCCGTCCAGGATCTGACGCCCTTCGGAGGTGGTGTAATGCATGTCCTTGGCGGCGACCAGCATGCGGGGGTTGGCCTTGAACTGGCGGTTCGCCGTGAACGGCATCCAGAAGGCATCAAGGTCGTTGGCTTTATGATCATGCATGGCGGTGGTCCAAAATGGCGGGGTCAGTATGAAGCCCACAGGAGGCCCCGGGGGCGGCTTTGCCGACTATCGCGCATTTTACCGCTTGGTAAATAAAAATCTTAACGCGCGCGGGGAAAGCCGCGCGCGTTAAGACCTCAGTAAGGCAGACGCGCATTTTCTGGGCAGCCGCCTTGCACAAAGAGCATTTCTAATTCTGCGCTGCCGCATGCTAGAAAAGGACAACACAAGAACACATCGAAATTCTCCCAAACCCAAAAAGGGGAACACCATGGCTACTCTCGCTCAAAACACCAAATTCGCCCAACCGATCCTTGGCTTCTTTGCCGCCGCTGCAGCACAGGTCGGTGCTTTCTTTGACAGCCTCGCAAACGCAAATTCGCATATGATGCGCTACAAAGAACTCGACGCGCTGTCGGATGCGGAACTTGCCGAACTGGGCCTGACCCGCAACATGCTGGTCCACCACGTTTTCGGGTCGCTCAACTAAGCGCAACCCGCTTTCCAAGATCAAAAAGGCGCAGGGGAGATCCTGCGCCTTTTGTCGTTTTTGGGGGTGTTTGGTCGGAGTGTCGTTTGAGAGCAGGGTGGCACGCCCCTCAAGGGTCTTCACCAAAACGACAGGCAAACAAAACGGCGCTTGGCGTCACCTTCCAAAAGCTCGGACGGGACCCGAAGCTTTGAGGTGACGCCAAACGCCGCTGAAGTCTTGCTACCGGCTCAGCAATCACTGACCCGAAGATAACGGGTGGGCGATCAACCGTTCCAGGTGCGGATCGGACCGCAATCCATATGAACAAAGTTCGAACCGCGATAGGTGCCAACGCCGCCTGCGTTGCAGGTTTTCGCCGCGCCTGCCATCTGCGCAACCGAGCGCGATTTGAGACGCAAATCGGCCGCTTCGCCCTTCATGTGCAGCGAATTCTTCGCAACACCCGAAGAGCGCGAGCGCAGCATGTTGTTGGTTTCCGGCGAACGGTAGCCCGAGAGCAGCATATAGGGCTCGTCCGTGTCCATCAGGCTTTTGGAAGCGGCCATAATGTCCACGGTGCGCGGGTCCATGCCGATCATTTTGGAATTGCGCCAGTCGCGCATGAAATAGGTGATCTCTTTCAGGGCTTCCTGGATGTATTCACCTTCGATCCAGTAGATCGTGTCGATGCTTTCGCCGGTACGGCCCGAATACATCGAAATCCGGCGGATATCGCCCGCGCCGCGCAAAAAGCCGGCGGCATTGGCATAAGAGGGGGCGGCCACAAGTGTCGTTGCCGCGAAGGCGCGCAAAAGTCCGCGCCGCGAAAAGCCCGTTGAGCTCGTGTCTGTCATCTGTCCAAAGCGTCCCGTTCGCTTGCCTGTTTTCATGTGCCCGGCCTTATGGCGGCCGGATCGGTCTTTTACGGCGACCGAGTAACCGAACAACTCGTCACAGTTTCGGACCAGTCTCGCGTCGGGTGGCAGCCCCTGCGTGGTCCGGCACTGCCTGTTCGGGCACTGCCTCACCCTATCCCCAAGGTGTGGACCCGTTATGACACAGGACTATTCACGGACCAAGAGGGGGTTCCCGACGAATCCTTACCAAGGCGTGAAATCGGCAGATTTTTGCGCAAGTCCGGTTAACCATACCTTGCCACGGGCGCTGGCATGGTTGATTTTGCACAAGAATGCCGCAGTTCGCGATGTAATTTCCCGCCGTATGCCGTTTAGCGCGCGCCGGGCGAGGGGCGGGCGCGGGTCGGATTGGCGGAACGAACGCCGATTTACGGGTGTTTGGGTGTGACGCTGCCGTCACAAATTTTGACAACAGCGTCATAGGCAATGCATCGCGCGCCGATTATAGCCTATGAAGATCGGCAAGGACTGCGCCAAGGAGGCCATTCATGACCAAAGTTATTTCGCGCATTGATGATGTGCTCAACGATTGCGCCGCGCGCGCGCTGACAGGTGACAAACTGCGCGCGGTGGCTCTGCGGACGGCTCTGGCGCTTGGCGTGGCGGCGATGGCGCTTGGCGCGCCCCTTGCAACGCCGGTGGCGGCGCAAAACGCGACAGGTCAAAGCGGCGCGGGCCAGGCGGTGCAAGTGACGGCCTTCATGCAGGCCGTGGCCGAAGCGGCCTCGGATGACAGCGAGATTGCCGCCTTTTACCGCGCAACGAATTACCAGCCGATCTGGACCTCCAACAGCGCGCGCGATGCGTCGCGGCGGCGCGCTTTGCTGGCGGCGGTGCAGGCGGCGCCCGATCAGGGATTGCCCGCATTTGACACCACGCTGCTCAGTGCCAACATGCGCGCCATCACATCCGAGCGCGAGCAGGGGCAGGTTGAAGTCGCCCTGTCCAAATTGTTTTTGACCTATGCGCGCGATCTGCAGACCGGCATTCTGACACCCTCGCAGGTCGTGTCGGATATCAAACGGGTCGTGCCGCTGCGTGATGGCACCCAGACCCTGATCAATTTCACCAAATCCTCGCCCGCCGCCTTCCTGCGCGGCCTTGCGCCCAGCTCGCCCGAATACACGCGGCTGATGCGCGAAAAGCTGACGATGGAAAAGGTCATCGGCCAGGGCGGTTGGGGGCCGCAGGTGCCCAATGGAAAACTCGAGCCGGGGGCGAGCGGCGCAGGCGTGGTCGCGCTGCGCAACCGTTTGATGGCGATGGGGGATCTGGGACGGACCAATACTGCAACCTATGATGCGCAAATTCAGAAAGCGGTCCAGATTTTCCAGATGCGCCACGGTTTGGCCGCGGACGGGGTGGTTGGCGCCGGGACTTTGGCGGCGATAAATATCGAACCCGCGCAGCGTCTGGCGTCGATCGTGGTGGCCATGGAGCGCGAGCGCTGGATGAACATCCCGCGCACGGGGCGCTACATCTGGGTCAATATCACGGATTTCACGGCCAAGATCTATGACGACGACAAGCTGACGTTTGAAACGCGCTCGGTTGTGGGGGCCAATGATCGCGATCGCCGCACGCCGGAATTTTCCGACATGATGGAGCATATGGTGATCAACCCCTCGTGGAACGTTCCGCGCTCGATCACCACGAAGGAATATCTGCCCCTGATGCAAAAGAACCCCAATGCGGCGGGGCAGCTTGATATCGTGGACAATAACGGGCGGGTCGTGCCGCGCTCGGCCATCAATTTCAACGCCTATACGGCCAGCAACTTTCCCTACCGGATGCGCCAGCCGCCGTCGGACGGCAATGCGCTGGGGTTGGTGAAGTTCATGTTCCCCAACAAGTACAACATCTATCTGCATGATACGCCGTCGAAATCATTGTTTGCGCGCGAGAGCCGTGCTTTTTCGCATGGCTGTGTGCGCCTGAACGACCCCTTTGATTTCGCCTATGCGTTGCTGGCCAAGCAATCCAGCGATCCGGTGGGAGAATTCCAGTCCCATCTGCGCACCGGTCAGGAATCGGTGATTGCGTTGCAGACCGAAGTTCCGGTGCATCTGGTTTATCGCACTGCCATCAGCATGCCCAAGGGCGGGATGGAATACCGCACCGATGTCTACGGGCGCGACGCCGCGATCTGGGCGGCCTTGCAAAACGCCGGTGTGCAGCTGCGCGCTGTGGGCGGCTGATCCCGGATACAGAGGGCAAAGAAAGACGTTTGAAAAGGGCTGCCTGAAAAGGGCGGCCCTTTTTCGGTGCGGGGTGCGCGCTTTGGGGGCTGTGGCCGGGGTATTTGGGTCCGAAAGAAGCCAAATTGCGCTTCTGGACGTTCTGGGGTATGCGTTTTTCAAAGCCGGAGATGAGCCATGGTCGAGAAGAAGAACAATAGCGGGCGCGGTGCGCGTGATTTGCGGGTCAAAGTGAAATCCGCACGCGGGCGCAAGCTGTCCTCGACACTCTGGCTCGAGCGCCAGTTGAACGATCCCTATGTGCGGCGTGCACGCGCGGAGGGGTATCGGGGGCGCGCGGCGTTCAAGATTCTGGAACTGGATGATAAATACCGCTTTTTGGTGCCCGGCGCGCGCGTTGTCGATCTGGGCTGTGCGCCCGGGGGCTGGTGTCAGGTGGCCGTCAAGCGGGTGAATGCGCTTGGCGAGCGCAGCGACAAGAAGGTCGGGACGGTTTTGGGCGTCGATTTGCAAGATATCGAACCGATTGCCGGTGCCCAGACGCATACGCTTGATTTTCTGGACGAGGGCGCGGAAGAGCTGGTCAAGGACTGGCTGGGCGGGCCTGCGGATGTGGTGATGTCGGATATGGCGGCCTCGGCCTCGGGGCACCAGCAGACGGACCACTTGCGGATCATGACGCTCTGCGAGGCGGCGGCCTATTTTGCCTTTGATGTGCTGGTACCGGGCGGTACATTCGTGGCCAAAGTGCTTGCGGGGGGGGCTGAGGGCGATTTGCAAAAGCTGCTCAAACAGAAGTTCACCAAGGTTGTGAATGTAAAACCGCCTGCCTCGCGCTCTGACAGTTCCGAGAAATTCGTGGTTGCCACGGGTTATCGCGGCTAGGCACGTGATCTTGCGATGCGGGGGCGTTTCGTGCTGCGCGTGCAGCGTTGTGCTTGATTAATTTTTAACACTGTGATCGGGTAACCGGATTGGGGAGCCTTTCTTGGGGGCTTTGGGCATCTTCCTTGGGACGGGCAGATGAGTGATTGGATCATGGCAGAGGTGCCGGGCGCGCGTGTCGCGCTCGACCCGCAATTGGGAAATATCCGCGAATTGGTGCTGGGTGGCGGGCCGTTGCTGCACACCGCCCATTGGGTTGGCACCGAAGCGGCCAAAGACTGCGCCGCGCCCGTTGATGCCCATCTTGCCGGTGATTTCTTTTGTGCGCCCTTCGGGGCACATGGGATGGCGGGCGTGCCCCCGCATGGCTGGAGTGCCAACAGCGACTGGGCTGCCGTCACCCGCGCCCATTCTGCCGAGCGGGCGATTTTGCGACTGGAGTTGCAGCGCGAGGTGATGGGGGCGCGCATTGCCAAGGAAATCAAGCTGCGCGCGCATCATCCGACCCTCTATCAGACCCACCGGATCAGCGGCGGGCGGGGGCTTTTGCCCTTTGCGGCGCATCCGATGATCCGGATGCGCGCGGGCGGGCGGATTTCCACTTCGCCCAAGCGGTTGGCCTTTACGCCCCCCCAGCCCATCGGGGATGCAGAGCGGTTGAAGTATCCTGCCCAATCCACGGATATTACGGCCTTTCCCGCGCTTGACGGCTCTGTCGATCTGACGCGGTTTTCCTCCGGCACGGGCCATGAGGATTTCGTCACGCTGGTCGAGGCGCAAGGGCGCAGCTGGGGATGGACGGCGGTGGTGCGCAGCGCCGAGGAGGACATCGTGTTCTTTCTGAAAGACGCGCGGCTTGCGCCTGTGACCATGCTGTGGCTGTCCAACGGCGGGCGGTTTTCCAGCCCCTGGGACGGGCGGCACGAGGGCGTTCTGGGCATCGAGGATGGCCATGCTGCAGGCGGCTACACGCAGGCGCAGGCGCAAGCGGGCGAGACGCCGCTGGCCGATCTGGGGTTGGCGGGCGGTTTGGTTCTGGACCCCGACACGCGGTTTGATTTTCGTCACGCGATTGGCCGCATTGCCAAACCTGCGGGCTGGAAACAGATCGCTGACATTGCGCTCGAGGCGGACAAGCTGATCCTGAGCGAGGTCACGGGGGCGCAGATCACGCTGCCGTTCATGCGCGAATTCCTGAGTTTTTAGCGGCGCGGCGATTTTTTCGGGAACCCGGACCCTCGTCAGACGTTTTATCCATACCAAAAGGAACACAGCAACGCGCGTGCTGCGCGGCGATGACTTGGAAACCAATTGGAAACCAAGTTGCGTCGTCGCCCAAAGCAGGGGCGTTTGTTATCCCCGTGAGTCCTTGATGGGCCGGTCTGCAAGGATCGATCTGTTCGGTCGACTTTGGTCGGCCACCTGTGGTCCAAGGCGCGTCCCCGCCAAGGATCCTTTCGCGTCAACGGGCTGTCCCGCCCAAAGACACAAACCCCGAAGTCTGTCCCGGCTTCGGGGTTTTTCTTGTCTGATCAAACCCTTACTATCCTTCATTTTTCATTTTTGTGACAGGGGTCGGAACTTTAGCACGCCCTGCGGGTTGTCCTTGCAACGAGCCGATATGGTTCACAATTCAACTCTAGGAGGCTTACCATGCTTGGTTGGGCACTTACTTTTCTCGTCGTCGCACTGATTGCAGCCGCTCTTGGTTTTGGTGGTATTGCCGGTGCATCCGCTGGGATCGCACAGATTCTCTTTGTCGTGTTCCTGATCCTCTTTGTGGTCGCCATGATTGCGCGCGCTGTTCGCGGACGCCCGCCGGTCTAAACGATCCGTTCTGCGCAGCATGACGCTGCTTGAGTGACAAAAGGCCGCGCGATTGCGCGGCCTTTTTGCGTGCCGCACCCGGCAAATACGCCAAAAAACAGGTTACGGGCCAATAGGTTACACTTCGAGAATGGTGCAGGTGTTTTTCAGCGCGGCCTCCTGCAGCGCGCCCGACAGGGTTCCCCCGCAAATCACCCGCTCCACCTCATGCAGCTGCCCCCAGCGATGCGGCGCGTCGCGGCCGATTTTTGCGTGATCCATCACCAGGGTCCGTTCCTGCGCACATGCAAAAATCGCTTTTCGAGCGCGGATTTCATCAAGATTGAAGTCCAGCAAGTCGCCCTGCGCCGAAATCCCCCCCACGGAAAATATCGCGTGTTCGAACCGCAAACCCGCAAAGAATTCCGCGCTTTCCGCGCCGATGAAATCCATATCGCGCAGGCGCACATTGCCCCCCGCAAGCGTGATCTTGATGCCTGCCGCCAGTCGCAGCGCCATGACCACATGGATGTTGTTTGTGGCCACGGTCAGGTCTTTGTGGCCCACCAAAGCGCGGGCCACGGCCTCGACGGTGGTGCCGGTGCCCATGGCGACAGTGGCCCCGTGGGGAATAATCTGTGCCATCTTGAGACCGATGCGGGCCTTTTCATCGCGTGAGGCGGTGAGGCGGGGCTGGTAGTCGATGTTTTCGCTGGCCGTTGCAAGGGTCACGCCACCATGACGCCGCCGCACCATGCGCGCCTCGTCCAAAGCGCGCAGATCGGCGCGCAGGGTTTGCACCGTGACATCCAGCATATCCGACAGAGCGGTCGTTGAAAGTTCGCCGTAGCTTGACAGCAGGTTTACGATACGGTCGCGGCGGCGGGCGGTTTCCGTGATACTCATGTTCGTTCGAACCTATGATCCTCATTGCCGTACAATAGTTTCCGCCCAGCGCGTGAAACGCAATCTGCAATTTTTCATATATTTTTCGAATTGTCACAGAGCTGTAATATCCAGCCCCTAAAGCAGCCCGCGAGAGGTCGCCCCGTAGACTTCCTTTCGAACGAAAGCTCAAATATCAGGAGACACTGATGTCGCGTTCCCTTCTGGCTGCCACCCTCGTGCTGGCGCTTCCCGCTTTGGCTCAGGCCGAAACTCTGACTTTGTACACCTCCCAGCCCAATGAGGATGCGCAGAAAACGGTCGACGCCTTTGAAGCGGCCCATCCCGAAATCGAGGTCGAATGGGTGCGCGATGGCACCACCAAACTGATGTCGCGCATCGCCGCCGAATCCGAGGCCGGCCAGCCGCAGGCCGATGTTCTGTTGATCTCGGATATGGTCACGCTGGAAGGCATGGCGCAAGAGGGTCAGCTGGTCGCCTATGTGTCGCCCGAGGACGCCGCCTATGATGCCTCGCTTTACAGCGCGCAGGGCTACTACCATTCCACCAAGCTGATCACGACCGGCATCGTTTACAACACCGGCGCCGAGATGGTGCCGACCTCCTGGGCGGATCTGGTTTCCCCCGACATGGCCAATCTTGTCGCCATGCCGTCGCCGCTTTATTCGGGCGCGGCTCTCATCCATCTTGCGACACTGACGGGCGACGACAGCCTTGGCTGGGACTATTACGACGCGCTTGCAGCCAATAATGCCCGCGCCGAAGGCGGCAATGGCGGCACGTTCAAGGCGGTGGCCTCGGGCGAAAAACCCTATGGCGTGCTCGTGGACTACATGGCCCTGCGCGCACAGGCCGAAGGCTCGCCCGTGGGCTTCGTCATCCCCGAGGAAGGCGTCTCCTATGTGACCGAACCGGTGGCGATCATGGCCAGCACCGCCCATCTGGAAGCGGCGCAGACCTTTGTGGATTTCCTGCTGAGTGCGCAGGGTCAGGATCTGGTCGTCGACATGGGCTATATTCCCGCCCGCACCGGCGTGGCCAGCCCCGAGGGCTTTCCCGCACGCGACGAAATCAAGCTGATGGCCTTTGATCCAGCCCAGGCGCTGGCAGACTCCGAGGCCAACAAGGCGCGCTTTGCCGAGGTCTTTGGCGTTCAATGAGCCTGCACGCACCACATGCCCCCAACAGCCGGTCTTTGGACCGGCTGTTGCCGCTCTTGCTGTTGCCGGTGGCGCTGATCGCCCTTGGGCCGGTGGCCCGCCTGTTGCTTGAGGGCATCGGGTTCGGGGATGGCTTTACCACCCGCCACCTCACAACGGTGCTGACACGCCCCTCGACGGGCAGCGCGCTGACCCATTCGCTGGTCACCGCGGGCGGGGGCACGGTGCTGTCGATCCTGATCGGCGGGGCCTTTGCCTATCTCGTGGCGCTCACCGATCTGCGGGGCAAGGGGGGCTTGGTGTTCTGTCTGATGGTGCCGATGATGATCCCGCCCCAGATCACCGCGCTGGCCTGGATGCAGATGGCGGGTCCGTCTTCGACGCTGTTGAAAATTCTGGGCCTTGCGCCGCCCCTTGGCAGCCCGCAACCGCTGCATTCGCCCGGCGGGATTATCCTGCTGCTGGGGATTCAGCACGCCTCGCTGGTGTTTTTGACCCTGCGCGCGGGGTTGCGGATGATTCCGGCGGATCTGGTGGAGGCCGCGCGCATGTCGGGGGCAGGGCCGTTGCGGGTCTGGACCCAGACCGTTCTGCCCCTGTCCCTGCCGGCGCTGATCGCCGGTGGCGCGATGGCCTTTGTCACCGCCCTGGGCAACTTCGGCATTCCGGCGATGCTGGGCATCCCTGCGGGCTATGCCACCCTTCCAACGCTGATTTACCAACGGCTTGTGGGGATGGGGCCCTCGGTTTTGCCCGAAGTGGCGGTGCTGGCGCTGCTCATCGGGGGCGTCGCGATCCTCGGGGTGCTGGTCAGCCGCTCTGTGCTGACGCGCCGCCGCTTTGGCCTTGTGGGGCTGTCGGGCACGCCGCTGGCGCTGAGCCTCGGTGCGGCGCGCCGTCCGGTTGAAATCACCCTGTGGGCGTTCATTTTTGTCATCCTTGCGCTGCCGCTTCTGGCGCTGCTTGCGACCTCGCTTATTCCGGCCTACGGCGTCACGCTGACCTTTGGCAACGCCACCTTCGACGCCTGGCGCGAGGTGTTGGTCACCCAGCCCGTCACGCGCCGCGCCTATGGCAACTCGCTGATGCTGGCGACCTCTGCAGCGGCGGTGCTTTTGGCGCTCTGCCTGCCGCTGGCCTGGCTGATGGAGCGGCGCGCAAGCCGGTTCAGCCGCCTGCTCGACGCACTCATTGACCTGCCCTATGCGCTGCCGGGGGTTGTGCTGTCGATTGCCTGCATCCTGACCTTCCTCAACCTGCCGTTCACCGATCTGACGCTTTACGGAACGATCTGGATCATCCTGATGGCCTATCTTGCGCGGTTTTTCGTGGTCATGCTGCGCCCGATCCAGGCGAGCATCGCCCAGCTTGATCCTGCAATGGAAGAAGCGGCAGCGAGCGTCGGGGCGCGGGTGGGGCGGCGGTTGCGCGATATCGTTTTGCCGCTGGCAGCCCCTTCGGCGGCGGCGGGGGCAATCCTTGTGTTCCTGACGGCGGTCAACGAGCTGACCGTCTCGGCGCTGCTGTGGTCCTCGGGCACCGAAACATTGGGCGTGGTCATCTACAATCTCGAAGACAGCGGCGACACGGTCATGGCCTCGGCTCTGGCGATGTCCATCGTGCTTCTCATCGTCGTTTTGATGGGGCTGGTCCAAGCCGGCGCCCATCGGTTTCCAAAAGGGGTGATCCCGTGGCAGAGCTAGGCTTTCGCAATCTTTCCAAGACATTCGACGGCGCTGCGGCGTTGCAAGACATCAACGCCCAGATCAAATCGGGGGAATTTGTCGCCCTGTTGGGACCCTCGGGCTGTGGCAAGACCACGCTGTTGCGCCTGACAGCCGGGTTTGAACAGCCCAGCGCAGGGGCGATTTCGCTGGGTGGACAGACCGTGGCGGATGCCGCGCGGGCGGGGAGTTTTGTGCCACCCGAGGCGCGCGAGATAGGCATTGTCTTTCAATCCTATGCGCTGTGGCCGCATAAAAGCGTGGCGCAGAATGTCTCCTATCCGCTGGAGGTACGCCGGGTGCCACGCGCCCAGCGCGCAGCGCGCGTCGAAGAGGCGCTGGCGCTCACAGGGCTGAGCGGCCTTGCCGATCGCAGCCCCGCGCAGCTTTCGGGCGGGCAACGCCAGCGGGTCGCTCTGGCGCGCTGTCTGGTGTTTGATCCGCGTGCTGTCCTGCTCGACGAGCCACTGGCAAATCTGGACCTCGCGCTGCGCGCCTCGATGCACGAGGTGTTTTCGATGTTTCACCGCCGCACCAAGGCCACGATGCTCTATGTGACCCACGACCAAAGCGAAGCGCTGGCGCTTGCGGATCGCGTGGCGGTGATGGCGGCGGGCAAAATCCGCCAGTTCGCCAGCCCCGAAACGCTTTACCGCGCGCCGCTGGACTGCTTTGTGGCGGGGTTTGTGGGCGAGGGGGCGGTCGTGGCGCTGCAGGCCGCAGGTCCGGTTTCCAATGCCTTTGGCGCGCGCGACGGCGCGCAGTGCGATGTCACGGTTTTCGGCCAGACCCTGCGCGCGCGCAGCACCCAAGACTCCCCGACCCACGTCAGCATTCGCCCCGAGTCCCTGCGCCTGTCACAAGACGGTGCCGTTCGGGCGCGGGTGATCGGCTGCACCTATCAGGGGGGGCGGTTTCGCCTGAGCCTTGATACCGGCGGCGAAACGCTTGTGGCCTTTGCACCCCGGCGCGCCGCGATCGGGGAAACGCTGGGGGTGGAATTGCACGATCTCTGGGCGTTTCACGACCCCAAAGCCGCCCGCAGCGATGTGCTGATGCAGCGGGCACTCGCCCATGTTTGAACCTGCACAAAGGTGTTGCGCGCCTCAAACCGCGCCCGAAGCCGCCCCCAATACCCTGCGCGACGCGACCCGCAGGACGCGCGCCGCAGCGCAGGTCGTCGCCCCTTGGGTCGAGGTGCTCTCGGGACTGGGCGAAAAAGGTCCGGCCTGCATCCGCCTGTGGACAGGGCGCGAGGTCTGGCTGCTTGACGTGGGCGTCGGCCCCGAAGCCACATCGCCCTTCAACCCCGACTGGCTGGTCGGCGCGGATCGCGTGTTGATCACCCATGATCACATCGACCACATCGGGGGGGCAGCCCATGCGGTTGCGGCTGGCCTGCCGATCCATTGCACGGCGCTGACGGCCCGTGCTCTGCCCATCGGCGCGCAGGTCACCCTGCTGCCCGACAGGGGACAAAGCGATGTGGCGGGCGTATGCGTCACCACGGGGCGCAATGGCCATGCCTTGGGCGGGGTCTGGTTTCACATCGCTCTGGGGCAGGGGCTGTTTTTCTCCGGCGATTGGTCGCAAGAAAGCGACTGGTTCGCCTTTGATGCACCGCCGCGCGCGGCAACGGCGCTGATTGACGCCTCCTACCACCTTGACGATGTGCCCCAGGCGGCGCGCAAAGCCGCTCTTGACGGGATGCTGGCCCAAAATGCGCACCGCCAGATCCTGTTTCCCGTGCCGCCCTCGGGGCGCGCGGGCGCGCTGGCCTTGCACCTGATGCGCCTTGGCACTGTTACGCTGGATGACAGCTGCCAAAGGGCTGTCGCCCGCGCACTCGAGAGCGGGGGGCTTTGGGCGGGCGCGCAGGCTGTTGTGCCGCTTTTGGGGCAGTCTTTCGACCCTAACGCTCGTTTTTTGATCTGCGACACCCCGAATGCCGATGGGGGACTGGCATGGGAGATCGTGCAAAACTGGCGCGACAGCGGCCGGTTGGGTACCGAAACACTGGTGGTTTTCACCGGCCATATGACCGCCCATGCCCGCGCCATTGCCGCGCAGGGCGGCTGCTTTGCGCGCTGGAATGTCCACCCGCCCCTCAGCGCCCAGATCGCGCTGCTCGATCATCTGGGCGCCTCGCGCTATGCGCCGCTGTTTTGCTGTCTGCCCGAGGACTACGCGCTGGAGCCGCGCATCACGGCGCGTCTGGTCTTGCATGAAAGAACGCCGCTGTGATCCCGCCCCGCCAAGCCTTTGTCGTCCTGCGCCACGGGGAGACCGATGCCAATCGCGACCGGATCATTGCCGGACGCAGCGAGGCGCAGTTGACACCGGCAGGGCGCAGCGCCGCGCGCGCGCTGGCGCAGTGGCACTGGCCGGTGCCGCTACGACTGTTTGTCAGCCCGCAACAGCGCGCCGCCGACACGGCCGCTCTGGCGTTTCCCGACCATAGCGCGCAGGTGCTTTCCGGTCTGCGCGAACGGGACTGGGGCGTGTTCGAAGGCCAACCGGTGGGCAATCTCCCCCCCCGCGAGGCGACCCCACGCGACGGCGAGCCCTGGGCGGATATGGTGGCGCGCGTTGATGCGGCGCTTGGCGTGGCACTTGATCAAAGTGCCGCCGATCAGGCGCTTGCGGTGCTTGTGGCGCATTCCGGCGTCATCCGGGCGCTGCGCCTTCTGTGCGGCGCCAGTCCCCATGGTCCCTCGCCGCACAATACGACCCCCTATCTCTTCGTGCGCCACGCCACAGGCTGGCACGAACACAGGCCCGACAAGAAAGACAAAACATGGATTGTGTAATTTTTGACATCGACGGAACCCTCGCCGAATTCGACGCGCCGCGCCTTGGGCATCTTGTGCATGGCACGACCAAGCGGTGGCAGGAGTTTCACGATGAAATGGCGGCGGCGGCTGTGATCGCCCCTGTCGCGCGTTTGTTGCGCAGTCTCAAGGCACAGGGCGAAGCCGTGGTGCTGTGCACCGGACGCCCCGAGGGCTGGCGCGCGCAGACGCAGGCGTGGCTGGCGCAGGCAGACATCCCGCATGACGCGCTGTATCTGCGCCGGCGAGACGAAGACCACGCAAGCGATCCCGAGGTCAAACGAAGCGCCCTTTCGCGGATCAAATCCGACGGGTTTCGCCCTTGGCTTGTGGTCGATGACCGCAGCGCTGTGGTCGATTTCTGGCGGGCTTCGGGTCTGACCTGCCTGCAATGCGCGCCGGGGGATTTTTAGCAGAGCGTAGCTGCATCAGGGCAGGCGGCCCTTGCGCCCCGCCCGCCGAAACACCCGCCCGCCGAAACATCCGCCAGCCGCCGCCAGCAACCCGCGCCATCGCCGCGCGGGGCGGCGGCTTTGCTAGGCGACGTTGCGGCCCGCAGAGGGTTTGGCGGGGTGAAAGCTCTGCGCATCCTCGTCGGTCATCGGCATGAGCGAAAAGAACCCCACCTCCGCCTCCATGGATTTGATATTGCCCAGCAAGCTTACCGAGGCCGCGTTGGTTTCTTCGGACATGGCCGCATTGTGCTGCGTCGTCTGATCCAGATCGGTCACCGCCGTGTTCAGCTCGCCCAGACCCGAGGCCTGTTCCTTGGTCGATTGGGCCACTTGCACGATTCCGCTGTGAATGCTTTCGACGACCTGCTTGATCTGGGTCAGCGCACCGCCCGCTTCGCGCACCAGATTTACACCGGTGCTGACCTGCTTTCCCGAAGTGCTGATCAATGTTGCAATTTCGCGTGCGGCTTCGGAGGAGCGTTGCGCCAGGGCGCGCACCTCTGAGGCCACGACCGCAAACCCGCGTCCTGCTTCACCTGCCCGCGCGGCCTCAACCCCGGCGTTGAGCGCCAGCAGGTTGGTCTGAAAGGCGATATCGTCGATCACCGAGGTGATAGAGGCCACTTGTTTGGCCGAGGTTTCGATCTCGTCCATCGCGTGGACGGCTTTCTCGACAACGGCGGTCGCATCATCGGAGTAGTTTTGCGCGTCTTCTGACTGGGATTTGACCGTTTCGGCCGTTCCCGCAACGCTTTTCACGGACGAAAGCAGCGTCTCGAGCGCGGCGGCACTTTGTGCCAGGGTCGAGGCCTGGATTTCGGTGCGGCGCGCAAGATCGGTCGTGGCCTGACCGATGGCGGCGGATTCGCCACGGATCGTGAGCGTACTGTCGACCACGCGCGACATGGTCTGCGACAGTTTTGTGATCGCGGCATTAAAATTCACGCGAAGCTGGTCGAATTCACCAAGATCCACGGTGACGCGCGCCGTCAGATCGCCCTCGGCAAGGGCGGACAGGCTGCGGCTGAGGGCGTCGGTCGCTTGCCGATAGATCGTTGTGTCGACGGCAAATTTCACAACCTTCACAACATTGCCTGCGGCATCGTAGATCGGGTTGTAGCTGGCCCTGATCGTGACCTCGCGCCCGCCCTTTCCGATCCGTGTAAATTCATCTGCAAAGCGCTCGCCCGCGCGCAAGCGGTGCCAGAATTCCTTGTAGTCTGCGCTGGATACTTCGGTATCGCGCACGAACATACTATGATGTTTGTTGGCAATCTCCGACAGATCATAGCCCATCGCCTGGCAAAACAGGTCATTGGCGCGCACAATCGTTCCGTCGGGTTTGAATTCGATGACCGCCTGAGATTTGCCGATTGCCGTAATCTGACCCTCGGCATCGGCGGCTGCGTTTTTGGAGTCGGTGATGTCAAACGCGTATTTCACCACCTTGAAGGGGCGCACTTCGGGATCCAGAATGGTCTCGTAGGTCGCTTCGAGCCAAATGATATCGCCCTTTTTATTGCGGCGTTTGATTTGGCCTTTCTCGGAGGATCCTTTTGCAAGACGCGACCAGAACGCGGAATATTCGGCGGTGTTTGCCTCGCCCTCCAGCATTAGGATGCGGTGATGTTTGCCGACAAGTTCGTCAACCGAGTAGCCAACGGTGCGGCAGAAAATATCGTTTGCAGCCAGGATTATGCCGTCCTGGTCGAATTCGATGACGGCCATCGAGCGGGCGACGGCATCGACTTTGCCGCGATTGTCGCGCCGTGACAGATGGTAGTGCGTGATATCATGTGCGCAGATGTAGATGTGATCGATATTTGTACCGTCGCGCGACACGGGGATAATTTTCTGATCGACCCAGAATTCTTCAGTCTTGCGATCAAGCAGGGGCATGATACGCGCGTTGGGCTTGCCAAGATCAAGCGCCTGCCAGATCCGGGCAAATTCCTGCTTGTCCTTGTCACGGACAAGATCGGAAAAATTCCGCCCCAACAAATCTGCGCAACTGTACCCGCAGCTTTTGGAAAACAGGTCGTTCACGGCGGTGATCGTCCCGTCCGGCGTGGTGATCACCGTGGCAAAAGCGTCCTTAATCGCCGCAAGATCATCTGCCGCCATACGCGCATTCAAATCATTGCGTTTTGTAAGTCGTTTTAAAAACATGTGTCACCCGTTGCTTGTTAGGAGCACAGTGCAGAAAATGTCTTAAGGTCGATTTAACCTTGGGCCGGCAATCGAAAAAAAATCGCGGCGATGCGCGATTTCATAAATCTTGTCGTGAAGGGACCCAAAAAGCAGGGGCCCAAAAAGCAGGGGCCCAGAGACAGAACAGATACAGATACAGATACAGATAAGGGAAGTCGCATGAAACAGCCGTTCAAACACGGTCGCATGATCGCCAAATCCATCCCCAGACCACAATTTTTACGTATAAAAATAATGCCTTAGGGGGATTATGGCGGAGAGACAGGGATTCGAACCCTGGGAACCCTCACAGGCTCAACGGTTTTCGAGACCGCCCCGTTCGACCACTCCGGCACCTCTCCGCGGTCTTGGTGAGGGGCCGTTTAAGGAATGCGCGGGGTGGGTGCAAGGGAAATTTTCGCCCGCTGCGGATTTTCCCCGCGGCGCAGGCTGGCGCGGTTGGAGGGGCGGTCTGTGGCGCATCGCAGGGGCATCGGTTGGGCTACCGGTCAGGGCCGCCTGTCGCGCGCATCGATGCGCCGCGCGTTCTGACGCATTTGTCAAATATGCTTGCTTGAAAGGGGGCGGGGCGCAGCCTAGCTTAGGTCAGACCACGATAAAAGGACGGTGCCGGTGATCTTGAACGATACGATGCAACGCGCTTGGCAATTTACACAACAGGGGCGTGACGCGGGGCCTGATATGGTGTCCTCCCGTACTCTCTCTGGCCGAATTTTCTCTGGCCGCGTTCTTTCTGGCGTTTTGGCGGGCGCGTTTTTGGCCGTTCTTCCCGCTTTTGGTGCGACAGGCTCAGCGCAAGCCGCAAGCGTGGCCGATCTTGCGCAGGCGATGCAGCTGGAGACCGTCATCGACATCATGGCGCTGGAAGGCGTCAAATACGGGCAGGATATCGAGGATCAGATGTTTACCAGCGGCGGTGGCGCGGCGTGGGATCAACTGGTCGCGGAACTCTATGACCCCGAGCGGATGCGCGCGACGGTGGTGGCCGCACTTGAAACCAGCCTGAAAGCCGAAGCAATTGACGAAAGCGTTGCGTTTTTCGACAGCGCGCTGGGGCAGAAGATCACAACGCTCGAAGTCTCCGCGCGCGAGGCGATGATGGATGACGCCGTCGAAGCCGCGGCGCTGGACAGTTGGGCGTCGCGCGCGATGCAAGACAGCCGCGCCGCGCAGATCGACACGTTTATCGAGGTCAACGATGTGATCGACCTGAATGTGATCGGCGCGTTGAACGCGAATTACGCGTTTTATTCAGGCATGGCCGAGGGCGGTGCTCTGGGCGCTGCGGTCTCCGAGGATGACATGCTTGCCGATGTCTGGTCCCAGGAGGAGGATGTGCGGGCGGAAACCATTGACTGGTCGCACGCATATCTGTCGCTGGCCTACCAACCGCTCAGCGACGACGAACTTGCGCAATATCTGGCGTTTTCGCAGACCCCGGCAGGGCAGAAGTTGAACCTTGCGCTCTTTGCCGCCTTTGACGACATGTACCTTGAGCTGTCCAAAGGTCTGGGGCGCGGCGTGGCGATTTTCATGGCCGGTGAAGACCTGTAGCGCGTGCGGGCAGTCCGTGCGGGCAGGGCTGGCGGGCAGGGTGGCCAGGGCGACGGCTGTAAAAGCAGCTTGGGTCACGCGGGCCTTGACAGGCGGGGGTGTTTTCTCGATAAGGCGCCATCTCGGCGTCTCTGTTTGACTCGCCGGGGTTTTCTATTGGGCGCAAGCCATGGGAGACCTGTTTCGGGGAAACCTGACGACCAGGGGAACCTAAGCCTGGGGAAACCTAAGACTAGGAAATCCTAAGACTAGGAAAACCTGTCTATCAGGGAAACCTGTGCTGACGCGCGATGGAAGTGAGACGAAGACCTGCATGCGCAGGCTTCATTTGCAATCAGTCCCGCGAGGGGCGCGCTGTTCGAGGCTGGCAGATCCGTCTGCCGCAACATCTTTGCCACCGGTTTGAACCGGGCGCAGAGAGGCCACAGAATGCGGAAAGAAAAGGATAACTGCATGTTTGCGGTTCTGAAAACTGGCGGTAAACAATACCGCGTGCAAGCTGGCGACGTGCTTCGCGTCGAAAAGCTGGCAGCTGAAGCTGGTGAAACCATCCAGTTCAACGACATTCTGATGCTCGGTTCGACCATCGGCGCGCCCTTCATTGAAGGCGCTGCGGTGCAGGCCGAAGTGATCGACCAGATCAAAGGCGAGAAAGTCATTTCCTTCGTGAAACGTCGTCGGAAACACTCCTCGAAGCGGACCCGTGGCCACCGTCAGAAACTGACGCTGGTGCGCGTGACCTCGATCCTCGAAACCGGCGCCGACAAATCCGGCGTCAAAGTGGCTACTGGCAAAGCGCCGGCAGTCGCAGCACAGTAAAGGAGACCTGAGAGATGGCACATAAAAAAGCTGGTGGTTCATCCCGTAACGGTCGCGACTCTGCGGGTCGTCGCCTTGGTGTGAAACTCTACGGTGGCCAAGCGGCGATCGCAGGCAACATCATCGTGCGTCAGCGCGGCACGCGTATGTTCCCGGGTGAGGGCGTTGGCCTTGGCCGTGATCACACGATCTTCGCCAAAACCGACGGCAAAGTGACATTCCACAAGGGCCTCAAAGGCCGGACCTTCGTGTCCGTTCTGCCCGAAGCGGAAGCCGCTGAATAAGCCACTTCGAATTGGTGAGACATCAAGGGGAGCGGCGCACATGCCGCTCCCCTTTCTCGTTTGAACAGACCACAGCGCCGCGGGAGAGAGACGCTGCGCACAGGGGGCTTTGGACGGGTTCACGGTTCGGTAACGATCGGCGTGCTAAATGCGCGCTCGGGTAAAAGCAGAACAGGCTTTTCGAGGAGGAGAGTAAAATGGTCATGGATAACGTGCTCAATCATGTCACATCCACCGCGCCCCAGGGGCTTGCGGCGGACACGCAGCTTATCATTCAGGCCGAGCGCTTTGTGCTGCGCCCGCCGCGCCGCTCGGATGCAGGGCTTTTGGCGATGTATGCCGGTGACAAGCGCGTGGCCCAATCGACCCGCTCGATTCCCCATCCGCTGCCCCCCGGCGCGACCGAAGCCTTCATCGCCCGCTCCCTCGATCACGGCAACGCCAAGGAAGCCTGGGTGCTGGATGGATCCGCGCAGGGGCTTTCCGAGGTGCTTGGGGTGATCTCGCTCAAACCGCTGGATCGCAACCAATCCGAAGTCGGCTATTGGGTGGCGCCGATGTTCTGGAACACGGGCCTTGCGTCAGAGGCCCTACAGGCCATCGTCGCGGCCAATCCGCAAAAGTGCAAAACCATCTTCGCGGAGGTCTTTCAGGACAATGCGGCCTCGGCGCGGGTGGTCACCAATGCAGGCTTTACCTATCTCGGCGACGCCGAAGCCTTTTGCGTGGCGCGGGGGGCGAAAGTGCCTACATGGACCTATCTGCGTAAATTCGACTGATCCGGCGCGCGGGTCAGCCCGCCACGGTTTCCTTTTTAGAGCTGTCTGGCGGGCGCTCGTAAAGCCTCATTGAGTTTCATGCGCGCGCGCGGTATGGCTCAGGCTCTGAAAAGGACATAATTTATGAAGTTTCTCGATCTCGCCAAAGTCTATGTGCGCTCCGGCTCCGGCGGGAATGGCTGCGTTGCCTTCCGCCGTGAAAAGTTCATCGAATACGGTGGGCCCAATGGCGGTGACGGCGGTCGTGGCGGCAGCGTTGTTGTGGAGGCTGTCGAAGGCCTGAACACGCTGATTGATTTTCGCTACCAGCAGCACTTTTTTGCCCAGAACGGCAAGGGCGGTGCAGGGCGCAACATGACCGGCGCAGATGGCAACGACATCGTTCTGAAAGTGCCCGTCGGCACCGAAGTGCTTGATGAAGATCAGGAAACCGTGCTGTGCGATATGATCGAAGTCGGTCAACGCGTGACGCTGTGCCGCGGTGGCAATGGCGGCTGGGGCAACCTGCATTTCAAATCCGCAACCAACCAGGCCCCGCGTCACGCCAACCCCGGACAGGACGGGGTCGAGCGCACGCTTTGGCTGCGACTGAAGCTGATCGCGGATGCGGGCTTGCTGGGGCTGCCCAATGCGGGCAAATCGACCTTCCTTGCGGCCACCTCGAACGCGCGGCCCAAGATTGCCGATTATCCCTTTACGACGCTGCATCCGAATTTGGGCGTTGTCGGGATTGATAACTCCGAATTTGTGGTTGCCGATATTCCCGGGCTGATCGAGGGCGCATCCGAAGGGCGGGGTCTGGGCGATCAGTTTCTGGGCCATATCGAGCGCTGCGCGGTGCTGTTGCACCTGATTGACGGCTTTTCCGAAGATGTTGTGCAGGACTATAACACCATCATCAAAGAGCTTGAAAACTATTCGGAAATTCTGGCAGGCAAGCCGCGCATCACCGTGTTGAACAAGATCGACGCCATACCCGACGAGGACCGCGCCGAACGCGTGGATGCGCTTCAAAAAGCCTCCGGCGGTCGCGTGTACATGATGTCTGGCGTCTCGAAAGAGGGTCTGGATGTGGTGCTGCGCGCGCTGAAGGCCGAAATTTCCATGGACCGTTTGCGCACACAAAAAGCCGATGAAGACGACCAAGAGGATGGGGAGGCCAAGTCGTGGCAACCGTAATCCAGACATCCGAGCGCGCGTTGCCCGAAATCGCCACCCCTGAGGGGGCCATCGTGCCAACCCGCCTTGCGGGGGCAAAACTTGTGGTGGTCAAGATCGGCTCTGCCTTGTTGGTGGACCGTGCGTCGGGCGATTTGAAACACGATTGGGTCAAGGCTCTGGCCGAAGATGTTGCCGCGCTGCGGGCGGCGGGCACGGGCGTTTTGCTTGTCTCGTCGGGGTCTATTTCCCTCGGTCGCCGCGTTCTGGGCTTGCCGCCGGGCGAGCTGCCGCTGGAACAGTCGCAAGCGGCCGCCGCCGTGGGGCAGATCCAGCTTGCACGGGCCTATGAGGAAGTTTTGAACCCGCATGGGATCACCTGCGCGCAGGTGCTGTTGACGCTGGAAGATACCGAAGATCGCCGCCGCTACCTGAATTCGCGCAACACCTTGTCGGCCTTGATAAAATTCGGTGTGGTGCCGATTGTGAACGAAAATGACACCATCGCCACCGATGAAATCCGCTACGGCGACAACGACCGTTTGGCGGCACAGATCGCGGTGACGGTCGGGGCGGATCGTCTGGTCTTGCTGTCGGATGTGGACGGGCTTTACACCGCAAACCCGAACGTCGATCCGCAAGCCGTTCATTTCCCAAGCATTTCCGAGATTACACCGGAAATCGAAGCCATGGCCGGCGACCCCGTGTCGGGCGTGTCAAAGGGCGGGATGAAAACCAAGCTCATGGCGGCAAAGACCGCGATGGGCGGGGGCTGTGCGATGGCGATCACCGAAGGCTCGAGCCTGCGACCGCTCACCGGCCTGGACGCAGGCGCGCGCTGCACGTGGTTCCTGCCGCATGAAGATCCCAATCTGGCGCGCAAACGCTGGATCGGCGCGATGAAACCCCATGGGGAAATCACGGTGGATGCGGGCGCGGTCAAAGCGCTGATGGAGGGCAGTTCCCTGTTGCCGGCGGGGGTGCGCGCGGTGCGCGGCACCTTCGGGCGCGGCGAGCCTGTGTTGATTTTGGGGCCGGACGGCGCGCGTTTGGGCCAAGGCCTGATCCGCTACACCTCGGCAGAGGCGCAGATCATCAAAGGCGCGCAAAGCCGCGAAATCAAAGAGCTTTTGGGGTACGGCGGGCGCGCCTCGCTTGTGCACCGTGACGATATGGTTCTGTAAGCCGTTGGAAAAACGTCCAAAGTTGCTTACCTGACAGTTTGTAAAAGAGACAACCGGAGGTCGACATGAAAGACATGGATGACATCGCAGGCTTGATGAAAGCCATCGGGACACGCGCCAAAGCCGCCAGTGCGACGCTGGCCTTCGCCGCGCCCGAGGTCAAAACCAAAGCGCTTGAAACCGCCGCCGACACGGTCTGGGCACGGCGCGACGACATCATGGCCGCCAATGCCAAAGACATGGCGTTCGGGCGTGAAAAAGGGCTGACGCCTGCGATGCTGGATCGTCTTTTGCTCGACGAGGCCCGTATCGCAAGCATCGTCGCCGCTTTGCGCGACGTGGCGGCGCAGGACGATCCTGTCGGCCATGTCATGAGCGAATGGGACCGCCCCAACGGGCTGCACATCCAGCGCGTGCGCACGCCGCTGGGCGTGATCGGGGTGATCTACGAATCGCGCCCCAATGTGACGGCAGATGCGGGGGCGCTGTGCCTCAAAGCAGGCAATGCGGTGATCCTGCGCGGCGGCTCGGAAAGTTTCCATTCCTCCGGTGCGATCCATGCCTGTCTGGTCGCCGGGCTGAAGGCTGTCGGTCTGCCCGAGGATGCGATCCAGCTGGTGCCGACCCGCGACCGCGCGGCAGTGCAGGAAATGCTGACCATGGTCGAGTCTATCGACGTCATCGTGCCCCGCGGCGGCAAGGGATTGGTGGGGCTGGTACAACGCGAAGCCCGCGTGCCGGTCTTTGCCCATCTTGAGGGGATCGTGCATATCTACATCGACAAGGCGGCCGATTTTGACAAGGCGCTGCGCATCGTGGTGAACGCGAAAACCCGCCGCACGGGGATTTGCGGCGCGATGGAGTGTCTTTTGGTGCACCGCGATCTGGCGGACACGCTGGGGCGCGATCTGGTGCAGGCTCTGCTCGACAAAGGGGTCGATGTGCGCACCGATGCGACCTTGGGCGTGATCGACGGCACCACACCTGCCACAGAGGCCGATTGGGGGCATGAGTACCTCGACAGCATCTGCGCGGCGAAAGTGGTGGACGATCTGGACGCCGCCATCGCCCATATCCAGCGCTATTCGTCCAGTCATACCGATGCGATCGTGACCGAGGATGACGCGGCAGCGGCCACCTTCTTCCAGCGCATCGACAGTGCGATTTTGATGCGCAATTCCTCAACGCAATTTGCCGATGGCGGCGAATTCGGCATGGGCGGCGAAATCGGCATTGCCACGGGCAAGATGCACGCGCGCGGTCCGGTGGGCGCTGAACAGCTGACCTCGTTCAAATATCTCGTGACCTCGGACGGGGCAGTGCGCAGCTAAGGCGCGGGGGACCCGATCCGGGCAAAGTTTCGATCCGGCGCGCGTCCTGTCGGGCGCGCGCCGTTTTTTTGACGCAAACAGGTTTTTTTAAGCAAACAGGGCGGCGTTCAGAAACTCAAGCTCAGTTCAGTCGCGCTTGCGCTGACGCGGATGTGGCGCGACAGCACTTCGGCTTGCAGCGGGGCGAGCAGGAACTGGATGTCATTGGCGCGCAGGCCGTCGGGCAGGCTGACCGCGGCCAGACGGTCGAACAGGGCCGCATCGACGTTCATTTTATCCGCCGTAGCCACGATATGCCACTGGCTGGCGCTGTGCGTGACGCGGATGTGCCCACCACGCGGCAGTGCGGTTTCGGCGCAAAGGATCAACAGGGTCGCCAGCTTGACCTCGGCGCGCAGGTGGTCGCCCTCGACCTCCCAGGCGTAGCTCATGCGCCCGCCGTCCAGCGCCTTGAGAATGGCCACCATTTCGCTGCGCCCCGTCGTTTGCCCGGGGCTTGCCGCGCCAAAGGCCACACGAAAGAACTTTACCCGCGCGTTTGCATTGTCCACGCTTTCCGAGATAAGGCTGATTTCAGGCCCCACGGAGGTGCCCGCCATCGCCAGTAATTCGACGCCATTGGCGATTGCGCCCACGGGCGATATCAGGTCATGACAAATGCGCGACCCGATGAGCGCCGCAAGATCGCGGGCAAGCTGGTGAGAGGACAGGTTGGTCTCGGTCATTGGCAGCCTTTCTCAGGGCAGTTGGGGGCGTTTCGGGGGCGTGTCGGGGTCGTTTCGGGCGGGCAATCAGGCGCGCCTTACAACGGCGCATGACGCATTATGGGTGTGAAAGCAAAGACATGGAAGATCTCAACGCAATGCTGGAGCCCGGACAGATTGTCCGCCACCCCGAACGCCCCGACTGGGGCATCGGGCAGGTCCAATCCAACATCAACGGCAAGTTGACCGTGATGTTTGAAGAGGAAGGCAAGGTCGTGATTGACAGCAGTCGGGTCATGGTGCTTCCGGTGTTCGGCTGAAACGTCGCGCTGGACGTTCGTGGTCGCGCTACAGTGGCAATTTTCATCCCCTTTTGCAACTGTCGGGCGATTTGGGCGCGGCGCGGGCGCGGCCTTCCCACCGCGTACAGTTGCAAAGCGCCAGCGGGGCGCGTAGAACCCGCGCACCTGAAACCATGCGACAGGCCCGATGATACCGCCAGATCCCCAGTTCGAAACCCGTTTTGCCCGTGACGCGGCCGATCTCGAAGCCGCGCAGCATTTGCGGTATCGGGTGTTTGTCGAGGAACTCGGGGCCGACGGGGTGCTTGTCGATCACGTGGCCCAATTGGAGCGCGATGATTTCGACCCCTATTTCGAGCATCTTCTGCTGATCGACAGGACGCGCTCCGGCGCCGTGCGCGAACAGATCGTGGGCGTTTACAGGGTGCTGTCGGACGAGCGCGCCAAAGTGGCGGGGCGGTTCTATTCCGAGGACGAATTCGACCTGACCGCTTTGAAAACCTCCGGGCGGCGGCTGTTGGAACTGGGCCGTTCCTGCCTGTTGCCCGATTATCGCGGTGGCATGGCGATGTTTCATCTCTGGAACGCGCTCGCGGCCTATGTCGTGGAAGAAAATATCGACGTGCTCTTTGGCGCGGCCTCGTTTTTTGGCACGGATGTGCAGGCTTTGGCCGAGCCGCTGTCGCTGCTGCATCACCGCCATCTTGCGCCCGCCGAGCTGCGCGTGCGCACCCAGCCGGGGCATTTCCACAGCATGAACTTGATGCCCGAGGCGCAAATCGACCGCCGCCGCGCGATGCTGAACGTGCCGTCGCTGATCAAGGCCTATCTGCGCCTTGGCGGCTGTGTTGGCGAGGGGGCCTTTGTCGATGAAGCCTTTAAAACAATTGATGTGTGTCTGGTGATGGACACGCAAAAACTGTCAGAGCGCCAGCGCAATATCTACATGCGCGGCACGGAGAACGGCACGGGGCGCAGCACGCTAAAGGGGCCAGAAAAGGCGCCAGAAGAGGGGCCCCAAAAGGGGCCGCGCACGGGGACAGCGGCGCAATGATACCGCTTTGGGAGGCCGATACACCCCCCGATCCGGTCGTCTTGCGCAAGCGCGATTGGGGGCTTGTGGTACTGCGCGCCGTGCCGATTGTGCTGTTCATCCTGCTGTGCCTGATATTGCTGTTGGTCTGCCGCGGGGTCGAGCGGCTGCTGGTCGGCGACAAACGCCCTGTCAGCAGTATTTTTCCCTATGTTGTCTGTCGCTTCGCGCTGCTGGTTTTGGGATTGAAACTGACGGTTACGGGGCGGGCGATGGCGCAGCGCGGCGCGATTGTGGCCAATCATTCGAGCTGGCTTGACATTCTGGTGCTCAATGCGACGCATCGGCTGTTCTTTGTGTCCAAGGCGGAAGTCTCGGGTTGGGCGGGCATCGGGACGCTGGCCAAAGCCACCGGGACGGTGTTCATCAACCGTGACCGCCGCGAGGCCGCCGCACAAAAACAGATCTTCGAGGACCGCCTGCGCAGCGGTCATAAACTGTTGTTTTTTCCCGAAGGTACTTCGACCGACAGTCTGCGGGTTTTACCATTTAAATCAACGCTTTTCGCGGCATTCTTTACGCCGGAACTGCGCGAAACCGTCTGGGTGCAGCCCTGTTCGGTCGTCTATCGTGCGCCCGAGGGTCAGCCTGCACGGTTTTATGGCTGGTGGGGCGATATGGCGTTCGGACCTTCGGCGCTCAAGGTGCTGGCGGCGCGACCACAGGGCAGCGTCGAGGTCGTGTACCACCCTGCGCTCAAAGTGTCGCAATTTGCGGATCGCAAGCGGTTGACGCAGGTCTGCGAAGAGGCGGTGCGCGCCGGCTTGCCCGATCGCCTTTGACCACGGGAAGCGCGGCGTGAGGCCTCGGGATCTGGGTATTTTTATCCGAAAGAAACCAAGGCGGGCCGGAAGCGACCCAGAAGCGACAAAGCCCGTCCTGTCGGGTTTTGAGACAGCGGGCTTTGTCGGGGCGGTGTCAGGCAGGGTCAGGCGGTGGTTGGCATTGCCGCGTTGATGGTGGCGATGATGTCGGCCAAGGCTTGCGCGGGGCTGTCGGATTTCCAGATTTCATCGCCGATCGCAAAGAAATCGGTGATCGGGGTGAGGCGGGTGATATCTGCAAGGGTCAGCGCGCCTTCGGCGACCACGGGGACTTCGATCACATCCGACCACCATTGGAACAGGTCATCCTCGGCGCGCGTCCCGTCGCCAAGGCCACTTTCGCCCACGGGCCCAAAACTGACGTAATCCGCGCCGATTTCAGCCGCTGTCATGCCGTCATGGCGCGAGGCGGCGCAATAGCAGCCCACGATGGCATCCGCGCCCAGTTCCTTGCGCACATTGCGTACCGAGCGCGAGCCTGTCGCAAGATGGACGCCGTCGAGCCCCAGCCGTTCGACCAGTTGCACATGGGCTTCGATCACGATGGCCACATCGCGCGCATGGCAGATTTCGCGCAAGGCATCAGCGGCGCGCGCCACATCGTCTTCGTCCTTGCTGGCCAGGGCAAGGCGCAGGCAGGCGACCTCATTGGCATCCAGAACGGCCGCCAGAGCGGCCGGAAAGCTGTCGAGGTCGAAACTCGCCGGTGTCACGAGGTAGATCTGGGGGGTTTCTTTTTCGGGGGTATCGGAGGTCGTGGCCATGGGGGTATCCTGAACTCGGGTTTGACGCCCCCTATAGCGGGTTTCGCTTTTGGGCGGAAGGGTGTCAACGCGCGGGGCTGTCAGCGCCTGCGCGCCCTTGCCACAGGAGGCTTTGCGCAGTATTGCCCGCACGCAGCCTTTTTCAGCCCTGACAGGATTTTCCGATGACCGGACCGACCCCCGCCTTTGTCCTTGTACGCCCGCAAATGGGTGAGAATATCGGTGGCGCGGCGCGGGCGATGTGGAATTTCGGGCTTGACCGGATGCGGGTCGTGGCCCCGCGCGACGGTTGGCCCAACGAGCGGGCGGTGGCACTTGCCTCGGGCGCGGGGCGGCTGCTGGACGAGGCGGGGCACTATGACACCGTGCGCGCCTCTCTTGCCGATTGCGACTATGTTTTTGCCACCACGGCGCGGGCACGCGGGCTGACCAAGCCCGTCATGAGCCCCGAGCGGGCGATGGCGCATGCGCGCGCCTTGCAGGCCGAGGGCAAGAAGGTCGCCGTCATGTTCGGGCCCGAGCGCGCGGGGTTGGAAAACGAGGACGTGGCCGAGGCCAATGCGATCATTTCCGTCCCCGTGAATCCCGATTTTGCTTCGCTCAATCTGGCGCAATGCGTGCTGCTGGTCGCCTATGAGTGGCGGCGGCAAACCACGCAGGTCGTGCCCGAGGTGGTAGAACTGGCCAAAACCGAGTGGGCAGGGCACCATGAGGTTGAAAAGCTCGCCGATCACTACGAAGAGGCGTTGGACCGTGCGGGGTTCTTTTTCCCTGACGCCAAGGCGGAGGGCATGAAGTTGAACCTGCGCAACCTGTGGAGCCGCATGCCATTGACGCGTTCGGATGTGCAGATTTTCCACGGCATGATGCGCCAAATGGTGCGTTGGGTGGAATATGGCGGCAAGGCGGCGCGCGAGTCCAGGCGCGACGAACAGTGATCCGGCGCAGCGCGCGGCCCTGAGGCGGGCTGCGCGACAGCGGCGCAGGCCTGCGACATTGAGGACGGCTTGCCCCCGCGCGCCGTGCCATTTAGGGTCCGCCCAAGATCAGAGAAGGGATCGCAGATGAGCGCGAAACGCAGCATTTTCGAGGAGGTCGGCAGCGACGAAAAAGTGGCACCCCGCGCGCAGGGCGGCTTGATCGACAAGCCCTCGGGCGCACGCAGGGGCATTCGCGCGTGGCTGATCGTGATTTTCGTGCTGGTCATGGCGATGATTGCCGTGGGTGGGCTGACACGGCTGACCGACAGCGGCCTGTCGATCACCGAATGGAAACCGCTTTCCGGAGCGGTGCCGCCGATGAACGCCGCCGATTGGCAGGCCGAATTCGACGCCTACAAGGCCTCGCCGGAATTCCAGATCCAGAATTCCGATTTCACCCTGTCGCAATTCAAGTCGATTTTCTGGTGGGAATGGGCGCACCGCCAATTGGGGCGCGTCATCGGACTGGTCTGGGCCTTGGGCTATGCATGCTTTGCCATCGCGCGCAAAGTCCCCAGCGGTTGGCACAAGAAACTGATCTGGATCGGGGCTTTGGGCGGCTTGCAAGGCGCAATCGGCTGGTGGATGGTCTCTTCGGGGCTTGAAGGGGATCGCACCGATGTTGCGTCCTACCGCCTCGCGACCCACCTTGGCCTTGCCTTCATCATTCTGGGCTTTCTGGCGTGGTACACTTTCCTGTTGTCACGCTCGCAAACCCAGCTGTTGCAAGCCCGCCGCGCAGGGGATCGCAAACTGTTTGGCATCACCACCGGACTGCTGCACCTTGCCTTCGTGCAAATCCTGCTGGGCGCCCTGGTCGCGGGCATTGATGCAGGACGCGGCTTTACCGATTGGCCGTTGATGGGGGGGCAGATCCTGCCACCCGATCCGTTCTCGATCACACCGCTCTGGCGCAATTTCTTCGAGGACCCCGGTTTGGTGCAATTCATGCACCGCTGCGCAGGGTATCTCTTGTTTGCCTTCGGGGTGGTCGTCACCCTCAAAGGGCGCAAATCGGCCATTCGCACCACGGTTGGCGCCTACACGCTGCTGGGGGCCGTGTTGGTGTTGCAGGTGGTGCTAGGCATCGCCACCGTGATGCACGGCGCACCGCTGGCGCTTGGCCTTGCGCATCAGATCGGAGCCGTCGCACTTTGGGTGGTGATCCTGCGCGCACGTTTCGCCGCCGCCTACCCACAGGCGCAATCCATTCGCGGAGATGTGAAATGACGGCTTTTGACGATTTGATGGCGTTTCAGCACGACACCGAAGCCTTGGCGCAGGTCGCAGGCCGGCTGGGCTGGGATCAGGAAACGGTGATGCCGCGCGGCGCGGCCAATCAGCGCGGCGAGGAAATCGCCGCCCTCGAAACCGTGCTGCACGCGCGGCGCACCGATCCCAGATTGGGGGACTGGCTGGAGCGGATCGACGATGCGCGCCTCCCGCCCGCAGATCGCGCCAAGCTGCGCCACATCCGCACCTCCTATGCGCGCAACACCAAAGTGCCCGCCAAGCTGGCGGCCGAACTGGCACGGGTCACCTCCGTCAGCCAGGGGATCTGGGCCCAAGCCCGGGCGAGCGACGATTACAACGCCTTCGCACCGACCTTCGAAACCGTGCTGCGCCTCAAACGCGAAGAAGCATCGGCCTTGGCCGAGGGGGGCGATCTCTACGATGCCCTGCTGCAGGATTACGAACCGGGCACAACGGCGGCAGAACTGGACGCGATGTTCGGGGCGCTGCGCCCGCGCCTTGTTGCCCTGCGCGATCGCATTCTGGGCGCGGATCAACCCCTGGCCCTGCAAGGCCATTTTCCCGCCGAGACGCAAATGGCATTGTCCGCCGATCTGGCCACCAGCTTTGGCTACGACCTCTCCAAGGGGCGGATCGATCGCGCCGTCCACCCGTTTTCCTCGGGCTCGGGCGCGGATGTGCGCATCACCACCCGCACCGACGAGGCCGATCCGTTCAACTGTTTCTATTCGACCATCCACGAGGTCGGCCATGCCTGTTACGAGCAAAACATCGACCCCGAATTCGCGCTGACGCCCCTTGGCGCGGGCGTCTCCATGGGCGTGCACGAAAGCCAGAGCCGGATCTACGAGAACCAGATTGGCCGCTCGCCCGCCTTCACCCGCTATCTGTTCCGGCGCATGTCGGAAAAATTCGGTGCCTTGAATTTGTCCTCGCCCGACGCCTTTACCGCCAGCGTGAACCGCGTCACCCAAGGTTTCATCCGCACCGAATCCGACGAGGTGCAATATAACCTGCACGTGTTGCTGCGCTTTGATCTGGAACGCGACCTGATCGCAGGGCGGTTGGATGTTGCCGATCTGCCCGAAGCGTGGAACACGCGCTTTGCAGCCGATTTCGGCGTCACGCCGGATCGTGTCTCAAAGGGCTGCTTGCAGGATGTCCACTGGCCCGTCGGGCTGTTTGGCTATTTCCCGACCTACAGTTTGGGCAATGTCTACGCAGGCTGCCTGATGCAGGCGATGCGCGCCGAAGTCGGGGGGCTGGACGCGGCCTTCGAGCGCGGCGATACGCGCCTTGCCACCGACTGGCTACGCGAAAAAGTCCAGCAATTTGGCGGACTCTACACACCGCGCGACACGATCAAACGTGCCTGCGGCTTCGAGCCCAACGAAGGCCCGCTTCTGGACTACCTCGAAGCAAAATTCGCCGCGATCTACGGGTTCTAAAAGACGAAGGGCCGCATCTTCGCGCTGCGGCCCTGCTTCTTTCGGATCCCAATACCCCCGTCACGCCGATAGCAGCTTGGCCATCGCCGGGGCAAAATAGGTAAGGATGCCGTTGCAGCCTGCGCGTTTGAAACACATCAGACTTTCGACCATGGCCTTTTCCCCGTCAATCCAACCGTTTGCCGCTGCGGCTTGGATCATCGCATATTCGCCCGACACCTGATAGGCAAAGGTCGCAACGCCAAAGTTCTCGCGCACAGAACGGATGATATCAAGATAGGGCATCCCCGGCTTCACCATCACCATATCCGCGCCCTCCGACAGGTCGCGCTCGATCAGCCGCAAGGCTTCCTCGGAATTGGCAGGGTCCATCTGGTAGGTCTTCTTGTCGCCCTTCAGCGCCGCCGAAGCCCCGACCGCATCGCGAAACGGCCCGTAGAACGCCGACGCATATTTCGACGAATAGCTCATGATCGACACGTTGATATGGCCCTCGGCCTCCAGCATGGTGCGGATCGCACCGATGCGCCCGTCCATCATATCCGAGGGGCCGATGATATCCGCGCCCGCTTCGGCCTGCGCACGCGCCATTTTCACCAGCGCCGCGACGGTCTCATCGTTCACGATCTCACCCTCGACGACAAAGCCGTCATGGCCGTTGATGTTGTACGGATCGAGCGCAACATCGGTCATCACCGCCATCTCGGGCACTTCGGCCTTGAGCGCGCGAATGGCGCGGTTGGTCAGGTTGTCGGCGTCCCACGCCATGGCACAGTCAAGCGTGCGGTCCTCAGCGCTGGTATAGGGAAAGAGGCAAATCGCAGGCACACCGGCGGCAAAAGCCTCGACCGCGCGGCGCACCAACACATCCACCGTCAGCCGCTCGACACCGGGCATGGAGGCCACGGGGGTGGTTTCGTTCACGCCGTCGCGAATGAACACGGGCCAGATAAGATCAGCCGCCGCCAGATGGTTTTCACGAACGAGTCCGCGCAGGGACTCCATCTTGCGGGTACGACGCAACCGGTGGGCGGGGAAAGCGGCGACAGTGGCACGGCTCATGGGCTGATCCTTGCGGTTTTATTGCAGTTGCATGACGGGTGGCATGGAACATCCGCCCGTTCAAGGGTAGGAATTGCGCAAACGGCGCTTTAGATTGCGCCAAACGACGATGTGTCGCAGCCGGACCCGCACGAACGGCCCGCCGCAAGTCGTTGGCCAAAGACCAGATAACGCAAGATCGGACCCAAACCAGTGGATATCTATCTCAAGATCCTAGAAGTGATCAACATGCGGTCCTTTTCCAATCTGTGGTACTGGATCGCGCTGGCGGTTCTCTGGTCGACCGCGTCGCATTACGTGTTGGGCGTGCCCTTTGACCTGATGACGCGCGCGCGCAAACAGGGCGGCGAAACCATGGTCGACCTTGAAGATCTCGTGCGCATCAACGTCAACAGATTGCTGACGATTTCCGAGGTGTCGGGCCTGATGATTACGGCGGGAACCGCCGCGGCTTTGACGGCTTTGTTTATCACCGGTTTCTTTTACAACTTCGAATTCGGGCAGGCGTTGTTCTTGATGGCTTTCCCGATGACGCTGGTGTTTTGGATGTCGGTTGGCACAGCGCAACGGATCAAACGGGTGGATCAGGGCGGCGATGTGCTGCTCAAACAGTTGACGCGCCACAGATTTCGCACCCAACTGATTGGAATGGCGTCTATTTTTGTCACCGGCATGTGGGGCATGTATCAAAACCTCTTTGTTGGCCCTTGGGGCCACTAGCGACAAAAGACGGGCCCCAAAAGACGGGCCCCAAAAGACGGGCCGCACGCCCTCAAAGGACTATAGATTTGGCTGAGACTGCACATATCCGCGTCGGTGGCGCGCCCGAAGGCTTTGATGCCGCTTTGGTGGCGCGCGAAGTGGCCAAGGCCGCCGGCCCCGTGTTGCATGTGGCACGCGACGACAAACGTCTGGCGGCGATGCGCGCGGCTCTGGCGTTTTTCGCTCCCGATATTCCGGTGGTCGAATTTCCGGCCTGGGACTGCTTGCCCTATGACCGGATTTCGCCCAATGCCGATGTGTCGGCGGCGCGGATGGCCACGCTGGCGGCTCTTGCGCAGGGCGCGTTGCGCGGGAAATTCGTCCTGCTCACCACGCTGTCCGCTGCAACCCAGCGGGTGCCCGCACGCGACATCCTGCGTGAAGCGGCCTTTAGCGCGCAGGTCGGGCGGCGCCTGAACGAACCCGCGCTGCGCGCTTTTCTGGTGCGCATGGGCTTTACCCAGGCGCCCACGGTGATGGAGCCGGGCGACTACGCCGTGCGCGGGGGAATCATCGACATTTTTCCCCCCGGCCAGGACGGGCCGATCCGGCTGGACCTCTTTGGCGATGTGCTTGACGGCGCGCGCCGCTTTGATCCTGCCAGCCAGCGCACGGTGGAAAAGCTTGAGACCATTGAACTTGCGCCGGTGTCCGAGGTCATTCTCGACGAGGCGGCGATCACGCGGTTCCGCCAGAATTACCGCATCGAATTCGGCGCGGCAGGCAATGATGATCCCCTCTATGAGGCGGTGTCGGCGGGGCGCAAACATGCGGGCATCGAACATTGGTTGCCCTTTTTCCACGAGCGTCTGGAAACCCTGTTCGACTATCTGCCTGATGCGGTTATTTCTCTTGATGATCAATCGGATACAGCGCGTATTTCACGTTGGGAAAGCATCGCCGATCAATATGGGACGCGTAAACATGCGCTGAGCCAGAAAAAGAAAATGGATGCGCCCTACAAGCCCTGTCCGCCCGAGTTGATGTATCTTGACGATCTCGCGTGGCGCAATGCGATTTCGGGCCATCGGCTGTTGCATTTCTCGCCGCTCCCCCAGGCCTCCGGGCCTAATGTCATCGATGCCGGCGGGCGGATCGGGCGCAATTTCTCGCCAGAGCGCCAACAGGAATCTGTCAGCCTTTTCGAAGCCTTGGAGAAACATGTTGAGGCGCGGCGCAAGCTGGGGCAGGTGGTCATCGCCTCGTTTTCCGAAGGCGCGCGCGAGCGGCTTGCGGGCTTGCTGGAGGATCAAGGGCTGGTCGGGGCAACCCAGATCGGCGACTGGCGCGATGTGCCCGAGGGCAAGGGCGGCGTCTATCTGGCGGTTTGGGGCCTTGATCAGGGGTTCGAGGCCAAGGATATCACCGTCATTTCCGAGCAGGACGTGCTGGGGGATCGTCTGGTAAGCCGCACAAAACGCAAACGAAAAGTCGAAAACTTTTTGACCGAGGTGCAAAGCCTCAGTCCGGGCGATCTGATCGTTCACGCCGACCACGGTGTGGGGATTTATCGCGGCCTCGAGGTGGTCACCGCACTTGGGGCGGCGCATGAATGCGTGCTGCTGGAATATGCAGGCGGGGACCGGCTTTATCTTCCGGTGGAAAATATCGAGCTGCTCAGCCGGTTCGGCCATGACGAGGGGTTGCTTGACAAACTGGGCGGCGGCGCCTGGCAAGCCAAGAAAGCGCGGCTCAAACAGCGCATCCGCGACATTGCCGACAAGCTGATCCGCATTGCCGCCGAACGCCATCTGCGTCACGGCCAGATCATGGAACCGCCTGCCGACATGTGGGAAGCGTTCTGCGCGCGGTTTCCCTATTCGGAAACCGAGGATCAGTTGAAGGCCATCGAGGATGTGCTCGACGATCTCGAAAGCGGCACGCCGATGGATCGCCTGATCTGCGGGGACGTGGGCTTTGGCAAAACCGAGGTCGCGATGCGGGCAGCCTTTGTGGCGGCGATGGCGGGCGTTCAGGTCGCGGTGATTGCGCCAACCACCTTGCTTGCACGCCAGCACTATAATTCCTTTGCCGAGCGGTTTCGCGGATTTGCGATCAATGTCAGACCGTTGTCGCGCTTTGTTGGCGCGCGCGAGCAGGCTAAGACGCGCGAAGGATTGGCGACGGGCGAAGTTGATATTGTCGTCGGCACCCATGCGTTGCTCGCCAAATCGGTGCGCTTCAAATCCCTCGGCCTGCTCGTGGTGGACGAAGAACAGCGCTTTGGCGTGAACCACAAAGAACGGCTCAAGTCGCTCAAATCCGATATCCATGTGCTGACACTCTCGGCAACGCCCATTCCGCGCACCCTGCAGATGTCGCTGACGGGGGTGCGCGATCTGTCGATCATCGGCACGCCGCCTGTGGATCGTCTGTCGGTGCGCACCTATGTGTCCGAATTCGACACGATCACGCTGCGCGAGGCATTGCTGCGCGAACATTTCCGTGGCGGACAGAGTTTCTTTGTCGTCCCGCGCATCAAGGACATCCCCGAAGTCGAGGAATTCCTGAAAGAACATGTGCCCGAGGTGACCTATGTCATCGGGCACGGCCAGATGGCCGCGGGCGATCTGGACGCGCGGATGAACGCCTTTTACGACGGGAAATACGATGTGCTGGTCGCTACGACGATTGTGGAAAGCGGCATCGACATTCCGACTGCCAACACGATGATCATCCATCACGCCGATATGTTCGGTCTGGCGCAGCTGTATCAAATCCGCGGTCGTGTCGGGCGCTCCAAAACACGGGCCTATGCCTATCTGACGACCAAGCCGCGCGCGCCGCTGACACCGGCGGCGCAAAAGCGTCTGCGGGTGCTGGGCAGTCTCGACACATTGGGGGCGGGCTTTACGCTTGCCTCTCAGGATCTCGATATTCGCGGCGCGGGCAATCTTGTTGGCGAGGAACAGTCCGGTCAGGTCAAGGAAGTGGGTTACGAGCTGTATCAGGCCATGCTGGAAGAGGCGATTGCCAAGATCAAATCGGGCGAGACCGAATCCATCGTGGCGGATGACGACGCCTGGGCACCGCAGATCAACCTCGGGGTTTCTGTTTTGATTCCGGAGGTTTACGTGCCCGACCTCGATGTGCGTCTGGGGCTGTATCGCCGCTTGTCCGCGCTGAAAACCAAGGTCGAGCTGGAAGGCTTCGCGGCTGAATTGATCGACCGGTTTGGCAAGCTTCCCAAAGAGGTGAACACGCTTTTGCTGATCGTGCGGATCAAGGAAATGTGCCGCCGCGCTGGCATTTCACGACTGGATGGCGGGCCAAAGGGGCTGACGATCCAGTTCCACAACGACAAATTTGCCAATCCGGCAGGCTTGGTCAAATTCATTCAGGGCGAAGGCCCGGCGGCCAAAGTATCGGGGACCAAGATCGTCGTGCGCCGCGATTGGGCCAAGGACAGCGACAAGATCAAAGGCGCGTTTTCGGTGGCGCAGGATCTGGCGAAATACGCAAAACCGGGCTGAGGCCCCGCTGAGCTGCGGACATGAAAAAGGGCGCCTCTCGGGGCGCCCTTTTGAGTGTTCGGGGACGGGATTATTCGGCGGGCTGAACCTGCGCGCCCGTTTCCAGCGCGCGGGTTTTGCTCATCAGGAGCCACGCCAGACCCGAGCAGCAGAAGGTGCCCAAAACCAGCGGCACATAGCTGCCATTAAACGCGAGGCCGATGGGCGCTGCGACCAGCACCGCACCAACGGTCGACAAGGCGCCAATCACCGACGACCCCAGACCCGCCATGTGCCCCAAGGGTTCCAAAGCCAGCGCGTTGAGGTTGCCAAAGGTGATGCCGACCATGAAATAGACCGTCACGGACCACGCAAAATACAGCGGGAAATCAAGCGCTTGGGGAATCAACCCCGTGGAGATAACCGCCAGATAAGCGCAGGAAATAAAGGTCTGGCCGATATAGGCCGCGATGGCGAGGCGGCGCATCCCGATCTTGTTCACCAGTGTCGCGTTCACGATCGTCCCTGTGCCTGCCAGCAGCGCCATGCCCGCAAACCAGAACGGAAAGCTCGCCGCTTTGTCAAAGACCTGATCGTAGATTTGCTGGGTCGAGGACAGCATGGCAAACATCTGGCCAAAGCCCAGGATCAGCACGCCCAGGATCAACATGACCATTTTGTTGGACAGGACTTCACGCACCCCCGATTTCAGCAAGCGTGCCGAAATGGCGCGCCGTTCGGTCGGGTCCAGCGTTTCAGGTTGGCGCAGATTGAGCCACAGAGCGGCGAAAACACCCAGCACAGCATAGGAAACGAACACGCCGCGCCAGCTGGAAAAGGCGACAATGCCCGTCCCGATGGCCGGGGCCAAGGCCGGAATCATGATGAAAATCATCATGAAGAAAGAGGTGATCCGCGCCATTTCGCGGCCCTTGTAGAGGTCACGCACCATGGCAAGCGCAACAATACGCGGGCTGGCAGCCCCAAGACCTTGCAGCGCGCGCGCCACCAGAAGTCCCTCAAGGGAAGTCGCGCGGGCGGCCAGCACGGCGCCGACGATATAGATCGCGATACCGGCGGTGATGGTCATTTTGCGCCCGACAGCGTCGGAAATCGGGCCAACGACAAAGGTACCCACGCCCATGCCAGCCATGAAGGCGGTCAGCACGAGTTGGGCTTTGTTGATGTTATCGGGGGTCAACTCGTCGGCAATCGCCGGAAGCGAGGGCAGCATGGAGTCGATGGAAAAGGCGACCATGGCGAAAAGAAACGCCAGCATCACCACGAATTCGAGGTCGGATAAACGACGGGGCATAAGGGAGGCTCCGAGAATGGGACCTGATCGGCAGGTCTGACAGAATAACGAGCAAGTCAGCGTGGCGGCGGGAGGAGGAGGAGGACGGGAGAACCGGATCGCCAAACTGTGTGCCAATAGCACATACCTGCGGTTGTCAGAGGCTACCCTCTAGACCACGCTCTGACTAGCCCCGCGCAACGCTTTGGGGACAATTTTTCTGCGCCTGAGCGCAAAGGCGTCCTGCACAAATGCGCAAGTCGGCGCCGCCTGCGCGCAACCTGCGTTTCATGCACCCCCACCGTCGAGGCTGTCTGCCGTGTTTTGCGAAGGGCTTATCGGTTCTGGCGTTACGCGCTTGAGCGTTACGCGCTTTCCTGGGCCTTCAATTCCGCGATCACCCGTTCCCACAGCGCCGTTGGCTGCGCGCCCGGAACGGCATGGGCGTTGGCGATGACATAGGTCGGCACGGAGGTCACGCCATGCTCGCGGGCATAGGTTTCGCGGGCGGCGATCTCGTCGATATCGGCATCCGAGGCGAGCAGGCGGCGCACAAGTGCTGCGTCCATGTCCAGCCCATCGGCCAGATCAGCGAGAACCTCGGCATCACCGATGTCGCGCCCCTCCAGCCAATATGCGCTGAACAACGCCGAAACCATCGCCGCCTGACGCCCCTCGATGCCCGCCCAATGGATCAGCCGATGGGAGTCGCGCGAATTTGGGCTGTGGGTCAGTTTTTCGAAATCCACCTCCAGACCCGCCTCGGCAAACAGCGCGGCGAGATCGACATGGGCGGCAACGGCTTTGTCTTTGGAGCCAAAGATCGCCTCAAGATATGTGGCGCGCGCAATGCCCGCCTGCGGCATGTCGGGCGCAATCTGGAACGGATGCCATTCAATGGTGAACGGGTGATCGGGCTGCGCGGCCAGAGCGGCGTCGAGGCGGGCTTTGCCAAGAAAGCACCAGGGGCAGACGGGATCGGAGAAGATGTCGAGTTTGACCATGAAGGACTCTTTGATGAGGGTTCGCTCCGCGCCGCAGGGATGGCGCGGCGGCGGATGTTGCCCAAAGCCTAGCAGCTTGGCCGGCGAAATCGAACCCGCAATCGCCGCCCGGCGCAGGCAGGCCCGATCACGGCTCTGCCGCTGCGCCTCTGACCCTGTCCCAACGCTGTACCGTGCCAACGGCCTGACTGTGCGATTCGGGCAGGGAGTTCGGAACAAAATTCCGCCCCCTCACAATTTTCCGAAATCCGCATGTTCTCCTTGCCCTATATGTTGTGTTTGCGGGGTTTGCAAACTTTGCAAACCCGACTCTGTTTTTGATTTGTTCGCCCTGCGTTCCGTTGGAATTGCCGAAATCCGCGCAAGGGCTTGCGCCAAATATGTCAGCTCTCGAAGCCGTGACCGGCGCAGGGAATCGTGGTTAAAGTACTGACATCAAACAAATTGTTACACGGTGACCCTCATGGCGTTCTATTCTGATACGAGTTTTTCGACCTACCAGGGTCGGGCGAAACGCACCCTTGGCGACTCCAAGGCGCGCGATGGCGCATCTTTGGCAACACGGCTGACCAGCGAAGAGCTTCAACGCCCGGTCCCACGCAAATCCATGCGCTTGCCGATTGTCACTTTGGTGCTTGGGTCGATCGCAGCACTCGCCATCGTTGCAGGGGCGCTGAACCACTTGCCGACCGGCTCGGTTGTTTCCGAGCTTGAGAATATCGAAATTACCCTTGGACGTCTTCCTCAGTAACGGGACGAGGCACCCGAACCCGCCGACAAATGAGCGGGAAACAGAGGTGTGACACCAAGGCATACGGGCGGACTATCGAGCAGTTGATACCCCCCAAAGTGAGGCCCTGCGAAAGATGCGACAACAGCATCCGCAGGGCCTTTTTCGTGTTGGCACTCGTCTTTTCGCGATCATTGGGACATAGTTCGGCATCACGATGGAGGCCGACATGGGCGAGACATATCTTCTCAAAGCTGCCGAGATTGGCGCGCAGGCGGGAACGGATAAAACCCATTTTCTCAACACCAATGCGCAGCGGCGCAATCTGTCGCTGGGGGATCTGACGGGGCTGACGGGGATCGGGGTGCATTTGATCGAGGTCGCCCCGGGCTGCGAGACCACCGAACACCACGTTCATTTCTACGAGGATGAAGCGGTCTATGTGCTGTCAGGCACGGCCACCGCACGCATCGGCGCGCAGAACCACGCCATCGCGGCGGGCGATTTCATCGGCTATCGCAAAGGGGGGCTGGCGCATTCGATCCAGAACACCGGAGACGAGGTGCTGCGCTGTCTGGTGGTCGGCGAGCGCGCAGCCCATGATGTGGCGGATTACCCCGATCAGGGCAAGCGCATCTACCGCAACGCCGGCCAGCCCTGGGACCTTGTCGCGCAGGGCGACATCACGCAGCTGGGCGGCGCGGTCGGCAAGAAATAGCGCGCCCCTAAAAAAGGCCCGGTTAAAAAAGGCCCGGTTAAAAACGGTCGGGTTAAAAACGGTCTGGCTAGAACACGGTCTGGCTAGAACACGGTTTGGGCGGCCATATTGGCCACGCCCGTCGTTGCCTTGACGCCCGTGCCGACGGTTTTCACCGCCACGCCGCAAGACGACAGCACAAAGGCGGCAAGCACGAGACTTGCCGCCAATTTCGTTGATGCACCCAAATCACTCATCCGGTCACTCATCCGTTTTAGAACCAACTCTGCACGGTGCGCGCACCGCCCGAGACATCTTCGCCCACGCCCGCAACGGTGTTGCAAGCAGCGGTCAGAGAGGCCAGCGCCAAAAGAGTTGTCAGTGTCAGAACGCGGGTCATTTTTCGCTCCACCAGGTTTCGGTTTGCCACATAATCCAGTCGCCATAGATCGGCACTGTGTCGGGATAGTGCAATGCGCTGTCATGCGCAATCCAGCTGACGTTCCACTGGTAAATCGGGATGGCATACCGCCCCGTTGTCAGCACCCGGTCCAGCGCCTTGGTCGCCGCGACGAAATCCTCGTTGGACTGTGCGGAGACCAGCGTGTCGATCAGACCGTCGATGGCCGGGCTTTTGGCCCCCATCAGGTTGCGCGATCCTTCGCTATCTGCGGCAGCCGATCCCCAATATTGCATCTGCTCCGTGCCCGGCGACAGCGACAGGCCGCGGCGGATGTCGGTCAGACCGAAATCAAACGCCGCCAACCGTTCCTCGTATTGCGCGGGATCGACGGTCGTCACTTTGGGGGTGATGCCCGCTTGGGCAAGTTGCTCGACGTAGAGGTCGATGATCGACCCGTTCTCGCCATCGCCGCTTTTGAGCAGGATCTCGAAGGTGAAAGGGGCGCCATCCGCACCCGTCATCACCCCGTTTTCCACCGTATAGCCGGCCTCCTCGAACAGCTTCAGCGCCGCGCGCAGATTGCTGCGGTTGGACTGGCTGCCATCGGAAGCGGGCAGGGCGTAACCTTCGAGCGCGCCGGGCAGCAAGTCATCGCGATAGGGGGTCAAAAGGTCCAGAACGCGCCCCTGCGCGGGGCCATCCGACATCGCCAGCGGCGAATTGGAAAAATACGAGGTGATGCGCGGCTGTTTGGAGCCGTTTTTGACCTCGTTGATATATTCGAAATTGAACAGGTTGATCAGCGCCTGACGGACGCGCCAATCCGCAAGCTGGGGTTTGCGGGTGTTGAACACAAAGCCTGTCATGCCCGAGGGGCGTTGATGGGCGATTTCATCCTTGATCACCGCGCCATTGGTAACGGCGGGATAATCATATTGCTGTTCCCATGTCTGGGCGTTGAATTCGCGGTGGGAATTCAGCTCGCCCGCCTTGAAAGCTTCGATCACCAGCGAGGAATCGGCAAAGAATTCCCAGCGGATCTCGTCAAAATTGTCGAGCCCCTGCATCACGGGCAGATCACGGCCCCAGTAGTCGGGATTGCGTTTGAGCGACACGTAAGAGCCCGCTTTGAAATCGTCGATGACATAGGGGGCCGAGGTCAGCGGAATATTGTCAAAGCCGCTTTCGCTAAAGGCCTCTTCCTTGCCCTCCCACTGTGCTTTGGACAGAATCGGGCGCAATCCGGCCAAAAGCGCCAATTCGCGGTTGTCGGTGTTAAAGGTGAATTTGACCTTGTTCTCGCCAGTCTGTTCGACCGAGGCAACCGCGTCATAAAAAGAGCGGTAGCGCCCCGAACCCACGGTGCCGAGCAATTCATGCGAAAAGATCACATCCGCTACGCTCAGCGGGCTGCCATCGGAAAACGCGGCTTCGGGGCGCAGGGTGAATTCCACCCACTCGCGATTCGGTCCGGTTTCCACCGCCGAGGCCAAAAGCCCGTATTCGGTGAAGGGTTCATCCCAGTTCCGGTACATCAGGCTTTCGGCCATCATAAAGCGCAACTGCCACGGCGCGGAGCCTTTGGTAATGAAGGGATTGAGGCTGTCGAAACTGCCGCCTTCGCCGGTAATCAAGGCACCGCCCTTGGGCGCATCGGCATTCACATAGGGCAGGGAGGTAAAGTCCGCCGCAAGCGCCGGATCGCCATACATAGCGATGCCATGGGACGGTTCGGCCCAAAGCGGCGTCGCGAGCAGACTTGTGGTGAGCGTCAGAATCGCGGCTGCGCGCAGCCCCGTCACGCGGCGCATAATTGGTGTCGTCATTTCGAGAACAATGCCTCCTGTCCCGTAGTGTTTGTGGCGAGACTAGAGGGGCCTGCCAGCCTTTTCAAACTTTTAGCTTGGAGTGGGGCGCACAACGGCGTATAAAGACCTCACTGCTCGATAGGTTTCTTGCCTGTATGAAACCTGCCTCAATAACTTAACGCCAGCTTCGTGCTGGCGTTTTTTTTTGGCCAAACTGCGGTTGGGGTGGGCCGATGCTCCTTATTTTGCAAGGTGATGTGGCGCGTGACGCCGCGGGGGCGCGGGCCGATGCGCGCCTTACGGGCGGCAAATTGCCCTCTAATTTTGCCTGAGTCGCGCCCCGCTGTCAGAACAGGTGCCGATTCCGTGATGTCGGGTGCAAACATATGCCGCAAGAAAATCCTACCCTTTGCAGCCGCAGCATCTACATTGACAGTCAACGGATCTGCTACAGGACGACACTCGGTTGGCTTGGGCGCGACAGATTGCACGTGAAATTTGGAGACATCATATGCCCCTCGAAGGTAAACTCGCCGTCATCACCGGTTCCAACTCCGGCATCGGCCTTGGTATTGCGCAGGAAATGGCAAAACAGGGCTGCAACATTGTCCTCAATTCCTTTACCGACTCCAAAGAAGACCACGATCTTGCGGACAAGCTGGCCAAGGAATTCGCCGTTCACGTCACCTACATCAAGGCCGATATGTCCAAGGGCGACGAATGCCGCATGCTGATCGAACAGGCGGGCGACATCGACATTCTGATCAATAACGCAGGCATCCAGCACGTCGCCCCGATCGACGAATTTCCCGAAGACAAATGGAACGCGATCATCGCCATCAATCTCAGTTCGGCGTTTCACACCACGGCCGCCGCGCTGCCCGTGATGCGCAAACGCGGCTGGGGGCGGGTGATCAACATCGCCTCGGCCCACGGCCTGCGCGCCTCGCCCTATAAAGTCGCCTATGTCGCCGCCAAGCACGGCATTCTGGGCATGACAAAAGTCGCCGCGCTGGAAACGGCCAAGGACAATATCACCGTGAATGCCATCTGCCCGGGCTATGTGCTGACCCCGCTCGTCGAGGCGCAAATCCCCGACACGATGAAAGAATACGGCATGTCGCGCGAGGAGGTCATCGAAAAGGTGATCCTTGCCAAAGCCCCGACCAAGGAATTTGCCACCACCGCACAGATCGGCGGCACCGTCGCTTATCTGGCGTCGAACTATGCCGCGCAGGTGACCGGCACCTCGATTTCCGTGGATGGCGGCTGGACAGCGCAATAATGGATCGCCCCCTGACGCCCACGGGGGGCGCGGCCCCCCCAAAGCCCGCAAAGCGACGGGCGAAACCGGCGGTGAAATCCATCAATCTTGCGCTGCAGGGCGGCGGGGCGCATGGCGCCTATACCTGGGGCGTTCTGGATCGGCTTTTGGACGAGGAGCGCGTGGAAATCGCCGCGATTTCAGGTACATCTGCGGGTGCGCTCAACGGGTTTGCCTTGAAAATGGGACTGGCGCAAAGCCGCGATCACGCCCGCGAAAACCTCAACTGGCTCTGGCGCCAGATGGGCGCGATCACCGATATGCGCATGGCCAACTGGCTGACCCATTTCGGCCCGGCAACCGCGCAGGTCGCGCGCGCTGTCGAACTCGCCTTTGCCCAGCCGCTGATGGAAATGATGAGCAACGCCGTCAGCCCCTATGCCTATGGCCCGTTTTACGAAAACCCGCTTGAACGCATCGTGCGCAAGTTCGATTTCTCGCAAGTGGGCGACTGCGGCGGGCCGCGGTTGATGATTTCGGCCACGAATGTGCGCACGGGAAAAATCCGCGTGTTCGAGGACGCCGAAATCACCGATGATGTCGTTCTGGCCTCGGCCTGTTTGCCCACGGTCTTTCAGGGGGTGAAGATCACCGACCCCAAAACCGGCGTTGAGGATGTGTTTTGGGATGGCGGCTTTACGGGCAATCCCGCGCTGTTTCCGCTCTATGCGACCGATTTGCCCGAAGACATTCTGATCGTGAATATCAACCCGCTCGAACGCAAGGAAATGCCGCTCTCACCGATGGAAATTGCCAATCGGGTCAACGAGATATCCTTTAACTCTTCTTTGTTGCGCGAATTGCGCGCTGCCGAATTCGTGCAGCGCCTGATTGCCCAGGGGCGGATGCCCGAAGGCGCGATGAAGAATGTCCATGTGCATATGGTGTCGGATGACCGGCTGATGAACGAATTGTCGGCCACCACCAAACTGATCCCGACACCGATCCTGCTCAGCCGCCTGTTCGACGCCGGTCGCGTCGCCGCGGACCGGTTTCTGGAGGATCATTTCGACGACCTCAACGAGCGCGGGACAATCGATCTCAAAGAAATGTTTTCATGATTTAACAATGCCTTAAGCGGAAATTTTAAAGTGCAGACTGCCCCGAAGCACTGGACAGGGCGCCGCTTTCGACTGCCAGTTTTGCGTCTTTCCCATTCGGGTAAACAAGCCCTGCCGAAATCACCAGTTTGGCTGCATCCTCGATGCTCATATCGAGGATAATGATGTCGCTCAGCGGGAAAAACAGCAAAAATCCCGAGGTCGGGTTGGGCGTGGTCGGGACAAAGACCGACATCACCGGCTCGTCACCGGGGGTTGCTTGGGCCACTTCGCCACGGGCCTGAGTGGAAATAAAGCCGATGGCCCAGATGCCGCGGCGCGGATATTCCACAAGGCAGGCCTTGTCAAAGGAGGTTTCCGATTGGGCGAAAACCGTTTCTGCAATTTGTTTCAAACCGTTATAGATCGATCTTACGATGGGCGTGCGATCCACGAGCCGCTCGGCCCAGCGGATGAAACTGCGCCCGATCAGCCCCTTGGCAAGCCAGCCAACGATCACCGTGAAGACCAGGAAAATGATCACCCCAACGCCGCGCAGGTTCACCGTCAACTTGTCGGCAGGGTCGGTATATCCCAGGAAACGGTTCAAGACCTCCGTCGGATGATAGGTTTGGGGCACAAAGGTCAGCACCCAACCATCCACCCATCCGATCACGGTCCAGATGACATAGGCCGTCAGGCCGATGGGGGCGACGACCACTAGGCCGGTCAGAAAGGCGGCCCGCAGGCTCGACCCCAATGTGCGGCGGTGCTTGGGGTCTTGCGGGGTCTCGTCAAAAGGTTTGCTCATCTGGCGGGATCTATCGCTTTGTAAAAATCGGGGAGGCGTGGCGAAAACTCACGCTAATCTAAGCGCCGCACCTTCGCGCCACAAGGCAGAGCGCGCCGAAAATCGAACGCGCAGCGCGGTTTGTCGCAGGCGCGCAAGGCGCGCAGCCTCATCCTTTGGCAAAAGCGATGGCAATCGCGCAGGCAAGCCGCGCATTGTTGAGCACCAGCGCAATATTGGCGATCAGCGAACGCCCCTCGGTCAGGCGGAACATCGCGTCGAGCAGGAAGGGCGTGACCTCTTTGGCGCCAATGCCCTTGGCCGTCGCCTCGGCCAGCGCCGCCTCGATCACCGGATCAATTTCGGCGCGCGCAATTTCCGCCTCACGCGGGATCGGATTGGTGATCAACTGCCCGCCTTTAAGGCCCATTGCTTGCCGTATCTGCGCCGCTTGCGCAATCAAAGCAGGGTCATCCAGACGCAGGGGCGTGGCAATACCGCTGTCGCGCGACCAAAAGGCGGGCAGGGCGTCCTGCCCGACCGTGATCACCGGAACGCCATGCGTTTCAAGCACTTCCAGTGTCTTTGGGATGTCGAGGATCGCTTTGGGACCAGCGGCGACAACCGTCACCGGGGTCTGCGCAAGTTCCAGCAGATCGGCTGAAATATCAAAGGTTTCCGACGCGCCCCGATGCACCCCGCCGATACCCCCCGTGGCAAAGACCTTGATCCCGGCCAGATGCGCGCAGATCATCGTTGCCGCCACAGTGGTCGCACCGTTCCCTTTGCGCGCGATGCAGACCGGCAGGTCCGCGCGGCTGAGTTTGGCAACATCCTTGGCCTGAGCCAGCGCCTCCAGCTGGTCAGAGGTCAGCCCGACATGCACCGTTCCGCCCAAAATGGCGATGGTGGCCGGAGTCGCGCCATGCGCGCGCACCTCGGATTCGACCCGCCGCGCGGTTTCAAGGTTTTGCGGATAGGGCATGCCGTGGGTGATGATCGTGCTTTCCAAGGCCACCACGGGTTGGCCCGCGCTTAGCGCTTGCGCAACATCGGGCGACAGGATCAGGGGCAAATCGGGCAAAGTCATAGAGGCGTTTCTCCGGAAACATAGGCAGCCGCTGCGGTGAGGGCTGCGGATAGGGCGATATCGGGGGCGGCGGCGTTGCGTTCAGCGGCAATATGGGCCGCCATGAAGGTGTCGCCTGCGCCGGTGACGCGGGCCACCAGTACCGGGGGCGGTGTTTGAACAAGGCAGAGGTCGGCTGTCGCGAAGGCCGCGGCCTTGCCGCCATCCGTCACCAGAGCGCGCGTCGCGCCCCGCTCGACCATGGCGCGGGCCGCCGTTTGCGCGCTGTCGAAACCGCTGTGGCACAGCAGACCGGCCTCCTCGAGGTTGACGTAGAACGTCGTCCCCGCGTGACCAAAAAAGGGCGCAAGCCGCTCTGCTTTGCCGGGGCTTGCCGGCGCCACCCGCAGGTCGGCGCGCGCAAAGATGGCGCTTTTGGCAATGCGGCGCAGCAGATCGAGCGTGAGGTTCCCGTCCAGAGCGATCGTCCCCCCAAAGGGCGCTTGGACAGTGCCCAAGGGGCCATGCTCCAGGGCGCGCAGGATCTTGTCGCCCGCCTGCTCGAGCGAATGCGCATCGGCGATTGCGGCGATCAGCCCGTTTGCGCCCTCGATCGCCATATAGCTGTCGGTGGGCAGATCCTCGGAGCGGTAAAGATGCGCCACCCCCAGACCGCGCGCGCGCGCCTGCGCCAAAAGGCCGTCGCCCGCAGCGTCGCGCCCCACGGCGCTCAGCAATTCGCAAGGCACATCAAAGCGCGCCAGAGCCATCGCGATATTCATCGCGACACCGCCCGGCACACGGGTAATGCGCCCCGGAACGTCGGACCCTTGCCGCATCGCAGAGGAGGAGCGGCCGATGATGTCCCACAAAACCGAGCCAATGCACAGAACGGGCAGCTTTTCGAGAGAATGTGTCATCCGGCCTTTTTGACCGTTTGGACAAGTTCTCGCAAGGCGGTTTCAACACCGCCCGGTGTTTTGCCAGACCCGAGCTCGCAGAGCTGCCGCCAAAACGGGCATCTGTCGTCGTCGCGCAAGGAGGATCTGTGGGGCGGCGAAATCCCCCAAGGGGCGGCGCGATGCAAACCGCGGCGATAAGGCTTGCACGGGGGATGGTTCCGGTCTATACGCGCGGCACTTCACAGGCGAGGCTCGGGCCCTCGGGGGAGATATCCTCGAACGGTCCACCGGTTGGGACCCCGATTTTTCGGGATCATCCCTCAAGGTCTCGCTCAGGCGCAAACCGGAAAAGGAACATTATTATGGCGCTTCCCGATTTCAACATCCGTCAGCTTCTCGAAGCAGGCGTTCACTTTGGTCACCAGACGCAGCGCTGGAACCCGCGGATGCAAGAATACATCTACGGCGACCGCAACGGTATCCACATTTTCGACCTGACCCAGACCGTTCCCATGCTGGAACAGGCGCTGCAGGTTGTGCGTGACACCGCTGCAAAAGGTGGCCGCATTCTGTTCGTGGGCACCAAACGTCAGGCCGCTGGCGCGATTGCCGAAGCTGCCGAGAAATCCGCACAATACTACATGAACCACCGCTGGCTCGGCGGCACGCTGACCAACTGGAAAACCGTGTCCCAATCCATCGCCCGTCTCAAAATGATCGACGAGCGTCTGGCAAACGGTGCAGAGGGCCTCACCAAGAAAGAGCGCCTGAACATGGAACGCGACCAAGCCAAGCTGAACGCTTCGCTCGGCGGCATTCGTGAAATGGGCGGCGTGCCCGACCTGTTGTTCGTCATCGACGTCAACAAGGAAGACCTCGCCATCCTCGAAGCTCAAAAACTCGGCATTCCCGTTGTGGCGATCGTTGACTCCAACTGCTCGCCCAAAGGCATCGACTACGTGATCCCCGGCAACGATGACGCAGCGCGCGCAATCGCTCTGTACACCGATCTCGTCGCACGTGCAGCACTGGACGGCATGACCGCTTCCATGGGCGCAGCCGGTGTTGACCTCGGTGCACTCGAAGACGCACCCGTCGAAGAAGCTGTTGAAGCCTAAGCGATTTTCGGAGCCTGCAGCTTTTGCGCAGGCTCCGGTTTCCTTGCGGCGCCGCGCGACATCGCGGGCGTCTTTTCTTTGTCATGTGGATTTTACGAGGGCAGGGTAGTCCCGCTCTAAACCCCATAAGACACCACCAGATACCCACCAGATTTTGAGGAGAGCCGACATGGCAATTACTGCAGCTCAGGTGAAAGAATTGCGCGAAACCACTGGCGCAGGCATGATGGACGCGAAAAAAGCGCTGACCGAAAACGACGGCGATTTTGACGCCGCGATCGATTGGCTGCGCACCAAAGGCCTCGCGAAAGCCGCGAAAAAATCCGGTCGCACCGCAGCAGAAGGCCTTGTGGCCGTCGCTGTGAACGGCGGCACCGGTGTCGCTGTTGAAGTGAACTCCGAAACCGACTTTGTTGCGAAAAACGCCGAGTTCCAGAAACTCGTCGCCAGCATCGCTGACGTTGCCCTGACGACCGACAGCGTAGAAGCGCTTGTCGCAGCCGACCTTGACGGCAAATCCGTGGGCGACACCGTGACCGCGAAAATCGCGACCATCGGTGAAAACCTCGGCGTGCGCCGCATGTCCAAAGTCGAAGGCGTCTCCGTCGTGTCCTATGTGCACAACGCAGCAGCACCCGGCATGGGCAAAATCGGTGTTCTCGTGGCGCTTTCGGGCGAAAACGAAGCTTTCGGCAAGCAGGTTGCGATGCACATCGCCGCTGCAAACCCCGCCTCGCTGAGCGAAGCTGATCTTGATCCGGCTGTTGTCGAGAAAGAAAAGCAGGTGCAGATGGACATCGCGCGCGAGTCCGGCAAGCCCGAAAACATCATCGAAAACATGATCAAAGGCCGCATGAACAAATGGATCGCTGAATCCACGCTTCTGGGTCAGGCGTTTGTCGTGAACCCCGATCTCACGGTTGAAGCCGCTGCAAAAGAAGCCGGCGTTGAAGTGACCGGTTTCGTGCGTCTCGAAGTCGGCGAGGGCATCGAAAAAGAAGCCGAAGATTTCGCGGCTGAAGTTGCGAAAACGCTCAAAGGCTAACGCCGCGAGCACGCGCTTTGTTTGGGAAATGGCTGACCTTCGGGTTGGCCATTTTTCGTTTGAACGGTTGGTTTTAGGATCTTGCGGCGCGGCCGTGGTCATGAAAATGCGGTGCAACTCGGGGAAGCTGCACCGCACATTGCGCAAACGACGCACGCGGGATGACACTGCGCGCCGAAGTTGGTGGGTCGGGCAGGGGCCGCAAAATACCGACCCCCAGCCCGAATTCCGGTCCCCCGGAGACCTTCCTTAAACGGCCTGAAGACTGCCGCTGCCGGTCGGTTCGTTGTTCCATAGCAAAAGCTACCACTCACGGAACATCGACACTATGTCCGTTAACGTAACGTAAAGAAAGTCATGTATTCCATACCTGACCAAACGGTCAGCATTTATAAATGATAAAATTCAATGACTTGCGACAAAATCTTGAAACAACAACGCCCTAGGCCTCGATGACGAAAATCTGATTCTGAAAGGAAGCCTTTAGAACAGCTTGCGCGGTGGTCTCTGCGTTCAGGGCTTCGCGGGCAAGGCGCAGGTGTTTTTCAACCGTGGCCGACGTCAGCCCCATGATTTCGGCAATATCGGCCGTGGTTTTGCCGTCGCCAACCCATTCGAGCGCCTCGCGCTGGCGTTTGGTCAGCGATTTGCGCGTTGCGGCATAGGGCAGGGAATTCACGCGCAGGTGGAACATGTTGTTCATCGCTTCGATCTTGCGCCCTTCAACCGCCCAAAGCGCATCGACCTGCGATTGGGGTGTATCGACGGGCGCCGTCAGGGCGATAGCACCTTTGATCCGCGTCGAAGTGTCGGCAAAACTTACGGAAAAGCCTGAAACGACACCGAAGGAGCGGTTCATCTCCACGACTTTCAACTCGCTCGGACTGAGAATATGAGCGTTGCTTTGCATCCAGCTCCAGGAACATGCGCCGGTATTTTCGGCAGCCCAACGCACCATAGGCGCATGGAAATACATCCCGTCGTCGAAAAAGCGTTTGGCATAGGCGGGATCATGGTTCGTCAGAATGACGATATCATCATGCGCGCCAAAGGAGTTGGGCGTGCGAAACCGCGTGTAGCCGTAGAGCAAGCGGTCAAATCCGAAACTTCCCATCGCACTGACATGCGTGTCCCAAAGTTCTTCGATCGTCCGTGCATCCATGATGCGCTCGAGATAATCCAGAAGGTCTACCACGTTCTCCACCGCTTTCGTTGCCAGCCCGTTGCGCGCGCGCGAAAAACTTGGCGTGAAGAGCGCGCGGCTGTCCGCCAAGCTGACACAAATCTATACAAAGATATATCCGTTTTGCGACGCAAATCAGCGCAAGAGGATGAATCCTTTGAATTTCGCCTGCGCGTCCTCTCATTTATTATCATAATACTGATTATAAGAAGTACGGATTGACCTGCGAGACGGTCGAGCTTTCCCCTGCGACGCTGCGATAATTAAGGACAGACCGGTGATCGCGCCCTTTGTCGGTAAAAATCTCGCGAAGTCTCAAGAGAGCTGCAACCTTTTGCTCTCCGATGCGTTATGTATGCGTGATGACCAAAGATGACAGGATATTTCCGATGATTTCTCGACGCATGCTTCTTGCCTCCGGTGCCGCAGCCGCGCTGCCTTTGCCCGCTCTGGCTCAACGTGCGCCGCAAACCTATGAGATCCCGTCGCGCTTCATGCCGACTGTGGTCGATATCCAACCGGGTTTCATCGAAGGCGAAATTCACGTAAACCCCGCACGTCATTACCTTTTCCTGATCCTCGAGAACCAGAAAGCCCTGCGCTACGGCGTGGCTGTCGGCTCTGAGGGTCGCAATTTTTCTGGCAGTGCAACAATCAAGCGCAAGGTCGAATGGCCCAGCTGGACCCCGACCAAAAACATGATTGCCCGCGAACCTGACGTGTACGAACAGTTTGCAGGCGGCGTGCCCGGCGGTCCTGATAACCCTCTTGGGGCGCGCGCGCTGTATCTGTATCGCAACGGGCGCGACACGATGTATCGCATCCACGGAACACCGCAGCCCTGGACCATCGGCACCTCCGTGTCGTCGGGCTGTGTGCGGATGATCAACGAGCATGTCGAAGACCTTTACGAACGCGTCCCGCTGGGAACGCGCGTCACGGTGCACAACACCACCGCCTGAGTTCGAAACGGCATCACCTTCACACCACAAGACACGAGAAAGGCAGGGAAATCCCCTGCCCTTTCTTTTTTCAAACATGCGCCACCTAATCCAGGGCCCATCTAACCCAAGGCCCATTTAACCCAAAGCATAGCCCGCGCCGCGCACGGTGCGCAGCGGATCGCCGCCGCCGAACTGGCAGAGCGCTTTGCGCAAGCGACCGATATGCACGTCAACGGTGCGCGTATCGACATAGATATCGCGGCCCCAGACACGATCCAGAAGTTGTTCGCGCGACCACACCCTTCCGGGCTTTTCCATGAACGTCGTCAAAAGGCGAAACTCGGTCGGGCCAAGCTTTAGCTGCTCGCCCGAGCGAAACACCTTGTGGGTTTCCGCATCCAGCGTGATGTCGTCAAAGGCCAGGGTTTCGCCCACCGATGCCGGACGCACACGGCGCAACTGCGTGCGCACGCGGGCCATCAACTCGACCACGGAATAGGGTTTCACGACGTAATCATCCGCGCCGGTTTCCAACCCCCGCACGCGGTCCACCTCTTCGGAGCGCGCCGACAGCATGATAATCGGCACATTGCGGGTTTCGCTGCGCAGTTTTAGGCGGCGGCAGACCTCGATCCCGCTCACGCCGGGCAGCATCCAGTCCAGCACGATGATATCGGGCGTTTCCTCGTCCACCAACATCAGTGCCTCGTCGCCGTTTTCAGCGGTGGTCACCCCAAAGCCCTCAGCGGAGAGGTTGTAAGAAAGCACCTCTCGCTGGGCGGGCTCGTCCTCGACCAACAGCACACGCGGTTGAACATTCGCCATTAGCTCAGGCCCATATCCGATGTCGAGGTCAGGTCACCCTTGGGGCGGCTTTCATCCGGCAGGCTGCCGGTCACAAGGTAGATCACCTGCTCTGCGATAGAGGTGGCGTGATCGCCCATCCGTTCGATATTTTTGGCAATGAAATGCAGGTGCATACAGGCGGTGATGTGGCGCGGATCTTCCATCATATGGGTCAGGAATTCACGAAACAGCGCATTGTACATCTGGTCAACGTCAAGATCGCGGTGGCGCACTTCTTCGGCCAGCGTCACGTCGCGCTGGATATAGGCATCGAGCGAAATCTTGAGCATCTGCTCGACTTCGCGCGCCATGCGGCGGATGGATTTCGCCGTGCCGCCGATCGGGTCCATTTGCGACAGGATCGCGGTGCGCTTGGCCAGATTTTTCGAGTAATCGCCGCAGCGCTCGAGGTTGCCTGCGATTTTCATCACCGTCAGAACCGTGCGCAGGTCAGAGGCCGCCGGTGCGCGGATCGCGATAACGCGCGCGGCTTCGACGTTGATCTGCTCTTCGAGCGCATCGACAGCCTTGTCGGCAGCGCGCACTTGCGCGGCGAGTTCGACATCGCGATCCTCAAGGGCGCGCGCGGCATCGGAGATATTATGTTCGACCAGCCCGCCCATTTTGACAACAAGCGCCTGAATGGCTTCAAGATCGCGGTCAAAAGCGGAAGCGATGTGAGTTTCGGAATTCATCTGTCTGCTCTCCTCAGCCAATCCGGCCGGTAATGTAGGATTCAGTCCGCGGATCGGTCGGGTTGGTGAAAATCGTGCCTGTCTCGCCGTATTCGACGAGGTTGCCGAGGTGGAAAAACGCCGTGCGTTGCGACACGCGCGCCGCTTGCTGCATCGAGTGGGTCACGATGACCACCGAGTAGTTGGCGCGCAGCTCGTCGATCAGCTCCTCGACCTGTGCGGTCGCGATCGGGTCGAGTGCGGAACAGGGTTCGTCCATCAACAGCACTTCGGGTTCGGTCGCAACGGCGCGCGCGATGCAAAGACGCTGCTGTTGCCCGCCCGACAGGCCGGTGCCCGGCGCATGCAGACGGTCCTTGACCTCGTTCCAGATCGCCCCGCGCCGCAGGGATTTTTCAACGATCTCGTCCAGATCGGCTTTGTTTTTCGCCAGACCGTGGATGCGCGGACCATAGGCGATGTTGTCATAGATCGATTTGGGAAAAGGGTTGGGTTTCTGGAACACCATGCCCACCTTGGCGCGCAGTTGCACCGGATCGACCCGTTTGTCGTAAATGTTTTCACCATCGAGCTGGATCGAGCCTTCCACGCGGCAGATGTCGATGGTGTCGTTCATCCGGTTCAGGCACCGCAGGAAGGTGGATTTGCCACAGCCGGACGGTCCGATAAAGGCGGTGACGGTTTTGTCTTTGATCTCGACGTCAACGTCCTTGATGGCGTGGGTGTCGCCGTAAAACACCTGCACGCCCTTGGCGGAGATTTTCACGTCCTGCATATCAACGTCCTGTTTTGTAAGTCGCATATCGTTCATTTGTCTGCTCTCCAGTTTACCAGCGGCGCTCGAAGCGGCGGCGAAGGATCACGGCAATGATGTTCATTGTCATGAGAAAGAGCAGGAGGATGATGATCCCGCCCCAAGCACGTTCGTAATAAGCGGGGTCAGCACGCTTGGCCCATTCATAGATCTGCGCGGGCATGGCCGAGTTCGGTGCCATGAAGCCTGCGGCAATCCCGTCGGGCATGTTGGAGGCGATGTAGCCCACCATGCCGATCAGCAGCAGCGGCGCGGTTTCCCCCAGAGCCTGTGCCAGCCCGATGATGGTGCCGGTCAAAATCCCGGGCATGGCCAGCGGCAGCACGTGGTGGAACACCGACTGCATCTTGGAAGCCCCGATCCCGAGCGCGGCATCGCGGATCGAGGGCGGCACGGCCGACAAAGCGGCCCGTGTGGAAATGATGATCGTCGGCAATGTCATCAGCGTCAGCACCAGACCGCCCACCAGGGGTGCGGATTTGGGCAGGTGGCCGAACTGGATGAACACCGCAAGGCCCAGAATACCGAAGACAATCGAGGGCACGGCCGCGAGGTTGGAAATATTGACCTCGATGATGTCGGTCCAGCGGTTCTTGGGCGCGAATTCTTCGAGGTAGATCGAGGTCGCAACACCGATGGGCAAGGACAAAACCAACACCACCAGCATCATGAACAAGGAACCGACCATCGACACACCGATTCCGGCCTGTTCGGGACGGCTTTCCGACGCATCGGCCCCGAAAATGAAATCCCAGTTCCACGTCCGGTTGACGACCCCTGCCGTGCGCAGCGTGTCGATGATATCAAGGTGGGCTGCATCGAGGTTCTTGTCGCGTGCCAAGGCCTCGCGGGTCACCCGGCCCTTGAGGTAGCCATCCACGCGGCTGGAAGCCAGCAGGCGGAATTCCACCGTTTGCCCGACCAGCTCGGGATCGTCGAGCACAGTCTGGCGCACCTGCCCCGTGGCCGAGGCCGACAGGATATCGGCCAGCTTCTTGGGGGCCATATCGGTGGTGATGCCATTCTGGCTGACTTCGGTTGCAAAGGCGTTCTGGATCAGCGGCGCATAGCCAAAGGTCGTGGTCTTGGCCATCTCGGCCGGATCGCGGTTGCCCTGTTTGTCGACCACCGCCGGATCAAGATAGACAGGCACGGTGACAAAGGTCTGGGTGTAGGCGGGAATGCCGTTACCGATGATCGACACCAAAAGGGCGGCGAGAAAGGCAAGGCCAAGGACGATGGCTCCGATGCCGTAAGCTTTGAAACGGGCTTCGGCGCGGTTGCGTTTCTTGGTGCGCGCATCCGTCGTCAGGATCGACGATTTGGGCGCGGCGGAGGGGGCGGGTGTGTTGGCGTCTGCGAGCGACATCAGTCGTACTGCTCCCGATATTTGCGCACGATGTAGAGTGCAAAGATGTTGAGACCGAGGGTCATGACGAAAAGCGTCATCCCCAACGCGAAGGCCACCAGCGCTTCGGGCGAGGCAAAATCCGCATCCCCCGTGAGCTGGCTGACGATCCGCGTGGTCACGGTGGTCATGGCGTCCAGCGGGTTCATCGACAGGCGGGCCGCAGCCCCTGCCCCGAGCACGACAATCATCGTCTCGCCAATGGCGCGCGAGGCCGCCAAAAGGATCGCCCCCACGATGCCGGGCAAGGCTGCGGGCAGCACCACCTGACGCACGGTTTCCGATTTCGTTGCCCCCAGCCCGAGCGAGCCGTCGCGCATGGATTGGGGCACGGCGTTGATGATGTCATCCGACAGCGAGGACACGAAGGGGATCAACATCACCCCCATGACCAGGCCGGCCGTCATCACCGAGGTGCCACCCTGCATCCAGGTCACGCCGAAGGTGCCGTCCTGTCCGAACAGCTTCATCAACAGCGGACCAACGGTCAGCAGCGCAAAGAGACCGTAGACGATGGTCGGAATGCCTGCGAGCACCTCGAGCAGCGGCTTGGCAAAGGCGCGCACTTTGGGACCGGCGTATTCGGACAGATAAATGGCGGCAAACAATCCCACCGGCACCGCAACAATCAGCGCCACGATGGAAATGTAGAAGGTGCCCCAGAACAGCGGAAGAATGCCCAGTTCGGACCCGCCCCCGAACGACGGGGCCCAGGTGGTGCCAAAGAAGAAATCCATCGCCGGATAGAGACCGAAAAAGCGGATGGTATTGCCCAGAAGCGACAAAACGATGCCCACGGTTGTGAGAATGGCAATCATCGCCGCCAAAATCAGCAGGCCTTTGACAACCCGTTCCACCGTGTTGCGCGCCCGGAAGTCTTTGGTGATCTGCGACCAGGCGACAAAGCCTGCCACCAGCGCCACAGCAAGGACAACGCCGCTCATCAACCAACTGCCAATCGCGCTGACATGGCGCACGGCCTCGGCGGCGGCCAGCATATCGGGGGTGACCTGTGCCGCCACGGGCACGCCGGCGCTGACCGAAAGCGCGCGCACATCGGTGGTGGTTGCGTCCAGCGCATTGGCATCGGACGCCGAAATCAGCCCCTGCGCCACGGCGCGGTTCAGACCTTCGGCGACCCGTTGCACATCGGACATGATCAACGACAAAGCGCCCGTGTCAGCATAGCTGTCGGGCGAAATATGGGAGGATGCGACTTGGGTTGCGGCCAGCGGTTGCAGCAGCAGCCAGATCCCGAGGATCAAGACAGCGGGCAAAAGCACCGCGAGCATGACATGGTTGCCATAGTAGACGGGCAATGAGTGGAGGTTGCGAACATCCCCCTGCGCGTCGGCCATTGCGCGGGAACGACCCGCGACAAAGCCCGCAGCAGCGAGGATGAGGACAATCACGAGAAGCCAGAGAGCGGGCATGGGTCTCACTTTGCGATGGCGCGTTGCAGGTCAAGCTCGAGCGTGCCGGCCCGAGCTTTTCGTCGAAACGGCGGCGCAAGAAATCCCGCGCCGCCGCCAATGGTAAAAGGCGTTTGGCCTAAGTTTTGGCCTGCCTTGTGGCCTGCCTTAGTTCATGGTGCCCATGACGGTTTCGTCAGCAACCGAAGCCTGCGTTGCAGCAAGTTCGGGGTCGGACACGAGGCCGTAAGCCGAGAGCGGGCCATCGGGGCCAGCCATGTCGTCGGACACGAAGAACTCAGCGTATTCTTTGAGACCGGGGATCACGCCGATATGGGCTTTCTTGACGTAGAAGTAGAGCGGGCGCGACACGGGGTAGTCGCCGGACGCGATGGTTTCGGTGGAGGGCTCAACGCCCGACACTGTCGCCACTTTCAGCGTGTCGGTGTTGTTCTCGTAGAATGCCAGACCAAAGACGCCGATGCCGTTGGGGTTGTTGCCGATCCGCGCAAGCGTTTCGGTGTAGTCGCCGTCGATGTCGACCGACATGCCATCGGTGCGCACCGCCATGCAGGCGCCTTCTGCGTCATCTTCGGACATCCCGGAGGCGATCATCGCTTCCATTGCGCCGGTGTCTTCACAGCCTTGCAGCAGCACTTTTTCTTCGAACACTTCACGGGTGCCGTGTTTGGTGCCCGGAATGAAGGCTGCGATTTCAACGGCGGGAAGCTCGGGGTTCACCTGGTCCCAGGTGGTCACCGCGTTGTCGGCCAATGCGCCGTCAACCAGCGTTTGCGCGGTCAGCGCGCTGTAGATGTCGGCTGGGGTGAAAGCGGTGAACTCGGGGCCGTTCAGCTGGCTTGCGAACACGATGCCATCATAGCCGATGCGCACTTCCATGATGTCGGTCACGCCGTTGGCCGCGCAGGTTTCGACTTCGGAGGATTTGATGGCGCGCGATGCGTTTGCAACGTCGATGGTGTTCTCGCCAACGCCGTCACAGAATTGCTTGAGACCTGCGGAGGACCCACCGGATTCAACGACCGGCGTGGGGAAATCGAAGTTTTCGCCGAAGGCTTCTGCCACGATGGAAGCGTAGGGCAGAACGGTCGACGAACCTGCAACCTGAACCTGATCGCGCGCAGCGGCGGCGGTGGCGGAGACTGCGGCAATCGCCAGCACGGAGGCGGACAGTTTCACAAAGGACATATGTAACTCCTGATGTCTTTCGGTGTCTTTAAAACTCTTCGAGGCGCTTCCTGCGTCTCGTGAGCCGTGACCTAAGGCCGTTTCGCCACGCTTTTGTGACAGCAATGTAACAGGTTTATGACAAAGGTCGCCAGCACCTGCGAAATCCGCCCCGCCTGTCACAGAGCCTTAAGACCTGTGACGGAGTCCTTAACGGCGCAACCCCTTATTCCTTGGGCAAAATAACCGAAAAACAACTGCCCTGCCCTGCGTGGCTTTCGATGCGCAAACGCCCGCGATGACGCGACACGATGTGTTTTACAATCGCCAGCCCAAGGCCCGTGCCGCCCATTTCGCGCGAGCGATGGGAATCAACGCGGTAAAACCGTTCGGTGAGTCGCGGAATGTGAACGGGCGAAATACCCTCGCCCTGATCGGCGATATCAATGCGCAACGCGGCGCCGCGCAGCGTGGGTTCCAACACGTGATTGGTGATGCAGACGGACACTTCGCTGTCCTTGCGCCCGTATTTGATCGCGTTTTCGATCAGATTGGTAAAAACCTGCACCAATTGGTGACTGTCGCCGGGCACGACGGCGCTGTCGTCACAGCCCTCCATGCGGATGGTGACGCCGCGCGCCTCGGCCTGCGGACGCAGGGTCGAAATACACGCGCGCAAACTGCCCGCGATATCAACCGCTTCTGTCGGGCGCATCCGCTCTTCTGATTCGACGCGGCTGAGCGACAAAAGATCCCCCACCAGCCGGTTCATCCGATGGGCTTCGCGGTCCATGATCCCCAAAAACCGGTCGCGCGCGCCGGCATCATCGCGTGCCGGACCGCGCAGGGTTTCGATAAATCCCATCATCGCCGTGAGGGGCGTGCGCAATTCATGGCTGACATTGGCGACGAAATCGCGCCGCATCTGCCCCGCCTCTTGCAGCGGCGTTTCATCTTCGAAACAGACCAGAACCCCCTTGAAGTCGCTCAGCGACAGGGGCGTCACATGGGCGCGAAAGCTCATGTCGCGCGCGCCATCTGCCTTGCGAAAACTTGCCTCGCCCGCCTGCCCGATCCGCAACGCGGCTTCGATGACATCCAGCAACATCGGCTGGCGCAGCGCGGTAATATAGGGCCGCCCCTGCCCGATGTTTTCCAGCAGCTCCTCGGCACGCGCATTCGCGGCCGCGATCCTCTCGTCTATGGAAATGGCCAGAGCGGGCAATGGCACCGCCGCGACCAAAGACTGCGCACTGGCATGTGCCGAATTGCTGGAGATCGTATCACTGGGCATGATCTGTCCTGACATAGTGTCTTGCGGGCCGCTGCTCGGGCAGAGACGGTGCCTGCAGGTTTCTCCTTTCAGGCGCGGCCTGTCAAATGCTGCCGCCCCCTGTTCGCGCCGCGCGCTGCGGGGTGAAGCACGGTTTATCCGCGGACTGCGCAGCGGGTATCAGGCGCGAGCCTGCGCAAAAAATGTAACACTTTTGCAAAATGCGATGATTTGCAAATGTGAAATCCGATATTGCATTTAGGAAAAATTATACGCTTCAATAGGTTCAATGACCAACCAAAGCGGGAATCGCTGATCGGCATGACGATTATGATGACACCACCAACGCCCCTCTATGCGCAATCGACCTCCAGGAAACCCGACCAGAACCAGACCCGCATTCTGGTCGTTGGCGAGGTTGCGCGCTGGCGGTTGAAAGGTGGCGCCATCATCGATGAACCCGATCTGCACTATGCCGACTTTTACGAACTGACCTTTGACCTCATGGCGACGCTGCGCCCCGATGTCGTCTTGTCGCCGGTGATTTGCGCGGCCTTCGACTGCCTCGATCTGGCGCAGCGCCTCTCGCAGCTCGAATTTCGCGGCCTGTATCGCAGCGTAGCCGTCGGCCTGCCGCGCCCCGAAATCATCAAGCGCGAAGTGCGCGGCCTGTGCCCCGATATCGATTTTGATTTCCTTGCCGATGACGCCCTCAGCCCGACGCTGAACTAGGCCGCCTCAGTCAAGCGCCACCAACCTGTCGCGAAACAGCCGCGCGCGGGTTTGATAATGCAGCGCCGAGGCGCGCAGCCCGTCGATCTGCGCAGGCTCCAGGGGGCGCACGACTTTGGCAGGGACGCCCATCACCAAAGACCCGTCGGGTATCTCGCGCCCTTCCGTCACCAGCGCCCCTGCCCCGATCAGGCAATTCTTGCCGATTCTGGCCCCGTTCAGCACCGTTGCCCCCATGCCGATCAGGGTATTGTCCCCGATCACACAGCCATGCAGCATGGCCTTATGGCCAATGGTGCAGCCTGCACCAATGTCGAGTCCAAAGCCCATATCCGTGTGCAACACGCAGTTTTCCTGAATATTGCTGCCCGCGCCGACCAAAATGACTTCGTTATCGCCGCGCAGCGTCGCGCCAAACCAGATATTGGCCCCCGCCTGCAACACGACCTTGCCGATGACATTGGCATCGGGCGCAATCCAGACATCTCCGGTTTCCGGCAAAACCGGCGCGTGGTCGTCCAAGGCATAAAGCGTCATCTGGGCCCTTTCTGGCGCATCGCGCCTAAGCGTCGCGGTCTTCGAATTCCTGAAATTCCGTTTGCAGGCTGCGCACGAAGGTGACCAGCCCGGGTTGTTGGGCGCGGCGCATACGTTCCGCCGTCACGATCACTTTAAGCTTCTCGAAACTCGCGTCCAGATCGTCATTGACCAGCACGTAATCATAGCCGTCCCAATGGCTGATCTCGTCCCAGCTTTTTTGCATCCGCTTGGAAATGACCTCGTCACTGTCTTGTCCGCGCGTTTCCAGGCGGCGGCGCAATTCGCGGATCGAGGGCGGCAGCACGAAAATCGACAGAACATGGTCGCGCAGGCTTGAGTTGGAAATCTGCTGTGCCCCCTGCCAGTCCACATCGAACAACACATCGCGCCCCGCCTCGATCGCCTCGCGCACGGGGGCGGCGGGCGAGCCGTAGAAATTGCCAAACACATGGGCATGCTCAAGCATCTCCCCTTGTGCGACCATCGTTTTGAAGTCGGATTCCTCGACGAAATGATAATGCTCGCCGTCCACTTCGCCGGCGCGCGGGCTGCGGGTCGTGGCCGAGACCGAAAACCGCAGGCTTGTGTCCCAATCCATCATCCGGCGCGCGAGGGTGGATTTGCCGGCCCCCGAAGGCGAAGACAAAATAACAAGCAGGCCGCGGCGCGTGTCGGTCATGAAACAGTCCTTTGGGCAAAGTCACGAAAACTTAGGTGTTTTGGCCATCCTATAAACGGCTGCGCGCTGGCGGGCCAGAGGAAGTCCCCCGCAGGTCAAACAGAATCGCCCCCCCTTCCCGCCCGCGCATCCCCCAGCCAGTGCCCACAGGGCGCCAATTTACAATTGCGGCAGCCCACCCGCCCCGAGGACCGCGTTAACCATGTTCTGTGCCACAGTTGCGCCTTATTTCTCTAAATTCCCGCCTGAAAAGAGAAAAAACAGACCGTCCCGAAGGGTGCATATCTGCTATGCGGCATGTGCAACGCGGTAGAGCCAAAGAAATTTTGATCCAAAGACAGCGATCGGTCTTTGGCCGCAACTCTTTCATATTGCGTCAAAAATATCTCGGCTTTGGTCAATTCGCGCCGGATCCGGGCGCGTAACCTCCCGATTTCACCTCAAATACGCGCCCGAACATTAACCATTCGTTAGTTTTTCTCCCCAAATGGGGCAGAGTCGTGGCATATTGAGGACAAGGCAAGATTGCTTGCCACATGTTAACTTCCGCCAGACCGAAAACCGGACCCCGATGTCCATGGGTTTCCAGCGGATCGATTGAATAGGTGAACGTCGTGAAAATTGAATATGTCAGCGGATCGAACGTCGTGTCTTTCATGCCGCGCAAGGCAAGCCCCTTTCCCGCCCTCAAAGAGGTCGAAGCCTATTGGGAAGGCCTGCGCAAAGGGCGCCCCGTGCCTGCGCGCTCGGATATCGATCCGCGCGGGATGCAATCGGCGCTTGAATATGCGTTCATTCTGGAACGCATCGCCCCCGGCGTGGCGCGCTTTCGCCTTGCGGGCATGCATCTGACCGACCTGATGGGCATGGAGGTGCGCGGCATGCCTTTGACGGCAATGTTCACCCCCGAAAGCCGCACCAAAATCGCCGCCGCCCTTGAAGCCGTGTTTGAAGGCCCGCAGATCAGCCAGATCACGCTGACCGGCGAGCGCGGCATCGGGCGCGGCCCGCTTGAGGCGCAATTGCTGCTTTGCCCGCTGAAATCCGACCTTGGGGATGTGAACCGCGTGCTGGGCTGTTTCCAGTCCCACGGTGCCATCGGCCGCCAGCCGCGCCGCTTTGACGTCAGCGAAGTGATCGCGCGCGACATTCTGAGCGACAGTGCCACCCCCGATCTGACCCCGCAGGGCACCATCGACCCCGCCGAGGCACCGCGCCCGACCCGCACGCCCCAAGGTTTTGCCGAAGCCAAGCGCGGCTTTGGCCCCGAGCGCGCCCGCCCGCCCCTGCGTCTGGTCCACAACGAGCAGGAATAAAAACGGCGGGGCTGCGGCCCTGAACGCGCGCAGCACGTCGCGCGTTGACACATAGGTTTGCCTTGCCTTTGCCGGCGGCGTAAGACTGCGACAGAGCCAAAGACCGCGCTTGACGGCCTTTGGTCGTCGCAGTCCCATCTAAATACGCCATCCAAGAACGCAAGGCATCCGCACAATGGACATTACCTATCAGGTCGAACCCTCTCTTTCTGCTGAGGAATTTCAAACGGTGTTGCGCAGTTCCGGTCTTGCGGCGCGCCGCCCCGCCGATGATCTTGCCAAGCTTGCGGCGATGATTGACGGCGCGCAGATCATCGTCACCGCGCGCGATGGCGACAAAATCGTCGGTGTCGCCCGCTCGATCACCGATTGGGCGTTTTGCCTGTATTGTTCGGACCTTGCGGTGGATGAAAGCTATCAGGGGCATGGCATTGGCAAGCTGTTGTTGAAAATGACCGTCCGCCAAGCGCCCGATGTCGACACCCATCTGCTGTTGTCCGCCCCCAAGGCCGTGACCTTTTACGAACACGCGGGCTACACCCGTCACGACGCGGCATTCATTTTTCACAAAGGCGTTTAACGGCTGCGCACAACTACCTGTTTCCATTAAAAAAGCCGACCCCCAAGGGGTCGGCTTTCTCGCGTAATCAAGCATCAGGCCTCCCCGCCTTTTGCGATTACGACAGCTCTTAGGCGTTCACGACCGCCGCCTGGTCCTGTTTGCGTCTGGACAGTTCTTCGGCCACGAGGAACGCGAGTTCCAGCGATTGCGAGGCGTTGAGACGCGGATCGCAAGCGGTGTGATAGCGATCCGACAGGTCCTCATCGGTCACGGCGCGCACGCCGCCGGTGCATTCGGTCACATCCTTGCCGGTCATTTCGACATGAACACCGCCCGGAACCGTGCCTTCTGCGCGGTGGATGGCAAAGAAATCCTGCACTTCGGACAAGATCGCATCGAAGGGCCGCGTTTTATAGCCCGTCGAGGATTTGATGACATTGCCGTGCATCGGATCGCAGGACCAGACGACATTCGCGCCCTCATCCTGCACCGTTTTGATCAGACGTGGCAGGTTATCGCCCACTTTGCCCGCCCCGAACCGCGCGATCAGCGTCAGACGCCCCGCCTCGTTTTCAGGGTTCAGCTTGTTCATCAAGACCTTGAGGTCCTCAGGCGTCGTGGTGGGACCACATTTCAGACCGATGGGATTGGCCACGCCACGGCAGAATTCCACATGGGCGCCGTCAGGCTGACGGGTACGATCCCCGATCCAGATCATATGGCCCGAGCCCGCAATCGTCTGGCCGGAGGTGCTGTCCACACGCGTCAGCGCCTCTTCGTATTCCAGCAAAAGCGCCTCGTGAGAGGTATAGAAATCAACGGTTTGCAAGTCGGGGTTGCTTTTACCCGTCATGCCGGCCGCCTTGATGAAATCCAGCGTATCCTGAATCCGGCTCGCCATGTCGCGGTATTTTTCCGCCTCGTCACGCTCGGTAAAGCCCAGGGTCCAGGCATGCACGCGGTGGATATCGGCAAAACCGCCTTTGGAAAAGGCACGCAGCAGGTTAAGCGAGGCAGCGGCCTGCGTGTAGGCCTGCAACATGCGCTGGGGATCGGGGATACGCGCCTCGGGCGTGAAATCGAACCCGTTGATGATATCGCCACGGTAGCTGGGCAATTCCACGCCGCCAATGGTTTCGGTGGGGGCCGAGCGCGGTTTGGCGAATTGACCCGCCATACGCCCCACTTTGACCACGGGCACTTTCGCGCCAAAGGTCAGCACCATGGACATTTGCAGCATGACTTTAAACGTGTCGCGGATCAGGTCCGCGCCAAATTCGGCAAAGCTTTCCGCACAATCGCCGCCCTGCAGCAGAAAGGCCTCCCCCCGCGAAGCGGCGGCCAGTTGCGATTTCAGCGTGCGCGTTTCACCGGCAAAAACAAGCGGCGGATATTTGGCAAGCTGTGCTTCTACAGCAGTCAGCGCGGCCTCGTCCGTATAGACGGGCATCTGCACCCGAGGCTTGGAACGCCAGGCAGTTTTGACCCAATCTTGCATGTTTCTCTCCGAAAATTATCTGTCTCAAGCTGTGTTTCGGCGCGGTGCGACAGGTCAGAATTAACCTGATGTTAGCGCTGATAACGAGATGCTTATATTCGCGCTCTCGCGACAAGAAAACCCATAAAAGCGGGCCAAATTTCGCGCAACTGCCTAAAGGCTGGGCGAAATGCGAAAGATCGCGCCGCGCGTCTCGCTGATAAACCACAGCGTGCCATCCGGCGCACTCACCACATCGCGCACACGCTCGGTTTCGGGCCAGGACAGGCGTTCTTCGCTCCAGCTGTCGGGATCAATGTGGGAAATATAGTCGAATTTCAGCGATCCGATGAAATGATCGCCCTGCCAGTCCTCAATTTGCGATGTGGTGGCAATGGCATAGCCCGAGGGGGCCATAGAGGGGTCCCAATAGAACTGCGGCTGGGTCATGCCCTGTGCGGCTGTCCCTTGGGCAAAGCCGCTGCCGTTATAGTTGGTGCCAAAGGAAATTTCCGGCCAGCCGAAATTCGCGCCCTTTGCGAGGCGGTTGATTTCATCCCCGCCTTTGGCGCCATGTTCTGCGATCCAGATCTGGCCGCTGGCATCCATCGCCGCGCCCTGGGGATTGCGGTGCCCGTAGGACCAGATGTCGGGCTGCGCCTTGGCAGTATCGACAAAGGGATTGTCACTTGGCAGTGAGCCGTCACGGTTGATCCGCACGACTTTGCCGTTGTGGCGCGACAGGTCCTGGGCAAGCGGACCCTCGCCGCGCTCGCCGATGGTGAGGTAGATCGTTCCATCCGCGCCCTCAACGATGCGCGAGCCGAAATGCTGCCCCGCGCGGCTGCCCTGCGACATTTGGAAAATATCATCGCCCGTCAGGCTGTTGCTTTCCAGATCGAGCCTGCCCTTGAACAGCGCCGTGCCCGCGCCCCCCGCCATGGGTTTGGCGTAGCTCAGGAAAATCTCGCCGCTGGTCGCGAAATCGCGTGGCACCATGACATCAAGCAAGCCGCCCTGCCCGGAATCGCGCACCTGCGGCACGCCGCTGACCGGCACCATCGTGCCCCCCACACCGCGCAGCAACCGGCCGGATTTTTCGCTCACCAAAGTGGACCCATCGGGCAGGAACGCCAGCGCCCAGGGCATGTCCAGCCCCGTGACGATCTGCGTGACCTCCACAGGGCCGCTTTGTGTGGCGCGCTCCACCGCATCAGCGGCAAGGGGTGCCAGCAAGGTTCCCACAAACAGCGGGCCGAGGGTCATCAATCGCATGGTGGCTCTCCAAAATATCAGAATGTCGGTTGCCCCAGTTTAGGGCCTTCGGCACGAATGTGGCATCACCCCTGCGCGAGGTAGCTTGTTGCCTGCAAGAATTTTCACCCCGACGCTGCGTAAAGCGACAAAAGCAACGATTTAGCCAAAAGGCCATGCGGCGGATATCTTTCCAATTGGTAAAAGCTTGTCTAGGTTTGCCCACAGGAGCCGCGCCAAAGACGTGCGGCCCAGAAAAGTCTCAATATGGGAGAGATACATGAAAAAGCTGCTTTTGGCCTCTGCGGCCACGATGATTGCTGCAGGTGCGGGCTATGCCCAGGACAGCGAAACGTTGAATGTCGGCGTGATTCTCGGCTTTACCGGCCCGATCGAGTCGCTCACCCCCGGCATGGCTGCCAGCGCTGAACTGGCCCTGACCCAGGTCAACGACAGCGGCGCTTTCGAGGGCTACACACTGGCCCCCGTGCGCGCCGACAGCACCTGCACTGATTCTGCCGCCGCAACCGCCGCGGGCGAACGCCTTGTGACCTCCGACAATGTCGTCGCCATCATGGGCGCCGATTGTTCCGGTGTGACGGGCGCTGTTCTGGCCAATGTCGCCGTTCCCAACGGTGTGGTCATGGTGTCGCCCTCGGCCACTTCGCCCGCGCTCTCGCAAGCCGAAGACAACGGCCTGTTCTTCCGTACCTCGCCCTCCGATGCGCGTCAGGGGGAAATTCTGGCAGATGTGCTGGAAGAAAAAGGCATCGAAAGCGTTGCCGTGACCTATACCAACTCCGACTACGGCAAAGGCCTGTCGGATGCGTTTGCGGCGAATTTCGATGGCGAGATCACCATCAACACCAGCCATGAAGACGGCAAAGGCGACTATTCCGCCGAGATCGGCGCATTGGCCTCTGCGGGCGGCGACGTGTTGGTCGTGCTTGGCTACGTCGATCAGGGCGGCAAGGGCATCATGCAGGCAGCCATCGACACCGGCGCGTTTGACACCTTCCTGCTGGGCGACGGCATGTACGGCCAAAGCCTTGTCGACACCTTCGGCGCGGATATCGACGGGTCCATCGGGATCGTGCCCTGGTCCGAAGGCGAAGGCACCGAAGCCTTCAACGCGCTGGCCTCCGAAGCCGGTATCGAACCGAGCGGCGCCTACACCCGCGAAAGCTACGACGCGGCGGCCCTCATCGCTCTGGCTCTGGCCGCAGGCGAGCCGACACGCGAAGGTGTGAAAGCCAACCTGATGGCCGTTGCCAACGCGCCGGGCGAGCCGATCCTGCCGGGCGAATTGGGCAAAGCCATCGAAATTCTCAAGTCGGGCGGCGACATCGACTATGTCGGCGCAACCAACGTCGAGCTGATCGGTGCGGGCGAAGCGGCAGGCAGCTACCGCTACTACACCATCACCGATGGCGATTTCGAAACCGTCGAAATCCGCTAAAATTTTGGAAAACTGCAAGGTCCGGCCCTGTCACAGGGTCGGACTTCGCACATGTAGAAGCTGGCACCACGGCGGGGACACCGGGGTGTAACGGGGACAGATTTGATGATTACTGTCGAAGACCTGCACATGCATTTCGGGGGCTTTCGCGCCGTCGATGGCGCATCGATCACCATCGAGAAAGGGTCGATCACCGGCCTGATCGGCCCCAATGGCGCGGGCAAAACGTCACTGTTCAACGTGATCGCGGGGGTGTTGAAACCCACGTCGGGGCGGGTGATTTTCGACGGTGAGGACATCACCGGCCTTGCGCCCCACGCCTTGTTTCACAAAGGGTTGCTGCGCACCTTTCAGATTGCGCATGAATTTTCCTCGATGACGGTGCGCGAGAACCTGATGATGGTGCCTGCGGCGCAATCGGGCGAAGGCCTGTGGAACACGTGGTTTCACCGCAAACGCATTCAGGCCGAGGAAAGCGCCCTGCGCGCCAAGGCCGATGAGGTGCTGGAGTTTCTGACCATTCCCCATATTGCCGACGAAAAAGCGGGCAATATTTCGGGCGGGCAGAAAAAGCTTCTGGAACTGGGCCGCACGATGATGGTCGATGCCAAGATCGTGTTCCTCGACGAAGTGGGCGCGGGCGTCAACCGCACGCTTTTGTACACGATTGGCGATGCCATTAAGCGTCTGAACACCGAGCGCGGCTATACCTTTGTGATGATCGAACACGATATGGATTTCATCAAACAGCTCTGCGATCCGGTCATCGTCATGGCCCAAGGCCAGGTGCTCGCCCGCGGAACGGCCGAAGCCATCATGTCCAACGAGGCGGTGATCGAGGCCTATCTTGGCACAGGGCTGAAGAACAAAGGCCTCAAAAGCCCCGACCAAGCCGCAGGAGCACCCGCATGAGCTTTCTTTGTGCAACCCGGATGCGGGGTGGCTACGGCGGCGCGGATATTCTGCAAGGCTGCGATATCACCGTCGAAAAAGGCGAAATTGCCGTGATCGTCGGCCCCAACGGTGCCGGAAAATCCACCGCGATGAAGGCCGTGTTCGGCATGATGTCGCTGCGCGAGGGGTCGGTGGTCTTTGACGGCGAGGACATCACCAAACTCTCGCCCCAGGATCGCGTCGCCAAGGGCATGGGATTTGTGCCCCAGACGAACAATATATTCGGCACGATGTCGGTCGAGGAGAACCTCGAAATGGGCGGCTTTCTGCGCCGCGACGATATCTCGGTGACGATAGAACAGATTTACGATCTCTTTCCGATCCTGCGCGAAAAACGCGCACAGGCGGCGGGGGAATTGTCCGGCGGGCAGCGCCAACAGGTCGCCGTGGGCCGCGCCTTGATGACCCAGCCGAAATTGCTGCTGCTGGATGAACCCACCGCAGGCGTGTCGCCCATCGTCATGGATGAGCTGTTCGACCGGATCATCGAGGTGGCGCGCAGCGGCGTGTCGATCCTCATGGTCGAACAAAACGCCCGACAAGCGCTTGAAATCGCTGACAAAGGATATGTTCTCGTGCAGGGCGGCAATGCCTATACCGACACGGGTGCCGCATTGCTGGCAAATCCCGAGGTGCGGCGCACCTTTCTGGGGGGCTGAGCGTGGGCATGGTATCACACCACAATCTGAAAGCGGCGGCCGTGCTTTGTACCCTGCCGCTCTGCGCCCAAGCCGCGCCCGAGCCCGTCATCGCCGTCTTTTGCCTGACCGATACGGTCTGTCGCAATTCGGCCGACAATTGCGCCGCCGATGGGTATTCGGTGCGCTTTACCAAGTTTGACGACCTCAGCGGCGTGCTGCGCTTTGACAACGGGCCGGACCTGCGCGCGCAGGCAACCACCATTGCGGGCCAGACCAAATCCACATTCTCAGACCGCGACGGCACGTGGGAATTTACCCATGACCGTGACCAGACGTTTACCTTGATGCGGCGCGCGCCCAATGCCTTGCCGACCTATGAGACGTATTACGCAGGCACTTGCAGGGACCAATCATGATCGACCTTTTGAACGCGCTTGTCGCGCTGTTGAACTATGTGGTGATCCCCGCCACGGCCTATGGCGCCCAACTTGCCCTTGGCGCGCTTGGCGTCACGCTTGTTTTCGGCATCCTGCGGTTTTCCAACTTTGCCCATGCCGATGTCATGGCCTTCGGGACCATGGTGGTGATCGGCGTCACGGCGCTGTTTCAAAGCTGGGGGATCAGCTTTGGGATCCTGCCGACCGCGCTGCTTGCCCTGCCCTTTGGCTGTCTTGCGACCATTGCGCTGGTGCTGGGGACCGACCGCGTTGTTTACCGTTTCTATCGGCGGGTGAAAGCCGCGCCGGTGATGTTGATGATCGTCTCCATCGGGGTCGCCTTTGTGATGAACGGCGTGGTGCGCATGTTTGTAGGCACCGAAGACCGGACCTTTTCCGACGGCGCGCGGTTCCTGATTTCCGCGCGCGATTTCAAGGCGGCGACCGGGCTTGATGAGGCGCTGTCGCTCAAAACCACACAGGCCGTAACAGTTGTCACCGCCGTGATCGTGGTCGCTGCGCTGTTTTGGTTTTTGAACCGCACCCGCACCGGAAAATCCATGCGCGCCTATTCCGACAACGAGGATCTTGCCCTCTTGTCGGGGATCAATCCCGAGCATGTTGTGCGGGTCACCTGGGTGATCGTCGCGATCCTTGCGACCGTCGCAGGCACCCTCTACGGACTGGATAAGTCGTTCAAACCCTTCACCTATTTCCAGATCCTCCTGCCGATGTTCGCAGCGGCGATCGTGGGGGGATTTGGCTCGCCTCTCGGGGCGATCGTGGGCGGCTTTACCATTGCCTACGCTGAAATCCTGTTCACCTATGCATTCAAAAAAGTGGCAGGCTACGTGTTGCCAGAGGCCCTGCAACCTGACGGGTTGGCACAGCTTTTGTCGACGGATTACAAATTCGCGGTCTCGTTCGCGATCCTCGTGATCGTCCTTTTGTTCCGCCCCAATGGCCTGTTCGGAGGAAAATCCGCATGAGTTCCCGCGTCCAAGATACGCCGACCTCCCGCCTGCGTGGCCCGCTGTTGTTTGCGGCTGTCGCGCTGCTGATCCTGCTTACCGGCCTCACCTCAAGCTGGAATGCCGCCCTGTCGCTTTTGAACATGGGGCTGATTTCGGCCATCATGGCGCTTGGGGTCAATGTGCAATGGGGCTACGCGGGGCTGTTTAACGTCGGCATCATGGGCTTCATCGCCCTTGGCGGATTGGGCGTGGTGCTGACCGCCATGCCCCCCGTTCCCGAAGCATGGGCCGCGGGGGGGGGCCGTGTGATTGCGGCGCTGGCCTTGGCCGCCGCGGTGATTGCCACCGCCGTTTTGCTGTGGAAACGCATGGCGAAGGGGCGCGCGCGCGGGCTGGCCATCGCCGCCCTGTTGATCCTTGGGTTTTTCGCCTTTCGCGCGGTGTTCGATCCCGCTGTCGCCGCGATTGAGGCGGTAAACCCTGCTGCGACCGGCTATCTGGGCGGGCTTGGCCTGCCGGTCTTGTTCAGCTGGCCGGTGGGCGGATTGCTTGCCGCCGGGGCGGCTTGGGCGATTGGCAAAACCGCGCTGGGGCTGCGCGAGGATTACCTTGCCATCGCCACGCTCGGCATTTCCGAGATCGTCATCGCCATGCTCAAAAACGAGGACTGGATGACGCGGGGCGTGAAAAACGTCATCGGCCTGCCCCGCCCCGTGCCCTATGAAATCGACCTGCAACAGTCGCAGTGGTTTGTCGGCCAGATGCAGGCCATCGGTGCCGATCCCGTCACAGCCTCTGCGATCACGGTGAAACTGGCCTATGCGGCGCTCTTTATCGTCGTTCTGGGCATTGTGTTATGGGGCGCGGAACTGGCGCTTAAGTCGCCTTGGGGCCGGATGATGCGCGCCATTCGCGACAACGAAGTGGCCGCCGAAGCCATGGGCAAGAACGTCAAAGGTCGCCATCTGGAGATTTTCATCATCGGCTCGGCCATTGTCGGCATTGCAGGGGCCATGATGACCACGCTGGACGGGCAGTTGACGCCCTCGACCTACCAGCCGCTGCGCTACACTTTCCTGGTGTGGATCATGGTGATCCTTGGCGGCTCGGGCAACAACTGGGGCGCGGTTCTGGGCGGGCTATTGGTCTGGTTCCTCTGGGTTCAGGTCGAGCCTATCGGCGGTTGGCTGATCAGCGCGCTGACCAGCGGCCTTGGGCAGGATCACAGTATCACAAGCGCCCTGCAGGAACGCGTGGCCTACACGCGGCTGATGACCATGGGGATCGTCTTGCTGCTGGTCCTGCGCTTTAGCCCGCGGGGCCTGCTTCCCGAGCGTTAGGTCGACCCCGCCCTGCGATATCGACAAACGCCTGCAATATGAAACGCCTCCGACAATCGGGGGCGTTTTGTTTTGCGCCTTGGCCGTGAAACAGCTCAAACGCACAACGCCGACCCAAAGGGCCGGCGCTGCAGATCAAGTCATTGGTACTAAAAAAGCTTTCGCCCACTCACGGCTAAAACTCGACTGCGCCCTTCTGGCGCGAAAATAACAGGTTACGAAGCGCGCAACAGCTGCGCTTCGTGTTTTTTCAAGGTCCGGCGCGCCGCATGGTAGCTGTTCAGACCCGCCAGATTTTCCAACTCGGGGAAGAGCGACATGATCTCGGCCTGCTGGGGCGCTTCTAGGCCGCGCATCGAGCGCTGGCCGGGTTGGAAGCTTTCGGTCCAGCACCCGTTCGACAGGACCACTTCGTGATTTTCACACATGAAGTGGATGTAACGTGTTTCGGACACATGGGCGCGCTCGATCCCCGGCAGGCCGATCAGGTGTTTGGCCGCAGACAGAACTTCGGATTCCTCAAAGAACAGCTGCGCTTTCTCCGAGGCAATCAGCACGCGGTGCTGGGGGGAGACCATCATGTCGCGCTCGGGCAAACCATTGCCCAGAGAGCCCGCACGGATCAGCACCGGCTGAAGATCGGGCTGCGCGGCGAGGTCACGCGCGCTCAGGGATTTTTCCCCGACCCATGCAATTTCCTGCTGGCCGTTGTCGCGGGTGAACACTTTGTCGCCCGCTTGCAGGTCTTCGACCATGACTTCGCCGCGCGGTGTCACAATCGCCGTGCCGGGCGTGAAGCAAACGATGACATGTTCGATGTCGGTGTAGTTGATATTCGCATAGGCGCCCGTGGCCTCGTTGAACATCTGGATTTGCCCGTTGAAACCGGCGTTGCCGTTGGTTTCGGGGTTGTCGACGCGGTTCACGACCTTGAAGCCTTCGGCGCGCAGCCCCGACAGGTCGAGCGTGTCGTTGTCATCGCCTTCAAAGCCGCCGTTGACGGTCGTGTTCACGTTGCGGGTGTCGTCACCGAGTTCGTCAAGATAGAAGGTATCGGCACCGGCGCCGCCCTCAAGCACATCGTTGTCGCCGCCGCCGTGGATCGTGTCATTGCCCGCGCCACCGTAGACCTTGTCGGTGCCGGAGCCTGCAGAGATCGTGTCGTCGCCCTCACCGCCGTAAAGGATGTCCTTGCCCGAGCCGCCCAGAATGGTGTCGTTGCCACCCTCGCCATAGATCGTGTCGTCGCCTGCGCCACCGTCGAGGTAGTCATCGCCATCCTCGACCACCGGACCCGCAAGATGGTCATAGCGCACCGAGGGATGCGTGTCGGTGAGCTTGACGATGGTATAGGTTTCGCCCGCCTGCATCGGCGCATCGGACACAAATCCGACCGAGTGGTTCGACCCGAGTTCAACCACATAGATGTTGATGATCTTGCCGGCGCTATCGGTCACGGAATAGGAATATTCCGGTGTCAGACGGTCGCCAACGCGCCCGGTCCGGCCATCAATCGTGACGCGGCTTCCGGAAATGTCCTGACTGGTATCGCCGTCGTTGAAATAGGCGTCGCGATCAGAGACCCCGACGATCACCGGCGCAGCGCCCGCCGCGATCGTAAAGGTGTTGCCCTTTACATCGGAGTCGCCATTCGTGTCGTTGGGAAAGGCGCTGTCATTGCCGCGCTTGATGCTTTCGCTTACGGTCGAAAGATCCCAGACATAAAGCGAATGATCGGTGCTGGAGTCGTAGCAATCGGACCCGGCAGGTGCGAGCGTGTCGCCATAGATCGTGTCATTGCCGCCGTTACCGTAAACCGTATCGCCGCCGCCGCCCGCGTAGATCGTTTCGGATTTGGAGGTGCCGACAAGGCTGTCGACGCCATCGGTACCGTTGATGATGGTGCTTGAGGTAGACCCTGACGAATGGGAGGAGGTGGTCATGGCAGATCCTTATGCGTCAAATGCGCAATGAGTTTCGCAGGTAAACTTCTGCGCCGCGTTAACGAATGTGGCACCCAAAGGTCCAAGGACCCGTGGGCAAAAGTGAGAGATTTTGTCTGGACCACCCTTTTGGCGAGCCGGTTCCAAACCAACGAGCGATCGTGAGGACTGCCACCTTCGATGCTTCTGTCGTTAATTCCATGGTAACTCAAAACGCTGCTTCTCGCCACATTGCTGCCGCAAAAAATACTGCGTCGCAGCAAAAGCCCGGGGCCTCGCTTGCCCCTCTTTCGCACTGGACCCGCTCATTTGGCGTCAAAACAGGGTGAATTGCGCCTGAAACCTGCAATTTCACCCCAGGTTTCAGGCGATTGTTTCCCCTTTGTGTTCAATCACACCTTCGTCAGGCAAAGGCGCTGTCGCATTTTTGCCAAGGTTCGCGCGCGGAAGGTTCGCGCTGAGTGCCTTATATTTCAGCACAAATACACGCATAGGGAGAGCTCCCTATGGCATTGAACACAAACGAAAGAGAATCACGATTGTCGCAAAATGCGAAAGCCGCGCCCTGAAATCAGGCGCGGCTTTGCACAGGTTCGTGCAGAGCATGATGACCGCAGGACAGCCCCAGTTCCTGCGGTCCCTCGCGTGTCAGGCGTGGCAGCGCCTGACACTTGAAGCCGGTGCCGTCGCGTTAGTCGACCAGCAGACGGGCTTCGTGTTTTTTGAGGGTCCGGCGCGCCGATTGATAGGCGTTGATGCCGGTTTTCTCACGCAGCTCGGGGAAGAGTTCGAAGATCTCCTCGCGCTGTGCATTGCCGATACCGCCCAGCGTCAGGTCGCCCGGCTGGAAGCTTTCCGACCAGGTGCCATCCGACAGCACGACCTCGTGGCGGTCGAACATGAAGTGGATGTAGCTGGTCTGCATGACCTCCACGGTCTGAATGCCCGCGTTATTCACCAGATGTTTGGAAGCCGCGAGAATTTCGTGCTCTTCAAAGTAGAGCGCGGTTTTATCGTTGGCCACCAGCATGCGGTGGTTGGGCGAGACCATCATGTCGCGTTCGGGCACACCGTTGCCAAGCGCGCCCTTGCGGATCAGCACGGGGCGCAGATGCGGGTTCAGCGCAAACTGTTTCCAGTCCATGTCCTTCTTGCCCGCCCAGCGGACTTCCTGGATGCCGTTGTCGCGGGTGATGATCCGGTCGCCTTCGCGGATGGATTCCACCGGCACTTCGCCGCGCGGGGTCGCGATCAGCGTTCCGGGCGTAAAGCAGGGAATGACGTTTTCAATATTCTCGAAGGTCATCGTGCCGGTGACATCGCCGTTGTCGCTGCGGAATTCGACCGTCCCGTTTTCGGGGTTCGACGAGTCGTAGACGATCTTGATATTGCCCGCGCCGGTCAGGTCCAGCGTGTCGGTATCGCCATCATCGGGGTCTTCGCCCCCATCGACATGATCGCCGGGATTGCCGCCAAGGAAGGTGTCATCGCCAAAGCCGCCCGACAGCGTGTCGATGCCGTCGCCACCGGTGATGGTGTCATCGCCATCGCCGCCGTCGATCACATCGTCATCCTTGCCGCCGTCGATCACATCATTGCCGGCGCCGCCCAGGATGACGTCGTTCTCGTTGCCGCCCAGAATGATGTCGTCGCCCTCGCCGCCATCGACATAATCCGCGCCGAGACCGGCGTTGATCACATCGTTGCCGGTGCCGCCGTAGATTTCATCGTTGCCCGAAGAACCTTCGATGGTGTCATCGCCTTCGCCGCCGTCGATGTAATCCTCGCCGTTGCCGCCAAAGATCGTGTCGTTGCCAGCGCCGCCGAGCAGCGTGTCCTTGCCGTCGCCCGAGGAAATCACATCGTCGCCGTCGCCGCCGTCAATGAAATCGGCCTGTGCGCCACCGATCAGCGTATCGTTGCCCGCGCCACCGTAGATCGTGTCGGAGTCCGAGCCGCCGTCGATGTAATCATCACCGTCACCGCCGATCAGCAGATCGCGACCCGCGCCGCCGTAGATCGTGTCATTGTCGATCCCGCCGTCGATGGTGTCATCGCCATCGTCGCCATAAAGCGTATCGGCATCGTCGCCACCGATGATGGTGTCATTGCCCGCGCCGCCGTGGACTTCGTCACGGTCGTTGTTGGGCAAGGGATCGGTGTCGTCGCTTTCGTCGGTGTGGTTCATCACCCCGTCTTTGTCGGAGGCGTCGATGTAGTCATCGCCGTCACCGCCATAGATCAGGTCCGACCCGTGGCCCCCCATGATCGTATCGTTGCCAGCGCCACCATCGACAAAGTCGTCGTCGATCCCGGCGTCGATATAGTCGTCGCCGGTGCCGCCATAGATCGTGTCGGCGTCGTCGCCGGTGTAGATGATGTCATTGCCCGCGCCGCCATCGACATAGTCCATGCCGTCGGTGGTGTTCTGGTCGGAGGCAAAGGGATAGGCGCCTGTCGGGATGCGGGGATCGTCGCCCACATAGTCGGAGAAAGTATCAAAGCCCGCGATGATCGTGTCGTTGCCGTCACCGCCCTCGATGTGATCGGCGCCCTGCACGTCCTCGATATAGTCGTCGCCGTCGCCGCCGTAGACGGTATCGTCGTCGATGCCCGAATAGATCGTGTCGTTGCCCGCACCGCCCTCGATGTAATCGGCGTCGTCACCGGTGATGATGGTGTCGTTGCCCTCACCGCCATAGACCGTGTCCTTGTCGTCATTGGGGTCGTCATCGACCGGAATAACCGACGAATAGGGCGAATAGTCGAGGTCCGCGAGCCCGTTGGGATCGCTCAGCGCCAGCAATTGGGCAATGGTATCTGGGCTGTCGCCCCCGGCCACGTCGATGAAATCGTCGCCCGCGCCGCCATCGGCCGTATCGGAGCCGCTGGCATCGACGATCGTGTCGTTGCCCGCCTCACCATAGAGCGTGTCATCGCCCGCGCCGCCGTCGATGTGGTCATCGCCCAGACCGGCATAGACCGTATCGTCGCCCTCATAGGCTTCGATGATGTCATCGTTCGAGCCGACATTGCCCAGGATGGCGTCATTGGCGTCGACCATGTCGCCTTCGGGATCGCCCGTGTAGGCGGTGTCGATCAGATCATCCCCTGCCGTGCCCTCGACGATACCGTCAAGCGGGTCTTCATAGAGCGGGATGCCGATGGCGTTGAGCGCCTCGGGGCTGTCGAGCTGGGCCACCGTCAGACCGGGGAAGGTCAGCGTTTCGCCATTGGGGAAGGTCAGCACCGCATTGCCATCGGTGTCCGCGGACACAACGACGGTGTTGGTGGTGACAGGAATGCCGGTGGCGTCATGCAATTCGGAGACATCAAGCGTATCAATGCCGGTAAACGTGCCATCGCCATTGTCGATCGGTGCGTCAAAGTCGAGCAGCGTGTCGTTGCCATCGTTGTCGGAGAACTTGATGACATCGGCGTCGCCATCGGGCGTGCCGTCGCTGTCGCGCCCCAGCGAGACCGTATCGTCACCGGCCCCGAGATCGGCGTAATCCGCGCCTTCGCCCAGATCGACCGTGTCGTCGCCTGCGCCGCCGGTCACGGTGTCATCGCCAGACCCCAGCAGCACATTCTCGATTTCGCTAAAGCTAGCCGTGTCCGAGCCGTTGGAAATCGTGCCCGTTTCGGGATCATCCGACAGGACAACAGTGGTGTCCTGGGTGACGGCGGTGGCATCCAGCGTGTCCCCGGCGGTTTCGCCGGTCTCGCCGCCGATGATGGTGTCATTGCCAAAGGAGTCTTCGAGCACGAAGGTGTCGTCGCCCGCTTCACCATGCATTTCATCCGCGCCAAGGCCGCCGATGAGAATGTCATCGCCGCCGCCGGTCGGCGTGGTCGAGGAGGTGTAATCGACATGCGCGTTATCAAGCGTCGCGCCCGATGTGCCCAGATCGACGGTGATCACCACGTCGTTGAAGTCCTTGTCACCAAGGCAGTTGAGATCCTCAAAGCCCAGCGTGACCGAGCCGTCGGCATTGGTGGCCAGCAATTTCGTATGCACCAGCTTGTCGCTGTTGAGGCCGACGTTCGACCCGTAGCCCGAGGACAGGAACGTGCCTTCGGGCGACACGATGCCCACACCCACGGTCGCACCCGCAGCAGCATCATAGCTATAGCTCGTGCCTTCGGCAGTTTTGGCGTTGTCGCTCAGCAGCACGATATTGGAAATCGCGCCCGTGTCGGGGTCGATGGTATAGGCATAGACCTTGTTCACGTAGCCAGCGGTTCCGGCGTCGATGGTGATGGTCACACCGCCGTCGCCATAGGTGCTGTCGCCATAGAGCACATCGTCGCCCGCGCCGCCACTCAGGGTGTCATTGCCCGCGCCGCCATAGACTTCGTCATTGCCTGCGCCCGCCAGCACCGTGTCATCGCCCGCGCCCGCATCGACGATGTCGTCATCGCCGCTCTCGCCGTCCAGCAGTGCGTCGTTATTGTCGATCATGTCGCCATCGGGATCACCCGTGTAGGCGATATCGATCAGATCGTCGCCTGCGGTGCCCTCGACAACCCCGTCTGCCTCGGCGTGCACATCATTGTCGAACACGGCGACATAGTTGATTTCGCCGTTGAAGTGCTGGTCATAGCAGCCATCGTCGCTTTCGCGTGCGCCAAAGGTGAAATTCTCGTCATCGTTGTCGCCGATGTCGAGGTCCAGACCGGTGGAATTGAATTCGGTGGAATAGGTGGTGCCATCGGTGACGTTCTCGACGATGAACGAACCAACGCCTGCCGCATCCCATGTGTAGGACACGCGCACATCGTCACCGGGGTTGAAAAAGCCCTTGGCCGTGGAGAGAGCCACGGATTTGCCATTGGCGTAATGCACGGCCTGAACCTGACCCGACGACGTCACGTTGATGCCGAAATAGCCCTCGGAGGATTTGTCGCAATATTCGCCGCGCGATACCAGCGTCTCGGTGCCACGGTAATATTCGGAGTCCTGGTTGAATTCGACCTGGATGGTCCCGCTGTCGAGGTCGAAGGGATTGTCATCGCCCTTCACGTCGAAGCGGTCGTTATACCCGTCAAGCTTCAAGGCACCGGATTTGGCCGTCGCGCCGTTGAACATCGCACCGTTCTGCGCCACACCATCCGAAAGGCCGGTGTCTTTGGTCGTCGCGCCATCCGCAAATTCCCACAGACCGATCAGGTGATCGGTGTTGCCGTCATAAGCGTTGTCGTCAGAGTCGTGATCGCCCTTGTGGCCACCGTCATAGGTCTTGCCACCGCAAATCCACCAATAGGTCATGTCTCTCTCCTTACCAAAGTGGACGCAAGGCGCCCGCAACCCGGAATTCCGGTACACAATATGATGCCGCTACGGATGCGATATCCGGTGAGGGCGCGCGGGCGGCGCATCATATCCAAGCTGTGGAGAAACAAGGCGGGCAAGGCTTTGAACCGGCATCAAAAGGCTAAATGCCTTCGCCAGTCGAAGCGATAGCTCCGCAGTGGGACAGACTGCCCCCTTTGTGCGCGTTTAACAGATATACAGACCCCTCCGTATATCGCTCAACGGTCGCACCTTGTTGCTCCGGCACTTCCCGGATCAGATGCGGCCGCCCCCGTGACCATGTAGATATCGCCCCCCAGTTGGGCTGATGAGTGCAGAATAGGCAAAGTTTGGGGTCAACAAAGCTAAAATTTTCGCCCTTTCGCCGCGCAGCGCATCAAATCGCCCTAATTTTGCCCCTCTTCGCGCTTTGTTCCGCCGCGCGCGGGCGCGCCACCGGCCGCGACGCCCGATCAGCGCAAGCCCGCCAAACAGGGCGAAAAGTCATTTGAGGTCAGCAGGTTGTTCCATGTTTCCTGCGAAATATACGATCGGATATCAAGACGCGGCATAAACCGGAGGTGCGTGGAATGACGCAGCGGCAGGGCTTTGCGCGCCCGTTAACCTGCGCGGCGCAAAGATGGCCTTGCAAAGAAAGAAATTTTGCAGGCTCTTGCGCGCTTCGCAACAATGCCAACCCCCTGCGATATTTGTTTCCGCCGAGGCGATAGATGCCGCCGCGCGCGGTGCGAATCGGCCGCGCCATGCGCCGCAATTCTGCCACGCGGATCGCGGGCGACATTTCGCAAGACCGTAAACAAAGACATTGATTTTGCACGACTGTTTCCCTATCCGCGCCTTGGTTTTGGCACATTGTTGCGCGCCCCGCCCCGCCCCCCTGCCCGGCGCGCCCGCGCGCTGCGGGGGACACGGGGGCAGGACACGGGCACGGGGACGGGCACGGGCGCGATTTCGCTCGTGAAGCGGCGCGCGGCGCGCTAAAGACGCTACATGAGCAACACCGATCCCTTTGAAATTTTTTGTGTCGTCCAACCGGGTCTGGAACCCACCCTTTTGGCCGAGGCCAAAGGCGCGGGGTTTGCGCAGGCGCAGGCGGTGACGGGCGGCGTCCAGTTCATGGGCCAGTGGCCCGATGTATGGCGCGCCAATCTGTGCCTGCGCGGCGCGACGCGGGTGCTGGCGCGCCTTGGCAGCTTTCGCGCGATGCATCTTGCCCAGCTCGACAAACGCGCGCGCAAATTCGACTGGGGCGCGGTTTTGAAACAGGGCGTGGCGCTGCGCGTCGATGTCACCTGTCGCAAGTCGCGCATCTATCACGCAGGGGCCGCAACACAGCGCATCGAAACCGCGCTGCGCGAAAGCCACGGGCTGACGGTGGTCAAAGAGGCCAGCGAGGCCGAATTGACCCTCAAGGTGCGGATCGAGGACGATCTTTGCGTCTTTTCCATCGATACCTCCGGCGAGAGCCTGCACAAACGCGGCCATAAAGAAGCGGTGAACAAAGCGCCGATGCGCGAGACGCTCGCGGCGCTCTTTTTGCGCGATTGCGGCTATGACGGCTCGGAGCCGGTGGTTGATCCGATGTGTGGCTCGGGCACATTCGTCATCGAAGCGGCGGAAATCGCGGCGGGTCTCAAACCCGGACGCAGCCGCAGTTTCGCCTTTGAAAAGCTTGCCAGTTTCGATCCCACCCGCTGGGCGGCGATGAAAGCGGCCAGCACGCCCCGCCCGGTGACCCTGCGCTTTTACGGCTCGGACCGTGACGCGGGCGCTGTGCGCATGTCCAAAGCCAATGCCGAGCGGGCCCAGATTGCGGATCTGTGCAGCTTTCACTGCCATGCGGTCGGGGACCTCAAACGCCCCGAGGGGCAAGCGGGTCTGGTCATCGTCAACCCGCCCTACGGCCTGCGCATCAGCGAGAAAAAGCTGCTCTTTGCGGTCTACGGGACGCTGGGCAAAGTGTTGAAGGCGGAGTTTTCCGGCTGGCGCGTGGCGATGATCGCGCCCGATGCCGGTCTGGCCAAGGCCACCGGTCTGCCGTTTCTGCCCGACAGCCTGTCCGTCTCGCATGGCGGCACCAAAGTCACCCTGTGGAAAACCGCCCCCCTGCGCTAGCGGGGGCCTTGCGCTTTTGTAGCGGCGTTGTTGCAAAACTTAGGGGCCGCCCTGCGCGGGCTTTGCGCTAGATCAAGGTCAGGCGCGCGTCAAAGCGCCATGGTTCACGCAAAGGGGAGGTTGTTGTGGCAGGCATCATCATATCGCTCGCGCTACTTATGTATCTGGCCTATCGCGGCATTTCGGTGGTCATTCTGGCACCGCTTCTGGCGCTTTTGGCCGCGCTTTTGGCGGGGGCACCGCTTTTGGCGACCTATACGCAGGTCTTCATGCCGGCGCTGGGCAAATATATCACCGCGTTTTTCCCGCTGTTCCTGCTGGGCGCGGTGTTTGGCAAGTTGATGGAAGTGACCGGATCGGCGCGCGCGCTGGCCGAGGCGATCACGGCGCGCGTGGGCACGGGGCAAACGGCCATGGCCGTGGTGCTGGCCTGTGCGATCCTGACCTATGGCGGCGTGTCGCTTTTTGTGGTGGCTTTTGCGGTTTATCCCGTTGCCGCCGCGCTTTTCGTGGCCGCAAACCACCCCAAACGCTTTATTCCTGCCGCGCTGGCGCTGGGCTCTTTCACCCTCACCATGACGGCCCTGCCCGGCACACCGGCGATCCAGAATGCGATCCCCTCGCCCTATTTCGGCACCGACACCTTTGCCGCGCCGGTTCTGGGCATGGTGGCGGCGATCATCATGTTTGCCGGGGGCGTTTTGTGGCTCAACCGGCGGATCGCGCGCGCTACGGCCGCGGGCATGGGCTACGGCGAGGACGACCAATACGCCCGCGCCGCAAGCGCGCGCAGGACCCACAAAAGCGAAGACACGCGCAAGCTGCCATCGCCATGGCTGGCGGTCCTGCCCATCGCGGTGGTGATCGGGTTGAACCTGATCCTGACGCGCCTTGTGCTGCCCGCGCTTGACACCTCCTATCTGGCGCAAGAGCAGTTCGGCGCGGTCGGGCTGGATGACGTGCGCGGAGTCTGGGCGATCATCGCGGCGCTTTTTGCCGCCGTGCTGGTGTTGGTCGCGACGAATTTCGCCCGCCTGCGCGGCGATCTGCGCGAGACCTTGGGTCTGGGGGCGACGGGGGCCTTCCTGCCGATTTTCAACACGGCCTCCGAAGTGGGCTATGGCTCGGTGATTGCGAGCCTGCCCGCCTTTGCCGTGATTGCGACGGCGGTCACCGGCCTGTTTCCCTCCAACCCGCTGATTTCCGAAGCCATCGCGGTCAATGCGCTGGCGGGGATCACCGGATCGGCCTCGGGCGGCTTGTCGATTGCCTTGCAAACGCTGGGCGATACCTATGCGCAACTCGGTCAGGCGGCGGGCATCAGCCCCGAGTTGCTGCACCGCGTGGCCGCGATTTCATCGGGCGGGTTTGATTGCATGCCCCATAACGGCGCGGTGATCACCTTGCTCGCAATCACGGGCCTCAACCACCGCAAAAGCTATCCCGATATTTTCGTGGTCGCGGTTGCGGTGCCGATGGTGGCGCTGGTCGCGGTGATCACTTTGGGCACGGTGTTTGGCTGATCCGGGTCACAGGGTCTGCGCGCTGAACGTATCGCACGCGTTGAGATCTTCGCTGGTGTAGCCGATGTCGAACCAGCGCTGGCGCTGCGCGGAGGTGCCATGGGTGAAACTGTCGGGCATGGGGCGCTGGCCTGCATTGCGCTGCAGCGTGTCATCCCCGATCTGCGCGGCTGCCGTCATCGCTTCACCGATATCGCCGCGCTCCAATGTGCCAAGCGTGTCTTGGGCGTAGCGCGCCCAGATGCCGCTGTAGCAATCGGCCTGCAATTCGATCCGCACGGAAATCGCGTTGGATTGCGCCTGTGAGGCGGTGGCGCGGATCTGGTTGGCCTGCCCCAGAATGCCCAGTTCATCCTGCACGTGATGCGCGACCTCATGGGCCACCACATAGGCGGCGGCGAAATCGCCCTGCGCGCCCAGACGCTGCGACAGCGTGGTGAAAAACGCCGTGTCCAGATAGATGCGCTGATCGACGGGGCAATAGAACGGTCCCGTCGCCTCGGAGGCGCTGCCACAGGACGAGGCGGTGGCGCCCGTGAACAGAACCAGCGTGACGGGATCATAGTCGTGCCCGTATTGCGCCAGAATATCGGCCCAAGCGGCTTCGGTGTCGGCCAGAGTGACCGACACAAACGCGCCCGCCTGCGCGTCGGCTGCGCTTAACGTGGTCTGGCTGGAGGGGGCCGCGCCGCTTGTGGCGCCATTGAGCAGGGGGGTGACATCGACGCCCAGCACCCAGCCGATCAGCACGATGGCCACCAATCCCAGCCCGCCCACGCCGCCGGCAACGCGCCCGCCCGAACTACGCCGGTCTACGATATTGCGCGAACCGCGCCGCCCTTGCCATTTCATCTTGCGCCTGCCCTTCAAATTGTCGTCGCGCCTCACTCTAGCGTGAACTTGCCCCGCCTCAAGTGCCCAAAGCCGCAGCCAAGGTTGACGCATGGCGCACAAAATGCCCTAAAGCACAGGCACCGCAGCACGCGGCATTCAACGGATATTTTATGCTCAAACGACTTTACGCGTGGACGCTGGCACAGGCCCAAAGCCGCCATGCGCTCTGGATTTTGGCTTTTGTGGCCTTTGTTGAAAGTTCGGTCTTTCCGATCCCCCCCGATATTTTGATGATCCCGATGATCATCGCCCGTCCCAAGGCGGCGTTCAAAATCGCGGGCATTGCCACGCTGGCCTCGGTGCTGGGCGGGATGTTTGGCTATCTGATCGGCTATGCGCTGTTTGATGTGGTCGGCCAGCCGGTATTGGAGCTGTATGGCAAGGCGGCGCAGGCCGAAGCCTTTAGCGCGCGGTTCAACGACTGGGGTGCCTGGGCGGTTCTGATCGCAGGTGTTACGCCCTTCCCCTATAAGGTGATCACGATCATGTCGGGTTGGACGCAACTGTCGCTGCCCGTCTTTATCCTGTCCTCGGTCGTGGCGCGGGCATTGCGGTTTTTTGTCGTCGCGGCCTTGTTGTGGAAATTCGGCGCGCCGATCCGCGACTTTATCGAAAAACGCCTGGGGCTGGTGTTTATCGCCTTTTGCGTCCTTCTTGTGGGCGGTTTCGTCCTTTTGAAATATCTCTGAGGTCTGTGATGAAACTTACCCGATCCACGCTTGTCACCATCGCCACCGCAGGGTCCGGCGCGCTTTTGCTGGGGGCTTTGGGCTTTCAGCTGGCCGGATATGCGCCTTGCAAGATGTGCCTGTGGCAACGCTGGCCCCATGCGCTGGCGCTGGTGATTGGCGCGGCCTATTTTGCCACGAAATCGCGGCTTTTGTGCTGGCTGGGCGCTTTGGCAGCGGCCAGCACCAGCGCGATCGGCGCCTTTCACGCCGGCGTCGAGCAGAAATGGTGGGAGGGCCCGACGTCGTGCACTGGCGCGGGCGATGCCTTGTCGGGGCTTGCGGGCAGCGATCTTTTGCCCGGGTCCGCGACCTCGGGGATCGTGATGTGCGATGCCATCGTCTGGGACCTGTTCGGTGTGACGATGGCGGGCTGGAATTTCCTCTTTGCCGGAGCGCTGGCGGTGATCTGGGTGCTTGCGGCCCTGCGCAAAGCGTGAGCGCCATGCGTGACGACGACAAGGTCATCGACCTCAAAGCCGCGCGGCGCAAGAAGCGCAAGACTCTGGGCGGCGCGGCCGCCGATCGTCACGCCGAGGCGCTGCGCGCGCGGTTTGCCAGATCGCGCGGCGCGACGGGCCGCCCTGCCCCGCAATCGCGCGCACAGGCAAACTCAGCGACGCTGCTGCGGCTGGTGCTGATCCTCGCCGTGATTGGCGCTGCGGTCTATTTTCTGGGCTGAGCGCCTTTGGCGGATGTCTTTTGGGTATTTTTATCCGAAAGAAGGCTGGTAGCGCGCCCGATTGCCTCAATGGACCGTGAATTCGCCCGCGACATTGCGCCATTCGTTCGGGCCGATCATCTTGCGATGGGTAAAGCGCACGAAGGCCAGTTTGCCTTCGATTTCGGCCTGCCAGAATGCGATGAATTTGAACAGGCGCGGGTGATCGGGCGCAAGGTCGTAGTCCTGCCATGTGAAGCTGTTGAGCACATGGGTGAAGTCGGGCATGTGGTAGATGAATTCGGCGGTGGTCAGGCCGTATCCGCGGAGCATCAATTCGGTTTCCGACAGGTCGGGTCGGGGTTCGTGGTGCAGGCTTGGGCCTGGGGCGTGGGAGGTCATTGGCATCTGCTTTCTGCTGAGGGGCCACCTTTGCCTGTGGCCCTGACTGACAGCCTGCGCCTCTTTGGTTAAAAATCAACAAAAACAGCTTGTTAGCAGGGCGTCACCCTGGCTGCCAAATTTGCGTGCCGCGCTGTGTCAGAAAGGCTTTCAAAACCGTCTTTGGCCCCATTGCACCCTGCATCCTGTCTGGGGTAAGGTCTGTGACAACAATATGTAGGCAAGCCCCGTTTGCGGGCGTGCATCACAGAAAACAACGGGCGGATGACGTGACCGACACTCCTCAAACCCCTGAAACAGAAGACGAAAAGCCCGCACCCAAGTCCGCATGGACCGGTCCGCAGATTTCCATCACCGAGGAAATGAAGTCTTCTTATCTTGATTACGCAATGAGCGTTATCGTCAGCCGCGCGATCCCCGATCTGCGCGACGGGTTGAAGCCCGTGCACCGGCGCATCCTGTTTGCGATGCATGAGGGCGGCAATACGTTTGACAAAAGCTATCGCAAATCCGCCCGCGCCGTGGGGGATACGATGGGGAAATACCACCCCCATGGCGATAGCGCGATTTATGATGCTCTGGTGCGGATGGCGCAGCCGTTTTCGATGTCGCTGCCGCTGCTTGATGGTCAGGGCAACTTCGGTTCGATGGATGGCGATAGCGCGGCCGCGATGCGCTATACCGAGGTGCGGATGGCCAAATCTGCCTCGTTCCTTTTGGCCGATATCGACAAGGACACCGTTGATTTCACCCTGAACTATGATGGCAAGGACCGCGAACCCACTGTTTTGCCTGCCCGTTTCCCCAATATGCTGGTGAATGGTGCGGGGGGTATTGCGGTCGGGATGGCGACCAATATTCCGCCCCATAACCTGGGCGAAGTCGTGGATGCCACGCTCGAGATGATCGAGAATCCCGATATTTCCACCGAGCGTCTGATGGAAATCGTGCCTGCGCCCGATTTTCCCACGGGGGGCATCATTTTGGGCCGCTCGGGCGCGCGCAAAGCCTATCTTGAGGGGCGTGGGTCGGTCGTGATCCGTGCCAAAACGCGCGTCGAGGAGATCCGCAAGGACCGCTTTGCCATTGTCGTCGACGAGATTCCCTATCAGGTGAACAAGGCCGCGATGATCGAGAAGATCGCGGAGATGGTGCGCGACAAGAAGATCGAGGGCATTGCCCACGTTCAGGATGAATCCGACCGTGTCGGTGTGCGCGTGGTGATCGAGTTGAAACGCGATGCCACGGCCGAGGTGGTGCTGAACCAGCTGTTCCGCTTTACCCCGATGCAGACCTATTTCGGCTGTAACATGCTGGCGCTGAATGGCGGTCGCCCCGAACAGCTGACATTGCCCGATTTCCTGCGTCATTTCATCAGCTTCCGCGAGGAAGTTGTGGCGCGGCGCACTGCCTTCGAGCTGCGCAAGGCCCGCGATCGCGCGCATATTCTGTGTGGTCTGGCTGTGGCTGTGACCAATGTGGACGAGGTGGTGGCGACAATCCGCTCCTCTGCGGATGCAGCCGAAGCGCGCAGCAAGCTGATGACGCGGCGCTGGCCGGCGATGGACATTGCCGAATACATCAAGCTGGTGGATGACCCCAGCCACACGATGAATGAGGATGGCACCTATAACCTGTCGGAAACGCAGGCGCGGGCCATTCTGGAACTGCGGCTGCAACGCCTGACGCAACTGGGCGTTCAGGAAGTCACCGACGAGTTGAAAGTGCTGGCCGGTCGCATCCGCGAGTATCTGGAAATCCTGTCGAGCCGCGCGCGGATCATGGAAATCATTTCCAACGAATTGCGTGAGGTCCGCGACCTTTTTGCCGTGCCACGGCGCACGGAAATCGTCGATTGGTCCGGCGATATGGACGACGAGGATCTGATCGAGCGCGAAGATATGGTCGTGACCATCACTGCCTCGGGTTGGGCCAAGCGCACACCGCTGGCCGATTACCGCGCGCAGCGTCGGGGCGGCAAGGGTCTGTCGGGCATGGCGACCAAGGACGAGGATGTGATCACAACGCTCTTCGTGGCCAATACCCACACGCAGCTGTTGTTCTTTACCACCGATGGCATGGTCTACAAGCTCAAGACCTGGCGCCTGCCCCAGGGCGGTCGCACGTCCAAAGGCAAAGCGATCGTCAATATCCTGCCGATCCCGACGGGCGTGTCGATCGCGGCCATCATGCCGGTGGATCGCGACGAAAAGGATTGGGACGACCTGCAAATCATGTTTGCGACCTCCAAAGGATCGGTGCGGCGCAACCGGTTGTCGGATTTCACCAACGTCAAGGCCAACGGCAAGATCGCGATGAAATTCGAGGGCGACGACGAGGGCGCACGCTTGATCAACGCGCGCATCTGCGACGAGAATGACGATGTGATGCTGGTCACCAATTCGGGCCGCGCCATTCGCTTCCCGGTGCCGGACGTGCGGGTGTTCAACTCGCGCGCCTCCATGGGCGTGCGCGGGGTGAAATTGTCGGGCGGCGACGAAGTGGTGTCGATGTCGGTGCTCAAACACTTCGAGGCCTCCTCCGAAGAGCGCACCGCCTATCTCAAGATGCGCCGCCAGATGGCGGGCCTGGACGAGACCGAAGTCGCGGATGAAGACGAAGACGCGGTGGAAGGCACGATCACCGCCGAGCGCTTTGAGGAAATGCAGGCGGCAGAAGAGCTGATCCTGACCATTTCCAAAGGCGGCACGGGCAAGCTGTCCTCATCGCATGGCTATCCGATCCGCGGTCGCGGCGGCATGGGCGTGATGGCGATGGACAAGGCGATGCGCGGCGGCGACCTTGTGGCCTCCTTCCCCGTGTCGATGGGCGACCAGATCATGCTGGCCACCTCGAAAGGCCAGTCGATCCGCTGCCCTGTGGGCGGGATTTCCTTCCGCTCGCGCGCTGCAGGGGGGGTGAAGGTCTTCGATACCGGTCGCGGTGAAGAGGTCGTTTCGGTTGCGTGGATTGCCGAGCAACCGGATGACGAACTCGAGGCGACAACCGGCGAGGCCGAAGCGCAAACCGGCACGGACAGTGCCCCGGAACCGGGTGAGGATGCGCGCTAAGGCGGGCGCTGCGTCAAAACGCCGACCCGTGAGCAAAAAAGATCGGGGTGCGCCAGTCGCACCCCGTTTTTTTTGACAAAAGCCGGTTTGACCTTTGCGGTTTTCGCGCCAGATAGCTTTGTGCGCCACGCCAAGGCATCACGGTTTCGTGAGCGCAATCGCAGCGAAAGCAGTGCTGTGATCTGCCAGACCCGCGACTGACGCAGGGTCAAAGTTAAAATTTAGGTAAAATTTGCCAAAATCGGTTTTCAAAGATTGCAGCTGCGCCGGATATTCGCAAAAGTGATGGTGATCCTTCATTTTCGCAAAAGCATATTTGCAAAATTGAGTGGCGAAAAGTGGTATTGCAAAAATACCTTATACTAGGTTTTGTGGGGGTATACCCAAAGCAGGCTTTGGGTAGCGGCCTCACCGAGACGCTGCGGCCTTTGCGCCAAGGCTGGACAGACACCCAGCGACCCGCGCGCTGACCAGACAGTTGACACGCTTGGCCCTGCCACGCGGACCGTTTTTGGCCCCCCGGGGCCACTCTCTTTGCTGGACGCACCCCCTTTGGGGCCACGCAAAGCCAACAACAATCCAATCGGGCGACAGACCCGGGTGCTAAAGGAACTTGCATATGGACCGCTGGGATGACCTGAAATTTCTTCTGGCCATTTCAAAGACAGGCACGATGGCTTCGGCCGCCCGCCTGCTTGGAACGAATGCCGCTACAGTGTCGCGCCGGATGGACCGCCTCTCCGAAGAGTTGGGCGTCACACCGGTGATCAAGACCCCCTCGGGCTGGGGACCGAACCCCGAGATTGCGGCGCTGATCGATGCCTCGGATTCCTTTCAGGAACATATCCGCCGCGAAAAGAACATCCTGCGCTCGCGCACGGGGGTCGGCCCGTCCGATATCTGTATCGGCTGCTCGCCGGTGATTTCCAACCGCATCCTGTTTCCCCACCTCAAGCGCGATCCCAACCTGCTGGAGACCATGCGCCTGACGTTTCAGGACCGTATTCTGGTGGAAACCCTGTCGGATAACGACGTGATCCTGACCGTTGCACAGCCCTCCAACGGGCGTCTGATGGTGCGTAAGGTCGGGGCCTTCGGCATGGCCGCCTATGTCCACAAAGACAACCGCGACACCAAGGATTGGGTCAGCATTCCGGCCAATATCCAGCCCTTCGAGTTGGGCGATGTGGTGCAGGACCATTTCGGCACCGAGCCGCGTATCCGCGTCGATACGTTCCAGCACATCCAGAATGTCATGCAGGCCACCGGCTTTGCGGGCATCCTGCCGACCTTGGTGGGCGAAGAGGAACCGCATCTCGAGCGCGTCGAGGACCTCACGCGGGTGGCGGATATTTTCATGTGCTACCACGAAAGCCGCAAAGGCGATCCCGCCATCGAAGCCACCACCCGCTTTATTGCCGATGCTTTCACCTACCTCGAACAGAACGGCCCGACAGCCGGTTAGGCCCCCGACAGCCGGCTAGGCCCCCGACAGCCGGTTAGGCACAACGGGTCGCGCGACCTGCAAAACCGGTGCCTGCGCGCGGCACCGGTTTGATCGGGGGCCTGCCGGGGCCGCCTGTTTCTGCAAAGCCACACAGAGGCGCGCAGTTTCACCGCCCGCGCGCGCGACCTAGCCGTGGCAGGGCGCGCGGCCTATGCAGGCGGATATCCCGAATTCTGGAGCTCCTCCCATGACCTTGACCCTGCGCCCCACCCTTGGCCTTGCGCTCGGCGCGCTGACGCTGACAGGCCTTCCGCTTGCGGCGATCGCAGGCCCCGATTACCTGTCCTATAGTTCCAGCTTTACCGCGTTTGGCGATGGCGATGGCGCGATCTACCTGCCCGAACTTGACGTCGCGGCCGACTACAGCTTTGGCAATGTCGTTCTGTCGGGCGCGCTGAGCGCCGCCAAGGCCTACACCGATGACAGCAGCGACGGCGAGCTGAACATCTACGGCGGGGACATCACCGCGGGCTACCGCGTTTTGCCCGATTTCACGCTGAGCGCAGGCTATGGGGCCACGAAAATCGAGGGCGCGCTGTTCGAGACCTACACCCTTGGAAGCGAATATCACTCCGGCAGCTTTTCGGCGGGTGTCAGCTATGCCAGCGACGGCGACGACACCTCGAATACGGCGATCTTTGCCGGCTATGACGCGGGCGGCCTCTATGCCACCGCCGGCGCGTTCCTCTACGAAGACAGCACCGATGTCATCCTTGCGCTGGGCAACGATACAGGCAGCTACGCCTCGGATGCGGCCCTGCTGTTCAACAGCGACGAAGACACAACACTTGCGGCGCTGGATGTGAAATACAACATCGGGCGCAATTTTCGCGCACTGGGCGAGGTCTTTTACGCCGATCTGGGCGAGAGCGATCTGACCGTGGCCAGCATTGGCGGGGGCTATCAGTTCCAGAACGGGACATGGATGGATCTGACCGGCGGCAAGGTCTGGGCAGAGGGCGACGATGTGGCACATGTGATCACATTGGAACTGTCGGTCGAAACGGGACGGCGCGCGCTGCAAGGGCAAAAGTTCCGCGACGACTATTCCGAGGCGCTGCCTGCGTTTCTCGACGTTTTTGTCGACTAGGGTCGCGCCCTGAACAGAGACAAGGATCGGGCGGCCTCGGGTCGCCCGTTTCTGTGCGCGCTTTTCTAAGCCACCCCGCGCAGCCCCCCTTTTCGCGGCGGGCTGCTTGGACTACATGGGCAGCATGACACAAGAACTTCATATCATCGGCGGCGGAATGGCCGGATCAGAAGCCGCCTGGCAGGCCGCAAATGCGGGCGTGCAGGTGGTTATCCATGAAATGCGCCCCAAGGTGGGCACATTCGCGCATCAATCGGGCGATCTGGCCGAAATGGTCTGCTCGAATTCCTTTCGCTCGGATGACGACGAACAGAACGCGGTGGGCCTGCTGCATTGGGAAATGCGCGCGGCAAACGGGCTGATTATGGCCATGGCAGATGCGCATCAGCTGCCCGCGGGTGGCGCTCTGGCCGTCGACCGCGAGGCCTTCGCAGGTGCTGTGACCGCGCGCCTGCATGCCCATCCCAATGTGCGGATCGAGGCAGGTGAAATCACCGCCCTGCCCGACAGCGGCCATTGGATCGTGGCCACCGGCCCCTTGACCTCTCCAAGCCTTGGCGCGGCGATTGCCGAAGCGACGGGAACCGACCGTCTGGCATTTTTCGACGCCATCGCGCCGATTGTCTACACCGAGAGCATCGATATGTCGGTGGCTTGGGAGCAAAGCCGCTACGACAAGGGCGACACCCAAGAGGAACAGCGCGCCTATATCAACTGCCCGATGACCAAAGACCAATATGAGGCCTTCATCGACGCGCTGCTGGCAGCGGAGAAAACCGAGTTTCACGAAGGCGAAACAGCGACCTATTTCGATGGCTGCCTGCCCATCGAGGTGATGGCCGAGCGCGGCCGCGAGACGCTGCGCTTTGGGCCGATGAAACCTGTGGGCCTCACCAATGCCCATGATCCCCAGACCAAAGCCTATGCGGTCGTGCAACTGCGCCGCGACAATGCTTTGGGGACACTCTACAATATTGTCGGCTTCCAGACAAAAATGAAGTACGGCGCGCAAACATCTGTTTTTAAAATGATTCCCGGACTGGAGAACGCAAGTTTTGCACGTCTGGGGGGGATCCACCGCAATACGTTTTTGAACTCTCCCACGCTGCTTGACGATCAGATGCGTCTGAAATCGCGCCCCAACCTGCGCTTTGCGGGTCAGGTCACCGGTGTCGAGGGCTATGTGGAGTCAGCCGCCATGGGCCTGCTTGCCGGTCGATTGGCCGCGGCAGAAATTCAGGGGCGTGCGCTGGAAAGCCCTTCTGGCACCACTGCGACGGGCGCGCTGATCCATCACATCACGGGCGGAGCGGATGCGAAAACCTTCCAGCCCATGAATGTAAACTTCGGCCTGTTTCCCGCCGTCGAGGGGTTGAAGGGCGGTCGTCGTGGCCGCAAGGACCGCTACAAGGCCTATACGGACCGTGCCAAAGCAGATTTCACCAACTGGTTGCAAGATCAAGAGGTTACCCTATGAACTACATTCTTGCCATCCTGCTTCCCCCGCTGTCGATTGCGCTGACAGGGCGGATTTTTCTGGCCATTGTCACCTTTATCATCTGGATTCCCGCGCTCATCTTTTCGGGTGGGCTGACCCATCCGATGTTTATTCTGCTGGCCTGGCTCATCATTTTCCAGTCACGCGAAAGCCGGGGGCACTAGGGCGCTTTGGGGGTGATCACCCGTTTCGCTCCCAGCCCGACCGGCCCGTTGCATCTGGGCCATGCATTCGCGGCGATGAGCGCGTTTGACCTCGCGCAGGCGGCGGGCGGCACGTTTTTGCTGCGCATCGAAGACATCGATCAAAGCCGCGCACGCCCCTCATGGGAAACGCAGATATTTGACGATTTGCATTGGCTCGGTCTGGACTGGCCCAAGCCGGTCTTGCGCCAATCCGACAACCTTAAATCATACGCCCAAGCCCTTGATAAATTATGGGACTTAGGGCTTCTTTACCCCTGCACCTGCACGCGGCGCGACATCCGCGAGGCCAGCCGTGCCCCGCAAGAGGGTCAGCCCGCAATCGGGCCGGACGGGATGATTTATCCGGGGACCTGCCGCGCCAAATCGCCGCCCTGCGGCCCCCGCCCGCAAGACGCAACCCTAAGGATTGACGTGAGCCGCGCCACTCAAGGCATTGATTTCATACACTTCACTGAAATGGTGCATGGGGTAAGAGGCCCGCACACCCGATCCGGCGCGCAGCTGGTCAAGGAGGTTGGCGACATTGTTCTTGCGCGGCGCGACATGGCGACATCATACCATTTGTCTGTGGTTGTCGATGATGCCGCCCAGGGGATTACGGATGTCACGCGTGGGGCGGACCTTTTTGAGGCGACCCAAATTCATGTTCTGTTACAACGGGTTCTGGACCTTCCCACACCCAGATACCACCACCATCCCTTGATCCGCGACGCCTCTGGCAAGCGGTTGGCCAAACGCGATGACGCGCGCGCCTTAGAGCTGTACCGCGCGCAGGGGCTGAGCCCGCGTGACATCCGCACCATGGTCGGTCTGGGCTGATCGTTCGGGATTTCGGGTATTTTTATCCGAAAGAAACAGACCCGTTGCCTCAGGTCATCGGCGTCATCAATTCGACCTCGTCCTGATCCCGCACGGCGGTGTAAAAGCACGAGCGGCGATTGGTGTGGCATGCCGGGCCCTCTTGTTCGACGCGCAGCAAAAGGCAGTCACGGTCGCAATCGACCCGAAAATCCACCAGTTTTTGCACATGACCCGATGTTTCGCCCTTGATCCAAAAGGCTTGGCGCGAGCGGCTCCAGTAGGTCACGCGCCCTGTGGCCAGCGTCTGTTCCACGGCTTTGGCGTTCATCCACGCCATCATCAGCACCTCGCCGCTGACATGGTCCTGCGCGATTGCCGGAATCAAGCCATTTGCGTCGAAAGTCAGGCTGTTCAGATCAAAGGCCATGGTCACTCCTTTCCAAGGGGGATCTGTCGCCCTATCTAGGAAGTTGAACGACGAAAGGCAAACCATGAGCGATGCGGACTTGATGTCCCTTTATTCGGGGCGAATTCTGGCGCTGACCACAGCGATCCCGCACACGGGCCGCCTGCCCGCGCCAACGGTTTCGGCCAAGCGCCGCGCGCCGCTGTGCGGATCAACGGTCAGCGTTGATCTGGTGCTCGACGGGGAGCGTGTGGTCGCATTTGCCCAGGACGTCAAAGCCTGCGCTTTGGGTCAGGCGGCGGCCAGCGTTGTGGGATCGGTCGTGATCGGCACGACGCAGGCGCAGATCGCACAAGCGCGCGCGCAACTGGCGGCGATGCTGCGCGAGGACGGCCCCGTTCCCAGCGCGCCTTTCGACGGGTTGGAGGTGTTGCGCGCCGCCAAGGACTATGGCAATCGCCACGCCTCGATCCTTTTGGCGCTGGATGCGACCCTGGACGCGTTTGCCGCTGCGAAACCGCAGGCTGCCCCTTAGGCTGTTAACCTCACAGAAAGTTGCTGTCTTTAGGCTATGTGCAGTCTACGGAGAGCGCGATGATTCCCAATCCCAATTTCACGACCGATGGCAGCGATGCGCAACCGCCGGATGCGCGACTGACCCTACTGGCCAAGATTGCGGCGCAGCTTGGATTTGAAGTGGTTGATATCGCAGGATTTCTAGATCAGGTTGACGGTCAGTCGCGCGCGCAGGTCGATGCCTTGCGCACCGTTCACAGCAGCGCGTCTGAGGTGATCAGCGCGAACGCGCATGTGCGCGAGGCCGTCGGGCAAGTGACGCGGCACACCGAGGAAACCCGCGACATCGTGGCCACATCGGTGACATTCGTGCGCGCCTCCAGCGAGGTCTCTCACGGGGTTGCGCGCTGGGTCACGGACCTTGCCATCAGTATGGACAGCATCGCCAACGCTTTGAAGGCGGTGCAATCGGACAATGCGGAAATTTCGGCCATCGCCAAGCAGGTCAACATTCTCGCGATCAACGCCAAGATCGAGGCCGCGCGCGCTGGCTCGTCCGGGCGCGGCTTTGGGGTGGTGGCGGAGGCGATCAACGAATTGAGCCGCAAGACCGCGAAAGCCGCCGAGGGGATCCAGACCAACACCCAAACCTTGGGCACCTGGATCGAACAGATGCGCGACGAAAGCGGGGATGTCAGCAAACACGCGCATCAGGTGATCAGCGATAGTGACAAAACCGATGCCGCGCTGACCTCGATTTCACAAGCAATCGGCGCAACCCATGAGGCGGCTCAAAATATTGCCCATCAGGCGGAAGCGGTGCAGACAGCCACCAATCGCTTTGCGCCGATCCTGAGCGAAATCGATCATTCTGCCAAGGACGTGGCCCAGGAAATCCATGCGGCACGCGAGCGCGTGAACGGGCTGATTGACCGTTCGGAAAGCATCGTGCAAACCACCGTGGCGCTCGGGGCTGCGAGTGACGACGAGAAATTTATCGCGCGGGTGCAAGCGGATGCGGCGCGTATCTCCGGGCTGTTCGAACGCGCGCTGGAGTCGGGACAGATCACCCGCGAGGCCCTGTTTGATCAACGCTACCGCGAGATCAGCGGCACCAATCCCCCGCAGGTCGAAACCGGATTTACCAAATTCACCGATGCGATCCTGCCCGAGATTCTGGAAGCGGCCCTGACGCTTGACCCGCGCGTTGCCTTTTGCGCGGCCGTCGATCACAACGGCTACCTGCCGACCCATAACCGCAAGTTCTCGCAGCCCCAGGGGCAGGACGCCGCATGGAATGCCGCCAATTGCCGCAATCGCCGGATCTTTAACGACCGGGTCGGCTTGAAAGCCGGACGCAACACAGATCCCTTTCTATTGCAGGTCTATCGGCGCGACATGGGGGGCGGCAGTTTTGCCATGATGAAGGATCTATCCGCGCCCATCGTTGTGCAGGGACGCCATTGGGGCGGATTGCGGCTGGCCTATACGATATAAAAAAACTGCCGCGCTCCGAAGAGGCGGCAGAAGTGACGTTTTTACCGGTTCAGGGCATACTCACGGGAACAAGCAATATGCAGGACCCTCGGGGACAAGGGCGAACCGATACCAAACGCAGGCAGAAACGCGAAAAGAGAGAAGCTAAAGCATTCCCGGGACGTAGAGGCCGCCCACCAGAATAACCAAAAGCGATGCTGCCCCCAAAAAATCCTGAGCAAGCGTGCTACGCGACCGTTTAAAGGCAGTTTTGATGTCATGGACCATAGGAGCCTCCTGTCTGGCTAAGCTGTCGTTCTCTCTTGTTGACCCTTTGTTCTCATATCTTAACCTTTGAGTAAAGAACTTTATGAGAACATTCGTGAACAAATGTAAAAAACAGGAGAACATCGTGCCAGAGCATCGCTGCCGCCCTGTCAAAAAACAGGCGCGAAACAGCAATCTTTCTGGATGTGAAATGACTTAACCGACTGAAATCAAACGGATCGCCTGATCCTGATCCATCAGCCACAGAGCAAAGCGTGCCGCCCTGCCCCGATCGCTTTCGAGGGCCGGATCATCGTGCAAAAGTTTGCGCGCATCGCTCTGCGCCAAGGCCATCAGCGCCGCCTGGCGTTCCAGATCGGCAATGCGAAAGCGCGGAAGACCCGATTGCGCGACGCCCAGAACATCGCCTGCCCCCCGCATGGCAAGGTCCTCTTCGGAGATGCGAAACCCGTCTTCGGTTTCGCGCAGGATTTCAAGGCGGCGGCGTCCGGTTCTGGTCAGCGGCGGCTGATACATCAACAGACAGGTCGAGGCGGCCGTTCCGCGCCCCACCCGTCCGCGCAACTGGTGCAATTGCGCAAGGCCAAAGGCTTCGGCCTGTTCCACCACCATGATCGAGGCGTTGGGCACATTGACCCCGACTTCGATCACCGTCGTTGCGACCAGAACCGCCGTTTCTCCCGCCACAAAGGCCGCCATAGCGCGATCTTTTTCCGCAGGGGGCATCTGCCCGTGCACAAGCCCCACGCGCCCCTCCCCCAAGGCCGCGCGCAGGATTTTGAAGCGATCCTCGGCGGCGACCATATCCACCACTTCGCTTTCCTCAACCAAGGGGCACACCCAATAGGCCTGCCGTCCTTGGGAAATCGCTTTGGACAGATGGGCAAGCACCTCGTCAAAGCGCTCTGTCGAGATCAGGGCGGTTTTGACGGGTTGGCGGCCCGCAGGTTTTTCATCAAGCACCGAAATATCCATGTCGCCATATTGCGCCAGCGCAAGGGAGCGCGGGATGGGCGTTGCGGTCATCACCAAGACATCCACTGCCGCGCCCTTGTCACCCAACGCCATCCGTTGCGCGACGCCGAACCGGTGCTGTTCGTCGATGATCGCAAGGCGCAGGTCCGCGAACGCGACATCCTTTTGGAACACCGCATGGGTGCCGACGAGAATGGCGATATCACCGCGCGCGAGCGCCGCAAGCTTGGCGCGCCGCTCCGCCCCCTTATCGCGCCCCGTCAGGATTTCCAGCACAACACCCGCAGCCTGCGCGAGAGGTTGCAACCCCTCAAGATGTTGGCGCGCAAGGATTTCCGTCGGTGCCATGATCACGGCCTGCCCGCCCGCTTCGACCGCCACGAGCATCGCCATCAGGGCCACCAGCGTTTTGCCCGCCCCGACATCGCCCTGCAGCAGCCGGTTCATGCGCTGCGGCTGCGCCATGTCTTGGGCGATTTCCTGCGCCGCGCGGCTTTGCGCGCCGGTGGGCGTGTAGGGCAGCGCGCGCAACACGCGCGCGCGCAGCCGCCCGTCGCCTTGCGTGATTCCGCCCTTGCTGCGCCGCGATGAGGCACGCGCCAGCGCCAAAGTCAGTTGATGGGTGAATAATTCGTCATAGGCGAGGCGTTCGCGCGCAGGATGGGTCGGCGTCAACTCATTGGGGCCCAGTGGTGCATGCGCATTGGCAAGCGCCGTCCCGAAGGCGGGCCAGCCCTCGCGCGCGCGCAACGCAGGGTCAATCCACTCGGGGCAATCGGGCAGTTTTGCCAATGCCCCTTGGGCGGCTTTGCCCATCACACGCTGCGTCAGACCACTGGTCAGCGGGTAGATCGGCTCGAAATCGGGCAAGCTGCGCGCCTCCTCAAGCGTGCCGATGAAATCGGGATGCGAGATCTGCGCCATGCCATCGTAATGCTCGACCTTGCCCGAGACGACGCGGCGCTCCCCGAGAGGCAGCTGTTTTTCCAGCCAGTCCGAGGCCCCGCGAAAAAACACAAGCTGAAAGCCGGTCTGCGCGTCCTCGACCTGAACACGATGTGGCAGGCCCCGGCGGCTGGGGATGTGATGGCGCAAAACCGTTACCTCAACGGTCGCAATTTGTCCGGCCTCCACCCCCTGAACACTGTCCCGCCGCCGCCGGTCCACCACCGAATGGGGCAGCGTAAACAGCAAATCGCGCGGGCGCGTGATCGCCAGTTGCGCAAAGAGTTTCGCGGTCTTCGGCCCGACCCCCGTCAGGGTTTCAAGACCGGCAAACAGCGCAAACAGGGCGGCAGGACGTCCGCTCATGCGTCACCGATCAGGGCAAGCCATGCGTCTTCGTCAATCACCTCGACGCCGAGATCCGCCGCCTTGCTGGCCTTGGACCCCGCTCCGGGACCGACCACCAAGAGGTTGGTTTTGGCCGATACCGACCCTGCAACCTTCGCGCCGAGGCTTTCGGCACGGGCTTTGGCTTCGGCGCGGGTCATTTTTTCCAGACTGCCGGTAAAGACGACAATCTTGCCCGCAACGGGACTATCCGAGCTTGGTTTGGCCGCCGCTTGCGGATCAAGTTGCGCGACCAGACGGTCAATCGATGCGCGTTCGCTTTCTTGGTGAAAGGTGGTGACCAGCGAGGTCGCCAATGTCGCGCCGATCCCATCAATGGACATCAGATCGCTCCAGGCCTCGTTGCCGCCCACATCGGCCTGCGTCATTGCCGCCTCGAAGGCCTCCCATGTGCCGTAATGCACCGCCAGAAGACTTGCGCTTTGCTCGCCCACATGGCGGATGCCAAGGGCAAAAATCAGTTTGGCCAAGGGCACATCGCGCGCGGCATCAATCGCATTGAACAGACTGTTGGCGGATTTTTCCCCCCAACCGTCGCGGTTTTTCAGCTGCTGCAGCCCCGACCCGAAACGTTGGCGCAGCGTAAAGATGTCAGCAGGTTCGTGAATCCAGCCATCAGTGAAAAACTGTTCGACCTGCTTTGCCCCCAGACCGTCGATATCGAAGGCGGCGCGCGACACGAAATGTTTCATCTTTTCAACGGCCTGCGCGGGGCAAATCAAGCCTCCGGAACAACGGCGCACCGCATCGCCTTCTTCGCGGATCGCCTCGGAGCCGCATTCGGGGCATACTCGGGGAAAGGTAAAGGGCACAGTGCCCTCGGGGCGGCGCGACAGATCGACATCCGCGATTTTGGGGATCACATCACCAGCGCGATAGACCTGCACCCAGTCGCCAAGACGAATGTCCTTGCCGGCGCGAATATCTTCGCCCTTGGAGGAACGTCCGGCGATGTAATCCTCGTTGTGCAGGGTCGCATTGGACACAACAACACCGCCCACCGTGACCGGCGCAAGCCGCGCGACCGGACTGAGCGCGCCGGTGCGACCGACCTGAATGTCGATGGCCTCAAGCGTGGTCCAGGCGAGCTCTGCGGGGAATTTATGGGCAATCGCCCAACGCGGCGTGGTCGCCCGAAAGCCGAGGCGGCGCTGCAGCGCAAGATCATTCACCTTATAGACCACACCGTCGATGTCGTAGCCCAATGTCGCGCGTTGCAGTTCGATGTCGCGGTAATGCGCGACCATTTCCGCCGGGGATTGGCACAAGCGCGTCAAAGGGTTGGTGCGAAAGCCCAGATCCGACAGCCGCTGGATGGCAGCCCATTGCGTCGTTGCCAGCGGCGCCGAGAGTTCGCCCCAGGCATAGGCGAAAAATTTCAACGGACGCGCACGGGTAATTTCGGCGTCAAGCTGGCGTAGCGATCCTGCGGCAGCATTGCGCGGGTTGGCAAAGGTTTTGCCCCCTTTTTCTGCTTGCCCTGCATTCAGACCCTCGAAATCCGCATGGCTCATGTAGACTTCACCGCGCACCTCCAGAATGTCGGGCGCCTGTTCGAGCGTTTGGGGAATATCGTCGATGGTGCGCGCATTGGCGGTGACGTTTTCGCCCACCTCGCCATCGCCCCGCGTCGCCGCCTGCACCAAAACGCCCCGCTCATAGCGCAACGAAAGCGACAGCCCGTCGATTTTGGGCTCGGCGGTGTAACTCAGCGGCGCCGTTGCCCCGAGGTATTTGACGATTCCCGCGTCGAATTCGCTCACATCGGCCTCGTCAAAGGCATTGGCCAGCGACATCATCCGCACCGCATGCGGAATCTTGCCAAACCCCTCGGCGGGGGCCGCCCCAACCCTATCAGAGGGGCTGTCAGGTTTTTTCAGGTCGGGAAAGCGCGCTTCGATGTCGCGGTTGCGGCGCTTGAGCGCATCATAGTCGGCATCCGAGAGCGTGGGCCTATCCTGCCCGTGGTAGGCGTCATCGGCGCGCGAAAGAGCGAGCGCAAGCGCGTCCAACGCCTCGCGCGCTTCATCTTTGCTCAGATCGGATACCGGCTTGCGCTCAATGGACATGAAACCCTCCTCGTCGTCGGTCCCAATGGTTTAGGAGACGACCCCAAGGAGGTCCAGAGCATGCCGACGAGCGTCGCAAAAAACGCGATAGACAGTGGAGGTCACGCGCAGTGGAGATCAAGCGCCGTGGAGGTTAGGCGCAGCGCGAGTCAGGCGCAGTGGAAAGAACGAGCCCGATGGAGGTCACGCGCAGTGGAGATCAAGCGCCGTGGAGATCAAGCGCTGGCATCTTGTGCCACAAAGGCCATCGCGCCCTGCTGGCCCGCTCAGGCGCGATCCGGCCCCAACTGGTCCGCCCAAGCGCAATTCGCGCGCTTTTGCACACACCAAAAGCCCAGCCTGAGGGCAAAGCGCAGGTTTCTCTTATGCGCCCATTACGCGCCCACGGCGAGCGGCTGGTCCATTTCATTGGGTTCAGGGTCGCGCAACACATAGCCACGGCCCCAGACCGTTTCGATATAGTTGTCCCCGTCGGTCGCATTTGCCAGCTTCTTGCGAAGTTTGCAGATGAAAACGTCGATGATCTTCAGCTCGGGCTCATCCATTCCCCCGTAGAGGTGGTTGAGGAACATTTCCTTGGTCAGCGTGGTGCCCTTGCGCAGGGACAACAGTTCCAACATCTGATATTCTTTGCCGGTCAGGTGAATGGTCTTATTGGCCGAAGACACGGTTTTTGCATCCAGATTCACGTCGATCTTGCCGGTGCGGATAACCGATTGCGAATGACCCTTGGAGCGGCGGATGATCGCATGGATTCGCGCCACAAGTTCTTCGCGATGAAACGGTTTCGTAAGGTAGTCATCTGCCCCGAAACCGAATCCCTTGATCTTGCTTTCGGTGTCATCGGCCCCCGACAGGATCAGAATCGGCGTCTCGATACGCGCAAGACGCAACTGGCGCAGAACCTCATGCCCGTTCATATCCGGCAGACCGAGGTCGAGCAGAATAAGATCGTAGTCATAAAGCTTTGCCAGATCGATCCCTTCCTCGCCAAGGTCCGTCGTATAGACGTTGAGATTGGCGTGCCCCAGCATCAGCTCGATGCTTTTGGAGGTCGTCGGGTCGTCTTCGACTAGCAAGATGCGCATATACTCGGTCTCCACTGCGTCATTCGTTCACCATTTAGACTGACGCAAAATGGTTAACTACACGTTACTAGCTTTAACCAAATTGTGATTTCAACTCAAGGTTGTCGGTATTTTTGCACATTTGTGGCCTTCAGGGCCGCCTCGCCATGGCTTTGAATCGCATCGCGCCATGCGTTGAACTCCTCTTCGCTCAGCCCATAGAGGCTAAGCGCCTCCGACAAGGGAATCAGCCCATAGGCCACGCCCTTGACGACCGCAGCCTTGCGCGACGCCACCCAACGCCGCGTTTGGGCCGGCGGTAAATCCGCACGGGTCATGACGGTGCCATCGGGCAGGGTCACAGCGCGCGGGCCGTCTACTTTTCTTAGATACATTGGGTCACACCCCCTTTATTCGTCTCGCAAAGGTGACTGTGGGCCAATCGTCTTAATGCGGCATGAAACCGCCCCTTGAGAATAGGTAGGATTTTCCTATATTACTTGCTCTTTCCGGAAAGGATTTGTTCATGGCTCTGGACAGCAAACACCCGCTCAACTCCCTTGGTTTCGCCAAGCCCCCCGCCGAGACACGCGTTGTCGTGGCGATGTCGGGCGGCGTCGACAGCTCGGTCGTGGCCGCGCAGTTGAAGGAGGAAGGATACGATGTGGTGGGCGTGACGCTCCAGCTTTATGACCACGGCGCGGCCCTTGCAAAAAAGGGGGCCTGCTGTGCCGGGCGCGACATTCACGATGCCCGCCGCGTGGCCGAGGAAATGGGCTTTCCCCACTATGTGCTCGACTATGAAAACGTCTTCAAGGACGCGGTGATCGACGAATTTGCAGATAGCTATCTGGCGGGCGCCACCCCCGTGCCCTGCATCCGCTGCAACGAGCGCGTGAAGTTCAAGGACCTGCTGAATACCGCCAAGGATCTGGATGCGGATTGTATGGCAACCGGACATTATATCCAGCGCAAGGCGGGAAATCACGGCGCAGAGTTGCACTCGGCCGCCGATGCGAATCGCGACCAGAGCTATTTCCTCTTTTCCACGACCCCCGAGCAACTGTCCTATCTGCGCTTTCCTCTGGGACATTTGGCGTCCAAAGCCGAAACCCGCGCCCTGGCGGCGAAATACGGATTGGCGGTGGCCGACAAGCCCGACAGTCAGGACATCTGTTTCGTGCCCGATGGCAATTATGCCAGCGTGATCGAGAAACTGCGCCCCGGCGCGGCAGAACCCGGCGAGATCGTCGATATGGAGGGCAATGTGCTGGGCACCCACAATGGCGTCTTGCACTACACCGTTGGCCAGCGGCGGGGGCTGGGGATCGGCGGGCTGAGCGAGCCGCTGTATGTGGTGAAGCTGGATGTCGAGGCGCATCGCGTCATCGTCGGCCCCAAAGAATTGCTGGCCACGCGCAAGATCCCGGTACGCGAGATCAACTGGCTTGGCGATGAACCCTTCACCGCGCGCACGGAATGGCACATGGGCGTCAAAGTGCGCTCGACCCGCCCGCCGCGCGATGCGATCATCCGGCCCATTTCCGAAACCGAAGCCGAGGTGGAACTTGTCGTCGCCGAGGAAGGCGTCTCGCCCGGTCAGGCCTGTGTCTTCTACGACGATGCCTCCAGCCGGATTTTCGGGGGGGGCTGGATCTGGCGCGGCTATTGAGCCGCCCCGCCTTGCAGGGTTAAAATCACCGGAATTTTGAAAATAACCGGATCAAAGACAACAAAAGGGGCCGCAGCATGTGGCCCCTTTTTGCATGCCTGCAGAATTTCGCTGACCTTTCAGCGCAAAGAATGTGTCACGATTTTACCGGCATCCCCTCCAGCAAGGCACGCGCCGCCCGCAGTCCCGGCGCTTCTCCGCCCCGCCCCAGGCGTTCCATCGTCACATCGAGCGCGCTGTACTGATCCTCTGGGGCGTCCATCACACGTCCCAGTTCCAAGGCAATTGGCCCGGGCTGGCAGCGCTCGCCCAAAAATTCCGGCACCACGCGGGTCTCGCTGACAAGGTTCACCAAAGTGACCGTATCGACCAGAAGTTTGCGTTTCACGATCTGGCGGGTAAGCCAGTTCATGTCATAGGCCACCACCATCGGCGTGCGGGCCGCCGCAAGTTCCAAACTGACGGTGCCGGAGGCGGCAAGCGCCACATCAGCCGCGCCAAATGCCGCGCGTTTGCGCGCCGCATCATTGGCCGCAATGAGGATCGGCTTTACAGGCCAGTCTGCGACCAGCCGTTTGACATCCTCCGCCACAGCCCCCGCCACGGGCAAAACATAGGCCGCGTTGGGGTGGCTTTGGGCGAAATAGCCAAGTGCTGCACCAAAGGTCGGGGCGAGCCGGTTGACTTCGCCTCTGCGCGACCCGGGAAGCACCAGAACCAAGGGGCGGTCTTTCAGGCCGTGGGCGCTGCGAAAGGTCGCGATCTCGGCTGCGCTGGCTTGGGGTTGGGCCACCACCGGATGGCCCACAAAATCGCAGCGCAGGCCCTCGCGTTGGAAATGTGGCGGCTCGAAGGGAAACAGTGCCAGTACCTGATCCACCGTGCGCTTCATTTTCGCAGCGCGTTCGGGACGCCAGGCCCAGACCGTCGGCGCCACGTAATGGGCAAACCGCAGGTCGGGCACTTGTTTGCGCGCCGCCTCGACGACCCGCAGGCAGAAATCGGGGCTGTCGATGGTCAGCACCAGATCGGGGTGCCATTTCACGATCGCATTCGCGGTTTCATCCTTGCGGCGCACCAGATGGCCGTATTTGGGCAGCACTTCGGCAAGGCCCATCACCGACAGTTCCGACATGTCGAACAGCGAGCTCAGGCCCGCCGCCTGCATCGCATCGCCGCCGATCCCGCGAAATTCGACGCCCGTGTCGACGCCCGAGTCGCCGCCCGCAGCGGTCAGCTCACGCAGGCCCGCCATGACAGCCGCGCCCAGTTGGTCCCCTGACGGCTCGCCTGCAATGATGAATACTTTCAATGTCATTCCGCTTTCAGGAACAGTCCTGCCTCCTCGATCGCCGCACGGGTGGCGGCCTGTTGCAAGACTATAGTCCGATTGGCCGCGATGACGAGGCCCGCAAGTCCGGCCTGTGTCACCGCCTGTATGGTTTTGGGGCCGATCGCGGGGGCATCAATGCGTAAATCCTGTCCCGATTTGGGCTGTTTGACAAAGACGCCTTTGGCGCGGCGCAGGCGCTTGGGCGTCTCGCCCACAAATTTCAGCAGCGCATTGGTGCCTTGCAGCGTCTCGATCCCGATCACCAGCCCGCCCGCAACAACCGCCCCCTGGCCCACGTCCTGCGCGGCCAGAGCGTCGATCACAGCGCGCGCCTTTTGCGCATCCTCAAGGTCCCCCGCGCTCGGTTTGCGCCCCCAAAGCGTCCCCGCAGGCAGCGCCAGCGCAGGGGCAATGTCCAGCGCACCGCGAATGGCAAAACCGCTTTCCTCGAACACCGCCAGCACTTCGCGCAGCAGCGCATCATCGCCCTTGGGCAATTTCGCCGCCAGTCTCAGCGCGTGACGATCCAGCAGCAACGGGTTGATCTGGGGGCGCACCATGGCCCCTGCAAAACAGACCTCGCTCACGCCAAGCGCCTTCAAATCCTTGAACAGACGCCCTAATTTTTCAATCCGCGCCGCCTGTGGAACAACGCCATCGGGCGGCGGGCTGTCATCGAAGGTCACATAAACGGGGTTCTCAAGCTGCCCTGCAAGCTGGACCGGCAAATCACCGGTGCCAGCAATGATGGCCGTGCGGGGCATGGCTGAAAGAGGCATGGCGGGACGGGGCATGGCGGCCTCAGCTCGGGGTCAGGAAATGGCGATCAGACGGGCCGAGGATGAAATCGACAATCTCGCGCACATAATCGCTATCGGTTTCCTCGCCCAGACGCGTCGCGCGGTCCTGGAAACTGCCCTCGCCCTGGCGCAGCATCTGCAGCGCCGCACGCAGGGCCGTGATGTCGGCGCGCGCAACCCCGCGCCGCTTGAGCCCCACAAGGTTCAGCCCGTCCAATTCACCGCGTGGCCCCTGCACCAACCCGTAGGGCAGCACATCCGCCGTGACCATCGTCACCGCGCCGATGATCGCGCCATGCCCCACGCGCACCCATTGATGGATGCCCGACAGCCCGCCGATGATCACGTCATCCCCGATGTGGCAATGCCCCGCGACGGCCGATTGGTTCACCACGATCACGCGGTTGCCAATCACACAGTCATGGCCCACATGCGCGCCGGTCATAAAGAGGCAATCGTCGCCCACCGTGGTCACCCCGCCCCCGCCCTGCGTGCCAAGGTTGAGGGTCGCGCCCTCGCGGATGCGGTTGCGCTTGCCGATGACCAGCCGCGAATCCTCCCCCGCATATTTCAGGTCCTGCGGTACTTCCCCGACGGAGGCGAATTGAAAAATTTCGCTGCCCTCGCCCACATCGGTGCGCCCCGTCACGACAACATGGCTTTTGAGGGTGACATTTTCGGCCAGAACGACTTTGGGACCCACAAGGCAGAACGGGCCGATCGTGCAGCCCGCGCCGATCACGGCTCCCTCTTCGATCACGCTGGAGGGGTGGATCGTGGCGCTGGGATGGATGCTCATCGGGGTCTCCAAAGGCTGGGGCGAAAGCTCGGGGCCAGAGCGGCCCACAGCGTAGAAAGGCGCGAGACAGTCCCGCGCCCTTTGATACTGTTAGTCTTTGGGGAGGTCCATCATCGCGGTGAAGGAGGCCTCGCAGGCCAGTTCCCCGTCCACTTCGGCACGGCCTTCGAACTTCCAGACCTTGCCGCCGCCGCGCTTGGTGGTGATGTGCATTTTCAGCACATCGCCGGGCACGACCTTGCGGCGAAATTTCGCGCTTTCGATATTCATGAAATAGACCAAAAAGTCTTTATCCGCGAGATCGAGGTCCACGCCCACCATCACCGCCGATGTCTGGGCCATCGCTTCGATGATCGTCACGCCGGGCATGATCGGTGCGCCCGGGAAATGGCCCTGAAAATGCGGCTCGTTGAAGGTCACATTCTTAAGACCTGTGCAGGTCTTGGAGCCGTCGATGTCGACCACACGATCCACCAGCAGAAACGGGTAACGGTGCGGAATAATCCGCTGAATCAGATCGATATCTGCGGTTTTCAAGGTCTCGGGCATCGGGCGTCCTCTTGCAATCTCAGTCGAACGTATCTAGCAATCCGCGCGCTTTATGACAAGCGCGTGACGGCTCAATTTGCGCTTGGGTCAGGGACAATCGGGGCATCAAGCAGGTCTGATGCGCCCTCGGTTCCATTCGCGGGACCGCTATCTGGCGCGCCATCGGGGGCGCTCAACCCTTGGGCACGCGCGCGTGCGTTCAACATTTCCACCGCCTGCGCCGACACATCGACGCTATCGGACAGCAAGAACACCTGCCCGCGTTCCAGCATCACCAGCGCGCCAAAATCGCGTGCGATGGCCGCCAGGACGGGGCGCAATTCCAGATCGAAAGCGGCAACACCGTCTTCGTAAAGCGTTTGGATGGCTTGGGATTTCGCATCCTGTTCGGCGCGGATACGCACGACTTTGGCATCAAACGCTTCGGCCTTGGCGCGAAACTCCTCGACCGCAAGCGTCTTGCGCGCCTCGGTGAGGGCCAGTTCCTCGTCTTGCAAGGCGGTCTGCACGCTGTCGTTTTCCGCGATCAACGCATCGCGCGCTGTGGCAACACGGCGCTGCAAATCCGCGCCGAAAATCGAGTTTTCAAGCACCCGTGCCTGATCGAACACCAGCACCGGCAAAAACGGGGTTGTCTCACCGGTTGCTTGACTGGCCGCGGATGTGGCCTGCGCCGCTGTCGATGCCTCCTGCGCGCCCAGCGGGCCTGCTGCGCATACAGCGACCAAAGCCCCGCGCAGAACGCGCAGGGCCAAGCCATCGAGCAGATCCCTGCCCCGCATCCTAGAAGCTCGTCGAAATGGTCAGATCAAAGGTCTGTTCTTCGTCGTAGTCTTCTTTCTGGAAGGCATGGGTGAAGTTGAAGCGCAACGGCCCCAGCGGCGTCGTCCAGAAGATCGTCGCCCCGACCACACCGCGCGGCGTGAAATCCAGACCGTCGATGGTGCTCATGTCGCCAAAATCATCCAAGCCCCAGACCGAGCCGTAATCGACAAACAAACCGCCCGAAATGCCGTATTCTTCGGGCAAACCAAGGGGAAATTCGCTTTCCAGACGCAGCACGGCATAGGAATTGCCGCCCAGCGGCGTGCCATCCTGCGCGCGCGGCCCGATGCCGCCCGGCTCGAAGCCACGGATCATCGAGGGCGAGTTCATGTAGCGATCCGTCACACGGGTGCCGTTCTCGTCAAAGCTTTCGACATGGCCCCCTTCAAGGATCGCCCGCAGGGTCACATCCCCGTTGAACACTTTGGTCTCGGCGGCAGCGGTTGCGTTGGTTTTGAGGAATTCGACATCCCCCCCCGCGCCGGAATAATCCTGACCAAAGCGCAGCACGATGCCCGCATCGGGGTTCAGACCGGAGCGGCGGTTGTCATAGCTCAAGGCATAGCCAACGGTGCTTTCGGTCACCATCCCCTGGTCGATGTCTTTCTGGATATAGGCGGGCACAGTGCCGTCGGAATCCAGCGTCACCTCGTCGCGCGAAATTTCGTAATTCACCGCCAGACGGGCATTTTCAGACAGCGGAAAGGTCAATTCCGGCGAGAAACCGTAGGTATCGACACCGAAATCCGCGTAGCTGTAGTTCACATTGCGATAATAGGCGTTCAAACCAAAGCCGACATTGCGCCCCAAAAAGCGCGGCTCAAGGAAATTGAAGCTGAGCGAGCCGTCATCAAGCTGGGTGGTCAGATCGAACGAAAGGGTCTGGCCACGGCCCAGAAAGTTGCGCTCGGAATAGGAAGCCACAAGGTTGAACCCGTCGGAAATCGAGTAGTTGCCGCCGATCGAGAAGCTGCCCGTGGGCTGTTCGGTCACATCGACATTGACCACCACCTGATCGGGGCTGGAGCCTTCGCGCGCATTGACGCTGGCATCGGAAAAGAAGCCAAGCGCGCGGATACGGCTGGCGGCCTTGCGGATCTCGCGGGGGTTGAAAGGATCGCCCTCAACCGTGTCGAACTGCTGGCGCACAACGCGGTCAAGCGTGGTGACATTGCCCTGCACATCGATGCGTTCCACAAAAACGCGCGGACCACGGGTCAGCACGAAGTCGACATCCAGCGTCTGGGCGCGGTCGTTGCGGGTCACGCGCGGCTCGATGTTGAGGAAATCGACACCCTCGCGCTCGGCGACGGCTTCCATGCGGCTGATGACGGTTTCGATGGCCACGGGCGAATAGGTCTGCCCCGCGCGCACATTGATCACATCCGCATAGGCGCTGGCATCGACCCCCGCGATCTCCGAGGAGACGGTGACATTGCCAAAGTCGAAACTCTGGCCTTCCTGCAGCGAGAAGGTCAGGAAATAGGCCGAACGGTCACGGGTAAACTCGGCATTCACATCGAGAATTTGAAAGTCGACATAGCCGCGCGAGGTGTAGAAATCGGTGAGCACCTGTTTGTCGAAATCCAGACGCGCAGGCGAAAACGTGTCGCGCTGGATGATGGCGCGCAGGAAACCGGCCTGTTTGGTTTCCAGAACACGGCGCAAACGCCCGTCGGAGAAACTGCGGTTGCCGACAAAGCTGAGGCGCTCGACCTCGACGACTTTGCCCTCGGTCACTTCGAACACCACATCGACGCGGTTCTGGTCGCGGCGAATGATTCGCGGTGTCACTGTGGCAGCCAGACGGCCCTTGACCTCATAGACTTCGGCAATGGCGGCGGCATCGTTTTCGAGCTGCGTGGGCGAATAGACGCGCCGGACCTGGGTGCCCAGAATGGGCAGCAGATCGTCATCCTTCATCCGCGCATTTCCCTCGATGGAAATGGCGTTCACCGTGGGATATTCGCTCACGCGGATGACAAGCGTCGATCCCTGGGGCGTGAATTCAACGGTTTCAAACAGCCCCGAGGCGACGACGCTTTGATAGGCATCGTTCAGCTCTGCGCCGCTGACCGTCTGACCGCGCGCAATCCCGGCGTAGGACAGGACCGTGTCGGTGGCCACGCGCCCGTTGCCCTCGACGCGCACCGTGTTGAAGGCAAAACTTTGCGCCTCAGCCTGAAAGGCCGTGGTCAGTCCCAGTTGAGGAAGCACCAACGGCGAGACCGTCAATGCCGTGCTTGCCAGTGCAAAAGCCCGCAGGCTCGTCGAAGTCGTCGCAAGAATGCGGTTGCGCGAAAGCGTCATAGGCGTGCTCACCTGTCCCGTGTTTTTCTTGTTGAGTACCTGTATCCGCAGGGCTTGTCAAAAACCCAAAGCCCCCGTCGGTCACTGACCGCGAGGGTGTCGTCAATATGACAGGGTTTGAACGCATCCTTGGGGGAAATCGGCGAAACTTTGCTGATGTCAGCCGGGCCGGGGGCGCGCGCCCTCGCCGCCCCTAGGGGGCCATCAGCACAGTGCCAAGCTGACTGCCCGTATACAGCGCCAACACAATCGTTGCGCCATAAAGCAAACGGTCCCAGTTCAGATCGGCAAGAAGCGACAAGCTGCGGTAGCTGGCCTGAATTGCGGTCATGTGGTCACTCCTGAACAGGGGGCCGGGGGGACCCTTTCCAGAGGGCCCGACGGGCGGCTGCGAAAACGCGCAAGTGCGTTCCTGCGCTGAGACCTTGCTATGCAACCTTTGCGGCATTCGTGGTGCGCAATTGTGGCGTTTTCAGGGCAGCCCCCCCCGCATGCCTGTCTTCAAGCGTGCCTGTCTTCAAGCGTGCCCATCTTCCAGCATACCTGTCTGCGCGCGCACCTATCTTTCGGGCCAGCGCCCTATCTTTCGGGCCAGCGTGCCTGTCTTTCGGCGCACCCAAAACGGGCAGAGGTTTCCCCCTGCCCGCGTCAGCGTCGCCAAACAGCACGCCGTCCCCTCAGACGCAGAACAAATCCGCGCCAAGTCCGGCCAGCATCATCACAAGGATCAGCCCCAACCCCAGCGTCATCATCACGCGGATGGCGCGTTCGGGCAGCGGTTTGCGCACCACGGCCTCATAGGCAAAGAAGACCAGATGCCCGCCGTCAAGCACGGGGATCGGGAACAGGTTCAACATCCCGATGGCCGTCGACAGCATGGCGATGAACCAGATGAAATTCGCGCCCCCCTGCGAGGCCATCGTGGCGGAGGTTTCGGCAATGCCGATCGGCCCCGACAGGTTGCAGGTCGAGATCGCGCCGGTGATCATGTGCCACAGGCCCGACAGGGAGGTGGCGATGATATCGCCGGTCTGGGTGACGCCGTAGGACAGGCTTTCAAACAGCCCCTGGCTTTGGGTTGCCGGGGTGAAAAAGAAGCCGCCGGAAATGCCGATCAACCAGCGGGTTTCAAACCCGCCATCGGGCAAGGGAAGGTCACGGCGGCGCGGTTCGAGCACTTTGGACAAGGTCTCGCCATCACGCCAGACCGTCAGATCCAGTGCCTTGCCCTGCGACGCCACGACGACCTCGCGCATCTGCTCGAAGGTTGCGATGTCCTGCCCGTCGATGGCCATGATCACATCGCCCGCCTCGATCCCCGCATCCAAAGCGGCGGATTTGGGCGAAATCCCCTTGGCCAGCGCCGGAAAGGGATGGGGCCCCGTGACTTCCATCTGCGCCCCGTCGCGCTGGATGGTATAGGGCAGTTGGGCCTCTTGCGGCAGGCTGGCAACATAGCCGTCAAGGTTTTCCACCGCAGGGGTTTGAAGACCGGCAATGGCAAGGATTTCATCGCCCGCTTGCAACTCGTTCACAAAGGGCAGCGGGTCGAGCTTGGCGATGGTCAGCGGGTTGGACGCCGTGCCCTGCACCATCATAAAGCCCGCAAAGACCGCAATCGACAGGATAAAGTTGAACACGGGGCCGGCAGCGACCGTCAGCGCGCGCGCCCAGAGCGGCGCGCCGGCCATGGTGCGCCGGCGCTCGGCCGCACTCAGCCCCTCGGTGCGGGTGCTGTCGGGTTTCGAGGCTGCATCGCCATCACCGGCGAATTTCACATAGCCGCCAAAGGGCAAGGCCGCGATCTGCCAGACCGTGCCGCGCTTGTCGGTGCGGCTGATCAGGGTCGGACCGAAGCCGACGGAAAACACTTCGGCGCCGATCCCGCACCAGCGCCCGACGATGTAATGGCCGTATTCGTGGATGGTCACGATCACCGAAAGCGCGACAACAAAGGCCACAAGGGTGAAAATCAAAGATCCGAACTGCGGGATCAAGCTGCTGATGTCCAAGGGGTGTCCTCTGCTCGTCTGTCGGGCGACCTTCTGGCCTGCCTCATTCTGGCGTCAAATCGTTAAAACCGCGTGTGCTATGCTTTCACCTGCGCGCCGTCCAAAAGCCGCGCGCGGGCAACCTCATCGGCTTGTGCCACGCATTCCAGCGTCAGACCAGTGCTTGCCAGCTCACCGCGCGCTGACATTGCCGCGAGCACCTGTTCCACCAGCCGCGCCATGTCACAAAAGCCGATGCGCTGGGCGATGAACAAATCCAGCGCCGCCTCTTTGGCCGCGTTGAATGCCGCCCCCGCCAACCCGCCTGTCGCCATGACCTCGCGCGCCAGACGCAGCGCGGGAAAGCGGACTTCGTCGGGGGCCTCGAAGCGCAGCCTGCCCAGTTTGGCCAGATCGAGCCGCGCCACGGGCAGATCGCGCCGCTCGGGCCAGTGCAGCGCATAGCCGATGGCGTGGCGCATATCGGGCGCCCCCAGATGCGCCATCAGCGCCCCGTCGCGAAAGCCCACGAGCGCGTGCACCATGCTTTCGGGATGCACGAGCACCTCGATCTGTTCGGGCAAAAATCCGAAATATTCTTTGGTTTCAATGACCTCCATCGCCTTGTTGAACATCGAGGCGCTGTCGATCGTGATGCGCTGGCCCATCGCCCAATTGGGATGCTTGCAGGCCTGTTCCAGCGTCGCCCCCTCAAGCCGCGCCTGATCCCATGTGCGAAACGGGCCGCCGGAGGCGGTGATGATGACCCGCTCGACCTCGCTGCGCTCTTCGCCCACCAGCGCCTGAAACACTGCCGAATGTTCGCTGTCGACGGGCAGGATGCGCGCGCCATGTGCCTGTGCCTCCCCCATCAACAGCGGCCCCGCAGTGACGAGGCTTTCCTTATTGGCCAGGGCCAAGGTCGTGCCGTGGCTCAGCGCCTCAAGTCCCGGCGCAAGTCCTGCCGCGCCGACAATCGCCGACATCACCCAGTCGGCAGGACGGCTTGCGGCCTCGCGCAGGGCGTGGCGACCGGCGGCGGCCTGCACCCCCGATCCGGCCAAAGCGTCGCGCAGCTCGGCCAGACGGCTTTCATCTGCCGTGACGGCGATTTGTGCGCGAAACTCGCGGGCATCGCGCGCCAGAAGGGCGATATTCGCGCCGCCCGTAAGCGCCACCACCTCATAGTCCTGCGGGGCGCGGCGGATCAGGTCGATGGTGTTCTGGCCGATGGAGCCCGTTGATCCGAATATGGAAATTCTGCGCATGGGCCTAAAGCACCCCGTCGATCAGATGCAGCAGATAGTACAATGCGCCAACCCCCACGAGCCCGTCAAAGCGGTCCATCACCCCCCCATGGCCGGGCAGAATATTGGACGCATCCTTGACACCGGCGTGCCGTTTGATCGCGCTTTCGGCAATGTCACCCATTTGGCTGGCAAAGGAAATGGCGACCGACAGCGCGACAAACACCATAAGCGGCATGGTCACCGCCGCCAGACCACCATGACAGAGCACGGCCAAAACCGCCGCCCCGACCCAGCCGCCAATCGCGCCGGACCAAGTTTTCTTGGGGCTGAGGGAGGGCCAGAATTTCGGGCCTCCCACAGCGCGTCCGACGAAATAGCCCATCACATCCGTGACCACCACAAGCCCGATGTAAAACACCAGCTCCGCGCGCCCGCCGTCCAGCGCCAGCGCGACAAGCCCTTGCGATCCAAGGATAATCAGCGCGCCATAGCCGATGGCGATGCCCCAGTCGCGCTTGCGCTCAAGCCCCGCGCGCAGCATCACGGCAAGTTCGCCGATCATGATGCAACCGCAGACCAGCACCAGCACGGAAAACACCCGTGGTCCGGCGGCAATCGCGGCCAAGCCCACCAGCCCCAGCGCAACGCCCGTGGTGACGCGCACCCCGAGGTCGCCCCATTTTTCCCGTAGTTTGCTGGCCATCTGTCCTCCTCAAGCTCCGCCTTGCACCGCGCCGCCGCGTCTCCTGCGTCCGGTCAGGCTTTCACGGCGCCGAACCGGCGGTCGCGCGCGGCAAACCGGTCCACACATTGCGCGAAAATCTCGCGGGTGAAATCCGGCCAGAGCGTGTCGATAAATTCGTATTCCGCATAGGCCGATTGCCAGAGCAGAAAGTTGGACACCCGTGCCTCGCCCGAGGTGCGGATCACCAAATCGGGGTCGGGCAGCACATGGGTGTCAAGATAGCTGGCCAGAGTCACTTCGCTGACCGTTTCCGCATCAAGCTTGCCCGCAGCCACGTCGCGCGCCAGATCCTTGACCGCGCGCGCCACCTCGTCACGCCCACCGTAATTCAGGGCAATCGTCAGATGCACAGTGTCGTTGCAGGCGGTCACAGTTTCCAGCTCGTCCATCAGCGCGACCAGTTTCCTGTCAAGCCGGTGGCGGTCTCCGATAAAGCGCACCCGCACCCCTTCGGACACGAGGTCTTTCATTTCGCCCATGATATAGCGGCGAAACAGTGACATAAGACCGGAGACCTCCGATTGGGTCCGTTTCCAGTTTTCAGTCGAAAAAGCAAATATCGTCAGGTATTTGACACCAACATCAGGGCAGGCACGCACGATTTCCTTGACGCGTTTGGCCCCGGCGGTGTGACCGAACAGGCGCGGCTTGCCACGGGTGGTCGCCCAGCGGCCATTGCCATCCATGATGATGGCCACATGCGCGGGCCCTGTTACTGTCACGTCCTTCAAGACCCTGCTCCTGCACGCTGCGCGCGCGTTACCCGTCGCACCCTCTTACCAGCAAAACACGCGGCGCGCAAAAACCTCGCCACTCTGTGGCGGGAAGACGCGCGCCGCCCAATCCTGTCGCTTAGACCTGCATGATTTCGGCTTGTTTGTTTTCAAGCGCGGCGTCGACCATTTTGATGTATTTATCCGTGGTCTCCTGCACTTCGCCTTCCCAGAGCTTCTGGTCGTCCTCGGACATGCCCGCCGCTTTGGCTTTCTTGATCTGGTCCATCCCGTCGCGGCGCACGTTGCGCACGGAAACGCGCGCATGTTCGGCGTAGCTTGCGGCGACTTTGGTCAGTTCACGGCGGCGTTCCTCGTTCAACTCGGGGATCGGCAGCATGATGATCGTGCCGTTGAGCTGGGGATTGATGCCCAAACCGCTTTCACGAATGGCTTTTTCGACCTTCCCGACCAAGCCCTTGTCCCAGACGTTGATCGTGACCATGCGCGGCTCGGGCACGTTGACGGTGCCAACCTGGTTGATCGGCGTGCTCGACCCGTAGGCGTCCACCATGATCGGATCAAGCATCGAGCCGGAGGCGCGACCGGTGCGCAGGGAGGCAAATTCCGTCTTGAGCGAACTCATCGCGCCTTCCATGCGGCGGCTCAGGTCATCAAGGTCGATTTCGATTTCGTCGGACATGGTTTTTTTCCCGGTATTCTCGTCTTTGGCCCGCTGCCTGTGCGGGCCCTGTGGTATTGGGCGCGATGCGGCGCGCAGCATTTCTGCGCGCTTATACCGCAATCAGCTGACAGTTGTATAGGTGCCATGCCCTTCGAGGATGGTGCGAAAGCCCCCCGGTTCATCAAGGGAGAACACAATCAGTGGCAGATCATTGTCGCGCGCCAGAGCGATTGCAGAGGCGTCCATCACCTTGAGATGCTTGGACAAGACCTCGTCGTAGCTGATATTCTCGTAGCGTTTGGCATCGGCATTGGTTTTGGGGTCTTTGTCATAAACGCCATCGACACCGTTTTTGCCCATGAAAATCGCCTCGCAGGCCATTTCGTTGGCACGCAGGGTCGCCGCTGTGTCGGTGGTGAAATAGGGGTTGCCCGTACCGGCGGCAAAGATACAAATGCGTTTCTTTTCAAGGTGACGCACGGCGCGGCGGCGAATGTAGGGTTCGGCCACCTCGTTCATGGTGATCGCGGAAATAACGCGGGTGTGCAGCCCGAGGGCTTCCAACGCGGCCTGCATCCCCAGCGCGTTCATCACCGTTGCGAGCATCCCCATGTAATCGGCCGTTGTGCGTTCCATGCCCTGCGCCGAGCCTTGCAAACCGCGGAAAATATTGCCCCCGCCGATCACCATGCAAATCTCGACACCCATTTCCTGCACTTTTTGCACTTCGCGCGCGATACGTTCGACGGTGGGCGGATGCAGGCCGAACCCCTGATCTCCCATCAGCGCCTCACCGGAAATCTTGAGCATAACGCGCTTGTATTTGCTGGTATTTCTGGTCATCGGGGTCCCCTGAATATCGTCTTGGCCTTTGGGCTGCTCGGTCATAAAATGGATCCCTACGCTTGGCGTGTAAACCTTGTGCGACCCTGCCCTGAACGGGCGCGCGACACAATGGACACGTGCAGATAATCGCGCCCCATTGGCGCCTCGATAGGTCAATTGCCAAATGTTCGACCGCAGTTCAATGCCTGACGGCCTCGCAAACGCAAAAGACAGGCCGGTGCTGATCGCAGGCCCCACTGCCAGCGGCAAATCGGCCCTGGCCCTCGAAATTGCGCAACGCGAGGGCGGCGTGATCGTCAATGCCGATGCGCTTCAGGTCTTTGGCAACTGGCGCGTCCTGACCGCGCGCCCCTCGAAGGATGAAGAATCCCGCGTGCCCCACCGCTTGTACGGCCATCTGGCGGGCGACTGCGCCTATTCCGTCGGTCATTGGTTGCGCGAGGTGGACGACATCCTGTCCGACTGGCGCGCCGGCGGGCCGCGCCCGATCATCACCGGCGGCACGGGGCTGTATTTTACCGCTCTGACACAAGGGCTTGCGCAGATCCCCCCAACCCCGCCCGCCCTGCGCGCCGAGGCGGATGCGCGCGTTGCCCGCGACGGGTTCGAGGGGCTTTTGGCCGAACTGGACGCGCGGGACCCGACCTCGGCGCAGGCGCTCGATCGCCAAAACCCCATGCGGGTGCAGCGCGCTTGGGAGGTCCTGCAGGCCACGGGGCGCGGCATTGCGGCATGGCGCGCCGACACGCCTGCGCCGCTGCTGGCGCTCGATCAGGTGACGCCCCTGGTTCTGGACGCCGAGCGCGACTGGCTGGCCGAGCGGATCGACCGGCGCTTTGATCTGATGCTCGCGGGCGGCGCGCTGGACGAAGCCCGCGCCAATCTGGCGAACTGGACCCCTGCCGCCCCTTCCGCCAAAGCCATCGGCGCGCCGGAGCTGATCGCCTATCTGCGCGGCGAGATCGACCTCAATACGGCCCGCCAGCGCGCGCAGGCCGCTTCGCGCCAATATGCCAAACGCCAGCGGACGTGGTTCCGCTCGAAAATGGCCGATTGGCACCGCATTTCGCTGCCCGAAACGGACTGACCCCAAGATAAGCCACCCCGACCAACCGATTGAGCACAAAAGATTTTTTGTCGCATTTTCGGTGGAGATTTGGTACTCTTGCACAAATCGAACATTTGGAGTCTGTGCTCATGGCCCGTTCCCAGCCGCTGTTGCCCGCTGATCTGCCGTTTGAGGCGCAGCGCGCGCCCCTGAACGCGCGCACCACCTCCGGCACGGCGGCCAGCACGACAACACCGCCTCCCGCAGTTCAGGCCCATGAAAGACTGGCCCAAGAAGTACTGGCCCAAGAAAGACTGGCCCAAGAGGTTCTGGCCCAAGACCACCCGCAGGCCGGTGATTACGCGATCAGCGCCCTCACGCGCATGGCGCAGGGCGAACGCTGGCGCACCGAGGCCATGCGCTCGCACCGCACGCCGAGCCTGTTGTGGTTTACCCGTGGGCAGGGCCGCATCACCATGTCAGGGATCACGCGCGGCTTTGGGCCTCATAACCTGCTGTTCCTGCCACCGCGCACCATGTATGGCTTTGAAGTGACGGGCGCGATCTATGGCTCTCTGGTGCATTTTCCCGACACAGACCGGCTGTCCCTGCCCCGCGAGCCGCTCCACCTTCGCTTTCGCGATGTCGGACAACAGACGGAAATTACATCGCTTATTGACCAGTTGTCGCGCGAAATCGATGCGGGACATCCCGACCGCGCGACGGCCTTGTTTCACATTTCGGGGCTGATCGGGGTGTGGTTGAACCGGCAAACCGCGGGCATGCCGGATGCCGGTTTGACGCCCGATGCCTCGCGCAAACTTGCCGCCGCCTTCACCGCTCTGGTCGAAGAAGAATTCACCTCAGGGGCCAATCTCACCCATTACGCGGCCGAACTTGGCGTCTCGACCACCCATCTCAGCCGCGCCTGCAATCTGGCCTGCGGTCGCCCTGCCTCGTCGCTTTTGGCGGATCGTATCCTGTTTGAGGCGCGCCGCCTGTTGATTGATAGCAACCTGCAAATCAAAGATATCGCCAGCACTCTGGGCTATCGCTCTGCGGCCTATTTCACCCGCGCATTCCAGAGCCACACGGGTCAAAGCCCCTCGGCATTTCGCAAAAGCCATCCGCCCCGCCAGACGCATTGAGCACATAAAAATCCGCCACAAGCAAAGGCTTGCGGCGGATCATGACTGTCGTGCGAAAGGGTCAGCCTGCGTTGGGGCTGTCGTTGATCATCTCCTGAATGTTGCCTTGCAACACGAGACGCTCGGCCACGTCATTGGCAAAGACGCCGACCATCGCATCGTAGAAATCCGCGCGTGACGGGGCCACGACGATCGCGTCTTGCGGCATCATCGGCAGCGAACCGACCTCGGCCGTCAGCGACACGGGGAAGCTGTCCACAAGGGCGTCATCTTGGGTGTAAATGCGCACTTCGCCGATCAGCGTGTTGAATTCGCCCTGCGCGTTCAGCATCGTGGTGCCGCCCAGCGAAATTTCCTCGATGGCGACTTCAACCTTGTTGCCATCCTCCACCATCATCGGGTCAATCGCCCCGAGAACGGCCATGTCCACATCAGCGGAAATTTCCGGCCAATAGGTCAGCGCGTTGCTGTCAACGGCTTCCAGTTCGGTTTTGGTTTCGACACTGGAGTAGCTCATCGACTGGGCAAAAGCCCCGGCAGAGGTGGCCAAAACAGTGGTGGCGGCAAGAGTTGCAATAATCGAACGTTTCATGGTCGTTCCTTTCAATCGGGGGACGCCGGCCAGACGGGTGTCTGCGGGCGGGATTGACAGGACAACGCGTGGGATTTCGCAAAGGTTCCGCGCCCACAGGACGCCGCGGATCACAGCTTGGGCATCACGGCCGGCCCTCTCGCTACTGGACTTCTCGCTGCCGGGTCTCTCGTGCGGGCTCTAGCTGCCCATGATGCGCAGGACGTAGTTCTTGGTCTCGCGGTACGGGGGCACGCCGTTGTATTTCTCGACCGCTCCGGGACCGGCGTTATAGGCCGCCAGCGCCAGACGCCACGAGCCGAATTTGGCGTGCATCATTTTGAGATAGCGCGCACCGCCGTCGAGATTTTCGGACGGATTGTTGGGATTGACCCCCAAAACCCGCGCGGTGTCGGGCATCAGCTGCGCCAGCCCGATCGCGCCCTTATGCGACTTTGCGCTGGCATTCCAACCGCTTTCCTGCTGCACAAGCCGCAAGAACAATTCTTCTGGAACCCCGTGTTTGCGCGCCGTGCTGCGCGCCATCGCCAGATAGGGACCGGCATATTTGCCCGTATAGCTGCCCGAAAAACTGCTGGGCACCGCCGCGCCTTTGGGGGCCAGTTCGACGGATCTGGAATATTGCTGCGCTGCGCGCCCGTCGAGCACCGAAAGCTGCGAGGCATAGACCGAATTGCGCGATTTGGACGAAAAGCTGATACTGTCAGCGCTGGCCTTTGCCGCGGGCCCAAACCCCGCCGCAACCACCAGCCCAAGGGCCAGCGCGCCGCAGATCATCCGCCGTTTTACCCGCACCACAGGCCAAGCATTTTGCCCCGCAGCGCCCTGCGCGTCATCCGTCAAATACCACATCAGTCCCTCGACCGTCGTTTTTGTTATCGGGCACTATACGGGCGGACCCCTGTATTTCCAGCGCAAGTTTTGACTGTTTTTCGCGCAATCGGGGAAATCCGCCGACCTGGCCCGGGGGATCCGCGCTTGCACCGCTTGGGAAAACGCGCGTTCAATCCAAGGGTCCAGCTGCCTGCATGCGGCGCGCGGCGCAGGTCCGATGAGGCCTTTCGCCGCGCGCGCGCCCGTTTTATACTTTCACAAAGGGGGCGGCAGTGGTGTAACACCGCCCAGACAGGTTCGAGATTCGAACGCATGATTTCACCAAAGACAGTACGGCAAAAAAGAGGTCCCCATGGCAGGTTCGGTAAATAAGGTTATCATCGTCGGCAACCTCGGGCGCGATCCCGAAGTGCGCAATTTCCAAAACGGCGGCAAAGTGGTCAACCTGCGCATCGCCACCTCGGAAAACTGGAAAGACCGCACCACCGGCGAGCGCAAAGAGCGCACCGAATGGCATTCGGTCGCGATTTTCTCCGAGCCGCTGGGCAATATTGCGGAGAAATATCTGCGCAAAGGCTCGACGGTCTACATCGAGGGCCAGCTCGAAACCCGCAAATGGCAGGACCAATCGGGCAACGACCGCTATTCGACAGAAGTCGTGCTGCGCCCCTATCGCGGCGAACTGACCCTTCTGGGCGGTCGTGGCGATGGCGGTCAGGGCGGCGGCCAAGGCAGCTACGGCGGCGGTGGGCAATCGGGTGGCGGCTACGATGATCGCGGTGGCTATGACGACCGTGGTGGCGCACCGTCGGGCGGCTCCCAAAGCGGCGGCGGCTTTGGCGGCGGTCGCTCGTCGATGGATGACGACGAAATCCCGTTCTGATCCGCGTTCTGATCCCCGCACAAGACACCGCAAAACACCGCAAAACACCAAAGGAGCGCCCCGCGGGACGCTCCTTTTTCGTATCATCAATGGCTCGCGGCAAGCGTCCAGCGCAAATCAGCGCGCAGCCAGCGCCTCGCTCAGAAGATCACGCACCACCTCGCGCGGCACATCCGAAGTCACAAAGGTCTTTCCGATCCCGCGCGCCAGAATAAAGCGCAACTGGCCATCGAGCACTTTCTTGTCCTGCCCCATCAGATCGAGCAGAGTATCGGCATCGGGCAAGTCCCCGTCGATGTCGCGCAGATCGACTTTGGTGCCCATCGCCCCAAGATGCTCGCGCAGGCGGCTGGGGTCTTCCTGGGGGCACAGACCCAGACGCGACGACAACTCGAACGCCAAAGCACAGCCGATGGCGACGCCTTCACCGTGCAACAGGCGGCTCGAATAGCCGGTGGCCTTTTCCAGCGCATGGCAAAACGTGTGGCCCAGATTAAGCAGCGCCCGGTCACCCTGTTCGGTTTCGTCACGTACCACGATTTCCGATTTCATCTCGACCGAGCGTTTGACGGCATAGGTGCGCGCGGCAAGGTCGCCTGCGGCCATTTTGGGACCGTTTTCAACCAGCCACTCAAAGAACAATTCATCCCCGAGCAGCCCGTATTTGATCACCTCGCCGTAGCCGGCCAGAAAATCGCGCGCCGGCAGGGTTTGCAGGATGCCGGTATCCGCGAGCACAAGGCTGGGCTGGTGGAACGCCCCCACAAGGTTCTTTCCGTGTTCGGTGTTGATGCCGGTCTTGCCGCCGACCGAACTGTCGACCTGCGCCAGCAATGTTGTCGGCACCTGGACGAATCGCACACCGCGGCGCAGAATCGCGCTGGCAAATCCGACCAGATCGCCGATCACACCGCCGCCAAGGGCGATCACGATATCGCGACGTTCCACCCGCGCGGCCAGCAACCACTCGACCGTGCGGCTCAGTTCGGCCCAGCATTTCGTCGCCTCGCCCGCAGGCAATGTCAGCGCGTGCAGCGCGATGCCCTCCTCGGCCAGCGCCGCCGTCAGAGCGGGCAGATGTGTTGCGCCGACGTTGGTATCTGTCACCACGAAGGCGCGTTTCTGGGTGCCCAGCATCGGCGCGATTTCACGGCCCGAGCGCGCCAAAAGCCCCGCCCCGATCCGGACATCATAGGCGCGTTCGCCCAAGGGAACATGCACGGTGCGAATGGTCGTGGTCATGCGGGGATCTCCTCCAGAATATCTTGATGTGCCGCCAGCGCCGACAGCACTTTTTGCGCCATGGCCTCGATCGGCATGCCCGTTTCGGCCTCAACAATGACGCCCGCCTTGCTGTAGAAGGGCGCGCGCGTCGTGCACAGCGCGGACAGGGTTTCATAGGGGTTTTCCGTGCGCAACAACGGCCGGTTGGTTTTGTGCCGCACGCGGTTCCACAACAGGTCGGCGTCGGCCTTGAGCCAGACCGCCACCCCGCGCGCGGCAATCGCCTCGCGGTTGCGTTCCGCCAGAAAAGCGCCGCCGCCCGTCGAGAGGATCACCCGCGATCCGTCCAGAAGACGCGAAATGACCTGCGCCTCTTTTTCGCGAAAGAACGCCTCTCCGTCGCGTTCGAAAATTTCTGCAATGGTGCGGTTCGCCGCTTCTTCGATTTCGGCGTCCGAATCGACAAAGGGCACGGACAACTTGCGTGCCAGCGCCATGCCCACCGCAGTTTTACCTGCGCCCATCATGCCCACGAGGGCGACCGTTCTGTTAAGCTTCCACGCCAAACCGGCATCTTCCTGCTTGAAAAAAATTCCGGCCCCTCAATGGCGTGATCTGCGGAAAAATGCCATATATAAATGCAACGCTGCGCCGACAGATGCGCAGAATGAGGCATGGAACACGAAAGGCTGGTGCGTATGGGCAAGTTCTTGGGACGATTGGTACTGGTCATTGTGGTCGCAGGCCTCTTGGGGCTGATCGGCTATGGCTACCTGGGCAATCTTTCGGCCAACCAAAGCGAGGTTCGCGTTCCCGTCACGCTGGAGGCGCAATGACCCCGCCGACCGCCTGCGTAGACCTGAGCGCCCCCACAGCATGATGCGATTTCTGCCCGCCCCGATCCGGTTCGCGTTCTGGCCTGCAATCGGGCCTGCGATCCGTCCTGAGCGCGCCGCCCTGCGCGCGCGCCAGAACGCGCGCCTGAATGCGCAGCTGCCTGTGTGGCGCCGGTTGCGCCGGTTGCACCGGTTGCACGGGGCAAGCAGCCTGCTGGCGCTGTGCCTGTGCCTGCCCGCCACCAGCGCCGTCGCGCAAGCCAGCCCCCCAATTCCCGCCGCAGTCCCCGCCACCGGGGAAGCGCCCCTGTCGGCCATCGACTGGCTGTCGGATTCCGTTGCCGCGCCCCAGTCGCCCACCGCCTCGAACCGCTCTATCGGCACGACCGGCGCGCCCGACCCGCTTGATCTGGCGACCAATGCCCTGCCCGAAAACGTCACCGTGCGCGCGCTCGATGCCCCCGACCCGAATGCAGCGGGGCTGTTGCCCCCCTCTGTCACCGGCCTGCCCGCCGATCTCTGGGGGGCCTCGGATGCGCGCAGCCTTGCGCGCCAGATCAGCGACCTGTCGCAGCGCGACCTCTTGCCCGCCGCGCAGCGCCTGTTTCACACGCTCTTGCTCGCCGAACTCGATCCCCCCGCCCTTGACCCGGATGCCATCCTGCTGATCGCCCGCCTCGATGCGCTGCTGGAAATGGGCGCGCTGGACGAGGCCGAGGCGCTGATCGAGCGCGCCCAGGTCAGCCGTCCCGAATTCTTTCGCCGCTGGTTCGATGTCAAACTGCTGCTGGGCACGGAAAATCAGGCCTGCGCGCGCCTTGATGCGCTGCCCAACCTGTCGCCGACCTATCCTGCGCGCATCTTTTGTCTGGCGCGTGGCGGGCGCTGGGATGCGGCGGCGGTGACGCTGGCGACCGCCGAGGCGCTCGACCTCATCTCCGCGCAAGAAGACGCGCTGATCACCAAATTTCTCGACCCCGATCTGTTTGACGAGGCCAGCGAACTGGATGTGCCCCAACCGCTCACCCCGCTGGCCTTTCGCATGCTCGAAGCGGTGGGCGAACCGATCCCTACAAACACCCTGCCTCTGGCCTTTGCCCAAAGCGATTTGCGCGATGTCATCGGCTGGCGCGCGCGCATCATCGCCTCCGAACGGCTGGCGCGTGCGGGGGCGCTGGATGCCAACCGGTGGCTCGGCATCTGGACCGAAGCCGGTCCCGCGGCCTCGGGCGGAATCTGGGATCGTGTCAGCGCCCTGCAAAATTTCGAGCGGGCGCTAAGCGCGGCAGAGGCCGGAACGCCCGAAGCGCTGGACGGGTCGCTGGACGGGGCGCTGGACGGGGCGCTGGACGTTGTGTGGCCCGCGATGATCGAGGGCGGCACGACAGACCCGTTTGCGACATTGTTTGCCGCGCGCCTGCTACCCTTTCTCGATGATGCGAGCGCCCTGCCCGATCACAGCGATATCGCGCGCACGATCGTCTTGCTGTCGCCCGATTACGAGGCGGGCGCGCGCAGCGACAGCCCCGCCAGCGCGCCCCTTGCGTTGGCCGAAAGCCTTGCGCTGGGGGCGCCCGTGCTGCCCGACCGCCCGACGCCGCTGATGCTGGCGATCCGCGACGGGTTTGCGATGCGCGGCGTGCCCGAGCGCCTGTCGGGCTACACGCAAAACGCCCAGCTTGGCGAAGGCATTCTGGCCGCGCTGGCGCTTCTGGATGGCAATGCGCTGGTCGATCTTGACGAGCTGCGCGACGCTTTGGCCTTTTTGCGCGCGGCGGGCCTGGAAGAAACGGCACGGCGCGCCGGCATCGAGGCCCTGTTGATGGACCGTGGCGCATGAGCGGTCCCAAAGCTGCGGTACAGGGTGCACTCTGGCTTCAGGCCTTTAGCGAGGCACAGGCCGCCGAACTTGGCGCGGCGGAAAACACACGCCTGAGCTATGCCCGAGATCTGGTTGATTTTGGGGACTTTTTGACACGTGAGGGTCGTAATTTCGCCACGGCCAGCCGCGCCGATGTCGAAAACTATCTGGTGTTTTGCGAAGCACAGGGACTGGCACAATCCACCCGTGCGCGCCGCCTGTCTTCGATCAAACAACTCTACCGCTTTGCCTTCGAGGAAGGGTGGCGCGACGACAATCCGGTGATCCAGATCCGCGGACCGGGGCGCACGAAAGCCCTGCCCAAAACCCTCAGCGTGCAAGAGGTCGAGCGGCTCCTGACGGCAGCGCGCGAAACGGGGCGCACGGCAGAGGACCGTCTGCGCAACACCTGCCTGATGGAGCTGCTCTATGCCACCGGCATGCGGGTGAGCGAATTGGTCAGCCTGCCCGTCGCGGCGGCGCGGGGCAATCCGCAGATGCTTCTGGTGCGCGGAAAAGGCGGCAAGGAACGCATGGTGCCCCTGTCGCCGCCCGCGCGCGACGTGTTGATCGCATGGCTCGAAACCCGTGACACCCTTGAGGATGCGGCCCGCGCCAAGGGCAAGCCTGCGTCGAAATTCCTGTTTCCCTCACGCGGCAAGCTGGGGCATCTCACGCGCACCGGCTTTTTCCTGCTGCTCAAAGACATCGCGGTGAACGGCGGCGTGTCGCCCGCAACCGTCACCCCGCACACGCTGCGCCACGCCTTTGCGACCCATTTACTTGCCAATGGTGCAGATTTACGCGCCATCCAGACGCTTTTGGGCCATGCAGACCTTTCCACGACCGAGATTTACACCCATGTTCTGCAAGACCGCCTGCGCGATCTGGTGCTGACCCATCATCCGCTGGCCAAAGACGACTGACCTCAAACAAAAGCGACCTTTGTAAAAACAATGACTTCTGACACGTCTTTTCTTGCGCAACTGGATGCAGCATTCTGGCTGACAGCCGCGGGGATCATCGCCCTGCTGGTGGCTTCCGCGTTTTTCTCCGGCTCGGAAACCGCGCTGACCGCGGCCTCGCGCGGCAAGCTGCGCTCGCAGGCCGACAAAGGGTCGAAAGGGGCCAAGCGCGCGCTTGACATTACCGAGGACAACGAACGCCTGATCGGCTCGGTTTTGCTGGGCAATAACCTGGTGAATATTCTGGCCACATCGCTGACCACCGCGCTGATGACGCGTGTTGTGGGGGATGGCGGCGTGGCGCTGGCGACCTTGATCATGACGCTCTTGGTGTTGGTATTTTCTGAAGTCTTGCCAAAGACTTATGCGATCACCAACCCCGAAACCGCGGCCTCGCGCGTGGCTGCGCCCATCGCGGGGATCATCCTGATCTTTTCGCCCATCGTGGCGGCGGTGCGCGCGCTGGTGCGCGGGCTTTTGTCGCTTTTCGGGGTGACCACCGACCCCGACAGCCAGATTCTGGCCGTGCGCGAGGAAATCGCGGGCGCCATTTCGCTGGGCCACTCCGAGGGCGCCGTGGAAAAAGAAGACCGCGACCGCCTGCTCGGCGCGCTGGATCTGGCGGATCGCACGGTCGAGGAAATCATGCTGCACCGCAGTCAGATCGAAATGGTGGACGCCGCGCTGCCTGCCGATCAAATCCTTGAAAAGTCACTTAATTCCCCGCACACCCGCCTGCCGCTTTATCGCGACGATCCCGAAAATATCGTCGGTGTTCTTCATGCCAAAGACATGCTGCGCGCCATGCATGCCCGCCGCGACGAGGCCGGAAAAACCGATACCAGCATGGCCGATTTCGACGTGATGTCCGTGGCGATGAAGCCCTATTTCGTCCCCGAAACCACGACGCTAGACGACCAGATGCGCCAGTTTTTGCGCCGTCACACGCATTTCGCGCTGGTTGTGGATGAATACGGGTCCCTGCGCGGCCTGATCACGTTGGAAGACATCCTTGAAGAAATCGTGGGGGAAATTACCGACGAGTTCGACGAAGATGCGCCAAGCCCGTTCAAACGCTTGAAATCAGGCGATTATGTCGTTGAAGGCACCACCACCATTCGCGACCTTAACCGCGCCACCGATTGGGCATTGCCCGATGATTACGCCAATACGGTCGCCGGTCTGGTGATCCATGAGGCCCAGACCATCCCCGCGCAGGGGCAGGTGTTTTCCTTCCACGGCTTTCGCTTCGAGGTGGTGACGCGCGAGGCCAACCGCATTGCCAAGCTCAAAATCCGCCCGCTCTAAGATGCTGTCTTATCAACATATTTTCCACGCGGGCAATTTGGCGGATGTGCAAAAACACGCGGTTCTCGCAACCGCGCTGGACTATCTCACGCAAAAACCCAAACCTCTCACCTATATCGAAACCCACGCGGGTCGTGGCCTGTATCATCTGGACGCGGCCGAGGCGCTGAAGACCGGCGAAGCAGCGCAGGGGATCGAACGGTTTGCCCATTGGTTCCAGCCCGACCACCCCTATGCGCGCGCCATTGCGCAGGTGCAGCGCGGCTTTGGACAGAGCGCCTATCCCGGATCGCCTGCGGTTGCTGCAAGCCTTCTGCGCCCCGAGGATCGAATGCAACTGGCCGAACTCCACCCGCAAGAACATGCCGCCCTTGAGCGAAATCTGGCGGGTAACCCCTTGGGCGACATGCCAAAAGTCACCACGCACAAGCGTGACGGCTTTGAAATGGCACAGGCTATCTGCCCGCCCGATCCGCGGCGCGGGCTGATGCTGATCGATCCCTCCTACGAGATCAAAACCGACTACGACACGATCCCCAAAACGATCCAGCAGCTGCATCGCAAATGGAATGTAGGGGTGATCCTGTTGTGGTATCCGATCCTCACATCCGGGGCGCATCATGCCATGCTGGGCGCGCTCGAAGCGGCCAATCTGCCCGACACCACACGCTTCGAGGTCGCGTTCCCCCCCGCGCGCAAAGGGCACGGCATGGTCGGATCGGGCCTGTTCATGGTGAACACGCCCTACGGGCTGAGCGGGGAAATCGCGCGATTGACCAAGCTTTTCAAAACGCTGGCATGAAAAAAGGCACCGCCGCGCAGTGCCCTTTATCCTTATAAAACAGCGCCTTGATGCGAGGCTAGCGCGATTTGAACAGCCCGCCCAAAATGCCGCGCACGATGCGCTTTCCGGTGGTGCCGGTCAATTCCTTCATCACCATTTTGCCCAGTTGGGCGCTCAAGGCATCCGATCCTTTGGCACGTGAACTGCGCCGCGAGGTCGTCGTGCCCCCATCATAGCGGCGCGCCTTCTGGAATTCGCGCGCCGCTTGCGCTTCTTGTTTTTCCTGCGCCTCCAGGCGCTCGGCCTCGGCCTCTGCGGCGGCGGCCGCTTCTGCGGCTTTGCTTGCGCGGGCCGTCAGCATTTCCATGGCTGACACGCGGTCAATTTTGGCCTCGTATTTGCCGGCGATGGGCGAGGTTGCGATGCAATCTGCGCGCTCGCCAGCGGTAATCGGCCCAAGCTGGCTGGAGGGCGGGCGGATCAAGGTGCGTTCCGCGATTCCCGGAATGCCCTTGTCGAGCAACAAAGAGGTGACGGCCTCGCCCGTGCCGACATCGCGGATCGCGTCTTCGATGACGAATGCGGGGTTGGGCCGATAGGTCTTCGCGGCCAGCTTGAGGTCCTTTTGATCGCGCGCCGTAAACGCGCGCAGCGCGTGTTGTACGCGGTTGCCCAGCTGCCCCAAAATGTCTTCGGGGATATCGGCGGGGTTCTGGGAGACGAAATAGACGCCGACACCTTTCGAGCGGATCAGGCGTGCGACCTGTTCGACCTTATCGACCAGAACCTTGGGCGCGTCATCGAACAGCAAATGCGCCTCATCAAAAAAGAACACAAGCTTGGGCTTGTCGGGATTGCCAACTTCGGGAAGCTCCTCAAAAAGTTCGGATAACAGCCATAGCAGAAATGTCGCGTACAAACGCGGGCTGTTCATCAATTTATCCGACGCAAGGATGGAAATCCGCCCGCGCCCGTCGGCATCGGTGCGGATGATATCCGACAGTTCCAGCGCCGGTTCGCCAAACATATGCGCCCCGCCCTGGTTTTCGAGCACCAAAAGCGCGCGCTGGATCGCCCCCACGGAGGCCGCCGACACATTGCCGTAGCGCAGGCTCAAGTCCTTGCCGTTTTCGCCCACCCAGACCAGCAGCGCCTGAAGATCCTTGAGGTCCAGCAGCGGTAGCCCCTGTTCATCCGATACGCGGAAAGCAATGTTCAACACACCCTCTTGGGCATCGTTCAGCTCCATCAGGCGGCTCAACAACAGCGGGCCCATTTCCGCAACGGTGGTGCGGATCGGGTGGCCCTGATCGCCAAACAGGTCCCAGAAGGTCACGGGAAAGGCGCTATAGGCGTAGTCTTGAAAGCCGATCTTTTGTGCGCGCGACACAAAGGCCTCATGCAGCTTGGCCTCTGGTGTGCCCGATTTGGCCAACCCCGACAGATCGCCTTTCACGTCAGAGAGGAACACCGGAACGCCCTGCGCCGCAAAGCCTTCAGCGAGAATCTGCAGGGTGACCGTTTTGCCGGTGCCGGTGGCCCCCGCGATCAGCCCGTGGCGGTTGCCGTATTTCAACAACAACCCCTGCGCCGCGCCGTAATCTGCGCCGCCGCCTCCGATAAAAATGCTTTCGCTCATCGCGCCCGACACTCCCGTTCTCTTTAAGTTCACCACCGGTTCCCCGCGACAATACAAAATTAACCCTTTTGTGCCAGTGTGAACCTGTCCAGATCGTCCTCCTCTTCGATCTGGATTGACTTCCTCCCTGTCAGACTGGCCGCGTTGCTCATCGGAGCGCGCGGTTTTTTTTGCCCAAAGGACGCCGCATAACCCGCGCCCCACAACCCGCGCGGGCCGCAGCGCGACAGGCCACACTCACGCCGCATAAACTGCTGAATTATTTTGCACATCAGACCGGCTGCCGCGCACTGCACGGGCGCTGTCGCACAAATGTAATGTGGGCTGTTGACGGCCTTTTTGTCTTCGTCTAGCGTCTGGAGAATAACAGATCAGCCAAGTCTGACAGGGAATAAAAATGTAAAAAAGGATCGCGTTTTTGCGGTCCTTTTTTCATGTCACCACCATTTTTTTTTGTTCCACCACAAGCGCTTGGTGCACAAACGGCTCCCGCACAGCCGCGCCAAAGCCCCCCCGCCAAAGGCGGATCAGCAGATCACCACCGATTGATCCAAATCCGCCTGACAGTCCTTGGCCCACGTGATAGAGACGCTGCAAAGTCACTTAAATCCACAGGACGATCATGACACAAATCACAGGCCGCCTTTCCGGTCGCACCGCATCGCTTGCTTTGGCAACCGTCCTCGGGCTGGGCTTTGCACCCCTTGCCTTTGCCCAAGACACCGCCGCACAGGACGCTGCCGCACAGGACACTGCCCCCCAAGCGGACGCCACCCAAGAGAGCGCGCCCCAAGAAAGCACACCGGCGCCCGCAGAGACCGCATCAGACGCGGCAACCGCCCAAACCAGCGATTCGAGCGACAGCAACGTGATGCCCGATGGCAGCCGCCTTGTGTCGACTCACGGGGATTGGCAATTGCGCTGCCGCGAAGTCGATAGCGGGCTGGATAGCTGCAACATCTACCAGTTGCTGCAAGACGACAAAGGCAACAATGTCGCTGAAATCACCCTCTTCCAACTGCCCTCCTCTGAAGGCGGTGCCGAAGCCGGTGCGACCGTGATTGCGCCGCTGGGCACCCTGCTGACCGTGCCGCTGACACTGGCCGTCGATAACGGCGAGGCCATGCGCTACCCTTACGCCTTTTGCACCGAAATGGGCTGTTTTTCCCGCATCGGCCTGACCCCGGAAGAAATTGCCGGTTTCAAAGCAGGCAAGCAGGCCACGATCACCGTGGTGCCCGTGGCTGCCGCCGATCAGCCCGTGGCGCTGAACCTGTCGCTCTCGGGCTTTACCGCCGCCTATGCGGCATCGATTGAGGCCAACAAGCCGCTGGCCGACGCCAACGCACAGTAAGCTGGCGGCAAAGACGACAAAAAAGGCGCGGGTCACTCCGCGCCTTTTTCATGTCCTGAGGTCGTAGGCCTCAGGCGGCTTTGCGCAGGGCCAGAACCGCATTCAACCCGCCAAAGGCAAAAGCGTTCGACAACACCACATCCACCGGCACATCGCGCGCTTCGTTGGGTACCACGTCCAGCGCGCATTCGGGGTCGGGTTCTTCGTAATTGATCGTGGGCGCAATCACCCCGTCGCGCAGCGCCATGATACAGGCCAGCAATTCGACCGCCCCCGTGCCACCGATCAAATGCCCGTGCATGGATTTGGTCGAGGACATCATCACCTTGTCGGCATGGTGCCCCAAGGCGTCGGCCACCGCCGCGCATTCGGTTTTGTCATTGGCAGCGGTGCCCGTGCCATGCGCGTTGATGTAGCCGATATCCTCGGCGTTGATTTTGGCGTCTTTCATCGCGCCCGAAATTGCACGCGCCGCCCCCTGTTTGGAGGGCATCACGATATCGGACGCATCCGAGGTCATGGCGAAACCGATCACCTCGGCCAGAATATCCGCGCCGCGGGCTTTGGCATAGTCATAATCCTCGAACACGAACACCGTCGCGCCCTCGCCCTGTACCATGCCGTTGCGGTTCAGGGAAAACGGGCGGCAGGCATCCTTGGACATGACGCGCAGCCCCTCCCACGCCTTCACCCCGCCAAAGCACAGCATGGATTCCGACCCGCCCGTGACCATCGCGGTTGCCATGCCACAGCGGATCATGTTGAACGCCTGCCCCATGGCGTGGTTGGACGACGCACAGGCCGTGGCCACCGTAAAGGACGGCCCCTTGAGGTTATATTCCATCGACACATGGCTACAGGCGGCATTGTTCATCAGCTTGGGCACGACAAAGGGATGAACGCGGTTCTTGCCCTCTTCATAGACCACACGGTAGTTTTCGTCCTGCGTGGTCAGCCCGCCCCCCGAGGTGCCCAGAATGACACCGGATGTGGCAGCCAGTTCCCCGATAAAGGTCAGGCCGGATTGGCCAATGGCCTCTTTGGCGGCATGCAGGGTGAATTGGGTAAAGCGGTCATAGAGCGCGATTTGCTGGCGGTTGAACCGGTTCTCGGCATCCCAGTTATGGACCTGCCCGCCGATCTTGATCGCAAGTCGATCCACGTCACGAAAGTTCAGCTCGGAAATGCCGCAACGCCCTTCGCGCATGGCCTCCATCGTGGCCGGAACGCTCAAACCAAGCGCGTTGACCGTGCCCGCGCCGGTGATGACGACCCGTTTCATGCGGTTTGTTCAGCGACAAGTTTTTCCACCGCCGCCACAATCGAGGCCACCGACGAGATGTCGAACTCCGACTGTTCGGGTTCGTTGGCGTTGAAGGGCACGGTGATGTCAAAGGCTTCCTCGATCGCAAAGATGCTTTCGACAAGGCCAAGGCTGTCGATCCCGAGCGCCTCGAGCGATTGGTCCATGGACACATCGCTTTCGTCGAGAACTGCCTGTTCCGCGATGATCGCGATGACTTTGTCTTTCACGTTCTCGGCCATGCTCTTGCCTCCCGCTTTCTGTCTGTCTGATCTTGGGCGGATTTTTAGTCCGAATTTTCTGTGGTTGAAACAGGTTTTTGTGACGCCGTCATGTCGCGCAACACCCGTGGCAAGCGGCGCAGCGCCTTATACATTTCGACATGGGTTTTCATCTGCACTGCAGGGGTGCCCATCATCGCGCGACCGGCAGGCACATTGGACAACACTCCCGCGCCCCCGCCGATGATCGCGCCATCGCCGATCTTGAGGTTGTCGGCAATCGCCGCCCGCCCGCCGATCACCACATTGTCACCGATCACCGCCGATCCGGCGACCCCCGATTGCCCACACAGCAGGCAATTGCGCCCGATCACCACGTTGTGGCCGACCTGCACCTGATTGTCGATTTTCGTGCCCGAGCCGATGCGGGTCGCGCGGATTGTGCCCTGATCGACGCAGGCATTCGACCCGATTTCAACGTCGTCGCCAATCACTACGCCGCCGATGGAGGCAATGCGCAGCCAGTCCTGGGCGCCGTGATCCACCGAGGCGGTGCCCAGGGTTTCGCGCGCCTCTTCCATGTTGGATTTCTCGGCAGTGACAAAGGAAAACCCGTCTCCCCCGACGACCGCATTGGGCTGGGCGATGAACCGCGCCCCGATGGTGACATGGGCGTTGAGCACCACGCCGGCGTGAATAACGGCGCCCTCACCGATCACCACACCCGCGCCAATCGACACATTCGCGCCAATCCTGCTGCGCGCGCCGATTTTCGCCCCCGCGCCGACGCAGACGAAAGGCCCAAGCGCGACATCCGCGCCGAGTTCAGCAGTGGGATCAACGTAGGCCATCGGATGAATCCCCGCCTCGACCTGCATCGAGCGGTCGAAACTGGCGGTAATCCCCGCCATGGCCAGCCGCGCGCGCCCCACCAGAATGGCGGCTTTCAGATTGCTCTGCTGCTGAAGCGTGGCAAAATCCGCCTCCGCCCAGAGGACAGCCGCAACAGCGCCGCTGCCCGCCAACCCTTGCGCAAACCGCGGGTCCATCGCCAGCGCCACATCCTGCGCGCCGGCGTCTTTGGGCTCGGCGGCGCTGGTCACAACGACCGTGCCATCGCCCACAAGCTGCCCCCCGATGCGGGTTGCAAGCTCTGCCATCGTGATCGCGCTCATGGTGTCTCCGTTCTTGTCACGCCGCGCCGCAAGCTCGAGCAAGACGCGGGAGAATTCAAATTAATAGGGCGCATCTTCCAGGACGCCATGCGCCGACATCTGCGCATACAGCAGCCCCTCGCGCAGGCCCCGATCCGCGACCGACAGACGGTCGGTCGGCCAGATCCGCAACAAGGCCTGCAAGATCGCAGATCCCGACATGATCAGCGTCTGGCGGTCGCGCCCGATGCGCGGATCGTTGCGCCGCCCTTCGGGACCGAGGTGCAGGTAGCCCTGAATGACCTTGTCGATCTGATCGGACGACATGCGCAGCCCGTCAACCTTGTTGCGGTCATAACGGCGCAATCCCAGATGGCTGGCGGCAACCGTGGTCACCGTGCCCGAGGTGCCGATGATCTGGAACCCCTCGCGGTCCTGAATTTTGCCGTAGGGCGCAAAGGACGCAAGGTTTTCCTCAAAGAACCACGACATCAGCGCAAAGCGCGCCGCATCGTCATCGACATCCTCGAACTGGTCCTTCAGCGTCGCCACGCCAAGCGGCACGGAAATCCAGTCCACCACTTTGGCATGGGGAAACAACGTGTCCTCGGAGGTAAATCCCGCATGCAGCCGCATGATGGCGCGCGGGCGTTCGCGCGCGGGCACATTGGTAAGGTCGATCCACACAAGTTCGGTCGAGCCGCCACCGATATCGACCACCAAAAGCTGCTCGGTCTTGGTCGAAACGAGCGGAGCGCAGGAAATCACCGCCAGACGCGCTTCTTCCTCGGGTTCGATAATCTCCAGCGAGATGCCCGCCTCGCGTTTGACCATCCGCAGAAAGTCCCGCGAATTGCGCGCCCGCCGACAGGCTTCGGTCGCGACCAGCCGCATGTTCTTGACGTTGTGTTTCTCGAGCTTCTTGCGACAGACCTTCAGGGCCTGCACGGTGCGCGCCATCGACCCGCGGGACAAACGCCCCGAGGCTTCCAGCCCCGCGCCCAGTTGCACGGATTTGGAGAAACTATCGATCACATGGAACTGGCTGCCCTTGGGTTGGGCAATCAACATGCGACAGCTATTGGTTCCGAGGTCCAGCGCTGCATAAAGCTGCGTCGGATCACGGGGTTCGGGCGCTGGCGGCTCGACCGCAATCGGGAACGCGCCCGCACCCGCGGGACGCTTGGGCGCCATTGGACACGCCCTCCATTTCAAGTTGCCTACAGCCTACGCCCCAAGACCCTAACCCGCAAGCCTGTCCGTAGCGCCCGGGGATGCTTTTGTCGGTTTTACAAGCCCCATACGCTTGGCGCTGACCAGCGCTGGCGCGGTGTAATGATCCTTAAGCAGGGCATAATCCGCTTCCAGATGCGCCAGAACCGCGCGCCGTGCGGGCAGGCCGAGATCCTGGAACTCCAGCCGCGCGCTGGTGGAATTGAGGCGCGGCAAAACGATCTGCTTGCCCGCTCTCTCGCTCAGGTCCTGCGCCAGTTCCCCCAAAGCACTGGTGCGATAGAGGGCGTCGTAATCGCTCAGATCGAGGCCGATGAACACTTTCTGGGGCAAGGCATGGCTTTTGATCACCGAGGACAGATCCATGTAGCGGCGCAGGTTTTCGAAAAAGAAATCGGGATCGGGCGTGAGGGGCAGTTCGCTTTGCGCATTGAGTTTGCGCGAATTGGCCATGTCCTTGGCACCGGCGACCTTGTCGAGCCAGAGCGACAACAGCCGCGCCACCGGATCGCGCACCACGCAAAAGCGCCACTCGTCGGGCTGACGCTTGCGGTCGCGGTTTTCCCAGAACCGCCGCGTGGGATAGGTTTTATGCAGCCACAGGTTATCCACCTTTGCGGCCTCCGTTGCGCTCAGCTTGCCCGCAATCTGCGCAAGCGCCGCCTTAACGGAGGTGCAGGCCACTTTCGGCGTCGCCATGTAGTGAATATGATGGTCCGGTAAATACACGCCCATGCAAACTTCCCTTCGACTAACGGCGCCGCCACCGGCGGCACCTGATCGCAGCAAACGCAAGAACGCCTGACACATCCGATCCTGAAAAACATTCGATCTCATAAACGTATTGAATATTTTTCCCAATTCCTACCCTTTCCTTGCCCGATCCCATCGCATAGCCATTGCCCCAACGGGCCGGAGCGGTCCACAGCCACCCGAAAGGACCTGTTATGAGCGAAGCCACCATCGTCTACTGGCGCGACATCCCCGCGCAGGTCATCGTGGGCCGTGGCCGCACCGGCGCAAAAGCCCCGCTGCCCGAGCGGTTCGAACAAGCCATCGACCGCGTCGCCATGCGCATCGGGGCCAAGGATGCCGACGCCTATATGGCCGAATGGCGCAAGGACCGCGTGCGCGTCGCCGAGGGCACCCCCCAGGAGATTGCCGCGCGCGAAGCAGCCCGCATCGACACAGAATATGACGCGACCCGCCTCAAGGCGCTGGTCGACAACGAGGGCAAAGCGCCCTCCTCTGCCCCCGTTTCAAAGGACATCTGACATGACCCGCACCGTCATCGAGAGCAAAACCAAGACCGTCACCATCGGCTTTGACGAACCCTTTTGCGTCATCGGCGAACGCATCAACCCCACGGGACGCAAGAAACTGGCCGCCGAACTGGAACTTGACGACTATTCCACCGTCGAGCGCGATGCGATTGAACAGGCCGCGTGCGGCGCAATGGTGCTCGACATCAATTCGGGCGCGGTGTTTTCCAACAAAATGGCCCAAGACCCGCGCTACGCCGACAACAACTTTGTCGAGCCGATGCTCATGCCCGAACTGATCAAACGGGTGCAGGCCGTGGTCGACACCCCGCTGTGCATCGACAGCTCGGTCCCGGCCGCGCTTGAGGCGGGCCTTGCCGCTGCCCAAGGTCGCCCGCTCTTGAACTCGGTGACGGGCGAAGAGGAACGCCTTGAACTGGTGCTGCCGCTGGTCAAAAAATACAACGTGCCCGTCGTGGCGATTTCCAACGATGACACGGGCATTTCCGAAGACCCCGATGTGCGCTTTGAAGTGGCCAAGAAGATCGTCCAGCGCGCCGCCGACTTCGGCATTCCCGCCCATGACATCGTGGTGGACCCGCTGGTCATGCCCATCGGGGCCATGGCGAGCGCGGGCCAACAGGTCTTTGCCCTCGTGCGCCGCTTGCGCGACGAGCTGGGCGTGAACACCACCTGCGGCGCCTCCAACGTGTCCTTTGGCCTGCCCGAGCGCCACGGCATCAACGCGGCCTTTTTGCCCATGGCCATTGCCGCAGGCATGACATCGGCGATCATGAACCCGATCCGTGTGCAGGAAATGGAAGCGATCCGCGCCGCCAACCTGCTGATGAACCACGACCCCAACGGCACCGCCTGGATCGGCTTTGCGCGGGTGCTGGAACTGATGAAAGACGGCACCAGCTTTGCAGAGGCTTCCAAGGCCGCCGCATCGGCGGGACGCCGCGGGCGCGAGGGCGGCGGGCGGCGGCGTCGCGGCTAAAGCGGTAACCAAGCCCCGCATAAAACGGGTAAAAACCCCCTGAAAACCCACAGGCGGTAACGCATTTTTAACTAAAAATGCTCACAGGCGGTAACGCATTTTTAACCAAAAATGCTCAAGGCTGACGGCATGACATATGTGCCTTCTTCCTCCCGCGTGCCGGTCCAATCTTGGGTGGACCAAATTTTTGACGCCCGCGCCGCTCATATCGGCGGCGTGGTGCGCCGCGCCAAAAGGGATGTGGATCGTGAAATCGGACGGGACAGGCTGGAACTCGAATGTCGCAGACGGGGCTTTCACCTTGTCACCTGCGGCGCACAATATGTTATTTTCTGCACCCAGGATCCGGTTGAAATCATCTGCTGAGGGTAGCCGTTTCTTTGCAAAAGAAACGGCCCTGTCAAATTCTTCGGCGAAGAATTTGCCCCGGAGCCGGTGCCTGTGAGCCGCCTCATCCTGCTCAACAAACCCTTTGATGTGCTGTCGCAATTCACCGACAAAGGCACCCAGGGCGGGCCGCGTGACACGCTGTCCAAATACGTCAAAATCCCCGATGTCTATCCCGCAGGGCGGCTGGATCGCGACAGCGAGGGCTTGTTGCTGCTCACCGATGACGGGCGGCTTCAGGCGCATATTTCCGACCCGAAGTTCAAGGTCGAAAAGACCTATCTTGCCCAGGTCGAGGGCGAAGTCAGCCAGGAAGCCCTGCGCGCTTTGTCGCGCGGTGTGACGCTTAAAGACGGGCTCACCCTGCCGGCCAAGGCGCGGCGCGCGGATGCGCCGGGCTGGCTTTGGCCACGCGTGCCCCCCGTGCGCTACCGCGCCGCGATCCCGACCTCCTGGATCGAGCTCACCATCACCGAAGGGCGCAACCGCCAAGTGCGGCGCATGACGGCGGCGGTCGGGTTTGCGACCCTGCGGCTCATCCGTCTGCGCATCGGGGACTGGTCGATCGAGGGCATTGAAAGCGGGGACTGGCGCGCGGTCGATGTTCCCGCCTTTGGCGCTCCCAAACCTGCCAAACGCGGGCGCAAACCCGTTTGGACGCCGGACACCGACGATGGGCGCCGCCCCTCTGGCAAGCCTTCCCCGCACGGCGCGCGTCCCCCGCGCGACAAAGACGCAGCGGCGGGCACCGCCCGTAACTCCGCGCCCAAATCGAGCCCCAAATCCGGTCCTCAATCCAAGCCGAAGCGCGCGGCGGGCAACCGTCCGCCCTTGCCAAATAGCCCCAAGGGTCGCAAAAGCTGAGCCATGACTGAAAATACCCCCGATCCCGCCCAGAACCCGCTTGTCGTCTTTACTCCCTCAGGCAAACGCGGCCGCTTTGCTGTCGGCACGCCGATCTTGCAGGCCGCGCGCAGTCTGGGCGTTGATCTGGACAGCGTCTGCGGCGGGCGCGGCATTTGTTCGAAATGCCAGATCCAGCCCGGTGTCGGGGATTTCCCCAAATTGGGTCTGCATGTCACCGCCGATGCCCTGTCGCCTTTCAACGCCGTTGAAGAGCGCTATGACCGCATTCGCGGCCTCAAAGCCGGGCGCCGTCTGGGGTGTCAGGCGACGGTGCAGGGCGATATCGTCGTCGATGTGCCCGCCGAAAGTCAGGTCCACAAACAGGTGATCCGCAAGGCCGCTTCGGATCGCGCAATGGTCATGGACCCCGCCACGCGGCTTGCCTTTGTCGAAGTCGCCGAGGCCGACATGCATTCGCCCACCGGATCGCTCGAACGCCTGCGCGAGGCGCTGGCCGCGCAGTGGCAGATCGGCGATGTCACCCTGCCGCCCGCCCTGCTGGCGCGCCTCAACCCTTTGCTCAACAAGGGAAAAAACCGCATCACGCTGGCGCTGTACCGCCAACCCGATGGCAGCCACGACATTCTTGACCTGTGGCCCGACCTGCATGAGGGCGGGCTCTACGGACTGGCCATCGATCTTGGCTCGACCACCATCGCGGGGCATTTGTGCGATCTGACGACCGGCGCTGTGCTGGCCTCGGGCGGGCTGATGAACCCGCAAATCCGCTTTGGCGAAGACCTGATGAGCCGTGTGTCCTATGCGATGATGAACCCGGGCGGGGCGGTGGAAATGACCGCTGCCGTTCAGGAAGCGCTCGATGACCTTGCGCGCAGGCTGGCCGAAGAGGCGGGGGTGGACACGGCGGCAATCTATGAGGCGGTCGTGGTCTGCAACCCCGTGATGCACCACCTTGCCCTTGGCATTGACCCCGTTGATCTGGGCCAGGCTCCCTTTGCGCTGACCACCTCTTCGGCGATCACCCTGCCCGCCACAGGTCTCGGGATGCACCTCAACCCGCAGGCCCGCGCCTATATGTTGCCGCTGATCGCAGGCCATGTAGGGGCCGATGCCGCCGCCGTGGCCCTGGCCGAAGCGCCCCATAAAGCCGAAGCGCTGACGCTGATCGTGGATGTGGGCACCAACGCCGAAATCCTGCTGGGCAACAAGGAACACGTGCTGGCCTGCTCCTCGCCCACCGGCCCTGCCTTTGAGGGCGCGCAGATTTCCAGCGGCCAACGCGCCGCGCCGGGGGCCATCGAGCGGCTGGAAATCGACCCCGTCACCAAAGAGCCGCGCTTTCGCGTGATCGGCTGCGACCTGTGGTCCGACGCGGCGGATTTTGCCGCGCAAGTGCCGCAAGTCACGGGCATTTGCGGCTCCGGCATCATCGAGGCCGTGGCCGAAATGCGCATGAGCGGGCTTGTCGATGCCTCCGGGTTGATCGGTTCGGCCGAGGCCACCGGAACGCCGCGCTGCCGCCCCACGGGGCGCACCCATGAGTACCTGATTTTTGATGGCAGCGCTTCGGGCGGCCCCGTGATCACCGTCACCCAGGCCGATATTCGCGCGATTCAGCTCGCAAAATCAGCGCTTTACGCAGGGGCGCGGCTGCTCATGGATGAAATCGGCACCGACACGGTGGAGCGCATCGTGCTGGCGGGGGCCTTTGGCGCGCACATCAGCCCCAAGCACGCGATGGTTTTGGGCATGATCCCCGATGCGCCGCTGGAGGCTGTGGTGTCTGCGGGCAACGCGGCGGGCACGGGCGCGCGCATGGCGCTGCATTCGGTGGCCGCACGGCGTGAAATCGAGGCGCAGGTGCATCGGATCACCAAGGTCGAGACCGCCATTTCCCCACGGTTTCAGGAACATTTCGTCGCCGCAAACGCCATTCCCCATGCCACGGCGCCCTTTGCTACGCTGCGCAGCATCGCGCCGCTTCCCGACCCGAGCTTTAACGCAGGTGGCGGTGGCGATGGCGAAAACGGCGGGCGCCGTCGCCGCCGGGCGCGCTGAGGTCATTCTGAAGGACGCGGGCGTCAAATCCGCTTGACCCGCCCGCGCCCTTCGCCTATTTCCGCCCCAACGCGGGTGTAGCTCAATGGTAGAGCAGCAGCTTCCCAAGCTGAATACGAGGGTTCGATTCCCTTCACCCGCTCCAAACCTCCCCCATCTTCGCTTAACGCCATGGCCCGAACCCCATGCCGCCTCCCCGTGCCTTCAACCGCGTGCCTCAAACTGCGTGCCTTCAACCGCGTGCCTCAAACCCTGGCCGCAACGCCATGCGCGGCTGCGTCAAAGGAAGCACGCTGTCGTGCCCATAAAAACAGCCCCGAAGGGCTGTATCATGGCGTTCAAATATGTGGGGCAATCAGTCGAGCAGCAGCATCTCGCGGTTGCCCTGAACGAAGCGTTCCAGCACAGCCGGATAAAGACGGTGTTCCATGGGCAGCACCCGCGCGGCCAAAGCCTCAGCGGTGTCGCCCGCTTCGATTGCCACCCGCCCCTGGCCCAAAATCGGCCCGCCGTCGAGTTCTGCGGTCACCTCATGCACCGAGCAGCCCGCCTGCGCATCCCCCGCTTCGATTGCGCGAAGATGGGTGTGCAACCCTTTGTATTTGGGCAATAAAGACGGGTGAATATTGAGCATCCGACCGGCGTAGTGATTGATGAAAACCGGTGTCAGAATGCGCATGAACCCCGCCAGCGCGATGACATCGGGGGCCGCTGCATCGATCACCTCGATCAAGGCGGCCTCGAAAGCCGCGCGATCCTTGCCGAAGGGTTTGTGCGGCACCACCGCCGTGTCGATCCCCAGCGCCTCGGCTTTTGCCAGACCGCCCGCGCCCGCCACATTCGACAGCACCAGACAGGGCCGCGCGGGATGCGCGCCTGTCATGCTTTGGGCGAGCGAGACCATGTTGGACCCGCCCCCCGAAATCAGGATCGCGACCCGTTTCACTTCAGCGCGCCGCTGTAGGAAACGCCGCTGCCCTCAACCACAGTGCCAAGCCGGTAGACGGTTTCGCCCTCCGCTTCGAGCAGCGCCTTGAGCGCCTCGGCCTCATCGGCACCAACCGACAACACCATGCCAACGCCCGCGTTGAAGGTTTTGAGCATTTCGCCCTGTTCCAGCCCCGCAACCCCCGCAATCCATTTGAAAACAGGGGGCAATTCCCAAGAGGTCAGGTCGATCTGCGCGCCAAGCCCCTCGGGCAGGACGCGCGGCAGGTTTTCGGTCAGACCGCCGCCCGTGATATGGGCCAGCGCATGAACGCCACCGGCGCGCACCGCTTTGAGGGTCTGTTTGACGTACAAACGGGTCGGGGCCAACAGCGCCTCCCCCAAAGTGCCTGCGCCAAAGGGGCATGCATCGCCCCAGGCAAGGCCGGAGCGCTCGACGGTTTTGCGCACCAGAGAATAGCCGTTGGAATGCACCCCGTCCGACGCAAGGCCAAGCAACACATCGCCCGCCACCACACCCGAAGGCAGGTCTTCGCCGCGCTCCATCGCCCCGACCGCAAATCCCGCAAGGTCGAAATCGCCCTTGTGATACATGCCCGGCATTTCCGCGGTCTCGCCGCCGATCAGCGCACAGCCCGACAGCTCGCAGCCCGTCGCGATGCCTTCGATGATCGCGGTCGCCTGATCGAGCTCCAGCTTGCCGGTTGCAAAATAATCCAGGAAAAACAGAGGTTCCGCACCTTGGCACACCAGATCGTTGACGCACATGGCCACCAGATCGATGCCAATGGTCGACACGTTGCCCGTGTCAATCGCGATGCGCAGCTTGGTGCCAACGCCGTCCGTTGCCGCGACCAGAATGGGGTCTTTGTAGCCCGCGCCCTTGAGGTCGAACAACGCGCCAAAGCCGCCAAGCCCGGACATGGTGCCCGCGCGCTGCGTGCGCTTTGCCGCCGGTTTGATCCGTTCGATCAGGGCATTGCCCGCGTCAATATCCACGCCGGCATCGGCGTAGGTGAGGCTGTTTTTCCCGTCAGACATGGCGCGTGTGGCTCCCGTAAACTTGATATTGCGCTGCTTTACGACAAAGCAGGTTCAAAGAAAAGCCCGCAGCCCCTGCCAATGCTTGGGCACACGCGCCAAATGCTTGACCGCCCCGCGCGCAGCCCCTATCCAAGCGCGCAGGCGGGCCTGTAGCTCAATTGGTTAGAGCAGAGCGCTCATAACGCTTTGGTTGCGGGTTCAAGTCCTGCCGGGCCTACCACTTTCCGCCCCCATCCGTCACACGCCCCCGCCGGTCCTAGCCGGTGATTGAGCGTGCCAGCACCAGATCGACTTGCAGACCGCCCAAATCCGCGCTTTCGCCCAGCCGCAGGGCGCCACCGTGACGGCGCGCGATATCGGCAGCGATCGCAAGGCCAAGCCCGACGCCGCTTCCGGCATTCTGATTGCGCGCAGGGTCCAGGCGCACAAAGGGTTTCAGCGCTTCCTCGCGGCGTTCGGGCGCGATTCCCGGGCCGCGATCCTCGATGCGAAACCGCACCGCCTTATCCGTCACCGCAAGGCTCACGCGGGCTTCCTTGCCATAGCGCAACGCATTGCCGATGAGGTTTTGCAACGCCCGCTCGATGGCCAACGGGCGGATGATCACCTCGCCGCCTTGCGCGCCATCCAGCGCCCCGAGTGTCACCTTTTGTGGGTCATAGCGCGCCACGATATCCTCGAGCAGCGCAAAAGGATCGACACGTTCGGGGTCGTCCAGAGCATCGCCGCGCGCAAAGGCCAGAAATTCTTCAAGCAGGCGTTCCATGTCGCGCAAATCCTGCGCCAAGGCTTCGGTGTCCTCGTCTTCGGGCATCATGGACAATTGCAATTTCATCCGCGTCACCGGCGTGCGCAGATCGTGGCTCACGCCCGAAAGCATCATTGTGCGCTGCTCGATCTGGCGCTCGATGCGCGCGCGCATGTCCAGAAACGCTGTGCCCGCCTGACGCACTTCGGTCGCCCCTGCCGGGCGATAGACGGTGATGCGCCCGCGCCCGAACTCCTCGGCAGCGCGCGCCAGCCGCTGGATCGGGCGCATTTGGTTGCGCAGGAAAATCCCCGAAATAGCGGTCATCAAAATGCCGGTCAGAATCATCAACACCAGCAACTGATGCGGGTTGGAGGCCGATGTGCGCCCGCGCGGGACCGACAGCGTCAGGCGGCCTTTTTCCGTCTGGAAACTGAACAGAACCGCGCGCGGGTTGGTTTTCAAATCCACCCCTTCGACGAAGGCGATCTGGGCATATCTGCTCTGCGCCAGCCCCGCCGCCGTGATCATCGCCGTGATGACGCGCCCCGAAAGGTCATACCAATCGCGCGCACTCGCGACGGCCTCGGGCGCGCCCAGAGTGGTGGTAAACCCGATCAAACGGTCCAGTTCGGCCAGGCCGCTTTGGGCGGTTTCAGGGTCCGCGGCCGTACCGACAACAGTGGCGTAGACCTCGGTTTCGGCCAGCACGCCGATCATGAGCTGGCGGGTCACACCTTCGAAATGGCGCTGGACAAACACCACCGAGACCACGATCAACAACACAACCACCGGCACCAAAAGAATGAGTGCCGAGCGCCCGTACAGCCCGCGCGGGACATAGCGTTTGAGCCAGTCAAAGGTCATACTGCTGTTCTACGCCGCGCGTCGCCGACAAGGAAGTCACATGTCACAGCCCGAGCCGCAAAATCGCCAAGCGCCCGATCAGGGCCCCAAAGAGCCACACGACCAATCCCCTGCCCCGTCGCCGCGCGACCCTGTCGTGCAGTTCGAACCGGATCTGGTGCGGGTGCTGGCGGGCAACCGCTCGGCGATGACCTATCGCGGGACCAACAGCTACCTTCTGGGGCGCGGCGCGCGCGTGCTGATCGACCCCGGCCCCGATGACGCGGCCCATGGCGCGGCGCTGATGGGGGCGCTTGATGCGCAAGAGCACATCGCCCTGATCCTCGTCACCCACGCCCACCGCGACCATAGCGCCAACACGGCGCGCATGGTGTCGCTTACCGGCGCGCCGGTTCTGGCCTTTGGCGATGCTTTTGCGGGACGCTCGCCGCTGATGCAGCGCCTCGCCGAAACCGGTGCAATCGGCGGCGGCGAAGGCGTTGACGCAGGGTTTGTTCCCGACCGCTCCCTGCACGACGGCGAAGTCATCGACACGCCCGCAGGCCCCGTCACCGCGCTCTGGACACCGGGGCACATGGGAAACCATCTGTGCTTTGCGTGGCGCGACGTGGTGTTTTGCGGCGATCTTGTGATGGGATGGGCCAGCTCGATCATTTCGCCCCCCGACGGGGACGCGGCCGCCTTCAGGGCGTCGCTCGATGTTTTGCAGGCCCGGCAGGCGCGCGTGCTGCACGCAGGTCACGGGGATCCGATCCACGATGCGCCCGCCCGCATCGAATTCTTGCGCCAGCATCGCCAAAGGCGCGAGGCACGCATTCTGGCCAGCCTGACGGGAGTCCCAAGCAGCCTCAGCGCAATTACCAAGGCCGCCTACGCCGACACGCCCGGCGCCTTTCTGCCCGCCGCCGAGCGCAACACCCTCGCCCATCTCATTGACCTCACGCAACAAAACCGCGCAATCGCCCACCCGAACCTCTGCGCCAACGCGCAGTTTTCCCGCCCCTAGAGCCCCGCTCCCCCGCCCCGAAACTTTTTCGCATTTTCCTGAAAAAAGCCCCTTGCAGCCCCCAAACACGATAGCTATACAGCCCCCAGTTCCGGCGTAGCTCAGCGGTAGAGCAGTTGACTGTTAATCAATTGGTCGTAGGTTCGATCCCTACCGCCGGAGCCATAATCAACCTAACCCGTTGATGCTGAAAGGAAACGGAAACTAGATCCGTTCACTTTCAGACTTTGACACCCTACCGTCTCACGGGCGGCACACAAGGGGGTCACAGATGTCAAACATGATGTGTCCCACCAAGTATTCACGACGGCCTCAACCGATGAGGACTGTCATGACGACGTGCCGATACCTGCACCGCAAGGGCAACCGCTTTCACTTTCGCCGACGGCTCCCCGGAATTTCTTCATCCATTCCTGCAATTTCTTTGCCCTTGGGGACGACAGACCAAAATCTTGCGCATAACTGGGTAAGACACCTGACCCAGGAGTCCGACCAGATGTTCGACAGTTTCGTTTTCATGGCGCCGCCGCTGCCCGACGATCTCGTGACCCGTTATTTCCGCCATTGCCTCGAAGACAGCCTGTTCACCCTGCGGCGCCAAGTGCGCATGGCCCGGATGAGCGGCAGGTTCGGTGCCAACGATGAAACGCGCCTCTCCCTGATGCCCATGATCCTGCAGAGCCTTCTGGAGGATGGTATCCGCGACAGACTCCCGCTGCAGCGGGTCGACCCTGAATGGTCGCCGGAGACCCTGGTTATCGCGATGCACCTGTATTCGGTGGAAGCCCGCCGCATCCAGTCCCCGGAAGAAACGCGCCGGATCCAGCAGACCTTTCCAGACATCAAGACCCCGGACTTCACCAGCGCCGAGCATACCGGGCAACTGCGCGAAGCGTACATCGCCGCCCGCCTCGCAGCCTTGCGCGATGGAACCACGCCGACAAGCTTGTCAATCGGCATTGAACTTTGACCCCCTATCGGCGTCCAATATTGACCCCTTTGTGGTGAGCAGGCCCGGCGCTGCGTAGCCCTCACATAGCGCAGCGGCGGCGGGCCTGCGGCGGTTCGGGTTGGCATTATACGCGGTTCTTGAAGCGCCAGCTTTCGTTGCCGGTTTCGACGATCTCGCAGTGGTGCGTGAGCCTGTCGAGCAGCGCGGTTGTCATCTTGGCATCGCCGAAGACGCTGGGCCATTCGCCGAAAGCTAGGTTAGTTGTGACGATGATCGAGGTGCTTTCATAGAGCTTGCTGATCAGGTGGAACAGGAGC
>NZ_FWFS01000006.1 GCF_900172375.1 Aquimixticola soesokkakensis | reverse complement strand
GCTTTTTGATCTTCCCAAGGCCACTAGAAAGCACCTAACCCCCGTTGCCGAAAGGTTTCGGGGGTCTTTTTTATCCGCAAGATTGAAATTTAGTCGCCGTAGCGTTCCTGCATTTCTTGGAACATACGATTAAGTTCGCCTGTTCTGCTAATTGTAACCGATTCCAGTTCGCTTGCATACACAAGCCGGGCCATTGACCCGCCTTCGAACTCTGATGCGGCAAATTCCGCTTGCGACTTCGCATAGGCTTCCCAGTTTTCTTGCGCTTTGTCTAAGTTCGAAATTTGGGGCGGTTCCAACCATCCCGACCGCTTCAAAGCTACTGTGGCGCGTTCCATCTGTTGTTGCGCCACATTAGCGCGACGACCCGCTTCCACGTTCATTTCGGCTTGTGTCATGTGAGTGCTATCAATGACTTCGATAGCATTTTCGACGAAAGCTTCTTGCTGGCTTGTAAGGACTGTCAAGAACTGTGCGGCGTCGTCGCGGGCATGTTTCGCTAGGTTGGGGTCTTTTCCAAGCGATTTCAGTTTGTCCATTACTTCTAAGGTCAGAATGTTTTCTTCAACATTGGCCTTTCTGCGAGCGGCGGGGATGAACTTGTTTATCCATTCCGTGCTGGAAGGCATGAAGACGGAACGAAACAGGTCTGCGAAGAACCCAAGGACGAAGCCGACTAACCATTCCATAAGTGTTCCTCACAATGATTTCGGGAAACTTACGGGAAGTCATTGCGACGCACAATCCGTGCCTAGCGCCAATCGGTCGGACACAATTTCGTGTTGGAAAGTTTGTGGGCACCCAAAACCATCGCGCAAAAACTGTCACTAGATCGGCAATAGAAAACCCAAGCCTTAAAATTTTGAATAAAAAACAATAACCTAAGGGGGATCTTGGCGGACAGACAGGGATTCGAACCCTGGAGACGGTCTCCCGCCTACACACTTTCCAGGCGTGCGCCTTCGACCACTCGGCCACCTGTCCGTTGCGCGCTCTTTAGCCCGTATTTGCGGCGGGGTGCAAGCCCTGATGCGCGAAAAAAGAGTGCTTTTTTACAAACATGTCACAGGCCGGTTTCGCAGGCGGCTTACAGGTCCAGATGAATCGTGAAACGGCGGTTCTGGCGGCCTTTTTTCTCGATCTTTCCAAGCGTTACACGTCCGATTTCGGCCGTGCGTGCCACATGGGTGCCGCCGCAGGGTTGCAGATCGACCTGCGTTTCCCCCGCGCCGATACGCACCAGTCGCACGCGGCCCTGCCCCAAAGGCGGCATAACCGACATGGTTTTCACAATCGACGGATCGGCGCGCAGTTCATCATCGCTGATCCAGCTGTCGGACACTTTCAGATCGCATTCGATCAGCGCGTTCAGCGCCGCCTCGATCCCGTCGCGATCGATCTGGGCGTCGGGCATGTCGAAATCCAGTCGCCCCTTTTCAGCCCCGATGGCACCGCCCGAGACCGGCAGGGGAATGACCACCGACAACAAATGTAGCGCGGTGTGCACGCGCATGTGGCGGTGGCGGCGTTGCCAGTCGAGATGCTGCGTCAGACGGGTGCCTTCGGGGGGCAAGGACACGGGTTCGGCGGGGACCAGCACGATTTCGCCCCCCTCGCCCTTCACGGCAGTCGCGATTGACACGCGCCCAGAGGTGCCATTTCCCGAGGTCGTGCTCGTCCATTCGATGCGACCGCTGTCGCCGGGCTGCCCGCCGCCCGAGGGGTAAAAAATCGTGCGGTCCAGCACCACGCCCCCCTCCTCGGTGATGCGCAGCACCTGCGCGGGCGCGTCCTGCATATACGGGTCTTCGCGAAACAGCGCAACGCTGGCGAGGGGCTCGGGTACACGGGGGGAACTCACTGGGTGTCTCCGTCGGATGCGCCACCGCTCACGTCGCCCGGCTCCAACCCGCCAACCGCGTCCCGACGCGACACGGGGTCGGCTTTGGGCGTGTGGGCAGCAGCGGCGGGCGCAGGGCGCGCGCCCTGCGTCAAAGCCTCGGGGTTGCGCAGCCAGATATCGCGCTGTGCAAAAGGAATCTCGATCCCTTCGGCGGCAAAACGTTCGGCGATGGCGTGGTTAATGTCATTTTTGACCTGCATGATGAAGGTCACGTCGCGCAGGATCACGCGAATTTCGAAATCCATACTATCCGCTCCGAACCCCGTGAAAAACACTTGCGGCGAAGGGTTGAGCAGGACCATCGGCTGCTCGGCGGCGATGTCATGCAGGATTTTATCGACGCGGCGGGTATCGCTGCCATAGGCCACGCCCACGGGGATCACCGCGCGCCCGATCAGATTGCCGCGGGTGTAGTTCACCACCTGACCGGCAATCAGGTCTTGGTTGGGGATGATGACATCGGTGCGATCAAAGGTCTCGACCCGCGTGGCGCGCACGGAAATATCGCGCACAAAGCCCATCTGCCCGCCCGCTTCGATCCAGTCGCCTTCGGAAATCGGACGCTCGATCAACAGGATGATGCCCGAGACGAAATTGGACACGATGGTTTGCAAGCCAAAGCCCACCCCCACCGACAAAGCCCCGGCGACAATCGCGAGCGAGGACAGGTTGATGCCCGCCGTGGTGATTGCCGCCATCGCTGCCAGAAAAATTCCGACATAACCGGTGCCCACGGTGATGGCGTGCTGCCCGCCCTTGTCGAGCTTGGTTTTGGGCAAAACGGTCGTCGCCAAAGCGACCTTGACCAGCTTTGTGAGGCCGTAGCCGATGGCGAAAATCACCGCGAAGGTGAAAAACGAGGTCGGCGTGATGCGCACATCGCCAATCGCGAACCCCTCGCGCAGGCGGGTCCAGATTTCCAGCAGATCGGCCGGACGCGCCCCCCAGACTAGTGCCAGAACCGGGATCGCCCCAATCACCAGCACAAAGGTCACCAACACCGGCCCAAGGCTTGCGCGGGCGGTTTCTTCGGATTTGGCGATGACGGCGAAAAGGTCGATGACCAGATGCGAGAGCACCACCAAAAGGCCCAAGATGCCCAGCGTTTCGATCACGGGCACAGTCAGCCCGATGGCGGCATTCTGATAGCCCGCAAGCGACAGCACCGGCGCGGCGATGCCCGCAAGAACCACGAGACGCCCGATGGTCCCAAGGATCACGTCGCGCAAATCCTGACTCTGGATCTCGGCCGCGTCAGTTTGCGACATGTGGCGCGCGGCAAGGCGCAAGATCGCCCCCATGCGGCTGAGGTTCACACCCGCGACCAGCACAACGGGAAACACCAGCAGCGCGCGGGTGGCCTCGGCATAGTCTTCGAACTGCGCCAGCGCCCCGATCAGCGACAAAAGCACCAGAACCACGCCGCAGATGACCATATGGGCGCGGGCCTCGCGGCGCCGCTCCTGACTGACATCAAAAGCGGACACGACCCCCGCATCGTCGGTCTGGCGCGGAAACAGCAACAAGCCAAGCCAGCGCGCCACAAAGACGAAAAAGCCGAGTTCGGGCAAGGCATGCAGGAAAATTTGGCCCCGCGCGCCCAAAAGTCCTGTCTGGTCAATGGCCTGGGTGAAGGCGACGATGCCCAGAACCGGCACGATCACCTGACTGAGGGATGCGACAAAGCGGGTCAGCCCCTGCCCCGGAGCGCCCTTGGCGTGGCGGGTGATCCGCGCGGTCAGACCTTCCATCCACTGACGCCCGCGCAGCACCAGAACCAGCCCGATAAAGATATAAAACGCGATGGCCGCAAAGCTTGAGGTGGCGCTCAGACGGGTCTTGAGCGCCACGCGGGCATCGCCCACTTCGCTGACGGTCAGCTGCAAGGTCGACAGGATATCGCCAAACCCCGTTGCCCAGCTCGACGGGTTGAGGGGCGAGGGTCCGGCGGTCAAAAGGGCGTCCGCCTGTCGGCTGCGCAGGGTGCTGTCGATTTCGCGCACCAGACCGTCGGCGCGGGTATAGGCCTCTTCGGCCGTCAGCACGGGGGCTTGGGCCTCCTCGAGCTGGGCGTTCAGATCCTTGCGCCGCGCGGCGATGTCATCGGCTTCGCTGGCCCCTTCGGCGGGCGCGGGCCCGAGAGCGGAAATCTGCGCCTCAAGCGTCGAAATCCGCGCCGCGTTCACATCCTGCGCGGCAAGAAACTGCGCGCGCCAATCCACCAGCGACCCCCGCAAGGCATCCAGCGCGCTGTCGCTCGTCTGGGCCGCGCCGATGGTCGCCTGGGCTTGGGTCGCAAGGCTGTCCCAAGTGGTGTAATCGGGCGTCGTCTGGCCCTGGGCGGTACTGCTTTGGGCCTGCGCAACGTCGGGCGCAAATCCCGCAAGAGCCCCAAGCCAGAGACATAGAAAAACCCAAGAAAGCGAGACCCTTAGGCCTCGCCTTTGATGTGCTGTGCCAACGCTCCCTTCGCAGGAAAAAAGCGCGCGAACTCGGAGCGCAGGCAGCATCTAGTCCTCGTAAACTTCCGGCAGATCGCGCGGTGCATTGTCGAGCCACGCAGGCACGGGCAGGCCCTTGGCCTTGAGGAATTCAGGGTTGAACAGTTTGGACTGATAGCGCGTGCCATAGTCGCACAGGATGGTGACGATGGTATGACCCGGCCCCATATCGCGCGCCATTTTCATCGCGCCCGCCACGTTCACCCCCGAAGAGCCGCCCAAGCACAGGCCCTCTTTTTCCAGCAGATCGAACACGACAGGCAGCGCCTCGTGGTCGGTGACCTGGCAGGAGAAATCAGGCGTGAAGCCTTCGAGGTTGGCGGTGATGCGCCCCTGCCCGATGCCTTCGGTGATGCTGTCGCCTTCGGATTTCAATTCGCCGCTGGTGTAGAAATTATACAAAGCCGCGCCCATCGGATCGGCAAGCCCGATCTTGACGCCCTTGGGTTGCAGCGCCATGCCGACCCCCGCAAGCGTGCCCCCCGAACCGACTGCGCAGATAAAACCGTCCACCTTGCCGCCCGTCTGCTCCCAGATTTCGGGACCGGTGGTTTCGATATGGGCATCGCGGTTGGCGGTGTTGTCGAACTGGTTGGCCCAGATCGCGCCATTTGGTTCGGTCTTTGCAAGCTCCTCGGCAAGCCGCCCGGAATAGCGCACGTAGTTGTTGGGATTTTTATAGGGTGCCGCAGGGACTTGTACCAATTCGGCCCCCGCAAGACGGATCATGTCCTTCTTTTCCTGACTTTGGGTTTCAGGAATCACAATCACGGTGCGAAAGCCCAAAGCAGAGCCGACCAGCGCCAGACCGATGCCGGTATTGCCCGCTGTCCCCTCGACGATCACGCCGCCGGGTTTGAGTTGGCCACGCGCAACGGCGTCACGGATGATGTACAGGGCCGCACGGTCCTTGACCGACTGACCGGGGTTCATGAATTCGGCTTTGCCCCAGATTTCACAGCCCGTCGCCTCGGAGGGGCCGTTCAAGCGGATCAGCGGGGTATTCCCGATCGTGTCGCACAGGTCGCGTTTAACGGTCATGAGTAACCCTCCAAATTCAAACGTCTTGCTGCAAAGGTGTAGAACGCAGCACCGGCGAACTCAAGCCATCGCGCTGCATCAAGGACGCTTTCCCGCCCGCAAAGCGAATGGCACAACGTCAGTCTACAGGCCCCGTCCTTTGGCGAAAACTCAGCCAAATCCCGTCTTTTGCGCGAACAGTCAGATGGGCCACGGGCACCGGATCGCGCGCCGTGTCGCGGCTGATGTCGAAGGCGCCCGCGATCATCGCCAGCAAAAGCGGCCCCTCGACCATGGCAAACCCCGCCCCCGGACAGACCCGCGCGCCGCTGGAAAACGGAATGAATGCTTCGCGCAGACATTGCTTGCCATTCTCGCTGGCAAAGCGGTCGGGATCGAAATCATCGGGCCGCTCCCAGAGGCGTTCGTGGCGGTGCAAATGCCACGGGCTCAGCACGATCTGGCTGCCCTTGGGCACCGCTCTGTCGCGAAACCGCGTGGGGGCGGTCGCTTCGCGCACCATCATCGGCACCGGCGGATAGAGGCGCAGCGCCTCGCGAAACACATCGCGGGTGTAGCGCAGTTTCGAGAGGTCGGAAAACTGCGGGTTTGCGCCCAATGCCTGCCCCTCGGCGGCGACCCGCGCCTGGACCTGCGGATAGGCCGCAAGCAGCCAAAGCGCCCACCCCAGCGCCGAGGCGGAGGTTTCATGCCCTGCGAGGAAAAAGATCGCCACCTGATCGACCATCTCCTGCGCCGAAAAAACCGCGCCGGTTTCGGGGTCGGCGGTGGTCATGATTTTCGTCGCCAGATCATCGGGGGCAGTGCCGGCGGCGATCTCGGCGGCGCGCGCGTGACACAGGTCTGCAATCAGCCGCCGGATCGCCGCCGCCGTGCGTTTCGTGCGCGCCTTGTGAAACCGTGGCATCCAGCGCGGCAGGGGCACAAATGCCGCAAGGTTCAGGATCGGCTGTTCGCGCTGGTAGTCGCGAAACTGCTCGAACACCGCGCGGGCCTGGGCGTGTTCGATCGGGATCGAAAACAACGTGCGAAAGATCACATCGGCGGCGGCGTGGCTGGTTTCGGGTTCGATGTCGATCACAGCCCCCTCGTGGCGCGCGATCCGCGTCAGCGCCGACTGCCCTGCCCCCACCATCGCCTCGAAAGTGTCGCGCAGGCGTCCGCCCTCGAAGGCGGGGTCGATGATGCGGCGCTGTTGCTGCCAGAGCGCGCCATTGGTCAAAAACACCGAGTTGCCCAGCAAGGGGCGCAACCCTTCCGCGATGCGGTCGGATTTGGGGAAAGCCATCGGCTGCTCTTTGAGGACACGGGTCACGAGGTCGGGTTGATTGACCAGAAAGCTGCGAAAGAAGGGCGTGCGGAATTCGGCCATCCACGCGCGGTACAACTTTGCGGGCTGCGCCGAGAGGATGTCGCGGCGAAACAGTTTGACGTAGCCCCAAAGCGAGGTTTCGGGCGCGCGCGACGCAGGTTTCGGGGGCAAGCGTGTCATGCCATGTCCCGATATGTGTTCACCGCGCGCCGGATGCGGCTTGGCGTGGGGGGGCGATCGGCAAAGCGCGTGGCAAGGCGCGTCGCCCCGCAGGTGATCTGGAAATAATCGTAGTCGCGCGGCCGATCAAAGGCGCATAGATACTGGAAATGCAGCCGGAAAAACCGCCAGCGCAGCTTGGCCCATGTTTTGGGCGCCAGCGTCTGGGTGAAAGCGGCCGAAATCACCAGCGGCCAGCGCTGATCGGGCGGGGCCACCCCCGTGACGGCCACCGGATCGCACAGCGCAAAAGCACAGCCATCGCCGGGCGCGGTGACATCGAGCCAGAACAGCGCGTCCGTGGTCGACAAAAAGGCCAGATCCGCGCGCAATCGCTGCGCCTTTGGCAGGAAGGAAACCATCGGCACGACCTGGCCAAGGGTCAAAAACCCCAGCGGCGCGCCCGCCGGAATGCGACCGGCGCGCGCCAGATCGGCCAGAACCGACACGCCCAGATGCGCGCCCGAGGAATGGCCCACCACCAGCACCTCGTCCCATTCGCCCTGCTCGGCCTGCGCCAGAGCCTGCGCGACAGCCTCAGCGAACTGCGCCATCCGCGCCTCAAGGGCGGGTGGATTTGCGCCCTGCCAGCGCGCCGAAAACGCGTAGTCATGCATGAGGTAATAGGCGAAAAAACGGCCATCGTGATGCTTGAACCAACGCAAGACGGCATAGACCGTCACCGCGCCAAGACACAGGGCCACGCCCCAAACCGGATAGAACAGCGGGCGCTCCAGCCACAGCGTTCCGGGATAGAGTGCCCGCTCGATCATCCCGCCAAACAGCTCGGCAAGGCTCACCACGATGTGCCCTGCAAAAAGCGCGACCAAAAGCTGCACAAGAAGCATCGCCACCGGATAGAGCGCCGCGATCACGGGACCTTTGCGCAGTTTCATGAGCCGCCAGAGCGCGCCGGTGCCGATATAGGTCACGGCGGTGCGCGCAAGCATCACATAGGTGCGCGCGATGCCGGCAGCCATCGAGCTTTGCACGATGTCCGACCAGACCAGCACGTCGATCTGGGCGCTGGTTTTGTGAGAACCGATGAGCGTTTGCGCGTGCCAGCCAAAGGGCGCGCCCCAGACGGTGCCTTTGGGTTTGGGTGATATTTCAAGGGAATAGCCCGAAATCTGCGCCTGTGCGCTGCCCTCTTTGCGATAGAGTTCGCGGTAACGGCGCGGCGGAATCGGATCATATCCCGGAATGTAGAACACGCGCCGCCGTGCGACCTCCTGTCCCTGTGCCTGCGCGTTTTGACTGATCTGATCGCGGCTCACGCGCCCATCCTCTTACCCGTTCCCCCCGACACTAACGCGTTGGTGCGGCAAGATTAAGTCGAATTAACCAATGCTCGCAAGCGCGGGAAAGGTATCAAGCAGCCAGAAAGAGAATTTCGAAAACGCCCCCGTGAGCAGCATCAGCCCCACGATCACCAAAAGCGCGCCCATCACCTTTTCGATCAGGCCCATGTGACGTTTGAGGCGATTCATCACCCCCATCGCGCGCTCGATAAACAGCGCCGACAACAGGAACGGCAGCCCCAGCCCGATCGCATAAACGGCCAAAAGCGCGGTGCCGCGCGACAGCGAGCCCTCGTTGGCGGCAATGGACAGGATCGCCCCAAGCTGCGGCCCGATGCAGGGCGTCCAGCCAAAGGCAAAGGCCAGCCCCAAAACATAGGCCCCAAAAGCACTGCCGCCCTGATCGCCCGCATCCAGACGCGCTTCGCGGTCCAGGATCGCGATGCGATAGACCCCAAGGAAATGCAGCCCCAAACCGATGATCACAAGTCCCGACAGCCGCGCGAAAACCACTTGGTTTTGCAGGAAAAACATCCCGAACGCCGAGGCCGTAAACCCGAGGAACAGGAACACCGTCGACAGACCCAGCACAAACATGATCGCGGGAATGATGGCGCGATGGCGCTGCGCGCCGCGCAGGTCAGTCATCGAAATGCCCGACATATAGGCCAGATAGGGCGGCACGATCGGCAACACGCAGGGGCTGATAAAGGACGCAAAGCCCGCCGCCAAAGCGATCAGGAGGGCGGGCAAAAGCGAGGCGTCAAAGAGATCAATTCCGAACATGGCCCCCTCTTGCCAGTTTGCGCTGGCAAAAGAAAGCATCACAAGCGTCGCAGGCGCTCACCCTTTTGTGGGAGTTGTTTCAGCCCCGCCCGCGCGCTAGGACAGCGCCATGGACACTGTGATCGACATCGATGCTTTGGGGCTGCTCTGCCCCCTGCCCGTTTTGCGCCTGCGCAAGGTGCTGGCGGGTCTGCCCGTGGGGGCGCAGGTGCGGCTTTTGGCGGATGATCCGGTGGCCGTGCTCGACGTGCCGCATTATTGCACGCAGGCCGGACATCGGTTCGACGGGATGCAGGATCGGGGCGGCAGCGTGGCGCGCCCCGAGCGGGCCTATCTGGTCACGAAAACCGCGCCCTAGCAAAAGGCCGCGCGAAAGGCGTCCAGCGCCGCATCCTCGTCGCCTTTGGCAAAGGCTTCCATGCCCACCGGACCGCTATAGCCCATGTCGCTGAGCGCGCGCGCCACGCCCGCGTAGTTGATTTCCCCTGTTCCCGGCTCGCAACGTCCGGGCACATCGGCCACCTGCACCTCGCCGATATATGGCAAGCAGGCCGCGCATAGGTCGATCAGATTCCCCTCGCCGATCTGCGCGTGATAGAGGTCAAGGTTGAGGCGCAGACGCGGGTGATCCACCGCTTTGACCAGCGCCAGCGTATCTTGGGCGCGCGCAAAAGGCACACCGGGGTGATCGACGGGCAGGTTGAGGTTTTCAAGCGTGAAGATCACGCCCTCCTCCTCGGCCATATCGGCAATGCGCGCCAGCGTGTCGCGCGCTTTCAGCCACATCGCGCCCGTCACGACATCGCAGGGCTGGACGGGCAAACCGCCCGCGCCCAATCCCGTGCCATGCAGGTTCAGGCGCGCAACCCCCAGACGTTTGCCGATCTGCGCGGTCTCGCGCGCCGAGCGCAGCAGTTCGCTAGCACCTGCGTCATCGGCCAGGCGCCCCGTCAGATAGCCGTTCATGATGGAAAATTGCGCGCCTGTCGCGGCAAGTTTTGCGAGATCGTGATCGGGCCAGTTCCACAGACCCACGGCAAAGCCGCGCTCTTTCAGGGCCCCACAGCGCCAGTCAATCGGACGGTCGCGCCAAAGCATTTCGGCGCAGGCCGCAAGGGGAAAGCGGGTGTTCATGAGGAGGCTCCAATCAGGTTCACGTCGCGGGCAATGCGTTTGAGAGTATGCAAGCCAAGGGTTTGGTAGAGAAGCGGGTTGCGCTGGTCGGGGTCTTGTTCGGCCTCGATCACGATCCAGCCATCGTAATTTTCTTGAGCCAAAATCTGCAACAGCGGTGTGAAATCCACACCGCCCTCCTGATCGCCCGGAACGGTGAACACCCCGGCGCGCACCCCGTCCATGAAAGACAGCCCCTCGGCCTCGACCCTCGCTTTAAGCGCGGGGCGGATGTTTTTGGCATGGAAATGGCGCACGCGGGCGATGTGTTTGGCCAGGACCGCTTCGGGGTCGCCGCCTGCAAAGCTGCAATGGCCCGCATCGAACAGCAACTTGGTCGCAGGTCCGGTGGCGGCCATAAAAGCGTCAATGTCTTCAGGACTTTGCACGACAGTGCCCATGTGATGGTGATAGACCAGATCGATGCCCTGACCGGCGCAAAACTGCGCGATGTCTTCGACCTTTGCGCCGAAAGCGGCCATGCCGGCAGCGTCGAGCACGGGGCGGGTGGTCAGGGGCGCGTTCAGCCCCTGCACGGAATTGGAGGTTTCGCAGGCGATGCAGACCGTGCAGCCGTTGTGTTTGAGGCGGTCCAGATGGGGCTGGAGCGCGCGTTTTTCCTCTTCGACGCTCTGGGTCAGCAGATTAAGCGAATGCCAGCCCGAAATGAACTTCAACCCGTAACCATTCAAAAGAACACGTAATTCTTCGGCATCAGCGGGCCAGCGGTGGCCGTTTTCAATACCGTCAAAACCGATGAGCTGCCCCGCTTCCTCAAGAATGCGGGACGTTGCAATATCTGCGCCAAGCGACTGGTCGTCGTCATTGGCCCAGGCAATGGGGTTGGTGCCGAACTGGATCATGTAGTTTTCCAAAACAGAGAGTTAAAGGCGGATCGCCGCGCCGTTGGAGCGCGCCATGGCATGGATGATGGTCTCGATTTCAAGGCCGGTTGCAAAATCGGGCCCCTTGTGCGCTCCGCCGTGGATGGCGGCGACCAGATCGCGGGCCTCGACCACTTTTTGCTCGTTGAACCCGAAATTATGCCCTGCTGCGGGGCAAAAGGCGGCGAAATCGGGCTGTTCGGGGCCGGTGAGATGACGGGTAAATCCGGCCTCATTGGCGCGGTGCACCCAAAGCTCGTTCATGTTTTCCTGGTCAAAACAGATCGTCCCAAGGCTGCCGTGGACCTCCCATTGCAGGCGGCATTTGCGCCCGCGCGCCACGCGCGAGGTGGCAAAGGACCCCTGCGCGCCGGAGGCAAAGCGCAGCAAGGCCATGGCGCTGTCTTCGTTTTCAACCGCTTTGGGCCCCTCGGGCGACGGACGCATCGGCACGGCAATTTGCGTCTGCGCCGTCACTTCGGCAACCGGCCCCATCAGGGCGATCATTTGGCTGACAAGGTGACAGCCCAGATCGCCAAGCGCGCCAAGCCCCCCCTGCGCAAGGGTCGCACGCCACGACCACGCCAGGTCGGGATCGGCGCAGTAATCTTCGTCGTAGACCCCGCGAAAGGCCAGAAGGTCCCCGATCTCGCCGCGCGTGACCAGCGCACGCGCCGCCTGAAACGCGGGGCTGCGCAGGTAGTTGTAGCCCAGCATCGTGACTTGCGCGGGATGCGCTGCGGCGACATCCGCCATCGACTGCGCATCCGCCAAAGTGAGCGCCATCGGCTTTTCGAGCCAGACATGTTTGCCCGCACGCAAGGCCGCTTGCGCCATGGGGCGGTGCATCCCGTTGGGGGTGGTGATCGAGACCACATCAACGCGCGATCGGCAATGGCCGCCTGCCAGTCGGTCGTGGCACGCGCAAAGCCGAAGGCCTGCGCATGGCGCGCGGCACTGTCTGCCGCCACATCGACCAGCAGTTCCAGACGCGGCGGCACACCGCCAAACACGGTGGCCAGATTGCGCCAAGCCATCGCGTGGCATTTGCCCATGAAACCGGTGCCGATCAGGCAGACACCCAAAGCTTGCGGCTGCGACATACACGCGCCTTTCACATTGAAATTGTAAGGAATTCAGGCGCGAGGGAGACTGCAAAGCCCCCCTCGCGGGGAGGAAGGCTGTCGGGCTAGATCGTGTCGCCCAAAGACGTGTCGAGCGTGGCCAATTCCTGACCGCCTGCCATCAGATCCTGCAACTCGGCGGAGGTGATTTCGCCTTTGCGCGCGGTGCCCAGCGTCTGGCCACGGTTCAACACGGTAAAGCGGTCGCCCACCGCCATCGCATGGCGCACGTTGTGGGAAATGAACACCACACCGACGCCCTGGGCGCGCACGCGGGCGATGGTCGACAGCACATTCGAGGTCTGGCGCACCCCGAGCGCCGAGGTCGGCTCGTCCAGGATCAGCACTTTCGCGCCGAAATAGACCGCGCGCGCGATGGCAACGGTTTGACGTTCGCCCCCCGACAGCGTGCCGACCGCCTGGTCGGGCGCGCGCAGGTTGATCCCCATCTTGCGCATCTCTTCCATGCAGATGTCATTCGCCGCATTCAGATCGAACCGCTTGGCAAGGCCCCGCCCCTTCGTCGGCTCGCGCCCCATGAAGAAATTGCGCGTCACGCTCATCAGCGGGATCATGGCAAGGTCCTGGAACACGGTCGCAATCCCCGCTTCCATCGCATCGCGCGGGCTGGAAAACGACAGCGGCTTGCCTTCGAACAGGATCTCGCCCGAAGTCGGTTTATGCACGCCCGACATGGTTTTGATAAAGGTCGATTTGCCCGCCCCGTTGTCGCCCAGAAGGCAGTGGCATTCACCGGCCGTCACATCAAAGGTCACCCCGTTCAGCGCGATCACATTGCCGAAATGCTTTTTGATGTCCTGCATGTGGATGATTGGATGTGTCATCTCAACGTTCCCCCGTCACGCGTTTGCGGATCGCATTGTTGAACAGCACCGCGAGCAACAGCATCCCGCCCAGGAACACCTGGAACCAGTCCTGGTCGATGCCGGTGTAGGTGAGGCCGATAACCACCATGCCAAAGATGATGGCGCCAAAGAACGCCCCGATGGCCGAACCATAGCCCCCCGTCAGCAAACAGCCGCCAATCACCGAGGCGATGATCGCTTCGAATTCCTTTTGAAACCCGCGCCGCGCATCGGTCGAGCCCGCATCCATCACCGTGATGATGGCCACAAGGGCGGCGCAACATGCGGTGAGCATGAACAGCGAAATCTTCACCGCTTTCACCGGCACGCCGGAATTGGAGGCCGCATTGGCATCCCCGCCCGACGCGAAAATCCAGTTGCCCGCAGGGGTGCGCAGCAAAACATAGGTGGCAACCAGCGCCAGAGCGGCAAACCACAAGATTTCAACCGGCAGACCGGGCACTTTGGGCGCGCCGCTCTTGAAGGTTTCGATCAGGCCGTTGCGGGCCAGCATCGCAAAGACCCCCGTAAAGGCATCGCCCGAAAAGACGGGCGCAAGCCAGTCGGTTTCCACCACATCGCGCACGCCGCGCAGCTGCGTCGAGCCGCCCGTGGCAAGCTTCAGCCCCACCAGCGACAGGCCGCGCAGAATGAACAAAAACGCCAGCGTCACGATGAAGGATGGCAGCCCCGAGCGGATCACAATCGCACCGTTCACCGCGCCCACGGCGGCCGAAAACACAAAGGTCAGCGGGATGGCAACGATCAGGGGCAGCCCCATCGTAACGGTCGCCGCCGCAAAGAACAGGCCCGAGAAGGCGACCATCGAGCCAATGGAGAGGTCAAACTCGCCGCCGATCATCAGCAGGGACGCACCGATGGCCAGAATACCAAGCTGGGCCGCGGGCGTCATAAAGTTGATCACACCGGCCAGCGTGAACATCGACCTGTCGGCGGTGATCAAGAAGAACACCAGCACCAGCACAAGGCCCGCCACCGCGCCAAGCTCGGGTCGTTTCATCAATTTGGCACCAAAGCTTTCGGCGCCGATACGTTCGTCTGTCTGGATTTGAACGCTATCGCTCATCTTTTCCCCTCCCCAAAAACCCAAGGCGGCACCAAGGCACCGCCCCGGGAGTGGTTTGCTATGATTTAGCGGATGCCTTGCGCCGAAAGATCAATCACTTGCGCGGCTTTGTCGCTGGTGATCAGGTTCGGGCCGCTGGGCACGTTCCCGCCCGGCATCAGGCCGTACTCGGCGTTGAGCGCGAGAAAATTCACGGCCAGATAGCCCTGCAAGAACTGCTGCTGGTCAATCGCGAAAGCCGCATCGCCATCGACAACCGACTGCAGGAAGGGCGCGGACAGATCGAAAGAGGCAACCATCACATCGCGCCCCGAGGCTTTGACGGCGGCAACCGAAGGCTCGCCCGCCGTCGAGGCGCCAAGGGCAAGAACGGTGTCGATGGACTCGTCGCTGTCGAGCGCGGCGCGCACTTTGGATTCGATTTCCGCCGGATCGTTGGTGGTGGGCAGAACCGTGACCGTGCCGCCAAAGCCGTCCTCAAAGCCAGCGCAGCGCTGGTCGAGCGACACGTTGCCGACTTCCTGGTTGACGCAAAGCCCGTTCACACCGCCCATTTGCGCAAGTTTCGCGCCCGCAATCTGCCCTGCGGTGAATTCGTCCTGCCCGACATGCAACAGCGCGCCGAGGGATTTGGACACATCCGCACCCGCGTTGATCGAAATTACGGGAATACCCGCAGCAACGGCGCGCTCGATGGCGGGCGACAGCGCATCGGCGTCGGGGATGGATACGACCAGCCCGTCAGGCTCCTGGTTTACGGCGGCATCGATCAGCTGCGACATGGCAACCATGTCAAAGGTCTCGGGCGAGCGGTACTCGACATTGGCACCGGTGTCGGCGGCGGCTTTTTCAACGCCGTTCTTGACGACCGACCAGAAGGGATCGTTGGCCTGACCGTGCGCCACGACAAGGATATCGCTTGCAAAGGCGGGGGCCGCAACGGCGAGCGTGGCAGCTGTGGCAACAGTGGCGAGAAGTTTATTCATATGGTGTCCTCCCAAGGATCAAGTTTGGCGGGCTCTCCCTGCCCGCAAGCGGTCGGCGGCTCTGCACGACCAGACTGCGGGGCCACGGTGGCCCGCGCAGATCACTGCTCCGAGCGCTTGCTCAGAGATCGGCCAATGTGACGGGCGCGCCCGTCTTGGCGGAAAGGGTTGCGGCTTCGGCCATGGCAAGTGCGCTGATGCCATCCTCAAGCGTGACCGCAAGCGGCGTGCCGTCGAGGACGCCGGTGACGAAGGCGTTCCATTCCACGACATAGGCGGGCATGTAGCGTTCGAGGAAAAAATAGGTGGGCTTGGCGCTGGACACGCCTGCCACGGTCGATTTGGACAGGGTGTTTTCCAGCATATTGCCCGCCGATAGCAGCCCCTCGGAACCGAGCAGTTCAACGCGCTGATCGTAGCCATAAACCGCGCGGCGCGAGTTTTTAATCACCGCGATGCGCCCGTCTGCATAGGTCAGCGTGACCACGGCTGTGTCCACATCGCCCGCTTCCCCGATCTCGGGGTTGACGATGGCGGACCCGACGGCCGTGACGGTGACCGGCGGCGCGCCCATCATGAAATTGGCCATGTCAAAGTCGTGGATCATCATGTCGCGAAACAAGCCGCCCGACACTTTGATGTAGGACACGGGCGGCGGCGCCGGGTCGAAAGAGGTGATCGACAGCAATTCTGCCTTGCCGATCTCCCCCGCTGCAAGCGCGGCCTGCATCGCGCCGAAGTTGGGATCAAAGCGGCGGTTGAACCCGATCATGACCGGCTGCCCGCTGTCTTTGGTGGCGGCCAGACAGGCTTTGGCACGGGCCAGCGACAGATCGACGGGCTTTTCACACAGCACGGCTTTGCCCGCGGCCACGGCCTTTTCGATCAGGTCCGAATGGGTGTCGGTCGACGTGGCAACCAGAACCGCGTCAATGGCGGGATCGTTCAGGATGTCGTCCGAGCTGCGCGCTTGGGCGCCGTATTTTGCAGCAAGCGACTGGGCGGCGCCCTCCACCACATCCGACACCGCGACAAGCGTCGAGCGCGCATGACCCGCGATATTGACCGCATGAACCTGACCAATCCGGCCAGCGCCGAGCAATCCAACTTTTAGCATGTTTTCCTCCCTCCACGGCTGTAGCGCCGCGTGTTGAGGGAAGTATTGCCGATTCTTGCACGCGCGTGCAATAGCATTTTGCACGCGCGTGCACTTTCGCCGCGCAGTGCCGCAGGGCAGCATTCGCGCGTCCTTGGCGCGGCCCTGCCCCAAGCCCCTAGAATTTAAAGCGCTTTCAATGCTAAGTGCAGGCAAGGAGTGCGTAATGGATGATGAAAAAAAATCGCGGCACAGCGCGAATGTGACGGCGGATGACGTGGCTTTGGCCGCCGGCGTGTCGCGTTGGACGGTGAATCGCGCCTTCAAAAAGGCAGCGTCGATTTCGCCCAAAAGCCGTGAAAAAGTCATGACCGCCGCAGAGGCGCTGGGCTATGTGCCCGATCTGCGCGCGGCCTCTCTGGCCTCGGATCGCTCCAATCTTGTGGCGCTGCTGATTGACGATTTTGCCAACCCCCACAAGCTGGTGATGCTGGAACGGCTGACGCGCGCCCTGCGCCGCAAAGGCTGGGACACGTTGCTGGTCAACACGCTTGACCGCGAAGATGCCGCCCCCGCCATTCTCAACGCCAGCCAGCGCCGCGTTGATGCCGCGATTCTGATCGGCATCCAGTTCGACGATGACGTTCTGGAGGCCGCCCTGCGGGCGCGCCGCTTTAAAAAGCTGATCATTTTCGCGCGCACCTCGGAAAACCCCGACACGATTTCGATCTCGGTCGATGACATAAAGGCCACGCAGGAGATTGCCGCCTATGTGCTGGCGCGCGGCTATAAACGCCCGCTGTTTCTGGCCGGCCCGCGCACCTATTCGGCCCATCTGCTGCGACTGGAAACCTTTGTCGATAGCTGGCAGCGCGCAACGGGCGACACGCCAGAAAACATCAGCGTGGCGGAATATGATCCGATTCTGGCCGCAGACGCGGCGTATAAAACCCTCAGCGCCCTGCCGCCACAGGCACGCCCCGACATCATTGTCTGCGAAAACGACGCGCTGGCGATCGGTACCATCGACACCATCCGGCACCGTCTGGGACTGCGCGTCCCCCAGGATATTGCCGTCATCGGTTTTGACGATGTGCCCCAGGCCGAAAGCCCCAACTACCGCCTCACCACCTACCGCCAGCCCTTGACGGACATGGCGAACTACCTGGTGGATGTGCTTGAAAGTGCAGAGGATATTGATTTCGACCGCACCTTTACCGGCAGGCTGGTCACGCGCGAAAGCGCCTGAGACCGCGCATCGGTTCACGCGTGTTGACAGACAACAAAACTGGCTGACAGCAAAACGCCCCCCGCAATCGCTTGCGAGGGGCGTTTTTATAGTCAGAGTGGCGCGCCTTAGCGCATCGACCACCAACCGCGTTTCTTGGGCGCGGGGTCTTCAGTTTCCTCGGATCCCCCGGCCGTTGCGGATTCGACCTCTTTGTCAGGCTGCACCGCCGTCTCGGGCGCTGCTTGGACCTCGGGCTGCACGTCGACCGGAGCGTCGGCCGAAGCGTCCTCGACACTGTTCTGAGCGACCTCTTGCGGCTCGGCTTGCGGTGCTGGCGCCGCCTCGACGACCACAACGGGCTCAGCCGTTGCGATGTCGTTTTGCGCGGCGGTGTCAGCCACTGTCGTTTGCGCCACAACGGCCTCGACAGGCGTTTCAAGCGCAGGCGCGGCCACTGTTTCGCTTACAGGCGCGGCGGGCGTTTCACCACTTACATCCGTGGCCACCTCAGCGGATGTTTCAGCTGCGACAGGTTCTGCCGCCTCTGCGGTTTTGGCCTTGGAACTGCGGCTGCGCGACGCGCGCGTGCGGGTTGATTTACTCGCAGGGGGCGTGTCGGTTGTCGCCGCCTCTGCTGCCTCTTCAACGGGGACCTCAGCACCGGGGGTGTCTGCCGCAGGAGTATCTGCAACCGGGGCGTCTGCGACGACCTCATTGCTGTCTGCGCCGGACGCTTCGGGGGCGGTGTCCTGTGCGGGCTCTGCCGGTTTGCTCGACGAGCGGCTGCGCGAGGAGCGCGACACGGTGCGCTTGGGCTTGTCGCCCCCCTCATCGCTATCGCTGCCTTGCGCGCCCTCGGCCTCATCGCCTTGCGACGCGCCCGTGCCCTCTGCATCCAAAGACTCAGCCGACGTGTCGCCCTCATGCCCCTCGCTCGACGAGGATTTGCGACGGCGACGACGACGACGGCGTTTCTTGGGCTTGGGCTCGCCCTCGCCCTCTTCGCCCTGCACAGCCGTTTCACTGCTGGCCGGCGCACTGTCGCTTGTCGTTTGCGGCGCGGTTTCGGTGACCTCTTCGGCCTCCTCCACATAGTCGTCGTCGTCATCCATGTAGGACAGATCGGCGGTGACCACAGGCGCGACAACTTCGGTGATGTCACGGGTTGCGGATTTGAACTTTTCGATGGTGAAATCGGGCGAAATCATCGCCGGATCGCATTCCACCCGCACAGCCATGCCGTAGCGCGCCTCGATCTGGGCGATGCGCTCGCGCTTCTGGTTCATCAGGAAGTTGACGATGGCGATCGGCGCGCGCAACAGCACTTCTTTGCTGCGCTTGCGAGTGCCTTCCTCTTCGAGCTGGCGCAAAATGGTCAGCGCCATATTGTCATCCGAACGGATCAGGCCGGTGCCGTGGCAATGGTGGCACGGCATGGTCGTGGCCTCCAACATCCCCGGACGCAGACGCTGGCGCGACATTTCCATCAGGCCAAAGCCGGAAATGCGGCCCACCTGAATGCGCGCACGATCTGTTTTCAACTTGTCTTTCAGACGTTTCTCGACGGCGGCGTTGTTTTTACGCTCTTCCATGTCGATAAAGTCGATCACGATCAGACCGGCGAGATCGCGCAAACGCGCCTGACGGGCCACCTCTTCGGCAGCTTCAAGGTTGGTCTTGGTCGCAGTGTCCTCGATCGAGCCCTCTTTCGTGGCGCGCCCCGAGTTCACATCCACAGCCACCAGCGCCTCCGTCACATCGATCACGATGTAGCCGCCGGATTTCAGCTGGACCGTGGGGTTGAACATCGACGACAGATAGCCCTCGACCTGATAGCGCGCGAAAAGCGGCAGGCCGTCGTTGTAGAGCTTCACGTTTTTCGCATGCGAGGGCATGATCATTTTCATGAAGTCTTTGGCAGTGCGATAGCCCTCGACCCCCTCCACGAACACCTCGTCGATGTCCTTGTTGTAGAGGTCGCGGATCGAACGTTTGATGAGGTCGCCCTCTTCGTAGATCTTCGCGGGCGCGACGGATTTAAGCGTCAACTCGCGGATCTGTTCCCACATGCGCTTGAGGTAGTCGTAATCGCGCTTGATTTCGGTCTTGGTGCGCTGGGAGCCTGCGGTGCGAATGATCAACCCCGCGCCCTGCGGCACTTCCAACTCATTGGCGATATCTTTGAGCTTCTTGCGGTCGGCGGCATTGGTGATCTTGCGCGAAATGCCACCACCGCGCGCGGTGTTGGGCATGAGCACGCAGTAGCGACCCGCCAGCGACAGATAGGTGGTCAGCGCCGCACCCTTGTTGCCGCGTTCCTCTTTGACGACCTGCACAAGCAGGATCTGGCGCACCTTGATCACTTCTTGAATCTTGTAGCGGCGCGCGCGCGGTTTGCGCACGGGGCGGATGTCCTCTTGGGTGTCATCGTCGGCCACGGATTCGATATCGCTATCGCCGTCATCCTCTTGCGCGTCGTCATCGGACTCGTCGTCGCCGGACTCGTCGTCTGCGGTGTCTGCGTCGGCGCCATCCTCTTGCGCGCTGTCGCCGTTATCCGCTGCCGCTTGGGGCGCGTCGGAGGGGGCGGCCTCGCCAGCGGAGGCATCCTCCTGCGCTGTCACTTCCTGGGCGGTGGCATCGCTTGCATCGGCGTCGGGATCGGGGCCGAGATCGACCACATCCATTCCCGGGATCGATCCTTCGCGCACCGCCTCATCAGAGGCCTCACGCACCGTCTCATCAGAGGCATCGCCGCTGAGCTCGGCGGTGTGAACCGCATCCTCGGTCTTGGTCTCTTCGGCTTTGGTCTTGCTGCGTGAGCGCGAGCGCGAGCGCGAGGATTTCTTGGGCTTGTCTTCCTCTTCGGCGAGTTGCTTGGCATAGGCCAGCTCCTCGTCCATCAGCGCCTGACGGTCGGCTTGGGGGATCTGGTAGTAATCTGGGTGGATTTCCGAAAACGCGAGGAACCCGTGACGGTTTCCGCCGTAATCGACAAACGCAGCCTGCAACGAGGGTTCGACCCGCGTTACTTTTGCCAGATAGATATTGCCAGCAAGCTGGCGCTTGTTTTCGGACTCAAAGTCGAACTCCTCGACCTTGTTTCCGTCCACCACCACGACGCGGGTTTCTTCCGCGTGGGTGGCATCGATAAGCATTTTCTTTGCCATTGTACTTTCCGTCACCGCAGACGCGCGCGCCCGTCCCGACCGGTGTCCTCGCGGAGGCGGTGCTCGCGGGACAGGGTGGCGATTTGCGGTGAATTGATAGGGCGATGCCTGCAAGGACACCACAGCAAAGCGGCGCCGGCACAAACTGCGCCCGCGTCCGGTTCCTGTGGTCGTCTGCGCGTGTCATCGCGGTTTTCTCCGATGCCTCTCGCCCGTCGCGCGCTGCCACATCGGGGGTCCGGCAAAGGGCCCGCATGTCGCAACGCCGCGAAAAGGCGCGACACCCATTCAGGGCTCACACAGACCACGTGACCCATCGGGGCACAGCAACCTTGCAAGCGTGTCATCAGCCGCATTCCCGAACCCGACAGGGTCCAACAGAGGCGGCACTCTCGGCCTGTGCAGATCACGGGGCGGCTCTGGGGCCTGCCAATCCGCAATCTGGACAGCGAAACTTTCATAAGGAACCGACAGCGCCGGATTCTGGCTGCAAAACCGGTCCCATAAGCAGAAACTCTAAGCGCTCGTTCACATGATTACAACAGACATGTGAAACCGCGCCATTTTGCAGTTTTGCACAAATCAGATGAACAAATACCTAACCGCCCCCGCATTTTCGCAAAAAAGGGCGCTATCTTAGCGATAGCGCCCTTTTCGCAGAGGTCACGGCCCCGATCCTAATACTGATCCTGATCCTGATCCTGATCTGGCGCGGCGCTCAGGTATAATCGGCGCGGGCCAGACCGTATTTGGCCATTTTCTCGTTCAGCGTGCGGCGCGGCAGACAGAGTTCTTCCATCACGTTGACGATGGAGCCCTTGTGACGGCGCATGGTGTTGTCGATCAACATGCGCTCGAAGGCCTCCACATATTCCTTGAGCGGCTTGCCTTCGGTGGTCATCGTCGTGTCGTTTTCTTCGCTATCGGCCATCAGCAACGACGCAATCGACCCCGAGCCGCGGCGATTTTGCAAAACGGCCCGTTCTGCGACGTTGATCAATTGGCGAATATTCCCCGGCCAGGGTGCTTGCAGCAACTGCGCGGCCTCCTGGGCGGAAATTTCCGGAGCCTCGCACCCGTATTCTTCGGAGAACTGCTGGCTCAGGCGGGTGAACAGCGTCAGGATATCCTCGCCGCGCGTGCGCAGGGGCGGCAGGACGATTTTCATCGCCGCCAGCCGGTAATAGAGATCGGGGCGCAGCGCGTTTTCGCAGGTCTTGCCCTGCTCTTGCAGGTTGCAGATCGCGATGACGCGGGTTTCGGGCGGGGTGCCCTGATCGTTCATCCAGCTCAACAGCCGCGCCTGCAAGGCCGAACTCAGCGCCTCGATATCCTCCAGCACAATCGTGCCGCCGCGCGCCTCCTCGATCAGCGGAATCACCGCCCCGTCGGGATCGGGACCAAACAGCCGCTTTGCGACCTCGTGCTCCTCGCGCCCCGCGCAGGAATAGGTGAAAAACTTGCGCCCTGCCCGCGCGCCCACGGCGTGCAGCGCATGCGCGACCAGCGTCTTGCCGGTGCCGGTTTCGCCCTCGATCAACACGTGACCGTCGGCCTGTCCGAGATCCAGAATATCCTCGCGCAGCCGTTCCATCACCGGCGACGAGCCGATGAGCTTTTTCATGATGCCGGTGCCATCGGACAGCTCGCGGCGCAGCGCGCGGTTGTCCAGCGTCAGGCGGCGCGCAGTGGTCGCCTTTTTCGCCAGTTCCGTCATGCGGTCGGGGTTAAAGGGCTTTTCGAGGAAATCGAACGCCCCGACCCGCATCGCCTCGACCGCCATCGGCACATCGCCGTGGCCGGTGATCATGATGACCGGCAGGCCACTATCAAGTGACATCAACTTTTTGAGAAACTGCATCCCGTCCATCCCCGGCATGCGGATATCGGAAATAATCGCCCCCGTGAAATCGGGGCCAAGGGATTTGAGCGCCTCCTCGGCACTGCCATAGGTCTCGGTATCGAATCCCGACAGCGCCAGCCACTGGCTGATGGATTGGCGCATGTCCTGCTCGTCATCCACGATGGCGATTTTCATAGCCGAAGCCATAGGTTACTCCTCTTTTTCTTGCGCGACAGACCCGCCCGAGCGCTATTCAGCCGCCTCGGCGTCGCGTTTCAGTAGCGGCAGTGAGACGTCGAAAACCGCCCCCGTGCCGGTGCGCGCATCGCGCGCCGTCAGCCGTCCCCCCAACTCGTTCACGATGCCCGAGGAAATGGCAAGCCCAAGACCCACCCCATCCCCCGGTGCCTTGGTGGTGTAGAAGGGTTCGAACAATTCATCGAGATTGGCGATCCCCTCGCCATTGTCGCGCACGGAAATCGTCGCCGTCTCGCCCACGGTCACCATGATTTCGACCCGCGGGTTTTCCACCGCGCGCGAGGCATCCAGCGCATTGCGCAGCAGGTTGACCAGCACCTGCTCCAGCCGCAACCGATCCCCCATCACGCGCACAGGCTCCGTGGGCAGGGTGCGCACCAGTTCAACGGTGCGCGATTTAAGCTGGGGTTCCATCATCGACAGGGCGCCATTCACGCATTCGCGCAAATCAACCGGCTGCAAACTGTCGCCCCCTTTGCGCGCATAGCTCTTTAACTGACGGGTGATCGCGCCCATGCGGTCGATCAGATCGTCAATCCGCTGAAAGGCCGCGACCGCTTCGTCGGGGCGTTTGCGTTGCAGCAGCAACCGCGCGCCCGCCAGATAGGTCTTCATCGCGGCCAGCGGTTGGTTCAACTCGTGACTGACCGCCGCCGACATTTCCCCCAAGGCCGCAAGTTTGGACGACTGCGCCAGCGTTTGCTCGGCCACTTGCAGGGATTTCTCGGCCTTTTTGCGTTCGGCCACCTCCCGCTGCAGCGCGATATTCAACTGGCGCAATTCGGCGGACTCGCGCTGAAACAGCCCCGCTTGTGACAGGGCGCGCCGCGAGCTGAGGTAAAATACCCCCGCCAGAAGGATCGCAAACCCCATGATTTCAAGCGCCAGCACCGTGTTCACCTTTTCGCGCACCGAAGCATAGGTGGTAAAAGAGGCCATGCGCCAGCCGCGAAACGGAATGCGGTTTTCAAGCCGCATCACCGCCTCGCCGCCCAGATAGGCCTCGGCAGGCAGCGCCGTCCAATCGGCTGTCACCTGCAAGGCGCGCTCGATGGCGGTGGGGGTGGCGGCATCCTTGAGCGCCTCGGCCTCGCTTTTGCCGCGCCACTGCGGCTCGGTGGAGAGGATGATCATGCCTTCGGAATTGGTGACGATCACCGCATCGGAAATACCCAGCCAGCTGCGTTCGAATTTCGCCAGATCGACCTCGACCACGATGACACCGGCAAAGGTGTTGTTGATGTCGATCTTGCGCGAATAGGTGAAATCATAGCCCCCCGACTCGCGCGGGCTGACTTTGAAAATCGTGTCGTTGGTGCGCAGCGCGTCGATGAAGTACCCATCCGCCGCATGCGTTTCGCCCAAACGCTCGCGCCCCGTGGAGGCGACGACCTTGCCGCTGGTGTCGAGCAGCAAGATCCCCGCCGCGCCGATTTCATCGACATAGGAAATCAGCCATTGCGAGGTCTGGGAATAATCGTTGGAATTAAGCGCGCCGATCAACGCCGGGTCGCGCGACAAAAGGATCGGCACGATGGCGTTTCGCTGCAATTCACTCAGCAAGTTGCCCGAATAGAGCGCCTGTCGCACCTCCGAGCGGTTGCGCGTGAGGATCGTGTAGCGCTCTGTCAAAAACAGGTTCGTCACCCAGACCACGGCAACCGCCACCAGCACAAACACCCCGATCGAGGCGCGCCCGACCCATGTCAGCGCGGTGGGTTGGGCCTGATTTTGGGCCGGATTGTGGGCGCTTGACGATTTGGGCTTCGCGCTCGCACCCTCGATCGGAGCCTTCGCCTGCGCGCCCCCGTCAGACCCTCGGGGTCGCTGCGTAGATGATGCACCCATGCCGGTGCGCGCCTGTTCGCTTTCGCTCATGCGCGCAATCTACTGCGCGGGCATAGGCGGCTCAAGGGCTGCGCGCAGGGCGCAACCGGCACTCGGCAAAAGCGCGCTCATTTCCCGCGCAGCGCTGTCATCGCACCACTGGTCAAAGCGGCCTGTCAGGCGGGGATAATCGCCGACACGAGACCGGCGAAAAAGCCCTTGCCGTCGGTGTTTCCCTGACTGGCTTCTGCCGCGCGCTCGGGGTGGGGCATCATGCCCAACACACGGCGGTTGGCGCTGAGGATTCCCGCGATGTCGCCTGTCGAGCCGTTGGGGTTGGCGCCATAGCGAAACGCGACGCGATCCTCGCCTTCCAGCATCGCCACCGTTTCGGCATCGGCGGTAAAATTGCCATCGTGATGCGCGATGGGAATGTTGATCGTCGCGCCCTTTTCGTAGGCAGAGGTATAGGCGCTATCGGTGGTGGCCACCGTCAAGGGCACGGTGCGGCAGATATATTTGAGATGGGCGTTGCGCAGCAAGGCGCCGGGCAACAAGCGGGCCTCGGTGAGCACCTGAAAGCCGTTGCACACGCCAAACACATAGCCGCCGCGCGCCGCATGGGCCTTGAGGGCGTTGGTCACGGGAGAATTGGCGGCAATCGCCCCGCAGCGCAGGTAGTCGCCATAGGAAAACCCGCCCGGAACCCCGACGACATCGACACCCGCAGGCAGCTCGGCATCCTTGTGCCAGACCATCGTCACCTCGGCCCCCGCGTTTTCCAGCGCAACGGCCATATCGCGGTCGCAGTTCGATCCGGGGAACACGATGACAGCTGCTTTCACGGGGAGTCTCCAAGATGCAGGGCGCATGGTCCGCCAGACGGCCACGCCAAGGGAAAGGGAACGGGCCGATACGACACAGCCCTCTTGGCTGTGCGGCATAAAGCACCGCGCAGATCGTTTCAAGATGGAACACGGGCACGCCGCCCTCGACCAAGGCAACGACAAGGGCGGCGCACGACCCCGCCACATTCGCGCGACATTCCCGCCGCGCCCCAGTGCAACCCACTGCAACCCAGTGCAACCCACTGCAACTCGGCGCGCCCCGATGCACTGCGGCGCCCTCCCGCCGACGCAACGTGACAATTTTCATCAAAATGGTAATTTTTTTAATATGTCTTTTTACATACTATTTTCAAAGTCACGCTCCGGCCCTGCCCCAGAGCGGCAGCGGCGCAGCCAAAGCCCTAGCTCAAAGCCCCAATCTACCTTGGCCGCGATGCTTTTTGACACTCCTTCAACCCATAGGAGGCTGGTTTCGCGGCATGTCACAGGACATAGCGCTGCGCTTTTGCACAAGCGCTCTGCGCAATCGGGCGCTGCAAATCCACGGTTTGGGATGGACAGTTCGTCGCAGTGCCCCTAAATTTTGCACGTCCAGCTTTGCTCTGAGGCGTAGGACAACCCGCCCTGATTGCACCTGCTACAGTCGTTCCTGGCGTGGAAAACCTTGCTCTTGGACAGTTACTGGTTCGAATGTTGCGCCCCGACCAATAAGGCCGCAACAAAACTATTCCCTCCCTCTTTGTTCAGGGACGCTATTGAGAATGAATACGATCATCGTGACGCCAGACCCTTCGCCGCTACCGCCGGTAGCAGAACGTTCCGAATTCGACGGGCTGGGCCTGATCGACGGTAAGCCGCTGGACGAATTTGACATGATCGCATCGCTCCTGAGCGAAATTTGCGAACGCCCGACCTCATTTGTCAGCTTTATCGCCGATGACACCCAATGGTTCAAAGCGACCTGCGGCATGGATCAAACCAGCAATCCGCTCAGCGAATCCGTCTGCGCCCATGTGTTCAACGGTCCCGATCTGGTCGAAATCGAGGATCTCGCGCTCGACATGCGCACCGCCCATCTGTCGCCCGTTACCGAATGGAAAATGCGCTTTTACGCAGGCGTGCCGATGTATTCGCCCGACGGAAAGTTGATGGGGGCGGTCTGCGTTCTGGACGACAAGCCCGGAAAACTGACGCAATTGCAGCGCCACACGCTCTATGTGATGGCCAAACAGGTCCAGAACGCCATCGAGCTGCGCAAAAGCCTGCATCTGGCAGAAACCCTGCGCCAGGAAGTCGATCACCGCGTGAAAAATTCGCTTCAATCCATTTCCGCCCTGACCCGCATCCAGGCGCGCTCGGCCAAACAGCCCGAGACCCGCGCCGCGTTGCAAAAGGTTCAAAGCCGCATCGAAATGGTCGCCGCCCTGCACCAGCAGCTGTATCAGTCAAGCGCGGTAAACACCGTGGACCTCGCGGATTTCGGGGCGAAAGTGGCGCGCATCCTGCAACACACCTGCCCCGAACACGTGAAAGTCGTCGCAAAATTCACCCCCGTGGATGTGACGTCGCAAGAAGCCTCGGCGCTTGGGGTGGTCTTGAACGAATTCGTCGCCAACAGCAGCAAGCACGCCTTTCCCGACCCCCAAAAACCCGGCAAGATTTCCCTCACGGGCGACCTTGAGGACGATGGCACGCTGGTCGTGACCCTGCGCGATGACGGCATCGGCATGCCCGAACATGTCGAACATCACGGGCTGGGGTTTCAGGTCATCGAAGCCTCGGTATCACAGCTTGCGGGCGAGATGCAGGTGCTTGACCTCGATCAGGGCTATGGCGTGCGCCTGCGCATTCCACGGCGGTAAACCTGCCGCCCCCTGCGGCGCTATCCGCCTCAAGCCCTTACGTTGACATGAAAAAGGCCGCCCCAAGGGACGGCCTTCTTTCAGTTCAGATCACAAGTCGCGCCCTCAAAGCTCGATGCGATAGCTTTCGATCACCGTATTGGCGAGCAGCTTTTCGCACATCTCCTTGACGGTCTCTTCAGAGGTGCCTTCAGCCAGATCCAGCTCGATCACCTTGCCCTGACGCACGCCTTGCACACCATCAAAACCAAGCGCGCCAAGCGCATGGCGCACGGCTTCGCCTTGGGGGTCGAGAACGCCATTCTTGAGCATGACAAATACACGGGCTTTCATGGTCGCAGACTTCCTTTTTCGTCTTTTATAGCTTGGGCACCAACAGGGGCACTCAGTTGATCAGCGTCGGTTTCGTCGCATGGGTCACATTGGTGGGCAACACGCCAAGGCGGCGCGCCACCTCGGTGTAGGCATCGGCCAGATTGCCCAGATCGCGGCGGAACACATCCTTGTCCAGCTTCTGGCCGGTTTCGATGTCCCACAGGCGACAGCTGTCGGGGCTGATTTCATCGGCCACGATCAGACGCATGTAATCATTGTCCCACACACGGCCGATTTCGATTTTGAAATCGACCAGCTTGATGCCGACGCCATACATGACACCGGCGAGGAAATCATTGACCCGCAGCGCCAGCGCCACGATGTCGTCCATGTCCTGCTGGGTCGCCCAGCCAAAGGCGATGATATATTCCTCGGGCACCAGCGGATCGCCGAGCTTGTCGTCCTTGTAGGAGAACTCGATAATCGGGCGGGGCAATTGCGTGCCCTCTTCCATGCCCAGCCGTTTGGCCATGGAGCCTGCCGCGAAGTTGCGCACGATCACTTCGAGGGGGATGATTTCCACCTGACGGATCAGCTGCTCGCGCATGTTGAGCCGTTTGATAAAGTGGTTGGGCACGCCGACATTGGTCAGGCCGGTCATAAAGAACTCGGACAGGCGGTTGTTCAGCACGCCTTTTCCTTCAATCGTTGCCTTCTTTTCGGCATTGAAAGCGGTCGCGTCGTCCTTGAAATACTGCACATAGGTGCCCGGCTCGGGACCTTCGTACAGAATTTTGGCCTTGCCTTCGTAAATTTTATTGCGCCGTGCCATGTGGTCTCCGGTATCCAGCCCCGCGGGCTTCTTGCACGTATCCTTGGGGATACGGTGGGAATGGGAAAAGGGCCGCGCGCGCGACCCATTACCTGCGTCCTATATGCCAAGCGTGCGGCCCTCGCAAGTGGGCGTGGGCGGCTGTCGGGCTTTGCGCAACGCGAGAGGCATAAACACGGCGCTGTCATCGCCCTCCACTGCCCATCCACCGGCCATCCACCGGCAAGTCAGCGGCGCGGTGCGGACTTGTCCTTGGCCAATTGCGCTACCATATTGAAGACAACGCAAAAATGAGGAGCCTCACCATGTCCACCTTCGACGACCGCGCCAATGCTTTTGAAAACAAATTCGCCCATGACGCTGAAATGCAGTTCAAGGCCGAAGCCCGCGCCAACAAGATCGCGGGCCTTTGGGCGGCAGGGCTTTTGGGCAAAACCGGCGACGAGGCTCAGGCCTATGCGCGCGAGGTGATCAAATCCGACTTTGAAGAAGCGGGATCGGAAGATGTCTACCGCAAACTCGCCGCCGATCTGGGCGACAAGGCCGACGAGGCCACGATCCGTGCGAAAATGGCCCAAAGCGCAGTGCAAGCCAAAGCCGAGCTGATCGACGAGGCCTAAAGCCCGCGCCACCGCGACACGAAAGGCGCTTTGGACCCAAAGCGCCTTTTTTGCGCGCGCCTTGCAAAAGACCGCAAAATGCGCGTGCAAAAGTTTGATTTTACTTAAAACTCACGCAATTTTCGCGCCGCCCTGCCGCCCTGCGTTAAGGAATTTTTCGCGCCGCCGCGCCTAAAATCCCCTCTCAACCGAGGGGAACGGGCGAGGGATTTTTGCATGGACAGCACCGGACAACACCGCGCCAGCGCGCGCGCTGACACGGCCGCGGCGCCTGAGGCCGCGCACGCCCCGAACATTGCGTCCAAAGCTGCGCCGTCGCGCCTCTGGATCAAGGCGGCACGCGGCATTGCCTTGCGACAGGCCTTGCCGTTGATCCTTGCTCTGGGCGTGGCGCTGTTGCTGGCCGACCGCCTTGCCCATGTCGATCTCGCCAAGGTGCGCGCCGCGATGGCCACGGTCAGCGCCCGCCAATGGGCTCTGGCTGCGGTGACGGCGGCGATCAGCCTTGCCGCGGCCAGTCGCTATGATGCGGTGATGCACCGCCAGCTGGGCACGGGTATTTCGATGCGCGCGGCCCATAAATCGGGCTTTGTCGCCATTGCCCTGTCGCAAGCGCTGGGGTTCGGGGCGGTCACCGGCGCGGTGATGCGCTGGCGCATGTTGCGCGAATGGGGGTTCTGGCAATCCATCCGCTTTTCCGCCGCTGTCGCGTTGAGTTTCATCGCAGGCTGGGCCGTGGTGGCGGGCGCTTTGGCGCTGATCTCGCATGTTGAGCTGGTCTGGGCCAAAAGCCTGGCCTTTGCCGCGCTCACGCTGTTTGGCGCGATGGTGGCGATCTCGATCTGGCCACCGGCGGCGCTGGCCCGCCTGCCCCTGCCCTCGGTGCGCGCCCTGATGGCGGTGATCGGTCTGGCGGCGGTGGACACGATTTTTGCAGGTCTGACGCTCTACATCCTGATGCCGCCTGCGCTGTCGATCGGCATTGTGCACCTTGTGACCACCTATGTTTTTGCTCTGGGTGCTGGGCTTTTGGGCAATACGCCGGGGGGGATCGGCCCCTTCGAAGTCACGCTGATGACGCTGTTGCCGACTGTGGCGACCGAAACGCTTTTGGCGGGGGTCGTTGCGTTCCGCCTGCTGTATTACGCGCTGCCCGCCTGCATTGCGGCGATCCTTGCGCTGATCGGGCCGCGCGCCTCGGCGCGCTGTGACCGCCCGCATCTGGCCCCTGCCCCGCGCTCGCCCTTCCTGCCGCCCCGTATCGAGGCCCAGCTTTACGCCTCCAAACGGGCAGAGGTGAACCTGCTGCGCGCGCGCGAATTTTCCCTGCTGACGGGCAGCGACGCGCGCGCACTCGGACTTGCCGCCCCCGTCGGCCAGACCCTGGTGATGCTGTCGGACCCGATTGACGCGGCGGCCTGCCGCACCGAAATCCGCACGGCACTGGCCACAGCCGCCAAAACCCGGTTTCGCATGCCCGCCCTCTACAAGGTCGGCAATCGCATGGCCCTGTCGGCGCGCCAGGCCGGCTGGAAGGTTGTGCCGATTGCCCGTGAGGCCTGGCTTGCCCCTGCGACCTTCAGCCCCGAGGGGCCGCAGCGGCGGCAATTGCGCCGCCTTTTGGCCAAGGCCGAAAAATCCGGTCTCACCATCACACAGGCCCCGCGCGACCTGCCTCTGGCCGACATGAGCGGCGTTGCGGCGGAATGGAAAAAGACCCGCGGCGGCGAGCGCGGATTTTCGATGGGCACGTGGTGCCCCGATTACGCCGCCTGTCAGCGGGTGTTTCTGGGCTATGTCGAGGACCGGCTGGTGGCCTTTGTCAGTTTTCACGAGACCCGGAACGAATGGACCCTCGATCTGATGCGCAGCGCCGATACGGCCCCCGATGGCACGATGCAGGCGCTGATCACCCATGCGATTTGCGCCGCCCGCACCCATGGTTGCCCGCGGGTCTCGCTGGCCGCGACGCCGTGGGACGGGGTGGATGCCAATCCTGTCCTTGCGCGGATACGTCAGAAATTTCTCAACAAATCCAATGCCGCAGGGCTGAAGCGCTTCAAAGCCGCCTTTGCCCCCAATTGGGAAACGCTGTATATCTGCGCGCCAAATACGCTGGCCCTCGCGGTGGCCTCTGTCGATATTTTGCGCCGTGTCACGGCCCGGGCCCGTCATCCCGACGCGCCGATCTTCGCGCGGCGCAAAGCCGGGCCAGCGCCCACCCCGCAAAGCTTTCCGCCGCTTGATCCTGTCGGACGTGGTCCCCAAGACCAGATCGCGCAATGGGGTCTGCCGCCCGACAGTCCGCCACAAGAAGACAGCGACACGCAAGCCGCCTGACCCACGCCGCCTGACCCACGCCGCTGCGCGCGCCTGTCGCAGCGTTCTTCATAATCTTCATGACGATTATGAATTTGCACCCGCGCGCGATGCGTGGCAGGTGACAGAAAACCCGCCGCATCGCCGTGCTGCGGGCCCTTCCCTTTTGTCCGCACGTATCGCGCGTGTGGCCCAACCGAAAATGAGGCTGACATGTCCGACGCGCTTTCCAAACTTCTTGCCACCCGCGACTGGCTGATGGCCGATGGGGCCACAGGTACCACCTTGTTCAACATGGGGCTGCAGTCGGGCGATGCGCCGGAGTTCTGGAACGTCGACGAAATCGCCAAGATCACCGCCCTCTACAAAGGGGCCGTGGATGCGGGATCGGATATTTTCCTCACCAATACCTTTGGCGGCAATGCCTCGCGCCTCAAACTGCATGACGCGCAAAACCGTGTGCGCGAATTGAACCGCGCGGGCGCGGAGATCGGCCGCGAGGTGGCAGACAAAGCGGGCCGCCCCGTGATCGTTGCAGGCTCGGTCGGCCCGACGGGCGACATCATGGCTCCGATGGGCACCTTGACCCATGAACTGGCCGTGGAAATGTTCCACGAACAAGCCGAGGGCCTGAAAGAAGGCGGCGCGGATGTGCTTTGGGTCGAAACGATTTCGGCCCCCGAAGAATTCAAAGCTGCCGCCGAAGCCTTTCGCCTGGCCGATATGCCGTGGTGCGGCACCATGAGCTTTGACACCGCCGGCCGCTCCATGATGGGCGTTACCTCAGCGGAACTGGCGAATATGGTTGAGAAAATCCCCAACGGCCCGCTGGCCTATGGCGCGAATTGCGGCGTGGGCTCGTCGGACCTGCTGCGCACGGTCCTGGGCTTTTCCGGTCAGGGCCACGCGCGCCCGATCATCGCCAAGGGCAACGCCGGCATCCCCAAATACCACGAGGGCCACATCCACTACGACGGCACGCCCGAGCTGATGGCCGATTACGCCTGCATGGCGCGCGACAGCGGCGCGACGATCATCGGCGGCTGCTGCGGCACCACGCCCGAACACCTGTCGGCCATGCGCGAGGCGCTTGAAACCCGTCCGCGCGGCGAAAAGCCGACCCTGGACGAGATCGCCGCCAAACTCGGCGGGTTTTCTTCCGAAAGCGATGGCACCGACAACAAAGGCCCTTCGGCGCGCGGGCGCACGGGGCGGCGTCGCTAAGACAGGCAGGGATCAGACAAAGAGGGCCGCGCGCGACACCGTTGCGGCCCTGTTTCGTTAGAAAAGAGACAGTTGGTCGCCCTTGCGTTCGGGGCAGGCAAAAAGTGCCGATGTGAGCTTGGGCAAGCTGTCCTCGAACCCCAGACGGGTTGTCGCGATCTCGAACCGTTTGCCGATCAGCTCTGCGAATTCGCCTTCCCCGCGCATCCGCTTGCCCCAATTGGCCGCATAGTCCTTGCCGCCGTGCATTTCGCGAATGCGGCGCATGACCTTTTCCTTGCGCTCGGGCACATGGGTCGCGAGCCAGTCTTGAAACAATTGCGACACTTCCAGCGGCAAGCGCAGCATGATCCAACTGGCCGCCCGCGCGCCCGCACCGCGCGCCGCGCCCAGGATCGCCTCAAGTTCGTGATCGCTCAGACCGGGGATCACGGGGGCCACCATGACCCGCACCGGAATGCCCGCATCGGCCAACATGCGGATGGTTTTCAAACGGCGCGCGGGCGTGGGGGCGCGCGGTTCCAACTGGCGCGACAGGGTCGTGCCAAGCGTGGTCAGCGAAATCCCGACATTCAACAAGCCGCGCCGCGCCATTGGCGCAAGCAGGTCCAGATCGCGTTCGATCAACGTGCCCTTGGTGGTGATCATCAGCGGATGATTGTAATCCGACAGCACCTGCACAATCGCGCGCATCGTCTTTTCGCGGGCTTCAACCGGTTGATAGGGATCGGTATTCGTGCCGATGGCAATCGGTGCGACCGCGTAATTGGGGTGGCGCAACTCACGCTCGAGCTGGGCGGCAACATTGGTTTTGGCCACCAGCCGCGTTTCGAAATCAAGCCCCGCCGAAAGGCCCAACCACGCATGGGTTGGCCGCGCAAAGCAATAGGTGCAGCCATGCTCGCACCCGCGATAGGGGTTGATCGAGCGGTCAAAGGGGATATCGGGCGAGCTGTTGCGGGTGATCACGCGGCGCGGCTCCTCGCGCGCCAAAGTCGTGCGCACCACCCCGCCCTCATAGGGAATATCCCAGCCGTCGCTCGCAAAACTGCGCGTCAACTGTTCAAAACGCGGGGTCTCATTGGTGCTTGCGCCGCGCGCGCGCATCTCTAGACCAAGGGGGAGGCTCGATTCTGCGTGTTCCATGCCGCAAGGTTAGAACGAAATAGGAACACTCGCCAGAGGGGTTTGAAACTTTGGCGCAAAATTCCTGATCTCAAGCCGCTTTTTCCCTGTGTTTCGGGTGCAAACCATTGCCCTGAGACGGAATTTATCGCATATCTCGCACAAGCACCGCTTTGGCGGCGAAACACCGCTGCGCTGGCATTTTAGCTGGCGGCTCAGGAGACCTTCCCATGTCCGACGATGATGATCTGATCCTTTCCGACCTGAACGACGACGAGCTTGTCGACCAGATGAAAGACGACCTCTACGACGGGATGAAAGAGGAAATCGAGGAGGCGGTGCGCATTCTTTTGGAACGCAACTGGACGCCCTATGACATCCTGACCAAATCGCTGGTCGCGGGCATGCAGATCGTCGGCGATGATTTTCGCGACGGTATCCTGTTCGTCCCCGAAGTGCTGCTGGCCGCCAATGCGATGAAGGGCGGCATGGCCATCCTAAAACCGCTTCTGGTCGAAACTGGGGCGCCCAAGATGGGCAAAATGGTCATCGGCACGGTCAAGGGCGATATCCATGACATCGGCAAGAACCTGGTTGCGATGATGATGGAAGGCGCGGGTTTCGAGATCGTCGATCTTGGCATCAACAACCCCGCCGAGGATTACATCGGCGCGCTGCAATCCGAAGACGCACAGATCCTGGGCATGTCTGCCCTGCTCACAACGACCATGCCCTACATGAAGGTTGTGATCGATCAGCTTACCGAAATGGGCAAGCGCGACGACTACATCGTGCTGGTCGGCGGTGCCCCGCTGAACGCAGAATTCGGCAAGGCCATCGGCGCAGACGCCTATTGCGATGACGCCGCGATAGCGGTGCAAACCGCCAAGGAACTGATGGCGCGCAAGCATAACGTCGCGGGCTGAGAGGCCCCTGGGCGCAACGGGCCGGGCCTGTGTGCGTTGGAGCTCAAGCCCGTTCCAAAGCCCCGTCTTCAAGCCCTGCACACGGACCTTATAGACGGGCCTTATAAACGGGCCGCGCAGATGGGCCTTGCAGATGGGCCAGAACATCCCCATTTCATGAGGATGATGTCACATCGGAGCCCCACATGCCGCTTGACCGTTTCGTTCTGATCCTGATCGTCGTCATCGTTGCAGCGGGCGCAAGCATCTGGGTCGCGTCGCTGATCACCGTGACGCTCACCACACCCTTTGCGCTATTGGTGATGATCCCCACGGGACTCGTCGCCTATGTTGTGTTGCGGGTGATCGAGGAGCGTGTGACCAGCAAAGAGGACAGCCACTATGACCGCATCCAAAAGTAACCTTGTGATCGCGACCTCCGAAACGGTCGCCGGTTTCGAGATCGTGCAAACGCTTGGCCTTGTGCGCGGCTCCACCGTGCGCGCCAAACACATCGGCTCCGATATCGTGGCCTCGCTGCGCAATCTCGTCGGCGGCGAGGTAAAAGAATACGCCTCCCTGCTTGCGGGCGCACGCGAACAGGCGATGGACCGGATGCTGGCCGAAGCCCAAGCCATGGGCGCGGATGCGGTGGTCGCCGTGCGGATGCAAACCTCGGCCATCCAACAAACCGCCTCCGAAGTGCTGTGCTACGGCACGGCGGTGAAACTTGCGCCCAAAGCCTGATGCACCTGCCCGCTGACGATATCTTGCGCGACACAGGCTATGTTGCGGGCAGTGCGCAGCCGTCGGTTCTGGTGATCGCCTGCGGGGCTTTGGCGCGCGAAATTCTGGCGCTGATCGCGGTGAACGGCTGGTCGCATGTCCGCCTGACCTGCCTTCCCGCCATCCTCCACAACCACCCGAACAAAATAACGCAAGCCGTTGAGGACGCAGTACAAACCCATGCGCGCGACGGCTTGGAAATCTTCGTAGCCTACGCCGATTGCGGCACCGGCGGTGACTTGGCCAAAGCCTGCGCGCGGATGGGGGTCAAGATGATCGCAGGCCCCCATTGCTATGCGTTTTTCGACGGGCTGACCGCCTTTGCGGCGCGCGACGAGGTCACAAGTTTCTACCTCACCGACTTCCTCGCCCGCCAGTTTGACGCCTTTGTCTGGCAGCCGCTTGGCCTTGACCGCCACCCGCAGCTTTTGGACATGTATTTCGGCAATTACGAAAAACTGGTCTATCTGGCCCAGTCCGAAGACGCCGCTCTGACCGCGCAGGCACAGGCCGCAGCGGCGCGACTGGGCCTCGCCTTCGAGCGGCGCTTTACCGGCTACGGCGACCTGTCGCGCGCGCTGGAAGCCGCAATTTAGGCGTTACCCGCCGCAAAGGCGCGGATGCGCTCGATCATCGCGCGCACCCCGTTCGACCGCTGCGCGGAGAGGTGATCCGACAGGCCGATGCGCGTGAGTTCCGCTTGCGCATCCACCTTCAGAACCTCATCCGGCGTCAGCCCCGCATAGAGCGCATGCAGCACCGCAATCAGGCCGCGCACGATCATCGCGTCACTTTCGCCTGCAAAATCAAAGGCCCCCGCGTCGATGCGCGGCACGATCCAGACCTGAGAGGCACAGCCCTCGACCTTGGTGGCGGGGACTTTGAGCGCCTCGGGCAGCGGGGGAAACGCCTTGCCTATCTCGATCACATGGCGATAGCGATCTTCCCAATCGTCAAGAAAATCAAACGTGTCGGCAAGGTCGTCAAATGCTTCGGTGGCCATGGTGATCTCCGCCGCTTGCGCGGGTTGTCGTGAAAACTCCCCCGTCATGTAAGGCGCAGAGCCGCGCGCGTCCAGCCCGCGCCAGCTCAGGCTTTTCAAGCCGCGCGCAATGGGCTAGGCAAAGACAAAGCTTTCGGGGAGTGAAAATGCGCAACCTTATCATCCTGTTCACTGCGGCCTCTCTTCTTGCGGGCTGCGCCAGCGTGCGGGACTCGCGCTTCAACCCGCGCAACTGGGTCGATAGCACCCCCGATGTGGTGACAAGCGACAGCGGCGCGATCGTGCTGCCGACACTGGCCCCGCGCAAAGGCTATGTTGCCTTCGTGGACACCCGCCCCCTGATCGCACAGATGACGGGGCTGAGCCTGCAACGCACGCAGACCGGCGCGATCCTTGTGGCAAGCGGGCGCGTCCCCACGCAGGGCTATTACGACGCCGAACTGGTCGAAATCGACGAGGGCCTGCCAAACCGCCTGACCTACGCGTTTCGCATTCGCCCCCCAAGCACGGCGATGCCCGCAACATCTGCCGCGCAATCGGCGCTGAATGTGGCCGTCACCCTCTCCAACGCCCAACTGCTGCAAGCCACGGAAATCGTTGTGCAAGCGGGCAATGTGACCCGCAGCCTGCGCCCCTGAGACCTCGCGGGGCGCACCGTATCCGGCGCTGAGAAATTCTCGCGCCCAGGCGCGCGCCTTGCCGCTTTACATCCCCCGCGCCGCGCGCCACCCTCGCCCCGAACACAGCTTCGGAGACCAAAAATGGCGCGCAAGATCATCATCGACACCGACCCCGGACAAGACGACGCGGTCGCGATTCTGCTGGCAGTGGCCTCCCCCGAAATCGACCTGCTCGGGCTCACGATTGTCGCGGGGAACGTCCCCCTGGCGCGAACGGCCGACAATGGCCGCAAAGTGCTGGAACTGGCAGGACGCAGCGATGTGCCGGTCTTTGCGGGCTGCGAAAAACCGATGGCCAAGGATTTGGTGACGGCCGAACATGTGCATGGCAAAACCGGGTTGGACGGCATCGCATTGCCCGCCCCGGTGATGCCACTGCAAGCACAACACGGTGTGGATTTCATCATCCAAACCCTGCGCGCCGAACCCGCCGGCACCGTGACCCTTGTGCCTATCGGCCCCCTCACGAACATCGCCACGGCCTTTGAACGCGCGCCCGACATCAAGGAGCGCGTGCAGGAAATCGTGCTGATGGGGGGCGCTTATTTCGAGGTGGGAAACATCACCCCCGCGGCAGAGTTCAACATCTACGTCGACCCGGAAGCCGCTGACATCGTGTTTAAATCCGGCGCAAAAATCACAGTCATGCCACTGGATGTCACCCATAAGGCGCTCGTCACCGCCGATGTGGTCGACCGCTTTGCACAGATGGGCACACCTGTGGGCGCAGTCGTGGCAAGCTGGATCAATTTTTCCGAGCGCTTCGATCTTAAAAAATACGGATCAAAGGGCGCGCCGCTGCATGATCCGGCCACCATTGCCTATCTCATCGACCCGACGCTCTACGAAGGCCGTCACATCAACGTTGAGATCGAGGTCCACAGCCCGCTCACGCGTGGCATGACCGTGGCTGACTGGTGGGGTGTCACCGACCGCGCCGCCAACGCGCTGTTTATCGGCACAGTAGATGCAACACGGTTTTTCGACCTGCTGATAACGCGGATCGGCCGGCTGTAGCCCTGCCCTTTGGCTTCTTTCGGACCCAAATACCCACGGCGCGACCGCTGCCAAAGGCGCAACATCGGGTATTTTTATCCGAAAGAAGCTAGAAGACGCGCCCGGCATGATTAAGTGAAGATTATGACACAGCATATTCCCTTCCAGAATTCCTACGCGCGCCTGCCTGCGGCCTTTTTCACCCATGTGGCACCGGAGCCCGTTCCTGCCCCCGCACTGCTGGCGCTGAACGATGGTCTGGCAAGGGATCTAGGCATTGACCCGCAGTGGCTTGCCTCGCCTGAAGGGGTTGCGGTTCTGGCTGGAAATGCCGTGGCTACAGGGTCGGAACCTTTGGCGCAGGTCTATGCTGCGCATCAGTTCGGCGGCTGGGTTGCGCGTTTGGGGGACGGGCGTGCCGTGCTTTTGGGCGAAGTTGCCAGCAAGGCAGGGCTGCGCGATCTTGTGTTGAAAGGATCCGGGCGCACCGCCTATTCGCGCAATGGCGACGGGCGCGCGTGGTTGGGGCCAGTGTTGCGTGAATATCTGGTGAGTGAGTGGATGCACAGCGTGGGTGTGCCCACGACGCGCGCGTTGGCCGCCGTGTCCACCGGCGCGCGCGTTCAGCGCGAGCAGGCCTATCCGGGGGCAATTCTGGTGCGTGTTGCCAGTTCGCATCTGCGGATCGGTACGTTTCAATATTTTGCCGCACGCGGGGATTTTGACAGTCTTGAAGTCCTGACGGATTTCGCGCTTGCGCGGCATTTTCCTCAGGCCAAGGGACCGCTGGGCCTGGTGATTTCGGTGGTGCAGGCGCAGGCCGAGCTGATCGCCAAATGGATGGGACTGGGGTTTGTGCATGGCGTCATGAACACCGACAACATGACGATTTCGGGCGAAACAATCGACTATGGGCCCTGCGCTTTCATCGATACCTATCACCCCGATGCGGTCTATTCCTCGATCGACACGCAGGGGCGCTATGCCTATTCCAATCAGGCGAATGTGGCGGGGTGGAATTTGGCGCAACTGGCCTCCAGCCTTGTCGGGATCATGGCCAAAACCGAAGAAGAGGCGGAGACGGCGATTGCGGCCCTCACCGAGGTGATCAACAGTTTTGCAGCGCGCTATCATCTGGCGTGGGAACACGTCTTTGCAGCGAAGCTGGGGATTGCCCAACCGAAGGCGGGCGACAAAGCCTTGGCCAAGGAACTGCTGGATCTGATGGCTGCGGGGCAAGCCGATTTCACCAATACATTTTATGCGCTGGGCGCAGGGGGTGCGCGCGACCAGTTCAGCGATCCGGCGGCTTTTGATCTGTGGGAAGCCAAATGGCGCGCGCGGATCGCGCAGGAAGCGGATCCACTGGCGGTCATGCGCGCGGCAAACCCTGCCGTAATTCCGCGCACGCACCGCATCGAACAGGCCATTCAGGCGGCTGTCGGCGGCGACATGGCCCCTTTCGAGCGGCTGCGCGTGGCCTTCGAGACCCCTTTTGCGCTATCGTCGGACAACCGCGCGCTGGCCTTTCCCCCGACCGAGGACGAGGTGGTAGCGCGCACATTTTGTGGCACGTAAGGCGCGATGCCGCGAAAAATGTTACCGCTAACGTGCAATTTCACCCCTGTTAGCGCAATCGATGCAGCGCGCCGTTGACCCGACGTGCCAGCCTGCTATCAACACGCTCAATGGCCCGCGAACTTGAACAAAAGGCAATGACCATGAGCACTATCATCGACATCATCGGCCGCGAAATCCTCGACAGCCGTGGCAACCCCACCGTCGAAGTTGACGTGATCCTCGAAGACGGCACGCTGGGCCGCGCCGCAGTCCCTTCGGGCGCTTCCACCGGCGCGCATGAAGCGGTCGAGAAACGCGATGGCGACACGTCGCGTTACCTGGGCAAAGGCGTTTTGGAAGCGGTTGCCTCCGTGAACGGCGAGATTGCCGAAGCGCTTGTGGGCATGGATGTGACCGAGCAGGAAGCCATCGATGCGATCATGATCGAGCTGGACGGCACCCACAACAAGGGTCGCCTTGGCGCGAACGCTATTTTGGGCGTGTCGCTGGCCTGTGCCAAAGCGGCGGCGGATTTCTCCGCCCTGCCCCTGTATCGCTACATCGGCGGCTCTTCTGCACGTATGTTGCCCGTTCCGATGATGAACATCATCAACGGCGGCGAGCATGCCGACAACCCCATCGACATCCAGGAATTCATGATCATGCCGGTGTCGGCCGCGAACGTGAAAGAAGCGATCCGCATGGGCGCCGAAGTGTTCCACACGCTGAAGAAAGAGCTTTCGTCCGCAGGCTACAACACCGGTATCGGCGACGAGGGCGGCTTTGCGCCCGCGCTTGAATCCACCCGTATCGCGTTGGATTTCGTGATCAAATCCATCGAGAAAGCAGGCTACAAACCGGGCGAGGATATTTATCTCGCGCTCGATTGCGCCTCCACCGAATATTACAAAGACGGCAAATACGAGATGGTTGGTGAGGGCAAATCCCTGACCTCCGCCGAGAACGCCGACTATTTGGCCGCGCTTTGCGACGACTATCCGATCATTTCCATCGAAGACGGCATGGCCGAGGACGATTGGGACGGCTGGAAGCTGCTCACCGACAAGATCGGCGACAAGATCCAGCTGGTCGGCGACGATCTGTTCGTGACCAACCCCGTCCGTCTGGCCGATGGCATCAAACAGGGCGTTGCGAACTCGATGCTGGTCAAAGTGAACCAGATCGGGTCGCTGTCGGAAACGCTCAAGGCGGTCGATATGGCGCATCGTGCGGGCTACACAAACGTCATGTCGCACCGGTCGGGCGAGACCGAGGATGCCACCATTGCCGACCTCGCCGTGGCGACCAACTGCGGCCAGATCAAAACCGGATCGCTGTCGCGCTCGGACCGTCTGGCAAAATACAACCAGTTGATCCGCATTGAAGAAATGCTGGGCGCAACGGCTGAATTCGCGGGTCGCTCGATCCTCAAGGCCTAAGCGTCGCGCACATGAAACTCACAGGCCCCGCAGGTGATGCGGGGCCTTTTTTTGCGCCGCGTCAGGCGAGATGCACATCGGCGGAACGCGGGGTCGGGCGCGCGATGCGCCCGCCGCCGACGCAGGCACGCACCCCCGTGGTGGCCGGGCACGATGTCGGCAACCCGCGCGCAACCCGCACAGCAAGATAGGCAAAGGCCTGTGCCTCAAGCATATCTCCGTCGAGATCGACGTCCTCCACGGGGCGCACCGGACAGTCCAACCCAGCCGCAAGCATCGCCATCAGGGTCGCGTTGTGCCGCCCGCCGCCCGTGACAAAAACCGTCGCGGGCGCAACGGGGCAATGGTCCATCCCGCGCGCCACCGACGCCGCGCAGGCCGCGGTGAGCGTTGCGGCGGCATCGACGTCGCTCAGATCGGCCACCCCATCAAGAAGTGAGGTAAAATCGTTGCGATCCAGTGATTTAGGCGGCATGCGGTAAAAATACGGATGTTCGAGAAACGCCTCGAGCACGCCCTCGGCCACGCGGCCCGATGCCGCCAGGCGGCCACCGTCGTCTTGGGTCTGGGCGCGGCGCTGGCGCATCAGATCATTCACCGGCGCATTCGCAGGGCCTGTGTCAAAGGCCAAAAGCGCGCCAGGGGCGGCAGGGTTGCGCAGGCGCGGATCGACCCATGTGATATTGCCGACCCCGCCAAGATTGAGAAACGCCACAGGCTCCTGCGCGCCGATGTAGCGCGCACAGGCGTGGTGGAAAAAAGGCGCCAGCGGTGCCCCCTCCCCCCCGAGTTTTACATCCGAGGTGCGAAAATCCCATACGACGGGCCGGTTCAACACCTCTGCCAGCACCGCGCCATCGCCCGCCTGATAGGTGCCGCGCCCGTGCGGCTCATGCGCCAAAGTCTGGCCGTGAAACCCGATCAACTCATAGCCCGTCAGCCCGTGAATGGCCTGAACATGAGCGGTTTCCAACATCTCGCACAGCGCCTCCGACGCCTCCCAGGCCCCCAGCTCTGCGCGCAGCATCTCGCGCTCATCCGCGCTATAGGCGCGAAAAGCCACCTCGCCAAACCCGCTGATCTCCTCGCCATTCGTCAGCACCAGAGCGGCGTCCACCCCGTCAAGCGAGGTGCCCGACATCGTCCCACAGGCCCAGATCGCGTCATTTCCCAACATGGTCTTTCCCTTTTTACGCCCGGTCGGTATATCAGGCCCAAGTGACGCTTGGAACGGAATTGCACCATGACCTACCACCCGAAGTCGGACTTTCTTGCCGTGATGATGGAGCGGGGCTTTTTGGCCGACTGCACCGATTATCAAGGTCTGGACGATGCTCTGATCAAAGGGGTGGTGCCCGCCTATATCGGCTATGATGCCACCGCACAGTCGCTGCATGTCGGGCATCTGCTCAATATCATGATGCTGCGCTGGCTGCAAAAAACCGGCCACAAACCGATCACCCTGATGGGCGGCGGCACCACGAAAGTGGGCGATCCCTCCTTTCGCGCCGACGAGCGTCCGCTGCTGACCAACGACCAGATCGACGCCAATATCGACGGCATGAAACAGGTCTTTGCAAAATACCTGTCCTATGGCGAGGGCGCGGGCGATGCGGTCATGCTTAACAATGCCGAATGGCTCGATACCCTGAACTACCTCGAATTCCTGCGCGATATCGGGCGGCATTTCTCGGTCAACCGGATGCTGTCCTTTGAAAGCGTGAAATCGCGTCTGGACCGCGAACAATCGCTGTCCTTTCTCGAATTCAACTACATGATCCTGCAGGCCTATGATTTCCTTGAGCTCAACCGCCGCTACGGCTGCCTGTTGCAAATGGGCGGTTCGGATCAATGGGGCAACATCATCAACGGGATCGACCTTACCCGCCGCGTCCTCGATCACGAAATCTACGGGCTCACCTCGCCACTGCTGACCACCTCGGATGGCAAGAAAATGGGCAAATCCCAAGGCGGCGCGATCTGGCTGAATGCGGAAATGCTGTCACCTTATGAATTCTGGCAATTCTGGCGCAACACGACCGATGCCGACACGGGCAAATTCCTCAAACTCTACACCGAACTGCCCGTGAGCGAATGCGACCGCCTCGGTGCCCTCGAAGGCGCTGAAATCAATGCGGCGAAAATCATCCTCGCCAATGAAGTCACCGCCCTGCTTCACGGCACAGAGGCCGCCCAGGCCGCCGAGGCCACCGCGCGCGAGGTCTTTGAAAAAGGCGGCGCGGGCGAGGACCTGCCCACCCTCACCCTGTCACGCCAGGACCTTGGCGACGGCATCTCCATCGTGCAGCTTTTCGTCCGCTCCGGCCTTGCGAATTCGGGCAAAGACGCCAAACGCCTCTTCACCGACAATGGCGCCAAAGTGAATGACCGCGATCAAAAAGACGCAGGCCTGATGATCCGCGCAGAAGATCTCGCGCAGCCGATGAAACTCTCGGCGGGTAAAAAACGCCACGCTCTGGTGGTCTTGCAGGACTGATCCCTGCCTTCTTTCGGATAAAAATACCCAAAAGAAAACGGCGCCCGAAGGCGCCGTTTTTTATTCTTTTGCCGAGCTACTCGGTGACCGTGACGCTGACCATCCGGTCGGGTTCGCCAATGACCGCGCCATTCGCACCCTCGCCCTTTTTGATCGCATCCACGACCTCCATGCCCGACGTCACTTCGCCGACCACGGTGTATTGGCCGTTCAAAAACGCACCCGGTGCAAACATGATAAAGAACTGCGAATTGGCGGAATCGGGGTTCTGGCTGCGCGCCATGCCGACCACACCGCGATCAAAGTTCAGGTCGGAAAATTCGGCAGGAAGATCCGGTAGCTGCGAGCCGCCTGTGCCGGCGCGGCGCATATCGCTACCCGCCTTACCGAACTCGACATCGCCCGTTTGCGCCATGAAACCGTCGATCACGCGGTGGAACACCACCTCGTTATACGCGCCCTCATTGGCGAGCGCTTCGATCTGGGCCACATGGTTGGGCGCGACATCTTCGAACAAGTCGATATGCACCGTCCCATTCGCACCGGGACCGGCAATCTCGATATCGAGGCCATCGGCAACGACGGGCGTTGCGACCAGGGCCGCGACCACTGCAAGCGATTTAAGCATCTGCGGCCACCTTGACCGAAATCATCATGTCGGGGTCGGCTGCGGGTTCGCCGCGTTTGATCGCATCGACGAATTTCATGCCATCCAGCACCCGCCCGTAAACCGTGTACTGGCGGTTGAGGAAATGGTTGTCGGAAAAGTTGATGAAAAACTGCGAGTTGGCCGAGTTGGGGTTCTGGCTGCGCGCCGCACCGATGGTGCCACGATCGTGGGGCAGCGACGAAAACTCTGCCGGAAGATCGGGGTGCTCGGAGCCGCCTGTGCCCGCGCGGCGCAGGTTGAAGTCCTTGTTCGTATTGCCGTTTTCAACGTCGCCGGTTTGCGCCATGAAACCGTCGATCACGCGGTGAAACACCACGCCGTCATAGGCGCCGGCGCGCGCCAGAAGTTTCATGCGCTCGACGTGCTTGGGGGCAACATCGGGCAAAAGCTCGATGATGACGGTGCCGTCTTTGAGTTCGATCAGAATGGTGTTTTCGGGATCTTTGATATCGGCCATGGGGTGGCTCCTTGGTCTTGGTAAAACGTCGCTTTGGCGCACCCTATTGCGCAGCGGCGCGAAGGGAAAGCCCTCGCAGTTGACGCGGCGGGAAATATAAGGTGAACAGGTCTTGGCCCGAAATTGACCTGACACTACCCCTGAAAGGATGCCTTGCAATGGCTTGGAAAACCCTCGACGACATGGATCTGAACGGCAAGATCGTGCTGACGCGCGTCGATATCAACGTGCCGGTGGATGGCGATCGCGTGACAGATGCGACCCGCATCGAGCGGATCAAACCCACGCTTGACGATATTCTTGCCAAAGGCGGCACGCCGGTATTGCTGGCGCATTTTGGCCGCCCCAAAGGACAGGTCGTGCCCGACATGTCGCTCAAAGTCACCCTGCCCACCCTCAAAGAGGTGCTGGGGCGCGATGTGGTCTTCATGGAAAAACCCGACCGCGCCGCGATTGACGCGGTCAAAGGTCAGGTTGTGCTGATCGAAAACACCCGTTTTGCGGCGGGCGAGGAAAAGAACAGCCCCGAGATGGCGCAGTTTCTGGCCTCTTTGGGCGATGTCTACTGCAATGATGCGTTTTCCGCCGCGCACCGCGCCCATGCCTCGACCGAGGGCGTGGCCCATCTGCTGCCCGCCTGTGCCGGGCGCCTGATGCAGGCCGAATTGAGCGCGCTGGAAGCCGCGCTTGGCACGCCCGATCGCCCGGTTGTGGCCGTGGTTGGCGGCGCGAAAGTGTCCTCGAAACTTGACCTGCTCGGCAATCTGGTGCGCAAGGTCGATTTTCTGGTGATCGGTGGCGGCATGGCCAACACCTTTCTCGCAGCTCAGGGTCTCGATGTGGGCAAGAGCCTGTGCGAGCATGATCTGGCCGACACCGCACGCGAAATCGTGCAAAAAGCCGGTGAAGCGGGCTGCGAGATCATTCTGCCCGTCGATATTGTGGTGTCGCGCGAATTCAAGGCCCATGCGGCAACCGAAACCGTCGCCGCAGACGCCTGCCCTGCGGATGCGATGATTCTGGACGCCGGTCCCAAATCCGTAGAACGGGTCGCATCGATCCTGAAGGATGCCAAAACGCTGATCTGGAACGGCCCCCTCGGCGCCTTCGAAATCGAGCCCTTCGATGCGGCCACCAATGCGGCGGCCAAAGCGGCGGCCGATTTGACAACGGCGGGCACGCTGGTATCGGTCGCAGGCGGCGGTGACACGGTCGCGGCGCTGAACAAAGCGGGCGTGGCCGAGGCCTTTACCTATATCTCCTCTGCGGGCGGGGCGTTCCTTGAATGGATGGAGGGCAAGGAATTGCCGGGCGTTGCCGCGCTTGGCTAATTGTCATTCAAAATGAGTAATCAGGAAAAGGGCGGCCCAGGGGTCGCCTTTTTCGCATGTTACAAAAGTTTAGCGCAAACAGGCACTTGTGTTGGCGCTAACAGAATTGAAGCCCATTCAATTCGCGGATAACCAGTCAGGGATGGCCCAATCACACGAGGGCAGTTTGTCTGCACAGACAACTGCCTGCTACCAGACGGGGAAACACCCATGGCGAATGCCAAGCACACCGATCAGATCCGCGCCGGCAAAGGCTTTATTGCAGCTCTTGACCAATCGGGCGGCTCGTCGCCCAAAGCGCTCAAGCTCTACGGCGTCGACGAAACCGAATACAACGGCGATGCCGAAATGTTCGACATGATCCATGCGATGCGCGCCCGCATCATCAAATCGCCGGTCTTTACCGGTGAGAAAGTCGTCGGCGCGATCCTGTTCGAACAGACGATGGACCGCGACATCGACGGCATTGCGACCGCGCAATTCCTTTGGGAAAAGAAGGGCGTTGTTCCCTTTCTCAAGATCGACAAAGGTCTGGAAGAGGAAGCAAACGGCGTTCAACTGATGAAGCCGATGCCCGATCTGGACGCGCTTTTGGCGCGCGCCGAAAAACTTGGCGTTTTTGGCACCAAAGAACGCTCGGTGATCAACGCGGCGAATGAAGCGGGGATCAAAGCCGTTGTGGCCCAGCAGTTTGCCATTGGTGAACAGGTCATCGCGGGCGGTTTGATGCCGATGCTCGAGCCGGAAGTCACGATTTCGATCACAGACAAAGCCGAAGCCGAAACGATCCTGCGCGCAGAACTGCTCAAACATCTCGATGCTCTGGATGCCTCCAAACAGGTGATGATCAAGCTGTCGCTGCCCAGCGTTGCGAATTTCTACAAGCCGCTGATCGACCACCCGCGCGTGCTCAAGGTTGTCAGCCTGTCGGGCGGCTATTCGCGCGATGAAGCCTGTGCGCTGCTGGCGAAAAACGATGGCATGATTGCCTCCTTCAGCCGCGCGTTGATCACCGGCCTCTCGGCCAAACAGTCCGACGCAGAATTTGATGCGGTGCTGGGCGAAACCGTCGAGGCGATTTTCGAAGCCTCCATCGCGGGCGAGACGGTCGCGGCCTGACGCGCCACAGGGTGAAGATACCGGGGGTATTTTCAAAATCGACACGGTGCGGGGCGGCTTTCGGGGCCGCCCTTTTCCTTTGGACTGTTCCCGAAGCGGTACGCGCCCTAAGTGTCAAACAACATTCGCAAATTTTCGCTTGTCTTCATTTTATGGATTCACACGGCGAATCGCCTGTGGCATGATGATCCCCAGCGCCCCGTCAGAGGACGCATTGGCAGAACAAATCGCAGGCTGACCCAGATGTCGCGCAGCACCCATCGTAACCGCCTTCCTGTTGGCGGTGTCGTCTATTTTACCATCGCATTCCTTTTGGGAAGCTACTTTGCCTTTGCCTCTGTGCAGGGCAACTACGGGCTGTTTCGCCGCATTCAGGTCGAAGCAGAAGGGCGCGCGCTGAGTGCGCAGGCCGATGCGCTGGAAGAACAATTGATCGCCATGCGCAACAAGACCAAGCGGCTGTCGGATGACTATCTCGATCTTGACCTGCTCGACGAACAAGCCCGCGATGTTCTGGGCGCAGTCCGTTCGGATGAGGTCGTGATCCGCTAACCCCCTGCCCCTCCTTTGTTTCTTTGCTTTGCGGCGCCTGCGGGCGCCGTTTGCACACCCACCTGCGCCCGCATCTGCGCGGCCGTGATGGCGCACTTGCGCTCTGTGCATAGCTGCTAGGCGGGCGCTGTTGCAAATATTGCGTGCAATCGCTGCACGCCTCGTTTAGAATATTGTTTAACGTTAAACTATTGGCGCGACTTGGAGGAGGAGGCCGCATGGCTACCCGTAAAAGCGACAGCAAGCCTGCCGCGCAGGCGAATGTGTCGAAAGACGAACTACTCTCTTATTATCACGATATGCTGCTGATCCGGCGCTTTGAGGAAAAGGCAGGCCAGCTTTACGGCATGGGCCTGATTGGCGGTTTCTGCCACCTCTACATCGGTCAGGAAGCTGTTGTTGTCGGCCTTGAAGCCGCAACCAAGGAAGGCGACAAACGCGTCACCTCCTACCGTGACCACGGCCACATGTTGGCCTGCGGCATGGAAGCCAACGGCGTGATGGCCGAGCTGACCGGTCGCGAAGGCGGCTATTCCAAAGGCAAAGGCGGCTCCATGCACATGTTCTCGAAAGAGAAACATTTCTACGGCGGCCATGGCATCGTGGGGGCGCAGGTGCCGATCGGTGCCGGTCTTGCGTTTTCGGACAAATACAAAGGCAATGACAATGTGACCTTTGCCTATTTCGGCGATGGTGCTGCCAACCAGGGTCAGGTCTATGAGACCTACAACATGGCGCAGCTTTGGGATTTGCCGGTGATTTTCGTCATCGAAAACAACCAATACGCCATGGGCACCTCGGTGCAGCGCTCCACCAAATCCCCTTCGCTTTGGGAACGCGGTGCGGCTTACGGCATCAAGGGCGAAGAGGTCGACGGCATGTCGGTTCTCGCCGTCAAGGAAGCGGGCGAGCGCGCCGTGGCACATTGCCGCGCGGGCAACGGCCCCTACATCCTCGAGGTCAAAACCTACCGCTATCGTGGCCACTCCATGTCGGACCCCGCGAAATACCGGACCCGCGAGGAAGTGCAGAAAATGCGCGAGGAACGCGATCCCATCGAGGCAATCCGCTCGATGCTGATGACCGGCAACCACGCGACCGAAGAAGAACTCAAAGACGTTGATAAAAAGATCAAAGAGATCGTCAACGCCTCGGCAGAGTTCGCCAAGGAAAGCCCCGAGCCCGCGCTCGAAGAGCTTTGGACCGACATCTATGCGGATGAAATTCCGCAGCACAACGCCTGATTTCGGGGAGGAAACAGACCAATGGCAACTGAACTTCTGATGCCCGCGCTTTCTCCGACGATGGAAGAAGGCACACTGGCAAAATGGCTGGTCAAAGAGGGCGACACCGTGTCCTCCGGCGACATTCTGGCCGAAATTGAAACCGACAAGGCCACGATGGAATTCGAGGCTGTGGATGAGGGTGTGATCGGCAAGATCCTTGTGGCCGAAGGCACCGAGGGCGTGAAGGTCAACACCGCCATCGCGATCATCGTCGAAGAGGGCGAGGACGTGAATGCGGTCCCCAAAGCCGCAGCAGCCCCCGAGGCCGAAGCAGCCCCCGCCGCCGACAAAGCCCCCGCAGCGCCCAAAGCCGCTGTCGAGGTCGTGTCCAAAGCCTCCCCCGATTTCCCCGAGGGCACCGAGACCAAAACGCAGACCGTGCGCGAAGCGCTGCGCGATGCGATGGCCGAGGAAATGCGCCGCGACGAGAACGTGTTTCTCATGGGGGAAGAGGTGGCCGAATACCAAGGCGCCTACAAGATTTCCCAAGGGATGCTGGACGAATTCGGTGCCAAACGCGTCATCGACACGCCGATCACCGAGCACGGTTTTGCCGGTATCGCGACTGGCGCGGCCTTTGGCGGTCTCAAGCCCATCGTGGAATTCATGACCTTCAACTTCGCCATGCAGGCGATTGACCACATCATCAACTCGGCGGCCAAGACATTGTATATGTCGGGCGGCCAGATGGGCGCGCCCATGGTGTTTCGTGGTCCCAACGGCGCGGCAGCCCGCGTTGGCGCGCAACACAGCCACGATTACGCGGCTTGGTATGCGCAGGTTCCCGGTCTGAAAGTGGTCATGCCCTATTCGGCCTCCGACTACAAAGGTCTGATGAAGTCCGCGATCCGCGATCCCAACCCTGTCATCTTCCTTGAGAACGAAATCCTCTACGGCAAATCCTTTGAGGTGCCGGTCATGGATGATTTCACCATTCCCTTTGGCAAGGCGCGGATCTGGCGTGAAGGCAGCGATGTGACCATCGTGTCTTTTGGGATCGGCATGACCTATGCGCTCGAAGCGGCGGACAAGCTGGCCGAGGAAGGGATTTCGGCGGAAGTGATCGACCTGCGCACCCTGCGCCCCATCGATTACGACACCGTGCTGGCCTCCGTGATGAAGACCAACCGCTGCGTCACCGTCGAGGAAGGCTTCCCCGTTGGGTCCATCGGCAACCACATCGGTGCGACGATCATGCAGCGCGCGTTCGACTATCTCGACGCGCCGGTGATCAACTGCACCGGTAAAGACGTGCCGATGCCCTATGCGGCGAACCTTGAAAAGCATGCGCTTGTGACCACGGATGAAGTGATCGCGGCCGTTAAAGCTGTCACCTACCGCTAAGGAGAAAAGATATGGCTATTGAACTACTTATGCCCGCGCTTTCTCCGACGATGGAGGAAGGCACGCTGGCGAAATGGCTGGTCAAAGAGGGCGATGAGGTCAAATCCGGCGACATCATCGCCGAGATCGAGACCGACAAGGCGACGATGGAATTCGAAGCGGTAGACGAAGGCGTCATCGGCAAGATTCTGGTCGCCGAGGGCACGGAAGGCGTCAAAGTGAACGCCGCCATCGCCGTGCTTTTGGAGGACGGTGAAGACGCGTCTGCGGCGGACACCGTCGGGGGCTCTGCCCCCGCCGCTCCCGCAAAAGAGACCCAAGCGCCCAAAGAAGCGCAAGCCAAACCCGCAGCGGCTGATGCCCCTGCCCCGGCTGCGCCGAAAAAGGACGGGGAGCGCATTTTCGCCTCGCCGCTCGCACGGCGCATCGCGGGTCAAAAGGGCTTGGACCTGACGACGATCACGGGATCGGGCCCCAAGGGCCGTATCGTGAAAGCGGATGTCGAAAACGCAACCGCAGCGCCCAAAGCGGCCCCTGCGGCAGCGGCACCGACAGCTTCTGCGGCCCCGGCCGCTGCGCCTGCTGCGCCCTCGCTCGACGCGATCAAAAAGACCTACGAGGGGCGCGCCTACGAGGAAGTCAAACTGGACGGGATGCGCAAAACCATTGCCGCCCGCCTGTCGGAAGCCAAGCAGACCATCCCGCATTTCTACCTGCGTCGCGACATTCAACTGGACGCTTTGATGGCGTTCCGTGCGACTTTGAACAAGCAGCTGGAAGCGCGCGGCGTAAAGCTGTCGGTCAATGACTTCATCATCAAGGCTGTGGCAAACGCGCTGCAAGCCGTGCCCGAGGCCAATGCGGTCTGGGCGGGTGATCGCGTGTTGCAACTGAAACCTTCGGATGTTGCCGTTGCCGTGGCGATCGAGGGCGGTCTGTTTACCCCCGTGCTCAAAGACGCCGACATGAAGTCGCTTTCGGCCCTGTCGAGCGAGATGAAAGACCTCGCCAAACGCGCGCGTGAGCGCAAGTTGGCCCCGCACGAATACAACGGCGGCGCTTTCGCGATTTCCAACCTCGGGATGTTCGGCATCGACAATTTCGATGCGATCGTGAACCCGCCCCACGCCGGTATTCTGGCGGTCGGCGCAGGCAAGAAGAAACCTGTTGTCGGTGCGGATGGCGAGATCACCGTGGCCAATGTCATGTCCGTGACCATGTCCGTTGATCACCGTGTGATTGACGGTGCGGTCGGCGCGAACCTGTTGAACGCGATTGTCGACAACCTTGAAAACCCTGTCGCAATGCTGGCCTAAACCACGGTTGTACACATAAAAAAAGGCCCCGCGCGAAAGCGTCGGGGCCTTTTTCATATCTCGCATATGGCGGTAATCGAGCGCGCGAAGCCGCAGCGCGACACAGTTTGTTTGTGGCAAATTGTTTGTGGCAAAACCGACCGCGCGGCCTTTCACAGCCGTGCAAGCCCGTCGCAAGAGGCCGTTATTTGAGCCGTTGATCCATCGAAATGGACGGCTGTGCACAGCCTGCCTCGCCCACGACTTTGGCGGGCACGCCCGCGACAGTGGTGCAGGGCGGCACCTCCGAGAGGACAACAGACCCCGCAGCAATCCGCGAGCAATGGCCGATCTTGATATTGCCAAGCACCGCAGCCCCTGCCCCGATCAACACGCCATCGCCAATTTTTGGATGGCGATCTTCGTCCTCCTTGCCCGTACCGCCAAGCGTCACGGAATGCAGGATCGACACATTGTCCCCCACAACGGCCGTTTCGCCGATGACGATGGAATGGGCGTGATCCAGAAAGATCCCTTTGCCAACGCGGGCCGCGGGATGGATGTCTACACCGAATTGTTCGGACACACGCATCTGGAAGAAATAGGCCAGATCACGTCGCCCCTGCGCCCAGAGCCAATGCCCGATGCGGTACGCTTGAACGGCCTGGAACCCTTTGAAATACAACAAAGGTTGGATAAGGCGATGGCAGGCAGGATCGCGATCGAACACCGCCACAATATCTGCACGCAAAGCCTGCCCGATCGACGCGTCATCTTGATATGCGCTGTCGGCAATTTCGCGCAAAAGCTGCTCGCTCATTTCCGTGGAGGCGAGTTTCTGGCTGATGCGATAGGCCAGCGCACTTTCGAGCGAGGCGTGGTGCAAAATACAACCGTGCACCAGCCCCCCCAACAGGGGTTCCTGTTGTACAGCATCCAGTGCTTCGGCACGGATGCGGCTCCAAACGGGATCAAGTTCGGCGAGATTTGCGCGGGCTTCGGCCATGTCACATGCCTTTGGTCTGTTTCTTATGCTGCGAAGTCTAACATAGGGCGCGCGCATCGACTATCCCAGATACGGCGCTGTATTTTCTGCACCAAAACGCAAAAAACGGGCCGCGCCAAATGGCACGACCCAAAGAAGATGCAGTCAAACAAAATGGCGCGATCAGGCGCGCGGCAAAGCAAAGGTCGCGTAATGCACGGCAAGGCGAATTGTGCCGCCTGAAAACGTGCCACCTTCCGCGCTCAGAACGAGATCCTCGTCCCCGTAATAGGTCAAGGGCGTGCCCGTCAGCCCGCGCAACCAACTTCCCGCAGCAAGCGACAGGCCCGATCCATAGCGGTTTGTCGATCCCGCAACGCCCAGCGAAAACCCCGTCGCCGTGCCCGTGATATCCGTGACAACCCGCCCCGTCACCCCATAGACAACGGCGTTACCCGGGATTGCGTAGGTCACCGCGCTGCTGGCGCCCGCGCTCACGACATGGTCGATTTCTGCCGTGTGAAACCCCATGCCAGCCCCGTTGGGTGTCACAGTGACAAGATCGAATTGCCAAGCCTCACCGTCAAAGACCATCCATTGCCCGGTGTCGCTGCGATAGGCGCGAAACCCCGCAGTTGGCACGACAAAGGCCCAGCCGTTGTTTACAAACAACGCGATCTCCCCCGCGTGGCTTGCCCAGTCATTCACAGGGGCCGCGCCGACGACGAAACAGGCGCCCTCGCTCGCCGTTACCGGGGGCGTGTTGCCAAAGGCGCCCTGCACAGTGCATTGAATAACCGCGTCAATCCGCGCGAGCGCCTCATTCACAGTCACATGTTTTTGCGCTTGTGCGGCTTGCAGCAAGGGCAGGTCAAAACGGGGTGTGTCAGTCATTGATATCAATCCTTGTGGTCAGGCCCGCGCCAAAAGCGTCGGAAATTTGCGCGACTTGCAGTGTAAAGGCACCCAAGGCACCATCCGCTGCGCGCTGCGCGCTTGTGTAGGTCCAGCTCGGGCTGGTCACGATCACAGATCGCTGGATGTTGCCGTTCACGATCACGTCTACGGCGTAGCGCTCGCTCGCCTCGCCCAGCGGCACTTCAAAGGCTTCCCAACTGTCGCCATCGATGCGGGTTTGGCGAATCCAGTCAAAACGGATCGCACCGTTTTCCACGCGCACCGGAGTCAGATGGCATGGCGCGTAGGGCCGCAAACCGATCCCCGCAAAGGCCTCAACCAGATGCTCGTAGCTCGGATCATCAAAGGGCCGCAGCGACGGTCCAATCCGGTAGTGCCGCGCAAGACCGCGTTCTGAGCTTGCCAGCTCGATCTGCTTAGGAGCAGAATTGAGCAACACAACGTAGGATCCCGCAGGCCATTCAGCGCCCAGCGCAGAGGTGCCAAACTGACCACGCAGCCGCTCGGAAAGCTCATAGGTCCGGGCACCGACAAGGGTTGCTGTGGCGAACTGGAACACCTCCCAATGTCCCGATGTGCCATCCCCGATCGCCATCATGTTCGCACCGTTCAGAACAGACGCCTGATCGGCCGTGGTTAGCGCCCCCGAAATCAGCTTGACGCGCAGCGCCTCTCCCCGATCCCAAAGACCGCCCGCAGCCGCGCCAAGGCCCGTCTGCGTCACACCGATCACAGCGCGCTCGGTGATCAGCGTATTGAGGGTGTAGCCCGCATCGCTGATTGCCGAATACAGCGCAGCCGTTCCGGGCCAGATGTTTGCCGTCGCGGCGACATGCGGCGCAAACGGCACCTCCTGGCCCGTCAGCAACGGCAGATCGAGGAACAGCCCGAATACCGGCAAAGGCGGCACAAAGGCGCTGGTGCCAATCGTATCCTCTGCGGCTTGCGATGGCTCGTAGGTCTCGGCTTCGATCCGCACCGCATCGATCTGGCGCAGCCCCGCATCGGTCACATGATCAATCCGGTACAATGTCGATACACCGTCCTGCGCGACTGCGACGACATCCCCCGCGCCGACATCCGCGATGGACGGCGGAAAGGCCCATTTGGCCATGTCGCGCGCAATCCGGCTCTCGGCAAGCCAGCGCTCCACGACAGCGCGCCCCTCGGCGCGGGTCAGCGCAAGCGGAAACTCCGTACTGGTCACCAACCGGCTTTCTTCATCCGGATGGATCGCCTCCTCAGAGCGCGCACTATAATCGTTGTCGAAATCGGCAAAGGTAAACCGAACGCGCCCCGCCACTTCGGCCTCCGGTGCACGGATCATCTCGAAGGTGCTGGACTCACTTGATGAAACCGCCAGCGTTTGGGCATCGACCGCACCGTCTTGCGCGCCGGTTCGGTTGATAAAGCGTAGCGCGCCATCACGTTCGATCACGTCAAACCCGTAGGCAAGCTGCAAAGGCTGCAATGCCTGACGCGCGGTCCCGCCATCCGACACGCTATAGCCCCGCACAAGCCCGTGCAGCGCATCCACCTCTGGCGCGCGGGCTCCCGAGCGCGCGCAAATCTCGCGCACCACATCCGACAAAGGACGCGCCGTCGAGCGCCCGTTGATCCAATGCCCCTTGCGGTAGTTTTCCGCATCCGACCAGACCTCGGAATTGGCCGGAAACGCCGGATAGGGGCGCGCATCCCATGCCCAAACATGAGCGCGCTCCATGTCGATCATCGGCCCGGCGTAGACCTCGGACATCGGGTTATGCGCCGCATCCCCCCAATATCCATAAATGGCCCGCAAATACTGCATCTGGATATACTCGTCGCGCCGTCCGTCAGAATAATGCGGCAAAGCGTTTTCCGAGGATTTTGCGTCAAGGAACTTGTTGGGCTGGTTCGTTGCCTTGTCGATCGCCGCACAGCCGATTTCGGTAAACCAAATCGGCTTGGATTGCGGCACCCACGCGGTCGCTGTGCCAGAACGCACCCCGGCGATCCGCTCGAAATGGGCATTCTCCCACCATCCACGTATGTCTTTGTAGCGATATACCCACGGCTCGTTATAGGCGCCATCGGTGATGGGCGTGCGGATCTGTGCGTCGCGGTGCTCGTCATAGGCATAATACCAATCATAGCCCTCCCCGCCCTCGATATTGTCGCGCAGGTAGTCGAGGTTGTAGATCGTCCCATACGCCGCGTCGGCTTCGCCCTCGGTGTCGCGCCAATCGGACATCGGCATATAGTTGTCGATCCCGATGAAATCTATGTTCTCATCCGCCCAGAGCGGATCGAGGTGGAAGTAGAGGTTTCCATCGACCTGATAGCCGAAATATTCGCTCCAATCCGCGGCATAGCCGATCTTGCAGGCCTCCCCCAAAATCGAGCGCACATCTGCCGCCAGGGCTTTTAGAGCCGTGACGACCGGAAAGCCGCTTGCCCCCCGGATTTGCGTCAGACTGCGCAACTCGGAGCCGATGCAAAACGCATCCACGCCCCCCGCCAAAGCGCAGAGATGCGCATAGTGCAGAATGAACCGCCGAAAGGAAAATTCCGCCGGACCCGAATAGGTGACAGAACTCCCCGTGGCCGTGAAATCGCTCGCTTGGGCGGCGCCGAAAAATGCCGCGACCTCGCTATCGGCCAAAGCCGTCCCATCACTTGTCCCCGCCACTCCCGGCGCAAGAGAGGTCGTGATGCGGCCGCGCCACGGCAGCGCCGGTTGCCCCACCTCGCCAGTCCAGGGGTTGACCAACGTGTTATCGGCCAGTTGATCCATCAAAATGAACGGGTAGAACACGACTTTCTTGTCGCGCGCGCCCAGCGCCTGAATTGCCTGCACAACCGAGGCATCCGCGGGCGTGCCTCCGTAAATCACCCGACCTTGGGCGTCGGTCGGCACGGTTTGGGCCTCTCCACGGCTGATCCCGGACACCTCCCAAGGCATCGGGGTGCCATCGGTCACCGTCTGTTCGACCTTGGGCGTGATCGCACAATCCCCGCAGCGCAGATCATCGCCAAACCAGGACACGACCATAGACACCGACCCCGCATTGGGCAGCTCCTCATCCAGAGCTTCAAGCGAGACCTCGAAATCCGACCGCGCGCCCACCGTATGCAGGTTGGCCACCTCGGTCTCGCCCGGGCCCTTTTTCAGATAGACCGCTTGCGTGGCCAGCGAATATTCGCCCGTCCCCGGGATCAAGGCGACCGCTTTGACCGCGTGGGTCAAATCATCCGGCACCGCCTCTTGCGATGGGCGCATCACCTCGAAGGTGAATTGGGGAATGCGATTGCCATAGGGCGTAAGGTCCAAATCCTCGAACACCACATAAGCCATCCCACGATAGGCCGGAACCGTGCCGGTTCCCTCCACGGCTTCGATCTTGGGATCGGGCAATTGATCTTGCGACCCTGTGTAAACCCGCAGGTTCAGATCATCGCGGCTGATCTCAGTGCCATCGGCCCAAATACGCCCGATCCGCGAAATCTCGCCCTCGCAAAGGGCAATCGCAACCGAGACCGAGTAGGAATAGCTCGTGACCGACAGTTGGCGCGGCGTGCCTTTGCCACTCCCCCCCGATGTGCTCACATGCTCCAAAAACCGCGTCGCCCAAATGATCTGGCCATTCACGCGCATCCGACCGTACACTTGCGCCACAGGCGTGCCCTCGGAGGCCCCCGTCAAACGCAAACGGTCGACCTTGCCAGTCTCGACGGCCTGCGCGCCGCTCCCCAGCAACCTCTGATCAATCACACGGCCAACGGTCGCGCCAATCGCGCGTCCCAAGACGACCGATGACAGACCTAAAACACCGCCACCAACCGAAGCCCCCGCAGCGGCCCCGACAGCAGACAAAAGGATCGTCGCCATTAGTTTTCTCCCTCTGGAAACGCAAAGCACGCAACGATGCGGCGTTGCCACGGCGGGGTCAGCGCACTTTCAACGACCCCATGCCCGCTATAGGCGTGAATAAAGCTCGCGCTGGGGCGATCCGCGCCAACGATGCCCAAATGTTTGGCCACGGCCCCGTTGCGCATCCGGAACAGGATCACATCGCCGCTTGCCAGCGCGCGCACGGGCTTTTCAACCAAATGACATGCCGCAGCGCGCCAAAGACGCTCGTCCCGCGCGGCCTCGGACCAATCTTGGGTATAGGCAGGCACAACAACCGGCTCTGCGCCGATCCCCTCGCGCCACACACCGCGCAGCAGGCCCAGACAATCCGTGCCCACCCCCTTGAGTGACTGCTGATGCAGATAGGGGGTGCCGATCCACGCCCGCGCGCGCTCAGCCCAAATGGAACTCACCGCAGACTCCCCCCGTCGTTCATCTTGGCAGATTGCGGATAGCTCATCTGCCAATCCTCGCCAGGAATGTCGGGAAACCCTCGAAAGTTCAGCATGTTATCGAACTTGAGCCGGCAGGTCTCGACCCGTTTGTCGCAGCCTGCTTCCAAACGCACCAGATCGCCCTGAGCCACCACCGCCTTAAGCGCTTCCCACAGCTCGATACGCCGCAGCCCCCCGCTGGTGCGATCATTCTTGATCACCCCGAACAAACCGGCCGCCGCACCGCCAAGAACCACAAAGCGCCCGCGCTCGAACCAGCGCGCCTCGAACCCCTCGATGCCGCTAAACTCGAAAAACTTGCCGTCGCGCAGCGTTTCCACCGCAAGCTCGACCGAATAGCCCGGCTGCGACAAATCCACACCGCAGGCCCCGTCGCCCAGGATCGCCCCGCAAGGCGCCTGATAGACACGCCCCTGCTCCTGATTGAGCGCCTCGGTTAGCCCGCGCAACTCGGCGCGAAACCCTCTGTCGGCACGGGTGATTTCACCAATCGTGCCACGGTACAGGATCACCCGCTGCGCGACGTCAGCCCAATTCACCAACCAAGCGACAACTTCGGCCCCGTCCAACCGTCCGGCAAAAATATCCGCCTCGGAAATCGAGGTCGCATTCAACACGCCCATCGCTTCGGAGTTATCAACCGACAACCCCGTGGATTGCTCCAAAGCTGTCGCCGTCATTCCTGTGTCGGCGCGATAGGAAATGTCCCCAAAGCGCAGGGTCATGTCGTGGTCCGTAAACCCGTAGACCGCACCATCGCGCCGCGTGACCGACCAACAGCGACAGGTTGTCGTCGTGCCCGTTTGCAAATGGGCCTTGAGTGCTGCATCAAACCCCATCACAAACGCACCTCGACGACCGGAACATTGGGCACCTGCCCCGCTTGAAACGATGCAACCGAGGTGGAAATCCGGTCCGTATCAAAGCGCACAGGCACGTCGAACTCGAATCCGGCGGTGATCTGCGCCCCTTCCTCGGGCGCATCCACGAACGTCACGATGCCGCTCGCCAGATCGACGCTCCAATGCACCGCTTCAAACAGCTGTTCACCCTCAATGCCCATTTTCACCGTCCCCAGCACCGGCTTGGCGATCGGACGGGCATAGGTGACGCTGCCGGAGGTGTAGTTCTTGATCAGCTGGAACGCGGTCGTCACCCCATCGCCAAGCGCAATGTCCTGATCCTCGTGGGACACGATGCCCGACGCGATGGAGGTCTTGTAATCCGCCCAATCTTTCCAGCGGAACCCGTACAACTGGCCCTGACGCGCCTCGAAAAATGCAATCATCTGCTCGATATCATCAAGCGATCGCATCCCCAGCCCCGCGTCATAGCGCCGGCGCGAATGGGCCCAGGGCGTGTTGCGTTCTTCAAAACCGTTGGCAAGCGTGACGATCTCGGTGCGCCGCTCCGGCCCCCCCACCGACCCGAAACTCAGGTTCGCCGGAAATCTTACTTCATGAAAACCCATGGAATTCCCCTCCATCTCGTGGCATCGACCCGCGCCGCGCCAAAATGAAAAACTATGTGACTGACTGGCCTACTGATTGCGTGCGCCCCGCCCCAGAACACGGCTCATCTGCGCCGCGATCTGGCTTTGCGAGCGCTGGAACCCTGCAACATCGGGGCTGGAAATATTGAAAGTGACATTCACCGGCTGGCGCGCGCCGCCCGCGCGCACCCCAAGCTTGCCATCCGCCCCGCGCGAAAGCGGCATGATCGCTTCGGCGCCCGCCTCACCCATCAACCCCGTGCCACCGCGCATCGGGAAGTAAGTCGGGTTCGTCACCACACCGCCATTGGCAAAAGGCGTGACACGGCCCTGCGCGAAGGCAGCGCCTTTTTCAAACGGCATCAACCCCTGGATGACGCCTTCCAAACCACCCGCCAGAATCCCGCCGAAATGATCTGTGACGGGCTTTACCGCCGCCGAATACGCCGCGTTGACCATCGACTGGCCAACGCCCTTCAGCGCCTGTGACAGCGTGTCACCATCAAAGACCAACCCGTCAATCGCCCGACGCAACCCGCGCGAAATGCCCCGTTCGAGCACACTGACCTCGCGCCCCGTATCGGCAATCGTCGCCTGCATCTTGAGCAGCTCCTGATTGAACGCGGCCGCCATCGCCTCCGCCCCGCCCATCGCACTTTCCATCGCAGCGATCTTGTCGTCGAAACGATCCAAACCGTTGATATCAGCCATCACCTTGTCCTTTCAAAGTCGCCGCATCGGGATACATCTGCGCCAGCTCATCCAACCGCGCGCGGTTCAGCGGCGCAGATCCGCCGCCCTCGCCCAAAAGCATCAGCAGTTCCGCAGGGGTCAGCGCCCAGAATTCCGCAGGTTTCAATCCCAGCCCGCGAAACCCGACCCGCATCAGCGCAGGCCAGTCGAAACCGCCCGTCATCGTGGCACCGTAAACGCGCGCGCAAGCAGCGCCCCCGCGACGCGAGCGGCCTCCAACGGACCGCCCGCAATCTCACCCGTGACCAAATCGTCAAAGCTGCCGCGCCATCCGCCGCCGCGCAAACCCGCAACAACGATCCGCACCACGTCAGCGGTCGAAAACCGCCCCGCTTCAAAGCGCTCGACCAAAGCCACAAGCGTGTCCGTCTCCAGCCCCGCCTCCACTTCGGCCAACGCCCCAAGCGTCAGCTTCAACACCTGCCGCTCCCCATTCAGGGTCAGCGCCACTTCACCTGCATGAGGATTGGCCATCATCAGACCGCCGTGAAGGCCAGCGCCCCCGCCGAGGACATCGACACCTCATAGGTCGCCTCGCCATTATAGGCCCCCGCATAATCGAGCGAGGTCACCTGAAACGGCCCCTCGACGATGCCGAAATCGGGAATAATCACCTGAAACACCGGAATTTCACCGTCGAAAAAGATCTGGCGCGCACGCTCGTCGGTGCTTTCATCCTTGAAAACGCCCGAGCCGGAAATAGCGGCGGTTTTCACACCGGCACCGGCCAGAAGCTCGCGCCAGCCCCCGGCGCTTTCCAGCGAAGTCACATCAACGCTTTCGGCATTGAACGAAATGCGCGTGGCCCGCAGACCCGCAATGGTTTCAAAAAGCCCTGCACCGTTCATGTCGAGCTTGATCAGAAGGTCTTTACCGTTTTGAGCAGCCATGTTCTTGATTCCGTTTTGTTAAAGTCAAATGTCGTCGACGCGCGCCACGAACCGGATATCGATCCGGCGCACATCACTGTCTTGCACCCGCCGCGCCTTGGCCGAGGCAAACCAAAGCCCCACCAACGTGCCGCGGCTCAGCACCAAATCCACATCAACCAGCGCATCCGAAATGGCCGCAGCCACCTGTTTGGCGGTCAAAAAACCCGCACTGTCGGACACCACGCTCACCACGAACTCGTGGCGCGCCCCGCCGCCCGACACATCCGAGGCGTCAATGACATCCTCCGGACCCAAGGCCACATACAGGCTGGGCACCGTTCCGCTGGGCGCGGCGTCGTAAATCGCGCCGTCCACCAAAGCGTCAAGCGCTGCGTCATTCACCAGGGTCTGGTAAACTGCCGCCTGCAATGCTGCCGCTACGCCGTAACTCATGCTGCAACCTCCTCGCGGCTGTGACAGGTCAAATAGCGACCCAGCGTGTCGGTCTCGGACACGGCAATGATGGAAAATACCCGCCCGCCTTCGCGAAAGCGTTGCGCGGGCTTGGGGCGGCGCGGTGACCCTTGGGGCGCGCTGCGCACCACCACGCGATAAGGCACCGACGAGATGGTCAGGAAATCGACCGAGGCCTGAGCCCCTGCGCCCGCTGCGGTGATCTGCGCCCAGAGAACGCCCACCTCGACCCATGTTTCCACGTAGCCGCCCGCCCCGTCAGACACGCGCGCCGCCTCTTCCAGAACCAGCTTGCGGTTCAAATGCACATCGCCCATCACCCGCGCCCTCCGAACAACCGCACGTGGCGATAGCGTTCAATCAGGCTCGACACGCCGTAGGGCATCACACCTTCCGCCGCTGCGGTAGCAAAACGATGCTCGTAGTAATGCGCCGCCAACAGCATCACGGCCTGCGCCAAATCAACGGGAATGCCCGCCCAATCCGCGCCAAATCCGGCGCTAAAGGCAATCTTGGCCTGCCCCGCAACGGGAATCTGCGGCAACACAAACCCCGTGGCTTTCAAGCGCGGGCGATGCGCGTCCGGCTCCAGCACATAGCGTGCGGCGTCCACCACGGTCTCCGCGCCCAGACGATCCACAATCACCAGCGAAGTGATCGCGCGCGCAGGGGCGACAGGCAGAGACTGCGCGCCCAGATCGCGCCACGCCGTCAGGGTCCAGACAAAATTGCGCTCCAACAGGACCTTGCCGGTCCGCGCCTCGATTGCAGCCATCGCGGCCCGCAAATAGGTCGCAAGGACCTCATCTTGCACCGCATCGTCGGCAAACCCTGTGCCCAGCCGCAAATGGTCTTTGAAACGTGCGACCGGTAGCACCGCGTCTGGTACTGTGGTCTGCTCGACTAACATCATGAGACTTCTCCGAAATCCGCCCCTCCGTTGATGATGATGGATGCGTGCCCCCGTGTTGCTCGGACGGAGGGGGAGCAGCTAGACAACACGCACACGAGGCACGCACCCATCCCCCGCCCCTGACCCAACGTGGGTCAGAAGCGAGACTTCTCGCGCGCCCTTAGGCGGCGGAGAATTTCAGCAGCTTGATCGCAGCAAAGTCGCTCACGTCGCCGCCCACACGCTTGGTGGCGTAGAACAGCACGTGGGGCTTGGCAGAGAACGGATCGCGCAGGATGCGCAGATCGGGGCGCTCGGCCACGGTGTAACCGGCAGAGAAATCGCCAAAGGCAATCGCCGCCGCATCCGAGGCAATATCGGGCATGTCTTCGGCGATCAGAACCGGATAGCCCAGAAGACGCGCAGGCTCGCCCGCGGCCAGACCATCGGACCACAAGAAGCGCCCATCGGCATCCTTGAGCTTGCGCACCTGGCCAGCTGTCTTCGAGTTCATCACGAAGGTGCCGTTGGTGCGGTACTGCGCGCCGAGCGCGTAAACCAGCTCGACAATCGCATCCGCAGGGTTGGAGGCGTTGAACCCGCCATCCGCGCCGGTCGAAATCGTACCGAGCGATCCCCAGGTCCAGCTATCGTTGTCGACCTGCGCATGGGCCAGAATACCCGTGGGCTTGTCCACGCCGTCCCCGTTGATAAAGGCCGAGGCCTCCGCACCGGCAAAACGATCCGCGATGCGACCGGCCAGCCAGCTTTCGATGTCAAACGCACTGTCATCCAGCAGACGCTGTGACGCTTTGGGCAGTGCCGACAGCTCGTAGAGCGGGATGGTGATACGGTCGATGGTCGGCGTGGAGGTCTCGCTCAGGCTCGCAGTCTCGGACGCCCAGCCCGAACCGACATCGGTGGTGTCGATCAGCACGTCAAACGAGGTCGCCTCGACATTGACCACATTGGCAATGGAGCGGATCGACGCGGTGGATTTCAGCACCGTCTTGATCATATTGGCCGTCTGCGGATCAACCAGATAGCCGCCATCGCCGTTCACGGCTGTCGACATCGACTTGCCTTCCAGCGCAAGGCCACGCAGGGCATCGTCATCGCCGTTGCGCACATAGGTGTCAAAGGCGCTCTTGTGGGACAGATCCGCTTCGACAGCCGACGAGAGGGCGGGACGGCCAAAGCCGGTGGATTTACGATCAAGCATGGTCATGCGCTCTTCCTGTTCTTGAAGTTTAGACTTCATTTCACTTTGAAAGTCTTTGAGATCACTAATGAAACCGGCCAGCGCCGACTTCACCTCAGATGCGGGGCCGCTGGTCGCGCCGGCCGGTGCGCCAAACGCACCTTCTGCGACCCGAGCCTTCGTCTCGGTCTTGTTCATCCAAACAATCCTCATTTGAGAGTTAGCTGTTTCGGGTAAGGCCTAGGTGCCGTCCGTCAGCAAACGGCGGGCACCCGTCAGGGCCTCCGCCAAGTCACGCAGCAGATCGAGTGCCACAGGGTCATCCCCCTTCGTGCCCCCGTCTACCCGCGCGTCGGGAAGCATCGGAAAGGTCACAAGCGAGACCTCCCAAAGTTCCAGATCCGACAAAAGGCGTGCGCCCTTGCCATCCTTTTGGGCGCGCACCGTGCGATAGCCGATCGACAAGCCGTCAATCGCCCCCGCCGCCACCAGTGCTGCCGCCTCGCGTCCCTTCTCCACATCCAGAAGCAGACGCCCTTTCACATAAAGACCGCGTTCGTCCTCGCGAACCTCGTCCCAAATTCCGATGGGCTGGGCGGGGTCATGCTGCCACAGCATCTTGACCGAGCGCCCGCTGCCGCTCAGGGCCGCCAGCGACCGGGCATAGGCCCCTTTTTGCACTACATCGCCGCCCTGATCGCGCAGCCCGAAAACCGAGGCATAGCCTTCGATCTTGACCCCGTCCGTGACCGTCAGATCTTCGCCCAAGCGGGCGAATTTGTGCTCCAGCCCCGTGTCATACCGATCCGCCATCTCAGACATCCTCCCCGTCAGCGCTTTCATCCGCCCCAAGCGGCGCCAGACCCAACATCGACCGTTTTTCGGCTTGCGTGAGGAAACTCGCCCCCGCAACCCGCGCCCAATGGGCATCGCGCTCTGCACTCAGCGCAGGCACCTGATCGAGATCGGGCTTGAGCATCAGCTCCTCCCCCACCATCTCGCTCAACCAATGGCCGACACTGGCCGTGACCTTGGACACCAGCGGCAGCACCGTCAGGCGGAAAAACGCCCGGTTGGCCTCCTGGTAATTGGCATAGGTCGCATCGCCAGGAATGCCCAAAAGCATCGGCGGCACCCCGAAGGCCAGCGCAATCTCGCGCGCCGCCGCTTCCTTGGTCTGCTGGAATTCCATGTCCGAAGGGCTGAACCCCATCGGTTTCCAATCCAACCCGCCTTCCAGCAACATCGGCCGCCCCGCATTGCGCGCGCCCTGATGATGGCTCTCCATCTCGGTCAACAGACGGTCATATTGATCCGATGACAGCGTGCCCGCCCCGTCGGCCCCGCGATACACGATCGCACCAGAGGGCCGCGCCGCATTATCCAAAAGCGCTTTCGACCAGCGCGACGCCGAGTTATGCACATCGATCGCCGTTGCCGCCGCCTGTATGGGCGACAGCCCGTAGTGATCATCCGAGGGATGAAAGCTTTTGACGTGGCAGATCGGTGAATGCCCCTCCACCACAGCGAAACGGTGCTTGCGTGCGCCAACGGCGTATTCATAGGCCACCGGCCAGCCATCCGCCCCCGGCACAAGGCTCATGCGATCCGAGCGCAGCACATGCAACTCGGCAGGCGCCGCCCCCAACGCGCCCACGGCTTCCAGATAGCCGTTGCCCGACAGCAAAAGCTGCGAATAGAGCGCCTCGAACAATTCTGCGCGCCCCTGTGCGGGATTGGGCCGTGTCAACACGCGGATCAGCGGGTGCTCTTCAAAGCGGACATCGCGGTTTTGCAACACCAGCGGTAAGGCGCTGGCCGCCTCCGCGATCAACTTCACCGACCGAAAGCCCACCGGATTGCCACTGAACCCTACACGGGTCAACGTCACCGCATCGCGCGGGCTCCACGCCACCCGCCCCGATCCCGAGTAGGCGATGACCGGCCCCGTGGCAGAGGCTTTGGCCTCCGGCACGTCCACCACGCCGCCGCGCTTGAGAAAGTCGAACACCATTCGTGTCTCCTCGTTTGTTCCAAACTGCGGTTTCGCAGTGCCCATCGCCCGCTCGCGCAGGCCGCTCAAATTTGCGCTCCGGCGGGTCCCGCAAGGGGTCCACACCGAAGCGTCGGGAAAGGGGCGCTGCCGATCTTGCGACCGCTAAACCACTCAGCGCGCAACGCTTTCCCGAAACCCGACCCAAAGCCGCTCACCGCGCCTCCGGTAGAAAACGTTCTAAACTGTCTAAAATTACATTTTCCTACCGCGGCGCGCGGTGCCTGCGCTTTGACGCAACACCCGCCCGCACGCTAGCCCAAGCTGCGCACCCGCGGGTTGCGCGCCTGCATCGAGGGTTTGATCATCAATTCCGTCAGCGCCCAGACCAGCGCATCCACACGGTCGGGCGATCCGCTGCCCGTAAACCCCTGCCCCGTCATCAGGCACATCTGGTCCTCAAGCGTGTCGAGGCCGACCGCGTGCCCCACACGTCCCTGATCATACAAAGCCGCCACGGGTTCGGCACGCGCCACCTTGCCTTTGCTCGCGCGCACCGCCGCATAGGGCACCAGCGCGTCCACCTGCCGGATCACGCTTTCCACCAGATCGCCGCCCTGGTTTACCTCCGCCACGATCCGGTCGGCCTTCCACCGATGCAAGGCCGACACCGCCGCCTCCGCCCATTCCAGCGGCGAAGAGGCCGTGACGCTGGCATCCTCCAGAACCACCGCGCGCCAATCGGCAGGCGCGCCTTGCGTCACCGCGCCGACCACCACAATCCCGCAGGCATCCGAACCTTTGTGCCCCGTCACCGGCGGATCAACCGCCACGACGATGCGATCGAAAATCGGCATCTGGCGTACCCGCCCCGCGTCCAGCCGCGCCAAGGACCACAAAGCGCCCTCGTTTTCCTCCAAAAGCACCCCGTCCAGTTCCTGTCGTCCCAGCCGCGTGCCCGCATAGCGCGTGCGCACTTCCTCCAGAAACGAAGCGGCCAGATTGGCACGGTTGGCTTCGGTCGCGGCATGGGTCACCACCGTGCTCGATAGCCCCAAAAGCCGCTTCAACACCGCAACATTGCGCGGCGTCGTCGTCACCACTTGGCGCGGGTTGTCCCCAAGCCGCAGACAGAATTGCAACATGTCCCAAACCTCCTGCCCCTTTTTCCACTTGGCCAGCTCGTCCACCCAGGCGGCATCGAATTGCGGCCCGCGCAAGGCTTCAGGTTCCTGCGCCGAAAACGCCATCGCCTCCGCCCCGTTTGGCCAAACCAGACAGCGCCGCCCCGCGTGCCACTCGGGCCTGCGATCGGGCGGCGAGCAGGCCAGAATGCCGCTCTCGCCAAAAATCATCACTTCGCGCACCTGATCAAAGGTCTCGCCCACCAGCGCCACACGCCGCGCGCGCCCCGTGTCCGTGGGCAAATCCCCCTCGACCATCGCGCGCACCCATTCGGCGCCCGCGCGCGTCTTTCCCGCACCGCGACCGCCCATGATCACCCAGGATTTCCAGTCGCCATCGGGGGGCAGCTGATGGTCCAGGGCCCATGCCTCGAATAGAAAAGGGAGCGCACAAAGCGCCCCCTCCTCCAACTCGTCCAGAAACTCAGCCTGCACCTGCGGCGGCGCGCAAACGAGCCAATCGATCAACGATCGCAGCTCGTGCGGCCCCCATGTCGAGGACGCCGCGCGCGGCGCCTCCTGCAAATTTGGCCCGTAACTCGTCATAGCGCTTCCTTTCCTCAAAGGCCGTTGTATGGGCCTTGCGGTAGTCCTGTATCGCCTTGGTCACCTCACCCGCACCCAAGGTCGTATCCCCAGCCTCCAGACGGCTGATCATACTTTCGATTGCGCATACAGCGCGGTCCAAATGCCGCTCCAACGCCACCTTCAACAGATGATCAAGGCCGACATCGACCTCGTCTGCGTCCGGTTTTGCGCTCACCACCCCCGTGGAGTTTGTCGTAGTCATGCTGAACCTGCCTCTCATGCCTCCGCACGAGCGACATGAAAAAAGCAGCCCAAGAGTTCCCTCTCACGCCGCTTTACCCATGTCTCCTAGCATGCCACAAGTGCTACCTTGGACCGCGCGCAAAGTCAAGTTATTTAATCTTTTCAATATCTTAACTATCAGATCGCATCTTTTCTGCCCCACGCAACACCCCACGGTCGCGCCGCATAGAAAAACCGGTTTTCTCTTGACGTTCCAACGCCTTGCCCCAATCTGTGGACCTTCGAGCTTTGAAGGAACAGCGATGGCCCGCCTGATCACCACCCTGCGCGACCTCTATGAGGGCGAAAGCGAACGTGCCCATGCCTTTCGCTACACCTTGCTGGTCTTTGACCTTGCCACCATCGGATTCGTTGTGGTCACTTCCTTCTTTGCGCGCAGCCTTGCGGTGGAAATCATCGACCTCGCGATCGGCCTGCTGATCCTGGCGGATTTCGCCGCCCGCATCGCCATCGCGCGCCGCCGCCTGCGGCTGTTCACCCGCCTTGCCGCGCTGGCCGATATCGCTGCCGTCCTGAGCTTCCTCGCGCCTCTGGCCGGCGAGGGCTTGGGCTTTTTGCGCATCCTGCGCACGCTGCGCCTGCTGCATGCCTATCAAACCGTCACGCGCCTGCGCCAAGACTTCAAATTCTTCCGCCGCAACGAAGAGGTGATCACGGCAGGCATCAATCTGGGGGTGTTTCTCTTCGTGATGACGGGCATCATCTATGTGACCCAGCACACGACCAACCCCGACATCGGCAACTACGCCGATGCGCTCTATTTCACGGTCACCACCCTGACCACCACCGGCTACGGCGACATCACCCTGCAAGGCACCTGGGGGCGCATCCTCTCTGCGGGGATCATGATCTTCGGTGTGACCCTGTTCTTGCGCCTCGCGCAGGTGCTGTTTCGCCCCACCAAGGTCCGCCACCCCTGCCCGACCTGCGGGCTGATCCTCCACGACCCGGACGCGGTGCATTGCAAACATTGCGGCACCACCGTCAACATCGCGACCGAGGGTGTCCTCTAGGGCCCCAGCTATCCCCCCTCGACCGCGCGCCCCAAGACCGTGATCGCCACGCCCAAAAGCGCCAAAGCCCCAAAGGCCCAGACCTTCCAGCCGCCCTCCTTGCGGGCCAGAACAGCGGCAATCAGCGCCTGTAGCGCGTAATAAGCCGCAAAGGCGCGCGAGGCGTAGCTGATGATCTGATAGACATCAAACCCCCAGGTCAAAAGCAGGCCAACCGCGACCAAAAGCACATAGGCAAATTTTGCCGGAACCTTGCCCCCCGACACTTCCCGCACCAAACCACCCGCGCCGCTTGTATCGGCCACCGCCGCAGAAAACTGCGCCGCCAAAGCCGCCGCGACCAGCAAAGCGGGCAAAACCGGCGCCACCACCGACATCATGTCAATGATCGCGGTTTCTTCCAACGAAAGCTGATCGGGGCGAAAACTATAGGCAATCAGCACGATGTAGGCCATGTAGATCGCTGTCGAAATCCACTGCGCCAAACGCATCGAACGCACCCGTGTGGCCGCATCATAGGTCGCGCCCAGATAGCGCGAGGTCTCGAACCCCTGCACCGTGACGATCAACCCGAACAACAGCGTCACCGCCTGCCAGCCGCCCACGCTCGGCGCGTTGAACACCAACCTCCCGCCGCTTGCCTCACCGCCAAAATGCCACGCCAAGCCGACGATCAATCCCGCGATGATCGCCAGCTTAATGCCGACCGACACCTGCTCCATGCGCTCCAAAGCGCGAAATCCCTTGGTAAAGCCGACCACAAGGATGATCACGAACACCCCCGTCGTCACCATCCGCGCCACAAATTCCGTGTCAAAGGGCGTCAAACTGACCGCGAAGGCCCCGAACAGGTTCAGGTAATAGGCGACCGAAATGAAATAGGCGAAGGCCAGCACCAGGTTTGCCCCCTGCTCCAAGCGATCCTTTGGCCCTGCACTGCCCCGCGCTTCTGCCGCGATGTTGTGGCGCACCGCCCATCCAAACGCATAGGCCACCGCACAGAGCGCAGCCATCGCCAGCGGCGTCCAGATGCCGAAGGAGACGTCCAAAATCGGCCCCAACACCAAAAACCCGCTGCCGATGATCGACGCGAGCGGCGTAACTGTCGCCCGCCACAGGGGCGCATTGGCGACTCTGGGCCAGACCAGCAGCCCCGCGACAGCCACGAGGCTCACCACAATCGCGACATTGATCATCTGCACATCTTTCCTTCAAGCGCCCCGTGCCACCTGTCCAAAACCCGACAAAGCACAAACCAGTCACAGAACAAAAAGAGGGCGCGCAGTGTTCCCGCGCGCCCTTTGTTTTCTCATCGCCTACACCTGCGACCCTATGTCACTCGGCCGTCTCGGCAGCGGCTTTCTCGGCCTCGATCTTGCGCCAAAGCGCCACATTCGCGTTGTGTTCGGCCAGCGTGGTCGCAAAAGCATGCCCCCCCGTGCCATCGGCCACAAAGAAAATATAGTCCGTCTGCGCCGGATCCAGCGCGGCCTCGATCGCCGCCAGCCCCGGATTGGCGATCGGCGTCGGCGGCATCCCGTTGATCACATAGGTGTTGTAGGGCGTTTCGCGCTGCAACTCCGACTGACGCAGGCCACGGCCCAAAACGCCTTCGCCATTGGTCACGCCGTAGATCACCGTGGGATCGGTCTGCAACCGCATCCCCTGCTTCAACCGGTTCTCGAACACACTGGCCACCTGACGCCGCTCTTCGGCCACGCCGGTCTCCTTTTCGATGATCGACGCCATGATCAAGGCATCTTCCTTGGTCTCGAAGGGCAGATCATCCACACGGTTGCGCCAGGATTCCTCAAGCCGCGCGGCCTGTGCATCTTCCATCCGGCTGATCAGCGCACCGACGTCCGATCCGGCCACCACTTCGTAGCTGTCGGGCGCAAGCATCCCCTCTGCGGGCATCTCCACAAGGTCGCCCTCGATGAAATCGGCAAGCTTGAGGCTTTCGACCACCCGCCAGACCGTTGTGCCCTCGGCCACCAGCACGCGATAGCGCGTGTCGTTCTGGTTGCGCACGGTGGTATATTCCTCGGGAACCGCATCGCCTTCCTCGCCCTCGGGGCCGGGCACGAATTCGGCCACATCCCGAAAGCGATTGGTCGCCGGATCCAACTCGCGCACATCCACCTGCGTGGCATTCACACCGATGCGAAACACCACTTCGGTGCCGCAGGTCGATGCACCACCCCGGGTGATGATATCCACGATTTCAGCCATCGAAGACTGCTCGGGCACAAGGAAAGACCCCGCCTTGAGCAGGCTCGACTTGTCGGAATAATCCGCCCCGACACGAAAGATCGTATCCGAGGTAATCGCGCCCTGTTCGGCAAGATCGCTGCTGACACCGCGCATGTTTCCGCCCGCAGGCACCTGCAAACAGATCGCCGTCTCAAGCGGTCCGGCGCTGGAATACTGGCTGCGGCCCCATGCAATGACCCCTGCCAGCACCACCAGCCCGACAATGAACAAAGTCAAAGCGTTAGAGGCAATATTGCGCCACATCAGCCCTCAACCTTTTTCAACACGAGCGAGGCATTCGTCCCGCCGAACCCGAAAGAATTCGACAGCGCCACGTCGATTTTACGCACGCGTTTTTCATTCGCAGCAAGGTCCAGACGCGCCTCCACATCGGGATTGTCGAGGTTGATCGTGGGCGGGGCGACCTGATCACGGATCGCCAGCACACAGAAAATCGCCTCCACGGCGCCAGCCGCCCCCAGCAAGTGACCGATCGAGGATTTGGTCGAGGACATCGTCGCCGTGTCCGCCGCATCGCCCAGCAACCGCTCGACCGCGCCCAACTCGATCGTGTCGGCCATGGTCGAGGTGCCATGCGCGTTGATGTAATCGACATCAGACGGCTCAAGACCCGCCCGCGCCAAAGCGGCCTGCATCGCACGAAACCCGCCATCGCCATCGCTCGCCGGCGCGGTAATGTGATAGGCATCGCCCGACAGACCGTAGCCCACGACCTCGGCGTAAATCTTCGCGCCGCGCGCCTTGGCGTGCTCGTATTCTTCCAGAACGACAATGCCCGCGCCTTCACCCATGACGAAACCGTCACGGTCCTTGTCATAGGGGCGCGACGCCTTTTTGGGATCGTCCCCGCGGCCCGTGGACAGTGCCTTGCAGGCGTTGAACCCTGCGATGCCCAGCTCGCAAATCGCCGCCTCCGCGCCGCCTGCGACCATCACATCGGCATCGCCCAGCATGATCAAGCGCGACGCATCGCCAATGGCATGCGCGCCCGTCGAACAGGCGGTCACAACCGAATGGTTCGGCCCTTTGAACCCGTAGCGGATCGACACCTGACCGGAAATCAGGTTGATCAACGATCCGGGGATGAAAAACGGCGACACGCGGCGCGGCCCTTTTTCCTTCAACAAAATCGCCGTGTCGGCAATCGAGGACAGACCACCGATGCCCGAGCCGATCAACACGCCCGTGCGCAGACGGTCTTCCTCGTCTTCGGGCTTCCAATCGGCATCCACCAGCGCCTGCTCCGCAGCCGCCACCCCGAACAGAATGAAATCATCGACCTTTTTCTGGTCTTTCGGGGCCATCCAGTCATTGGGGTTGAACGTGCCATTCGACCCGTCGCCCTTTTTGACTTCGCAAGCATAGGTTGTGCCCAGATGGCTCGCATCGAACCGCTCGATGGTGCCTGCGGCGGATTCTCCGGCCAGAAGGCGGGTCCATGTTTCCTCGATACCGCATGCCAGCGGCGAAACCATCCCAAGACCTGTGACGACTACTCGGCGCATGTGACTGCCCCCTTTTATTGAACTCGGCCCTTTCAATACACGCCACAGCCCTGCGTTAAAAGCCAAACCATGCACAGGGCGCGCATTCTGCACCGCATTCCGCCGATCTGCCCCCCAACCTGAGCAAAGCCGCCCCTGTAAACGGGATGTTTAACAAGCTGCGGCTAGGATCAGGCGAATGTTTAGTTGTCTGGAATAGTGTTTTGCCCGTACTGCGCCTGTGCTTCCTGCTTTGCCATCTGGGTCGCAGCGCCTGCGCGCCGCGCCGCGCCGTCATGGCCCTTGCGCTGCGCTGCGCCGTCGTGGCCCTTGCGCCGCGCTGCGCCGTCGTGGCCCTTGCGCTGCTGCTCTGCCTCGCATGGCCTGCGCAATCGCGGGCCGCGCCCTCGTGCCAACTCACGCGCTGGCTGTCGGAAATGTCGATCCGCTCGAATGCCCTTGCCACCACGATCAACAGCCCAGAAGCCGTCGAAAGCGCCCGTAGCCTGCGGCGCATCACCGACCGTTACCCGACACAGAACATCAAGGCCCAGATCGCGGCCGCCCAGATTGGCACCACCGCCCCTCAGATCGAGGCCTATATCGCCGCACGTCTGCATGTCATGCGCCTGTTCAACAGCCAATGGAACGCCGAAGCGATCCGCTATGTCAGCGATCCGCGCTTTGCCCAGCAGGACATGAACCTGCGCGCCTACCTGTCGCAAACCGCCTGCGACCCCTATGCCCCCGACTTGCTCAGCGTAAAACCACCTGCGGCGCGCGGACCCGTTGCGGTCCTCAAAGGCGCGATCAACGATATCGAAAGCGCCTTTACCCCGCCGCCTGTCGATCCGCTCAGCTTTGATCTGCCGGCGGGGCCCGTCAAGCCGCGCATCGAACTGACCCCCACGGGCGATGCCGCCTTCGTGCTGGGGGTGCTGACCTTTATCAGCTCGACCATCATCTGGATCTGGATGCGGTTCTCGATCAAACGCCGTCGCCACATGCGTTATCCCTGCACCATGGGCGTACGCCTGTTCGACGGCGCGCAGGACACTGCGGCCAAACTGATCGACCTGTCGCAATCGGGCGCAAAACTCGGCACCAGCCTCGCCTTGGCCGTGCACCGCCCCGTTCAGCTCACCATCGGCACGACAAAATACAAAGGCCGCATCTGCTGGAATACAGAACATTTCAGCGGCATGGAATTTGACGAACCGCTGTCGCAGGCGACGATGGAACAGATTTTCGCACTCGCCGCCGCGCCGCAGCCCGCGTCCCGCGACCTGCCCCCGCCAAGCGGCGCGCCCCCGCGTGCAATCGGAATCGATGTCGACAGCCTTGAGGCCGACTGGTCAAGCGCCCCCGAAACACAAAGCAGCGCGGCCTGACCTGACCTCACCTGACAGCGCCAGCGAAAACCCTGCCCACACAAAAAACGGCGCTTGCGGACAAACCCCAAGCGCCGTTCGAATTCTTTAAACTTCGCTAAAATCAGGAAGCTTTGGTGATGAAGCCAACGGCATCGCCAAACGTTTGGATGGTCTCGGCCGCGTCATCGGGGATCTCGATGCCGAACTCTTCTTCGAACGCCATGACCAGCTCAACGGTGTCGAGGCTGTCTGCGCCGAGGTCGTCGATGAACGACGCGTTTTCGGTCACTTTGTCTTCTTCGACGTCAAGGTGCTCGACGACGATTTTTTTCACGCGATCTGCGATGTCGCTCATGGTAATTCCTCACGTTTGCGGAAAGTCCGCTTGCTTTGATGTTCACGGGCCTGCCCGCTTTGCGTTTGGCAGACAGAAAGCCCTGACCTGCCGCTCACCGCACCGGATCAAACCGGCACGCACCGCGCGCGCAACTGCGCCCCACGGCAATCTGCGCTGCTCATAGCACAGTTAAATCTCATGGCAACGATTTTGTCCCGCGAAAAACGTCCCGCAGGCGATCCTTCCCAAAAGATGCTTTAAATCATCGCCATGCCGCCGTTCACATGCAGGGTCGCGCCCGTCACATAGCCAGCTTCAGGAGCGGCAAGATACAAAACCGCCGCCGCGATTTCTTCGGGCGTCCCCATGCGCGCGGCGGGGATCTGGTCGTTGATCTTGCCTTTTTGCTCGTCATTGAGCTTGTCGGTCATCGCCGTTGCGATGAACCCCGGCGCCACGCAGTTCACCGTGATACCGCGCGAGGCAACCTCATAGGCGAGCGATTTGGACATGCCGACCATGCCCGCCTTGGAAGCGGCATAGTTCCCCTGACCGGGGTTGCCGGTGGCCCCCACGATGGAGGAAATGTTGATGATCCGCCCCCAGCGCGATTTCATCATGCCCCGCAGCGCGCCTTTGCACAGGCGGAAGGTCGAGGTCAGGTTCACATCGATCACCGACTGCCATTCGTCATCCGACATACGCATGAACAGGTTGTCGCGGGTGATCCCAGCGTTGTTCACCAGAATATCGAGCGACCCCATGGCCTCGATCGCCTGCTTTGGCAAGGCGGTCACGGCCTCTGCATCCGACAGGTTGCACGGCAGAACATGGGCACGCGCGCCAAGCTCGGCGGCCAGCGCCTTAAGCGGCTCTTCGCGGGTGCCCGACAGCGCCACCGTGGCGCCCGCGGCATAAAGCGCCTTTGCGATTTCACCGCCAATGCCACCGGAAGCACCTGTCACCAGCGCATTTTTACCTGTCAAATCAAACATTTCTTGTCCTTCTTTCAACACTTGCGTGCAGTCATGTCGCGCCAGGGGCGCCGGTTAGGCTTTCAGCTTGGCAATATCTTCGGGGGTGCCGATGGCGGTGCAGGAAATCTCCTTGGCGATGCGGCGCACCATGCCCGACAGGGCCTTGCCCGCGCCGATTTCCCAGATTTCGCTCACACCCTGCTCGGCCATATAGGCCACAGATTCGCGCCAGCGCACCGACCCTGTCACCTGCTCGACCAACAAGGCGCGGATCAGCGTCGGATCTTCGACAGGGCGCGCGCGCACATTGGCCACCAAGGGCACCGAGGGGGCGCTGATGTTCACATCATCCAAAGCCTCGGCCATCGCATCGGCCGCGGGCTTCATCAACGCGCAGTGAAAGGGCGCGGAGACCGGCAAAATCACCGCCCGTTTCGCGCCGCGCGTTTTGGCGATCTCCACCGCGCGCTCCACTGCGCCCTTGTGCCCGGACACCACAACCTGCCCCGGATCATTGTCATTGGCGGCTTGGCACACCTCGCCCTGCGCGGCCTCGGCGGCGACCTCTGCGGCGCTCGCAAAATCCAGCCCCATAAGCGCCGCCATTGCCCCCACGCCCACGGGCACGGCCTCTTGCATGGCGCGTCCGCGAATGCGCAAAAGCCGCGCAGTGTCGGCCACCGAAATCGCGCCCGCCGCGGCCAGCGCCGAATATTCGCCCAGAGAATGCCCTGCCACAAAGGCCGCATCGCCAAGCGCAAACCCTTCGGCCTCCAGCGCACGCAGCGCAGCCAGCGAGGTGGCCATCAAGGCGGGCTGGGCGTTTTGCGTCAGCTGCAACTCGGCAGCGTCGCCCTCCCAGATCAACTGCGACAGGTTCTCGCCAAGGGCGGCGTCCACCTCGTCAAAAATGGCTTTTGCCGCCGGATAGGCCATGGCCAGATCGCGGCCCATGCCGATGGTCTGCGCGCCCTGTCCGGGAAATACGAATGCTCGGGTCATGTCCCCTCCGTCCTTCTGATCTCTCGCCTGCATGCGCGGGCTTTTTTGCCGGACCTTCGCCCGAACCGCTGGCACAACCCCGCTGCGGGCATCCTGCCGTCGCGCTTGGGTCTAAAGCCAAGCGCGCCTTGCCACAAGAGAAAGCCCGCAAAACGCCGGTTTCGCGGGCCTTTCATCAGATTGCAGCGCCAATGGGCCGTTCAGGAACTCATGCCATTGGACCCGCTCCCCCAGGCATCGCCACCATTGGGGGTCTCGCCAGCGCCCCCGACAGCATGGTCATTGCCCGGATTGCCCGGCGCATCCGCGCCATCGAGGTCGCCATTTCCCAATTCTCCGGCCCCCAATTCTCCGGCCCCCAATCCGAACCCGAACGATCCGTTTGCCAACACATCCCCCAAGGTGATCCCGCTGGCGATATCATCGACGCTGCCCACAGTGCTCGCGATGGTGCTTGCGATGCTCATGCCCGACAGTCTGGCCGAAATCTTTTCGCCAAGGGCCATTGCGCCACCGGCCACATCGCCTGTGACGGTCATCGACAGGGTGATGGCCACGGTCAGAATGCCCAGAAAATCGGCCGTCACCGCGCCCTCCTCGTCCTGCACAAAGCCCGACATGGCCTGTCTCGCCTCGCAGGGACGCAGCGCGCCCCAAGATAGCTGCTGTGTCTGGCGGACGCGTGGCACGAACACATTTGGCTGGGTCATAGCACTCTCTCCGGTCTTGAAACGCCTGAAATGGGCAGGGCTGTATGCCTTTTGCGCCGCGCTCCCCCTCAAAGCTGCGGCCAAGCCCTTAACGAAAGATGAATTTTCCCCGCCGCCACCAGAAAGCCCCGCGCCCTTCATTCCATCGCCACAAACCGCTCAAAACCCAAAACAATGCGTTGCCCCCCCCCCCTTAAAACCCCGCGCATAGCCCAAAGGCGCGAAACAACGCAAAATCGCCTCGAATTTTAAGAAAATGCAGCACACCCGCAGGAACAGGCCCGCAAGAGAATCACAGCGCAGCGCGCAGCAGCCCCTTTGACATGGGCCCCACCCGCAGCCCGCCCCTGTCCCCCCCCGGTGCCCACACACGCCGCCTCCTGCCCGCGCGCGCCACCCGCGCCACCCGCGTCAAGACACCCGCCCCCAATCCACCCTTGCACGAAAGGCGAAACTCCGTATAAGGGCGCATCCTGTCTGCAACTCACGTAGAACCAGCGCAGTCTCTCGTGGTCGGGCCGCAGACAGGCAAAAGCCCCGACCTATGAAATGCGCTCGCATAGAACTGGAGCTCCCATGCCGCTTTACGAGCATGTCTTCATCTCGCGTCAGGACTTGTCCAACGCACAGGCCGAAGGTCTGATCGAGCACTTCTCGACCGTCCTCGCCGATAACGGCGGTAAAGTCGTTGATCACGAATACTGGGGCGTCAAAACGATGGCCTACAAGATCAACAAGAACCGCAAAGGCCACTACGCCTACCTGCGCACAGATTCCCCCTCCGAGGGCATTCTGGAAATGGAACGTCTGATGCGCCTGCACGACGACGTTATGCGCATCCTGACCATCAAGGTCGATGAGCACGCCGAGGGCCCCTCGGTGCAGATGCAAAAACGCGACGAGCGCGAACCGCGCCGTGAGCGTCGTTAATCCAGCGCAGAAAAGGACCGTAAACCATGGCTTCTAAACCATTTTTCCGTCGCCGCAAAGTGTGCCCCTTCTCGGGCGACAACGCACCTGCGATCGACTACAAAGACACACGTCTTCTGCAGCGCTACATCTCCGAGCGCGGCAAGATCGTGCCCGCCCGTATCACCGCCGTTTCGGCGAAAAAGCAACGTGAGCTGGCCCGCGCAATCAAACGCGCCCGCTTCCTCGCCCTGCTGCCCTACGCAGTGAAGTAAGGAGAGCGACATGCAAGTTATCCTTCTCGAACGCGTCGCCAAACTCGGCCAGATGGGCGATGTTGTGAACGTGAAACAAGGCTACGCCCGTAACTTCCTGCTGCCCCAGCAGAAAGCGATGCGCGCCTCCGAAGCAAACATCAAAGCTTTTGAGGGCCAAAAAGCCCAGCTCGAAACCCGCAACCTCGAGACCAAGAAAGAAGCAGAAGCTCTTTCCGAAAAACTCGACGGTCAGCAGTTCATCGTGATTCGCTCGGCCTCCGACGCCGGTGCGCTCTACGGCTCCGTCACCACCCGTGACATCGCCGAAGTGGCGACCGCCGACGGTTTCTCCGTTGACCGCAAGCAGGTTGTCCTGATCGCTCCGATCAAGGACCTCGGCCTGCATGACGTGGCTGTCCACCTGCACCCCGAAGTCGAAGCAACCATCACGATCAACGTGGCGCGCTCGACCGAAGAAGCAGAACAGCAAGCGGCTGGCAAATCCATTCAGGAACTCGCCGCAGAAGCCGAAGCAGAAGCAGAATTCGAAATCTCCGAACTCTTCGACGACATGGGTTCGGCTGCTGACGAAGACGGCGACGACGAAGAATAATTGTCTGCCGCAACCGCTGCACCAAATACAAAAGGCCCCGCATCGCGCGGGGCCTTTTTTCATGTCTGCAGTCATGTCTGCGCCACGGCCGCGCCGCAGGACTAGCTGCGCAATCCGGTGGCCTGCAACAGACCCAAACGCTTGGCCTCGTAGTAATATCCGCGCGCATACCATTTCATCGCATCCGCCGAATCCCCATCCGCCACCAAATAGGCGCCGCGCAAATATTTGACCGCGTATTTCAGGTTGGTATCCGCATCGAGCAACTCCGCAGGCGCCCCCTTGAACCCCATCGTGCGCGCGGTCTGCGGCAGGATCTGCATCAACCCGTAATAGGGCCCGTTACGCGCTGCGGGATTGTGGGTGCTCTCGCGCTGCACCTGCGCATGCACCAGCTTGCGCGGCACCTCGTAGTAATCCGCCCAGGCGTTGATCGACACGCGCAGATCTGCCGTTTCATTCGGAAACAGCGGCGGGTTATATCCGCGATCAAACACCGATTTACGGCTGACAACATCCCGCCCGCCACAGGCCGTCACCACCGCACAAGACATCACTGCGCCCAACAGCGCGCGCCGGTTCATATGCATCCCAACTGTCCATCGTTTTTGTTGGCAAAAGGTTACCCCCCGCCAGAGCAACCGCCTAGAAGCCAAATTGCCCCGAAAATGCCATCGGCAATGACCCGCCCATGCTGCAACCGCAAGAAAGCCATATACAAAGCCGATCAACGCGTGTAGAGGTCGCCCCTTGATCCGCAAAGGACCCTTCGAGGTCGCGGTTTTCCTGAATTTCAGACGGGCGCATCGAGCGTCCCAGAGGCACTCAATGATCCCTACCCTGCAAGAAGCGCTGACCCAGCGCGGCTATGAAACACTCACGCCCGTACAAGAAGCCTGCACCGACGAAAAGCTCGGCAATGCCGACCTCCTGGTGTCCGCGCAAACCGGCTCCGGTAAAACCGTCGGCTTTGGCCTTGCCATCGGCCCGACCATCCTGCGCGAAGACGGCATGTTCCCCCTGCCCGGCCAGCCCCTCGCCCTTGTGGTCGCCCCGACCCGCGAACTCGCATTCCAGGTGAAACGCGAACTCGACTGGCTCTATGAAAAAGCCGGCGTCGTCATGGCCTCCTGCGTGGGCGGCATGGATGCGCGCGACGAACGCCGTGCGCTGCAACGCGGCGCCCATATCGTTGTCGGCACCCCCGGCCGTCTGCGCGACCACCTCGAACGCGGCGCGCTCGACCTCTCGGCTGTCAAAGCCGTGGTCCTCGACGAGGCCGACGAGATGCTCGATCTGGGCTTCAAGGACGACCTTGAATTTATCCTCAGCGAAAGCAACGACGACCGCCGCACCCTGCTGTTTTCCGCCACCGTTGCCCCCGCGATCACCAAAATCGCCACCCAATACCAAAAAGACGCCGTGCGCGTAGATGTGAAATCCAACACCAAGCAACACGCCGATATTTCCTACCAACTGGTGGGCGTGGCCGACCACGACCAGGAAAACGCCATGGTCAACATGCTGTTGTTCCATGATGCCTCCAACGCCATCATTTTCGCCAACACCCGCGTGGTTGTGGCCCGCCTCACCGCGCGCCTGTCCAACCGCGGCTTCTCCGTCGTCTCCCTCTCGGGCGAATTGTCCCAACAGGAACGCAGCCACGCGTTGCAAGCCATGCGCGACGGGCGCGCGCGCGTCTGTGTGGCCACCGATGTGGCGGCGCGCGGTATCGACCTGCCCAACCTCGATCTGGTGATCCACGCCGAACTGCCGACCAACGCCGAAAGCCTGCTGCACCGCTCCGGGCGCACCGGTCGCGCCGGTCGCAAAGGCGTCTCCGCCCTGATCGTGCCGCCCAAAATGCGCAAACGCGCCGAGCGTCTGCTGGGCTGGGCGAAAATCACGCCCGAATTCACCAAGGCCCCGACCGCCGAAGAAATCACCGCCCGCGACGAAGAGCGCCTGCTCGACAGCGACCTGTGGAACGAAGAACCGAACGAGGCGCAAACCGCCTTTGCGGCCAAGCTTTTGGAACGCCAGTCGCCCGAACGCATCGCCGCCGCCTATCTCGCGCTCTATCAACAGGGCCGCTCGGCCCCCGAAGACCTGTCCAACTGGGTCGACCGCGATCCGCCCAAACGCGAAGCCCGCGAACGCGCCAGCTTCGGCCCGTCCAAATGGGTCTCGATGTCCATCGGGCGCATGAAAGGCGCCGAACCGCGCTGGCTCATGCCGATGATCTGCCGCGCTGGCGACATCGACAAAACCGTCATCGGCGCCATCCGCATCCGCTACGATGAAACCTTTGTGGAAATCCACGAAAGCGCCATCGACGGCTTCTGGAAAGCCATCGGAGACGGCAAGATCGAGGACGGTGTCGAAGTCACCGCCGTGAACGGCACGCCGGACCTGTCGCCCGAACCCCGCCGCGAGCTGCCCAAACGCGGTGGCGGCGACCGCGACCGTGGTGGAGATCGTGGTGGAGATCGCGGTGAACGCAAACCCCGCGCCCCACGCGAGGACCGCAAACCGCGCACCGACTGGAACCCCGACGGCCCGAAACCCGAACGCGACGAGCGCCCGCGCCCCGCACCGCGTCACGACGCAGAACCGCGCGACCATGCCGGCGCCGTGAACGGTCTCGAACGCAAACCGCGCAGCGACAAGAAACCCTACGGCGACAAACCCAAAGGCAAATTCGGCGACAAGAAACCCTACGGTGACAAACCCAAGGGCAAGTTCGGCGACAAAAAGCCGTATGGCGACAAACCCAAAGGCAGCTACGGCGAAAAATCCGAAACCCGCCCTTCCCCCAAAGCGGCCGATACCTCCAAACGCTTCACCCCCCCGGGTGGCAAAGGCAAACCGCGCGCCGCTGGCGGCAAACCCGCCGGAAAATACACGCCGCGCCGCGACAAATAGGCCGCCCCTGCGCGCGACCTTTTGGCTTCTTTCGGATCCAAATACCCAAAAACGGCGGCTCCCACGAGCCGCCGTTTCTCATTTCACCGACGCCCCCACCGCCGCCCCCACCACTGGCCCCGACAATAGCAGCCCATAAAAAAAGGCCGCCCCAAGGGGCGACCTTTCAACATCTCCAACGTCGAGACGCTTATTCTTCGTCGAGCGCTTCAACAGCTTTTTCAAGCTCTTCCTTGGTGACTTCCTTTTCGGTCACAGTGGATTGCTCAAAGACCCAGTCCACAACCTTGTCTTCAAAGATCGGGGCTTGCAGCTGCTGACGCATTTGCGGGTTTTGCTGAACGAATTCAAAGAACTGACGCTCCTGACCGGGGTACTGGCGCGCCTGCGTCATCACCGCTTGGGTCAGTTCGGCATCGGTCACCTGAATCTCTTGCTTCTGGCCCAGTTCAGCCAAGAGCAAACCAAGGCGCACGCGGCGCTCGGCCAGTTTCATGTGCTCGTCAGTGGTTTCGATGGTGGGGTGATCGTGGCCCTGCACATCGGGGTTTTCTTCATGCCACAGCTGGTGCGCAATCTGTTTTGCCTCGGCATCGACCAGGGAGGGCGGCAGCTCAAAGCTTACCACGCCGTCCAGCTGGTCAAGCAGACCACGTTTCATGATCGCGCGCGATGCACCGGCATATTCTGCTTCCAGACGCTCGGCGATGTTTTTCTTCAACCCTTCAAGGTCTTCTGCACCGAATTTCTTGGCCAGCTCGTCGTCGATTTGTGCATCCGCAGGCGCGTTCACGGCTTTGACGGTGCAAGCAAACACAGCGTCTTTGCCGGCAAGGTTTTCCGCACCGTATTCAGCCGGGAAGGTGACCTTGACGTCCAGCTCGTCGCCTTCCTTGGCGCCCAGCAATTGGTCTTCGAACCCGGGGATGAAGGAGTTGGAGCCAAGCACCAGCGGGTAATCTTCGGCCGCGCCGCCGTCAAAAGCCACATCGTCCACTTTGCCCAGGAAATCGATCACGATCTGGTCGCCGTCTTTGGCTTTCGACCCTTTGCGGCGCTTTTCAAAGTTCTGGGCGGTCTTGGCAAGGTTTGCCAGCGCCTCGGTCACTTCTTCTTCGCCCGCTTTGACGACGAGTTTTTCAAGTTTCACACCGGACAAATCGGCGTCGGGCACCACGGGAAGCGCCTCGTAGGACATGTTGACGACGACATCGTCGCCCTCTTTCCAGTTCTCGTCCATTTTCACGTCGGGCTGCAGCGCCGGACGGTCACCGGATTTTTCAAAGTGCTCGTTCATCGCACCATCGACGGTTTCCTGCATGGCCTCGCCCATCACACGCGGACCGTACTGTTTTTTCAGCAGGGCCATCGGGACTTTGCCCTTGCGAAAGCCCTTCATCTCGATGTCGCCGCGCGCTTCGGTCAGCTTTTCATTCACTTTGGCGTCAAGTTCGGCGGCGGTGATGGTGATCTGATAGCCGCGCTTCAGACCGTCGTTGAGGGTCTCGGTGAACTGCATGTTGGCGTCCTTCGTTTCTAATTCTGCCCCGGTGTGTGCAGGCTCCTCACCCGCAAGACCGGTCTGATAGGGTTCACGGCCACCCGAGGGCAGCCTGATAAATCAGACGCTCTTCTAGAGAGGGCAAGCCCGCCTTGCAAGGCGTAATCGCCCCGCCCTGACGCGCTTCACGCTTCCTTAACCTCTCGCCGCGCATGATACCGCCACCGTCGCAAAATCGTGGCGCGCCCAAGGATATCCGACATGCGCCCGCACCTTTCGCATTGCGCGCGCGCCGAAGGCACAGGGCGCGCCCGCGCGCAACGGCACAAACGACTCATGTCCACCGTCCCACAGGGGATCCTCTATGTTGGCTCCGGCCTTTGACATCTGCGGCTTGCGCGCCGCCACAGCGACACTGACCGCCGACCTGCTGGGCCGCTACATCCAGGCCTTTCTGGCCACCTGCGCGCAGCGTGAAGAGGTGTTTGTCAGCCGCGACCTGTCGCCCTGCGCCGCACATGTCGCGCGCAATGTGTCGATGACAGTGCGCGCCCTCGGGTTTGACGTTGTCGATTGCGACCCCGCCCCAAGCCCCGCCCTCGCCCTCGCCGCCACACAAGGCAGCGGATGCGCCATCATGGTAAGTGGCGCGCCGGCCGCGCAAGACAGCATCAGCTTGCAGTTTTTCACCCCCTCCGGAGCGCTCACCTGTGCGCAGGCCACCGACATCGCACAGGGCGCAAACACGCCCTACGCCCCTTCGAAAACCCTGCGCGGCGGTCAGGACTACCGTGACATCGGCGCCGGATATGTCGCACGCTACCTGAACGCCTTCGGGTCGGACGCCTTAACCAATATCACCGTCGGGGTCTATGAACATGCCGCCGTTGCCCGCGATCTGCTCAGCGAAATCCTGACCGCCCTCGGGGCCACGGCCATTCCCCTGCTGCGGGCGCAGGATTTCAGCCCCGCCGACCCCGAAGCCATCCCCGACGACACCCGCGCGCTCATGGCCGAACTTTGCGGCGCGCGCTGGCTGGATACGGTGGTATCGACCGACAGTCTGGGCGAGCGCCCGCTGCTTAGCGACGAGCACGGCAGGTTTATCGGCGGGGATCATCTGGGCGTGCTGACGGCGCGGATGCTGAACGCGGACACAATTTGCACCTCGGTCGCCTGCAATGATGTCGTTCGGCGGATCGACGACATCGCCACCGTCCACTTCACGCCCGTCGGCGCCGCCCATATCAGCGCGGCCATGCGCAAACTCCAGCATGACACGCCCGCTGCGCGTGTCATCGGTTTCGAGCCGAACGGCGGGGTGTTTCTTGGCTTTACCGCCGATTTGCGCGCGCCCCTCACGCCTTTGATGACGCGCGATGGCATTTTTCCGATCATCGCCACCCTCGCCGCTGCACGACTGGCGCGCATGAGCGTCGGGGATCTGGTCGCAGGCCTGCCCCCCTGTTTCAAACAGTCAGACCTTATGTCCCATATCGACCCTGCCAAAGCCGAACGCCTCGTCGGTGACCTGTCGACCTCCTCCAGCGCGCGACGTACCTTTTTTAGCGACCAGAACCGCGCCGACAGCATTGATTGCACGGATGGGCTTCGGGTGAGTTTCGAGGGCGGCGATGTCGTGCATCTGCGCCCCTGTCGGCGGCCCGCAGGCCTGCGCATTCTGACCCATGCCAACAGCGCACAACGGGCCTTTGATCTGCTGACGGCCTATCGCGGCAAAATCGAAAATGCTGTAAAATAGGGCCAGACAAGCGTCCTCCCAGTGCTCCCGCCGCAAATCCGGCGCAAATACCACAGCATCACGCTCTCCCGCGCGGCAGCCTTGCCTGTTGCGCCGCGCAGGGCTACCAAAATCAGGATCCTTTGTGTCACGATCGCGCGCCACTGTTGCCAAGGGGGCGCGATCTGGCTGTCTTGATATTTTTATGCGCTCTTTTTCCAGTCGCCGTGGGAGTTTTTGATGAAAATTGCAGTTGCCGGAATTGGCTATGTGGGCCTGTCCAACGCCGTATTGCTGGCCCAACACCACGAGGTGGTCACGGTCGATATTTCCGCCGAGCGGGTCGATATGCTCAATGCGCGCCAGTCGCCCATCATCGATGCGGAACTCGAAGAATTTCTGGCCGCGCGCCCGTTGAACCTGACCGCAACCCTCGACGCTGAAGCGGCCTATGCGGGGGCCGATTTTGTCATCGTCGCCACCCCGACCAATTACGACCCGGACGCCAATTACTTTGACACCTCTTCCGTTGAAAACGTGATCAAAACGGTGATCGGCGTGAATAAGACCGCAACCATCGTGGTGAAATCCACCGTGCCCGTGGGCTATATCAGCCGCCTGCGCGCCGATCTGAACACCACCCAAGTGATCTTCAGCCCCGAATTCCTGCGCGAAGGGCGCGCGCTATACGACAACCTGCACCCCTCGCGCATCATTGTCGGCGAGCGCTCCGAGCGGGCAAAAACCTTTGCGGCGCTGCTGGTCGAGGGGGCCGTCAAAAAAGACGCCGCCGTCCTGTTTACCGACCCCGACGAGGCCGAAGCGATCAAGCTTTTTGCCAATACCTACCTTGCGATGCGGGTCGCGTTTTTTAACGAACTCGACAGCTACGCGATGGCGGGCGGCATGGACAGCCGCCAGATTATCGACGGAATCGGCCTCGACCCGCGGATCGGCGACCATTACAACAACCCCTCCTTTGGCTATGGCGGCTATTGTTTGCCCAAAGATACCAAACAGTTGCTCGCGAATTACTCGGAGGTGCCGCAAAACCTCATCCGCGCGATTGTTGACGCCAACCGCACGCGCAAGGATTTCCTGTCCGAACAGATCCTCGCGCGCAAACCGCAGGTCGTCGGGGTGTATCGACTGGTGATGAAAGCCGGATCGGACAACTTCCGCCAGTCCTCGATCCAAGGCATCATGAAGCGCCTCAAAGCCAAGGGCATCACCGTTGTCGTCTATGAGCCGGTGATGCAGGAGGACCGTTTTTTCGGCTCCGAAGTCATCCGTGATCTGGCCGAGTTCAAATCCCGCGCCGATGTCATCATCGCCAACCGCAAAACCGCGGATATCGCCGATGTAAACGACAAGATTTTCACCCGCGACCTCTTTGGCGCCGACTGAGCAAGCGCTGCGATCACAGCGGGCGGTGTTTTTTCGGGCCAAAGAGTCGAGCCAAAGAGTCGGGCCAAAGAGTCGGGCCAAAGAGTCGGGCCAGAGAGTCGACCAGAGAGTCGCAAGCGGAGCACCGCGCCACCGTCCGCTTTTGCCGCCAAGCGCGCCAAAAGCCGCAAAACTGCTGCGCGCTCGGCCCACACGAAAAATCAACGCCGTCTTTCAAGAAAGCGCCGTCATTCAAGAAAATGTCGGGAAATCAATGTGGTGCGGGTGAAGGGACTCGAACCCCCACGCCAAAGGCGCCAGAACCTAAATCTGGTGCGTCTACCAATTCCGCCACACCCGCATTGCGCCGGTTCCTAGCAAAGCTGTGACACTTACGCCAGCCCAAAGACGCAATCGAGCAGGGTTTCGATTTTTTCTTGTGTGGCAACAATTTGCCGCACTACCCTGAGATTAATAAAAAACGAGCAATTGAGGCGCCCCATGTCGCAAAAGACGACAGGGCTTGAGCAAACCGAGACAGAGGGCACGCAGGTGTCCCTTTGGGGTATTGTTGCAGGCACCGAAATCATGACCCTTTCCGGCGCGCTGCCGGTTGAATTTCTGGACGCGGGCGATCGGGTGGTGACCCGTGATCGCGGGGCGGTGACGCTCAAACGCGTCTTTAGCCAGCCGGTGACCAGCCCGCTTGTCAAGGTTGCCTGCGGTGCGCTCGGGCATGATCGCCCCGATCGCCCGCTCTTCTTGCTGCCCCGGCAAAAGCTGCTGATCCGCGACTGGCGTGCCCGCGCGCTTTACGGGGCTGCGCAGGCTTTGGTCCCCGTGTCGAAATTGATTGACGGCCAATATGTCACGCTGACGCCCGCGCGCAGCCTGCGACTGGTGACGCTGGAATTCGACAGCGCCCATGTCCTCTATGCGGGCGGGGTTGAACTTGAGGCGCCTGCACGCGTGCGTGCCTAAAAACCCAGCCTGAATACCCGGGCCTGCGACCTTCAAACGCCCAAGGCGCGCAACACCTGCGGCAGGGTTTCAGGCAGATCCTCAGCGATCAGTCCGGCCCCGAAGCTGCGCGCGGCCGCAACATGCAACAGGGCGCCGGTTTCTGCCGCCTGACGCGGCGCAAACCCGCGCGCGCGCAGGCCGGTAATCAAACCAGCCAGGACATCGCCTGCCCCCGCCGTTGCCAGCCACGGCACAGCGCTTTCGCCCGTCGCATCACTGAGGCTGCACGCACCGTCGGGCGTGGCGATCACCGTTTGCGCCCCCTTGAGCAGCACAACACAGCCCAAATCGGCACTGGCCGCGCGCACCGCCGCGATGCGCGTGGCGAGGCTGTCATCCTGTGCCAAACGCGCGGCAATCTGCGGGCAGATCCGTTTGAATTCGCCCGCATGCGGCGTCAAAATGCAGTCGCCGTGAAGCAGCGCAGCCAAGCCGCCACTCTGCCCCCCGCCCGCCTCGCCAAGCGCCCCCAAAGCCGTCAGCGCATCCGCGTCCAGCACGCAGGGCCGCCGCGTCGCCAGCACCGCAGGCAGCACCTCCTGCGCGCGCGCCACTCCAAAGCCCGGACCAAGGCACAGGGCTGAAATCCGGTCATCTTCCAGCGCCTCGCGGATCTCCGCGGCGCTGGCAATCTGGCGCAGCATGATCGCAGTGAGCTGCGCGGCGCATTCTGCGAGCGCCGCCTGTGGCACGCCGAGGGTCACCACCCCTGCCCCGACTCGCAGCGCCGCGCGCGCGGCCAATCGCGCCGCCCCCGTTTGCGCAGCCCCCCCGCCCAGCACCAAGGCGTGACCAGAGCTGTATTTGTGCCCCTGGGCTGGCTTGCGCAGAGCCTCGACCACCGCAGGGGTCAGGCTCAGGCGCGTGGCGTCGGCGTACATGGGCATTTCCTCTTCATTTTCATAAATTCATCCGCAGATACTGCCGTTTCTCGGTCAATACGGGCAAATTCGATCCGCTAAGCGGCGTCATTTTGGGCAGCGCTGCGTGGCTCTGCCCGTTTCTCACCAAAAAGTTCTCATTCTGCCTATTGCGAATCCACTTTGCACAAAAGATAAGCATTCGTGAGGGTTTCACTGGCGCCCTTCTGTGCAGGTGATCCATCATAATTGTGGCCACCTGAGAGAAGTGGTCTGACACCAAGCGAACCATCTGAGGAGTCGAAGGTCCATGAAAAAGATCGAAGCGATCATCAAACCCTTCAAACTCGACGAAGTGAAAGAAGCGCTGCAGGAAACCGGCGTTCAGGGTCTTTCCGTCGTAGAGGTTAAGGGTTTCGGGCGCCAGAAGGGCCACACCGAACTGTATCGTGGCGCTGAATACGTCGTGGACTTCCTGCCCAAAGTCAAAATCGAAGTCGTCCTATCCGACGATCAGGTCGACGCCGCGATCGAGGCGATCATCACCGCCGCCAAAACCGACAAGATCGGTGACGGCAAGATTTTCGTGTCTCCGGTCGAACAGGCCATCCGCATCCGCACCAGCGAGTCAGGCGAAGACGCGTTGTAAGGGAGGGCGCGGGGACGCTGTCCCCTCGTCGAACATCAATCTCAATAACAGTTGAAGGGACAACGTCAAATGAGTGTTAAAGACGTTCTCACGACCATCAAAGACGAGGAAATCGACTACGTCGATATCCGTTTCACCGATCCGCGCGGCAAGCTGCAGCACGTGACGGTCGTCGCAGATCTGGTCGACGAAGACTTCCTCGAAGAAGGCTTCATGTTCGATGGTTCCTCCATCGCTGGTTGGAAGGGCATCGAAGAGTCGGACATGAAACTCATGCCCGATACGACGTCGGCCTATATCGACCCGTTCTACGCTGAAAAAACGCTCTGCATCCATTGCTCGGTCGTCGAGCCCGACACGATGGAACCCTACGACCGTGACCCGCGCGGCACGGCCGAAAAGGCAGAAGCCTACCTCAAATCGTCCGGTATCGGCGATGCGGCCTACATGGGCCCCGAAGCTGAGTTCTTCATCTTCGACGATGTGCGCTACTCCGTGTCCATGAACAAGGTGTCCTTCCAGGTCGACGCCATCGACGGCGCCTGGAACTCCGACACCGAATACGAAATGGGCAACACCGGTCACCGTCCGGGCATCAAGGGCGGCTACTTCCCCGTCAACCCCGTTGACGATGCGCAAGACATGCGCGGCGAAATGCTGTCGACCATGAAACGCATGGGCATGAAAGTTGACAAGCACCACCACGAAGTGGCGTCCTGCCAGCACGAACTCGGCCTGATCTTCGGCTCGCTGACCAAGCAAGCCGACGAAATCCAGAAATACAAATACGTCATCCACAACGTGGCTCAAGCCTACGGCAAATCGGCAACCTTCATGCCCAAGCCCATCTCGGGCGACAACGGCACCGGTATGCACGTTAACATGTCCGTCTGGAAAGACGGCAAGCCCCTGTTCGCAGGCGACAAATACGCCGACCTGTCGGACGAGGCCCTGTGGTTCATTGGCGGTATCCTCAAGCACGCCAAATCGCTCAACGCGATCACCAACCCCTCGACCAACTCCTACAAGCGTCTGATCCCGGGCTTTGAAGCCCCCGTTCTGCGCGCGTATTCGGCACGCAACCGCTCGGGCTGCGTCCGTATTCCGTGGTCGGAATCCCCCAAGGCGAAACGCGTCGAAGCGCGCTTCCCCGATCCCGCAGCCAACCCCTATCTCGCGTTCTCCGCGCTGCTGATGGCTGGCCTTGACGGCATCAAGAACAAAATCGATCCCGGTGCGCCTTCGGACAAAGATCTCTACGATCTGCCCCCCGAAGAACTCGCCGCGATCCCCACGGTCTGTGGCTCGCTTCGTGAAGCCCTCGAAGAGCTGGAAAAAGATCACGACTACCTGCTTGCAGGCGACGTGTTCACCAAATCCCAACTCGAAGGCTACATGGCCCTCAAATGGGAAGAAGTGTATGCCTATGAGCACACGCCGCACCCCATCGAGTACAAAATGTACTACTCCTGCTAAGTCGCAGAAATTATTGGAAAAGGGCGCCCATCGGGCGCCCTTTTTCGGTTTGGCCTCTCAGACCCGCAGGAATTGCCCACGGCACCAAGGCTGCCCCGAAAAGAAAAGCGCGCCCTCAGGCACGCTTTCATCGCTCTGTGAAACTGGGGCTTTCAAGGCCAACGATTTCAAGGCCGAAGCGTTCGGGGCCGAAGCGTTCGGGGCACGGGCTATTCGTCAGGCCGCGCGGGGGGCATGGCACCGCGAAAAGGCCGCCCGCCCATTGCGCCCGGACCGCCAGCCGGCGGTCGCGCCAGCGCGGCACTGCGCGTGGCGTCAAAGTCGACGGGAATGGTCAGCCGGGCCGCATAGCCTGTCTCGGGCGTTCCGCTCATCGCCAGCGTCTGCTGTGCGATTTCGACCTCCGTGTTGTCCGCAAACACATTGTCCGTCGCAAGGCTGATCCGGTCGAGGTTACGGGTCGAGGTTTCATAAAGCGCATCGGTTTCATAAAGCTCTGCTACCACGTCATGGGGCAGCGCGATCTGCGCCGTCAGGACAGAGGCCTCACCGCTGACCGCCGCCTGCACGCTTTCAAAGACCTCAAAGTGGATATGGGGCCAGCGGCCATCATAGCAGCCCGCAACGTTGGTGGTGAATGTGACGCTTCCCGCCTGATCCGCGACCGCAAGGCCCCGCAGGTAGTTTTGATCGGTAAAATCATACAGCGAATATTTCCCGTCCGCATCACAGTGCCAGATGTAAATCGCATAGCCTGCCAGGGGCGTGCAGCCCTGCGCATCGACCAAAACCAACTCAAGCTCAAGCCGCTCCCCCTTGGCCGTGCCACTGTAGGCGCCAAAGGAGCTGCGGATATCGCGCCGCAGCACGCCCTCTTGGGTCAGCGCGTTGACGGTCTGCCCCGCCTTGCTGTTGGTGCCATCGGCCGGATAGGGTCCGGCGGTTTCCCACGGCAACGCCACGCACTCAAGCGCGGCAGCGGGCAGGCCGGACAGGGAGGCAAGGCCCACCCCGCCCATCAGCCGCAACATGCCGCGACGTCCCAGCAGCCTGGGCAGATCGCGGGCAAAGCCGCCGTCGTGATCGTGCGGGTGTTCGGTACTCTGCGGGCCATGGTGATTGCCGAGGTCGGGCTTGGCGGGACACATGGGGGTCTCCTTTGTCTGGATGACAAGCCGGTTGCTTATCTTGTCTCCATAAACGGGCGGCGCTGAGGTTTCTGTCGCTAAGGCCTGAGCCCGCGTCACATCTTTGCCGCGCCCCCATCTCGCTGGTGCCAAGAAAAAAGGGCGGGGCCCGATGGCCACGCCCCCAAAAGATCCCCTAGGCTGCGCCCGAGCGCCGGAGGCGGTCCAGCACCTGCCAGCCCCTCGGCAAAAGCATCGCCGCAAGCGCGATTTTCACCGCATCCCCCAGAAGGAACGGCGCAACGCCCCATGCAAAAATCGGCTTGTCCCAGCCATAAAGCTGCCCCAGCCACAGGGCTCCGGGGACGTAGATCATCACATTGCCGACGAAAAACGCGAGGGCCAGTTTCAGCGGCGTGCGCGCATAGCCAAAGCGGGCAAAAATGCCAAGCGTCAGCGTCGCCAGCACATAGCCGATCAGATAGCCGCCCGTGCTGCCCGTCATATAGCGCCAGCCATGATCCTGCGCGGAGGAGCCGACAAACACATCAAATCCGGCTGCCCCGACGAGCATATAGGCAAGCACCGTCACTAGCCCCAAGCGCGGGCCATACAGCGCCCCCACACAGAGCACCGCAAAGGTGCCCATGGTGATGGGAACCGGCCACATCGGCACCGAGACTTTGGCAAAAACAGTGATCAATGCGACCCCGAAGGCGACCAGTGCGGCTTCCTTGACCCGCAAAGCCGATCCCTCACAGGCACCGATGGTTTCGGCGAGCACTTTATCCGTCATTACAGTCGTCACGTCATCCCACCCCGCTGGTCCACTGTCGCCGTTGCTTTCACCGAATCTATGCCCCAATACGTTGAGCCGATCAAGTCGAGCGCACGACAAACGAGCACAGAAAATCATTTTTTTCGCTGCAAAATCAGGGATTGGGATCAAGAGCGCCCCCACAAACAGACCAAAATGCATCCCGCTTTTGGGGCCCCTATGCCTTGGGGGGCGCGAGACGTTCGAACAGGCTGCGGCTCTCGTAGGATTTGCGCGGACCTTGCACGTGCCAGACCATCTGCCACCGCCCCAGGGCAAGTGCGGCGAAATCATAGCGCACGCGGTAGTGGTCGGGATCGCACCAATGGCTGGCGTTGGGGGCGTCCTGCGGGTCGGGGATCGCTGCCGTCTGTGGCAGCGCAAACCTGTGAAAGCTGCGCCCGTCCCCAAAGAACACGGCCACGCCCTGTGGGTGCGAGCGCCACAGGTAGCCTTGCTCTGCAGGCATCGGCGGGTGGCCTGCGATGTGCAGGTCACCCCGCTCGCGCAGCACCAGCCCGAAGGGCACGCCCCCCGCGTCAGGGCGCGCCGGGGCGATCTGATGCGCATCCAGCGGGCTTTCGGGGGAAAATTCCGCAATCGCGCGCAGATGCGCCTCTGTGCCGGCCCTGAAATCCGCAATCTCGCGCGTCAGACGCCAGCGGCCGATCAGCCCTGCCAGAAAGTGACACGACACAGGATGTGCAAAAAAGGAAGCATGACCAAACATCCCGACGGTCTAACGCCACAAGCGCCTTCGCAAAAGATGCAATAAATTCGCTATAAAAACGCGGGCGCAAGTTGTCTTGCCGCAAATAATTGATCCAACTGCCCCGCCGCCGCAACGATCATCGAGATATCCGTGTCAGACCAGCGTCGGGGGCGGTGTTCATAGGCACAGACGGCCCCGCTTGGCAGGCCATCGCGGGAAAAATGCACAGGCGCACCGATGTAGGACAACAATCCGCACTCCACGACCGAGCGGTTCAGCCGCACCAAAGGATGACTCAGCGCATCATCGACCACGAGGGGGAAATCCATAGCCTTCACATGCTGGCAAATGGAATAGTCGATGCTCTCGGGGATCAAGGCCCCCTGCGGGTTCGCGCGCGCCAGAATAATCTGCGTCGGTTCCTCGACACGGGTCAATAACACATCCGCGCAGCGCAGCTGGTCGCGCGCCACCCGTAAAATATCATCTGCGGTCGTCACCCCCGCAAGCCTGATCATCGTACCATCATACCGCAAACCATCTCTTACACGCGCTCGTGCCTACCAGATTATGCCGCAAAAATAAAGCGACGAGACCGCTTTGGGCGTGGCAAAAGCAAGATATCGCTGCCGGTTGCGCGCCACGGTTCCAAGACGGGGGCGCGCGCCACCCTTGCCCTAGGGCGAGGCGAAGTTTAAAGACCCCTCAGACGCTCTTTATATATGCTGCCAACCGAAAGGTCCGCCGATGATCCCCCGCTATTCCCGCCCCGATATGGTTGCCATCTGGGAGCCCGCGACCAAGTTCAAAATCTGGTACGAGATCGAAGCTCACGCCTGTGATGCGATGGCCGATCTGGGCGTAATCCCGCGCGAAAACGCGGATGCGGTGTGGAAAGCCAAGGATGTCGAGTTCGACGTGGCACGCATCGACGAAATCGAAGCCGTCACCAAACATGACGTCATCGCCTTTCTCACCCATCTGGCCGAACATGTCGGCTCGGATGAGGCGCGTTTCGTCCATCAGGGCATGACCTCCTCGGATGTGCTTGACACCTGTTTCAACGTGCAGCTGGTGCGTGCCAGCGACATCCTGATCAAGGACATGGACGCCCTGCTCGCCGCCCTCAAGAAGCGCGCGCTCGAGCACAAGAACACCGTGCGTGTCGGGCGCAGCCACGGCATCCACGCCGAACCCACCACGATGGGGCTGACCTTTGCACGGTTCTACGCCGAAATGGACCGCAACCTTGCCCGCCTCAAAGCCGCGCGCGCCGAAATTGCCACGGGCGCGATTTCCGGTGCGGTGGGCACTTTTGCCAACGTCGATCCGCGCGTTGAGGAACATGTGTGCGAAAAGCTGGGCCTTTCGCCCGAACCGATTTCGACACAGGTGATCCCGCGCGACCGTCATGCGATGTTCTTTTCCGTGCTCGGTGTGATTGCCTCCTCGATCGAAAACGTGGCCATCGAAATCCGCCACATGCAGCGCACCGAAGTGCTTGAGGGCGCGGAATTCTTCTCGATGGGGCAAAAAGGCTCCTCGGCGATGCCGCATAAAAAGAACCCCGTGCTGACCGAAAACCTTACCGGCCTTGCGCGCCTCGTGCGCATGTCGGTCGTCCCGGCGATGGAAAACGTCGCCCTGTGGCACGAGCGCGATATCTCGCACTCCTCCGTTGAGCGCACCATCGGGCCGGACACGACGATCACGCTTGATTTCGCCCTCAACCGTTTGACCGGCGTTGTCGACAAAATGTTGATCTTCCCCGATAACATGCTCGAAAACATGAACAAATTCCCAGGTCTGGTGATGTCGCAGCGCGTACTTCTGGCCCTCACCCAAGCAGGTGTGTCGCGCGAGGATGCCTATGCGATGGTGCAGCGCAACGCGCTCAAAGTCTGGGAATTTCGTGTCGATTTCCAAGAGCAGCTTCTGGCGGATAAAGATGTTGTCGCGGCCCTTGGCGAGGACGGCATCAAGGCCAAATTCGACATGGAATATCACACCAAACATGTCGACACGATTTTCAAACGCGTGTTCGGCGCCTGAGACGATTTGTGATCACACGATGATTTGGGCCCCTCCGCACCACTGCGGCGGGGCCTTTTTAATAAAATTATCCGCATTGCGCGCTTGGTAGGCGATCCTTAACCCTTCGCCGCGATACTACCCTCTAACAGAGACAGGATCGGAGCGGCTGCGTGAACGCACTTCCCAAACTCGGTAGTGATTTCCCCCCCATCGGCAATTTGGCGATGGGGGGTGGCGCACAGGCCATGACCAAAAAGCAAAAGGCCGCCATCGTCGTGCGACTGCTCGCCGCCGAAGGTATTCGCGTGCCTTTATCAGGCCTTAGCGAGGAAATGCAGGTCGATCTGGCGCGCCAGCTTAGCGAAATGCACTACATCAGCCGCGAGACCCTGAGAGGGGTGGTCGAGGAATTCGTCGAGGAACTCGATGCGATCGGCCTTGCCTTTCCGGGCGGGCTTGAGGGCGCGCTGAACCTGCTGGAAGGCTCGATTTCTGCGGCCACCTCGGCCAAGCTGCGCAAACAGGCGGGCTACAAGCTGACCGGCGATCCGTGGGAACGGATTTCGGATATGGATACCGTGCGGCTGTTGCCAATTCTGGAACAGGAAAGCGTTCAGGTCGGCGCGGTGCTTTTGTCGAAACTGAAAGTGGCCAAAGCGGCCGAACTGCTGGGCATGTTGCCCGGGCCGCGCGCGCGCAAGATCACCTACGCCATTTCCCTGACAGGCTCGGTGGCGCCGGATGCGGTGCAAAAAATCGGCATTTCCATTGCCGGCCAACTGGATGCCCAGCCCGCCAAAGCCTTTAGCGACGGGCCGGTCGAACGGGTGGGCGCGATCCTCAACTTTTCGCCCTCGGGCACGCGCGACGACGTGCTTGCGGGGCTGGAGGAAACCGATCAGGGCTTTGCCGACGAGGTGCGCAAATCCATCTTTACCTTCGTCAACATTGCCACGCGGATTGATGCGCGCGACGTGCCCAAAATCGTGCGCGAAGTGGATGCGACCGTTTTGATCAAAGCGCTGCAAGGGGCCAAAGGCGAGGGCACGAAATCCGCCGAATTCATCCTCTCGAACATGTCCCAACGCATGGCGCAGGGCCTGCGCGACGAAATGGCGGCGCTTGGATCGATCAAGGAAAAAGACGCCGAAGAGGCGCAAACGGCCGTGGTCGCCGCAATCCGCGAATTGGAAGGCAACGGCGAAATATTCCTGCTGACGGGCGATGACGACGCATAGTCGCCGCCCTGCACATGCTGGACAGCCCTGAGCGCGGCGCATAGGATTTGGCCATGACAGACCGCCCTCTCCCGCGCCCGCGCAGCGCCTCCCCTGGCATAAGCCGCTTTTGGTTCAGGCTTTCGCCGCCATCGCGCGCCATCTTGATGATGATTACAGCGATTTTCTTTTTCTCGCTGATGGATGCCACCGTCAAAGGCCTGTCGCAGGATCTGCACACGGCGCAGGTGCTCTGGGCGCGCTACACGGGACAGTTGATCGCGCTTTTGCCCTTTGTTTTGCCGCGCCTGACCCGCACTCTCAAAACGCGCCATCTTCATATTCAGGTCGCCCGCGCCTTTTTGATGATGGGCGCGACGTTTTGCTTTTTCACCTCTCTGCGCCATATCGGCCTTGCCGAAGCCACGGCCGTGATGGATCTGAACCCGATGCTCACCACCCTGGGCGCCGCCCTGTTTCTGGGGGAGCGATTTGGGCCGCGCCGCGCGCTTGGGGTTGGCGCCGCCGTTGTGGGGGCCTTGATCATCATCCGCCCCGGCATGGCGGTGTTTTCACCCTATGCGCTTTTGCCGCTGCTTGCGGCCTGTTGTTACACCAGCTTTTCGCTGCTCACGCGCTGGGTTGGCGCTTCGGAATCCCCTTTGACATCAATGCTCTACACCGCCTTGATCGGCGCCTCTGTGCTAAGCGTGATCGTGCTGCCCTATTGGATCACCCCCGCCCCGAAACATTGGGCACTGATGGCGTTGATCGGTGGCCTGGGCGCGACGGGGCAAATGTTGATGATCCGCTCGCTCTCCTTGGGCGAAGCCAGCCTTGTGGCACCCTTTACCTACGTCGGCCTGCCGCTTGCGACCCTCTGGGCGGTCGTGTTCTTTGGCGACTGGCCCGATGCGGCGACGATACTGGGGGCGCTTGTGATCGTGGGCGCGGGACTTTATGTCTGGCACCGAGAAGCGCGCCAGAACCTGCCCAGCACCTGCGCGCGCTTGCCGCTGGATGCGGCCACCCCGACGCAACCGCCCGAAAGCCCGCGTGATGACCGATAGCCGCCCTGCCCCGAAGGCCCAGAAACCGACGCGATCCGCGACCCGCGATGCGCTGTTGGACCGTGCCATTCGCGGCGTGCTTTGGGCGGCGCTGCGCCTGCCCTATCGCCACCGTGTGCCGGCAATGGGCTGGGTAATGGCGCATCTGGTCAGCCCGCTGGCAGGGTATCGCGCGCGAATCCGCGACAATCTGGCCTATGTCCTGCCCGAGCTGCCCGCCACGCAGGCCCGCGCCCTGATGCGCAAGGTGCCCGACAATGTCGGACGCACGCTGATCGAAATCTACTCGGGGCCGGAATTTATAAACCGGATCAAAGACATCCCCCTTAAGGGAGAGGGCGCGCAAGCCCTACAGGAGGCCTATGCTGCCCAGCGGCCGGTGGTGCTGGTCACAGGGCATTTTGGCAATTACGACGTGGCGCGCGGGGCGCTTGTGGCGCGCGGGTATCCTGTCGGCGGCATCTACAACCCGATGAAAAACGCCGCCTTCAACACCCATTACGTGCGCGCCATCGAAACCATCGGCACGCCCCTGTTTGCACGGGGGCGGCGCGGCATGGGCGGTATGCTCAAGCATCTCAAAGGCGGTGGCATGATCGGGATCGTCGTCGATCAATACGTCAACAAGGGCGCTTTGCTGCGCTATTTCGACAAGCCTGCACGCACGGCCCTCTCGGCGGCGGAACTGGCGTTGAAATTTGATGCGCTGCTGATCCCGATTTACGGCATCCGGCAAGCCAACGGGTTGGATTTCGACATTCGCGTCGAAGCGCCCATCCCCGCCTCGGATGCGCAAACCATGACACAGGCGCTCAATGACAGCCTTGAGGCATTGACGCGCAGGCATATGGATCAGTGGTTCTGGATTCACCGGCGCTGGAAACCCGACCGCGAGGCCCGGCGCGCCGCCAAATTGGCCCCCCCGAAGTCGGAACCGGCCCCGGATTGAAACCACAGACTGACACCACAGACTGAATTGGCAAAAACGGCGCAGCCCGATCAAGGCTGCGCCGTTTTGCGCTTAGGTATAGGTCACCTTGCTCAGGCTCGGCCTCAGGCGCCGGCCCCTTTGCCAAGTCCTGTGTCGGAGGTGTCGGCGCGATGCGCCGTGACGCCAACGGCGCGCTTGGCCTCTTTGCCCGGATCTTCGCGGTCGCGCTGTTTTTCTGCTTCCTGGGCGACAACTTCTGCGCCTGCGGGTTCTTTGACGGGCGGCTGCAAGGCCACAAGTCGCACATCGCGCCCGACTTTGGCCAAGGCCGTGCGCCGCTGCGCCTCGCCAAAGCGGCGTTGCAATTCGGCCCGGCGGGCTTCGCGCCGCTCGTTTGGCAGGTCTTCCAGTTCCGCTTCCAAAGCGGCTTCCGCGCGCCGCGGGAACAGCGCGTCATATTCCTCGGGCAGCAACTGGCGCAGCTTGCCCTCCAGATCGAGACGACCGATCAACACGGCTTCGGGGCGGGTGTCTTTCCACTGCTCGAAGGTGAATTCCTCGGTCAGGCGGGTGAATTTAACCGTCCAACCCTCGATCATCAGATCTTCGAGCTGGCGGAAGGTATAGCCCCCGCCAAAGGGCCGTCCGCCGATCTGGTTGGGCAAGGCATGGCGGGATTTTTCCGCATTTTCACGCGCGATCTGCCAGACGTTTTCGCGGCCATGTTCCGGCCCGAGGTCAGAGGTGACCAGCGTGTTATACGCGTCGTTTTCAGTCGCCGCGATCACCGTCTCGTAGATCATGAACTCAAGGTTATCCTCGGCGGCTTCCGACAGGACATCGCCGTAAAACACCGGCAATCCCGCAGAGCGCGCCCGCGACAGGCGCGCGCGGTTGGGGTCGATCACCAACACCGGCACATCGGCCTTTTTCAATCCCTCGCCCAGCGAGGTGGTAAAGCGCGACCCACCCACCAGCATAACGCCCGGTTTGCCCTTGCCCGCAAGCCCAAGCGCGCGCGCCACCGGTCCCAGCGTAAAGCCGTGCAAGACCACCGTGACCAGCACCAGAACAAAGGCCAAAGGCGCGATCAGATTGGCATCTGCCACCCCTGCCGCCGTCAGGCGTTGCCCGAACAGCCCCGCCACGGCGACCAGCACAACGCCGCGCGGACCGGTAAAGGCGATCAGCGCGCGTTCGCGTGCGGGCACATCCGATCCGGCAAGCGACAGGAACACCGTCAAGGGGCGCACGGCGAGAATGACCAGCGCCACGAACAGCGCCGCTCGCCAGTTCAGCAAGGACACCGTGTCGAATTTCAGCGAGGCCGCAAGCAGGATGAACACCCCCGACACCAGCAGGATCGTGGCATGTTCCTTGAAGCGGCGCAGCTCTGTAAAACTGGGCAGATCAGCATTGGCGATCACAAGCCCCATGATCGTCACCGCCAGCAATCCGCTTTCGTGCAGCAGCGCGTTGGGGGCGGCGAAGCAGACCAAAAGCACCGCAAACAGCACGGGCACTTTCATATATTCCGGCACAAGTCCGCGGCGAAACGACACCGCAATGCCTTTTCCCGCGGCAAAGCCCACGATCACCGCAACGATGATCCCCACCAGCGACATCACCGCGGCCTGCGGGCCCGAGGCCCCGGCCCCGACAACGACGACCACTTCGAACGCCAGAACCGCCGCCAAAGCCCCGATCGGATCGTTGACAATGGCCTCCCATTGCAACAGCGACGCCGGGCGGCGGGACAATTTGGCCTGACGCAGCAAGGGGGCAATCACCGTGGGTCCGGTGACAATCATGATGCCGCCGAACACCGTGGCCGAGGCCCAGCTCAGCCCTGCGCCGTAATGCAGCGCGAGCGTCGAGAGCAGCCACCCCAGCGGCGCACCGATCAGCACAAGCCGCTTGACGCCCTGCGCCGCATCCCCCAAGCGCCGCAAATCAAGCGTCAACCCGCCCTCGAACAGGATCACCGCAACCGCGAGCGAAATCAGCGGCTGCACGATGGGTCCGATGTCGCGCGCGGGATCAAACAGGCCCAAAAGCGGGCCGACGATCAACCCTGCGGCCAGCATCAACACGATGGCCGGCAGGCGCAGCCGCCATGCGATCCACTGTGCGCCAACCCCCAAGGCCCCCACAAGGGCAAAGCCCATCACAGGGTCCATTGCGCCCGAAACTGCTCCAGCCATTCTTTCGTCCTTTGTAAAGCGGCGTCCCAACAGGATCAGACCGCGCCCTCAAGCTACTGTTCTTGCAGGGGTTTCGCGTCACGCTTGCACATGATCGCCCCCCGATTGCCTCATCGAATCGCGCCAGCCTAGCCGCAAAGACGTTCGAATTCCTGAATGGCAAAACGGTCGGTCATGCCCGCAACATAGTCCAACACCAGCCGCGCCAATTCGGTTTCATCCTCGCAACCGGCCACTTCGGCCCGCCACTCTTGGGGCAGCAGGTCTGGCTGGGCCATAAACAGCGGAAACAGCGCATAAATCATATCCGTCACGCGCTTGCGTTCCACCACCACCGAAGGCGCGCGGTACATGCGGGTAAAGAGGAAACTCTTGATCGCTTTGAGATTCTGGTAGAACGGTTTGGAAAAGCGGATGATCGTGCGGTCCATATCGCGGATGTCCTGCGCGCTTTGGGGTTGCGCGGCCTCCAGGCGCTGCGTGGCGATGGTCAGCACATCCTCGACCATCCAGCCGAAAATGCGCCGCAATGCCTCATGGTCGCGCCGGTTGCGATCCAGATCGGGGTACAGGGCGTCAACTTCGGCATAGGCCGGACCGGTCAGCGGCAGCTCCATCAGGTCCTCGGCGGTGAACAGACCCGCGCGCAGTCCGTCGTGCAGGTCGTGGTGGTTGTAGGCCACATCATCGGCGATCGCGGCGACCTGCGCCTCGGCGCTGGCAAAGGTGTGCAGTTCCAAATCGAACAGCGCGTTCACCTCGCGCAGCGCGTAGGAGGGCCCGCCCGCGTGTTTCTTTTCATCGGCAAAAGGACCGGTGATCGGCCCGTTATGCTTGGCCAGCCCCTCAAGCGTCTCCCACGTAAGGTTCAGCCCGTCGAAATCGGCATAATGCTTTTCCAGCTTGGTCACGATGCGCAACGCCTGCGCATTGTGATCAAAGCCGCCGTAGGGCGCCATCAGCACCTCAAGCGCATCCTCGCCCGTGTGGCCAAAGGGCGAATGCCCCAGATCATGCGCCAGCGCAATCGCTTCGGCCAGGGCATCGTTCAGACCCAAAGCCGCCGAAATCGTGCGCGCGACCTGCGCGACTTCGATGGAATGGGTCAGTCGGGTGCGGTAATAATCGCCCTCATGCTCGACGAATACCTGCGTCTTGTGCTTGAGGCGGCGAAAGGCCGAGGAATGGATAATGCGGTCACGATCGCGCTGGAACGGCGAGCGAAAGGTCGACATGCGTTCTTCATACATCCGACCGCGCGTTTCGCCCGGTTGGCTGGCATAGGGTTTGAGCATATTTTCTGCCTGTGGTTGTCGCGCTGCGTTGCACAACTTATATTCAACTTCTAACGCAGCGACAAACGGCTATCCATATGACCCTGACCCTGCCCCCCAAAGTGACCCCCCGCGCCTATGCCCGCCTTGCCGAGATCGCGCAGGCGAGTGGCGAGACCAAAGCCCTACGCGTCAGCGTCGAGGGTGGCGGGTGCTCGGGTTTTCAATATGATATCCGTCTGGATGACGCCGCCGAGGGGGACCTTGTGCTGGATGGTGAGGGCGGATCGGTCGTGGTTGATCCCACCTCCCTGCCCTTTCTTGCCAATGCGGTGATTGATTTCACCGAAGAGCTGATCGGCGCGCGCTTTGTCATCGAGAACCCCAATGCCACCGCTTCCTGCGGCTGCGGGACATCCTTTTCGATCTAGGCGCGGCATCTGCGCAGCACGATCCCCTAATCTTTTGAACAACAGCGGCACGGGGTCTCCGGTGTCGCTGTTTTTATGGGACCCAGCATTTTTCAGTAGCGCCGCTGCGCGCTGAGAAAATATCACGCGCCTGCGACCCCCCGTTGCCTCCCTGCGTTGCCTCCCTGTGTTGCCTCATCGCGGACAGCACGCGACGGGCAACGATTCGCACAAATCCGGTCACCGCGGCCCGCAATCGCGCCCCTGGCCCGGGCGAAATCCCCCCAAACAGGCATCGCAAGACATGGCTGTGAGATTTTTTTAAAAAAACTCGATGTCGCGCGACATAGCACCTCACAGGGGTATCACAGATTTGTGACACAGCCCCTCTTGTCAAAATTGCCCCCGACCGCGCCGCCCGGCCTAGCCATACAGGTCGGCCAAAACGGTAGAATGAACCGTTTAGTCCAGTAAAATAAGGGGAATTGTGGGGGGCGGATGGGACGCGGCTTTTGCAGGTTCAACACCACAGCAAATCGCAAGACGCATCTTATACCGCTCTAAACGCCGTCTGGACCACTTTCCGTCCGTGCGATAGCGCACAGAGGATATTTTACCCCTGCACATCACATTTTTCGATATTTTTTGTGATATTCCAACCCCTTAACTTTCCCGCGAAAGAGGATAGATGTCTCTCATCGAAACGCAGACAGACACAAAACGACAGTCTGCTGCACATATACACACAAGCCTCACAGCTTACTTTACGGAGAAGACCTCATGAAAAACCTCATCGCAAAATCCGCTCTCGCTCTCGCAATCGTTGCAGGCACCGCCTCCATCGCCGCTGCAGATGTTACCACGCTCGAAAACTCGACCGGCAACTACATCTCCACCTACGGCGTGAACGGCACAAACTCGGGCGTCGATTTCAGCCTGATCCGCACCGCCGACGCTGGCACTGTCTATGTGTACGAAGACAACCACGGCACCCAAGGCGATCTGCTGGGCAAAACGACCGTGAACGCGGGTGCCAACACCGACGTGCGCGTGAACTTCGATCTGACCTCGGACGATGGCAACTACATCGCCGTCTTCGTGCCCGCAGCCTCCGACCAATCGGCTGCTGCCGTCCTGATCGAAGGCTAATCGAGCCGCGTCACCGCAGTTCAATAGTCTCCATGAAGATGCCGACATTCGTGTCGGCATCTTTTTTTATGCCCGATCCGTTTCTGGGTTATGCGCCTCTGTGCGCCCCGCTTCTTGGCCTTGGACCATACACTTTGATATATCCAATTTACTCGAATGCACCTGATAAAATTAAAACAAAACATACCCCATTCAGAAAATTTCAAAAAAACCGTAATTTGCAGGAACCAACACAAGGGCCAAGGGTTGTGTCAACGAACGGGGCGCAGACAGGAACCTTCACACCGAACCGACCTCTGCGACCCTCTATATACGGAGCTTAATTATGACCAACTTCATCAAAAAAACCGTTCTCGCAACCGCCCTGATCGCTGGCACCGCCGGCTTTGCCGCTGCTGAAACGACCACCGTTTCCAATAGCGAAGACAACTTCATCTCCACCTTTGGCGTCGATGACACCAACTCGGGCGTTGAATTTAGCCTGATCCGCGTGACCGAGCCGGGCACCGTCTATGTCTATGCCTTCAACGAAGGTCAGCAAGGCGAGCTTCTGGGCCACGAAACGGTTAACGCTGGTGCGAACACCGACGTGAAAGTGAACTTCGACCTGACCTCGGCAACGGGCGACTACATCGCCGTCTTCGTGCCCGAAGGTGCCTCCATGCCCGCAGCGGCTGTCGCCATCGACATGTAAGCGCGGCGCGAGCCCCTTTTCAGAGCTATTGTCAGGCAGTGCGCTGCCTGACGCCTCCCAAAGTGGTGCCGACACGACGTCGGCCCACCCCTCCCGACTGCTTTGACGGTGCAGCGCCCAAAGATCCGCGCCACCTCAAAGCATCATATCTAAGGACTAACACTATGACAAACCTCATCAAAAAAACCGTTCTCGCCGCTGCTCTTGTTGCTGGTACCGCCGGCTTTGCCGCTGCTGATACGACCACCGTTGAAAATTCCGAAGGCAATTTCATCTCGACCTTCGGCGTTGAAGAAGGCTCCAGCTTTGTTGACTTCGAACTGGTGCGCACGACCGAGCCGGGCACCATCTACGTCTATGCGTTCAACGAAGGCGAGCAAGGTGCGCTTCTGGGCCACGAAATGGTTAACGCCGGTGCAAACACCGATGTGCGCGTGAACTTCGAACTGACCTCGGCCTCCGGTGACTATATCGCCGTCTTCGTCCCCCAAGGCGAGTCGATGCCCGCAGCCGCAGTCGCCATCGACGGCTCCAAATAAGAGCACGTGAGGGCGCGAAAGTGACAGCGCCCTCTTGATTTCAAGCCTCTGTCATGGTCAGTCCCGACCATGGCAGAGGTTTTTTCATTCGATACGATCGTTCTGGGTGCCGGTGCGGCGGGCCTGATGTGCGCGGCGCGCGCGAGTGCCAAAGGCGCGCGGGTTTTGCTGGTCGATCACGCCAAACGCGCGGGTGAAAAGATACGGATTTCCGGCGGTGGGCGATGCAATTTCACGAATATGCATTGCGGGGCGAATAATTTCATTTCCGACAATCCCCATTTCGTAAAATCTGCGCTGGCGCGATATTCGCAGTGGGATTTTCTGGAATTGGTCGAGCGATATAAAATCGCATGGCACGAAAAAACACTGGGGCAATTGTTTTGCGATGGCAAGTCAACCCAGATCATCGATATGCTTGTATCAGAGGCCAAGAATGTTGATATCCGCCTTGAAACCTCGATTGACAGTATTTCGCGCGCGGATGCCGGTTTTCGTGTCGTTCTAAGCGGCACCCCGCTGACAACGCGCCATTTGGTGGTTGCGACGGGGGGCAAATCCATTCCCAAAATGGGCGCGAGCGGCCTTGGCTATCGCATCGCCGAAGACTTCGACATTCCCGTCACCCCGACCCGCCCCGCGCTGGTTCCCCTGACCTTCGCGCCGCAGGAACTCGCCTGGATTGCGCCGCTCGCAGGCACCGCCCTGCCCGCGCGGCTGACAGCCAATGGCACGCAGTTCGACGAGGCGCTGTTGTTTACCCATCGCGGCCTGTCCGGCCCTGCAATTTTGCAGATTTCCAGCTTTTGGCAGGAGGGTGATCCGCTGCACATCAACCTCGCGCCGCAAACCGATCTGTTTGGCGCGCTGAAAGCCGCGCGTCACACCAACGGGCGGCGCCAGATCGGCACCGCTTTGGCCGAGCTTGTTCCCGCCAAACTTGCCGCGACTCTCTGTGAGCGGCTGAATGCTTCAGGCAATATGGGCGACTGGTCGGACAAGCGGCTGAGCGATCTGTGCGCGCAGCTGCATGGGCTGGTCCTCAAGCCCGTCGGCACCGAAGGCTATCGCACCGCCGAGGTAACGCTTGGCGGCGTTTCCACCGATGCGCTGTCCTCCAAAACCATGGAATCCAAATCCGTTCCGGGTCTGTTTTTCATTGGCGAGGTGGTCGATGTCACGGGCTGGCTTGGCGGGTTCAATTTCCAATGGGCCTGGTCGTCGGGCGTTGCTGCGGGCGATTGTTTGGCCGCGCGCTAGACCTCCCATCCGCGCTCGCCTACAAAGGCGCAAAGCACGAAAGGGCCGCCCATGAAAATCGCCTCCTTCAACATCAACGGGATCAAAGCCCGTATCGATGCCCTGCCCCAGTGGTTGGGCGAGGCCCAGCCCGATGTCGTGGTCCTGCAAGAGATCAAATCCGTAGACGAGAATTTCCCCCGCGAGATTTTCGAGGATCTGGGCTATAACGTCGAAACCCATGGCCAGAAAAGTTTCAATGGTGTCGCGATCCTGTCCAAACTACCGCTTGAGGACGTGACCCGTGGCCTTGCGGGCGGGCAAGAGGCCGGGGTTGTCGACGGTGAACCCGATGATCAGGCGCGCTACATCGAAGCGACAGTTGTCGGCAAAACCGCCTTGCGGATCTGCGGTCTGTATCTGCCCAATGGCAATCCGGTGGATTTTGACAGCGCAGGCGCGCCGATCGAGAGCGGGAAATACGGCTTTAAAATCAAGTGGCTGAAACGGCTCAAAGCCCGCGCACAAGAGCTGTTGGCGCTTGAGCAACCCTTTCTCATGGCGGGCGATTACAACATCATTCCCCAAGCCGAGGATGCCGCGCGGCCCCAGGTCTGGGCACGCGATGCGCTTTTCCTTCAGCGTTCGCGCGACGCGTTTCGCGAGCTTGTGAACCTTGGCCTGACGGATGCCTTTCGGGCGCGCAACGGGGCGCCGGACCAGTACACATTCTGGGACTATCAGGCGGGCGCATGGAACAAGAACGATGGCATTCGCATCGACCATTTCCTGCTTAGCCCACAAGCCGCCGATCTGCTGAGCGACTGCCAGATCGACAAGGACATTCGCGGGCGTGACAAGCCCTCCGACCACGTGCCAATCTGGGTTGACCTCGACCTGTGACTGCCCTGCTTTAAAAATTAATGGCGCGCCGAAGACCTTTGGCGCGCCATTAATTTTTGGGTATTTTTATCCGAAAGAAACCATAGGGCGCTATTCGTCGGCGCGGCCTTTTCCAAGGTGTTTGCGCAGACGCGAGGGCGTCGATTTGGTTTTATTCTTGAACGGGTTCTTGTCGCTTTGCCCGCGGAAGGTCAGGCGGATCGGCGTTCCGGGCATATCAAAGTCCTCGCGCAACCCGTTGACCAGATAGCGTTTATAGCTATCGGGCAGTTTGTCGGGGAAGGAACACATCACGACAAAGCCCGGCGGGCGGGTCTTGGCCTGGGTCATGTAGCGCAGTTTGATGCGACGCCCGCCCGGCGCGGGGGGCGGATGCGCCTCCACCATGCCCGCAAGCCACATGTTCAGCTTGGCGGTGGGCACGCGACGGTTCCAGACTTCATGGGCTTTGAGAACGGCCTCTTGCAGCTTGTCGAGGTTTTTACCGGTTTTGGCGGAAACCGTGACCAGCGGGGCGCCGCGCAGCTGCGGCAGGAGCCGTTCGAAGTTTTCACGCAACTCGCGGGCCTTGTTGGATTTATCATCCTCCGCGTCCCATTTGTTGACGGCGATCACCACCGCGCGCCCTTCGCGTTCGGCAAGGTCGGCAATCCGCAGGTCCTGTTGTTCAAAGGGGATCGACACGTCGAGCAGCACAACGACCACTTCGGCGAATTTGACCGCCCGCAGGCCATCCGAGACCGACAGTTTTTCCAGCTTTTCCTGCACTTTGGCTTTTTTGCGCATGCCGGCGGTGTCGAAGATCCGCATTGGCACGCCGGACCATTCCATGCGCACGGAAATCGCGTCGCGGGTGATGCCGGCTTCGGGACCGGTGAGCAGGCGCTCTTCGCCCAGGAACTTGTTGATCAAAGTGGATTTTCCCGCATTCGGGCGGCCCACGATGGCAATTTGCAGCGGTTTTTCAAAGGTCGGCACGCGGGGCGCGTCGAAATCTTCGTCCTCGGGCAGGTCCACGTCCGTTTCGGGCGTTTCGCGCGCGGCGCGTTCCTTGAAGGCATCCGAGAGCGGGCGCAGATGTTCGTAGAGATCGTTCAGCCCCTCGCCGTGTTCGGCAGACAGGCGGATCGGCTCGCCAAGGCCAAGGCCCCAAGCGTCGATCACGCCCGCATCGGCGGCGTTGCCTTCGGCCTTGTTGGCGGCCAGAATGACATTGGCGTTTTTCTTGCGCAGGATTTCGGCAAAGACTTCGTCCGTCGGCGTCACACCCGCACGGGCATCCACGAGGAACAGACAAACGTCTGCCATTTCAACGGCATGTTCGGTGAGGCGGCGCATGCGCCCTTGCAGGCTGTCATCGGTGGCTTCTTCCAGACCGGCAGAATCGATGACCGTGAATTTCAGATCACCCAGCTTCGCTTCGCCTTCGCGCAGATCGCGTGTCACGCCCGGCTGGTCATCGACCAGCGCCAGACGCCGCCCCACGAGGCGGTTAAAAAGTGTCGATTTGCCCACATTGGGGCGTCCGACAATCGCAAGGGTAAAACTCATCGGCCAATCCGCCTTTCACGTCCAAGCGGCTGCGATACACGAAAGCCCCCCCGTCGAAAAGGGGTTTCGCATCAGCCGATGACACGCCCCGCTCGCCCGCGCCTAGCGCAGGGCAGCCAGAGCACCGTTTTCCAACATCACATACATCACGCCGCCCACGAGGATCGGGCTGGAGGCCGCCCCGTCGGGCAGGGCGACCTGCGCCACCAGAGTGCCGCCTTCAGGTGCAAAACCGCGCAGCACGCCGTCCGACGAGGCCACCCACAACAGACCGCCGCCCATCACAGGGCCATAGTGGGTAAAGACCGCCTTGCGCTTGCGGATTTTCGTCGCTTCGAAATAGGGAAGTTGCACGCCCCAGATCCGCGCACCGCTGTTGGCGTCAAGGCGCACCAGCATGCCCTGATCGGTCACGCTGAACACCGCGTCCGCGACCACAAGCGGCGTATCATAGGCGCCTTCCTCGGCGGTCCAGATCCGCGCGCCCGAATTGGCATCCAGCGCGACAAGCCGGCCCGACTGGTTGCCCGCATAGACCCGCCCGCCCGCGATCACAGGGTCCCCGGCGAAATCGGTGGTATTGGCATAGACGACGCCTGCGCGCTGGCCTGCCACCGAGGAGGCCCACATTTGCAAGCCCCCCAGACGGTAGGCTGTCGTCAACGCGCCCTGATCGAAGGGAAACACCACGCGGTCGTCGACCACTGCCGGTGCAACCGCCGCCGCGATGCCCGCGCCAGCCGTGGGGCCCGACAGCTGCCAGGCGATGCGCCCGTTGGTCAGGTCCAGCGCCCATGCCACATTGTCGGAGCTGACGACATAGACCAGATCGCCCATCACCGCAGGGGTGCCGGCGCTGGCCGCGCCCAGAGCCTGACGCCAGCGCACTGCGCCGCTGCTGGCCTCCAGCGCCACCAGTTCGCCGTAGCCGGTGGTCACCAGAACCGTGTTGCCCGCAAGCGCCACGCCGCCGCCCGACACTTCGGCGCGCCGTTCGCCGGCCGGCGTCAAATCCGTGCGCCACAGGGTCTCGCCGCTGACAGCGGAGAGGGCCGCAACCGCGCCCCCTGCGTCCAGCGCGATGACGCGGCCGTCCGCTGCAACGGGCGCGCCCGTGATGCGCAGTTTGCGCGAATTGCCGCTCCCGGCACCCATGACCCAGGCAAGGCCGGGCGTGGTGGAAAAGACGTTGTTGCCCGACACATGCGCAGGCGTTGCGCCGCTTTGGGTCCAGGCCGCGCGGCTGATGGCAGCGGGCAGCGCGATTGCGCGGCTCTCGTTGGCTTGCGCGGCGGCGACCGGTTCGCCGCTGCGCGGATCAAGCCGTTGGCCGGGAAGGATAATATCCTTTTCCGCACAGGCCGAGACCCCGAGGGCCACTGCCAGCACCGCAGCCATTTTCGCCCGTCCCATCACTTTGCTCATGCCATCGCTCCTTGCGGCTTTCGCCCTCGCCCGACCTGTGGTCGCGCTGATCTTTTGAGAGCCGCGCCGCGCGCGACCCAATTCCAGTCTGCTATTGGGTGGCGGTGTCGCCATCGGCGTTCAGCGCCACCAAAAGCTGCGTTGCGCGCGTGCGCAAGGATTGCGAGGCCTGCACCCCCTCAGCGACATCGCGCAGGCGGGCAATCGCGGCGTCGCGCTCCCCTGCCTCAAGCTCGGCAAGTGCGATTTGTTCCTCCGCAAGCAGCGCATAATGGCCGCCTTTGGCCGAAATCGGCGACATCAGATCGATGCGCTCCTGCGGGGTAAGGTCGGGATCGGTGGTCACTTTGCGGATGGCAATCATGTCGCCAAACAGCGGTTGCACCTCAGCCGAAGTGGCAATCCCGTCGATATCTCCAACCGCCAGACCGATATCATCGCCGCGCACAGATTCGCCGACCGACAAGAGAGCCACGATCGCTTCGCGTTCGCCGCCCATCTCGATGCCGTTGAGGGCATCTGCGCGCTCGAGCGGGTCCTCAAGAGCAAGGGCCGCAACAATTTCGTCGCCCGCCGCCTGCGCGGAGGTGGCATGTGTTGCGCGTTGGTATTCCGTCCAGGCGGCTCCGCCCACCAGCACCAGAATGGCCAGAACAGCGATCCAGCCATATTTGCGGATCATGGAATAAAGCCGGTCGCGGCGGACCTCTTCGGTCACCTCGTCAATGAAACTGTCGGTATTGCTCACGCCTGCTCCGCTCTGTTTTTGGGCCGCTTTCAAAGCGACCGGTGGTCTGTGTGGCCAGACGCCTGCACAGGATGCGTGCAGCGCGCGTCGAGCGTATAAAATCGTTCCAGGGCCTGAAATTCAAGCGCCAGTTTCCAAGCACCGGTTGCCCGGTCACGCGCATCGAACGCGCGCGCATTTACAGTCTCTTACCGCGAAGCACCCGCCCTGCCAAGCACCCCGACCCAAACGGCGCGCGCCGCGCGGATCTGCCCCGCAACAGCGATCTGCGCGCAGCCCCCCCAAAAGAAGCATCTGCGGGGTTGCGTGAAATTGCATAGGCCTTTAAAGTGAACAGAACCGTTTACTTGATCTCTTTCAGCAGGATATCGTTGCACCCGTTGCGCCAAAACAAATTGCACCCGCCCCGTTTGATCCGCAAAATTTGGCAAAATCACAACGCCGGGCGCAAAAAAGAGTGCCCGCCTTGCAGTTCACAAATCCGTTCCCACGTTTCGAACGTATACCACCCTTAAGGGCCTGCTCACGCCTTTGTGTCAGGCACATCGCATTTCTTCGCGCCGCTCGCCGGACGCACGCCCGCGCCGTTGGGCAAGCCACATGAGGACGACATGAAAATTTTCTCCGTGATCACCGCGACTCTCGTTTTGGTCGTCCTGTATTTCGTCGTATTCGAGCGCGCGCGGTTGTTGAGCTTTGCGGGCAACGAGAGCGCCACCGAAACGGTCGCCCCCGCTACCGCTGACCCCGCTACCGCCGCAAAAGATGCGCCCACCAGCGGGGACACAAACGCCCATGTCGTGCCCGTCGTGGCGCGCCACTCCACCGCAACCGCCCTTGACAGCGCGGTGATCGTGCGCGGCGAAACCGAAGCGGCGCGCGAAGTCTCGGTGATGTCCGAAGCCACGGGGCGCATGGAAATCGAACCGCTGCGCAAGGGCGCGCAGGTCAGCGCAGGCGATGTGCTCTGCCGTCTTGACGCAGGCACCTCGCAAGCAACCCTGGTCCAGGCGCAAGCCGCCGTCTCCGAGGCCGAGCTGGGCCTGAACAACGCCACCCGCCTCAGTCAGGGCGGCTATGCCTCCGAAACCCAGATTTTGTCAGCCCAGGCAGCACTTGAAAGCGCGCGCGCCTCTTTGGCGGCCGCGCAAAACGGGGTCGAGCGGCTGGAAATCAGAGCGCCTTTCGCGGGCATTCTGGAAACCGATGCGGCCGAACTCGGGGCGCTGCTCCAGCCGGGGTCGGTCTGCGCCACGATCATCCAGCTTGACCCCGTCAAACTGGTCGGCTTTGTGCCCGAGGCCGAAGTGTCGCGCGTCAGCGTCGGCGCGATGGCGGGCGCGCGGTTGATTTCGGGGCGCGAAGTCGGCGGCAAAGTGACCTTCCTGTCGCGCGCGGCCGATCCGCAAACCCGGACCTTCCGCACCGAAATCAACGTCCCCAACCCCGATCTGGCGATCCGCGACGGGCAGACTGTCGAAATCACCATCGCCTCCGAGGGCACGACCGCCCATCTGGTGGCGCAATCGACCCTGACGCTCGACGATAGCGGCACCATTGGCGTGCGCACCGTGGCCACCGCCGAGGACGGCGCAACGACGGCGCTTTTTGTCCCCGTGACGGTGCTGCGCGACACGCGCGAGGGCATCTGGGTCGCAGGCCTGCCCGAAACCGCCGACATTATCACCCTGGGTCAGGATTACGTCACTGACGGCGTGCCCCTGCGCCCCAGCTTTGAACCGGCTTCTTCTGCACAGGACATCACGCAATGAACGGCATCATCGACTGGGCCGGTGCGCGCGCGCGCATGATCATGGCCTTCATCGTGCTCACGCTTGTGGCCGGTGCGGGGGCCTATGTGTCCCTGCCCAAAGAGGGCGAGCCGGACATTGAAATCCCGATGTTGTTCATCTCGGTCCCCTTTCCGGGCATTTCGGCCGAGGACAGCGAAAAACTGTTGGTCAAGCCAATGGAAACGGTGATGTCGGACCTTGACGGTCTGGACCGGATGCTTGGCACCGCCGCCGAGGGCTATGGTGGTCTGGCGCTGGAATTCGAATTCGGCTGGGACAAGACCAAGATCATGGCCGATGTACGCGACCGCATGACCAAGGCCGAAGCGGATTTCCCGACGGGTGCGGACAGTTATTCGATCAACGAGGTCAATTTTTCCGCCTTCCCGATCATCATCGTCAACCTCACCGGCCCGGTGCCCGAACGCACGCTGGTGCGCCTTGCCAAGGACATGCAGGACCGCCTCGAGGGGCTGGAACCGGTGCTGGAGGCCACGCTGACGGGCCAGCGCGACGAGATGCTCGAAGTGGTCATCGACCCGCTGCGGCTGGAATCCTACAACGTGACCGCCGCCGAACTGGTGCAGGTCGTGACCAACAACAACCAGCTGATCGCGGCGGGGGATATTTCCACCGATCAGGGGGCATTCGCGCTGAAAATCCCGTCGTCCTTTGACGAGCAGGCGGATGTGATGCGCCTGCCGGTCAAGGTCAACGGCGACCGGGTGGTGACCCTGGGCGATCTTGCCGACATCCGCCTCACCTTTGAGGACCGCGAAGGCACGGCCCGCTTCAACGGGCAAAACACGGTTGCCCTGCAGGTGGTCAAACGCAAAGGGTTTCCCGTCATCGACACCGCCGCTCTGGTGCGCGACGAAGTGGCCGCCGAGGTCGCCGCCTGGCCCGAGGATCTGCGCGCTGCCGTGCAGGTCGGCACGTCGAACGACCAATCCACGCAGGTCGCCTCGATGGTCAGCCAGCTCGAAGGCTCGGTTCTGACGGCCATCGCGCTGGTGATGATCGTCGTGCTTGCCTCGCTTGGCACCCGCTCGGCGCTGCTGGTCGGGTTTTCGATCCCGACCTCCTTCCTGTTGTGCTTCATTTTCCTCGGAATCATGGACATCACGATTTCCAACATGGTGATGTTCGGTCTCATTCTGGCCGTGGGCATGTTGGTCGACGGGGCGATTGTGGTGGTCGAATATGCCGACCGGCGCATCAACGAGGGCTCCGGCCCGATGGCCGCCTACCTTGAGGCCGCCAAGCGGATGTTCTGGCCCGTGGTCTCCTCGACGGCGACGACGCTCTGCGCCTTTCTGCCGATGCTGTTCTGGCCCGGTGTGGCCGGGGAATTCATGGGGATGCTGCCGGTCACGATCATCTTTGTGCTCTCGGCCTCGCTGATTGTCGCGCTGATCTATCTGCCGGTGATGGGCGGCGTTGCGGGCCGCATTTCGCGCCTCTTTGACCGCTCGGGCAATGCCCTTGCGCGCCGCCTGCCGCGCTGGGGCTGCGCGCTGGTTGCCGCACTCGGCGCTTACGCGGTGTTCGTGGCGGTGATGCAACTGCTCAACCCCGCCTATCTGACAGGGACCCCGCAGGCGGGCATCGCGGGCGTTCTGCTTGGCGCGGTACTGTTCACGCTGGGGGCGGCGCTGACGTCGATCGGGCTGAATGCCGCAACCCCGCCGCGCAAAGCGACCAAAGTCAACGCCGGCTATCGCCGCTCGCTCTTTGGGAAGGTGATGCACGCGCTGACCGGCAATCCGGTGATGCCCGTGGTCACGATTGCCGCCGTCATTTTCGCCGTCGTCGGCATTTTCGGCTACTACGGCCAGAACAACAACGGCACGGAATTTATCGGGGAAACCGAACCCGAACAGGCCATCATCTATGTGCGCGCCCGGGGCAACCTGTCGGTGGGCCAGAAGGACGCTCTTGTCAAACAGGTCGAGGACGTGGTGCGCGCCCAACCCGGCGTTGAAAACGTGTTTGCCTTTGCCGGCGCGGGCGGGTTGAACCAGAACACCGGCGGCGGATCGGGGCCACGCGACACCATCGGGCAGGTCCAGGTCGAACTGATCCCCTGGGACGATCGCCCCACCACGACGACCGACGGCTGGCTGTTTTTCAAAGACACCAAAGTCTCCGAGATTTACGATGGCGACTATATTCTGGCCGAACTGGAAACCAAGCTGGCCCGGATCCCCGGTCTCTATGCCGAAATCCAGAACCTCTCGATGGGGCCGGCCTCGGCCAAGCCCGTTCACCTGCGTCTCATGGGCGACAATTTCGACGTCCTCCAGCAGGCCACCACGCTGGTTCATGAAAAATTTGCCGCCACGAGCGGCCTTGTCGATGTCGAGGACACGCTGCCCTTGCCCGGGATTGACTGGCAGATCGATGTCGATGTCGAGGAAGCGGGTCGCTACGGCGCGGATGTCGCCACCGTTGGTGGTATGATCCAGCTTGTGACACGCGGGCTGCTTTTGGACACGATGCGGGTCGACAGCTCGGATGAGGAAATCGAAATCCGCGTGCGCCTGCCCCAGCAGGACCGCGTTCTCTCGACGCTCGACACGCTCAAACTGCGCACGCCGGGCGGTTTGGTGCCGCTGTCGAATTTTATCAGCCGCGAACCCGTGCCCAAACTGGCGCAAATCGACCGCGTGGACCAGCAGCGCTATTTCGACGTGAAAGCCGCCGTCGCCCCTGACCTGCGCAACGCCGCCGGCGAGGTGATCACCCCTTCCGAGCGGATCGCGGCGCTGACCACATGGCTTAACACCACCCCCCTGCCCGCTGGCGTCACCTGGGAATGGACCGGCGACGAGGAAGAACAGGCCGAATCCATGGCCTTTCTCGGACAGGCCTTTGCCGGTGCGCTGGCCTTGATGTTCATCATCCTGCTTGCGCAGTTCAACAGTTTCTACAATTCGGTGCTGGTGCTTTTGGCGGTGGTCCTGTCGACCGCGGGCGTGCTGGTCGGGCTTTTGGTCATGGGCCAGCCCTTTGCGGTGATCATGACCGGCACGGGGGTGGTCGCCCTGGCGGGGATTGTTGTGAACAACAACATCGTGCTGATTGATACCTATCAGGAATATTCCCAGTACATGCCCAAGCTGGAGGCCATCGTGCGCACCGCCGAGAACCGCATCCGGCCGGTGCTGCTGACCACGATCACCACCATGGCGGGGCTTGCGCCCATGATGTTCGGCCTGTCGCTCGATTTCATCCAGGGGGGCTATTCCATCGACAGCCCCACGGCAATGTTCTGGAAAAACCTTGCCACGGCGGTGGTCTTTGGCCTCGGGATCGCAACGGTTCTGACGCTGGTCTTTACCCCTGCGATGCTGGCGCTGCGGATCTGGCTGGGCAAAGGGGCGTACCGCTCGATTGCGGGCCTGCGGGCCTGGTCCAACGCCGGCTCGCGCACCGCGCGCGATCTGGAACTGGCCAAGGCCGCGAAAAAGGTCAAACATCCCGAAATCATCTGGGACGAGGCCGAGGTGCAGGACAGCCGCCCCGCCCATTTGCGCGCCGCAGAATAGGCGCGCGCCCCCGGCGCCCGCCGATCCGGGGGCGCCAGGCCCGCCTCCCCTTGCGTCACTGCCCCAAACCTGACAAAACCGTCCCACTGTAGTGCCGCATCTCGCGGCGTGAAATACGAGGTCGCGCTGCGGGTGCAACCTGTTGATCCGGGGGGATATCACATGCTCGACACCATCCAGATGCGCCACGATCTGGGCGAGATTTACGATCTTGCGCCGAATGTGAAACTTGCCAATGCCATGTCGGCCGAATACGCGCGCATGAGCCGTGTCGTGAACCCCGTCGACTGGGCCATTCACGCGCCCTATGTCGCGGCGATCAACAAGCTGAAAAAAGAACGCGGCGCAGTGATTTTGGCCCATAACTACATGACGCCTGCGATTTATCACGGGGTGGCGGATGTGGTGGGCGACAGCCTTCAGCTCGCCATCAAAGCGACCGAGGTGCAAGAGGATGTGATCGTGCAATGCGGCGTGCATTTCATGGCCGAAACCTCGAAAATCCTGAACCCCGAAAAGACCGTGCTGATCCCCGATATGGATGCGGGCTGTTCGCTGGCCGAAAGCATCACCGCCCCCGATATCGCGAAAATGCGCGCGCAATACCCCGGCGCGCCCGTGGTCACCTACGTCAACACCACCGCCGAGGTCAAAGCCGCCTCCGACATCTGCTGCACCTCCTCGAATGCCGCGCAAATCGTGGCCGCACAGGACAGCGACACGGTCATCATGACGCCGGATAAATATCTCGCTCAAAACGTGGCCGCGATGGTGCCGGAGAAAAAAATCGTCTGGTACGATGGCGCCTGCATCGTCCACGAACAATACACCGCCAAGGATCTCGACGATTTTCGCGACTGGAACCCGGGCACGCGGATCATTGCCCACCCCGAATGCCCGCCCGATGTGGTCGCGGCTTCGGATTTCTCCGGCTCGACCAGCGGTATCATCGACTATGTGACACGCGAAAAGCCCGAGAAAGCCATGCTGGTCACCGAATGTTCGATGGCCTCCAATATCTCGGACGCCTTGCCGGAGGTGGATTTCGTCGGCCCCTGCAATATGTGCCCCTACATGAAGATGATCACGCTGGAGAAAATCCTGTGGTCGCTGCACACGATGTCCGCCGAGGTCCATGTGGACACGGCCGTGGCACAAAAGGCCCGCGTGGCGGTGCAGCGCATGATCGACACCAGCCGCGCGCTCGGCCTCTAAGGGAAGAACCATCGTGAGCAACGCTCCTTTGACTGGCGTGACGACCGATCGCGTCGTGATTGTCGGCGCAGGCTTGGGGGCGCTTTATGCGGCGCTCGATCTCGCCCCGCGCCCCGTGTTGATGATTTCTCCCGAACCTTTGGGACAGGGCGCAAGCTCGGCCTGGGCACAGGGCGGTGTCGCCGCCGCAATGGATGCCACCGACAGCGCCGCCGCCCATGCCGCCGACACGATCACCGCGGGCGCGGGCACCGTGGACGCCGGGGTGGCCGAAATGGTCACCGCCCATGCGCGCGAGCATATCCTCGACCTCACCGATCTGGGCACGCCTTTTGATCGCGGTCCCGATGGCGGCTACGTCATGTCGCGCGAAGCTGCCCATTCCGTGGCCCGCGTCGTGCGCGTAAAGGGCGATCAGGCAGGCAAGCAAATCATGCAAACCCTGATTGCCGCCGTGCGCGCCACCCCGTCGGTGCAGGTGCTCGAAGGCACGTTGGCTGTCAAACTGGAAACCTCGGGGGACACCGTCACCGGCGTGTGGATCGAACGCTCCGATGGCACCACCGACCCCGTGTTGATCAAAGCGCCCGCGATTTTGCTGGCGGGTGGCGGATCGGGCGGGCTCTTTGCCCATACCACCAACCCGCCGCGCATTCGCGGGCAGGTGATCGGCATGGCGGCGCGGGCAGGCGCGCGCATCGCCGACCCCGAATTCGTGCAGTTCCACCCAACGGCGATTGATGCGGGCGAAGACCCCCTGCCCCTTGCCACCGAAGCCCTGCGCGGCGAGGGCGCCATTCTGGTGAACAAGGATGGCGAGCGGTTCATGCCCGCGATCCACCCTGACGGCGAACTTGCGCCGCGTGACATCGTGGCGCGTGCCATTTTCCGCCAGTCCATGGCCGGGCTGCGCCCTGCGCTCGACACCCGCAAGGTGCTGGGGGCGCAGGTGCTGACGAAATATCCCACCGTGGCCGAAGCCTGCGCGCGCGCCGGAATCGATCCGGTCCACGACACCATTCCCGTTGCCGCCGCCGCGCATTACCACATGGGCGGCGTGGACACCGACGCGCAGGGCCGTGCGACGCTTGGGCATCTGTGGGTCTGCGGCGAAGCCTCCTCGACCGGATTGCACGGCGCCAACCGCCTTGCCTCGAACGGGCTGCTGGAGGCGCTGGTCTATGCGCGCACCTGCGCGCGCGATATTTCGGCCCACACTCCCGCTGTCGAGGACGCGCCCCTCGTGGACATCGCCTTTCCCGGCGGCGGCGCGCCGCTGGATGCTGCCTCGGTCAGCGCGTTGCGCAATTGCATGACCAAATATGTCGGCGTTTTGCGCACCCATGAGGGCCTCGAAGAAGCCCTGTCCCAAATCGCCAGGATCGAAGCGGACAACGCCGACAATGTGACCTTTTGCAACATGACGGCCACCGCCACGCTGATCGCCGCCGCCGCCCTGATGCGCTGTGAAAGCCGCGGCGGGCACTTTCGCTCGGATTTTCCCGAGGCGGATCCCGATCAGGCCGAACGCACCCATCTGTTCCTTTCGGACGCGCTGATCGTGCGCCGCGCCATTTCGACGGAGTAAGACCTTGACCGTAAACGCTTTTGCCACCGTTCCCGATTTGATTTTGGAACCGATGGTGCGCGCTGCCCTGCTTGAAGACCTCGGGCAGATGGGGGATGTCACCACACGCGCCGTGATCCCCGCCGACACCACCTACACCGCGCGGATCAACGCGCGCGAGGCGGGGGTTGTGTCGGGCATGCAGATCGCGCGCCTTGCCTTTCACCTTGTGGACCCGAGCCTTGAGGTGGAAACGCTTTTGGGCGATGGCAGCGCCTGCGCCAAGGGCGATGTGTTGATGGTCATCACCGGCAAAGCCGCCTCGATCCTCTCGGGCGAGCGCATCGCGCTGAACTATGCGGGGCGTTTGACGGGCATCGCGACCCTGACGGCGGCGTTTGTGGCCCAAACCAAGGGCACGACAACCCGCGTCACCTGCACGCGCAAGACCACGCCCAACATGCGCATCGCTGAAAAACTGGCGGTGCTGCATGGCGGCGGGTTCAACCACCGCTTTGGCCTGTCGGATGCGATCCTGATCAAGGACAACCACATCGCCGCAGCGGGCGGCATTCGCGAAGTGCTGACGGCGGCGCGCGCGGTTGCCTCGCATATGATGCGTGTCGAGATCGAGGTGGATACGCTGGCGCAACTGGAACAGGTGCTTGCGGTCGGCGGTGCCGAGGTCGTGCTGCTCGACAATATGGACACGCCGACGCTGATCACAGCCGTGCAGATGTGCAAAGGCCGCATCGTGACCGAGGCCTCGGGCAATATGAAACTTGAGCGCATCGCCGAAGTCGCGGCAACCGGCGTCGATTACATTTCCTCCGGTGCGCTAACCCATTCGGCCAAAACGCTGGATCTGGGCCTCGATTTCTAGGACCCCGCTGCGGCGATCGAAACCGTGGCGCGAAAAAAAGGCCCCCGCATCGCTGCAGGGGCCTTTTGCGCTTACAAAGGGGCGCTTATTCAGCCGCTTGGACCATTTCCTCGTCCATGCATTCCATCAACATGGTGCCGGCACCGGTGTTGGAAATCGGCAGGTGATAGTTCTTGTTGACCAGATTCACCTTCTCGCCCAAAGCGCCGCGCATCATCATCCACATCAGGAATTCAGTGCCCTGCGCGCCCGCCTGACGTACAAGTTCCTTGCGCGAAATCTTGGTCAGCTCTTCCGGCTCGGACACGATTTTGTCCATGCAGTAGGTGTCGAAATCCTTGTTGATGAAGCCTGCGCGCTCACCATCAAGCTGGTGCGACAGACCGCCGGTGCCCAGCACGACCACCTTCACATCTTCGGGCCAGCTCAGGACCGCCTTGCGCAGGGATTTACCGAAATCGAGCGCGCGTTTGAGCGTCGGGATCGGGTGCTGCACGGTGTTGGCCGAAATCGGGATCGCACGCGGCATATTGGGGTTTTCGTTCAGCCCCGGCCAGAACAGCTGCATCGGCACGGTAAAGCCGTGATCGACGGGCAGTTCCTGGCACGAGCAGATGTCGAATTCATCCTCGACCATGCCTTCGATGATGTGCCAGCTCAGCGGTGCATCGCCCTTGAACGGGGGAAGCTGTTTGAGACCCCAGCCCTCGTCGGCGTTCTGGTACTCAAGCGCCGCACCAATCGCAAAGGTCGGCATTTTGTCGAGGAACAGGCCCAGACCGTGGTCGTTGTAGATGTTGATCACAACGTCGGGTTTGTGTTTCGCAAGCCATTCGTGGATCGGCGGGTAGCCGGCAAAGAACGGCTTCCAATAGGGGTCTTCGAACAGCTCGTTGGCAATGGCGTGGCCGACGGCGGGGATGTGGGATGTGGTGATACCACCCAGAATACGTGCCATGGAACGCTCTCCTTATTTCGCTTGATCGAGAAGTTTTTGTTTGAATTCTTCGACCGACATGCCGGTCTGCTGCGCGCCGATGTCCTGAACGGAGAGACGGAAAATCCCGGCGAATTTCGCGAGATAGTAGATGTTGCCGCCCTCGCGGATCAGCGCCAGAACGTCCTTGTCACGGCAGGCCTGCTTTTGGGCCTCCGACAACTTGAACTTGTCCATATAGGCTTCGGGGTCGAGGACATATTCAGCGCGCGCATTGGCCTCGTTGAACGAAAAGCTCATCTTGTTCAGACCGTAGCCCTTCATCGCCATCTCGCCGTCAAACAGCGTGGTGCCCTCGATGGGGGTGTCGTGTTCGAGATCTTTGAGTTCCATAACGGTTCTCCTCCTTATTTTGCCCAGTACAGGCGCATCGGGTTGTCGACCAGAAGCTGCTGTTGCAACTCGGCGGTCGGCGCAATTTTCGGGATGAAATCCACAAGATTGCCGTCATCGGGCATGTGGGTTTTCATGTTGGGATGGGGCCAGTCGGTGCCCCAGAGCACGCGATCGGGGAATTTTTCAACAATCGTGCGGCAAAACGGGATCACGTCCGAATAGTCAGGCTCCCCCTCGACCGACAAACGCTCGGGACAGGTCACTTTCGACCAGACGCGCGGGTTGTCTTCCATCAGCTTGATAAAGCGCTGGAAATCGGGGTGATCGACCCCTTTTGCCACATCGGGTCGGCCCATGTGATCAACGACGATGGTCGTGGGCAACTGGTTCAAAAAGGGCACAAGCTCTTCCAGATCCGCCGCCTCGAAGTAGACCACGATATGCCAGTCGAACTTGGCGATTTTCTCGGCAATCGACAGGAACACCTCTTTGGGCGTAGCATCGACCAGACGTTTGACAAAGTTGAAACGCACGCCGCGCACGCCGGCGGCGTCCATTTGGGCAATCTCGGCCTCGGTGATGTCGGGGCCCACGGAGGCAATGCCGCGCGCCAGATCACCGGCGGTGCGGCAGGCATCGACCATGGCGCGGTTGTCCTTGCCGTGGCAGGTCGCCTGCACGATCACATTGCGCGCAAACCCAAGGTAGTCGCGCAGTTCGTACAGTTTGTCCTTGCCCGCATCACAAGGCGTGTATTTGCGTTCGGGCGCAAAGGGAAATTCGCCAGCCGGACCAAACACATGGCAATGCGCGTCCACAGCGCCTGCGGGCAGTTTGAAGTCGGGCTTTTTGGGGTTGGGGTGAAATACCAACCAGTCAGCGTCCATTTTCATATCGTCAGGCATAAACAGTCCCGTCCATCAGTTTGCGCGCGGTGCGCAAGATTGCCGCCGAGGCAACCGCTCCCGCGTCGTCCAATTTCGCCACCACGGTCATTTCGCCCGTGGGGTGTTCCACTTTGAGCCTGCGCTCTGCGCCCGTGCCGACCTCGGCCAGCTGTGCGGCAGGGCTTCCCTCCAGCAGACAGGCGGTCGCGACCGACACCGCCCCGAGCACGCCAATGGTTTTATGGCAGCGGTGGGGAATAAACGTTCGGGTCGAAATCGCCCCGCCATCGCGCGGCGCGCTGACCATCGTCATCTTCGGCACGGATTTTTTGGCCACATCGCCCAGATTCATCAGCGGCCCGCATTCCAGCCGGATCGCTTCCAGTTTCTCGCGCAACGCCGCGTTGGCTTCGAGGTCTTCGGGGGTTTCTTCGCCCGAGATCCCCATGTCCGCCGCGCGCATCACCACGCAGGGCATGCCGTTGTCGATCATCGTGACCGCGACGCCCTGCACCGTGTCGCAGGCATTTCCGGTCGGCAAAAGCGCCCCGCAGCTTGATCCGGCCGTATCCTTGAATTCAATCGGCACCGGCGCGGATGTCCCGGGAACGCCGTCGATGCGCGCCTCCCCCGCATAGCTCACCACGCCCTTCGGGGTGCTCACCTCGGCCACGGAAATCTGCCCGGTGTTTTCCATGTAGATCGACACTTTCGTGACGCCATCCACGGCCTCCACCAGCCCGCGTTCAATCGCGAACGGGCCAACCCCGGCCAGGATATTGCCGCAGTTCTGCGCGTCCGTGACGATGGCCTGATCGACAAAAACCTGCAAAAACAGATAGTCCACATCGACGCCGTCACGGGTAGATTTCGACACGACCGCAACCTTGGAGGTCAACGGGTCCGCGCCGCCCATCCCGTCGATCTGGCGCGGATCGGGCGAGCCCATGACCCCCAGCAAGAATGCATCGCGCGCTGCGACATCGCGTGGCAAATCGTCAGCGACGAAATAGCCGCCTTTCGATGTGCCGCCGCGCATCCACATGCAGCGCAGTCCCTCCATCGACATGTCTTTCCTCCCTGAACATTTGTGACCAGAAACGGCCATCAGCCAAGGAGCGCGCAGGACGCCCTGCCCGCTCCCGACCAGATTTTAGATATATTTCAGGCCCATGGCTTCAAGTTTGCCGCGCATGTCGTAGATATCGAGGCCAAGTTCGCCCGCTTCAAGACGCACCCGCTTGCCCTCTTCGGCCGCTTCACGCGCTTGCGCTTTTTCCAGAACGGCTTCGGCCTCGTCACGGCGCACGACAACCACACCGTCGTCATCGGCCACGATCACATCGCCCGGATTGACCAGCTGGTTCGCACAGACCAGCGGCACATTGACCGAGCCGAGCGTCGCCTTGACGGTGCCCTGCGCGTAGATCGCTTTCGACCAGACGGGGAAGTCCATCTGTTTGAGGTCCATCACGTCGCGCACCCCCGCGTCGATGATCAGGCCCTTGACGCCGCGCGCCTGCGCAGAGGTGGCCAGCAGATCGCCAAAATAGCCGTCTTCGCAGGGCGAGGTCGGGGCAAGCACCATGATGTCGCCCGCCTGACATTGCTCGATGCAGACATGCACCATCCAGTTGTCACCGGGGGGCGACGAAATGGTCACGGCAGAGGCTGCCAGACGTTTGCCCGTGAAAATCGGACGCATGTAGGAGGCCAAAAGCCCCTTGCGACCTTGCGCTTCGTGGACGGTGGCGACACCGCATTTGCCAAGGGCCTCGACCACGGCCGGATCGGCGCGTTCGATTTTCTGAACGACGACGCCGCTCTTTCCGATCAGGTTGCTCATTGTTCTTCCCGTACTTCCAAGGTTCTTCCCGTACTTGCCAGGCGTTCCGAAATACGCCTCCTTTGCGGGCGGCGCTGTGTGGAATCGTCTTAGCACAGCCCGGCTATGCGTTAAGCGCACAATGGCCGCCTGCCCCCCGATTGCCTATTCCGAATGAAGTCGGCATTATAAGTTTTGTCTATTCAGCGCGAAATACCACCCCCCATCCGACCGAAAGCTGCCGCCGTGATCCCCGATTTCCCCAATATCCGCCACATCCGTGTCTTTGCCCAAACCGTGCATCACGGATCTGTGTCGATGGCCGCCGCGCAGTGCAATCTTAGCCAACCCGCCGCGACCCAAGCGATTGCCAAGCTCGAAACCGCGCTTGAAACGCCGCTGCTGCTGCGCGGTGCGGGGGGCTTGCGGGCCACGCAGGCGGGCGCGCTGTTTGCGCGGCGGGTGGATACGGCGCTTGCGCTGCTGGCCTCGGGGGCACGCGCGGCGCTGCGCCTTGGCGCGCCCGCCAAAGCCAGCAAGCGCGCCTTTGACCACCAGATCACCGCCGCGCAGTTGCGTGCTTTGGTGGCGGTGGGCAACTCCGGCTCTTTTACCGTGGCCGCGCATGATCTGGGACTGAGCCAGCCCTCGGTCCACCGCGCCGCGCGCACGCTTGAGGCGGTCGCAGGGCTGGCGCTGTTCAACGCCACCGCCGTTGGGGTCGAACTGACCCCTCCCGCGCAGGTGCTGGCCGCGCGGGTGAAACTGGCCGCTGCCGAGCTGCGCCAAGGGTTGGAGGAAATCAGCTTGGCGCGGGGCGAGGAAAATTCCTCCATCGTGATCGGCTCGATGCCGCTGGCGCGCACCCGCATTGTGCCCGCCGCCATCAACGACATGATCCACGCCTCCCCGAGCACGCAAATGCGCGTGGTCGAGGGGCGCTATCCCGAATTGCTGCGCTCCTTGCGCGAGGGCGATATCGATTGTCTGATCGGCGCGCTACGCGAACCCGCGCCCGCCGATGATGTCACCGAAGAGGTACTGTTTGACGACCCCATCGAGATCGTCGCAGGCCCGCGCCACCCGCTGGTGGGCAAGCGCAACATTTCGCTGGAGGACTGTCTGGCCTATCCGTGGATCGCACCGCCGCGCGAGACCCCCGCGGGCCAGTACATCTACAACACCTTGAAAATTCAGGAACTTGCGCAAACGCCGGTGCGGGTGGTGTCCTCCTCGCTTGTGGTGTTGCGCGGGCTGTTGGGCTTGGGGGACTACCTCACGCTGATTTCGCGCCAACAAATCGCGGTCGAGGAACACACGGGCATGATCGTGCCCCTCGATGTGCGCCTGGAGGGCAACCGGCGCGCCATCGGCCTGACGGTGCGCTCTGCCTGGCGCCCCACCGACCGACAGGCACAATTCATTGACTTGCTGCGCAAACACGCCAGTCACAATCCCTCGATCGCAACATGGCTCAAGCTGCCCCAATAGCTATTTTCAATAGGCATCCGCCTGTTTGAATTGGGCCGCCGCCCGTGCATAATGTTAGGGAAGGCGAGCAATTGGGGGTGCGTTTCGCGCCCAGATCGGTTCTGCGGGACCTCCCGCAACGCTGGTGTTCAGCGCAAGACTAATTTCGGAGGAATTCCATGAGACTTTGTGTGGCAGGCGCTTACGGCGCATTCGGCATCAAACACCTTGACGCATTGGCCGCGATTGACGGGATCGAAGTGACCTCGATCATGGCGCCCGACGCCGACAAACTGGAAGCTTTCGCCAAAGAGCGCGGCATCGCCCATTACGCCACCACGCTGGAAGAATGCATCGCGCGCGACGATGTGGATGCGGTCATCCTTGCGACCCCCACGCAGCTGCACGCCGAACAGGCGATTGCCTGCATGCGCGCCGGCAAGCCCGTGCTGGTCGAAATCCCGATGGCCGACAGCCTTGAGGATTCAAAGGAAATCGTGCGCGTCCAGAAGGAAACCGGCGTGCTGTGCATGGCCGGTCAGGTGCGCCGCTTCAACCCCTCGCACCAGTGGATCCACAACAAGGTCAAAGCGGGCGAGCTGAAAATCCAGCAAATGGATGTGCAGACCTATTTCTTCCGCCGCTCCAACATCAACGCCAAGGGCGAGGCGCGCAGCTGGACCGATCACCTGCTCTGGCACCACGCCTGCCACACCGTCGATCTGTTCCAGTACCAGACCGGCGAAGTCGCAAGCGAAGCGTTCGGCCTTGAGGGTCCGCATCACCCCGAACTGGGCATTGCCATGGATATGGCCATCGGCATGAAGACCCCCTCGGGCGCGATTTGCACCCTGTCGCTGTCGTTCAACAACGACGGTCCTCTGGGCACGTTCTTCCGCTACATCTGCGACAACGGCACCTATATTGCCCGCTACGACGACCTGTATGACGGCAATGAGAACCCCATCGACCTCTCCGGTGTCGCCGTGTCCAACAACGGCATCGAGTTGATCGACCGCGAATTCATCGCCGCAATCACCGAGGGCCGCGAGCCCAACGGATCGGCCATTGAAGTGCTCGGCGCGATGCAAACGCTCGACCGGATCGAAAAGTGCTTTAAATAACAGCGCTGCGCGACGCCGTGAACGCGCCGCAACCGCCAAAAGACGCGATTTTTCGCTGAACAGCTTGAGGGCCGCACATTGAATTGTGTGGCCCTTTGATTTTAGGGCCACAGGGTGGCGCGCAACGCGCCGCAAGAGCCCGTTGCACTGCGCGCATAGCTGCCGCGCGAGCATTGGGACTTTCCAATCGCTCAAAACCCTGTCAGCACTTATATTAACGTTTCCGGGACTGGTCCTACCGGCAGCATTCTTTCTGACGTGGCGCAGGAAGCGGCGCAGGAAACTGCGACAGCCTTCGGCGCGTAAAATTGCAAGAAATGCCAGATTCTGGCTTATTTGAGGACCATACCCGTGACCGCTTCCCCCGTTACTGCTTCCTCGGCCCCGGCGTCCTCGGTGAGCGGCCTTGCCCGCCCCACCGTTGACGCGCTGCGCGCAAAAATCCTGCATCACCTGGAATATACGCTGGCCAAGGACGCGGGGCATTCGTCGCGCTACGACTGGCGCATGGCGACCTCTTTCGCGATCCGCGATGAAATGCTCAAGCCATGGTTCGCGGCCACCCGCCAAACCTATGACACGGGGGCAAAGCGGGTCTATTACCTGTCGATGGAGTTTCTGATCGGGCGGCTGCTGGAAGACGCGATGATCAATCTGGGCCTGCATGAAACCATCGCGGCCGCGCTGGCCGCCGAGGGGCAAACCCTGTCAGACATCATCGAGGATGAACCCGACGCGGCGCTTGGCAACGGGGGCCTTGGGCGTCTGGCCGCCTGTTTCCTCGAAAGCATGGCCACCGTGGGCGTGCCCGCACATGGCTACGGCATCCGCTACGAACACGGGCTGTTTCGCCAGCGGTTCGAGGGCGGACAGCAGGTCGAAACCCCCGAAGACTGGCTGAGCCAGCCGCACCCGTGGGAATTTGCCCGCCCCGAAGCCGCCTATATCGTCGGCTTCAAAGGCCATTCGGAACTGCGCAGGGGAAAATCGGTCTGGGTGCCGGGCGAAACCGTCAAGGCCTCCGCCTATGACACGCCGGTTGTCGGCTGGCAGGGCAAATGGGCCTCGACGCTGCGGCTTTGGGCGGGCCTGCCCACCACGCAGTTCGATCTGGAGCGCTTCAACAACGGCGATTACACCGCCGCCGCCGCGCCCGAGGCACTGGCGCGCACCCTGAGCCGCGTTCTGTACCCCGATGACACGACACCTGCGGGCAAGGAGCTGCGCCTCAAGCAGGAATATTTCATGACCTCGGCGGCGTTGCAGGACATTCTGCGCCGCTACCAGAGCCAGTTCAGCACCCTCGCCGATCTGCCCAAACATGTGGCCATCCAGCTGAACGACACCCACCCGGCCATCGCGGGCCCCGAATTGATGCGCCTGCTGATGGACCAGCACGACATGGGCTGGGACGAGGCGCAAACAGTCGCGCGCGCCACGCTGGGCTACACCAATCACACGCTGCTGCCCGAAGCGCTGGAACGCTGGTCGACCTACCTCATGGGCTCGGTTCTGCCGCGCCACATGGAAATCATCCAACGCATCGACGAGGATCACGCCAAAGCCCACAAACGCCCGCCCTCGGTTGGAATTGTGCAACATAACGAGGTGAAAATGGGCGATTTGGCCTTTATCATGTCGCATAAGGTCAACGGGGTCTCGGCGCTGCACTCGGAACTGGTGAAGGAAACCGTGTTCCACGACCTGCATAAACTGCACCCCGACCGCATCACCAATGAAACCAACGGCGTGACCCCGCGCCGCTGGATGCGCCTGTCCAATCCGGCGCTTTCCACCCTGCTCGACGAGACCATCGGGGAGGGCTGGACGCGCGATCTGGACCACCTCAAAACGCTTGAACCCTTCGCGCAGGACGCCGCCTTTCGCGAAAAATTTGCCGCCGCCAAGCGGGCCAACAAGGTCGCTCTGGCAGGATGGGTGCAGGACACGATGGGTATCGACATCAATCCGGATGCGATGTTCGACATCCAGATCAAGCGCCTGCACGAATACAAGCGTCAGCTTTTGAACTGTTTCGAGACCATCGCCCTGTGGCACAACATGCGCCAGACCCCCGATGCGGGCTGGACGCCACGGGTGAAATTCTTTGGCGGCAAATCCGCGCCGGGGTATTTCGTGGCCAAGGAAATCATCCATCTGATCAACGATGTGGCGCGCACCATCAACGCCGATCCGGTGACGGGGCATCTGCTGAAAGTCGTTTATCCGCCCAATTACAACGTCTCCATGGCCCAGCGCCTGATTCCGGCGGCCGATCTGTCGGAGCAGATTTCGACAGCGGGCAAAGAGGCCTCGGGCACGGGCAACATGAAGCTTACGTTGAACGGCGCGCTCACCATCGGGACGCTCGACGGCGCGAATGTCGAAATTCGCGACCTTGTCGGCGCGGACAACTTCTTTCTCTTCGGGCTGACGGCGGACGGGGTCGAGAAGCGGCGCAAGAACATCAATCACGCCCGCGAGGCGATCGAGGATAGCCAGAACCTGCGCGATGTGTTGCAAATGATTGTCGAGGGGCGGTTTTCGCCGGAAGAACCCGACCGCTACCACGGTTTGGTGGACCGCGCATGGCACCACGACCACTATCTGGTGGCGGCGGATTTCGACAGTTACTGGGAGGCACAGCGCGCTGCCGATGCGCTATATCGCACGCCGCAGGACTGGAACCGCAAAGCCATTTTGAACGTTGCACGCAGCGGGTTCTTTTCATCCGACCGCACCATTCGCGGCTATATGGCCGACATCTGGGACGTGCCTTCGGCACTCAAGGACTGACGTGAGGAAACTGGATCTGGGGAGGACCACGACGATGGCCGGATCGCCAAAGGACAAGACCACCAAGACATCCGCGCGCCAAAGCGCCAAGACCACCAAGACACCCGCGCCCCAAGGTGCAGCTCCCCGCACGACACCGACCGATACCCCCCTGCCGCCACCGCGCGCCCTGCGCGATCTCGTGGACGGGCAGCACGGCGATCCGTTTTCCCTGCTGGGGCTGCACGAACGCGAAGGTCGCCTGACCCTGACCGTCTACCTCCCCGGTGTGAGCCGCGTCACCGCCCTGATCGGCAAAACCATGCGCGTGGACCTGCACCGCGTCACCGGCGCGCCGGATGTGTTTACCGCGGTGGTGCGCAAGGGCACGAAGACCTACCGCCTTGAAGCCGAGCACGACGGCTATGTCTGGACCTTCGAAGACCCCTACCGGCTTGGGCCGGTGCTGGGGGATCTGGACGAATACCTGTTGGGCGAAGGCACGCACCGCCGCCTCTGGACCGCCTTGGGCGCGCATGTGATGACCCACGCGGGGCTGGAGGGCACGCATTTCGCCGTCTGGGCCCCCAATGCCAAACGCGTCTCGGTGGTGGGCGATTTCAACATCTGGGACGGGCGTCGCCTGCCGATGCGCAAGCGCGGCGCGACCGGGGTCTGGGAAATTTTCCTGCCCGGCCTGGGCGAGGGCACCACCTATAAATACGAGGTGCTCGGCGCGACTGGCCATGTCGCCCAAAAGGCCGACCCCGTTGGATTTGGCGCAGAACACCCGCCTGCAACCGCCTCGGTGGTGCGCGACATTCGCAACCCGGTCTGGCAGGACGCCGCCTACCTCAAACACCGTGGCCCGCGTCAAAGCATTGATGCCCCGATTTCGATCTACGAGGTGCATCTGGGATCGTGGCGGCACAAAGTCGAGGAAGGCGGTCGCCCGCTGTCCTATCTGGAACTGGCGACGGAGCTGGTCGATTACGCCCATGACATGGGGTTCACCCATCTTGAACTGATGCCGGTTTCCGAATTCCCCTTTGACGGATCGTGGGGCTATCAGCCCGTTGGCATGTATGCGCCGACCATCCGCTTTGGCACCCCTGCCGAATTTCGCGCGCTGGTGGACGCGGCGCATGGCAAAGGCATCGGGGTCTTGCTGGACTGGGTGCCGGGGCATTTCCCGACCGATGCGCACGGGCTGGCACAGTTTGACGGCACGCCGCTGTACGAACATGCCGACCCCAAGGAAGGCTTCCACGTCGACTGGAACACATTGATCTACAACTATGGCCGCGCAGAAGTAGCCAACTACCTGATTTCAAACGCGCTTTACTGGATGGAAGAATATCACATCGACGGGCTGCGCGTGGATGCCGTGGCCTCGATGCTGTATCGCGACTATTCGCGCAACCCGGGCGAATGGGTGCCCAACAAGGATGGCGGGCGTGAAAACTACGAGGCGATCAGCCTGATGCAGCGCGCCAATACGATCACCTACGGCGAGGTGGACGGCATCATGACAATCGCCGAGGAAAGCACCTCCTACCCCGGAGTCTCGCGCCCCGTGGACGCGGGCGGTCTGGGCTTTGGCTACAAGTGGAACATGGGCTGGATGAACGACAGCCTGCGCTACATGGAACAGGACCCCATCCACCGCAAATACCACCACAACGACATCACCTTTTCGATGGTCTATGCCTATTCCGAGAACTTCGTGCTGCCGATCAGCCACGACGAGGTGGTTCATGGCAAAGGCTCGATGATCGACAAGATGCCCGGCGAGGGCTGGGAAAAATTCGCCAACCTGCGCGCCTATTACGGCTTCATGTGGACCCACCCGGGCAAGAAGCTTTTGTTTATGGGCTGTGAGTTTGCCCAGGGCGTCGAGTGGAACCACAATGCCTCGCTCGATTGGCACCTGCTCGATATTCCCGCGCATAAGGGCATGCAGACGCTGATCCGCGATCTCAACACGCTGTATCGTGCGACGCCCGCCCTGCATGTCAACGACACGCGCCCCGAGGGGTTTGCGTGGATCGACGGGGGCGATGCGGAAAATTCGGTGCTGTCCTTTGCGCGCTTTGGCACGCAGAGCGACGCCCCCTGCGTGGTGGTGGTGAATTTTACCCCCGTGACGCGCGAAGGTTTTCGCGTCGGCTTTGTGCGCGCGGGCCACTGGCGCGAGGTCCTCAATTCCGACGCCAGCCGCTACGGCGGTGGCGATCGGGGCAATGGCGGCGGCATCGACACCGAAGATGTGGAATGGAACGGGCAGGCCCAATCGGCCCTTCTGACCTTGCCCCCGCTCAGTGTCATCGTGTTCGAATATAAATAAGGTCAACAGACCACAACGCGCGGTCAATTGGCCCGCATTCCTTGGGAGGGGACATATGCAACCACTGAACGTACCCGAGCGGCTGTCCAACCGCGCAATGGCTTTTGTTCTGGCGGGCGGTCGGGGGAGCCGCCTGAAAGAACTGACGGATAACCGCGCCAAGCCTGCGGTCTATTTTGGCGGAAAAACGCGGATCATCGACTTTGCACTCTCCAATGCGCTCAATTCGGGCATCCGCAAAATGGCGATTGCCACGCAGTACAAGGCGCATTCTCTGATCCGCCACTGCCAGCGCGGCTGGTCTTTTTTTCGCGCCGAGCGCAACGAATACCTCGACATCCTGCCCGCCTCCCAACGCGTTTCCGAAACGCAGTGGTATCTGGGCACCGCCGATGCCGTCACCCAGAACATCGACATCGTGGACAGCTACGACGTTGATTACGTTGTGGTTCTGGCAGGCGATCACATTTACAAAATGGATTACGAAATCATGCTGCGCCAGCATGTGGACACGGGCGCGGATGTGACCGTGGGCTGCCTTACGGTGCCCAAAGCCGAAGCCACCGCCTTTGGGGTCATGGGCATCGACAAGTCGCGCCGCATCACCTCATTCCTTGAAAAGCCCGCCGATCCGCCGACCATTCCGGGCGACCCCGACAATGCGCTGGCCTCGATGGGGATCTATGTCTTCAACTGGGCCTTTCTGCGCGACCTGCTGCTCAAGGATGCCCAGGACGCCAATTCCAGCCATGATTTCGGGGCCGACCTCATCCCCGAGATCGTGAAAAACGGCAAGGCAATGGCGCATTTCTTTGACGACAGCTGCGTTACAACGGGGCTGGAAACCCAACCCTACTGGCGCGATGTGGGCACGGTGGATGCGTTTTGGGCGGCCAATATCGACCTTACGGAATTCACCCCCGCCCTTGATATCTATGACAAAAGCTGGCCAATCTGGACCTATTCGGAATCCGTGCCCCCCGCGAAATTCGTCCACGACCAAGAGGATCGGCGCGGCCTTGCGATTTCCTCGCTGATTTCGGGCGGCTGCATCGTGTCGGGCTCCGAGGTGCGCAATTCCCTGCTGTTCACCGGCGTCAAAGCCCATAGCTACTCCTCCCTCTCCAAAGTGGTGGCCCTGCCCTACTCGCAGTTCGGGCGCAACGCGCGCCTGTCCAACTGCGTGGTGGATCGCGGCGTCCTCATCCCCGAAGGGTTGGTGGTGGGCGAGGATCCGCAGGCCGACAGCGAATGGTTCCGCGTGACGGATACGGGCGTGACGCTGATCACCCAATCCATGCTCGACAAGCGCGCCGCCGCGCTCACCTGAGCTTTGGTCGGGCCGGCGCGCAGGCTGGCCCGACCCTTCTGCCCCAACCTATGCACAAGAGACCCTGCCATGCTCGACATCCTGTCCGTAACGTCCGAATGCGTTCCGCTGATCAAAACAGGGGGGCTTGCGGATGTCGCGGGCGCGCTGCCCAAAGCGCTTGGCACCTTGGGTCACCGGATGCGCACATTGCTGCCCGCCTACCCCGGTCTGGTTGCCAAGCTCACCGACACGCGTGTGGTCTGGTCGGACCCCGACCTCTTTGGCGGCCCTGCGCAGGTGATTTTCGGCACGGTCGCGTCGGAGGCCAGCGGGGGCGAAGGAACTGGCGCAACCGAGATCCTGCTGCTGCAGGCGCCGCATCTGTTCGACCGCGCCGGCGGGCCCTACCTTGATCTTGACGGCGTGGATTTTGCCGACAATCCCGAACGTTTTGCCGCGCTGTCCTGGGTGGGCGCACAGATCGCGATGCACGGGACCAGCGACGGGTGGCGGCCGCGCCTGGTGCATTGCCACGACTGGCAGGCCGCCCTCGTGCCCTCCTACCTCAAGTTTGCCGGTCACGGCCATATCCCCACCATCCTCACCATCCACAACATGGCCTTTCAGGGGCTGGCTCCGGCAGATCGCACCGAGGCGCTGCGCCTGCCCTGGCACGAATTCCACGCCGATAGTTTCGAATATTTCGGCCAGATTTCCGCCCTCAAGGCCGGCCTGAAACATGCGTGGAAACTGACCACCGTGTCCCCGACCTATGCGGGCGAATTGATGCGGCCCGAGTTCGGGATGGGAATGGACGGGATCATCCGCGACCGCTCAACCGATATGGTCGGTATCCTCAACGGGATCGATCTGGACCTGTGGAATCCGCAAACCTGTGACACGCCCTATGGCTTGCGCACCCTCAAGAAAAAAGCCAATGCCCGCCGTGCGCTGGCTGCGCGCTTTGGCATTCATGCCCATGACGCGCCGCTGGCCATCGTGGTCTCGCGCCTGTCCCATCAAAAGGGGCTCGACCTGCTGGCCGAATGCCTGCCCGAATTTATCGAACAGGGCGGCGCGGTGGCGGTGCTTGGGACGGGCGACAAGGCGCTGGAACAGGCGTTTCGCGATCTGGGCAACCGCTACCCCGGACGTGTGGGAGTGGAAATCGACTACGACGAAGAGTTGAGCCACCTGATGTTTGCGGGCGGCGATGCGGTGCTCATCCCCTCGCGTTTCGAGCCCTGCGGCCTCACCCAGCTGTACGGGTTGCGCTTTGGCACCTTGCCACTGGTAGCCGCGACCGGCGGTCTTGCGGACACCGTGATCGACGCCAATCCGGCCGCTTTGGCGATGGGTGTCGCGACCGGCTTTACCTTTCATCCCACCGAACCGATCGCCTTGTCCTTTGCGCTTGAACGCTTGCTGATGCTTTTTGCCCAGCCCGACCTCTGGACGCAAATGCAGCGCAACGCCATGAAACAGCCCGTTGGCTGGGACACCTCCGCCGCCGCCTATATCGCACTCTACGAAAGCCTCACCAGCGAGGCCGCACCATGAGCCCCTCTGCGGCCACATCGCGCCAGAACTATTACACCCTCAGCGATGGCAGCCCGAAGGATCTGGGGGCGGTTCCCGATTTCGACGGCGTCAATTTCGCGGTGTTTTCGCAAAATGCAACCCAACTGGACCTGTGCCTATTCTCGGATGATGGCCGCAAGGAATTGCAGCGTATCCCCATGACCGCGCGCAGCGGCGATGTCTGGCATGTGCATGTCGGCGGGCTGAGTGCGGGGGCGAAATACGGGTTTCGCGCCCATGGACCCTATGCCCCCGAAGAGGGCCACCGCTTTAACCCCAACAAGCTGCTGCTCGACCCCTATGCGCGCAAAATCAGCGGAACCCTGCGCTGGTCGGACACGCTTTTGGGCTACAAGGGCGGCTCGTCGCGCGGCGATCTGTCGTTTGACACCCGCGACAGCGCCTTTGCCATGCCCAAGGCCGAAGTGGTCCACAGCCTGCCCGCCTACCCGCCCGAGCGGCGTCCCAAATCCCCCGATGTGCCTCTCAATTACGAGGCCCATGTCAAAGGTTTGACCAAAACCCACCCCCAGATTGCCCGTGCCATTCGCGGATCGTTTCTGGGAATGTCCGCGCCGCCCATGCTGGAACACCTCACCGCGCTGGGGATCACCACCGTGCAGATCATGCCTGCGCAGGCCTTTCTGGACGACCGCTTTCTGGTCGAAAAAAACCTGCGCAACTACTGGGGCTATAACACCATCGGCTTTTTCGCGCCCGAGCCGCGTTACATGAGCCAGAACCAGATCTGGGAATTCCAGTCCATGGTCGCGGCCTTTCACGCGGCGGGCATCGAGGTGATCATGGATGTGGTCTACAACCACACCGCCGAAGGCAATGAACAGGGGCCGACCCTGTCGTTTCGCGGCCTCGACAACGCCTCCTACTATCGCCTGCAATCCAACAACCGCCGCCTCTATGACAATGACACCGGCACGGGCAATGTGGTGAACATGAGCCACCCCTATGTGCTGCGCATGGTGATGGATTCCCTGCGCTATTGGGTGGAAATCATGGGCGTTGACGGGTTTCGGTTCGATCTGGCGACGACACTGGCGCGCGGGCCCAACGGCTTTGAGCGCGAGGGGGCGTTTTTGCAGGCCATCCGGCAGGATCCGGTGCTGCGCGGCGTGAAACTGATTGCCGAACCCTGGGACATCGGTCCGGGCGGCTACCAGTTAGGGGCGTTTCCCCATCCCTTTCTCGAACTCAACGACAGGTTTCGCGACGAGGTGCGCCGGTTTTGGACCGGCGAAAGCCATCTCACCCCCGCGCTGGCCACGCGCGTTCTGGGTTCTTCGGACGAATTCGACCACGCGGCACGCGATGCGCTGACCTCGGTCAACTTCGTGACCGCCCATGACGGATTCACGCTGGAAGATGTGGTCAGCTACAACACCAAACACAACGAGGCCAACGGCGAAGACAACCGCGACGGGCATGGCGCGAATTTCTCTGACAACTGCGGTGTCGAAGGTCCGACGGAGGATCCGTTGATCCTTGCCAAACGCGCGTTGCGCAAACGCAACCTGATGGCCACGATGTTTCTGTCCCAAGGCACGCCGATGCTGCTGGCGGGGGATGAAATCGGCAACACCCAAGGCGGCAACAACAACGCCTATGCGCAGGATAACGCCACCGGCTGGATCGACTGGGCCAAGACCGACACCGAATTTCTGGATTTCATCGGACGGCTTTCGGCGCTGCGTCACGCCCATCCCGTGCTGCACCAACGCGACTTTTTGCACGGCCAGACCCGCAAATCCGACGGGATGCGCGACCTTGTCTGGCTGAAACCCGACGGCACCGCGCCCGGTGACGCCGACTGGCACGATCCGGCATGGCGCGCGCTCTGTGTGGAAATCCGCACCAGCGCCGAAGTCCCCGCAGGCGACCGCGAAGCCGACCCTTTGTGGTGCTGTTTCAACAACGGCGAGGCGGTGACGGCCACCCTGCCCGCCGCCCCTGCGGGCCACGCTTGGGCGCTGATCCTCGACACGACCGATCCGGCCTGCCGCGTTGCGCCGATCCATGGCCCGACCCTCGACATTCCCGCCACCAGCACTATCGTAGCCGCATTGATCCCTCATCCGACAAAAGCAAAGCACCTTTGAAAATGACCGTTCTGACCAAGACTTTTTCCTCCTTTGACGACCAGAAACCCGGCACCTCGGGGCTGCGCAAGAAAACCCGCGCTTTCATGGTCGAGCACTACCTTGAAAGCTTTGTCCAAAGCATTTTCGACGCCACGGGCGGGGTGAAAGGCAAGGTTCTGGCGCTGGGAGGCGATGGCCGTTTTTTCAACGTCGAGGCGGCGCAAACCATCCTCAAAATGGCCGCCGCCCAGGGCGCTGCAAAAGTGATCGTCGGCCAGAACGCCCTGCTGTCGACCCCCGCGGCCTCGCATGTCATCCGCAAATACAAAACCGATGGCGGCATCATCATGTCGGCCTCCCACAACCCCGGCGGGCTGGAGGAGGATTTCGGCGTCAAGTTCAACATGGCCAATGGCGGCCCCGCCCCCGAAACCGTTACCGCCGCGATGTTTGAACGTTCCAAGGTGCTGACATCCTACGATATTCTCGACCATGCAGGTGTCGACCTGGGCACCATCGGCAGCGTCACCTTGGGCGATATGGTGGTCGAGATCATCGATCCGGTCGCAGATTACGCCGACCTCATGCAAGAACTGTTCGATTTCGATGCGATTGGCGCGATGTTCAAAGCGGGCTTTAGCATGCGCTTTGATGCCATGTGCGCCATCACCGGCCCCTATGCGAGCGAGATTCTCGAACGCCGCCTTGGCGCGCCTGTCGGCACCGTGACCCACGGCACACCGCAGCCCGATTTCGGCGGAATGCACCCCGACCCCAACCCCACTTGGGCCCATGAGCTGATGGACGAGATGATGGGCGACAGCGCGCCCGATTTCGGCGCGGCCTCCGACGGGGATGGCGACCGCAACATGGTGGTGGGCGCAGGCATCTATGTGTCCCCCTCCGACAGCCTCGCGGTGCTGGCGGCCAATGCGCCGCTGGCCAAGGGCTATGCCAAAGGCCTCGCGGGGGTGGCGCGCTCGATGCCCACCTCGGGTGCTGTGGACCGTGTGGCCGCCAAGCTGGGGCTGGACTGTTTTGAAACCCCGACCGGCTGGAAATTCTTTGGCAACCTTTTGGATGCGGGCAAGGTCACGCTGTGCGGCGAGGAAAGCTTTGGCACGGGTTCGGATCACGTGCGCGAAAAAGACGGGCTGTGGGCGGTGCTGCTCTGGCTCAACATTCTGGCAAAAACCGGAAAATCCGTGCGCGAGCTGATGGAAGCCCATTGGGCCGAATTCGGCCGCACCTATTATTCGCGCCATGATTTCGAAGCGATCGAGACCGAGAAAGCCGATGCGATGATGGCAAGCCTGCGCGAGCGCCTGTCGGGTCTGGCCGGCACTTCGGCGGGCGGTCTGGGCATCGAGGGGGCGGATGATTTTTCCTACACCGATCCCGTCGACGGCTCGGTGTCGGCCCATCAGGGCGTGCGGATTTTCTTTACCGGCGGGGCGCGGATCGTGTTGCGCCTGTCGGGCACGGGCACCTCGGGGGCAACCCTGCGGCTCTATCTGGAACGCTTTGAGGCGGATGCCGCCCAACACGGTCTGGACCCCCAAGAGGCGTTGAAACCGGTGATCGAGGCCGCGCATGAGGTTGCAGCCATCACACAGCACACGGGGCGCCAAACACCCGATGTGATCACCTGACCCTGCGCCAAAACACAGGTCCCATAACTGGTCAAAACACAGATGGTGCGCGCCCGCGCGCGCCATCTCGCCGTTCTTGCTAAGCGTTTTTGGGCACGCGGATCAACAGAATCGCTTGGGACGTGATGTTTGCAGCCGCCAAGGCTTCGGGCAGCGCGGCCACGGTTGTCGATATCTGGATCTCGCGCCGCGTGGTGGCATGGGCGACGACATCCACCGGCACATCCCCCGCAACCCCTTGTGCCAAAAGGTTTTCGCGTACTTTGTCAGAGGTATGCACCGCCATGTAAAGCGCCAGAACCGTGCCGGGTTTGGCAAGGCTGGCCCAATCGGGCTCTCCCGTCCCCGGCTTGAGGGTGCCGGTGGCGAAGGTCACGCGGTCGGTCACGCCGCGCTCGGTGAGCGGGCGGTTCATCGCGGCCGCCGCAGCCGACGCCGCCGTGATGCCTGACACGATTTCGCAAGGCACCCCCGCCGCCGCCGCCGCGTCCAGTTCCTCGCCCGTGCGCGCGAAAATCGCCGGATCGCCGGATTTGAGCCGCACAACCTTTTGTCCCGCCAGCGCCGTTTCCACGATGATCTCGTTGATCCGGTCCTGAGGCCACTCGTGGGCGCCCACGACCTTGCCCACGAACACCCGTTCGGCGTCGCGGCGCGCCAGTTCCAGCACATCGGGATCAACCAGACGGTCGTAGAAAATCACATCCGCCTCTTGCAGACGTGCCACCGCGCGCAGCGTCAGCAGGTCGCGCGCCCCAGGGCCGGCACCGACAAGCGCGATGGAGCCGCGCCCCGTTTCTGTCGGCACGCGACCCTCATGGATCGCCTGTTTGATCAGGTCGAAGGCCTCGCGTTCGGCTCCGCGCGCGAACAGGCGGCGCGGCGCATCGTTGAAGGTCCAGCGCCAGAATTCGCGCCGGTTCTCCTTGGGGATGCTGCGCGCCACCGCGTCGCGCATCCGCCCCGCAAAGCCGACCATTTCGCCCAGTCGCGGTTCCAGCAATTCCTCAAGCCGCGTTTTGACCGCCCGTGCCAGAACGGGCGCGGCCCCTTCTGTGCCGATGGCCACCACCAACGGATCGCGGTCCACCAGCGAGGGCGTCGTCGCCTCGCACAGGTCAGGGCGGTCCACCACATTCACCAGCGCTCCCGCAAGCGCTGCAAGATCGGCCAGACAGGCGTCTGCAGCGGGCGATCCGGTGCCAATGAACACCAGCGCCTTGCCTTTGAAGCTGTCGGGGGTGAGGGGCCCCGTGGCGTGGGACAGCTTGCCCTCGGCCACCAAAGCCGCCAGTTCGTCGTCGATTTGAGCGGCATGGACGGTGATGCGCGCTTCGGTTTTCAGCATCAGACGCGTCTTTTGCGCGGCCTGTTCGCCGCCGCCCGCGATCAGAACATCGCGGTCCGCCATGCGCAGAAACATCGGAAAGAACTTCACGCGCGGCCCTCCCACAGCACGCGCGCGACGGCCAGCGGCTCGCTTACACCCAAAGTGTCCAGCGCAAGCGCCGCCGTGCCGATCACAACCGCCTGTGCGAAGGGATCCGCCAGTTTGCCCGACCACAAATCCGCCAAGGCCTCGCGCGGGTGATCGTCCTCGGCCAGCCGGCGGGTTTCCTCCAGCAAGGGCGGATGGGTGGGCATCCAGTCGACCCCGCCGCGCAGCCCGTAAAGGGCGATGTCCTTGGCTGGATGGCGTTCGAATTCGCCGCCGCCGCCCTTGATGATGGTCAGGTTTTTCTGCCCCAACAGCTTGCCCGTTTCCGCCTGCAATTCACGGTAGGGCGGATGGAACACGCCCTGCACGGCCGCCTCGGCCTGCGCGGGATTCATCACCCGCAAAACAGTGTTTACACAAGACCTTAGCTGAAAAACTTCGCGCAACTTCACAAGTTCCAAAGCCCGCTCGGAAATGCATTCGAGCGGCAGATAGGCGATGTTGTGCATGTCCAGCAAATGCGCCGCTTCCATCAGGCTGCGCGCTTGTGTGATACCGGCAAACGGCAGGGCTTCGCGCACGCTCGCGCTCACGTCCTGATGGGAATTCCAGCCGTGGATCAGCACCGGATGACCCGCTTTGGCGACCAGTTTGGCCGACAGCAAGAACCACGGCAACCCGCGCGTGCGCCCCGCCGCATAGGACGGCCAGTCCAGCGCGGGGCGCGGGCCGGTCCACTCGGGCAAGGTGTCGCGCAGCGCCTGCACGAACCCTGCAATTTCCGCCGGAACCTCGCCACGATAGCGCATCAACATCAACAGCGCGCCGACCGCATGGGGGTCGGCCTCGCCGGACAGAATCAGGGAAAAAGCCTCGCGGGCTTCTTCTTGCGTCAGCGAACGCGCCCGTCCGGGGCCACGTCCCATGGCCCGAACGAAGGGGGCGAGTGTCATATTATTCCGCGGCCTCTTTCTTGGCGCTGGTGCTTAGCAACGCCTGCAACTCAGGACGGCACGAACCGCAGTTCGTCCCTGCCTTCAGAGCTACCCCGATGGCATCCACGGACGCAAGACCCTGCGCCTCGATCGCGCTCACAATGGTATTGATTCCAACGTTGAAGCACGAACAGATCGTCGCGCCGGGGTCGGGCATATCGGCCCCCGGTCGCCCCGCAAGGATCGGCGGGCCGCTGGGCTGGTCGAGTTGCCCCACCACATGGGCGCGCGCCACAGCCACCGGATCGCGCGCGGCAAAAAGCGCTCCTGCCAACACCCCGTCGCGCAAGAACGCGACGCGCCACAGACCCGAGGCATCGTCAAACAGCGTGAGCGCCTCGCAGCTGTCGGGGTCGAGGTCGAGCAGGCGCGCCGCAAAGCGCAGCCAGTCCGCAGGCTCTTTGTCATCGGCCAGTTCGATGCGCCAACCGGTCTGCGCGCGGGCCTTGGCCCAATAGCGCGTGCCGGCCTGGGGCTCGTGCACCGAGACGGCAAACCCGTACCATGCCGCGCTATGGGGGCTGACACGCACCGGCGTGGCCTTGCTTTCGGGTTGGCCGGACACCGGATCGACGATGGGTGCGACCAGCGCGTCGATACGCCCCGTGGGCGCGGTTTCGCCCGTCCAGTGCATCGGGGCAAAGACCTCGCCCTGGCGCAGCCGGTCCGTGACCAGCACCCGCAGGGTCGCCGTGCCGCGCGGGCTGGTGACATCGGCCAGGCTTGCGGGTTTGAGGCCCAAAGCCTTTGCATCCACGGGATGGATTTCGAGGAAAGGTTCGGCCAGATGCCCGCCAAGGCGCGCCGACAGCGCCGTGCGCGTCATCGTGTGCCAATGGTCGCGCACACGGCCCGTGTTCAGCCACATGGGATATTTGCGCGCGCGTTTGCCTTGCGGCGGGCGATGCGTGACCGGCAGCATTCTGGCGCGGCCATCCTCGGTGAAAAAGCCGCCCTGCCCGAAAAACCGCCCGCCGGTTTTCACCGTAGACACGGGCCATTGCACCGGTTGCAGCGCCTCATATTCGGCATCGGTGATATCCTTCAGGCCGGAAATGTCGAAATCGCGCCCCAGATGCGCCGCCAGCCCCGACAGCGCCGCGTATTCGCGGAAAATATCGACGGGGCGTTCGTATTCAAAGCCCGAAAACCCCATGCGCCGCGCCACATCCGACAGGATGTCCCAGTCATGGCGCGACTCGCCCGCGCTTGGCAGGAAGGCGCGCTGGCGCGAGATGCGGCGCTCGGAATTGGTGACGGTGCCGTCCTTTTCGCCCCAGCCCGTTGCGGGCAACACCACATGCGCCAGTCTGGCGGTATCGGTGGTGGCATACATGTCGGAAACGACGACGAAATCGCAGCCCTCCAGCGCGGCTTTCACCGCATCGGCGTCGGGCATGGAGACAACGGGATTGGTGCAGATGATCCAGATCGCCTTGATCTTGCCGCTGCCCACCGCCTCGAACATATCCACCGCCTTCAGGCCGGCTTTATCGGCCATGACGGGGGCGTTCCAGAACCCCTGCACCGCGTCGCGGTGGTTGGCGTTTTCGAGATCAAGATGGCAGGCCAGCATATTGGCAAGCCCGCCGACTTCGCGCCCGCCCATGGCATTGGGCTGTCCGGTGACGGAAAACGGCCCCATTCCGGCGCGCCCGATGCGCCCTGTGGCAAGGTGGCAGTTGAGGATGGCGTTCACTTTATCCGCCCCTGCCGAGGATTGGTTCACGCCTTGCGAATAGACGGTGACGGTTTTTTCGGTGCTGCAGAACCAGTCAAAAAATGTGGCAATATCGCCGGCATCAAGGTCGCACACCGACAGGTCCACGGCCTGGGCCGCTGCAAGTGCCGCATCGAACCCGTTGACATGGGTCTCGACAAAGCTGTCATCCACAGCGCCGGATTTGGCGATGGCGGCGAGCAGACCGTTGAAGAGCGCCACATCGGACCCGGGCGCAAGCGGCAGATGCAAATCCGACAGATCGCAGGTGGCTGTGCGGCGCGGGTCGATGTTGACCACGCGCATCGTCGGGCGCGCGGCCTTGGCGGCGGCAATGCGTTGATAGAGCACCGGATGGCACCACGCGAGGTTCGACCCTGTCAGGACGACCAGATCGGCCTCTTCGAGGTCCTCATAGGTGCCCGGCACGGTGTCGGTGCCAAAGGCGCGCTTGTGGCCCGCCACAGAGGACGCCATGCAGAGCCGCGAATTGGTGTCGATATTGGCCGAGCCGACGAACCCCTTCATCAGCTTGTTGGCGACGTAGTAATCCTCGCTCAGCAATTGGCCCGAAACATAGAGCGCGACCGAGTCCGGCCCGTGTTTCTCGATGGTCTTGGCAAAGCGGCTTGCCACCAGATCAAGGGTTTGCGACCAGCCCGCCTTTTGCCCGTAGACCTGCGGGTGCAGGAGCCGTCCCTCGGTCGAGACGGTCTCGCCCAAGGCCATGCCCTTGACGCACAGACGGCCGAAGTTGGCGGGGTGGTCGGTGTCGCCCGCTATCTCCACGCGCGGCGTGGGGGCGGTGAAATCGGGGGTCGCAATCACGCCGCAGCCGACGCCACAATAGGGGCAAGTGGTGCAGGTGGACGCACCACCACCTGCACCTTTGCGCGGGGATCGGTCGATGTGTCCCTCGCTCAAACTGGTCATATCTGTGCCCTTTCGCATCAAGCGGTCAGCGAGCAGCGCCCGCCATAAGCGTCCAGCGGTGCCGCGCCTTCAAATGCGGGGCCAAACATCAGCACATCGCGCATCTCGCAAATGTCGCGCCCCTCAAGAATGATATCGTATAGCCATGCGCTGTCGGCGGTATCGCCATACATGACAGCGCCAATCAGCTGTCCCGCCTCGATCACGAGGCGTTTGTAGTGCCCGCGCGCCGGATCGCGGAAAACGATGTTCTCGCGCCCAAGGCCTTCGGAAAAATCCCCCGCCGAAAACAGATCGCAGCCGGTGACTTTCAGCTTGGTGGCAAGCTCGGTGATCCGGAAGGCGGCCTCCTGCCCCTGCAGAACCTGCGCCAGCACCGCCGCCTGATCATAGAGCGGCGCGACAAGCCCAAAGAGCGTGCCCTCGAATTCGGTACATTCGCCCAAGGCGTAGACGTCGGGCGCGCTGCTGCGCATCTGCGCATCCACCACCACCCCGCGGTTCACCTCAAGACCGGCGGCGCGCGCCAGATCGGTGGCAGGGCGGATGCCCACAGCCATGACCAGCAGATCGCAAGGGATCTCGCGCCCGTCCGCCAGTTGCAAGGCGCGCACATGCCCCGCACTGTCGCCCAGAATTTCCTGCGACGCGGCCCCAAGGCACAGGGTGATGCCGCGCGCCTCAAGCGCTTTGGCCAGAAGCCCCCCCGCCTCGGCGTCCAGCTGGCGGTTCATCGGGTGGCCCGCATTGTGGATGACGGTCACATCGACGCCGCGCTCGGCCATGCCCGCCGCCGCTTCCAGGCCCAGCACACCGCCGCCGATGACCACCGCACGTTTGCCCGCAACCGCGCCAAGGTCGATCATCCGCTGAGTGTCCTCGACATCGCGGTAGGCCATCACGCCCTCCAGACCGGCACCGGGAAGCGGGACGATGAAGGGGGTCGACCCGGTGGCAATCACCAGATCGTCGTAGGGCACCGACCCCTGTTCGCCGCTCACCAACCTCGCGTCGGTATCGATGGCCGTGACCCGCTCGCCAAAGCGGCAGGTGACCCCGCGCGCGCTGTACCAGTCCGGCCCGTGGGTCATGATATCGGCAAAGGCCTTTTCCCCCGCCAGCACCGGCGACAGCATCAAGCGGTTGTAGGTGCCGCGCGGCTCGGCGTTGAACAGCGTGACCTCGAAGGTCTGCGGCGCGGCCTCAAGCAGCCGCTCCAACAGACGCCCCGTGGCCATGCCCGCGCCGATGATGACAAGACGCCGGACCACGGGTTACTCCGCCGCAATCGGTTTGGCGGGTTTCTTGGGCTTGGCGCCGTGTTCGTATTCCTCTAGGAAATCAAGCACCTCTTGGCGGTAGTGGTAGTAGTCCGGATGTTCGAGCAGCGCCTTGCGGGTGCGCGGGCGCGGCAGGTTCACATCGGTGATCTTGCCGATGGTGGCCTGTGGCCCGTTGGTCATCATCACCACGCGGTCGGCCAGCAAAATGGCCTCATCCACGTCGTGGGTCACGCAAACGGCCGTGACCTTGGTGCGCGACCAGACTTCCATCAGCACCTCTTGCAACTCCCAGCGCGTGAGGCTGTCGAGCATCCCGAAGGGCTCGTCGAGCAGCAACAGCTTGGGCGACAGCGCGAAGGCACGCGCGATCCCCACCCGCTGCTTCATCCCGTTGGACATCGAGGACGCGGGCTTATCCATAGAGTCAGCAAGACCGACCCGTTCCAGATAATATTCAACGACATCCTGCCGCTCGGCTTGGGAGGCTGTGGGATAGACACGATCGACGCCAATGGACACATTCTCCTTTGCGGAAAGCCACGGAAACAAAGAGGGCGACTGGAACACCACGGCCCGCTCGGGGTCCGCGCCGCGCACCTCGTAGCCATCCAGTTTGATAACACCTTTGGAAATGTCGTTCAGACCCGCCGTCATGGTGAGCACGGTGGATTTGCCGCAGCCCGAGTGCCCGATGAGCGAAACGAATTCGCCCTTCTTGAGCTTGAGGTTGAAGTCCTCGACCACCGTCAGCGGCCCCTTGGGCGTGGGGTAGATTTTATGCAGTTGCGAGTAGTCGAGATAGCGTTCCTCGATCCCGCCTTCCATCGCCCGTTCGACCGCCGCGGGAATCGCGTGTTTGGGTTTGATCCCCGGCAGGGTGCGGGTTTCCTCGGATTTGGCGTTCACGCCCACATCCATCAGATATTTGGTGACCGAGGCGCGCAGGGCTTTGAAACCGTCATCGTTGTTCATCGCCATACGGTCGCGCGGACGGGGGATGTTGACACTCACCGCCTCGCCCAAAGTGCCGTCGGGATTGAGCGGGATGATGCGGTCGGCCAGCAAAATGGCCTCGTCCACATCGTTGGTGATCAGAATGCAGGTCTTTTTGTCCTGTTCCCAGATATCGAGGATTTCATCGGCAAGATTGGCCCGCGTGAGCGCGTCCAGCGCGGACAGCGGCTCGTCCAGCAGCATCACTTCGGGGTCCATCGCCAGGGCGCGCGCCACCGACACCCGCTGGCGCATCCCCCCCGACAGTTCGGCCGGGCGGCGGTGCGCCGCATGGGGCAGACCGACCATGGCGATATATTTGGACACCAGCGCCGCGCGCTCGGCTTTGGATTTGTCCTTGTGGACCGTATCCACCGCCAGTGCGACATTGCCCTGCACCGTCAGCCAGGGCATCAGCGAGTAGGATTGGAACACCAGGCCACGCTCGGGGCTGGGGCCTTCAATCGGCTTGCCTTTAAAGGTGACGGTCCCTGCGTCGGGGCCATAAAGCCCCGCCATCAGGTTCATCAGCGTCGACTTGCCCGAACCGGAAAAGCCGAGGATGGCGACGAATTCGCCTTCTTTGACATCGAGGTCGATGTTGTGCAGCACATCGGTGCGCTCAAGACCGGAGCCGAAGCCTTTGGAAACATTCTTGAATTCGATGATACCCATGATCTTTACCCCCTTAGCGGTTTGCAGAGAAGGTAAAGAAGTTCTGGATCGCGAACATCAGACGGTCGAGGACGAAGCCGATGATGCCGATGGTGAACACAGCAACCATGATGCGCGCGAGGCTGTCGGACGACCCGTTCTGGAATTCATCCCAGACGAATTTGCCCAAACCGGGGTTCTGCGCGAGCATTTCCGCGGCGATCAGCACCATCCAGCCCACACCAAGCGACAAACGCAGGCCGGTAAAGATCAGCGGCAGCGCCGAGGGCAGCACCAGTTTGGTGATCTTGGTGAAGGTGGACAGTTTCAGCACCTTGCCCACGTTGACCAGATCCTTGTCGATGGAGGCCACGCCAAGGGCTGTGTTGATAATGGTGGGCCAGAGCGAGCAGAGCGTCACTGTGATGGCCGAGGTGATGAAGGATTTGGAAAATGTCCCGTCGTTGGACACGGTGGCCGAAACGACCATGGTCACAATGGGCAACCATGCCAGCGGCGAGACCGGTTTGAAAATCTGGATCAACGGGTTCATGGCGGCATTGGCGGTTTTGGACAGACCCGCCACGATGCCCAGCGGCACCGCGATGATCGTCCCCAGCAAGAAGCCGGCAAAGACCGTTTTGATCGAGGTCCAGATCTGCTGGTAGTAGGTCGCCTGACCGGTGTAGACGCGCTCGCGGACTTTATCGGCCTGACCATCTGCGATCAGCTTGGCGTTGCGATCATCCTGACGCTGGTAAAAGGCCGCTGCCTTGTCCTTTTCGGCAAAATGCGCATCGTTGAGGACGATCACCTGCTCCCACACCTGTTTGGGTCCGGGGATCGCCCCCAGCGAGGTCTGAACGCGCGGCGCCAGTGAGGCCCAGAGCATCATAAAAACGGCAATCGCCAAAAGCGGCACACCCAAAAGCTGCCAGACCTCTTTGGCCTGAGCGCGCGGATTGTCACCGGCGGCAGCGCGCAGGATCGGGGTGACCCATGCCAGCCCCAGAACGGTGAGCCAGCTGTCTGCCTTGTTGATACGGGTGAAGCGGCGCGCACGGCGCGCGTCGCGGTCTGCCTTGGCGGCAAAATCTGGGTCGATGGTGGTCATGGTATCTGCCTCGGTCTTGGTGCGTTTGAGGGATCGATGTCCGGTTGAACAAGGGGCGTCCCGCAGGCGTCAAAACCTGCGGGACGTGAAGGTGGCGTGTGAAAGATCAGCCTTTGACTTCAGAGCCTTCGACGATTTGCTCGCCCTTCAGGCCGAACGGCAGGCTGTCGATATAGGCGTTGGGCGTGCGACCGTCGTAGGCAATCCCGTCGATGATGTCGCCCGCCGGAGTGGGCGCGCGGTAGCCATCGCTGTCAAAGGGGAAATCGGCTTCATCCGCGAGGCCCTCATCCACCAGCATACGCGCGGCTTCGAGGTAGATTTCCGGCTTGTAGACCGATTTTGCGACCTCATCGTACCAGCTATCGGGCTGGGCCTCTGCGACCTGACCCCAGCGGCGCATCTGGGTGAGATACCACACCGCGTCCGAGTAGTAGGGATAGGTGGCGTTGTAGCGGAAGAACACGTTGAAGTCGGGAACGTCGCGCTTGTCGCCTTTTTCGTACTCGAAGGTGCCGGTCATGGAGTTGGCGATCACTTCCGCATCCGCGCCCACATATTGGGACTGGCTGAGGATCTGCACGGCCTCTTCCCGGTTGGCGTTGTCATCGGCATCCAGCCACATCGCGGCGCGGATCAGCGCTTTGGTGATGGCGAGCGTGGTCTGGGGGTATTCCTCGGCAAATTGCGCGGTGATCCCAAAGACTTTCTCGGGGTTGTTCTTCCAGATTTCATAATCGGTCACCACCGGCACGCCGATGCCTTTGAACACCGCTGCCTGGTTCCACGGCTCGCCCACGGAGTAGCCATAGATGGTTCCGGCTTCCATTGTCGCGGGCATCTGGGGCGGCGGGGTCACGGACAACAGCGCCTCGGCACCGATCTGGCCCGACACATCCTCGGGGGAATAGAGGCCCGGGTTGATCCCGCCCGCCGCGAGCCAGTAGCGCAGCTCGTAGTTGTGGGTGGAGACGGGGAAAACCATGCCCATGTTGAAGGGCTTGCCCTCGGCGCGGTACTGATCGACGACCGGCTTCAAGGAGGCGGCCGAAATCGGGTGGATCGGAAGATCATCTTCACCGCGCTCGACGTAGGGCTGCATTTCGTCCCAGATTTCGTTGGAAACGGTGATGCCGTTGCCGTTGAGATCCATCGAGAAGGGCGTCACGATATGGGCTTCGGTGCCGTAACCGATGGTCGCCGCGATGGGCTGGCCGGCCAGCATATGCGCACCGTCCAGCGTCCCGTCGATGACCCCGTCCAGCAGCACTTTCCAGTTGGCTTGCGCTTCCAGCGTGACGAACAGACCCTCGTCCTCGAAATAGCCGTTTTCATATGCGACAGCCAGCGGCGCCATATCGGTGAGTTTGATGAAGCCGAATTTCAGCTCGTCTTTCTCAACGTCCAGCATCTCTGCATAGGCCGCCGATGTCAGAACTGTGGACGCTGCCAAAAGTGCTGCGATAGATTTCATGTCTCTGTACTCTCCAGAAATGTGACGCCGGTTACGAAGTGGTGAGACGTCGAAAAAACAAAAAAGCCGCCGATCAGACAGAACACCCAAGGGAGGAGAGGGTATGCTACGTCATGATCGAGCGGCTTTGCTCGGATCCCGTTCAATCGGGAATTTCGGTCAGAACCTGCGGCGCCATTGCCGCTGTCCTTGAATTCAACGTCCCCCATCGCAGGGGAGCGGGTCAACGCAGGGTTCAGCTTTTTCGCAATTGCGGCATTCGGCTGGCGTCAACTGCACGGTTTTTAGTCACTCCGCAGCGGAGGGATCAAAAACCGTGCCGTCGAAAAACGCATCCCGCTCAAGAATCAGCTTCCCCGAAGCGGAGGCAACCGCCGAAGGCTCGCTCAAAGCGCCCTCGACCTTGCGTGACGCGGCGGGCATTTCGGCCCCCGTCCCTGCCAGATTCGCGCGGTACAGATCGGTGCGAAACACTTCAGCCGCCTTGGCCATCGCGCTTGCGCGATCCAGCCCAAGGCGCGCCGCGATGCGCGCGGCCATCCATTCGGCCTGGCTTTTCCACGGAAAGGTCGCCGCGCCGCGATGAAAGCACATGTGGTTGGCACAGGCGCGCTCGTCGCCGCGGGCGTTGATGATCAGGCGCCCCCGCAGCGAGCGCTCGATGATTTCCACCGGCAGGTCGAGATATTCGGCCCGCGTCATGATTTCCGCCGCGGTGGCGCGGTTTTCGGGAAGGGCGAGCCAGCGACAGGCGTTGTAAATCGCGCGCATGAGGCGTTTGGCCAGCTCCGGCTCGCCCTCGGCCCAGGAATGGCGCACCGCCAGCACTTTTTCGGGTGCAAAGGACCAGATGGCCGCGCTTGGCAGGATCAATTCCCCCACGCCCGTTTCCACCGCAAGCGATCCCCAGGGGGCGCCCACGCAAAAAGCGTCGATTTCCCCTGCCGCCACGGCATCGGCCATCAGCGGCGGCGGGACGGTTTTCACGTCCAGCCCCTGCGGGGTTGTCACACCGAGCGCGCCAAGCCAGTGGTAAACAAGTTCGGCATGCATCGAAAAGGGAAAGGGCACGCCCACGCGCAGGCGTCCGCCTGTCGCCATCAGGGCTTCGCCCGCGGCGCGCGCATCGCTGAAATCAACGCTGTGTCCCGCCGCGCGCATCTGCTGGGCCAGTTCGCTGCGCACGCCGATGACATTGCCATTCACCGAGGTGACCATCAGCGCATCCAGACGCTCGGACGCGGGGGTTGCCCCCAAGGCCACGGCAACCGGCACGGGCGACAACATATGGGCGGCGCAAATGGTGCCCATCGCCAACCAGTCGCGCAAGGTGGCCCAGCTTGGGGCGCGCTGCAACTCAAGAGAGAGGCCCTGCTCGTCGGCAAAGCCCAATTCATGCGCAATAATATAGGGGGCAGCGTCGACCAGCGCCACATAGCCCACAGAAAGAGGCGCGCCGCTCATCCCAGTAACCCCGCCGCTGTCACAAGCGCTTCGGCCACATCGGCCACTTTGCGCCCCTGATCCATCGCCGCCTTGCGCAACAGCGCATAGGCCGCATCCTCGTCAATCCCGCGCGCCTTCATCAACAGGCCCTTGGCGCGGTCAATCACCTTGCGTTCTTCGAGCGCGCGTTTGGTGGCGGTCAGTTCGGCGCGCATCCGGTGGAACATGTGAAAGCGGGCGATGGCGGCATCCAGCACCGGCTTGATCCGCTCGCCGCGCAACCCGTCCACGACATAGGCCGACACGCCCGCTTCAATGGCCGCCTTCGTCAGGCTATCGCTCGACTTATCGACGAACATCGCCACCGGACGCTCCAGCGGCCCGGAGGCAAGCGCAAGTTCTTCCAGCATGTCGCGGGTGGGCGAGGTCAGATCGACCAGCACGATGTCGGGATTGCGTTCGGAAATCCGCCGCCCCAATCCCGTCTCTTCGGCGATGACGTGAACCGTGAACTCGCCCGCCTCGCGCAGGGCATCAACCACCATGCGCGCGCGCTCGGGGTCTTTTTCAACAACGATAATAGATAGAGGATCGGCCATGGCGTCCCGCTTGGGCAGTTTCCTCTTGCTCACACCAGAGCGCGCCGCGCGCTGCAACGGCCTTGCCCGTTTGACAGGCACGACGACAAGCGGCGCGCAAGTGTTGTCCAATTGCGCGCCGCTTTGCCAAAAAAACGGGCAGATTGAAAACAATGCGCCCGCTAGAGCGCTGCAATCGCCTTGCGCGCCTTCAGATGGGCGGCATGCCCCGCATCAAAAGCGGCGCTCAAACCGTGCACCGGCTCGAGCGTCTTTGCGATCACCGGCTGGGTGGCGATCTCGGCCCCCGCCCCTGTGGCCCCCATCATCCCCAAGCGCGCCGCCCCGAACGCCCCGCCGAAATCGCCCGCAACGGGCAAATCCACCGGACAGTCCAGCGCCGTGGCAATCAAGGACAGCCAGTAGTCGGACCGCGACCCGCCGCCCACGGCCAGCAAGCGCTCGATCTGCGTGCCCGTGGCCGCCAGCGCATCGCGACAGTCGCGGATGGCAAAGGTAACCCCCTCCAGCACCGCGCGGGTTCCGGCGGCGGTGTCGGTGACATGTTCCAGCCCCGTGAACGCGCCGCGCGCCGAGGCGGAATTCAGCGGGGTGCGCTCGCCGCCAAGATAGGGCAGGAAATGCGTCTTTCCGGGCGCCTGCAGTGCGCCCAGATTGCCCGTCAGCGCCGCCGCGCCCTGCCCGACGAACCGCCCGTACCAGTTCAGCGCATCCGTCGCCGCTAGGATCACCCCCATCTGGTGCCAGGTGTCGGGCAGCGCATGGCAGAAGGTGTGCACTGCCGTCGCCGCGTCCGGCTGATAGCCGCCGTTGGCCGCAAACAAAACGCCCGAGGTGCCGAGGCTGACAAAGGCCTGACCGGCCTTGACCACGCCCACCCCGATGGCCGAGGCGGCATTGTCGCCCCCCCCGCCGGCAATCACGACACCTTTGGGCAGGCCCCATGCCACCGCAAGCGCATCGCGCAGAGTGCCCGAGACGGCGGAACCTTCCACAAGGCGCGGCATCTGATCGCGGCGCAATTGCGTGGCCGCGAGCAAATCCTGCGACCAGTCACGCGCGCCGCAATCGAACCAGCTTGTGCCCGCCGCATCCGACATCTCCGCCACCGCCTCGCCGCACAAATGCAGGCGCAGGTAGTCTTTTGGCAGCAACACCTTGGCCACGCGCGCAAAGATATCCGGCTCGTGGCGCGCCACCCAGACCAGCTTGGGCGCGGTGAATCCGGGAAAGACAATATTGCCGGTGATGCGGCGAAACTGCGGATCGGCATCAAGGGCGGCGGCTTCGGCATGGGCGCGGGTGTCGTTCCACAGGATGCACGGGCGCAGCACCCCCCCCTGCGCATCGACCAGCGTCGCACCATGCATATGCCCCGACAGGCCGATACCGCGCACCGCCGAAAGATCCGCCTTGCGCGCCAGCGTGCGCATCACCGCATCGACGCCGTCGATCCACTGGGCGGGATCCTGTTCGGACCAGCCCTCTTGCGGGCGCTCATTGGTGAGCGCCACGGCGGCATCTGCGAGAATGGATTGGTCGTCATTGATCAAAACGCCCTTCAATCCGGACGTTCCAAGGTCGAGGCCGATATACATCGGTGGCCTCCTTTTCAGGCTGATCGGCGCAGACCCGGCTGCGCACGAAAGGTTCAAGCTGGCCCGAGGCTTGACCAGAGCGACTCGGATGGCTGTGGTTGTACGCGACACGCCGCGCTGCGAAAACCCCCTGCGATGCCCGCGCAAGCCGCGGTCTTGGCCCAAGCGGCTTTCCTCAGGCGGCGGCGCGCAGTAAGCTGACCGCGACAGACCCCAAAGGCCAAGCCCCCCATGATCGATACCTGCCCTCCGGCCCGCTTTCGCCGTTCTTTGACAACCGCAGTGGTGATCGGCCTCCTTCCACTTGCAACCCACGCCCAATCGCGCGGCTTTCACGACGAAAGCGACCGCCTGCCGCTGGCGCATCGCTATGAGGGGGGCATGGAATATGCGCTTGGCGGTGGCCTTGCGGTGTTTGATTGCAACGGGGACGGCTTGCCGGAAATCCTTGCGGCGGGCGGCGCGGGCCCTGCCCGCTTGTTTGTGAACCGCTCCGAACCGCTGGGAGCGCTGGCATTCGAGGAGGGCGCGCTGCCGGTCGAGAGCGCTCTGGGGGTCATCGGGGCCTATGCGCTGGATATCGACGACGACGGGATGACCGATCTGGCGGTGCTGCGCCGCGGCGAGAACGCCTTTCTCAGGGGCGATGGGGCCTGCGGCTTTGAGGAGGCGACACAGGCCTGGGGGCTTGAAAATGCGCCCGAGGCAAGCTTTGGCTTTGCCGCCTATTGGGCCTTGGGCGACAGCCGCCCGACCCTGGCCATCGGCAACGGGATGCGCCTTGGGGGGGATGCGGGGCCGCGCCTGGAATGCGCGCCTGCGCAGCTTTACACCCCCGACGCAACCGGCTTTGCGCAGAGTGACATTTTCGGCCCGAGCTGTGCGCTTTCGATGGCGTTTGCGCGCGCGCCCGACGGCAAGATTGCCCTGCGCTGGCTGGATGATCCGGCCGTTTCGGGGGATGGCAACGGCGAAGATGTGATGGTCGACCCGCTCTCGGGCGACCTCTTTGCCACCGGTGCCAGCGCGCCGCTCGGCGGACATGCTTTGGCGGTGGTCGATGTGACGGGCGACGGGGTCGCGGATTTGGTGGAAACCGGCGTCGGAGCGCAGAAAATTCTCGAAACCACGCTGGGCGGCTTTACCGAGGTCGCGCTTGGCCAAGCGCGATCACGCGCCCGCAACGCGGCAGGCCAGACCACCGGATGGGCCCCTGCCGTGGGGGATGTGGACAACGACGGGCGGGTGGATGTGTTTGTTTCCAAAGGATATCGCGACGAGACCGGTGATACCGCCAAACAAGACCCCGACAGCCTCTACATGCAGGCCGCGCAGGGCTGGGAGGACGTGTCGGCCATCGCGGGATTGGACAGGGTCGCCAACGGGCGCGGTGCGGTGCTTGCGGATTTGAACGGCGACTGGAAACTTGATCTGGTGGTGCTGAACCGCGATGCGCCGATGGGCCTGTATCGCAACACCCTGCGCAATGCGAACCATTTCCTTGGCATCAGCCTCAGCCAGCCTGCGCCCAATCGCTCTGCGGTCGGGGCCATGGTCGAGGTGCGCGCGGGCAGCACGCAGGTCCTCCAGCGCCGGATTGGCGGCGGTCTGTCGGGCGGCAGCGACCTGCCGCTGCATGTGGGTCTTGGCCCCTACACGCAGGCGCAACTGCGCGTGACATGGCCCGACGGTGCGATCACGGATTGGCAAAATGTCAATGCAGATCAGTGGGTTCTTCTTGCCCGTTAAAGCGACGCCCGAACCGGCTATTGCGGCCGCGCATAGTCCATAAAGGCGAACCGGCGCCCATCGGCAGACCAGCTTGCCACGTTGATCGTGCCTTGTCCGCCAAACAGACGGCACAGGCGGCGCGTGGCCCCGTGACCGTCAATCAGGCGCAACTCGACCTCGAGATCGGCGGGATGCCCCTGCGTTTGGGGCGGATAGGCAAGGTAGATCGCGCCCTCGCCCCCGCCTTCCCCCTTGGGCCGCGGATGCGCAAACCAGTTCACGCGGTCGTCCTGCGTCATCTGTTCCAGCGCACTGCCATCGCGACGAATCCGCCACAAATCCATCCCGCCGCCACGATCCGAATTGAACCAGATCCACTGGCCATCGGCGGAAAATTCCGCCCCGTCGTAATGGTGGGGCGAGGTGATCAGGCAGGTTTCAACCCCCTCCAGCGTGCAGGTAAACACCCCGAACTGGCCGTCGCGCACGCCTGGATAGGTCACGCTTTTGCCATCGGGCGCCCAGCCGTGAAACCAGCTTGGCGTGTTTTGCGTGACCTGTTGCGGCGCGCCGCCTCCCAGCGGCAACACGTAGATACAGCTTTGACCGACAACCGTGTGGTTGGAAATCGCAAGGCTCTGCCCGTCGGGCGAAATGCCGTGGTCGTTGTTGCAGCGCGTGGCAAAGCCCGTGTCGATCGGCACAAGCGCGGGATTGGCGGGGTCGATGCGATACATCCGCCCGCCGCCGTTGACGATAAAACTGCCATCAAGCGCCCAGTTGGGCGCCTCGATATGCTCGGGGGTTTGCCACAGGGCGGTGACCGTTTCTGTCGCAAAATCATAGACATTCAGCCGCGATTTCCACGCCGTTTGCGGCGACTTTAGCGGGCCATTTGCGCCCCCCGCCCCCGTTGCCTGCGTCCCCGTTGCCTGCGTCCCCGTTGCCTGCGTCCCTGTGGCCTGCGCCATTGTTTACGCCTCGCCCGAGTGTTCGGTCGACCCCGCCCAAAGGTTGATGTCACCCACGGTGGAATTTTCGTCGATGGCCGTCAGTTCGGCTTGGGTAAACTCGAGATTGGCGACCGCCCCCGCGCAATCAACGACCTGGGAGGCTTTGGACGCGCCGATCAGCGCCGAGGTGATGCGCCCCTCACGCAGCACCCACGCAATCGCCATCTGCGCCAGCGTCTGGCCGCGCGATTTGGCGATGTCATTGAGCGCATTGAGCTGTTTGATCGCCCCCTCGGTGATCAGATCGGGGTCAAGCGATTTGCCCTGCGCCGCGCGCGAGCCTTCGGGGATCCCCTTGAGATATTTCGGCGTCAGCATCCCTTGGGCAAGTGGCGTGAAGGCAATCGACCCGATGCCAAGCGCGTCAAGCGTGTCCTTAAGCCCGTCGCGGTCCAGCCAGCGGTTAAACATGTTGTAGCTGGGCTGGTGGATCAAACAGGGCGTGCCAAGATCCTTGAGGATCGCCGCGGCCTGTTGCGTGCGCTCGGAATTATAGCTCGAAATCCCCACATAAAGCGCCTTGCCCTGACGCACGATGGAATCCAGCGCCCCCATGGTTTCCTCAAGCGGCGTGTCGGGGTCAAACCGGTGGGAATAGAAAATATCGACGTAATCGACGCCGAGCCGCTTGAGCGACTGGTCGCAAGAGGCCATCAGATATTTGCGCGAGCCGAAGTTGCCATAGGGACCGGGCCACATGTCCCAGCCCGCTTTGGACGAAATGATCAACTCGTCGCGCAGGCCGTGAAAATCACTGCGCAGAATTTCCCCGAAGGCGGTTTCTGCAGTGCCCGCGGGGGGCCCATAGTTGTTGGCAAGGTCGAAATGGGTGATCCCGTGGTCAAAGGCCGTGTGCACGATATCGCGCTTGGTCTGATGGGGGGTATCGTCCCCGAAATTATGCCACAGCCCCAGAGAAATCGCGGGCAGTTTCAACCCCGAGCGCCCCACGCGGCGGTAGGGCATTTTTTCGTAGCGGTCGGCGGCGGGAATATAAGTCATCTGTGTCCTCCTCAGGGCCGCGCCTTCCTCAGCGGCGCGATTGCGCTAACAGTAACGCCGCAACCGCCATGCTCAACCTATCCTTTGAGCAGTTGCGCAACTGCGCCGCCGCAAACGCACCTGTTTGACGCAGCGTCGCAATCAAACATGGCCGCGGGCCGGGCGCGGTGATAGGGAGGAGGCACTGACCTGACCTTAGATCGGAATGCCCCATGTCGCGCCTTACACCGGACGGAACCCGAAAACTGACCGAGATCGCGACGCGTCATGGCGTCAGCCTGCAAACCGCCGAGACGATGCTCTTTGCCCTGGTGGCAGGTGGCGGCACGCAGGCGCAATTCAACATCATGGAGCTGGGCGGCATGGGCCAATGGTCCGCTGGCGGCATGACCATGGTAGGCGATATGTTCAACAACAGCCTCAAGGCGCGGGTCGATGCGCTGTGCTACGATCTGGCGGGGCTGGTGACGCAAAATGCCCTGTTCGAGCGGCCCGAGCCGCAAAGCGGCAGCGTCCAGAGCCAATCCCAGGGAAGCGGCGCGGGCAGCAGCCTGTTCATCAGCGGCGCGCTGTCGCCCTGGCCTGCGGAATTGGGCCAGCCTTCGTCGAGCGGTGCGCAAAACAACATGCGCTACGCGGTCTTTCCCCAAACACAGCGGCTGGCGATCGATCTGGGCGGGCGTGTCAAAATCTACGACACGGGTGCGCATCAGATTTCCGGTGTCGGGCAACAGCAAAGCGGGGATCAATCGCTGACCTTCACCAGCCAGATGGGCGTGGTGCGCGTAGCGGATTTGCCCGAAGTCAGCCCCAGCGCGCCGCGCCCGTCTGCGCCCCCCGTTACGCCCGCCGTCACGCCCGCCGCGACGGCGCCCCTTGCTGCTCCTGAAACACCGCAGGTGGAACCCCCAGAGACAGTGGGGGCGACCACTGCCCCAAGCCCCCAGCCAGTGGGGGCGACCACTGCAACCGCTCCCAAAGTGGAGGCCATCGACAGCGACGAAATCATCGCGCTGATCGAAAAACTTGCCCAGTTGCACGCAAAATCCATCCTGACGGATGCGGAGTTTGACAGCAAAAAGGCAGAACTCTTGGCCCGTTTGTAACGCCTGACACGGTGCCGCCCCTGCGCGCGACGGGCGGCAAGGACAGGCCGGCGGGGCCATCCGGGGGCGCGGATTACAGCGCCCCCGTCAGATATTGTGCCTCACCGTTGGCAAAGCTCCAATCCGCATCGGTGTTGGTGACGAATGAAATCATCAAATCCGTTTGCGCGAGGCCGAATTCCGTTTCCAGACGGTCGGCAGTGAGCCGCATGAAGCGCTGTTTGGCGGCCGTGGCCCGCGGGCTGGTGAAGACCTGAATGTTGATCAGCGCCGCGCTGCGTTCAAATCCCAAGCCGGTATCCTCGAACACCATCCGGCCTTTTTTGTGTTCATTTACAATCTGGTAACGGTCGCGCGGCGGCACACCGAAGGCGTCGACCACGCAGTCCTGAACCGCGTTCAGAAGGCTTTCGATTTCTGCGTCGCTGCGCCCTTCGAACATGTCGAGTTTTACAAGAGGCATCGGATTTCCTTTCTGGCGACACAGGGTTTGCGCGCCTTTCAGTCCTGTCATTGCCGCTGATATATCCCCGAAAGCCGCCGCGAAAAGAGCCGTCACCGCCAAGTTGTTTTGCAAAAATTCAACACTGACGGGCATGATTAGCCCGGTTGCACCCCTATAAACGAAAAGGGCGCCCCGCTTGGGACGCCCTTCTCATGTCGCGATATGCGCTCTAGATGTGCAATGCGCGCCCGTAGGCGGCCAGCACGGATTCATGCATCATTTCCGACATGGTCGGGTGCGGGAACACCGTTTCCATCAACTCGGCTTCCGTGGTTTCCAGCGTGCGCGCAACCACATAGCCCTGGATCATTTCGGTGACTTCCGCGCCCACCATATGCGCGCCCAGAAGTTCGCCGGTTTTTGCATCGAACACGGTTTTCACCAGACCCTCGGCTTCGCCCATCGCCACAGCTTTGCCGTTGCCGATAAAGGGGAATTTGCCGACTTTGATCTCGAAACCGGCCTCTTTGGCTTTGGCTTCGGTGAGGCCCACGGAGGCGACCTGCGGGTGGCAGTAGGTGCAGCCTGCAATGGTGTTGGGCTTGATGGGATGGGGGTGTTGACCCGCGATCAGCTCGGCAACCATGACGCCTTCATGCGAGGCTTTGTGGGCCAGCCAGGGCGCGCCCGCGATGTCACCGATGGCAAAGATCCCCTCGACGCCGGTGCGGCAGAATTCATCCGTGACCACATGGGTGCGGTCGATTTTGACACCAAGTTCCTCAAGGCCGAGACCTTCGGTGTTGCCGACGATGCCGACGGCCGAAATCACCGTGTCAAATTCGTGTTTCTCGACTTTGCCGCCGCGCTCGATATGGGCGACAACGCCTTTGCCTGCGGTGCGGTCCAGTTGTTTAACGCCGGATTTTTCCCAAATCGTCATACCCTGCTTTTCGAACTGCTTCTTGGCAAAGGCCGAAATTTCGGCGTCCTCGACGGGCAGCACGCGGTCCATGACTTCAACGACGGTCGTCTCAGCACCCAACGTGTTGTAAAAGCTGGCAAACTCGATGCCAATCGCGCCCGAGCCGATCACGAGCAGTTTCTTGGGCATCCGCTTGGGCACCAAGGCCTCGCGATAGGCCCAAACCGTGTCACCGTCGGCCTCAAGGCCGGGGATCTGGCGGGCACGCGCGCCGGTGGCGACGATGATGTTTTTACCGGTCAGGGTTTGCTTGCCATCGGTGCCTTCAACTTCGACCTTGCCTTTGGCAACGATCTTGGCTGTGCCCATGATGGAGGTAACTTTGTTCTTTTTGAACAAGCCCTTGATGCCTGCGTTCATCTGTTTTGCAACGCCGCGCGAGCGCTTCACGATCGCATCGAGGTCAAAGGAGATGTTTTCTGCCGACAGGCCGAATTCCTTGGCGCGGTGCATGGAATGCAGAACATCCGCCGAGCGCAGCAGCGCTTTGGTCGGGATGCAGCCCCAATTGAGGCAAATTCCGCCCAGATTTTCGCGCTCGACGCAGGCGACGCTCAGGCCCAACTGCGCTGCGCGAATGGCGGCCACATAGCCCCCCGGTCCCGCACCGATGATCACAACGTCAAAAGAGTTCTCGGCCATGGTGGCTCCTCCCAGCTCCAGAATTGGTTTGGTATTAAACTATCCCCGGCAAGGGAGCAATTGCCAAGGCCCGTGAAAGGGGCTTGAAACACGAAACCCCGCCCTGTCTCCCTTGCATAGCTTGCGCGCAACAGGCGGCAAGATGCAAGGGAGGCAAAGCGGGGTTTTGAAATCCTGTTCAGGCCGCGCGGCGGCTGGGCCTAGGCGGCAAGAGCCGTCAACACGGAGCCATAGCCCCCCTGCGCCAGAAACGCGACTTCTGCGGGGGTGCTGTCGCGTCCCAGAGCCGCGTTGCGATGGGGAAAGCGGCCAAAACGGCGGATGATTTCACGGTGTGCCTGGGCGTGGCGCAGGTTGGCCCCATCCTTTTCCGCGGGCATCCGGCTGGCGATGAGGCGCACGCAGCGGTCCTGATCCGTCAGGTTTTCCGAATGCATCAGCGGCAGGTAGAAAAACTGGCGCGCAGGGGCATCGATTTTCATGTCCCAGCCCTTTTCAATCGCCGCTTTGGCCGCCGTCAGCGCAATGCGATCCGTGCGAAAGCTGCCCGCCTCGCCGCGAAACATGTTGCGCGGGAATTGGTCGAGCAGGATGATATAGGCCAGCGCCCCCGAGGCGTAGGTCAGCAGCAGGGAATTGGCCCCCTCCACCGTGCGCGCATAGTCATCCATGAAGCGCGCGCGGATCTCCGCGTCCAGCTCCGGCGTGCCCTTGTACCAAGACTCGGGTGCGATTTCGTCCAGCCAGAATGCCAGAATTTTCTCTGCGGTCTTCATTTGGGTCCTCCTACAAGGCCGCTTCGCAAGCTGCGCAGAAATCCGTTCACCGCTGCAACAGTCATCAAAGCGTTACAACAATTTGCCGTTTGCGCAATCGGGCAAAAAATTCGCCCCCCTCGCACCGGCGTATCTGTGCCGAGCCTGCAACAATGCCCGCGCTCAGGGGGAGGATCAGGGGGAGGAAGAGGCCTTGTCCTAAGCCGCGTCGCCGGCGTCGCCCCGGGCGTCTTGCGCCGCCTCTTCGGCCTGTTCGGCCTGTTCGGCAAGGGCGGTTTCCGCCGCCCATTCCTGTGCGAACTCCACAGCCATGGGAGAGGCGGTTGGCAGAATGCTGACGTAGGAGGCCGTATCTTCGCTGGCGGGCGCTGCGCGACGGGTGGTGCGCCACAGCGCATAGCCCGCAACGACGGCCAAAAGCGCGCCCTGCAAAACCCAATAGCCCGAGGGCCCGATCTGTTCGAGCATCAAGCCCGCCACCAGCGGCCCAGCGACCGCGCCAACCCCGTTCAAAAACAACAAACCGCCCGAGGTACTGGCCATGTCTTCGGGTTGCATGAAGTCGCCCGTGTGGGCAATCAGCAAAGAATACAACGGGTTGGTCATCCCGCCGATCAAAAACGCCGCCACATAGACCGAGAGGGGCGTGGTGGGCATCACCGCTCCGAAAATCGCCGCAAGCGCGCCGATCAGGGCGATGACGGCGATCAAGATACGCCGGTCGATCCGGTCGGAAATCCAGCCGATGGGGTATTGAAGCACCACCGCCCCCACGTAAATCAGCGCGATGAACAGCGACAGCTGGTCCACCGTCAACCCTGCCAGCGTCGCATAGACCGCCGACATGCCATATTGCGCCGCAAAAACGCCCCCCGTCAGCAACATGCCCGCGCAGCCCAGCGGAGAGATGCGGAACAACTCGCGGATCGGTAGGTCCTTGGTCGCCGCATGGGGCGGTGCCGGCGAAACCGTCAGCAGGATCGGCGCAAAGGAAATCGACACCAGGACCGAGGGCACGATGAACAGGATAAAGCCCGACGGGTCACCGCGCGTCACGATCCACTGCGCGATCACGATCCCGGCCATTTGCACCATCATATACAGCGACAACGCCTTGCCGCGCGTTTCATTCGTGGCCGAATTATTGAGCCAGCTTTCCGCCGTCACATAGACACTGGCAAAGCAGAACCCCAAGACAACGCGCAGGCCGAACCACGCGTAAGGATCTGTTACAGCAGGAAAAATAATCAACGCTGCGGAAATAAACGAGGCGACAGCGGCAAAGACCCGCACGTGTCCGACGCGCCGGATCATCAAGGGCGCCGCGCGCGATCCGCCCATAAAGCCTGCAAAATAGGCCGACATGATGAAGGACATCGACGTGGTCGAAAACCCCTCAAGCGGCCCGCGCACGCCCAGCAACGTCCCCTGCAACCCGTTGCCGATCATCAAAAGCATCATGCCAAGCAGCAGCGCATATGAAGACTTGAGCACGTTGAACATGGGCGTTTCCTTGTCGAGGGCACGCGAACGCGCAGTCAGAAGCGGCAGGCATTCCCGCCGCCTCTTGCGCGCAGGATATTTTCCACTTGGTTAAATTCTCCCTAATCGCTGCGCTGCACGCGGCGCAAGGGGCATTTACCCCTTCGGCAGCAACAAAGACGCATCCCCGTAGGAGAAAAAACGATACCGCTGCGCAATCGCATGGGCGTAGATCTCGCGCACGCGCTCGGCCCCCATGACCGCCGACACCAGCATCATCAAGGTTGATTTGGGCAGGTGGAAATTGGTCATCAGCGCATCGGCCACGCGAAACTCGAAACCGGGTTTGATGAAAATATCCGTTGTGCCCAAAAACGGGGCGATCTGTCCGCTGTCGCGCGCCGCAGATTCGATCAGGCGCAGCGCGGTGGTGCCGACCGGAATCACCCGCCCCCCCGCCGCTTTCGTTGCGGCGATTTCGCCTGCGGCCTGCGGCGTCACCTCGCCCCATTCCGCGTGCATTTTATGGTCATCGACGTTCTCGACCTTCACCGGCAGGAAGGTTCCGGCACCGACATGCAGCGTGACATGGGTGAATTCCACGCCTTTCTGGGCGAGTTGCGCCAGAAGGTCCTCATCGAAATGCAGGCTTGCGGTCGGCGCGGCCACGGCCCCCGAACGCGCGGCCCAGACCGTCTGGTAGTCCTGTTTGTCGGCCTCATCGGCGGGGCGTTTTGCAGCGATATAGGGCGGAAGCGGCATCGAGCCTGCCTGCGCCAGGGCCAGATCGAAATCCTCGCCCGTCAGGTTGAAATCAAGGATGGCTTCCCCGCCGTCTTTGCGGATCAGCGTAGCGCAAAGGTCGTCGGAAAAGCGGACTTCCTCGCCAAGCGCAAGCTTCTTGGCCGGCTTGATCAGCGCCATCCACTGGCCCGCCTGCGGCTGGGGTTCCAGCAATGTGACTTCGATTCTGGCCTCTTGATAGCCCTGCGCCGTGTCGCGGCCGCGTTTGCCGCTGAGGCGCGCGGGCAGGACTCGCGTATCGTTCAACACTAAACGATCTCCGCGTTGCAGCCAGGTCACAAGGTCGTACACCCGCGCGTCGTGCAGCGCCTGCGGCGTGGCCACCAAAAGGCGCGCCGAGGGCCGCGGCTTGGCCGGACGCGTGGCAATCAGATCGTCGGGAAGGGCGAAATCAAAATCGGACAGTTTCATGCGCGCCTCTTATCTCAATTGCCCTGCAGGGCGGAAGGGGGCGCGGGCGGTTCCTTGCGAAAGATGTCGCGAAACATGCCCGGCGTGAAGAGCGACAGCGGGTTCACCCCCACCGTCGGGGCCTTTGCTGCCCCGCTGAGCGTGAAGGTCATGCCAAACAGCCCCTCCCCCTTGCGCGTCAGAACCGACCCAATGCCGTTGAGAAAATAGAACGGCGAAACAACGCCTTGCAGGTCTACGGTCTTGCGCGCCATGTCATAGGTCCCATCCAGCGACAGGCCCATCGAGGGGCCGGTTGCCGAGAGGCTGCGCAGGCTGAAGGTCTCGGGCGTGGCGTGAAAGACGCCCTCGACCTCGGAAAACAAAATTCCCGCTCCGCTGAGCTGATCGAGCAGGCCCACCACCGAAATCAGCGACAAAAGTTCGGCCAGAACCGGCGCGCCGACCATGCGGGTGTCACTGAGGTAAAAGCTGCCGTCATAATGTCCGCGTGGCCCGAGCGGCGTCAGCACCAGCGTCAAATCGCCCCCCTGCGCGCTGGTAAACACCCCCGCAGCACGCGCCGCGCCGCCGCCGTCCTGGGCACGCAGGGTGATCTGCGCGCCGCGCGATGTGGCCGCAAGCGCGCCCGTTACGAGCGCTGCGCCATTGATCAACCCCGTAAAAGTCCCCACCGGAACGCCCTGCCCGGCAAGTTCGGCGGCAAAATCCGTCACCGCAAGCGTGTCGTTGAGGCGCAAGCGGTCCAGCCGTAAGGACAGCGTGGTCTGCCCCGTTGCGCCGCTGCCGCCTGCCCCCCCGGTCGATCCGCCCTGCGGCATGCCGCGCAAGTCAACTGTGCCGCCGCGAGTCGCAATCGAAACCCCCGCGCCACGCGGCGAAATCGTGACCGGAACATCCAGCCAATCCCCCAAGGTAACACGCGAGAACGAAAGGGTTTTCAACGCACCCGAGGGGGTGAGGGCCAGCCTGCCCCCTGTGGCCTTCAAACCGTTGCCAGATAACGAGAGCGCGTCGATCACCGGCGCCGTCCCAAGTCGGCCCGCCACGCTGAGGCTGCCGATTTGACCCGCCGGTTTACGCCAGCCCAGCGGTGCAATGCGCAGGTCCAATCCGCGCAGATCGGAGGTCAGGCGGAAGGCCGGTGCCTGCCCCATCTGCAAATCGACCTCAAGCGCGCCCGTCCCGCCCCCGCGCAGCATCCCGTCAGGTAGTTTAATGTTGAACGTCTCAAGCGCGCGCGGATCAAGCGCCACCGTCGCGGCAAAGCGGCTCACGCCGCCTGCCTCGGCGTTGAACGCCTGCGCCCACGCTCCCTCCAGCGCCACACCGTCAAGCGTGGCCGCGCCCGCGATGCGAATCCCTTCGGGATTGGCCGTCACGCTCAACGCCTCCGCCGTAAGGGCGCGACCTTTCACCAACTGATCACTTTTGACATCTTTCAAAGCGATATCAACGCTGTAATCGACATCGGCGAAGGTGATCCCCGGCTTTAGCGGGAACTGCAACCGCGTGATGCCCTGCGCGCGTCCTTGCGCCACATCGGCCCCAAGGCTGGTCCTGGACAAAATGTTGAACGGCGGCGCCGCCATCAGCGACAGGCCCGCGCTCAGGCTAGAGCGCGTGTCCAGCGTCACCTCCATCAGGTTGGGACGGCGGCTGAGTTGCGGGATGCGCACCACCGATCCGGCCATGTCGATCGGCCCCTCCAGCGGCGCCGCCATCTGTCCCGCCTCCATCACGATGGTCATCGCATCGTCAGCGATCGTGGCGAATCCCTGCGCCTGCGTGATGGGGGGCAAGGCCTTGAGCACGCTCACCTCGGCGTCTTCAAAGGACCAGTTGAGCGCCAGAGCGGGCGGTTCATCGGGCACGATCCGCAGCCCCGCCGCCCCGTTGTAAATGCGTCCGGCATGGACATTTTGCGCAACCCAGAGGCGCGATTTGGCTTTGGTGCCGGTGGGCCAGAGCGCCAGAATATCCGCAGGGGTTGCCTCGTCAAACGCAAGGTCGGCGCGCGCGCGCCACCCCGCACCGCCCCCCGTTTCATTGGTGCGCTCATCGGCCTGAACAAAGCCGGTTCCGGTGATTTGCGTGTCCCCGCGCGTCAAGCGCAGCGCCCCCAAATCCAAGGTGAACGGGTCCAGTTTAAGCCGCAGGTCCACCCCGCCACCGTCAAATGACAAAGGCGCGGCGAAGATGTCGGTCTGGCCCAGATCAAAGCGCGCGATATCGAACTGGCCGATCAGAGTTTCGGGCCAATTGTTTGACAAGTCACGCAAAAGGATCTGGCCCTGCGCGGAGACCCCCAAAATATCCGCATCCAGATCAAGGCGGTCAAGGCCGATGCGCGCGGCCTTGGGGTCGTAATCGAGGCTCATTTGAGCGTGGTTGAATGCCAGCGGCGTCACGGCCTGCGTCGGGTGCAACACGCCGCTGCCAATCTCAAGCGCCGCACTCAGGTGTTCAAGTCTGGCCGCGGCATCGACCGTGCCCGACAGGGAGCCCGAAATCGGCGCATCCAGCACGCTCAGGAACGACAAGGCAGGGCTTTGGGCGGCAATATCGCGCGCCAGAACCCCGTCAAAACTGACAAGGACCTGCGCCTGCGCGCCGCCCAATTCCTTGGAAAAGGCCAGCGAGACGGGCGCAAGGCTTTCGCTGCCATTGAACAGTTCAAAGGCCAGCGACAGGTCGATGTCCGCGCCGTCGTGGCGCAGGCGCACCCCGCCGTTGATCACCTGCCACACCCGCCCTGCGCGCGCGTCCTCCACCACAATCGTCAGCGCATCGGCGCGAATTTCGTCAAGCCGCGAAAAGGGGCCGCTGACAAACAGCGCCTCCAGTCCGGCGAGCATTTCGGACGGGTCCACATCGCGGTCCTGCCCGCCGAAATTCATCGACAAGCTGCCATCGTGGCGGCGGCGCACGACGATTTCGGCCCCCGACAAATCCAGCCGTGTCGGGGTGATTTTGCCCGCGCGGATGCCCTCGAGCGTCACAAGGGCGTTGGCGCTGTTGATCCGCGCGATTTCCACCGAACGCGTGTCGAAAATCGAAATATTGCGCGCGGTCACATCGGGGCGCAGCCCGCCATCGACCTCGAAGACCAGCGCACCGATCGACACCGATCCGCTGCCGCGCAGCTTGTCGTTCACCCGCGCTTCGATCTTATGGGTCAGCCACGCGGGGGCAACGATGGGTTTGCCCAGGATCGACAGCGCCCCAAGCCCGGCAACAAGCGCCAGAACCACACAGACACCAAGGCACCACAGGCTCACGCGGTGGCGGCGCCTGAGCCTGCGTGGCGGCGGGGATGCCGCTTCGCAGGGCGGGTCGGATGGCGTCGGATCGGGCGTCATTCGGACTTTCACACGCGGGTGGTTGGGGCCATGCGCAAAAGGGAGACCAGCGCAGGGATCAGGGCGAAGCTCGGGCGGCGTTCCATCGGAATAATAGACGCAGGCGCGCCGCGCCACTTTAACTTTGGGTCACGAGGGTTAAAACAAGACAAGCACAAGACACGCACAGGCGCGACTGAAAGGACATCACATGAGCGGCACTTCGACTTTGAGCGAGGGCGATACCGCCCCCGATTTCACCCTGCCCCGCGACGGCGGCACCGATGTGACCCTGTCCGATCTGAAGGGGGATTGGGTGGTTTTGTATTTCTACCCCAAGGATGACACACCGGGATGCACGACAGAAGCCCTTGATTTTACGGCCCTTAAAGACCAGTTCGCGGCCAAGGGCGCTCAGGTTTTCGGCATTTCCAAAGATAGCGTCGCCAAGCATGACAAGTTTTGCGCCAAACACGGGCTTGGCATCCCCCTATTGTCGGACGCGCAGGCCAGCGTTTGCGAGGCCTACGGCGTTTGGGGGGAGAAAAAGATGTACGGCAAGAGCTTCGAGGGCATCACCCGCACGAGTGTCCTGATCAAGCCCGACGGCACGATTGCCCGGATCTGGCCCAAGGTGAAGGTGGCGATGCACGCCGCCGAAGTGTTGGACGCGATCCCCGCATGAGCCCTGCATCCACGTCGCTCAAACCGCTGGCGCAGATGGCGGTGGAGGTGTTGCAAACCGCAGACGGGCGCGCGAAAGCGGCCCTGTCGCTGGCCTATGGCGCCGCATGGTTTGCCGCGCGCGCCGAGGAAAAACAGGGCGGCGCCCGCCCCGACATCGGGCAGGCCACCCCGCCCGACGAGCCCGCACGCCCCACCGCACCCGAGTTGAAAGACCCCCGCGAGGTGCCGCGCCGCCGCCCCGGCACCCCCGAGGGACGCAATGCGATGCTCCACGCCATCGCCCATATCGAATTGAACGCGATTGACCTGCATTGGGACCTCATCGCGCGCTTTACCCATATCCGTTTTCCCGTCGGGTTTTACGATGACTGGGTGAAGGCGGCTATGGAAGAGTCCAAACATTTCAACCTTGTATGCGACCGCCTTGAAGCGCTCGACAGCTTTTATGGCGCCATGCCGGCCCATGCGGGCATGTGGCGCGCGGCGCTGGAGACCAAGGACGACCTGCTCGGGCGTCTGGCGGTGGTGCCCATGGTCTTGGAGGCGCGCGGCCTTGATGTGACCCCCGGCTTGATCACGTTTTTCCAGAAGGCCAAAGACACGCCCTCGGTCGAGGCTTTGCAGGTGATCTACTCCGAAGAGGTGCACCATGTCGCCTACGGGTCGAAATGGTTCCACTTTCTGTGCGGACGCGAGGATATCGACCCCAAGGAGGCCTTTCACAGCATGGTGCGGCGGTATTTTCACGGGTTGCTCAAAGCGCCCTTCAACGAGGAAAAGCGCGCCGAGGCCGGTGTGCCGCCGGACTTCTACTGGCCGCTCACCGAACCCGAGGACATGGTCGCCCAGATCGAGCGCACCGCAGCCCAAGAGGGGTCATAGCAGGTTTAACGCTGAAGTATTTTGAGAGGGGGCAATATATGCTGCCCCCTCCGGCGCTGATTTGCCCCGGATCTGGCCGTCAAAGCTGTGCGATATTTCGGCAAGATACCGCCAAAACCGGCGCATTTCTGCCCGCATAATCGCCCTTTTGGTCAAAAGCGTTGCCTCCGCCCACGCCAGCGGTTAATTCCTTGGCAACTTCGCGAGGTCGGGACCCTTGCGACGCCGGGCCAGCACGCGGTTTGCGCGCTGGTCACCGCCCTTACCGGCGGGACGACTTGAGAACGTCGGCAGGGCTGATCGGTGCGGGACATGCACACCACAGCGCCGCCGGCATTGGGACAATTCGGGGACCGAATGTGACGAACTTGATATCGCGAAAGCTGAACCACGCCTTGTCGGGTGCCTTTCCAGAACAGAGACTCTTTCTACGCTCGGATGCAGATACGCGCTTTGTTCGACTGACCCCGCTGACGCAGCTTTTGGGATTCGCCGGCTCCTCGGTCACTGTGGCCTGGGCGATTGTCGCGACCTCGGTGATCCTGATGGACAGCATCGGGTCGGGGTCGGTGCGCGATCAGGTGTCGCGCGACCAGCAACTGTTTGAAACCCGCATCCGCGAACTGGCGGGCGAACGTGACGCCCGCGCCAGTGAAGCCGCCGCCGCGCAGGAACGCTTCAACACCGCGCTGGCGCAGATTTCCACGATGCAAAGCACGCTGCTGCAATCCGAAGAGCGGGTGCGTGAATTGGAAACCGGCATCGACGTTGTGCAATCGACCCTCTCGCGCACCCTCAAGGAACGCGACAGCGCCGAAGATACCGCCGCGCAATATCTCGCCCAGATCGAGGGCACGGACACAGGCCCCAAGGGCGTCAGTCAGGAAGACATCGAAAGCACGGTCGACATGCTGACCGTCGCGCTGTCGGCCACTGCGACCCAGCGCGACGCCATGGCCGCCGCGGCGCAGGACGCCGAAGATCTTGCCGCCGACATTGCCCTCGACAAGCGCCTGCTTGAAGAGAAAAACGAACGTATTTTCAGCCAGTTGGAAGAGGCCGTGACGGTCTCGATCGAACCGCTGGACAAGATGTTCTCGGCCGCTGGCCTCTCGTCCAAAACCCTGATCGACACGGTGCGTCAGGGCTATAGCGGTCAGGGCGGCCCCTTGATGCCGATCAGTTTTTCCACCCGTGGCGGGGAACCCGATCTGGAGGCGCAGCGCGCCAATGCCATCATTTCAAAAATGGACGAGCTGAACCTCTACCGGATCGCCGCCCAGAAAGTGCCGCTGGGCACGCCGCTTCAGACGGCCTTTCGCTTTACCTCGGGCTTTGGGCCGCGCTGGGGGCGGATGCATGAGGGCACCGATTTTGCCGGTGCCTATGGTTCGCCGATCTATTCCACCGCCGATGGCGTGGTGACTTTTGCAGGATGGTCCTCGGGATACGGGCGTCTGGTCAAGATCCAGCACGCCTTCGGAATCGAGACACGATATGGTCATCAGTCCGAAATATATGTGAAAGTTGGCCAAAAAGTATCGCGTGGTGACAAGATCGGTGCTATGGGGAATTCCGGCCAGTCTACCGGAACACACCTCCACTACGAAGTCCGTGTGAACGGCAAGGCTATGAACCCGATGACCTATATCAAGGCAGCGAACGATGTTTTCTAAAAGCAGAATTAACGAGCCCGGCCCCAAACAGGCCAGTGATGAGGTGCAACCGGAAGCCGCCAAGGTTCCGCTGCCGCCCAAATCCACCCCTGATTTCGTGCCCAGTGCGCCCAAATCCAAACCTGCCGCCTCTGTGCTGTCCTCTGATCTGACGATCACGGGCAACCTCAAGACCAGCGGTGACATCCAGATTGAGGGTGTTGTCGAGGGCGACATTCGCGCGCATCTGCTGACCGTGGGCGAAACCGCCACTGTCAAAGGCGAAATCATTGCCGATGACGTGGTGATCAACGGCCGCATCATCGGCCGTGTGCGGGGGCTGAAAGTGCGCCTGACCTCGACCGCAAAGGTCGAAGGCGACATCATCCACAAAACCATCGCCATCGAAAGCGGTGCGCATTTCGAAGGCTCCGTGCAGCGTCAGGATGACCCGCTCTCGACCGCGACGAAATCCCTGCCCAAGCCTGCAAGCGAAGGCTGATCTCGCACGGGCTTCGGCTTGAAACCGATCTGTTTGAAAGGCGGAAGGGGCATCCTTTCCGCCTTTTTTCTGCGCAGGGGGCTGTTTGGTGGCGCAGATGCCCCCGCGCGCGCAATGGTGCTTGCGGCCCGGGGCGCAGCGCGCTTTGATTGCGCTGTCGCTCTCTCGCGAGCCCTGCGGATTTTTGCCATGACCACACCCGTTTTCGCCGCCGTCCTCCTTGCTGCGCTGTTGCACGCGGGGTGGAATGCCTTGGTAAAGGGCAGCAGCGACAAAAGCCTTGGCATGACGGCGGTCGCACTTGGCTATGCGCCGATCTCGATCCTCGCACTGGTAGTCTTTCCCCTGCCCGCGCCCGAGAGCCTGCCCTATATTGCCACCAGCATCCTGCTGCACCTTGCCTACATGCTGTGTTTGCTGGCCTGCTATCGCCACGGCGATCTGACCCAGACCTATCCGCTGGCGCGCGGCTCTGCCCCGATGATCGTCGCCTTGGTGTCGGTTCTGTGGCTCGGCGTCGCGCTGGACGCGATGACGCTTGTCTCGCTGGGGTTGATCGGCGCGGGGATCATCAGCCTCACGGTGACGCGCGGCGGGCCATCGTCCCCGCAGCACAGGCGCCGCTCGGTGATCAGTGCGCTGCTTACCGGCGGGTTCATTGCCGCCTATTCGCTTAATGACGGGGTCGGCGTGCGCCTGTCCGGCTCTGCGGTGGGCTATTTCGCGGCGACAGCGCTGGGGGTGAGCGCCCTTTGGACCCTGGGCTGTCTGGCCCTGCGCCGCCGCCTTTTGTCACAGGTTGCCCGCAGCGCGCGGCTGTCCTTTGTCATCGGCGGCAACGCCTCGTTCATTGCCTATGTGCTGGTGGTCTGGGCCTTTACCCAGGCCCCCATCGCCTTGGTCAGCGCCCTGCGCGAAACGAGCATTGTCTTTGCCCTGCTCATCGGCGTCGGCTTTCTGGGCGAACCGCTGAACCTGCGCAAAGCCTTTGCGACATTCCTCACGCTGCTTGGTGTCGTGGCGCTGCGCCTGTCACGCTAAGGCCGCGCCGCCCCTTGCACGCCGCCCCTTGCACAAGGACCGGCCCGCCTAGTCGGCGTTGGCATCCGCGCGCGATTTTCCCGACACTTGCAAGGCCAGAGTTGCGGCCATGAATTTGTCGAGATCGCCGTCCAGCACGCCCTGGCTGTCGGAGGTTTCGACATTGGTGCGCAGGTCTTTGACCATCTGGTAGGGCTGCAAGACATAGGAGCGGATCTGGTTGCCCCAGCCCGCGTCGCCCTTGGCGTCATGGGCGGCGTTGATCGCCTCGTTGCGCTTGTCGAGTTCCATCTGGTAGAGGCGCGATTTCAGCGCTTTCATGGCGATGTCGCGGTTCTGGTGCTGGGATTTTTCCGAGCTGGTGACCACGATGCCCGTGGGGTGGTGGGTGATCCGCACAGCGGAGTCAGTGGTGTTGACGTGCTGCCCCCCTGCCCCGGAGGAGCGGTAGGTATCGACGCGGATGTCGGCGGGGTTTACCTCGATTTCGATATTGTCATCGACCACCGGATAGACCCAGACCGAACAGAACGACGTGTGACGCCGCGCCGCGGAATCATAGGGCGAAATACGCACGAGGCGGTGCACGCCGCTTTCCGATTTCAGCCAGCCATAGGCATTGGGGCCGGAAATCTTGTAGGCTGCGGATTTGATGCCCGCCTCTTCGCCCGCACTTTCCGATTGCAATTCAACGGTGTAGCCCTTTTTCTCCGCCCAGCGGACATACATGCGCGCCAGCATCGACGCCCAGTCGCACGACTCCGTGCCCCCCGCGCCGGAGTTGATTTCAAGGAAGGTGTCGTTGCCGTCGGCTTCCCCGTCGAGCAGCGCCTCGAGTTCTTTCTTGGCCGCAAGCTCGGCAAGAGATTTGAGCGCGGCTTCGGCCTCGCCCACCACTTCCTCGTCCTCTTCCATTTCACCCAGTTCGATCAACTCGATATTGTCGGTCAGATCCTGATCAATGGTTTTCACCGTCTCGTAGGAATCGATCAACTGCTGACGCTCGCGCATCAACTTTTGCGCGCGCGCGGGGTCGTCCCACAGGGTCGGATCCTCGATCATCGCATTGGCTTCCTCGATGCGATAGGGCGCGGTTTCCCAGCCCAGCCGCTGGCGCAGCAATTCGACGGATTTGCGGATTTTGGCAACGGTGTTCTGGGTATCGGCGCGCATGGGTCTCAACCCCTTTCAACTGGTCGTAAAAGAGGCGCGGTGCCCCTTGTTTGGAACGGTGTTTAAGCCGACACAGAGGCGCATGCAAGGGAGCGCGCGGCCCCCTGCACAGCCCCGTCAGTACAGCCCGCCCGAACTGAGCGAGTTGAAGTCGGCCTTTTTGGGCACGGAAATCGTCTCCCCCGAACGGGTGCGCACCTCGGTCTGGCCGCTGTCGGTGCCGCCTTCGGTGTAGAGCGGCAGGTTCGAGCCCATCGCAAAGCCACCGTCAAAGGCGACGCCGAACACGGGTTCCTCGCCATCGCGGAAATATTCCGCCACCACATTCTCGCCCGAGGCATCGTCCGAGAGGCGCGCACCGGTGAAACGGTCGATCTTGATGAAATGCCCGCCCGGCGGCACGCGGAATTTGCCGCCGCCGTATTTCGCCGTTGCCTGCTGCATGAAGGTGTTGAACACCGGGCCGCAAAAGCCGCCCCCCGATGCGCCGGGCATGGCGCGCGGCGTGTCGTAGCCGATGTAGCACCCGGCCACGATGTTCGAGGTGAAACCGACAAACCACGCGTCTTTGCCATCGTTGGTGGTGCCGGTTTTGCCCGCGACCGGCACGTTCAAATTCACCCGACCGGCGGCCGTGCCGCGCGAGACCACGCCCTGCATCATCGACGTCAACTGATAGGCGGTGATCGCATCCATCACCCGTTCGCGGTTGGACACGATGCGCGGAGCCACCCCATCCGCGAGGGTTTCGGTGCCGCAGTCCAGACAGTCGCGGTCATCATGGCGATACACGGTATTGCCGTTGAAATCCTGCACACGGTCCACCAGCGTCGGCTCGACCCGCTCGCCGCCATTGGCAAACATTGCATAGGCCGACACCATCTTGAACAGGGTGGTTTCTTCCGACCCCAAGGCATTGGCCAGAAACCGCCCCATGCTGTCATAAACGCCAAAGCGTTCGGCATAGCGCGCGACCGTATCCATGCCGACCTCTTGGGCCAGACGAATGGTCATCAGGTTGCGCGACTGCTCGATGCCGGTGCGCAAAGGTGTGGGACCATAAAAGCGGTTGGACGCGTTTTGCGGACGCCACACGCCCTGGGGGGTGTTGATTTCAATCGGGGCGTCGACCACGATCGTTGCAGGGGTAAAGCCGCTGTCCAGCGCCGCGGCATAGACAAAGGGTTTGAACGACGAGCCGGGCTGGCGCGTGGCCTGCGTGGTGCGGTTGAACACCGAATGCTGGTAGGAAAACCCGCCCTGCATCGCCAGAACACGGCCCGTGTCCACATCCATCGCCATAAAGCCACCTTCGACTTCGGGCACCTGGCGCAGGGTCCAGCGGATAAAGGCGCCCGCGCCGTTGTTGCCCTCGGTCATGCGGCGCAGCAGCACCACATCGCCGACCTCGAAATTATCGGTAAGCGAGCCGGAGAACCAGCTGGTGTCCGAGCGCGGCACCACCCACGGCTCGTTTGCGTCCTCCTCAAGCCCCTCGATCAGCACCGACAGCTGGCTCTCGCCCACGGCGCGCACCACGGCCGGGTGCCAGATACCGTCCAGCGTGATATCGCGCGCCACCTGAACAGCGGCCAGCGCCTCTTTCCACGCGCCGTCCTGCCATGCGTCGCCGCTGACCAAAGCCGCATCGATGGTCTTGCCCGTGCCCCGCCAGCGGCCCCAGCCGCGATCCAGATCCTCCAGACGGCCCTGGAATGCATGGGCGGCCGCCACCTGCATTTCGGGATCAATCGTGGCGCGGATCGACAGGCCGCCGTTGAAAAACTCGTCCTCGCCGAATTCGACCGATAGCTGGCGGCGGATTTCATCGGTGAAGTAGTCGCGCTCGGGCATGTCCTCGCGGTAGGACGGATAGTCGCCGCCCTGCACCGTGCGCAGCGGCGTCAGGCGCGCGGTTTCATATTCTGCCTGTGTGAGATAGCCGTTTTCATACATCAGGCGCAGCACCACATTGCGCCGCGTCAGCGCCTCGTCGTGGTTTTTCACCGGATGGTAGCTGTAGGGTGCTTTGGGATGGATCGCCAGAAACGCCGCCTCTTCGGGGGCCAGTTCGCTGAGCGGCTTGTTGAAATAGGTCTGCGCCGCAGCCGTCACCCCGAACGAACGCGCCCCAAGATCGATTTCGTTGAGGTAAAGACCCAGAATCTGGTCCTTGGTCAGCGTGTGCTCGAGCCGCGCGGCCAGCAGCACTTCCTTGATCTTGCGCTCGGCAGAGCGGTCCGACGACAGCAGGAAGTTTTTCATCACCTGCTGGGTGATGGTGGAGGCCCCGCGCAGGCGCGCGCCATTGGCATAGTCCACGGCAGCGGCCATCATGCCGCGAATGTCATAGCCCTTGTGGACGTAGAAGTTCTTGTCCTCGATGGAAATAAACGCCTGTTTGACCAGATCGGGAATTTCCTCGGGCGGGGTATAGAGGCGGCGCTCGCGGGCGAATTCGTCGATGATGCGCCCCTCGCCGGAATAGATGCGGCTGATCGTGGGCGGCTGGTATTGCGCCAGTGTTTCGTAATTCGGCAGGTCGCGCGAATAGATGTAGAACACCGCGCCGATGCACAGCGCCCCCATGATCGCGGCCGTGGTAATCCAGCTAAAGATGGTCCCGAAGAACGACAGAATGAATCGGATCAAGCGCTTGCCCCTGACTGTGCCGTGAAATGGCCGTTGCGCGCGCGGGCGCGCAGATTTGCCTCTCTTTATACATTCCCCCGCACAGGGTCAAAACGTACCGGCCCTGCTTAAGCGATTTTGCGCGTGCGCGCCCCTCACTTATGCGTGGCCCCTTGCGAAACGGCCCGGCCAGCTTTACCTGCAAGCCCATGACACCCGACCAGATCCTTGCCACATACGACCGCGCCGCCGACGCCTTTGACAAAGGGCGTTCCAAATCCCTGTTCGAGCGGCCCTGGCTTGACCGGATGCTCGCCCATGCGCCGGGCAAGCGCCTGCTCGATCTGGGCTGTGGCACGGGCAAACCGATTGCCACCTATTTGCGCGACCGGCGTGTGGCGCTGACAGGCATCGACGGGGCCAAGGCGATGGTGGAAAAATACGCCGCCAATGTCGCGGGCGCTCGGGTGTTTCACGCCGATATGCGCGGCCTCGACATGGGCGAGACCTTTGACGCCGTTCTGGCATGGGACAGTTTTTTCCACCTCTCGATGGCGGATCAGCGCGACATGTTCGCGGTCTTTGCGCGGCATCTGGAGGCGGGGGGCGTGTTGATGTTCACCTCGGGCCCCGAAGCGGGCGAAGCCATCGGCGAAGTGGGCGGCGAAAGCCTTTATCACGCCTCGCTCTCGCCCAAGGAATACACGCGCCTCTTGCAGATGAACGGCTTTGAGGTGCTCGGCTTTACGCCCGAAGACCCCGCCTGCGACTATCATTCGGTCTGGCTGGCGCGCAAAAAAGCCTAAACTTTCAAAGCTATTGGCGCAAAAGCCGCGCCTCGGCCGCGTCTTCGGCCGTCCAGTCGATCAGCGCGTCGCGGATGGCCCCCGCGGCCGTGGACCGCCAGGCGGGATCTTGCAGGCGCGCAAGGTCCTTGGCGGAGGACAAAAACCCGACCTCCAGCAGCACCGAAGGAATGTCGGGGGCTTTGAGCACCGAAAATCCGGCCTCGAGGCGCGGGCGTTTGTGCATGCCGACTGTGCTGGTCAGATGCGTGACCAACAGCCCCGCCAAACGGTCCGAGCGCGGAGCGGTTTCAACCCGCGCCATGCCCATCAGAACGCCCGCAACCACATCGTCCTGCTCGCTCAGATCGATCCCCGCCAGCAAATCGGCGCGGTCGTGGCGTTCGGCCAGCTTTTGGGAGGCCGCATCGGAGGCCCGATCGGACAGGGTGTAGACCGTGGCCCCCTCGGCGCGCCCCTCGGCGATCGCGTCGGCATGCAGCGACAAGAACACATCCGCCCCCGACTCGCGCGCGATGGTGACGCGGGTTTCCAGCGGCACAAAAACGTCCTCCTCGCGGGTCATCACCACCCGAAACTGCCCCGAACGCAGCAGCACTTCTTTCAATTCGCGCGCGAAGGTCAGGATGACATCGGCCTCGGTGACCGCGCCATTTTCCGCCCCCGGATCAATGCCGCCATGTCCGGGATCAAGGACAACGGTAATCGGCCCGTTGCCCGTCTGGCGCAGCTTTGGCGTGTTGCGCGCGGTGGTGCGCGTCCCGAAAGTGGCCGCTTTGGGCGCCCCCGCCTGAGCGGCAAAGGCTTCGGGCGTTGTGGTGGCAAGCGTCACCGTCATTCGCGCCGGACCGCCATCGGGGTCGGTTTGCAGGCTTGCGACCTCCACCGCCAGCGGGCGCGCAAGATCGAGCACCATGCGCGACCACCCCGGCCTGAACTGCCCCGTGCGCAAGGAGGGTACCGAGGTCGAGCGGTTGAAAAGCGCGGCCTCGGGCATGGCCTGCCAGTCCACTTCGGAAAAGTCGATCACAAGGCGGCGCGGCGCGTCCAGCGTGAACAGGCGAAACGGCACAGGCTGCGACAGCCCCAGCGCCAGCGTCACCCGCCCGCGCGCGCTGTCCTCAAGTGACACCATCGCCGGTTCGATCCGCGCAAGCCCCGACAGGTCCTGCGCGGGGGCCTCGGGGGCGGTCAGGGCAAGGATCAGGCCAAAGCCAAGCGCGGCAAGGCCCGCGCGCCACAGGTGTTTCATCGGATGTCCGCTCGAATTGGGGGTCCCGTAGCGCGGGATCTTTGCGCAAGGATAGCGCGCGCGGCGTGATTTGGGAACCCGTTCAGCCGCCCGACCTGCGGGCGCGCGCCGCCATAAAGTCGCGAAGCCGCGCAAGGCCCTCGCGGATGTCATCGGTGCTGCGGGCATAGGAAAACCGCAAGGTATTGGCGCCGCGTGCAGGGTCGAAATCCAGCCCCGGCGTTACCGCCACCCCCGCCCCGTCAAGGATCTCGCGCGCAAAGCCGAGGCTGTCGTCGGTCAGCTCCGACACATCGGCGTAGATGTAAAACGCCCCGTCCGGCGGCGCGATCTGTGTGAACCCCGCGCGCGGCAGCCCTTCCAGCATCAGCGCACGGTTGCGGGCGTAGGTCTCGACCAGCGCGGCGCAATCGTCCTGGGCCGTGAGCGCACCAAGGGCGGCAATCTGGCTTGCGTGGGGCGGGCAAATGAAAAAATTCTGCGCCAGCCGCTCGATTGTGCGCACATGATCGGGCGGCACCACCATCCAGCCCACGCGCCAGCCCGTCATCGAAAAGAATTTCGAAAAGGAGTTGATGACATAAACATCGTCGCTGATTTCCAGCGCCGAGACCGCCCGCGCGCCGTAATGGATACCGTGATAGATTTCATCGGAAATAAAGGCGATGTCATGGGCCGCGCAGTGATCCACCAGCGCCTTGAGCGCCGCATGCCCCAGCATCGTGCCCGAGGGGTTCCCCGGCGAGGCAACGATCAGCCCGTCCAGATCGCATGGCACATCCGCAGGCACCGGTTGCAAACGGTTTTCCAGCGCGCAGGGAATCCCGACAGGCGCGCAAGACAGCCCCTTCAGGATCTGGCGATAGCTCGGATAGCCCGGTTCCCCCAGACCCACCGTTGCGCCCGCTTCAAACAGCGCCGTGAAGGCCAGCAAGAACGCTGACGACGAGCCGGTCGTGACCACAACCCGCGCCGGATCCAGCGCAACGCCGTACCAGTCGCGGTACAAACCGGCGATGGCCTGACGCAGTTCGGGCAGGCCCAACGCCACCGTATATCCCAGCGCGCCTGCGTCCATTGCCTGCCTGAGCGCCGCGCGTGCCGCCTTGGGGGCGGGGCTTGCGGGCTGGCCGACTTCCATATGGATGATCGAGCGACCGGCGGCCTCGGCTGCGCGCGCGGCCTCCATGACATCCATCACGATAAAGGGATCGACCTGCGAGCGGGTTGAGATTTTCATCACTCTCTCCTTTACTGGATGCAATCAGGTGTTGATCCCACCCTTGGCGGCAAACTGCAATGGGATCGCCTGTCTGCGCGGTAAGGCTTGTCCCGAAAATCACACCCCGAGCCGGCGCGGAATGCACACCAGCCAAATGCGCGGCTTTGAATGGCGCGCAGAAATGGCTATGGTAGGGAAACGCGAAAACGCCCGGATCGCAGGGCGCGCGCAATATTGAGGACAGAGCATGACCAAGAAATCCGCCTTCGCCGGCGCCGCCCTTGCCCTTGTGGCCTCCGCCTTTGGCTTCGGGGTCGCGACCCTGCCCGAAGAAGCCCAGGCCGAAGTCAGCCTGTCGGAGCTGTCCGACGAGGATCGCGCGCTCCTGCGTGACGAGATGCGCGCCTATCTTCTGGAAGAACCCGAAGTGATCATGGAAGCGGTCTCGATCCTGCAAAGCCGCGAGGAACAGGCGCAGGTTGGCAATGATGCCGCGCTGGTGCGCACCAATGCCGACGCGCTGTTCAACGATGGCTGGAGCCTTGAAAGCGGCAATCCGGACGGCGATGTCACGGTTGTTGAATTCATGGATTATCGCTGCGGCTATTGCCGCAAGGCCTTTCCCGAGGTCAAAGCCCTGCTGGAGCAGGACGGGAATGTGCGCCTGATCGTCAAGGAATTCCCCGTGCTCGGGGCCGAAAGCGTCTATGCGGCGCGCTTTGCGCTGGCACTGCAGGAAATCGCGGGCAATGGCCCCTATGAGGCGTTTCACGATGCGGTCATGGCCATGCGCGGCAATGTCACCCCCGCCAGTTTGAAGGCCATTGCCACCGATCTGGACCTCGATGTCGCCGCGATCGAGGCGGGGCTGGAAAGCGATCAGGTGAACCGCATCCTGAGCGAGAATGCCGCCCTCGCACAGCGCATGCAGATCAACGGCACGCCGGGCTTCATCATGGGCGAGCAAATCGTGCGCGGCTATGTGCCTCTTGACACGATGGCCGATATTGTCGCGCAGGAACGCGCCGAGGGCTGATCGCCCGCCCTGCCATCCCGCAAACCGTCACGTAAAAAGGGCCAGCAAAATGCTGGCCCTTTTCGTTTCAGTATCGCGCCTTACGAGGCGATGTAGACCACCGAACGGTCGGCCGTATTCACCAGCGTCGCTTCGCCGTTCACATAGACATAGGAATATTCCGTGTCGGGAACCGGCGTCAGGGTCACGGTTTCGGGCAGGGTCACCCCCGTCTCGAGCGAGCCGTACAGGTAAACGGGATCAAGCGGGTTTTCCTTGATGTAGGTGATGGTTTTCTCTTCGGGTTCAGCGACTTCACCGCCGATCACCGCCCCGAGAAATCCGCCGACGACACCGCCCACAGGACCACCCGCGACAACACCGGCGGTCGCACCGGCCGCGATGCCACCTGCCGCGGCCAGACCCTGCTCAAGGTCGGAGCCTTCGGTGTAGGTCAGGGTGTTGATGGTCACCGTCGAGGGCACAGCGGCCAGCGCATAGGCCTCATCTTCCACCATCACGTTCAAATCATCCGTCGGCATCCAGCCCACCGTGCCGTTTTGGGCCACGGTGCACCATGTTGCGTCCTCAAGGCAGCCCAAAAGCTCGACGTTGCTATCCGCTTGCACATCGGCGCGCACTTGAGCGTCCATCATGGGCGCGGCGTAGATATCGGTGCCTGCGGAGGTGGTGGCGGTCAGGGCCAAAGCGGGGCCTGCGACGAGAGCTGTACCAGCGGCGAGAAGAGCGATCTTGCGAAGCATATATCCATCCTGTCGGGGCAGTCTTGCCACCCCGTTATCTGTTTCAGTTGGATGGACAACCCGCGCGCACCGCGGATCGTTCCCAAACGGGCGATCACATAGTTTTTGGGTAACGCGTTGGAACAAAAGCTGTTATCGGCGCATCGGGTCGGCGCAGCGGCCTATTGCGCGGCGGTTTCGGCCTGCTCTGCCTCAAGCTGCGCTTGTGCCTCGATCTGGGCGGCTTTCTTTTCGACCTGCGCGACGATGTGATCCACCATCTGATCGTTGGAGAGCTTATGGCTTTGTTTACCGGCCAGATACACCATGCCCGAACCCGCGCCGCCGCCGGTAAAGCCGACATCTGTCATCAGGGCCTCTCCGGGGCCATTGACCACACAGCCGATGATCGAGAGGGACATCGGCGTTTTGATATGCTCGAGCCGCTGTTCCAGCGCTTCGACCGTTTTGATAACGTCAAACCCCTGACGCGCGCAGGAGGGGCAGGAAATGATATTCACGCCGCGATGGCGCAGGCCCAGCCCCTTGAGAATCTCGTAGCCGACCTTGACCTCTTCCACCGGATCGGCCGACAGGCTGACGCGGATGGTGTCGCCAATACCAAACCACAACAGCTGCCCCAAGCCGATCGCCGATTTGATCGTGCCGCTCATCAGCCCGCCCGCCTCGGTAATCCCGAGATGGATGGGCGCATCGGTGGCTTCGGCCAGCTGTTGATAGGCCGCAGAGGCCAAAAACACATCCGATGCTTTGACGGAAATCTTGAATTCGTGGAAATCGTTGTCTTGCAGGATTTTGATGTGATCCAGCCCGCTTTCCACCATCGCATCGGGGCAAGGTTCACCGTATTTTTCCAGCAGGTGGCGTTCCAGCGATCCGGCATTCACGCCGATGCGGATGGAACAGCCGTGATCCTTGGCCGCCCTGATCACCTCTTTGACGCGGGCCTCGTCCCCGATGTTGCCCGGATTGATCCGCAGACAGGCCGCGCCCGCTTCGGCTGCCTCGATGGCGCGTTTGTAGTGGAAATGGATGTCGGCCACGATGGGCACAGGGCTTTCGCGACAGATTTCCTTGAGGGCGGTGGTCGCCGCCACATCAGGGGCAGAGATGCGCACAATATCCGCCCCCGCCTCTGCGGCGCGGATCACCTGATCCAGCGTGGCCTTCACGTCGCCGCTGTCGGTGTTGGTCATCGTTTGCACGCTGATCGGCGCATCGCCGCCAACGGGGACATTGCCCACCATGATCTGGCGACTTTTACGACGGTCGATGTTGCGCCACGGGCGGATCGGGTTGTGCGACATGAATAAGTCCTCTCGGCCAGCCAAGATCAATCAGGGTTGGTGCAGTGATAGGCGAGCGCCCGCGCGGTTGCAATCGCGCCAGAGCGTTGCGCGGGGCGCATGAGCCAAAAGTGATCCGCCAAAGTGCAAAAAGGGCAGGAAACCCCCGCCCTTTTAATCATGCCCTTTTAATCATGCGCCCAGTCTTCCCGCCCAGTCGTCCCGCCCCTCTGTCGCCCTGCCCAGTCGTCACGCCCTTTGGCAAAGCGGCGCGGGTCGGGCTTGCGGGGCGCGCCCTACGGGGCAGTGTCGCCTTCGGGGATCGCTTGGGTGGCCATCGCGACCTGAAACATCTCCGACAACAACGCATCGCCGCTCATATCTGCGACCTGGTAGCTGTCGGACAGGTTGTCGACTGACAGCGCGATGTTTTTGACCACAGAGGGGCCTTCGCCCGCAGGGCCATAGGCGGCGCCGTTCAGGGCGAAATAAACCGAGCCCGCATTGCCCGAGCGCAGCACAGGCGGCTCCTCGGTGGCGGGCAGCACGTAGCGCTCGCCCGGTTCGAGGATCTTTTCAAACAGCACCGTCCCGGAGGCCGACTGCACGCGAATCCACGACGGGCGCACGGCAAAAATGGCCAGTTCCGGCACATCGCCCTGCGTCACTTGCACAGCATCGCCCCCCAAAGCCGCCATCGCCATCGACTGTCCCAGGGCATCAAGCGTTGCATCGCCCGTGCCGTTTGGCATCTTTGGACCGATCAAATCGGACAGGGCGGCGGTCGCCGTGAACGGATCGGCAAGCGCACCGTTGGTGGCGGGATCAAGTGCTGCAATCGGACCGTCGCGCGGCACCAGCACCGGCACATCGAGGGCCTGCGGGCGATAGAGGCGATCAAAGGCTTCGGCGGAGGGCGCCGTCATGCTGGGGGCTTCGCCCAAGGCGGCCACAACCGTTTCATCCGTCGCCAGATCATCGACCGCAGAGGCCACACCGGGGGCCTGATCAACAGGGGCGAATTTCACCCGCTGGATCTCTTGCAAAACGGACCAGCCGCCGTAGCCGATGGCGCACACCAAAGCGAGCAGCACCGCCGTCGAGCCAAGGGCACCGGGGCCGACCCGCGAAAAGGCACTTTGGCCACGGGGCACGAAAATAGCATTGGGATCGGCAAAAGGATCGGCGCGACCGGTGCCACTGCCAAGCCCGCTGCCTTGCACGGATTTGTTGCGCGTTGCCGAAGACACCCCGACCGGAGTCAGACCGCTTTGCACCGAGAAACCGGATTCTGCGCAGAACCGCGCATAGGCCCAATCGGGATCCAGATTAAGGTAGCGCGCATAGGAGCGCACATAGCCGGCAATGAAGCCTTTGGTTTCAAAAACCGACGGGTCTGCGTTTTCAATCGCGGCAATATAGGTTGCTTTGATTTTCAACTCGCGCTGGATGTCGAGCAAGGATTTGCCCAGCGTCGCGCGTTCCCCGCGCATCGCATCGCCCAGCCGCATTTCGAATGCGTCGAAACCGCGTGCTTCTTCTTGCTCCACGGGAGCCTGTTTTGACCACCGTTTGATCATGCGTACCGCCCCATCTGTGACTATCCCTAAGTCGCAGGCCACCAAAAACCGCGGCGATTCGTGCGCGCCGCGTTAAAAACTAATTACCACGCAGGCGTTTTCGCTGCATCCCCAGAAAGTGATCAGCCCGCCAATTCGGCGCGATTCAGCGCACAATGGGACCAGAGCGCGTCGAGAGCGGCAATCAACCCGTCCATTTCTTTGGCACCATGCACCGGAGATGGCGTAAAGCGCAGGCGCTCTGTGCCGCGCGGAACGGTGGGGAAATTGATCGGCTGCACGTAGATGCCATAGGCTTCGAGCAGCATGTCGGACATCATTTTGGTGTGTTTGGGGTCGCCCACGATCAACGGCACGATATGGCTGCCGTGGTCGATGATCGGCAGGCCCATGCCTTTCAGGCGCGTCTTGAGGATTTTTGCCTGCGTCTGATGCGCCTCGCGCAGCGCGGTGTCGGTTTTCAGATGGGCAATGGAGGCCGCCGCCCCTGCCGCCACCGCCGGCGGGATCGAGGTGGTAAAAATGAACCCCGGCGCATAGGAGCGCACCGCGTCACACATTTTCACGCTGGCCGCGATATAGCCGCCAAAGACGCCAAAGGCCTTGCCCAGCGTCCCGTTGATGATGTCGATACGGTGCATCAACCCGTCGCGTTCGGCGACACCGCCACCGCGCGGGCCATACATGCCCACGGCGTGAACTTCGTCCAGATAGGTCAGCGCATTGAATTCATCGGCCAGATCGCAGATTTCCTTGATCGGGCCAAAGTCGCCATCCATCGAATAGACCGATTCAAAGGCGATCAATTTGGGCGCGGCAGGATCATCCGCCGCCAGAAGCTCGCGCAGATGCGCCAGATCGTTGTGGCGGAAAATACGTTTGGCCCCGCCGTTGCGGCGAATCCCTTCGATCATCGAGGCATGATTGAGCGCGTCGGAATAGATGATCAGCCCCGGAAACAGCTGCGGCAGCGTCGAAAGCGTCGCGTCATTGGCGATATAGGCCGAGGAAAACACCAATGCGCCCTCCTTGCCGTGCAGATCGGCAATCTCCGCTTCGAGGCGCTTGTGATACACGGTGGTGCCGGAAATGTTGCGCGTCCCGCCCGAGCCTGCGCCCGTCGCGTCCACCGCCTCATGCATGGCGCCAAGCACCTTGGGGTGCTGTCCCATGCCAAGATAATCATTTCCACACCAAACAGTTACGGGCGTTTTCTCGCCGTCGGGACGCGTCCAGACCGCATGGGGAAAATTGCCGCGTTCGCGTTCGATGTCGATGAATGTCCGGTAGCGGTCTTCGTCGTGAAGCCGCTGCAATGCTGCGTCAAGCTTTGCCGTATAATCCACCAATTCGTCCTTTCGCGCGTGTCGTGGGCCTTATCTAGCGCCGAGTGTGCGCAATTGCGACCCTTTTGAGCCGGTTGCAACGTTTCGTCACACCCAGAGCACGCCGCCTCTGTGGCGAATGGCCCTTTGTCTGCACAATGTATCTCGCAAATTCAGGTTAAGATAATGATCTAAATCAACCTGCGCCGCTGGACACTGCGCCTCTCAGGAATAAGGTCTGCACAACCTCAAATGCATCCCGACGAAAGTACACCTCTGCGATGACCTCTTCCAGCAATGACCGCCTTTCCCCTGTTCTGACCCGCATCGACGCCGGCCTCGACGCCACGCTCGACCGCCTGATGGGCTTTTTGCGCATTCCGTCGATTTCCACCGATCCGGCCTATAAATCCGATTGCGACCGCGCTGCCGACTGGTTGGTAAGCGAGCTGCAAAGCCTTGGCGTCACAGCAGAAAAACGTCCCACCCCGGGGCATCCGATGGTGGTGGGGCACGCAGGGCCCGACAGCGCGAACGCGCCGCATCTGTTGTTTTACGGCCATTACGATGTCCAGCCCGTCGATCCGCTGAACCTGTGGAGCAGCGATCCCTTCGATCCCAAAGTCGAAACCCGCGCGGGCGTGAAAATGATCTGCGGGCGCGGCTCCTCGGACGACAAGGGCCAGTTGATGACCTTTGTCGAAGCCTGCCGCGCCTGGGTGGCCGAACATGGCAGCCTGCCCTGCCGCGTCACATTTTTCTTTGAAGGCGAGGAAGAAAGCGGCTCTCCCTCGCTTATTCCGTTCATGAAAGAGAACGCCGCCGAGCTGACCGCAGATGTCGCATTGATCTGTGACACCTCGATGGTCGCCCCCGGCGTCCCCTCGATCGCCAGCCAGCTGCGCGGGATGCTGAAGGATGAATTCACCCTGAAGGGGCCCAAGATGGATCTGCATTCGGGTCATTACGGCGGCCCTGCCCTGAACCCGCTGCGCGAGATTTCCAAAATCATCGCAAGTTTTCACGATGATCAGGGCCGCGTCGCCGTTGAGGGCTTTTATGACGGCGTCCATGAGGTCCCCGAGGACATCAAGCGCCAATGGGAAGGCTGCGGGTTCAACGAGGCCGAATATCTGGGCCTTGCGGGGATGAGCAAGCCCCATGGCGAGGCAGGCTATAGCGCGCTTGAACAGCAATGGGCGCGCCCCACGCTGGAAATCAACGGGCTTTGGGGCGGTTACAACGGTGTGGGGTCCAAAACCGTGATCCCCGCCGAGGCGCATTGCAAAATCACCTGCCGCCTTGTCGGCGATATGGACCCGCAGGACCTGCAAAAGAAACTGCGCGCCCATGTCGAGGCACGCTGCCCGCAGGACGCTGAAATTGTCTGGGACAACACCCCCGAAGGCTCCCCTGCAGCGGTGATGAACACCAACCGCCCCGAATTCGAGCAGGCCCGCAAGGCGCTCACCGACGAGTGGGACCGTGAAGCGGTGTTTTCGGGCATGGGCGGATCGATTCCCATCGCGGGTTTTTTCACCAGCGTTCTGGGCATGGATTCGATGTTGATCGGCTTTGCCAATGACGATGACCGCATCCATTCGCCCAACGAGAAATACAACCTCGAGAGCTTTCACAAAGGCATGCGCAGCTGGGCGCGGATTCTGGATGCCCTGAGCAAGTAGCCCCGGCGCACCCTGTCCTATCGCAGGGCCCTGACGCGGGGCCCTATCGCGGGCGAAGGCGGTCTGTACAATCGGCCCCGCCTTTGCCCGAAGGGCGGCTGCGTTGGCTCGGGCTGCGACAGGGTATTTAAATCCGAAAGAAGACAAACAAAAAGCGCCGCTCCACTGGAGGGCGCTTTTCGTAAGTGGCGCGGTTGACGGGGCTCGAACCCGCGACCCCCGGCGTGACAGGCCGGTACTCTAACCAACTGAGCTACAACCGCGCATTTACGGTCGAGGGCGTTTTTACAAAGGGTAGCATGGCGCGGTTGACGGGGCTCGAACCCGCGACCCCCGGCGTGACAGGCCGGTACTCTAACCAACTGAGCTACAACCGCTCGCTACCTTTGCAAGGTCACCCTCGCATCGTGTGGGGCGTTCTAGGGTCTCGGCGCGTGGGCGTCAAGCGGTTCTGAATGGCTTTTCGCATTGCCCGTCATATTTTTTTCGCACCCGCTTGCGAAAATCGCGCAAACCTCTGAAAAAATTAATTTATCCGCCGCGCAAGAAGCGCAGGAGGGTCAAGCCCATGTCGGCCAGATCCCCCGAGCGCGCCAGCAAGAGTTCCGGCGCGGCGAAACCCTTGTCCTTTTCGCGCGCCAGTGCGTTCAGCAGGCGGCGCAAGCGGGCCTGGTGCCAGCCCAATTTGCGCTGGAGCGGATCGGTCAGCAGTCCGATGAAGGTCGACAGCAAGGCGAGCAGGGCTGCGAGCAGAAAAAAGCTGGTGAGGATGAGTTGCAGGTCGGGCTTGGGCGGGAACCACGTGTACCACAGACCGCCAAGCGCGCCGCCCAGCGGAAAGGTTGCAATCGCTGTCGCATTGGCGATCACGGCGGCCACGGCCGGTGCCAGCGAGGTCACGCCGGGGGTGATGGCGTGAAAAGCTGCAGCCCCTGCCCCCGTTACCCCGAGCGTCACGGTGAATTCTCCGGTCGCCGCGCGCGTTCCGGCGTAGGTTTCCAGCGCATTGGCATCGGGCGTGAGGCCCAGCGGTTCGAGCAGGTCGCGCGCAAGGCGGCGGTCCAATTCGGCGTTGAGGGCGGTTTGCAACAAGACCGGGCGCGCAAGAAGCCAGTGGGAGGCGCGGCGCAGGCGCAGCTTGAGCAGGCCCCAGCCGAGCACGCGTTGCAGCAGGAACAGCGGCGACAGTACCACATTTGCCGGAGCGCGCAGCAAGTCCCAGCCGATGGCATGGCGATGAAGGCCAAGCGATCCGCGCAGGGAAAAGGTTTTGTCAACGAAATCTGTGACCGCCTGCTCGATGGTCTGCGCATCCGCAACAGCGTCAACGGGCCGCGCGCAGTCAGCGGGGTTTTTAGGGGGCAACATGGGCGGTCTCCGACAGGGATATACCCTAGATGGGAGAGCGCAGGTCCACGATCAAGTGCGATGACGCGCCGCTGGCAGCAGGGGCGATGTCTGTGAGGGGGAGGATGTGTGAAGCGGGGAGGATGGTGGGTCGTGAGAGGCTCGAACTCCCGACATCTTCGGTGTAAACGAAGCGCTCTACCAACTGAGCTAACGACCCGCTGGGCGCTCCTTTAGCGCGAAGAGATCGGGGGGCGCAAGAGGGATTTCAAGAATTTTCGCGCGATCCCCGAGGGGCTATGTGACGCTGCCCTGAATCAGGCGTTCACGGCCAGCGATGATTTCGACCACGCAGCCCTGGTGGTGAGCGAGGCGGGCCATCCCGGCGCGGCTCAAGCCGCAGGCCAAGCCTCGCAGAACCGCAGAAATCACACCGTGCGAGACGATCACGGCGGGCTGTTGGAGCGCGGCAAGGAAGTCTTTGCAGCGGGCCTTTGTGGCCTCGAACCCCTCGCCCTCGGGCGCCGAGAGAAACAGATCGAACATCGCGCTTTCGCTGGCGGACGGGCGCACGCGCGCCCCTGCAAGCGCGGGCAGCCCTTCGGCGAGGACCTCGGCGCGCAAGCGCCCCTCCCACGGGCCCACGCTGACCTCGGCGATGCGCGGATCAAGGCGGACCTTTCGCCCTGCGAGCGCAATCTGCGCGGTGGTGGCAGCGCGCCCCAGCGGACTGGAAAAACATGCAATATCCGCATGTTGCGCAAGGATCGGGGCCAGTAGATCGCGTTGGGCGGCAGCCTGCGCACGCCCGAGATCGGTCAAGGCGCTGTCTTTGCGCCCCTGCATCCGCCCCTCGACGTTCCAACGGGTCTGGCCGTGGCGCAGAATGTAGAGCGGGGGCAAATCAGGCAAGGGGTCTGGCATCGGGTCTCGTGTCACTTGGGTCGGCGCACTCTGGGGCAGTTTCGCGCGGGGGGCAAATCGTTTTCAGGTGCCGGGTCAGGGGCTGGGTCAGGGGCAATCGGGCGGCGTCAGACGCCGCTGTACGCCCTGCGACAGGTGATAGACCACGCCCTGCTCTGCGGTGCGCGGGCTTGGGGCCTCCCCGCGCATCAAAGCGGTCCGCAACAGCAACCCCGTCAACCCGTGGGTCACGACAATCGCAGGCCGGGACTGGTCGGCAAGAAAGCTGTGCAGACGGGCCCTTACGGCGCTGAGCGGTTCCCCGTCGGGAATGGCGCCATACCAGTCAAACAGGTTCGCCAATGCCGCCTCGCGCGGCCAGCGCGCCGCGATTTGCGTCAGGGTCAACCCCGTCCAGGCCCCCATCGCGATTTCCGACAGGCGCGGGTCCGTGGACACAGGCAGCCCAAGGCGCGTTGCAACGATCTGAGCGGTGGCGAGCGCACGGCCCTGAGGCGAGGAAATCACCGACAGAGCGCCCTCTTGGGCGGCCAGACGATTGGCCAGACGATCGCCCAGACGATTGGCCAGACAGTCGGCCATGGCGCGGGCCTGAGCGCGGCCGCGCGCGGTCAGGGCACTGTCAAGCGCGCCCTGCATACGCCCTGCGACATTCCATTCGGTCTCGCCGTGGCGCAATACGTAAAACTCGGGGACCTCCACGATGATCACGCCTCCTCAAGGTGAAAATAGCCACGGCACCAAAGGAGTGCAAAGCCCGATTGCACCGCGGCCCGCCCTAACGAAAAAGCGCGCCAGACGAGCTGACGCGCTTTTGGAAATGAGGATGGTGGGTGATAAGAGATTTGAACTCCTGACATCTTCGATGTGAACGAAGCGCTCTACCACTGAGCTAATCACCCGCCGTGGCGCGGCTTTTAGCTGGCCTCGACGGTCTCTGCAACCCCTTCAGCCGCTTTTTTCGCAGCTTGTTTTTCCTTGCGCTCAACGCGCTGTTTTTCCAAGGCTTCGGCGGAAGGCTGGCGCACTTTGGTCACATAGACCTTGCCATCCTCGACCTCTTTGGACTTGTTCACGGACACACGGCCCAGCGGCGGCAGGACAAGTTTGTCACCGCGTGCCAGGGCTTCACCGAGCTCTTGCAGCACAGCATCAACGATGGGCTTTACAACAGCTTGGCGCGCACCGGTGCTCGCCACGATTTTCTCAAGAAGTTCTTTTTTGCGCATAATTGTCACAACACTCGTTTCAGGCGCCACCCAGGGCGCGGGTTGAGTTTCTGTCGCTACAGTCTTGGGCTTGGTGGAGGCGCTCGCCGGTTTTGCGGTCTTCGCGCGTGACGCAGCAGCACTCGTTCGGGTCGGTGTTGCCGCAGATTTGCGCGTGCTTGTCGAGGAACGGGATGTTGCCATGTCTCTGCTCGGCCTTTTGATTGTTTCGATGTCTTGAGTTTAAGCGCAAAGCGGCGCGTACAAAAGCGACGTTTCGGTGAATTGCAACAATTGCACGCATTTTTCCGCGACCCCACGCAAGAACGCTGATTTTAAGCACGTTTTGCGCGCGACTGAGACGGGAGCGCGGTCTTTTGATCACAGAGCGCGCGCGAAAAGCAAAAGGCGCGCCCGAGGGAGGGCGCGCCTGATTGTTTCGTATCACGCATCAATGCGGCGACCGCGTTGTCGCTGCGGCTTAATGGGTGATCGAGGCGGATTCCGATCCGCGCGCGCTAAGCTGCGCAAGACGGTTGGCCGCTTCGGCCTCCTCGTCCCATTCGATGGCCTCGGGCTGACGGATCAGCGCGTATTTGAGCACCTCGGAGACATGAGTGACGGGGATGAGTTCCAGCCCCTCTTTCACGTTGTCGGGGATCTCGGCGAGATCCTTGACGTTCTCCTCGGGGATGAGGACGGTCTTGATCCCGCCCCGCAGCGCCGCGAGAAGTTTCTCCTTCAGACCGCCGATCGGCATCGCATTGCCGCGCAAGGACACTTCGCCCGTCATCGCGATATCTTTGCGCACGGGGATCTGCGTCAGCACCGACACGATCGACGTGACCATGGCCAGACCGGCACTCGGGCCGTCCTTGGGCGTGGCCCCGTCGGGGACGTGAACGTGGATGTCGATCGTATCGAACACCGGCGGTTTCACCCCGATCTGCGGCGCAATCGAGCGCACATAGGACGAGGCCGCGTCGATGGATTCCTTCATCACATCGCCCAGTTTACCGGTGGTTTTCATCCGGCCCTTGCCCGGCAGGCGCAGCGCCTCGATGTGCAGCAGGTCACCGCCCACAGAGGTATAGGCCAGCCCTGTGACAACCCCGATCTGGTCATTGGCTTCGGCCAGACCGTGACGGTATTTCTTCACCCCGAGGAATTCCTCGAGATTGTCGGGCGTCACGTCGACGTGCTCGGTTTCCTTCATCACGATCTTGGTCACCGCCTTGCGAGCGGTTTTGGCCAATTCGCGCTCAAGATTACGCACGCCCGCCTCGCGGGTGTAGTAGCGGATGGTATCCATCAACCCGTCATCGGTGATCGAGAATTCCTTGGCGCGCAGCCCGTGGTTCTTGATCTGCTTGGGCACGAGGTGCTGCTTGGCGATTTCGCGCTTTTCGTCCTCGGTGTAGCCCGACAGCGGGATGATTTCCATCCGGTCCAACAGCGGCCCGGGCATGTTGTAGCTGTTCGAGGTGGTCAGGAACATCACGTCCGAGAGGTCATATTCCACCTCGAGGTAGTGATCGACAAAGGTCGAGTTCTGTTCGGGATCGAGCACCTCAAGCATGGCCGATGCGGGATCGCCACGGAAATCCTGACCCATCTTGTCGATCTCGTCGAGCAGGATGAGCGGATTGGTGGTTTTCGCCTTTTTCAGCGCCTGAATGATCTTGCCGGGCATGGAGCCGATATAGGTCCGGCGGTGGCCGCGGATTTCGGATTCGTCGCGCACGCCGCCCAGCGAGATGCGGATGAATTCGCGCCCCGTGGCCTTGGCAACCGATTTACCCAAGCTGGTTTTGCCGACCCCCGGAGGCCCGACAAGGCACATGATCGGGCCTTTGAGCTTTTTGGAGCGTTGCTGCACCGCAAGATATTCGACGATGCGTTCTTTGACTTTTTCCAGACCGTAGTGGTCGCCGTCCAGCACTGCCTGCGCCTTGGGCAGGTCTTTTTTCACGCGGGATTTAACGCCCCACGGGATCGACAGCATCCAGTCCAGATAGTTGCGCACCACCGTGGCCTCGGCCGACATGGGCGACATGGATTTGAGTTTCTTGATCTCGGCGTCGGCCTTTTCACGGGCCTCTTTGGACAGTTTGGTCTCGGCCACGCGCGCTTCGAGTTCGGCGATTTCATTCGCGCCCTCTTCGCCGTCGCCCAGTTCCTTCTGGATCGCCTTCATCTGTTCGTTGAGGTAATATTCGCGCTGCGTCTTTTCCATCTGGGATTTGACGCGGGTCTTGATTTTCTTTTCGACCTGCAGCACGGACATTTCGCCCTGCATCAGACCGTAAACGGCCTCAAGCCGCTCATCGACCGCGAGCATTTCCAGCATTTTCTGCTTTTGCGCGACATCCACGCCAAGGTGGCCCGCCACAAGATCGGCGAGTTTCGCCGGCTCGCGGGTATCGCCCACGGCCGCCATCGCTTCCTCGGGGATGTTTTTCTTGATCTTGGCGTAGCGTTCGAATTCCTCGCCCACCGAGCGCAAAAGCGCCTCGACGGCATCGGCATCGCCGGGCAATTCGGTCAGCGCGGCGACTTCGGCCTCGAAATATGTCGCATTGTCCAGAAACTGGGTGATGCGCACGCGCGAGCGGCCTTCGACCAGCACTTTCACAGTGCCATCGGGCAGCTTCAACAGTTGCAACACATTGGCCAGCACACCAACGCGGTAGATGCCATCGGCATCGGGTTCGTCCACACTCGGGTCGATCTGGGCCGACAGCAAGATCTGCTTGTCATGCGCCATGACCTCTTCCAGGGCCTTCACCGATTTTTCCCGCCCGACAAAGAGCGGCACGATCATATGGGGGAACACCACAATGTCGCGCAAAGGAAGCACCGGATAGGAAGACATGGTTTGCTCGTGCATGTTGTTATCCTTCTTTGGCAAGAAGACGGGGGGCCCGACCATCGGCGCCCCTGTGCCTTCTCCGTCTCGGTTTCAACATGTGGGGGGTGTCTCCCCCCTTTACAACCAAGACAGGTCTTTGGGTTTGGGCACAGACTGCCCGCTTGCTTGCGCACAGTCTGCCCGTGTGCAGGCCTCGGGGCAATCCCCGATTTTGCCCACATTGTTCACGAATTTCTGCAAAATGCCGTTCTTTAGCGGTCATAAGCTTGGCTTGGGACCGAATTTGCGCGCTTTGCGCCGTTTATGCATTTTGCGAATACCGCGCGCTATGTGTTTGAGGACACATAAGGAGCGCGCGGTCGGCCGCCGTCAAAGCCGGTTCACAGTGTCGGGTAATCGGTATAGCCCTGCGCCCCGCCCCCATACAGTGTATCGGCGTCCATGTCGTTCAGCGGCGCATTTTTTTCCAGCCGCGCCACCAGATCGGGGTTGGCGATAAAGGGGCGTCCGAAGGCCACGATATCGACTGAGCCGTCATCGACACGCGCCGTGGCCAGGTCCCGATCATAGCCGTTATTGCCCATATAGGTGCCCGTCCAGGATTTGCGCAATGTGTCAAAGGCCCCGTCACGCGGGCCGCCCGTCGCGCCCTCGACCATATGCAAATACGACAGACCATAGGTGTTCAGCCGCTCGACAACGGGGGTAAAGGTCGCCAAGGGATCGCTGTCTGTGGCGTCATTGGCGGGGGAGAACGGCGACAGGCGGATGCCGATATAGCCCGCGTCCCATTCCGCCGTGACCGCATCCATCACCTCGAACAACAGGCGTGCGCGGTTTTCAACGGAGCCGCCATAGGCGTCCGTGCGTTTGTTGACGCCGTCTTTGAGGAACTGATCCAGAAGATAGCCGTTGGCGGCGTGAATCTCGACCCCGTCAAATCCGGCAGCGCGCGCGCATTTCACCGCATGAACGTAATCGGCCACGATGCGCGGCATCTCGTCGATGTCCAGAGCGCGCGGCACCGATGTGTCTTCGAACCCGTTTTGGGTAAAGGTCTTGCCCTTGGCGGCAATCGCGGAAGGCGCAACAGGCGCTTGGCCGTTGGGCTGGATAGAGGTGTGCGAAATCCGCCCCACATGCCAGAGCTGGATGACGATCTTGCCGCCCTTGGCATGGACCGCATCGGTCACTTTTTTCCACGCGGCAACATGTTCGTCGGTATAGATGCCCGGCGCCATGATATACCCCTTGCCCTCGGGCGAAATCTGCGTGGCCTCGGTGATGATCAGCCCGGCGCTGGCGCGCTGTTCGTAATATTCAACCTGCAAGTCGCCCACGAGGTCGGTTGCATCATCCGCACGGTTGCGCGTCAGCGGGGCCATGGCGATGCGGTTGGCCAGCGCGATCTTGCCAGCGGTCACGGGGGTGAAAAGTGTCTCGGTCATCTAAAAACTCCAGTTCTGAACCGCTGCATCGGCAGCGATGAAAGCGTCGAGCGACAGATAAGCCTGCCCGCTTCGCAAAGAAGAGCGCCAAACGCACAGGCGACTGTGCGTGCCTATGCCTCTTGACACAGGCACACTGCAGGCGCGCGCAGCCCAGCCCTGCCTGCCCCGCTTTGCCTGCCCCGCTTTGCCCGCCCCGCTATGACTGCCTCAATTTTGTGAGCGCAGGTGCAAAAGCCGCCCGCGCAGCTGCCGTATGGTTAACAGATCGTTGACCCGCGAAAGCATCGTTCGTATTCTGGCGGGGTGACACAGTCGGGACGAGCCTGCGCAGCGCGTGAATACGCACTAATCAGGCGAATATGCAGGCAGGCGTTTACGCTGTGCAGGCATCGGCGTTGCGACAGGCGTCATCTGGACACGGGCGCAGGCGTAAAGGGTAAAGCGATGTTGTTTCTTTTGGCACTTTTGGGCGGTGGATTGCTGGCGCTGGATATTTCGGCGCAGCCTTTGGGCGACGATGAGGACGCCGCAGACGCACCGCAGACCGAGACGCTTCTTGACCAAGAGGCGCATGAAACAGAGTTGCAGATGATCAGCCTGTGATCCCCGCGTCCCCAGCCGCCGCGCTGGTGCCAAAGAGGTGCCCCCTCCGGCGGGGCCGTAAGCCGCAATGACGCTTCTGACGATTATCATTCCCTTTTACAACGAGACCGCCTTTCTGCGCTGTGCGCTGCAATCCATCGCCGCGCAGCGCTTGAGCAACGTCGAAATTCTGGTGATCAACGACAACCCCGCGTCTTTCGGGCCTGCCGATCTTGCGCCGCTGTGCGAAGGCGTTGCAGTGCGCATCCTCCACCATACCCACAACCGCGGCCTCTCGGCGGCGCGCAACACGGGGCTGGACGCGGCAAGCGGCGTCTGGATCGGGTTTCTCGATGCCGACGACTACTACACGACCACCGGCCTCTTCGAGCACCTCGCCTTCGCCCAGCGCAGCGACAGCGACATGGTGCACGCGATGAGCTACATCAGCCATCGCGGCAGCGCCGCCACCAGCCTTCTTGCGCGCGACCGGCTGCTGCACAGCACCCCCTCCCAGACAGCGGGGCTGATCGACGGCCCTCAGGCACAGTTCATCGTCTCCAGCTGGTCCAGCCTGTACAAACGCGCCTTTCTCACGCGCGAGGGCCTGCGCTTTGACGAGGCCCAAACGCGGTTCGAAGACCGCCTCTTCGTGCTGGATTGCGTGATGCATGCGCGCTCGATTGCCTATTTCGGGCACCCCGTTCGGGTGTGGCGGCGGCGGGCAGGGTCGATTTCCGTCACCCCGCCTGCGGGCGATACCCATCTGTTGCAGGTCCAGTTGCTGGAAAAATGTCTGGGCCGTATCCGCGCTGCGGTGGCGCGCGGAACGCTTGCGCCGATCTTCGAGAAACGCGAGCTGTTCGTCACCGTTTCGCGCCTGATCTGGGACATGGAAATCCTCGACAGTCTCGCCCGGCATCAGGAACCGGCGCTCAACGCCGCCACGCCTGACGACCCCCAGGCGACGCTCTATCGCGCGCTGGGCGCGCGCGTTCAGTCGCTTCTGGGCAGTGGCAGTTTCGGGCACGAGATATTCGACGATCCCCAGATCGCGCTGGTCAGCCGCGTCGGCCAGCCAAGCCGTCGCGGCCTCATTCGCCGCACCACGTTTTTCGACCTGCACCGCCTGTTGCGCAACGGAGATTTTCGCGCCGCCCAGGCGCTGATCGCGGCGCAGCGCGCAAAGCCCCCCGCCACGGCCCGCCCTGCGCGCGCCCGCGAAGGTCGCGCGGGCAGACCCCGTATCACCCTACATCTGGGCCAGCATAAAACCGGCTCGACCAATATCCAGCACCATCTGCTTGCCCACCGCGACCGGCTGCTGGCACAGGGGATTCTGGTGCCCCTCAGCGGCCTTGCACAAGAACAGACCTTCAACATCCGCCGCGGTGGCTTTTCAGGGCATCAGGAACTTCTGGCAGCACTGGCGCGTGACGGCGCGCCCGAGGTCTGGGATGCGCTGGCGCATGAAATTCGCGCCCACGCCCCCCGCCATGTTGTGATTTCCTGCGAGAACATGCTCATGCCGATGGGCGAAACGCGCGACGATGTCATCCCGCGCCTTGTCGCCGCGCTTGGCCAGCACGGGGATGTCTCCTGTATCGCCGTGCTGCGCGACCCCAGCGCCTATGTCGAAAGTCTCTATCGCGAACGGGTGAGCAACGGCACGCGGACAGGCAACCGTTCGCTGGCGGAATTCATCGTCGATCAAAGCGCCAATCTTCTGGATCTGCCCGCGCAATTCGCGCCTTTCGAGGCCGCCACCGGCACGAAGCTGCGCTTTGGCAGTTTCGAGGACATGCGCGCAACCGGAAGCCTCTGGCAGGGGTTTTGCAAGCTCGCCGGTCTGGGCGAGCACCCGACGCTGGACCTGCCGATCTATCCCTCTCCCGATCGCGAAACGATTGAAATCCTGCGCATCCTGAGCCTCTCCTCCCCATCGGCGCAACTGCGACAGGAGGTCTTGCGCGGGTTCTTTTCGCTCACGCCGCCCCCCGCGTCCCCCCAAAGCGCCCTCTCGCCCGAGGCGCGGCTGGCCCTGCTCGCGCAGTGGGAAAGCCTCTCGGCGGATTTTGCCGCCGCGCGTGGCTACCGCTTCGATCTTGCAAAGAAACGCGCCGCCCTCGCCGCCGAGGACTGGCAACCGCTGACGGCCCTGCGCCCCGAATTGATTGCCAACCTGATCCAAAGCCTCACGCTGGTACCGCAGGGTCCAGACCGCCAGAGTGTGCGCAGGTCCAGCCCCGCTCTCCCCTCGCGCCCGGATCCCGCCAAGGACCCCCGCATCCCCGCGGCCCCCGAGTGGCGGATCGTCCTGCGCCCCAAACCTTGGGTGTTGCGCCTGTCGCGCCGTGCCCGTCGTCTGCGTACCGGACGTCTGCGCCGCGCGCGCTCCAGCGCCCCCTAGAGCCGCTCGATATCGCCGCTGGCAAACTCGATCTGGAACGCCGCTTCCCATGTGTCAAACGTGCCGGACGCAATGGCTGCACGCATGCCCGCCATCAGCTCCTGAAAATAATGCAGGTTGTGCCAGGTCAGCAGCATCCCCCCGATCATCTCCTTGGCGCGAAAGACGTGGTGCAAATAGGCGCGCGAATACTTCGCACAACACGGGCAGGTGCAATCAGCGTCCAACGGTCGCGGATCGTCCTGATGGCGCGCATTGCGCAGGTTGACCTGCCCGCGCCGCGTCCAGCCCTGCGCCGTGCGCCCCGAGCGCGACGGCAGCACGCAATCCATCATGTCGATGCCGCGCTTTACCGCGCCGACAATATCATCGGGCTTACCCACCCCCATCAGATAGCGCGGCTTTTGCACGGGCAACATGTCGGGCGCATAGTCCAGCACGCCAAACATCGCCTCCTGCCCCTCGCCCACCGCCAAACCGCCAACCGCATAGCCGTCAAATTCGATCGCCCGCAACGCCTCGGCACTTTGCGCGCGCAAATCCTGCGTCACACCGCCTTGCTGGATCCCGAACAGCGCATGCCCCGGACGATCCCCGAACGCATCGCGCGACCGCTGCGCCCAGCGCATCGACAACTGCATGGATTTGGCCACTTCGGCCTCGGTGGCAGGCAGTGCCGGACATTCGTCAAACGCCATCACGATGTCCGACCCAAGCAGCTTTTGGATCTCCATCGAACGCTCCGGGCTGAGCATATGCTTGGACCCATCCACATGGGAGGCAAAGCGCACGCCCTCCTCGCTCAGCTTGCGCAACCCCGCCAGAGACATCACCTGAAACCCGCCACTATCCGTGAGGATCGGCTTGTCCCAATTCATGAATTTATGCAAACCGCCAAGGGCCGCGATCCGCTCGGCGGTCGGGCGCAACATCAAATGATAGGTATTGCCAAGCAGGATATCCGCACCGGTCGCCGCGACGCTTTCGGGCATCATCGCCTTGACGGTCGCCGCCGTCCCCACAGGCATGAAAGCCGGTGTGCGGATTTCGCCGCGCGGGGTGGAAATACGCCCCGAACGGGCTTTGCCGTCCGTGGCCTCGAGGGAAAAGGAGAATCGTTGTGTCTGGCTCTGTGTCATGCTCCCCTGATAGCCGAGGCCGCGTGCCTGCGCCAGAAGCAGCCACGCCCCTCTCTTGCGCAGCCGCCGGCTTCTTTCGGATAAAAATACCCGCTGCGCCACACCACCACGGGCACAGGGCTTCCCCGCGGCGCGGCTTGCCTGTCACGCGGCTTGCCTGTCACGCAGCTCGCCTGTCATACGGGCGTCATCCCCCCTTGCCATAGGTCGCACGGCGTGAGACCTGCGGCACTTCGCGCTCCCTTCGCGCGCCGAATCCACCCGCGCCAAATTTGAACGAGGCCCCCATGTCCGACACCACTTTTCCTGCTGCGCCCTTTACCCTTGGTTGGGAAGAATGGGCGGCCCTGCCCGCCTTGGGTCTGCCCGCGCTGAAGGTCAAAGTGGACACGGGCGCGCGGACCTCTGCACTGCATGCCTTTGACATCGAACCCTTCGGTCCCGCCGAAAGCCCCAAGGTGCGCTTTTCGATCCATCCGGTCCCCAACCGCAACGACATCGTCATCTCTTGCTCTGCGGATGTGGTGGACCGGCGCGAAGTGACCTCGTCGAACGGCGAAACCGAACTGCGCTATGTCATCACCACCCAGATCGAAATGGGCGAGCGGCGCTGGCCGATCGAAGTGACGCTGACAGATCGCGGCACGATGCAATACCGGATGCTTTTGGGCCGTCAGGCGCTGGACGAACATATGGTCGTCAGCCCCACAGACAGTTTTTGCCAGCCGGAACTGGATTACGACACCTATTATTCGCGCGAGATCCGCGAAGCCGTGCCCCCGCGCGCGCTGCGCATCGCCGTGCTGTCGCGCGAACGTGACACCTATTCCACCTCGCGGCTGGTCTCCGAGGGCGAGGCGCGCGGCCATGTCGTCGAAGTGATCGACACCACGCGCTGCTATATGGCGATCAACGCGCTCTCGCCGGAAATTTACTACGACGGCGAACGCCTGCCGCGCTATGACGCTGTGATTCCGCGCATCGGCGCCTCCATCACCTCCTACGGCACCGCCGTGATCCGCCAGTTTGAAACCATCGGCACCTTTTGCCTCAACAGTTCCGAAGGCATCACCGCCAGCCGCGACAAGCTGCGCGCCCATCAGGTGCTGGCGCGCTATCGCATCGGCATGCCCACCACGGCTTTCGCCAATTCCCCCAAAGACACCGACAACCTGATCGCGCTCGTCGGCCATGCGCCGATCATCGTCAAACTTCTCGAAAGCACCCAAGGCAAGGGCGTGGTTCTGGCCGAAACCAAAAAGGCCGCCCAATCGGTGATTTCCGCCTTTCGCGGGCTGAAGGCCAACTTTCTGGTCCAGCATTTCGTCAAAGAGGCCGGCGGCGAGGACATCCGCTGTCTGGTGGTCGGCGGCAAGGTCATCGCGGCGATCAAACGCACGGCCGCTGCGGGGGATTTCCGCTCGAACCTGCATCTGGGCGGCTCTGCCGAAGTGGTGAAAATTTCCAAAGAGGAACGCGACACCGCCATCCGCGCGGCCAAGGCGTTCAACCTGCAAATGGCAGGCGTTGACCTTTTGCGCTCGAACGAGGGGCCCAAAGTGCTGGAAGTGAATTCCTCCCCGGGTCTGGAAGGCGTCGAAACCACCACAAAGAAAAACGTCGCCGGACTGCTCTACGAAGAAATCGAACGCCGCGTGCGCCCCGTGCCCGCCAAGAAAACCCGCAGCAAAAAGGCGTGAGGCGGGGCCCTAGCCCCAATTCAGCGGCTCATCCCCGATGACCTGACCGAACACGTTTTCGCGGTGCCAGCGCAGGTTGGCCGGATGCGGCGCAGAGCGGGGATCGGCTGGCTTTACCAGCTTGCCATCGGGGCGCAAAAGACGGCTGACGACATCGCTTGGCACCTTGTTTTGCGACACAAGAATTGTCTCACAGTCCTGGGCGACCGAAATCAAGCCGCGATCAAACATCCAATGCAGCGTGCCCGACAGCGCCAAGCCGTTGCGCACCGCATCGCTGCCGCCATGTTCAACGGGGCGGATATGGGCGGTCTGAACCTCGGGTCGGCCACCGCCATTGCGCAGCTGCAACCCCGACATCGCGCAGCGAAAATCATAGGCCTCGCGGACCTTCCGCCGAAATGCGACATCGCGATACGCGCGGCGGGTCAATCGCTCGATAACAGGGCGTTCAAAGAGAACGGGCGCGTCATGCAATTCAGGCTGGACAGGATCGTACCGAATAGCCTCCTGGCGCTCTAGGTCCTGGGGCAGCCCCCAATTGACGATCCGCGCAAAGTCAGCCTCGGGCAAGCGGCGAACCGCAGATTGCACAAGGCCGCCCTTTTTCGGCATGCCGGAGGGGTCGATCAAAGCCGTCTCAAGCGGCACGCCCTCGCTGAGGCGCGGCACCTCGACATCGAAGGATAAATAGCTGTCAGCCTCGATCAGCGCGAGGTAGCGGCCCGCTTGGTCGGGTTTCTCGATAACACGGGAAATCTTGGCGACGGCGAAATAGCCGCGCGGTCCGGCTTTCACCGGCTCGTAATAGACGATCCAGTCACCGACGGCTTGCGTGATCGCTTTCAGGTATTGTTTTGGAAAATCATACGCAACATCCAGCTCATCCTCGTAGAGGGACTCCGCTTTGTGCATAAGAACCAGTTTTACCATACCCCGTAAGAACGCCTAAATATTTCAAAAATCAAGAGCTCTCATCTCAAGGAGGGCCCTCCTGCTCTGCGGACGGCCCTCCTTTCGCGGCGCGTTTTTACTCTGCGGGCGCCGAGCTCACGGCGGCGTTTTTGGTCACCCCTTGCGGCAGCACGAGCGACAGGATGATCGCCGTCAGCCCCGCAAGCGTGATCGGGGTGGCGACGACCTGTTTGAGAAAGGTCGGCAGGTGCTGGGTTGCATCCGGCACCAGCGTGACGCCCAGCGACAGGCCAAAGCTCACGGCCATGATGTAGACGCGGCGCTGGTCGATGGGTTGGCTGGCGAGGATGCGGATACCGGCCACCGCGATTGTGCCAAACAGCACCAATGTCGCCCCGCCCAGAACCGGTTTGGGGATCAGCAGGAACAGCGCGCCGATCACCGGAAAGAACCCGATCAGCGCCAGAAAACCGCCCGCCCACAGCCCGACATGGCGCGAGGCCACGCCGGTCATCTGGATCACCCCGTTGTTCTGGCTGAAGGTGGTGTTGGGAAAGGTGTTGAACAGCGCGGCAATGCCCGAATTGATGCCATCGCCCAGCACCCCGCCTTTGATGCGGCTCAGATACAGGGGGCCTTCGACGGGTTCGCCGGAAATCACCGAATTCGCCGTCAGATCGCCGGAGGTTTCAATCGCCGTCACGAGGTACAGAAAGGCGATGGGCAGGAACAGCCCGAGATTGAAATCAAGCCCGAATTTCAACGGCATCGGCAGGGCAAAGAGCGCGGCAGAGGACAGGGGCGCCAGCGACACCATGCCCAAAAGGGCGGCAATGATCGTGCCCACAACGAGGCCGATCATGATGGCTGAAATGCGCAGCATCGGGTTGCCGTGGAAGGTCGCGGTCAGGATCACTGCCACCACGATAGTGCCAAGGATCAGGTTGACCGGAAGCCCGAGGCTCTCGCCCGCCGCCGCGCCACCGGCAAAATCGGTGAACCCCGATTTCACAAGGCTCAGGCCGATAACGGTGATCACGATGCCCGTCACCGTCGGGTTGATGATACGCCCCAGTTTGTCGATGAATTGCGACAGCACGATTTCGACCAGACAGCCCGCAAGGCAGAGGCCGAAAATCATCGCCAGAATGTCTTCGGGGGTGCCCCCTTGGCCTTTGACCGCAAATCCGGCGGCCAGCACCGCGCCCAGAAAGGCAAAGGATGTCCCCTGCAAGGATAACAGGCCCGAGCCAACAGGCCCGAAGCGGCGGCACTGGATGAAGGTGGCCACGCCGGAGACGAAAAACGCCATCGCGATGAGATAGGGCACATGCGCGCCAAGCCCCAGCGCCCCGCCGATGATCAGCGTCGGAGTGGCAATCCCAACGATGGAGGCCAGCACATGCTGGATCGCTGCAAGGGCGGCTTTGGGCGGCGGCGGCACGTCGTCAAGGCGGTAGACCAGTTGAGAGCTCGTGGGTTGGGGGCTGGCTGTGTCGGACATCGGGAACCTCGCGTCGGTGGTTTGCGTCAGGAGCAGGTCAGGAGCAGTCGGGCCGCAACGCAGGCGCTCCGCCTGCCCGTTCAGCCTGCCCGTTCAGCCTGCATCCTCAGCCTGCGCGCCGCTGCGGGGCGGCGAAAGCCGCCTTGCGCGGGGAACAACCGGTATTTGCATCATCGGGCGGGCAAAGCGGTCAAATCATGCCCATTTTCTGAAACCTTGCTTAAATTCCCGGCAAAGAAAGGAGCGGCCGCGCGGACGGAGTGGCCCTAGACCTCGGGGCGACAAAACCCTATATGATTAGTCGGAAATGCACGAGGATATCATGAGCGAAGACGCCACTCCCGTTGAAGGGCCCGTCGAGGGCACACCGCTGATCAAACCGTCAAGCACCGACAACCCGCTGCACGAAGCGATTGTCGAGGCCTGCCGCACCGTCTACGACCCTGAAATTCCGGTCAATATTTTTGATCTTGGCCTGGTGTACACGATCGAAATCTCCCCCGAGAGCGAGGTGCGCGTGATCATGACGCTCACCGCGCCGGGCTGTCCGGTCGCCGGCGAGATGCCCGGCTGGGTGTCGGATGCGGTCGAGGCCGTTCCCGGCGTCAAACAGGTGGATGTCGAACTGACGTGGAACCCGCCGTGGGGCATGGACATGATGTCCGACGAAGCCCGCCTTGAGCTGGGCTTTATGTAGCGCAGCGGCGAGACAGCGATGACAGGCGCGCCCTTCGGGGCGCGTTTTTGTTTGGCGCGCGCGTTTTGTGCGGCAAGGCCGTGCGCAGGGCCAAACAAGCAACCCCAAAAGGGTGCGTATCGCCAAACGCATCCTAAAAAGGTTGCAAATGGTCAAAAGCATCCTATTATGGATGCATGAAAGCCCCTCTTTCCCAAACCATCGCCGTCCTGACCGGCGACCTCGTCCAGTCAAGCACCCTGTCGCCAAGCGCCCTTGAAGAAGCATTTGACGCGTTGCAGCGCTGCGCCGCGCTGCAAGAAAGCTGGGTGGGCGACAGCCTGCGCTTTACGCGTCATCGCGGCGACGGCTGGCAGGTCGCCCTGCCCACGCCGCAATTTGCCCTGCGCGCGGCTTTGGCCTTTCGCGCCCATCTGCGCGCGCTGGGCGACACCAACGGCGCGCCAATCGACAGCTATATCGGGATCGCAACCGGCCCTGCGCTGGGCGATCTGGGCAGCGATCCGGGCCGCGATCTGAACGGGCGGTCGGATATGGTGTTTGTCGTCTCGGGGCGGGCACTCGACCGGATCAAATCCGACAAGGACGCCACCAAAGGCCCACCCGCGTATTTGCGCCTTGCCAGCCCGCAGCCAAGTCTGCGCGCGGTGACGATCCTTGTGGATTATATGTCGCGCGGCTGGACCCCTGCGCAGGCCGAGGTCTGCGCGCGGATGCTGGCCCCCGCGCCACCCAGCTATACCGATCTGGCAAAAGCGGTTGGCAAATCGCGCCAAGCCGTCACAAAGTCGCTGACGGCGGCGGGGTGGTTCGAACTGGCCGCCGCCTTGGCCCTGGTCGAGGAGGAAATGGACAATGTTTGACACGCTTGCGGTCCTGCTTTTGGCGCATGTTCTGGCGGATTACGTGTTTCAAAGCGGCGCAATGGTGGCGCGAAAACACCATCCCCGCGTCCTACTGGGCCATGCGCTGATCGTCTGGCTCTGTGCGGTAGCGTTGATCGGGACATTGGACGCGTGGCAACTGGCGGCGCTGGCGGGTGCGCATCTCGCCATCGACGTGATCAAGGTCTACGCCGCCACCCATCGGCAAGCGGGCGAGACGGCGGGACTGTATCTGGCGGACCAACTGGCGCATCTGGTCACGCTGGCCGCTGTGGCGGGGTTTGCGCCCGACCTGTTTGCCAGCGGGGTCTGGGCGGATCTGCCCTGGATGCCACGGGCCTGTCTCTTGCTGGCGGGGGCGATTTACACCACCCGTGCGGGCGGGTTTGCCGTGGGTCAGTTGATGGCCCCTTTTGGCGCGGGACGCCCCGAGGCCAGCCTGCCACGCGGCGGCGTGATGATCGGGCTGTTGGAGCGCGGGCTGATCTACCTAATGTTTCTCGCCGGACACCCCGCTGGCATCGGCTTTTTGATCGCGGCCAAATCCATCCTGCGCTTTGAGAGCGGATCGAAAGACAGCGCCACGGCGGAATATGTGATTATCGGCACGCTGGCGTCTTTTGGCTGGGCCATCGCGGTGTCCCTTGGCATTTGGGCCATTCACAATGGGATGATTGGTGCGCCCCTCCTTGAGATCATGGGCACAAGCGACTAGATTGGGGTCAAAGGAGACCTGCCATGTTCGCTATTCCCGGAAAACAGGCCGTGACCATTTCGCCTGCCGCCGCCCGCCAGATCGCCCGCCTGATGTCCAAGGACAACAGCGAAGGCCTGCGCATCGGCATCAAGAAAGGTGGCTGCGCCGGCATGGAATACACGATGGAATATGTAAACGAAATCAACAGCCTAGATGAGGTTGTTGAACAGGATGGTGCGCGCGTGATGATCGCCCCCATGGCGCAGATGTTCCTTTTCGGCACGGAAATCGACTATGAAACCTCGTTGCTGGAAAGCGGGTTCAAGTTCCGCAATCCCAATGTGGTCGAGGCCTGCGGATGTGGCGAGTCGATCAAATTTGCCGATCTGGAACCCCCTTCGGCGGGCGCAGCCTAACCCTTTGCGCCCTGCACAGGCGGCGACCGATTGCGCCGGTGTGATATGCGGGCGTGATTTGCCCCGCATTATTTCGCCGCAATCGGGCCCGCGCGGCTCAGGCCTGCGCGTTTTGCGCTTTTCCTCAGACGCTCGCGTGCTACTCCTTTGACCAGATTTTCTGTCAAAGCTCATTTGACGGAAGTGACTGTCAAACGCAGGGGAGTTGAGGATGGCTGAGCGCCGCATGTTGATCGCCGGAAACTGGAAAATGAACGGGCTTGCGTCCCAGATCGCGGAGGCCGAGGCCGTCGCGGACACATGGCGCGCGCCCAAATCCGAAGTGCTGATCTGCCCGCCTGCGACCCTCGTCGGGGCCTTGGCCTCGGCATTGGGGGGCAGCGCCGTGGCCGTGGGCGGTCAGGATTGCCACGCCGAACCCTCCGGCGCGCATACGGGCGATATTTCGGCGCAGATGCTCAAGGATTCAGGCGCGCGTTTCTGCCTGACCGGCCATTCGGAACGCCGCACCGATCACGGCGAAAGCGATGCGGATGTGCAGGCGAAATCGCATGCGGCGCAAGCTGCGGGGCTGATCGCAGTGATCTGCATCGGCGAAACGCTTGACGAGCGCGAGGGCGAAAAGACGCTCGACGTTATCCGCGCGCAACTCGCAGGCTCTGTCCCCGACACGGCCACCGCCGCCAACACCGTCATCGCCTATGAACCGGTTTGGGCCATCGGCACCGGCCTTGTGCCGACCATCGCGCAAATCAGCGAGGCCCATGATTTCATGCGCGCCGAACTGGTTGCCCGCTTTGGCGCGCAGGCAAACGACATGCGCCTGTTGTATGGCGGTTCGGTGAAACCGGCCAATGCGGCCGAAATTTTTGCGGTTGAAAACGTCGATGGCGCGCTGGTGGGCGGGGCCTCCCTGAAGGCTGCCGATTTCAACGGGATCATCGCCGCAGCCGAAGGCTGAGCACGCCCGCGCCTTCGCACCGCGCCAAAGGCGGCCCCGATCGCGGGACCGCCTCAGGCGGTGGGGTCGAAATTATACAGCCAGTCAAAGCGCTCGACCACGGCCTTGGGCGCGAACCGCCCTGCGCCGCGCAACAGGGTATGGGCAAGCTGGCGCTTGGGGCCGCTGAGGTGATAGTTGCGCGCATTGGCATTGGCGGCCTCGATCACACGGATGACACGCGGGCGGCGCTCGGCCTCGTAAAAGGCAAGCGCCTCATCCATGGGCAGCGCCGCAAGCCGCGTGGCCAGCGACCAGCCATCCTCAAGCGCCATCACCGCCCCCTGCGCCAGAAACGGCAGCGTCGGATGCGCCGCATCCCCCAATAGGGCAAAGCGCGGACCGACCCAGTGGCGCGCGACCGGATGGCGAAACAGCCCCCAGCGATGGACACGCGCGACGCGCGCCAAAAGCCCCTGCACCTCGGGCGCAAAGCCGCCGAATGCCGCCCGCAGCACCGCCGGATCATCCTCGTGCGACCAGCTATCGGGGGTCCATTCGGCCTGTTCCTGCACCGCGACGATGTTGACCTGGGTGCCGTTGCGCAGCGGATAGGTCACCAGATGCCGCCCCGCCCCCATGTACAGCCGCGCTTCCGCCGGTTCGCCACCGATCGCGGGCACCACGGCGCGCCAGGCGGTTTGACCGGTGAAGAACGGCGTGCTGGATTTGTTGAGCATCGGGCGCAGGTCGGAATGCAGACCATCGGCCCCGATCGCAAGCGCATGGCGCGCCGTGGTGCCATCTGCGAAATGCAGCGTCACGGCCAGATCATCCGACGTATAGGCCGTCACCTTATTGCCCGTCACGATGCGCACGCCCACGCCGCGCGCGCCCTCGGCCAAAAGATCCAACAGATCGGCGCGATGCATGAGCAGAAAATCCTGCCCCGGCAAATGGCGTGCAAAATCGAGGTTGATCACCCCGCGCGCCGAGCGCCCGTCGATCAGGCGCACACCCTGCGAGCGGACCGCGCGCGCGCGCGCATCCAGCCCCAGCGCGTCCAGAACCCGCACCCCGTTGGGCGAAATTTGCAGGCCTGCGCCCACTTCCCCCAACTCGGGCGCCTGTTCGTAAACGGTGACTTTCGCACCGCGCAACGCAAGCGCGCGCGCGCAGGCCAGCCCCGCAATACCCGCGCCGGAAATAGCGATATCGAGACCAAAGAGCATGGGCAGACCTTTCAGGGCCAAAGTCGGGCACCACAAATTCAGAAAGAATGACGGCGGTGGTCAAGTGCTCGCAGCAAAACAGCAGGGCACAAAAAAACACCGGTACACATGCACCGGTGTCTATCATACCTTTGGAACACTGGGAATGCTGCAATGCAGCAAAAACCCGATATTCGACAAGAGCGTGGCGTCACTTTGGCCAGCGCGCCAGAGCGCACGCCAAATAGTGCGTCGGATGCAGCCCCCGGCGCAGTCCCCGGGGCCAGTCGTCGCGGTCAGTCGTCGCGGTGCACTTTTTCGCGCCGCTCGTGGCGTTCCTGAGCCTCCAGCGACAGGGTCGCGATGGGGCGGGCATCCAGTCGCTTGAGCGAAATCGGCTCGCCGGTGTCTTCGCAATAGCCGTATTCGCCCTCTTCGATCCGGCGCAGGGCCGCGTCGATTTTGGTGACCAGTTTGCGTTGGCGGTCGCGCGTGCGCAATTCCAGCGCGCGGTCGGTTTCCTCCGACGCACGGTCGGCGACATCGGGAATGTTGCGGGTGCCATCTTGCAGACCTTCCAGCGTGTGCCGGCTTTCGTCTTGCAATTCTTCCTTCCAGTCGAGCAACTTACGGCGGAAATATTCGGTTTGACGGGCGTTCATGAACGGTTCGTCATCAGTGGGCCGGTAATTTTCCGGCAAAACGACTTCGGCTTCCATACTCTGCTCACCTTTTGCGACGCGGATGTCGAACGGGACATTAACGCCGCTGTTCTCTTCCAGTTATCCGAGGACCGGACCTGTCCGCCCCCCGACAATTGGCGCTCGTTTACTGCTTTTAGGCGAGGTTGTCACTACCCGAACACGTGCCCTTGTAGGTTTCCGACAGGCTGATAGATTTAGCGCGGTGATATGACAGGGTGCTGAAATTATATGCAATTTTCCTCAACTTCGAGCTATGTGGCGCCGCGCGACCTGACGGTTGCGGTGAACGCGGCCATAACGCTGGAGCGCCCCTTGCTGGTCAAAGGCGAGCCGGGCACCGGCAAGACAGAACTTGCGCGCCAGATCGCACAGGCGATGGGCATGGAGTTGATCGAATGGCAGGTCAAATCGACCACCCGCGCCCAGCAGGGTCTCTACGAATATGACGCGGTCAGCCGCCTGCGTGACAGCCAGTTGGGCGACCCCCGCGTCGAAGATGTAAGCCACTACATTCGCAAGGGAAAACTGTGGCAGGCCTTTGAGGCGCCCCAGCGTGTGGTGCTGCTCATCGACGAAATCGACAAGGCCGACATCGAATTTCCCAATGACCTTCTGGCCGAACTCGACCGGATGGAATTCCATGTCTACGAGACGGGCCAGACGGTGCGTGCGCGCCAGCGGCCCGTTATTCTCATCACCTCGAATAACGAAAAAGATCTGCCGGATGCGTTTTTGCGGCGCTGTTTTTTCCACTACATCCGCTTTCCCGATGCCGAGACCCTCGCAAGGATCGTCGCCGTTCACTTTCCCGACATCAAATCCGATCTGCTCGCCGCAGCCCTTGAGCAGTTCTTTGAAATCCGTGACACTGCGGGACTGAAGAAAAAGCCGTCCACGTCGGAAATGCTCGACTGGCTCAAACTGCTGTTGGCCGAGGACCTTGCGCCCGCCGACCTGAAACGCGACGCTGCGACTGCCCTGCCCAAACTGCACGGTGCGCTTTTGAAAAACGAACAGGATGTGGCGCTTTTCGAACGCCTCGCCTTTATGGCCCGTGGCCAAAGGAACAGCCCCCGATGAGCGACACACACGTCCAGCCGCCTCTGTCGCTGCGCCCGATCACCGCCCGCGACTGCGCCGTTTGGGAAGCGATGTGGGGGGACTATCTGGCGTTTTACAACACGTCCCTGCCCCCTGAAACCTACGCGGCCACCTTCGCCCGCCTCACCGACACAAGCGGCGTTGACCTGCATCGCGGGATCTTTGCCTGCGACGCGGATGGCACCCCCGTGGGGCTTGTCCACTATCTGTTTCACGTTCACGGCTGGACGCCCAAACAGGTGTGCTACCTGCAAGACCTCTGGGTCACGCCACAAGCGCGCGGCAAAGGTGCTGCGCGCGCCCTGATCCAAGCGGTTTATGACGCCGCTGACGCTGCCGATGCGCCGCAAGTCTACTGGATGACCACTAAGGACAACACGCAGGCCCGCCATCTCTATGACAAGGTTGCAACCCTGACCCCGTTCATAAAATACGCGCGGCCCACAACATGAGCAAACGCCACCTCCTGACCGGATTGGGCGCGGCCCTGTGGCTTGCCGCCTGCGGCACGACCGGCGAATTTGACGGCGATGTGGCCTCGTCGCCCCCCAACACCACCCGCGCAGCGGCCGCCCTGCCCGATCTGCCGCCGATGAAAGTGTTTCAGGCCCGCGCGCAAGCCCGCCCGACCCGAAGCAACGCAACGATTGCGCGCGACATTCTGGAACTGACCTTCAGCCTCGAGCGCGGCACCGCCCTGCCGGTTCTCACCCGTTTCGAGCATCCCGTGCGCGTGCGCGTCACCGGCGCGCGCATTCCGGCCTCGGTCGGCCCCGATCTGGACGGGTTGCTGCGCCGGTTGCGCGCCGAGGCGGGCATCGACATCACCCGCGTGGGACCGCGCGACGATGCCGACATCACGATCGAGATGATTTCGCACGCCGCCCTTGAGCGCCACGTCAGTCAGGCGGCCTGTTTTGTCGCGCCCAACGTATCGGGGTGGAAAGAATACCTTGCGACCCGCCGCTCGCAGACCGCGCAATGGACGGCGCTGACCGAACGCGGACGTCTGGGCATTTTCATTCCCGAAGATACCAGCCCGCAGGAAATCCGCGACTGCCTACATGAGGAACTGGCCCAGAGCCTTGGCCCCCTCAACGATCTCTACCGGCTGACGGATTCGGTGTTCAACGACGATAATTTCCACTCGGTTCTGACCGGGTTCGACATGCTGGTGCTCAAAACCATCTACGACCCTGCGCTGCGCTCGGGTATGAGCCGCGCGCAGGTGGCGGCCGCCCTGCCCGCCATTCTGGCACGTCTCAACCCCGCGGGCGGCAGCGCCCCCGTTGCGCCGCCAATGGCCACGCCCCCCAATTGGACCGAGGCAATCCAGACCGCGCTGTCCGCCACGAATGCGCAGTCGCGCAAATCCGCCGCCCGCCGCGCCGCCGCCATTGCGCGGGCCAACGGCTGGAGTGACGCCCGCGCGGGATTTTCGCTTTACGTGCTGGGGCGGATGACGATCGGCTCCGATCCCGACCTTGCGCTGACCTCTTTCTTGCAGGCCGACGCCCTGTTCGACCGCCTGCCCGACGCGCAGTTGCACCACGCCAAAGTCGCGATGCAGCTGGCCGCTTTCACCTTGACCGCGGGCCAGCCCCGTTCGGCACTGGATCTGGCGGACGGGGCCATTCCGGCGGCACGTCAGGCCGAAAACGGCGCGCTTTTGGCCTCGCTTTTGATGATCAAATCGGAGGCGCTGGCACTGCTGGGGCGCTCGACTGAGGCGCGCGCAGTCCAACTCGACAGTCTGGCGTGGGCACGCTATGGGTTTGGTTCGGATACGGAGGTGATCGAAAGCGCCGCCGAAATCCACAGGTTGGCGCATCTGTCGCGCTAACCCTTTTGAAACACAGGACAAAGGACGCCCCATGATCGTGATCGCGCTTGCCATTCTTGGCGCTCTCATCGGCGGCTTCACCGCCAAACGCCGCACAGGTACAGCCCTGGATATCGCGCAATATGCCGCCGTTTACGCCATCGGCTTTGCCATCGTCGGGCTGTTTGCCACTGTGATCCTCGACCGCTCGGTCTGACGGATGTTCCTGCCGTTTTTCGAAGGTTTGCGAAAGACGGGCGTGCCGGTGTCGCTGCGCGAATTCCTCGGGTTTCTGGAGGGGTTGCGCGCGGGGCTGGTCAGCTACGACAGGGAGGCGTTCTATTTTTTTGCCCGCACCGCCCTGGTAAAGGACGAGCGGCATTTTGATCGCTTTGACCGTGCGTTTTCGCAAATCTTTCAAGGTCTTGAGGCCATTCCCGACTCGGCTGTGATCGAGGCGATGGATCTGCCCGCCGACTGGCTTACCCAAATGGCCCAAAAGCATCTCAGTGCACAGGAGCGCGCTGACATTGCCACAAGCGGCGGGTTCGAGGCGCTGATGGAGCGCCTGCGCAAGCGTCTGGCCGAGCAAAACGAACGTCACGAAGGCGGCTCGAAATGGATCGGCACCGCAGGCACTTCCCCCTTCGGGGCCTATGGGTACAACCCCGAAGGCGTGCGCATCGGTCAGGACGACAGCCGCCATCAGCGCGCGGTAAAAGTCTGGGACAAGCGCGAGTTTCGGGATCTGGACGGCGCGCAAGACCTCTCAAGCCGCGCGATGAAACTGGCGTTGAAACGGCTGCGTCGCTGGGCACGCGACGGGGCGGCGCAGGAACTGGACCTCGACGGCACCATTCGCGCCACCGCCGAACAGGGCTGGCTTGACGTGCGCACCCGCCCCGAGCGGCGCAACGCGGTCAAAGTATTGATGTTCTTTGATATTGGCGGCTCTATGGACGCGCATGTCGATGCGGTACAAGAGCTGTTCAGCGCGACACGCGATGCCTTCAAACATCTGGAATTCTTCTATTTCCACAATTGCCTTTATGAGGGGGTGTGGCGCGATAACGCGCGGCGCTGGTCGGCGCGCACGCCTACGATGGAGCTTTTGCGCACCTATGGGCCCGATTGGAAATGTATTTTCGTCGGCGATGCGTCGATGTCGCCCTATGAAATTGCCGTGGCCGGTGGCGCAAGCGAACATTGGAACGCGGAACCCGGCGCCGTCTGGCTGGAACGCGCGCGCGCGCAATGGCCCGCGCATCTGTGGCTCAATCCCGTCCCGCAGGATCATTGGCGCTACACGCAATCCATCACGATGCTGCACGCGCTCTTTGAGGGTCGCATGGTGCCCCTCACGCTCGACGGGCTCAGCACCGGCATGACACTACTGGGGCGCTAGTGGGGCGCTCGCGCAAAGTCACGCACCCCGAACACGGGGGCTTGAGAGCGGGACCGCGAGAGCGCATATCTAGAGCATGTTAAAACTCGCCCCGCTTTTGCTCGCCATCGCCTACGGGTTTGTGATGTATCGCTTTTCGGTGATGCGGACCCGCAAGGCGCTGGATGCACAGTCCACCGCTTTGGCCGATGCGGGGCTGGAGCGCGCCTTTGCCCCGCTGGCGCAGGCGCTGGACGTGATCCGCATTCCCGTCAATATTTACGAAATCGAGCCGGTGAACGGTTTGGCCGCCCCAGACGGGCGGATTTTCATCACCCGTGGATTTTACAAGAAATACCTTGCAGGCGAGGTCGATGCCGATGAGCTTGCGGCGGTGATCGCCCATGAGCTTGGCCATGTCGCCTTGGGCCATTCGCGCCGCCGGATGATTGATTTTTCAGGACAAAATGCGATCCGCGTCGGGTTGATGATGGTGATCGGGCGGATGGTTCCCTGGATCGGTCCGCTGCTGGTCAACGGGTTGATGCGCCTGATTTCTGCCCGCCTGTCGCGCGGCGATGAATATGAGGCCGATGCCTATGCTTCGGCTCTGTTGATCAAAGCGGGAATCGGCACAGCGCCGCAAAAGTCGCTGTTTCGCAAACTGGAAGGGCTGACGGGGGCCACGGGCGCTGCGCCTGCGTGGTTGCTGAGCCATCCCAAAACCGGCGAGCGGATCGCCGCGATCACCGCCAACGAGCGCAAATGGGGCGTTTAGCCGATCGCTTTTGCCAGACGCGGCAGGCGCGCCTTTTTCAGCAGGGCGCGCGGAGTCCAGGCCTGCCCTGACAGGCGCTCGGCCTCGCCGCGCACCTCCTCCACCGCTGCGCTCACCAGATCGGGCGCGTCGGACCAGAATTCCCAGAGCAGCCCGTCCGGATCACGCCGCGCCAGCCCTTCGGCCTGAAGCAGGTGGCGCGGAAAATCCTTGTTGTTGAGGGTGATGATCGCGTCGGCGTGGCCCGCAATGGCGGCGGCAAGCACATGGATGTCGTCCTCGTCGGGCAGATGCAGGCGGTTTTCCAGACCGGCGTGCACCGCCACTTCGGCCTTGGGAAAAGCGGCGCGCACAAGGGCGACCTCGCCGCGCGCCTGGGCTTCCCCCGTGGGGCCGATCTTGCGGGCCGCGCGCGCCCATTCCTCGAGGATTCGCGCGGACCAGAGCGGCGTGAACAGCCCCCTGCCCGCCACTTTGAGCAAAATCTCCCGCATCACGGTGGGATAGAGCACGCAAGCGTCAAGCAGCAGTTTGGGGCGGGCCAGCATCACAGCATCCGGAACACAAGCGCCTTGAGATAGCCGCTTTCGGCCAGCTGCGGCATCAGCGGGTGATCGGCGCCTGCGAATCCGGTGTAGATCAGCTGGGCGGTGCGCCCCGCGCGACCGATGCCACGGATACAGGCGGTGCGAAACGCGTCCAGATCGGCGGCATGGCTGCACGAACACAGCACCAGATAGCCGCCCTCTTCAACAAGAACCGAGGACATCCGCGCCACGCGTTCATACGCCCGCAAACCTTTTTCAAGCGCAGGTTTCGACGGGGCAAAGGCGGGGGGATCGCAGACCACCACGCCGAATTTGCGCCGCTCGGTTTCCAGCGCGGCCATCGTGTCGAAGGCATCGCCCTTGCGGGTGGCAAAGGTCGTGCCTGCCTTCATCGCCTTGGCACCCAGTTCGGCCAGATCGAGCGCGGGTTGCGAGCTGTCGACCGAAATGGCCGATTTCGCGCCACCGGCCAGCGCCGCCAAGGCAAAGCCGCCAACATGCGAGAAGACGTCGAGGACTTTTTGATCTTTCACGAGCCCCTGCACAAAGGCGTGGTTGGGGCGCTGGTCGTAAAACAGACCGGTTTTCTGCCCGCCCAGAATATCGGCCATATAGGTCGCGCCATTCATCAAAACGGGAATCGGCCCCGTGATCTCGCCTTTGAGAACAACGGTTTCCTCAGGCAACCCCTCAAGGCTGCGCGAGCGGCCCGTGCCGTTTTTGACGATGGCTTTCACGTCGGTTGCAACGGCCAAAGCGGCGGCAATATCCTCGATCATCGCTTCGGCCCAGGCGGCGTTGGGCTGGATCACGGCAACATCGCCAAAGCGGTCGATCACCACCCCCGGAAGGCCATCGGCCTCGGCGTGGACAAGGCGGTAGAAGGGCTTGTCAAACAGGCGCGTGCGATGGTCGAGTGCCATTTTCAACTTGGCCACCAGCCACGCGCGATTGATCACCACGCTTTCGTCGCGTTCGAGCATCCGCGCGAAAATACGGCTGTTGGGGTTGACGGCAACCGTGCCGAGGAACTTGCGCTCAGCGTCCTCGAGGCGCGCAATCGTGCCCGCAGCGAGCGCCTTGGTGCGGCGGTCGGTCACAAGTTCGTTGTCAAATACCCAAGGGCTGCCGTGGCGGATCGCGCGGGCATTGGCTTTGGGCATGAGGCGAATGGTCGGCAGGTCGGCCTGCGAAATCTCTTGGGTCATGCCCCCTCATATCGCCGTTTGTGCGGCGGCGGAAGGGGCAAGACCTCTGTGCGTTCGACCCGCGCCTCAGATCGGCTGGGGCGTGGTCAATTCGCGCACGATCACTTGGGCCAGATGGTCCGTGATACGCACCTTTTGGGTCTGCCCTGCACGCTCGGCGCGGATTGCGTCCAAACCGCCAAAGGCATTCAGTGTGCCGTCCACCATATGGGCGGGAATCAGCACCTCGCCGCTGCGCGCATCGCGCACGGTCATGGCAAAGATCACATTGTGATCACCCCCGATGGAATGGCGGGTCTTTTCGGTGAGCGAATGAAAGCGCGTCAGGGTGATATCGACGATGACCGCCCGCTGCCCCGACAGGGTCGCCGCCCCTGCGTTCAAGCCTTGGGCAAGGATCGCCTCGACCTGTGCGTAGCGGTCCCCAAGGGCATCCCCCCGCCAGACGATATCGGCTTTGGGGTAATAGGCATCGGCCTCGGACACTTCGAGTGTGCGCGGAACGGTGATATTCACTTTTGCCACGTTGAAATCGGGCAGGACATAGGCCTGAGCGCCCGCTTGCAGGCCCGTCACCGGCGTATCAATCGGCAGGCCGCGCGTGGCGGTTTCCACCGTGGTACAGGCTGTTGTCCCCAAGACCAAGGCCAGCGCGAGCGCCAGCTTGCCTGTAAACTGCTTGCCTGTGAAAATCCGATCTACCTTGCCTGCACGTCCCATACTGCTCTCCTGTCCTTCGCTGCGGATTTTCCATCCGTTGAGGACATCATGGTTAACAAGCATGGCAAAATTAGGGTTAAAAACGCAAAAATCCCGGGCAGGATGCCCAGGATTTTTCACGGTTCGTGTAGTCACACCGGTCTTTCAGACACACGGTTCTCGCAGACACACGGGCCAAAACCCAAAGCGTCGTTGGCCCCTGTTGACCCCTGTGTGATCTGACCTTAGGCGGCTTTATGCGCACCTTTGGGGGACACGGAGAACAGATCGCGCAACTTGGCGCTGACCAGAACGGCAAAGGAACGCATGGCCGCAGCGCGCATTTGGCGTGCTTGGAGTTCAACGTCTGCAGTGTTCAAAGGCGTGTACATATCTTTAATCCTTTTGATCGCCAGTCCGGTGTTTACCGTCGCCCTGCGGGCCGTTTTGGCGGTTGGTTTATGTGGGTGCTGCGCATCTGCGCTGCCTTGAGATGACATTACGCCCGGTGCGCGCGCCTCACCACAGCCAATGCCGTATGCCCGCTATGCAGTTGCAGCAAAGCAAGTTTCCAAATTGTTAATTAAGCAAAAACAGTAACTTGCGCAAATCCTGCGACCCAAACCCTTTTCAGCCTTGCGCCCTGAGACTAGCCGCCCGACTGCGAGCGCATAGCTTCACCACGTTTTGCAACCCAAGTGCGAAAGCCCCGCCGCCCCTTAGCCGCGCAGGGTGCGTCCAGAACGACTCGTCGCGCGCGCTCTACGCGCCCTTGCCGGATTTTTGCGCGCCTGAAAATCCGCCGCAGCGGCCCGCCCGCGCCCCAAACCGCGCCGAAACCATGGCAATCCGACGCAAGCCACCGAATATGTTAGCGCTATCACTTGCACGTTAGCGCTAACGAGCGTAGGCTGGGATCACACAAACAGCAGCCTGAAACAGTCGTCTACGGGAAGGCCCTCCTTATGACCCTCAATGCCACTCTTGCCGATGTCACCGCACGGATCACCGAACGCTCGCGTGATACCCGCCGCGCCTATCTTGAACGCCTTGACCAAGCCGCCGCGGCCGGTCCGGTGCGCGCGCACCTTTCGTGCGGCAACCAAGCCCACGCCTATGCCGCAATGGCGGATGACAAAGCGACGCTGGCCGAAGGGCGTGCCGCCAACCTTGGCATTGTGACGGCCTATAATGACATGCTGTCGGCCCACAAACCCTATGAATCCTACCCCGAACTGATCCGTGAGGCCGCGCGCGAAGCCGGTGCCACCGCCCAGGTCGCCGGCGGTGTGCCCGCGATGTGTGACGGTGTGACCCAAGGCCAGCCGGGCATGGAATTGTCGCTGTTCTCGCGCGACACGATCGCGCTGGCGGCAGGCATTGCCATGTCGCACAACTGTTTTGACTCGGCTCTCTATCTGGGTGTCTGCGACAAGATCGTTCCCGGCCTGATCATGGCGGCTGCGACCTTTGGACATATTCCTTCGGTGTTCGTGCCCGCCGGTCCGATGACCTCCGGCCTGCCCAACGACGAAAAAGCGCGCATCCGCAACCTGTTTGCGACCGGTGAAATCGACCGCAAGGGCCTGATGGAGGCTGAAATGGCGTCCTACCACGGCTCGGGCACCTGCACGTTTTACGGCACCGCCAACACCAACCAGATGCTGATGGAGGTCATGGGCCTGCACCTGCCCGGCGCGTCTTTCGTCAACCCCTTCACCGAATTGCGCGATGCCCTCACCAAACAGGCCGCCAAACGCGCGCTGGAAATCACGGCCCTTGGCAATGATTTCATCCCCGTGGGCCGCATTCTCGACGAAAAGGCCTATGTCAACGGATTGGTCGGGCTGATGGCGACGGGCGGCTCCACCAACCTTGTGCTGCACCTGCCGGCCATGGCGCGCGCTTCGGGCATCCTTCTGGATTTGCAGGACTTCTCCGATCTTTCCTCGGTCGTGCCCCTGATGGCCAAAGTCTATCCCAACGGTCTGGCCGATGTGAATCACTTCCACGCCGCGGGCGGGCTTGGCTATATGATCGGCGAGCTGCTGGATGCGGGGTTGATGCATGAAGACGTCAAGACCGTGATGGGCGAGGGCCTGTCGGGCTACGCGCGCGACCCCAAAATGATCAACGGCGAGCTCACCTTTGTGGAGGGCACCCGCGAAAGCCTGAACGACAAGATCCTGCGCCCGGCCTCTGATCCCTTCCAGCCCACCGGCGGTTTGAAAGAACTCAAGGGCAATCTCGGACGCGGGGTGATGAAAGTCTCCGCTGTCGCGCCGGAAAAACACGTCATCGAAGCGAAATGCCGCATTTTCCACGATCAAAAAGACGTCAAAACAGCGTTTCAGGCGGGTGAATTTACCGAAGACACCGTGGTTGTGGTCCGCTTCCAGGGGCCGCGCGCCAACGGCATGCCCGAGCTGCATTCGCTGACACCCACCCTGTCGGTCTTGCAGGACCGCGGGCTGAAAATGGCGCTGGTCACCGATGGTCGCATGTCAGGCGCATCGGGCAAGGTTCCCGCCTGTATCCACGTCGCCCCAGAGGCGGCCATGGGCGGGCCGCTTGCGCGGCTGCGCGACGGCGATCTGGTGCGCGTCGATGCGACCTCGGGCGTGCTGGAAGTGCTGGAAGCCGATTTCGACAGCCGCGACCCTGTTGTGGCCGATCTGAGCGGCAACCAGTTCGGCATCGGGCGCGAAATGTTCTCGCTGTTTCGCAACAATGCGGGCAACGCCACCGAAGGCGCCTGTTCGATCCTCTAGGCCTGAGGGCTCTTGCAAACACCCCTGCCCCGCGACAGTCTGCGGGGCATGGATACTGCTTCACGCCTCACCCGCCTGCCCCGCCCCTTTGACCCCGATCGCGGCGCGGATGCCCGTGCGCTGACGCCGGATTTGACCGGCCCGCTCAGCGATTTGGTCGCCGGTGCGGCGGGCTGCGCCCCCTATCTGGCTGGGCTGATCGCCCGCGAAGCCGCGTGGATCGTCCCCGCGCTGCAGGCACCCGAGGCGGCCCTGGACGCGGAACTGACCCGGATTTCGCAGCTTGAGGGCGATGCGGTCAGCGCCGGTTTGCGCAGCGCCAAGCGGCGCATCGCGCTGCTGGCGGGTCTGTGCGATCTGGGGGGCGTCTGGTCACTTGAGGCGGTGACCCGCGCGCTGACGCGGCTGGCCGATCAGGCGACACACACAGCCCTGACCACCCGCGTGGCCCATGAAATCCGGCGCGGCAAAATTCCCGGTGCCCATGCAGATGACGCGGCCACGGCGGGCGGAATGACGGCAATGGCGATGGGCAAAATGGGGGCCTTCGAGCTCAATTATTCTTCCGACATCGACCTGATCTGCCTGTTTGACGAAAGCCGCTTCGAGCGCGGTGACCAGATGGACGCGCGCGCCGGTTTCATCCGTGCCACCCGCGCCGCGATGGCGCTGCTGAGTGACCTCACCGAGGGCGGCTATGTGTTTCGCACCGATCTGCGGCTGCGCCCCGACCCTTCGGTGACGCCGGTCTGTTTCGCGATGGAGGCCGCCGAGCGCTACTACGAAAGCGTGGGCCGCACCTGGGAACGCGCCGCCTTCATCAAAGCGCGCGCCTGTGCGGGCGACATGCAGGCGGGCGCGCAGTTCCTCGAACGCCTGACGCCCTTCGTGTGGCGCAAGCACCTCGATTTTGCCGCCATCGACGACACCTTTGATATGCGGCGCAAAATCCGTGATCACAAAGGCCTCGGCGGTCCGTTGCAGCTGGAGGGGCACAACATGAAACTCGGCGCGGGGGGCATCCGCGAAATCGAGTTTTTCACCCAGACCCGCCAGTTGGTAGCCGGCGGGCGCGATCCCTCCTTGCGCGCACGCGCCACCGTGGACGGGCTTGCCGCCCTCGCGCATAAAAACTGGATCACCCAGGATGTCGCCCAGAGTCTGACCCGGGATTACCGCGCCCACCGCGAGGTCGAACACCGCCTGCAAATGCTGCGTGATGCACAGACCCATTGCCTGCCGACCGCCCCCGAAGACTTCGCGCGTCTCGCCGCGTTTATGGACACGGATGTCGCCAGCCTGCGGCGCGACATTCTTGAGCGGGTGGAACGGGTGGGCGCGCTGACGGAGGATTATTTCGCCCCGACCGCCCCCGCCCCCGCGCCGCAGCTTCCGGCGGAAATGAAGGTCATCACCGACCGCTGGACCAGCTATCCCTGCCTGCGTTCCGAGCGCGCGCGCGCGATTTTCGACCGCCTCAAGCCCGACCTCTACCGCCGCCTGCAAGCATTGGACGCACCGCTCGATGCGCTCACCCATCTGGACGGCTTTCTCAAAGGGCTGCCCTCGGGCGTTCAGCTTTTTGCTCTCTTCGAAGCCAACCCCCCACTGGTCGATCTGATCCTCGACATCGCGGGCACCGCCCCGCATCTGGCGCGCTACCTGTCGCGCAACGCCGATGTTCTGGACGCCGTTATCGGGGGCAGTTTTTTCGAACCCTGGCCCGATCTGGCGACGCTGACGGGCGATCTGGGTCGTGCGCTGGCGCGATGTGACGACTATGAGGCCAAGCTGGACATGACCCGCCGCTGGGCGCGTGAATGGCACTTTCGCACCGGCGTGCACCAGCTGCGCGGCCTGATCGACGCCGACCAGGCGGGCCGCCAATATGCCGATCTGGCGCGCGCCTGTGTCGATGGCATCTTTCCGGTGGTGCGCGACATGTTTGCCGCCAAACACGGCGCGCCGCCGGGCAATGGCGCGATGGTGCTGGGCATGGGATCGCTCGGGGCGGGACGCCTGACCGCCGCCTCCGATCTGGACATGATCGTGATTTACGATGCGGAAGGGATCGAGGCCTCGGATGGCAAACGCCCCCTGCCCACGCGCAGCTACTACGCCCGCTTCACCCAAGCGCTGATCACGGCCCTCACCGTTCCCATGGCCGAAGGCAAGCTCTACGAGGTCGATATGCGCCTGCGCCCCTCGGGCAAACAGGGGCCCGTGGCAACCTCGCTTGCCGCCTTCGAGCGCTATCAGCGGGAAGAGGCGTGGACCTGGGAACATCTGGCGCTGACCCGCGCCACCCCCGTCGCGGGCGCGCCGGCACTGCGCGCAGCCGTTGAAGAGCGGCGGCGCGCCATTCTGAACGCCAAGGGCGCCCCCGCGATGACGCGCACCGACACCGCCACGATGCGCGCGCGCCTTGCCAGTGCCAAACCGGCCCATTCGGTCTGGGACCCGAAGAATGGCGCGGGCCGGCTGATGGATATCGAACTGACCGCCGAAGCCTGCGCCCTGATGGCCCATTCCCCGCAAAGCTGTGTCTATGCGCAGCTGGAGGCTGGCGTTGACATCGGTTGGCTGACGCGCGCGCAGGCGGATCAGCTGGGCGAGGCCTACCGGCTGATGTGGACCCTGCAATCGAGCGCGCGCCTGCTTAGCGGCGAGCGTTTCGACCCCGATCTGGTCGGCGTGCAGGGCCGCGACTTTGTCGCGCGCGCCGCCGGCGTGACCAGCATCGACGCTTTGGCCGCGCGCATCGCCACCGCAACCACACAGACCGGCGCGCTGATTGCGCAGCTTTTGCCCCCGCCACCAGATGCGCCACCAGATACGGCCCCAGATACGCCCCCAGATACGTCCCCGGATGTTCCCCCGCGCTAAGGCGCGCTTGCCCTTGCGCGGCGCAGGGCCTATCACACAGCTTCGAGCAAAGCGCCACCGCCCCGAGAGGAGTTGCGACATGTCCTATTATGGTCCCGACGACGCGCTGCGCGACATCGACCCCAGCGGGTTGATCCGCGAAGCCTACCGGATCGACTCGCTGCACATCAGTGAAGCGCGCTCCATCTTTCTGGATTGGGCACTGAAATTGCCGCTGGGCAGCGCGCCCGATGTCGCCATCACGCGACTTCTGGCGGTGCTTGCGGGGCGTGCACCTGCGGATCACCCGATGACCCAGATCCTGCGCGACGGGCTGCGCCCTGCGACACGCGCGCGGCGCGGCGGGCGGGCCGGACGCGGATAAACCTATTCAAATTGCTGTCATTCATGCCGTTTTAGACAGGTGTTTTAGCGCTTCTTTAAGGCCGATGTCGCAGGGTGGCTCCGTAACGTAACGTGCCCTGTTTCGCACCGCGCCCGTGGCTTTTCGCACCGGCTCCCGTGTTGCCAAGGGACGCCTGACGCGGAGAGCAGGATGAAAATCAAGCGTTTGAACGGGATGTTCACGATCTCGACCCAGGTCGACCCCGATAAAATTGGCAAGCTTGCGGGCCTTGGCTATCGCAGCATCATTTGCAACCGTCCCGATGACGAGGAACCCGGTCAACCCAGCTTTCGCCAGATCGACGCCATGGCCAAACAGCACGGGATTGTGGCGATCTATTTGCCCATCGTGCTGTCCGACCTGAGCGACGTCCAGAAAAACGAATTTTCGGCCGCAATCGAAGTCATCCCCAAACCGATTGTCGCCTATTGCCGGACCGGCGCGCGCAGCGCCGCCCTCTGGAATGACTTCGACGCCCGCCAGAACGATTACACGGGTCGCGAGCGGCGGCGCAAAAGCGCGCAAGATATCGCGCCCCTGACGCAGGTGGCCCAAACCGGTGCGCAGCTTTCAGAGCCGCGCGACAGCGACACCGTCAACGGGCGCCCGCTGAGCGCGCGCGAAGCTGCCTATATCGCGCGCTTTGCCACCCGTGCGCAGGCCGGCTAACCCCTGTAACGCGCCCGCACAATGTCGGCGATAAAAAACGGCGCCCCAAGATCGAAGCGCCGTTTGGCATGATTTGCGCTAAAGCGAAGGCGGTTCAGCGCCCGAGGCTTGCGGCCTCGCGGGCGAGTTCCTCGATGGCTTTCCAGTCACCTTTCTCCACCAAAGCCGCCGGCGCGACCCAAGAGCCGCCGCAGCACAGCACATTGGGCAAGGCAAGGTAATCGTTCACATTTTTCATCGAGATCCCCCCCGTGGGGCAGAATTTCGCGGCAGCAAGGGGCGAGGAAAAGTTCTTGAGCGCCGGTGCGCCGCCATTGGTTTCAGCGGGGAAAAATTTCATCGTGGTATAGCCGCGCTCAAGCAGCTTCATCACATCCGAAGGCGTGGCCGTGCCGGGCAAAAGCGGCAAATCCGCCGCTTCGCAGGCGGTCAACAGCGTGTCGGTCAGCCCGGGCGAAACGCCGAACTTTGCCCCCGCGGCAACGGCATCCTTGACGTTTTGCGGGGTCAGCAATGTGCCTGCGCCCACAACGCCGCCCTCGACTTTGGCCATTTCGCGGATCACATCCAAGGCGGCCGGCGTGCGCAGCGTCACTTCAAGGGCGGGCAAACCGCCCGCGACCAAGGCCTCGGCCAAGGGGCGCGCATGGGCCACGTCATTGACGATCAACACCGGAACGACGGGGGCCAACTGGCAGATTTCAAGCGATTTGGCGGAGGCTTCTTGCGGGGTCATGGCAAATCCTTTGAGCAGGGCGCACCCCTTTCACACGAAAGGAGGGCTGTGAGTCCGTTAGCGCTAACTAGACGCAAATCCACAGAGAAATCAACCGGATTTGCCCAAATACAGCCCCGTCCGCCTGTCCCGTTACGACCGCGGCGCGATCCTGCGCGCGCTTGGACGAGCGCTGGACAGTGCAGGGGCGATTTGCCAAAGTCGGCGCGCCGTTTTTTACACACTACAAGGACCGTCGCCATGAGCAAGAGCCTCAAACGGGTCATCGCCGCCCTCGATGGCGCAAAGGTGGCCAGCCGCCCGATTGAAATGAGCGGCGAAACCCGCACCGCAGCCCAAGCCGCGCAAGAGGCGGGCTGTTGCCTTGATCAAATCGCCAAGTCCATCCTGTTTCGGGGGGCAACCTCGGATAAGGCCGTCCTGTTTGTGACCGCAGGGGGCAACCGCGTCGATCCTGCCAAAGCCGCGCAGGTGGCGGGCGAGCCACTGGAGCGCGCGGACATAAAATGGGTGCGCAGCGTAACCGGTTTTGCCATCGGCGGGGTCGCCCCCATCGGCCATCTCGTGCCGCCGGTCATATTTTTCGACCCCAAACTGTTGGGATTCGATGAAATCTGGGCGGCTGCAGGCACGCCGCGCCATATCTTTGCCATCTCCCCCCAAGATTTATTGTCAATTTCCAGCGCACAAATAGCTGATTTCACACAGTAAATACATTTAATGTAAAAAACATTCACATGAACACTTGCGCAGGTCGCCCGCAATGCCAATCTAGGGAATGTAAACGACATTCACATCAACACCCGAACCGGCCCAATCAACACCAACCGGCGCGGCACAGTCCGAAAGGCACCAAATGAGCGATACGATTTCCACCGCATCCCTGCCCGCCACAAGCTGGCTCGGCAAAACTGAAAACTGGCTTGATTCCAAAGGACGTGGCGCATGGATCGCCGCAATGGTCTTGGGCTTCATCTTTTTCTGGCCCCTTGGCCTCGCCCTGTTGGCCTATATGATCTGGAGTAATCGCATGTTCAAAAAATCCGGCCCCTGCCGCGCCCGCGCATCCTCCTTTACCAGCAACGCCTACAGCAGTTCGGGCAACAGCGCCTTTGACGCCTACAAGCTGGACACATTGCGCCGCCTCGAAGACGAACAAGAGGCCTTCCAGGCCTTTCTGGAGCGCCTGCGCTCGGCCAAGGACAAGGCAGAATTCGACCAGTTCATGGACGACCGCGCCAAACGCGCTGCGCAAAGCCGCGCGCAAACCGACGCAGAAATCGCCTGACACCGTCCGCGTTACCACTGGGCCAGTTTCCACCGGTTCTGTTTCGCCCCCTGTTTCGCCGCGCCACCAGCGCGGCGGGACCTTTTTTCGGTCCGGCCACGGAGACGGGTCGGGCCCGAGACGGGGCATAATTTCGCGCGCCGCGTGCCATTTCACATTCCAGCACTATCTTCAGTCCCGCGGCTTTCCTGCGAAACCCACCAAAAAAGGCTTTGATGTTTTCATGAGCGATCCCTCCCCCTCTCAAAACTGGGGCCTGCCCGACCCGCAAACGCAGGCTGAATTTTATGCCGATGTGGCGCTCAAACGCGCGCTGGCATGGGTCGTTGATGCCCTCATCATTGCGCTGATGACCGGCGTGATCGTCCTCTTCACAGCCTTTATCGGTTTGTTTTTCCTACCAGTCCTGTGGATGATCCTCAGCTTCACCTACCGCGTCATTTCCATTGCGCGCATGTCTGCCACCCCCGGAATGCGCCTGATGGGAATTGAATTTCGCACCGCATCGGGCGCGTTGTTCGATGTTGGATCGGCCTTTGGACACACGGCTCTCTATGCGATCTGGGTCTCCACCGGCATCGCGCAATTTGCCTCCATGGTGATGATTGTGGCCACAGAACGGCGCCAGTCCTTGTCGGATATGATCCTCGGGTCGGTCGTGATCAACCGCGCGCAGCTTTAGGCGACAGCCGCGCTTTTGCGCAGTCCCTGCCTTGGGGCCGCGCAGATAGGCACAGTTTGGGGAAAATTTGACAAACCGTCGGGCTAGGAATGGCAACCTCCCCTTGCTAGGGTGCCATTCTTGATTACATAATGCCCCATGCGCCACACACTCCCGATCGCTCCACAGTTCTATGTGACGGCTCCCCAGCCCTGCCCCTATCTCGATGGGCGCATGGAGCGTAAGCTGTTTACGGCGCTGCAAGGGGAAGTGGCCGAAACGCTGAACAACAGCCTGTCCAAACAGGGGTTTCGACGCTCGCAAAACGTGCTGTACCGCCCCTCTTGCGCCGATTGCTCGGCCTGCCTGTCGGCGCGCATCCGTGTGGCGGATTTCAAACCGACCAAAAGCCAGCGTCGCGCGCTGGCCAAGAACCGCCATTTGCGCCGCTCTGCCAAAGCCCCTTGGGCGACAGAGGCGCAGTATGACCTCTTTCGCGACTATCTGGACACCCGCCACTCGGATGGTGGCATGGCCGATATGGATGTTTTCGAGTTCGCAGCGATGATCGAGGAAACGCCGATCCGCTCGCGGGTGGTGGAATATCACGCGCCGCTGGAAGGGTTCGAACGGCGCACGGAACTGGCCGCGACCTGTCTGACCGATGTGCTCGATGACGGGCTGTCGATGGTCTATAGTTTCTATGCCCCCGACCGTGTCAAAGACAGCCTTGGCACCTACGTCATTTTGGATCACATCGAGATCGCCCGCGAAGCCGGCCTGCCCTATGTCTACCTTGGCTATTGGGTGCCGGGATCGAAAAAGATGGGCTATAAGGCCAAATTCTCGCCGCTGGAAATTTACGTGGGCGGCGCGTGGCGCGACATGGGGGATCCGGCGCAATATTCCCCCGACATGCCCCCTTTCGAGGCCGACCCCATCGCCGAGCAAGTCGCAAAGATCGATCTGCCCGACCTCGCCGGTCCCCGCCCGCTCGAGCGCGACTAGCCGCCACGGACCGCGCCCCGACCCGCTGCGCCCCCGTCTGCCCGCCGTCCTGTTAGCGCGTCGTGCCACACCCCTGCCCGCCGTCATGTTACGCCCGCCAAAAACCCGCCCTCGCGGGACGCCCTTTGTTGTGCTGCGTCGGGGCCTCTGGCCCTATGGGGGCGCCTTTTGGCGGCCTTTGGCGCGGTTATTTTTCGCTTTCCATCGCGAATTCGTCAAGTTTTGCAATATTGTTGCGCAAAAATATGCCCCAGCGACACAAAACATGCGGTTTTGGCGGTTGACGCCCTTTTGTGGGAATCGTAATGTCCCCAACGTATCTAAAGGAGCCCCGATGATGACCCTCGTCGTCGTACTTGTAGGAAAGACGCGCATGGGCCTCAGTTGAGGTTGACCCAATCCGGTTCCCATGCGCCCCCGCCAGATCGTCGGGGGCTTTTTTATTTCTAAGACCCAAACACACCAACCCCTTGCGCAGGCCTGCCCCTCAAGACATCCCCGCGCCCGACCCAAAGCCTAAAGACACGCCAGAAGCGTGAAACGGAGAGAGTGATGACACGTCAGATGACCGGAGCGAAAATGGTCGTTCAAGCCCTGAAAGATCAGGGCGTGGACACAATATTCGGATACCCCGGGGGCGCTGTCCTTCCGATTTATGACGAAATTTTCCAGCAGAACGATATCAAGCACGTTCTGGTGCGTCATGAACAAGCGGCGATCCACGCCGCCGAAGGGTATGCGCGTTCCACGGGCAAGGTCGGCGTCGCGCTTGTGACTTCCGGTCCGGGGGCGACCAACGCCGTGACGGGTTTGACCGATGCGCTGCTCGACAGCATCCCGCTGGTGGTGTTTTCCGGTCAGGTTGCGACCTTCATGATCGGCACCGACGGGTTCCAGGAGGCTGACACCGTTGGCATCACCCGCCCCTGCACCAAGCACAACTGGCTGATCAAAGACACCGACAAACTGGCCGATACCGTCCATCAGGCGTTTCACGTCGCCACATCGGGCCGTCCGGGGCCGGTGCTCATCGACCTGCCCAAAGATGTGCAATTTGCGCAGGGCGAATATGTCCCTCCGCAAAAGGCCAAAAAATCCTACTACCAGCCCAAGGTGAAGGCCTCGATCGAGGAAATCACCGATCTCGTTGCGCTGATCGAAAAAGCCGAACGGCCGCTGTTTTACACCGGGGGCGGCGTGATCAACTCCGGTCCGGCTGCCTCGCAATTGCTGCGCGAACTGGTCGATACCACCGGCTTTCCCATCACCACGACGCTGATGGGCCTCGGGTCCTATCCTGCCTCCGGCAAGGGCTGGCTCGGGATGCCCGGCATGCACGGTCTCTATGAGGCGAATATGGCGATGCACGACTGCGATCTGATGATCAACGTCGGCGCGCGGTTCGACGACCGGATCACCGGCCTTGTGTCGGCCTTCTCGCCCGGCTCCACCAAGGTGCATATCGACATCGACCCCTCCTCGGTGAACAAGATCATCCGTGTCGATCTGCCGATCATCGGCGACGTCGGCCACGTCCTTGAGGACGTTTTGAAGGTGTGGAAGTCGCGCGGTCGCAAGACCAAATCCGCCGCCCTGAAACAGTGGTGGGCGCAGATCGAGACGTGGAAAGACATCCGCTGCCTCAACTACACCAATTCCCAAACGGTGATCAAACCGCAATACGCCCTCGAACGGCTGCAAGCCCTGACGGGTGGCATGGATCGCTACATCACCACCGAGGTCGGCCAGCACCAGATGTGGGCGGCTCAATACCTCGGGTTTGAAGCCCCCAACCGCTGGATGACATCGGGCGGGCTGGGCACGATGGGCTATGGGTTTCCCGCCTCCATCGGTGTGCAGATGGCCCATCCCGAGAGCCTTGTGATCAACGTGGCGGGCGAGGCAAGCTGGCTGATGAACATGCAGGAAATGGGCACGGCGATGCAGTACCGCCTGCCCGTCAAACAGTTCATCCTGAACAACGAACGCCTTGGCATGGTGCGCCAGTGGCAGGAGCTTCTGCATGGCGAGCGCTATTCCTCGAGCTGGTCGGAAAGCCTGCCCGATTTCGTGAAACTCGCCGAAGCCTTTGGTGCAAAGGGCATTTTGTGCTCGGACCCCAAGGATCTCGACGATGCGATCATGGAAATGATCAAATACGACGGTCCGGTGATCTTTGACTGCCTCGTCGAAAAGCACGAAAACTGCTTCCCGATGATCCCGAGCGGCAAGCCCCACAACGAAATGCTGCTTTCGGCAGAGGCCGAAGCCTTTGAAGGTGGCGGGGCGCTGGTGTGATGCGGTTCGGTGTGACATTTTTCGCGCTGTCGCTGCTGGCGGCCTGTTCGGCAGGCCCCGATGCCGTCACAAGCGAGCAAACGGTCGGCCCCTTCACCTATCAGGTGAGCGTGTCGGGCACGAATGCTGTCGCGCGCAATTTTCACACCGGGCGGCTCAACTTTGCCGAGCTTCAGGAAAACGCCGTCATTGCGATTGAACGCGCGTCAGGGTGTTCCCTGCGCACGATCGTCAAACGCGGCGAGCTTAACACATTTGACGCCACGCTCAGCTGCGCGTCCTGACGGGAGAGACCCCATGTCTGCACTCAAGATCGAAAAAGGCTCGTCGAGCCACTCCGTTTACGCCCTGCGCGACCCCTTCGCCGAGCGCGAGGAAAAACACACGCTGGCCGTGCTGGTTGAAAACGAACCGGGCGTTCTGGCGCGCGTCATCGGCCTGTTTGCCGGTCGCGGCTACAACATCGAAAGCCTGACCGTGGCCGAAATCGACCACAAGGGCCACCGCTCGCGCATCACCATCGTCACCAGCGGCACGCCAGAGGTGATCGAACAGATCAAAGCCCAGCTGGGGCGCATCGTGGTGGTCCATGAAGTCCATGACCTCACTGTCGAGGGCGCAGCCGTCGAGCGCGAGCTGGCGCTGTTCAAAGTGTCCGGCACGGGCGACAAGCGGATCGAGGCCCTGCGCCTTGCCGAAATCTTTCGCGCGAATGTCGTCGACAGCACCTTGGAAAGCTTCATGTTCGAGTTGACCGGCCCCTCGGACAAGATCGATGCCTTTGCAGAGCTGATGCGCCCCTTGGGCCTGACAGAACTTGCCCGCACAGGGATCGCTGCCCTCGCCCGCGGGACGGCCTAACCGCCCCTTTACGCAAGGTCGCCATTGCGAATTTTAAAAAACGGCTGCACATTTCTGTGCGGCCGTTTTTATTTCCACCGCGACAGAGTCTGGAATTCCATACCTTTGCGGCAAAACATCAATATAAATTCTGGATTTGATTAATCTATATTTAACGAAACCAGCCCATTCCCGACAAAAAAGGGATGAGGTTACGGAAACAAAAACACGGCTTCATGAAATAAACAGGCGCCAAATAAGTCAGGAAAAATGACATTTTTTTCATCCCAATGCTGGCGGCGCGCCTCGGGTTTTATGACTTTACTGTGCTCTGTTAAAATACAATCGGATCGCATCCGCCTGGCCCGCGATCGGATGTAATCCGCACCTGCGCCCGGCAGCAATCAAATCCGAAAACCCGCCGTCAATCCGCTCCAGTATCGTCTTCGCACTCATCTCCATGTCGGGGAAAAAGCGATGGGTCAGCATCGAAGTCCCATGCATCAGGCGGGGGTTCCCCATCCAGGCCGCTTCGTAAAAGCAGTAGTTCACGATGCGGTTTTTGGAGGACACCATGATCAAGGACACCCCCCCCAGATGCCCCAGGGCCAGCCCCTCGATCCGGCGTTCGCGCAGGCTGTTCGACAGGCCCAGACGGGCCGCAATATGGCCAGGATGAAGGGCCGCGACTTCCGTGCGCCCCTGCAAATTCCGCCGCACACGCATCAGATGGACCGTCACATTGCGCAGATCTCCAAAGGCTTGTCGGTATTGCAGATAAAAGCCGGACGTGAGTGCATTCTCGCCCACCTCTGTCAGCCCCCCGCTTTGCATCAGGCGCTGCAACGCTGGCTCATATGTCAACGCCTCGCGCACAGGTTCCGGCGGGGTAATGACATCGAGCGGCTCCAGCAGGATGCGGGCATCCACGCCGAAATAGGTACAAATCCTGTGCAAGACATCGGGGCGCGGAAAGGCTTCGCCAGAGAGGTAGCGGTTGAACTGCGTGCGGTTGATCATCAGGTCGCGGCAGACCTGCGAGACAGATTTCTCCAGCGCAACCAGGCTGCGCAAATTCGATCCAAGCACTTGACGAAGCGCAGACGGATCGGAACCGGCCATAGCAGAAGAAGCCCCGGAAACGGGCGTTTTTCGGTTCATTTGCCCTCTCCCCTGAGCAATAAACAATTCCGGCTCGTTTCGAAATTATAAAAGAAAATTCATGCGAGCTATACTAAAGAATATTGTTCACGAATTTCAGAATAAAATCAAGCATCCTAAAAGAATGCCGCAGCAGACCATGCGATTTGACGCGCGATAGCGTCAACTATTTCCCCCGATTGACACAAGCCGCCCCCTAAATTTGCAAATTATTTTATGACATTATCGTAAGATCAGGTTGGAGGTTGCTTATGTATGGCGTTGTTCTTTGGACAGATAAAAAAAGAGGCCGCGCCGTTGTTTGGTGCGATGATCACGACCGTCTGGCCTTTATGCGCGACAGATCTGCCCTCACGGATTCGACTCACGCCCCCCAGCCCGGTGACCTCGTGAAAATCCGCTGCCGCGATGAAGGCCAGATGCGGTACTGCACGGCCGTCACCCTTGTTGGCAGTGGCAATTTCGCAAATCTTCCCCGATCGCTGGTGGAGGCAACGCAGGCGGTCGTGTCGCAGGCACGCCGCTCGCAGGATGCCCAGATCGAGGATCTTTCACGTCATATCGACGTCAGCAGATCCGCGCCCTGTGTTATCCAGATCGCGCAGGGCTGAACCGGACCGGAAAAGGCGCTCTCCCCGTTCGCCTGACCGCTTCGTGTGTCCCGCATGGGACAAGCCCCGCGCCAGAAACCTTTCCGGCGCGGGGCGATTATTCGGCCGCCCCTCAAGGCCCTGCTCAAGGCCGCCCCTCAAGGCCCTGCTCAAGGCCATTGTCGTGCGCGGCGCTCTGGGCGGCCCTAATGGGCGGCCCTAATGCGCGTCCACTTTCGCGCCTTTGGGCGGCGCTTTCATCAGCAATGCCATCACTGCCAGCCCCACGAACAGACCCGTGATCAACACAAAGACATCGATGAACGACATCACATAGGCCTGCTGTTTCACCCGACCGGCAATCTGCGACAAGGCCCCGACACTGCCGTCAAGCCCGTGCGCCGTCAGATTGGCCGCCAGCATGTTGATCTGGCGCATCGCCTCGTTGCTGGACCATGTCACCGCCTCGCTCAGGCGCTCGGAATGCAGCGCAGTGCGGTTGGTGAGCAACGTGTTGATCACCGCCAGACCGACCGCCCCGCCAAGGTTGCGCATAAGGTTGTACAGCCCCGAGGCACTTTTCATTTTGTCGCGTGGCAGCGTCCCGAGGGCAAGGTTGTTGATCGGCACCATGCAAATCATCAACGACAGCCCGCGCAGGATTTGCGGCCACAGCAATTCGTGAAAATCCCAATCCGCCGTCATCCCCGTCAACATCCAAGTCGAGGAGCCAAAGCCCAGGAAGCCCAGAAGCAACATCAGCCGCAAATCCATTTTCGACGACAGGATGCCCGCGATGGGTGCCGAGGCAAACATCGCCAAGCCCGACACAAAGACGGTCTCGCCGATCATCAGGCTGTCATATCCGCGAATGGCCGACAGGTAGAGCGGGTAGAGATAGGTCAGCCCGTAAAGGCCGATCCCCATGACAAAGGAAAACATCGACCCGACGACAAAGTTGGTGTCGGTGAAGGCGCCAAAGTCGACCACCGGATCGTCACGGGTAAAACTTCGATAAAAGGTGACCACTGCCCCCACCACCATGGTGAGTGCCAAAATGGCCACGGTGCGATCGGCGAACCAATCGTTGCCCGGACCTTCTTCGAGGACATATTCCAGCCCCCCCAGAAAACAGGCCAAAGCCCCAAGACCGATCCAGTCGAAATTGTCGAACAGCTTCCAGTTGGGCTTGTCGAAATCGATCAGCGCATAGGCCCCGAACGACACGGCAATCCCCGCCGGTACGTTCACCAGAAACAGCCAGTGCCACGACAGCGTATGGCTAAGATAGCCGCCCACCGTTGGCCCGACCGTGGGCGCAAGCGTGGCCACAAGCCCCACCATCGGCGAGACGATATTGCGTTTGGAGGCGGGAAAGATCGTAAAGGCTGCGGCAAAGACCGACGGGATCATCCCCCCGCCCAAAAACCCCTGCGCCGCGCGCCACAGGATGATCTCGTTCACGCTGCTCGAGGTGGCACACATGAAAGACGCAAGCGTAAAGCCCGCCGCCGACAGGGTGAACAGATTGCGCGTGCCCATCATCCGCGCCAGAAACCCCGACAGCGGGATCATGATCACCTCGGCAATCAGATAGGATGTCTGCACCCAGCTGACTTCATCGGTGCTGGCCCCCAGCCCCGCCTGAATATCGGTAAGAGAGGCCGACACGATCTGGATGTCGAGAATGGCCATGAACATGCCGAAAACCATGACCAGAAAGGCCGCGATCTTGCGCGGGGTCAGGACCGGTTCTTCTTCGGTCGAAAGTGTCACTACGTCCGCCATGACATTTACTCGGCCAGCGTGTCAGCGGGGGCGGCCGCGGTCGTCTCCTGTGCTGTCACGGTGGTGGCATCCGCGGGTGCGGTGCGGCTGTCGACGGTGACGATGGCCGAAAGACCCGCCCGCAGCTGGCCGGTTTGCACCACGCTATCGGGCAAGGAAATGCGCACCGGAACCCGTTGCACGATCTTGGTGAAGTTGCCGGTCGCATTATCGGCGGGCAACAGCGAGAACACCGATCCCGTCGCAGGGGCGGTCGAGGCCACTTCGCCCTCGAATTCATGATCGGGCAGCGCATCCAGGGTCACATGGACCTTCGAGCCGGCAAGCACGCCTTCCATCTGGGTCTCTTTGAAATTGGCCTCGATGTAGAGACCGTGGTCGGGCACCACCGCCGCAAGCCGCGTGCCGGCGCTGACCAGATCGCCCTCTTCCAGCGCGAGGTTGGAAATGATGCCGTCGAACGGGGCGCGCAATTCGGTGTAGTTGAGGTTGCGCTGCGCCTGATCCACCGCAAGTTTCAGCTCGTGCTGGGCGCTGACCTCTTCGGCGCGCTCGGCTTTGATCACGGCGACCTGTGCATTGGCCGAGGTGACGGCGGACTTGGCGGACACGAAATTGGCGTTGGCCGTGGCAAAGGTGGCGTTGGCATCGTCCAGCGTTGCCTGGCTCGCGATTTTGCTTTTGGCAAGCGAACTGGCGCGATCGCGCGCTGTGGTCGCATTGTCGAGGGTGGTCTGGGCCGCATCGCGCGCGGCCTCGGCCTGTTCCACGGCGGCCTGAGCGGCCTGGACTTGCGCGTCGATCCGCGCCAACGTGTCACCGGCACTGTCGAACTGGCTTTGCGCCGTTTCCAAGGCGATCTGATAGTCACCGTTGTCCAGCGTTGCAATCACCTGACCCTTGGTCACATGGTCGTTGGCATCCACATCGACCGAGGCGACATAGCCCAGGATACGGCTGGACACGATGGCGATATCGGCAGTGACATAGGCATCGTCGGTTTCGACCATAAAGCGGCCATCGGTCCACCATTTGTACCCCTCGAACCCGATGCCCGCGAGCACCACAAGGGCGACGCCCATCAGGATGGCCTTTTTGCGGCTTTTGGGTTTTTGAGCGGGCGGGACTGCGGTGTCTTGCTCGGGCGGGACGGGAGAAATGCGTTGGGGCTGGGACATAAGGAGGCCTTAGGGAGAGGTTTTATCGGATCACGGGCAGAGGTCTTGGAGGCCGCAAAGCGCGGCAGGGAGGGAGACCGCTCCAATCGAACTGCTTGGTTCACTTTGGTGACATAGAGCGGTGAGCGGAGTCGATCAAGGGTTTATCGAACCGATAAGTTCGATTAGATGGAATTCACCTGTCCCCGAGGAGGCCCGACCTTTCATGAGTGACGATTCTGCGCCTGCATCCGCCCCTAAATCCGCGGCCAGCCCCGATAGCGGCACAGCGCCCTGTGCAGGCCCGCACAATGGCGCCCCGAAGCGCCGCCATCTGGCTGGGGAAGATCCCGCCAAACGCGCCCAGATTCTGAAGGGTGCGCAAAAGGTGTTCATGGAAACCGGCTTCGAACGCGCCGCAATGGGCGAAATCTGTCGCGCGGCGGGCGTCTCCAAGGGCACGCTCTACGTGTATTTCGAAAACAAGGAGGACCTGTTTGTCGCCCTGGTCGAAACCACCCGCGATGCGTTTTTCCAAGGGATGGACGCGAAATTATGCTGTGCGGGCGATACAGAAACCAAGCTGCGCGCCTATGGGATGTCGCTGGGCACCTTGATGTGTACGCCCGAGGTTCTGCGCGCCCAGCGGATCGTGATCGGCACCACCGAACGCATGCCCGATCTGGCGCGCCGGTTCTATGACACGGGTGCCCGCCAGATCCAGGACGGGCTGGAACGGTTTTTGCGCGCCTGTTGCGCGGCGGGCGAGTTCGAAATCGAAGACCCCCGCCTTGCCGCCTATCAGTTCATCGAATTATGCTCGGCAGGTCTGTGGCGCCGCCGCCTGTTTGGCAAGGACAGCGCCCCTGCCGATCCCGAAACCGTGCGCAAAGTCGTCGATCAGGCGGTGCGGATGATGCTGCTGACCTATCGCCGCTGAGCCTACCAGCGCAGGAAAAACCGCCCCGCAAGCGTGCCCAGCGCCGTCGAAACCGCGATACCCGCACCGTACCAGGTGATAAAAAACAACGGGTTGTCTTCGGTGCAATGCAGCGCATAGCCCGTGGCCGCCGCCGCGCCGCAGGCCAGCCCCAACAGCGCCCCCGAAAGCATCGGTCGGGTGCTTGCCCCGCGCCGCAACACGGCCACCCCCGTCACCAGCGGAAACAGCGCAAACACCGGCACAGCCGTGAGGCATTTGGCCAAAGTCTGGCCCGAAAACGCCGCCCCCAGCGCCGCTTCGGGTGTGCGCAGCAGCGCCCAAAGCCACAGCGTCGCCGCGATTGCCGCAACCACCGCCAAGGGCCACAAGGACAGTGCCCGCGCCTGCGCCGGGCGCATCAACCGCAACGCCCCTGCCCCTGCGACCAGCGTCAGGGCCAAGGGGATGCCCTGTTTGAGCAGCGTGACCGGCGCGCCCAGAACCTGCGGCCAGTCGGACCGCATCCCCATCCAGTTCACGAAATAGACCACCGGCACCGCAAGCGCACACAGGCACAGCAGCGCCCCCCGCGTGCGGTGCAACCCACGGGGCCGGTCGGCCTCAAGCGCCAGCGATGCAATCAGGTCGTCGGTCTTCATTTCTCGTGTCCTTTGCGGGTCTCCGTCTGGCCTGCGCCGCGCGAAGACTTCTGGCTTGCGCCGACCAGCTTTTTCATCGCGCGGTGAAACGCGACACGCACCGCGCCTTCGCTCATCGACAGCCGCTCTGCGATCTCGGCGTTATTGGCGCCCTCCAGCGACACCGCGCGCACGATTTCCTGCGCGCGCGGGTCGATATGCGCCAAAGCCCGGTCCAGATCGCGCTGCACCAACGGCTCGGGCGCGGCCTCGGCGGCAAGCACCTCGGCGAAATCCTCGACCGGAAGATGCACCGCCGTGCCGCGTTTGCGCAGGGCGTCGATCACCTTGTAGCGCGTGATGGCAAACAGCCACGGGCGCAGCGGGCTGTCCTCGCGCCAGGTGTGACGCTTGGCATGGATCGCCAACAGCACCTCCTGGACGATGTCGTCGTGCTGATCGCCCCCCAAGCCAAAGGCCTTGGCCCGCACGATTCCGCGCACCACCGGCGTCACACCGTGCAAAAACCGCGCGTAGGACGCGCTGTCCCCGCGATTGGCTGCGCGCAACCATGCCGACCACTCGGTCTCTGCCCGTTCGCTCATTGCTGTCATATCTTCGGTATCATCTGACAGGCCACTTCGCGGCCCCTCCCTCCCTGTTACAGCCTGCGCGACATTTTTCTGCCCTGCAACCGCGCAGATCACAGGAGCGTGATCGCGGTGAAACCGCGTAACAGATCGCGCCGGCGTTGCGAACTGCCCCCCGAGGACCAACAGCGGTCCTTTGCCACACACCACCCCAACAGGAGGATACGACCCATGAAAATGACCAAAGCCCTGACCCTGAGCGCCACCCTTGCTACCGCTTTCGGTGCAGCCGCCACCGCCGCCCATGCCGAGGACGCGATGGAAAAATGCTACGGCGTGGCGCTTGCGGGCGAAAACGATTGCGCCGCCGGTCCCGGCACCACCTGCGCGGGCACCTCGACGATGGACTATCAGGCCAACGCCTGGTCGCTCGTTCCCGAAGGCACCTGCACGACCATCGAGACCCCCAAAGGCATGGGCACGCTTGAACCGATGGACATGTAAGCCCCCTTGCGGCGCGACCCAGATGCCGGTCGCGCCGCTTTTTACCCGTTTGAAAGGACGCGGAACCATGCCCCACCTTCCCGCTTGCGCCGGCCTTGGTTTCAAGGCGGAACATTTCGACACCATTCGCCAGCAGCGCCCGGACATCGGTTTTTTCGAAGTCCACGCAGAAAACTACATGGGGGCCGGTGGTCCGCCCCACCGCCAGCTGACAGCGCTGCGCGCAGACTATGCGATATCCCTGCATGGCGTCGGCCTGTCCATCGGCGGCAGCGCCCCTCTGGACCGCGCACATCTGGCCCGCCTGCGCGGCTTGATCGACCGCTACCAGCCCGAAAGCTTTTCCGAACATCTGGCATGGTCGAGCCACGGCGGGGACTATCTCAACGACCTGCTGCCGCTGCCCTATACGCAGGCGACCCTTGCGCAGGTCTGCGCGCATATCGACCAGACCCAAGAGACCCTTGGACGGCAGATCCTGCTTGAAAACCCCGCGACCTATCTGCTGTTTGACGAGTCCGAACTGCCCGAAACCGAGTTTCTGCGCGCAGTGGCCCAGCGCACGGGCTGTGGTCTGTTGCTGGATGTGAACAATGTGTTTGTGTCCAACGTAAACCACCGTGACGATCCGCGCGCCTATCTGGCCGATTTTCCGCTGGAGCATGTCGGCGAGCTGCATCTGGGCGGCCATACGCAAGAAGAGCTGCCCTCGGGCCCCTTGCTGATCGACGCCCATGGCAGCCCTGTCGCCGATCCGGTCTGGGCCCTATATGCCGACACGCTGGCGCGCCTTGGGCCGATGCCGACCCTGATTGAATGGGACACGGATGTGCCTGCCTTTGATGTGCTGCTGGGCGAAGTCGGTCAGGCCGAGGCCCTGCTTGCAGCATCACGGGAGGAACGCCGTGCAATGGCCTGATACAGAACAAAATTTCCGAAACGCCATTTTCGAAAGCACCCCCCCGACAGGGATCACGGCGCGCGCGCCGCGTGAGGCGGAAATCCGGTTTTGCGTCTATCGCAACAATATCACCCATTCGCTCTCGCGGGCGCTTGCCAGCAGGTTTGCCGTGATCGAGCGGCTGGTGGGCGGCGCCTTTTTCGCCGCAATGGCACGGGAATTTTTGCACGCCCATCCGCCACGCTCGCCCGTCCTGCACGCATGGGGCGCGGCGTTTCCCGCCTTTCTCGACGACTTTGCCCCCGTGGCGCATCTGCCCTATCTCTCGGCTGTGGCGCGGCTGGAGCTGGCGCGCGGGCGGGCCTATCACGCCGCCGATGCGCCGCCCGCCGACGCCCGTGCCCTTGCGCAAGCGGCGCAGGAGCCCGCGCGCCTGTATCTGGACCTGCACCCCAGCGTGCAAAGCCTTTGCGCACCGCAGGCCTTTGTCAGCATCTGGCGCGCCAATCAGGCAGGCACCCCGCCCGGCCGCGTCGTTGCCGACCACCCGCAGGCGGCTGTGGTGCTGCGCGATGCCCGCGATCAGGTGCAGGTGCTTGAGGTCGCCCTTGGCGATATCGACTGCCTTGGCGCGCTGCAGGCAGGTCGCAGCCTTCTGGAGGCCGCGAGCCTGACCCAGGATCCCGCCGCCCTGTTCACCCGCCTGATTACGGCAGGCGCCATCACCCGTTTCAGCCTTGGAGAGGCCCCATGACCCTTCGTGCCCCACGTCCTTGTCCCCTGTGCAACTCCCTGTGCAACGCCCTGCGCGCGCGCCTTGAAGGCGCTGTGGCATGGGATATCGCCGCCCTTGCGCTGCGGGTTTTTCCGGCCTCGGTCTTTTGGGCCTCGGCGCGCACAAAGGTGGAGGGCGTGGCAATCAAGGACAGCACCTATTTTCTGTTCGAACACGAATACGCCCTGCCGCTGATCCCGTCGGATCTGGCGGCGGTGCTGGCCACGCTGGCCGAACATGCGCTGCCCGTCCTGTTGGTGCTCGGGCTTGCCACGCGGCTGTCGGCGCTTGGATTGCTGGGCATGACTCTGGTGATCCAGACCTTCGTCTATCCCGATGCGTGGCAAACCCACGGGCTTTGGGGCGCATGTTTTGCCGCCCTCATCGCACGCGGGCCGGGGCGACTGTCCCTTGATCATCTGTGGGATCGCGGACGCTAGGCGCTTGCAGCGGCCGCAAAAAGGCCGGCGCAGTATCCCGCGCCGGCCCTTCCTTTGCCAACCGTCTCTGAGCGATTAGCCCTTGTAAGAGGGCGCATCCGGCCAGGCTTTGGGGTCCGTGTCGAGATCGGGGAATTTCGCCGGATCAAAAACGGGACGTTCCACCCCCGCCGCCAATTGCGCGCGAAAATCGTTGATCACCCGCAACGCGATGGGGAACATCATCATCAACGCCAGCAAGTTGACCACCGCCAGAATGCCCATCATCGGATCGGAGAAGTTGAACACCACCGTCGCCGCCGGCGCCGTGGCCCCGAGGAACACAATAAAGATCACCGCGATGCGCAGGATATGCTTGGCGATGGTTTTTTGCGTCATGAAATTCAGCGCATTTTCCCCGAGGAAGTAGTTGTACATGATCGAGCTGAACGAGAACAACAGGATCGCTGCGGTCAGGAAATACTGCGCCCAGCCGCCGACATGGTCGACCATGCTTTGCTGTGTCAGCGCCACACCGTCGATCCCGTCTGCACCGGGCACGTAAGTGTCCCCCAGCAAGATGACGAAGGCGGTGCACGAACAGATCACCATCGTGTCGATGAAAACCGAAAACGACTGGGTGATGCCCTGGCTCACGGGGTGGCGCACATAGGCGGTCGCCGCCACGTTGGGGGCCGATCCAAGCCCTGCCTCGTTGGAAAAGAGACCCCGACGCAGGCCTTGGGCAATCGCCGCCCCCATGCCGCCCGCTACCGCTTCGCGCAGGCCAAAGGCATTGGTCACGATGTCCCAGATCACGGCCGGCACGTTGAACAGGTTCAGCACGATGACCAGCAAGGCCATGCCGATATAGCCGAACGCCATGACCGGAATGATCACATCGGCCACTTTGGCGATACGATGGATCCCCCCATACACGATCAGCCCGGTGCAGATCGCCAGAACAATGCCCGTAACGGGACGCGGAATCGCAAGGCTGTCAAGCGCGGCACCGGCCACCGTGTTGCCTTGGAAGGCGTTGAAACCGATGGCAAAAGACGCAATCAGGCAGACCGCGTAGATCACCGCCAGCCAGCGGTAATTCGCGCCCAGACCATGCACGATGGCCTGCGCCGGACCGCCGCGATATTCCGCGCCCTCGGTTTTGCGCTTGTAGACCTGCGCCAGCGTGGCCTCGACCAGCGCCGAGCACATGCCCACCAGCGCAATCGCCCACATCCAGAACACAGCCCCCGGCCCACCGGCCGTGATGGCCACCGCGACACCGGCGATATTGCCCCCCCCAACACGACCGCCGACCGACACAAGCAAGGCTTCGCGGGCCGAAATCCGGTTGGGGTCGGCGTTTTGATCCGGCGTCAGGACCCGGAACATCCGCTTGAAAAACCGCAGCTGCACAAAGCCGCTGGCGATGGTGAAAAAGACGCCGATGACGACGAGGAAGGGCACAAGTGCCCAACCCCAGGTCAAGTCATTGACCCCGTTGAAAATCATATCGAAAAAACCCAAAGTCCACTCCTGTCGGATGCGGGGCAGGCTTGGACCTGCCCTCTTGTGTGTGATGGTGCTGCGGGCAGAGTGCCCGACGACCCAGACGCCCGCAACAATGCGCCCTTCATGTTGCCCTAGGCACGAGAATCACGTTTTGCACCACGCGTGTCGGGTCCCATGGCCCAACCTAGCCCCCAAGTGCAAAGAGGGGAGAAAAAAGCGGCGCATTTGTCTTTATTCTTGTGCATTTGCGGCTTTGCGGCGGCATTTCACATCGTCGCCGCCCCAACGACATGATTTGACGCAGGTACCGGCGCATTACATGGGTGACCGCATCCCCTTCAATGAAAGCCGCCAAACCGACTTAATTTTTTTTTTACGGGCGATAGGTAGGGTTGGGCGGATTGAAACAGGCTGTGCGGGAGAATGACAATGCCGAGAGCGACATCGCGTTTGACCAGCACGACTCCCGACTAGGGGAACACTATCATGCCAAGCGGCAGCGGAGGTCCAACGACAACCTATAGCTTTACCGGCTTCAAAGCCGGTGACTTTGTTGTCAACGGCGACAAGGTGTCGATCAAGCCGGGTTGGTCGGCCTCCAATGACGCGGTGCATTTCGACGTCACTGATGACGACACGCGGTTTTCGGGCGATGACGCGAACGATAACATCGGCAACGATCCCGACCAGACAGGCGTCGTCACCGCCGCCAACGGATCCCCCATCGGTTCGGGAAAGATCTATCTCGAACAGGGCTGGACCCTCTCGGACGGCGAAGGCAACTCCTTCAACCTGTATGAAGTCAAGATCGGTAATCAGGTGGTCGGCTACATTACCGATGGCCCCATGGTTCCGGGCGCGACCTATACCGCCGGCCCGACATTCGACGTCACCAATGCCAATGCCATCGAAGGCTATGACAGCATCGTCAGCCCTCACTACGAGCAGTCGCAGGGCCAGACCTATGATGGCAGTGCGAATAACGATAGTTTTTCTACGGGGGCCGGTTCGGATACGATCTACGGCGGCGCCGGCAACGATACGATCTACTACGGCTCGGGCGGCGCAACGCAGGCCGACGGTGATACCGTCTACGGCGGCGACGGCGATGACTACATCGACGACCAGAATGGCACAGGACCGGTCTACAACGACACGCTCGATGGCGGCGATGGCAATGACACCATTTATGGCGGTGGCGGTGACGACCGGATCTATGGCGGGCGCGGCGACGACAGGATCTACGGTGAGGATGGCGATGACACCATCTATTTCGGCACCGGAAACGACATCGTATCGGGCGGCAACGGCAATGATACCTTCGTTATCTGGGCAGGCGACGACCAGAATACGATCACCGATTTCGATCTGGGTGACAGCGACGGTGACGGCTTTACCAACGACCAGATCGACATCCACAACTTTTTCGACGCCGAAGGCAATCCGCTTCATGCCAGCGACCTGATCCTGTCGGAAAACGGGTCTGGCCATGCGGTTGTCACCTTTCCCACGGGCGACAGCATCACCTTTACCAACCTGAGCCTCAGCCAGATCTCCAACCCCGGCACGCTGCATTCCATGGGGATTCCCTGCTTTGCCGCTGGCACGCGCATTTTGACCGACACGGGGGCACGCGCGATTGAAACCCTGCGCGCCGGCGATGGAATCGTCACCGCCGAGGGCACGGTGCTGCCCCTGCTCTGGGCGGGCTGCCGGCATGTCAGCGTGGCAGAAATGGCCCGGCGCCCCGAATTGAAACCCGTGTCCGTGCGCGCAGGCACCCTTGGCAATGATGCGCCGCTTGTGGTGTCGCCCGCGCATGGCCTGTTGGTCGACCGCCACCTGCTTGGCGCGGGGGCGGATAAATTCGTGCGCGCGCGCCACCTTGCCGGACAAGGCGACGGGCGGTTCCGCTTTGCGCGGGGCAAACGGGCCATCGACTACTGGCACGTTCTGTTGCCGCGTCACGCGGTCATTTTCGCCAATGGCGCGCCCAGCGAAAGCCTCTATCCCGGGAAATTCTCTCTCGCCGGTTTCGACCGCGCGGAAAAGGCCGAGCTCTTCGATCTTTTCCCTGCGCTCGACGCTGTGTTGTCGGATCGCGGCGACGTGACCACGCTCTATGGCACCAAGGCGCGCCAGTTCGCAGGTCTGGGCCTGATCGCGCAGCTCTCGCTCAAACAGGCGCGCTTTGTCTGACGCCCTCGGTAGGGAATTCCCGGCGCAGGAAACTGTCGAGAAACTCCAAAAGCCGGCGCGCGGCAAAACTTTGCTGGCGCGAAATGGGGTGGCTCAGTTCCAGCAGTGTCTCGATCCGCTGGCGGGCCTCAAGGGGGCGCATCACCAGAGAACCGGCCTCGATTTCGCGCTGAACGGTCATCTGCGGAAGGATCAAAAGCGCCGATCCGCGCCGCCCCAATTCCTTTTGCAATTCCAGCGATGACGTGGTGAAGGCGGGCTCGGCCTGCCCTGCGCCCGCCGCGCGAAACCGCGCATCAAGCGCGCGGCGCACGCCAAAGCTGCGGTCGGGCAGCGCCAGCGGCGTGCGGGCCAGATCGGCGATCGTGATCTGGGACTGCGCCGCCAGCGGATGATCGGGGGACAAGATCGGCTCATGGCGCACGGCGGTCCGAAAACGGGTTTCCACGCGGCTGTCGGGCGGGGCAAACATCGTCACCGCGATATCGGTCAGCCCTGTGGCCACCGCATCCAGCGCGCCCTTGGCCGAGGTGACCGTCACCTCGATATGCAGGTTCGGGTGGTCCGCCGAAAAAGCCGCCAAAGCGGGTGCAAGGATCGAACTCGAGGCCGCACCATTCACATGCAGCGACACAGAACCGCTACGCAACCCTTTGAGGTCATTTATCATTTGCTGAGCCAGATGGATATCACGCGCGATCTGTGTGGACTTTGCCGCCAGGACCTCTCCGGCGGCGGTCAGGCGCACGCCCCGCGGGGTGCGTTCGACCAGCGCCGCGCCAAAGCTGTGCTCGATCTTGTCCAACTGGCGCGCGACCGCCGTGGGCGACACGCCAAACGCATCGGCCGTCTGGCGGATCGACCCCGAGCGCGCCAATTCGTGAAAAATTTCGATTGCTTTCAAGTCCATACCGCGGCTTTCGGGTGATCGTTGCGTGAGTGCTACGGTTTTCGTAGCACAGTAAACACGCAGTTCGCCATTCCATTCCACTCGAACATGGTTTTCACTGGCCCCAAGGCGTGCTTCAACAACGCCAAACCGATCACACGTCCAACAAGGAACGACCATGCGCCTCACACTGCCCTCCCTCCTGAAATCGGCCTCCACCGCTGCCCTTCTCTGCGTCACACCGACAGTCGTCCTCGCTGCGGGCGACGTGAGCTTTGTGCAGGCGGTCGAGCCTCCGGGCCTTGATCCCACCGTGTCCTCGCCCGTCGCCGCCGGTCAGGTCGTCTGGCAGAACCTGTTCGAAGGGCTCGTGACCATCGACGCGGCGGGCGAAATCCAGCCCCAGCTGGCCAGCGCCTGGGAGATTTCCGAGGACGGGCTGACCTATACGTTCACGCTGGTCCCCGATGTGAGCTTTCACAACGGCCAGGCCTTTAGCGCCGAAACGGCGAAATTCACCCTTGAGCGCATCCTCTCCGAGGACAGCACCAACGGCCAAAAAGCCCTCTACACGGTGATCGACAGCGTCGAGGCGCCCGATGCCGCCACGCTGGTGCTGCATCTTTCCGCGGCCTCCTCCGACCTGCTCTACTGGCTCGGCTTTCCCGCCGCCGTCATGATCGAGCCGACCTCCGTGGAAACCAACGCCACCGATCCCGTCGGCACCGGCCCGTTCAAACTGGACGAATGGCGCAAAGGGGATCGCGTGATCATGTCCGCCTTTGACGGCTACTGGGGCGAGACACCCGCGCTTGACACCGTAACCGCCCGCTTCATCGCCGATCCCCAAGCACAGGTCGCCGCGCTGAAATCCGGGCAGGTCAACATCGTCGCCGAACTCGCCGCTCCTGAATTGTTCGGCCAATTCGTCGAGGATGACACATTCGTGGCCCATGTCGGGTCGGGCGAAATGGAAGTCGTCGCGGGGATGAACAACACCCGCCCGCCCTTTGACAACGCCAAGGTGCGTCAGGCGCTGATGATGTCGATTGATCGCAACCTGCTGATCGAGGCCGTGAAATCCGGCTACGGCACGCCCATTGGCACGCATTTCTCCCCCGCCAGCCCCTATTACGAGGACCTCACGGGCCTCTACCCCTACGACCCCGAAGCGGCCAAGGCGCTTTTGGCCGAGGCGGGCTATCCCGACGGGTTCGAATTTACCTTCAAAGTGCCAACCCGCACCTACGCCCAGCGTTCGGCGGAAATCATGCAGGCGTTTTTCGCGCAGATCGGCGTCACCGCCACCATCGCAAGCTCGGATTTCCCCGCCGCCTGGGTGCAGGAAGTGTTCAAGGACACCGATTACGACATGACGATCATCGGCCATGCCGAACCGCTCGACATCGGCATCTATGCCCGCGATCCCTACTATTTCAACTACACCTCCGACGCCTTTGACGCGGCCATGGCCGATGTGGCCGCCGCCGCCACGCCCGAGGCCCGCGCCGCAGGCTACAAGGCCGCCGAGGAGGTCGTGGCCAAGGATCTGCCCGCGCTGTTCCTCTACTCCGAACCCAAGCTGGGCGTCTGGGATGCGGGTCTGACGGGGGTTTGGGAAAACGGTCCCGTACCGTCGAACGACATGACAGACGTGGCTTGGGCCGACTAACCGCCCGCCTCTCCGGTTTCCGCGCGTCCGCTCCCCTTGGACGCGCGGGATACAATCGCGATCCGGTCTGCACGCCAGACCTTTGGCTGACAAAGGCCCCCGAATGCCCCCTCTCAAGAAATTCTCGCGTCAGATCGCAGGGCTCGTGCTGCTGCTTGCGGTGACTTCGCTGGTGATTTTCCTCGCCATCGAAGCCGCCCCCGGCGATCCTGCGCAAATCATGCTGGGCACCAATGCCCAAGCCGACACCGTGGCCGCCCTGCGCGCCGAACTTGGCCTCGATCGCCCGCTGATGGTGCGATACCTCGCGTGGCTGGGCGGTGTGTTCACCGGCGATCTGGGCACCTCCTATACCTACGGCACCCCCGTGGCCGAGCTGATTGGCGAGCGGTTGCGCGTCACCCTGCCGCTGACGGCGATGGCCACGCTGCTTGCGGTGGCGATCTCGCTGCCGCTCGGTGTCTGGGCCGCCCAGCGCCCGAATGGTCCCGTCGACACGCTTGCCTCGGTGTTTTCGCAATTCGGCATCGCGGTGCCCAACTTCTGGATCGGCCTGCTGCTGATCCTTGGCCTTGCCCTCGGGCTTGGCTGGTTTCCGACCGGCGGCTTTCCGGGATGGGGCGCGGGCTGGTTGGCCGTGCAGGCCCTGATCCTGCCCGCCGTGGCGCTGGCCCTGCCGCAAGCGGCGGTGCTGACCCGCGTCACCCGCGCCGCCGTGATCGAAGTGACCAACGAAGATTTCGTGCGCACCGCGCGCGCCAAAGGCCTGACCCGCAACCGCGCCCTCTGGCGCCACACGGTCCCCAACGCCCTGCTTCCCGTGGTCACCATGCTCGGCTTGCAAATTCCCTTTCTCATTTCCGGCGCGGTGCTGGTGGAAAATGTCTTTACCCTGCCCGGTATCGGCACCCTCGCCTATTCCGCCCTGTCGCAGCGCGATCTGATCGTTGTGCAAAACGTTGTCCTGCTTTTTGCCATCGTGGTGATGGTGGTGAATGTGATCGTCGATGCGCTTTACGTGCTGCTTGATCCCAGACTGCGGGGGCGCGCATGAAACGGCTTCCCCTGTCGCTCGTCCTTGGCGGGCTGATCACCGGCGCGCTTGTTGCCGCCGCCCTCATCAGCCGTTTCTGGACCCCGCATGATCCCGTGGGCATGGACATCCTCAACCGCCTCAAGGCCCCGGGCGACGTCGGTCTTTTGGGCACCGACCAGATCGGGCGCGATGTGTTTTCGATCCTGATGGCCGGCGCCTGGACCTCGCTTGGCATCGCCTTTGCCGCCACGCTGATCGGGGGCACCATCGGAACGCTGGTCGGCGTCACGGCTGCGGCGCGCGGTGGCTGGCTGGAACGGCTGGTGATGTCGGTAAACGGCGTGCTCTTTGCCTTTCCCCCGATCCTGTCGGCCATCCTTTTGGGCGCGCTGATGGGTCCGGGGGCGGTGACCTCGATCACGGCGATCGGCCTGTTCATGATCCCCGTCTTCGCCCGTGTCACCCGCGGCGCGGCGCTGCAAATCTGGTCGCGCGACTACATCCAGGCCGCGCGCATGGCCGGCAAGGGGCAGGCGCTGATCACCCTCGAGCATGTCATCCCCAATATTTCCGCCCAGATCATCGTGCAACTTGCGATCCAGACGGGGCTTGGTATTCTCACCGAAGCGGGCTTGAGCTTTTTGGGGATGGGTGTCTCGCCTCCCACCCCAAGCTGGGGGCGGATGCTGTCGGAGGCGCAGACGTTCCTGTCCAGCGCGCCGCACCTCGTCCTTGCGCCCGGCTGTGCGATTGCGCTTGCGGTGCTTGGTCTCAACCTGCTTGGTGACGGTCTGCGTGACCTTACCGACCCCAAACGCGGGAGTGGCGCATGATGTTATCTGTCCAGAACCTGAAGGTCAGCTTTGCACCGCGCAAAGGCACGCCCGTCGAAGTCGTACACGGCATTTCTTTTGACCTTGCCAAAGGCGAAACCCTTGGCATCGTTGGCGAAAGCGGCTCTGGAAAATCCGTTCTGTCGCTCGCTACCATGGGGCTGTTGCCGCGCAATGCGCGCTGCTCGGGCAAGGTGCTGCTGGATGGCAGCGATGTGCTGAGCGCCTCCGAGCGGCAGATGTGCGCCCTGCGCGGACGCAAGATCGGCATGATTTTTCAGGAACCCATGACCGCGCTGAATCCGGCCATGCGCATTGGCGCGCAAATCGCCGAAGGCCTGCGCCTCAACAAGGGGCTGAGCAAGTCAGACGCCCGCGCCGAGGCCCTGCGCCTGCTGGATCTGGTGCAAATTCCCCATGCCGCCGAACGTATCGACGCCTACCCCCATGAGATGTCCGGCGGGCAGCGCCAGAGGGTGGGCATTGCCATTGCGCTTGCGCTCGAACCCGAACTGTTGATCGCGGATGAGCCGACGACGGCGCTCGATGTGACCGTTCAGGCCGAGGTGCTCGATATTCTCGAACGGCTCGTCAGCGATCTGGGCATCTCGATGGTGCTGATTTCCCATGATCTGGGCGTGATTGCGCGCGCATGCGACCGCACCCTTGTGATGTATCGCGGCGATCAGATCGAACTGGGCGCGACCGAGCAGGTGCTGCGCGCCCCCGCCCAAGACTACACCCGCAGCCTGATTTCGGCCATGCCGCGTCGGGTGCGCGCCTCGCTGGAGGGCACCGCCCATGTCTGACCCCTTGCTCTGTGTGCGCGGGTTGCGCCGCCATTTCACCGCGCAGAACCGCGTGATCAAAGCCCTCGATGATGTCTCCCTCGACCTGCATTCAGGGCGCATCATGGGCGTCGTGGGCGAAAGCGGGTCGGGCAAATCGACGCTGGCCAAACACGTTATGGCCCTGGAACGCCCCGATGCGGGGGAGGTGCGGCTGGACGGTCAGAACCTGTTCGCCCTCTCGCCAAGCGCCCTGCGCGCCAAACGCCGCGATTTCCAGATGGTGTTCCAAGATCCCTACGGCTCGCTCGACCCGCGCCTGACCGTGGGCAGGATCATCGCAGAACCGCTGCATCTTGTGCCCGACGCCCCCAAAGCTGCGGCGCGGCGCGACATGATCTGTGCCGCGCTCGAAGATGTCGGCCTGCCCGCCGAGGTGATCGACCGCCACCCCCATGCCTTTTCGGGGGGGCAGCGCCAGCGCATTGCCATCGCCCGCGCCCTGCTGACCAAACCGCGGCTTCTGGTGATGGATGAGGCGACCTCGGCGCTGGATCTGACCGTGCAAAAGCAGATCCTGCAACTGATCCTCGATCTGCGCGCCCAACATGGCGTCACCGTGCTGTTCATCACCCATAACATCGGCGTGGTCGACGAAATCTGTGACGATGTGGTGGTCATGCAAACGGGTCGCGTGGTCGAAAGCGGGCCTGTGCGCCAGGTGCTCGATGCCCCGCGCGAGGCCTATACCGCCAAACTTCTGTCGGCCGAACCCATGCTTGATGTGATCGGGCGCAAGGAACGCGCCCGCGCGGGGCCATAGCCGACAAACCCCTGTTCTTTCGTAATTTATTCCAAACACCCCCTCTAAAAATCCCCGTCAGGAGGCTCTTTTGTCATGGCCAGCCCGCAGCTAAAACCGACCCAGATGTCCGATTTGCTTGATCAACCCGCCCGCGCTATTCTGGCGTCCTTTCAATCGCGCGTGCTCTCACCCGTCGACTACATGAGCGCGCTGATCAGCCGCGTTGAAGCCTCCGAACCCCATGTCGCGGCCTTGTGGAATTTCCGCCCCGAACAGGCGCTCGAACAGGCCCGCGCCTCCGAAAGCCGCTGGGCCAAGGGCGCGCCCCTCGGGCCGCTCGACGGGATGCCCGTGACGGTCAAAGAGCTGATCGCGACCAAGGGCGACCCGATCCCGCTGGGCACCGCCGCCGTGCCGCTGGTGCCTGCCACCCAGAACGCCCCCATCGCGGACCGTCTGATCGAGGACGGGGCGATCATTTTCGCCAAGACCACCTGCCCCGACTACGGGATGCTGTCCTCGGGACTGTCGACCTTTCACGCCCTTTCGCGCAACCCGTGGGATGTCACCCAAAATCCCGGCGGCTCCTCGGCAGGGGCCGCTAGTGCCGCCGCCGCCGGCTATGGTCCGCTGCACATCGGCACGGATATCGGCGGCTCGGTGCGCCTGCCTGCGGGCTGGACGGGGTTGTTCGGCTTCAAACCCTCGCTGGGCCGTGTGCCGATCGACCCCTATTACACGGGTCGCTGTGCAGGCCCCATGACGCCCAGCGTGGCCGATTCCGCGCTTTTGATGCACAGCATTTCGCGCGCCGATACGCGCGATGCGACCTCGCTGCCCTATGAGGCGCTCGACTATGACATCGCGGCGGCGGATGTGTCGGGCATGACTTTGGGGCTGATGATGGACGCGGGCTGTGGCATCGACCCCGACCCCGAGGTTCGCGCGGCCGTGCTGCAAGCCGCCAAGGACTTTGAAAAACGCGGGGCGAAAATCGTGCCCATCGGGCCGGTTCTGACGCGCACCATGCTGGACGGTCTGGACGTGGCATGGCGCGCACGGTTCTGGGGGATGATGGAATCGCTGCCCCAAGAAAACCATGCCCGCATCCTGCCCTATATTCTGGAATGGGCGCGCGAAGGCGGCAACGCCAGCCCCGTCGCTGTCGCCCAGGGCTATGAGCAGACCTTTGCCATGCGCAAAACCACGGTGGCCGCCTTTGACGGCATCGACGCCATCCTGTCGCCCGTGAACCCCAACGTCAGCTACCCCGCCGATTGGGCCAGCCCGACGAATGATCCGCAAAAACCCTTTGAACATATCGCCTTCACGATGCCCTGGAACATGGGCGAACAGCCCGCCTGTTCGATCAACTGCGGCTTTTCGCGCTCTGGCATGCCCATCGGGTTGCAAATCGTTGCCCCCCGTTTTGCCGATACCACCGTTTTCGCCCTGGCGCGCGCCTATGAGCAATGGCGCGGACCGATCACCAACTGGCCGCGGTTCGACACCGCGCTTTGACCCCTTCTTGAGGACCCTTGCATGACGACCCTGCCCAACGATATTTCCGCCGTGATCGAGGCCGACCGCGCCCATGTCTGGCACCATCTGTTGCAACATAAGGCGCTGGAAACCAGTGATCCGCGCATCATCGTCAAAGGCGACGGCATGCGCGTTTGGGATGCGGGCGGGCGCGAATACCTCGACGCGGTGTCGGGCGGCGTCTGGACGGTGAATGTCGGCTACGGGCGTACCAGCATTGCCGATGCCGTGCGCGACCAACTGGTCGAATTGAACTATTTCGCCGGCAGCGCAGGCTCGATCCCGGCGGCGAAATTCGCCCAGAAGCTGATCTCGAAAATGCCGGGGCTCGCGCGTGTCTATTTCGCCAACTCCGGCTCGGAGGCCAACGAGAAGGTCTTTAAGATGGTGCGCCAGATATCGGCGCAACATTACGGCGGCGGCAAGTCCAAGATCCTGTTTCGCGAGCGCGACTATCACGGCACCACGCTGGGCACGCTTGCAGCCTGTGGCCAGCCCCAGCGCGCGGCCCATTACGGCCCCTTCCCCGACGGCTTTGTCGAGGTGCCCCATTGCCTTGAGTACCGCGCGCAATGGGAGGGGCAGGACTACGGGCGCCGCGCCGCCGATGCCATCGAAGAGGTGATCCTGCGCGAGGGTCCCGACACGGTCGGCCTTTTGTGCCTTGAACCGGTCACCGCAGGGGGCGGCGTCATCGTGCCCCCCGCAGGATATTGGGATCGCGTCCAGGAAATTTGCAAAAAATACAACGTCCTGTTGCACATCGATGAAGTGGTTTGCGGCATGGGGCGCACGGGGGAATGGTTCGGCTATCAGAACTTCGGCATCAAACCCGATTTCGTGACTATGGCCAAGGGCGTGGCCTCGGGCTATGCGGCGATTGCCTGCACGGTGACCACGAATGCCGTCTTTGAAAAGTTCAAAACCGCCGAGGACCCTCTGGGGTATTTTCGCGACATTTCCACCTTTGGCGGCTGCACGGCGGGGCCTGCGGCGGCGCTGGAAAACCTGCGCATCATCGAAGAGGAAGGGCTTTTGGAAAACACCCGTGCGATGGGCGCGCGGCTGATGGGCAATCTGCGCGACCTGATGGCGCGCCACAGCGTTATCGGTGACGTGCGCGGCTGCGGGTTGTTTGCGGGGGCCGAACTGGTCACGGATCGCACCACCAAGGCACCGCTGGACGAGGCGACCTGCGCGCGCATCGTGGCCGAAACGGCGGCGCGCGGCGTGATGATCGGGGTGACCAACCGCTCCCTCCCCGGTTTCAACAATACGCTGTGCCTCAGCCCTGCGCTGATCGCCACCTGCGCGGATATCGACGCGATCACCGATGCTATGGATGGCGCGCTTTCGGAAGTTTGTGGTTAGTCCTCAATAGTTTACCGTCACAACAACGCTGTCGGTGTAGACGCCTATCTTGGGCGCCTGCCCCTGATAAATCCGGCCAAACACCGAAAACCGCTGCGTCAGCCCGTTGCCCGTCCCGCCCACTTGCTGGGCGGGCGCGCTGCCCCAGACCTGCGTGCGCGCGCTGTCCATAAACAGCCCGTAGTCCAGAGTGTCGATCCCGCTGCTCAGCTTGCGATAGGCCGGATCCGAAACCCCTGTCCCCGTGCCAAGACCCAGTGAAATCGTGTAATCCGTGTCTTCGGTGCAGCGCATATCGATGCTGGCAACCGCATCGGCGGGTTTGAACCCCAAGCCGCTCACCTGCCCGAAATTCAACGACCCCACGCTGAGATCGCAGCTTTCGACCACGCCTGCCGTCACGTTGAAGCCCGGCACCGGTGTCACCGTGCCGAGCAATCCGCAAGAGAGCACACCATAGCTGAGTTCAACATCGCTGCCGGCCGAAAAGCTCGATGAAAAACTGCCCGAAGACAGCGCAGAGGCGGAATTCAGCACCTCGGCATAAATCGGGATGGTGGTGCTGCCCGACCCCAGGAGCACCGGCACCGAGACATAGACGCTGGTGAGGACGCCGTTCGCGGCGCTATTGCCGTAGGGCCGCAAGATATAGGGGACGCTGCCCTTTGACCCCGTCATGTAGCGCGGCGACATGCCGCTGGCGGCCCCCCCCGACCCCGCGCCAAAGCGCACACAGGCCCCCACCGGCGACACAAGCGCCCCGCGACAGCTCACGGTCAGCGTGCCGGATGTGGTCGCACTCGCCCCCGCCCGCAACGACACCGCCCCGAAGTTCAAATCACTGACCCGGGCCTCGCAACTTTGCGCAGAGGCCGCGACAGTCGAGACAAACAGCGCGCAGAGCACGCAACAGAGCAGGCGGAAAAATCGCGACATCACAGGCACTCCACAGGATCGACCACCTCTTGCAAGGCGCCCGTCGGCGCAAAGGCAAAGCTGGCATGGCAGGGGGTTGCGCCCCCGACCTCAAGCTGGTTGGACGCTTTGGCCGCAGCGATCCACGTCTGGCCGTCGTAGCCCACAAAGGCCGCCGCGCTTTTGCCGTTGACCGTGACCGGCGCGCCAGCGGGCACCACCTGACCGCGCGCATCGCGCAGCACGACCATGACACCCGCCGCGGTGTTTTCGCCCTTGAAATCCACCAGAGCGCCCGTGCGCCGCGCAGGCACCACATCCATCGCCGTCACCCCCATCGAAACCGGCATCGGCAGGTCGGAGACCTCGACCGACACGCGGTTGGAGGCGTAAGAGTTCAGCCCCGGCACCAGCGCGCGCCCCGAGCGTCCGGTTCTGGCCACCTCGCGGTTTTGCAGGTAGATCGGCATGTCGGCCACGCCCGTATCGACCACCGCAAAGCTGTCCTCGATCCGCCCGCCAAGCGCCAGCGCGCCCCCCGTGAGCACAAGCGCACCATCGACCTGGCCCTCGATGTAATAGCCATCCTCGCTGCGCTGCAAACCGGCGGCGAATTCGGCCAGAGAGGCGCGGTATTCGCCCTTTGCGCCAAAGGAGGTCGCGCCATCATCCAGCGACACCTGCCCCTGATAGCCCCAATCGCCCACATCGCTTCCCATCGTGCGCGACACGGACAACTCGCGGCTCGTGCCGCCTGCCTCATCAGAGGAGGACGTGGCACGCGCGAAGGTTTTTGCACCCAATTTCAATGACATGCCAAAGGACATCTGGCTTTCGTCCGTGTCCAGATTATACGAGCCGGACATGGAAAACGCCCCCCGCCCGCTGTTGAAAGTCGTGCCATAGGAAGCCGCGACCAAACGGTCGGCGGAGTTCTCGCGCTCCGAGCGCACGTAAGAGAGGCCAAGTTTGCGCTGCTCGCGCGTCACCGGAATCCCGATGCTCAGCACGTCCTGCGCCAGCGGCACCTCCAACAGCGACCCCGAGCTGGCCAGCGTGTCAGCGCCCAGATAGTTCACGCCCGTAACATAGGCCAGATCTGCGAAACCGCCGTCGCTGCGGCTGGCTTTGGCGTTGATATCGACCATTCCGATCTGGGTGTGCATCCCCATTTCAACAAAGCCGCCGCTGGTGCCATCATAATCGGACGCCGCGGCTGCGATGGACAGCTCGCCCAGCGCCAAAGGCACGGCCGTGAGTCCCGCACCGGCCATTTTCAGCGTATCGCTGGCCTCGAAATGCCCGTCCACCGTCACCAGCGGCGTCACCCCGTAGCGCAGGCTGCCGCTGAGGATGGTACTGTCACCGTATTGCGCGCTTTCAAGGCCAAAGGCCTGACGCGCCCGCCCGGCCGCAAGGCTGTAGTCGATCATGCCGGCCTTCATCAGATTGCCGGAATTGAAAAACGACACGGTCTCGTGGCGCACGCGCCCGTCTGCGCCCTGAATGACGACTTCTGCATCGCCTGCACCGGTTTTGACCGGCAGGTCCTCAAGGCGAAACGGGCCTTCGTCGACCTCGCCCGAATAGATCCGGTTGTTTTCGATGAACACATCCACCGAAGAGGGCACCGCCGCCGCGCCCGAATAGCTGAGCCGCTGGTCGGTCACGAGGTCCGAGCGCAGCGAAAAATTGCGCGACACGGCGAGGCCACCCAGACGCACCGAACGCGTCCAATCGGGGCCCTGCGTGGAATAGTCGCCAATGGTGAGGGTCATCGCCTTGTCGGCAAAATCTTTGGTAAAGGCCGTTTCCTGGCGCACAAAACTGGGTGTGCCCGTGTCGCTGGCGCCGCTGCGCAGCGTCTGGGAATAAAAACCGGTCGAAGACAGCGTGCCATAGGGCGAATAGATCCAGCCCTCGAAACTGCCCGCAAGGGTGGTGGACCCGACAAGAGCGCCGTCGAGCGGCGCGTAATGCGCCCCCGTCAGCGCGTAGTTCAACACCGCACCCGTCGCGTGATCCGCAGCTTGTGGGCTGGTGAGACCCGAGGCCGAAATCACATGGGGCAAAAGCGCCGCATCAGGGGCGGTGATCAGAACGCGCTGCGCATCGGAATCGTAGACATAGGTCAGCCCCTCAAATTCAGAGAGGGCAATTTCGCTATCGAGAATCTGACCGGCGATGATTTTCTGGGCGATCGAACCGGGAATGCGCAGGCCGACATCCTGCAATTCATCGCTGGTCGAGCGCAGATCGCTGCCATCGAGACGACCGGAAAACTCGGCCACAAGATTGGTGTCTTTGCCGTTGATCGACACCGCCAGAAACAGCGGCACGCGATCGCCGCTCAGCGCGCCCATGCCGGTGATCGAGGCGCTTGCCTCAAGCCCCGATCCGCCCCGCGTCACAGCGTCAAGATCCTGCGCGGCCAGCCCGTTTGCCAGCGGCAGCGTCAGGATTGCCCCCAACGCGATCATGCCCGCCTTGCGCCGCACGGCCCCGGCGCGTGGATTTGAAAATGTCGATGTCATGTGCTCAAGCCCCCTTGATGCGCATTTCGATGCCGGTCAGGCGATCACGTGCCGCCTGACCGGAAGGGTCACAGCCGCACCGTCAGGCCTGAAAGCACAGAGGCACGGAGTGACGCACCTGAAGCTTCACGGCCTGTTCGGCCTGCTCGGCACCGGGCAAACGGTCCACGAGCACGCGGTAGCATTCACGACCGCGCACAGCGCTCTTCTTGGTCCGCACAACCCGCACGGTCAGTTCCTGACGCGGGTCAAGCTGGGCCATGGGCGGGCTGATCACGACATCCCGCGTTGCCTTGACGTTGCGCGGGTCGGTGCCCTCTTTCCACGACACCACGCGCAGCTGCACGACCGAGGCCTGCGCGCCGCCCGCCTTGACCGTCAAGGTCGAGGCCTGCCCCGCCACATTCAAACGGGTCGGCGAAACGGAGACATTTTCCGCAAGCGCCCCGAGAGGCGCAAAAGCGGTCAGTGTCGCAAGGAAAAGCGCGAGAGACTTGCGGTGAAGATTTTTCATAAGTTGCCTCAATTGTTACTATTTTTACGATTTATGGGGGCGTATTTTAGTAGCTCAGCGTGACTTCGAGCGTGTCCGAGTAGTTGCCAGCCGCGTAATTGCCTGCGGGGATCTGACCGTAGACGGGAATGATCTGGGGGACAGCAGCCGTCACGCCATCGTTGTACAGCTCGCCACCGACGCTGATCTCAGAGGCATGGCCCGAATCCGACATGATCGAATAGGGCAGAAAGGTTTCGCCGTCGCTGGTCGCCATGCGGCGCACACCCGAAGCGGCATTGTCCCCGCCATCGACGGTCACAAGAATGCCCGAACGGCTGGCGGTACAAATCACGGTCACCAGACCGGGGGTGATTTCAGAGGAGATGCTGGACGTATCAAGCGTCGCAAAAGACAGCGCCGTTCCGGTGGCGATTGTGCAGGTATCGGCAACGATCGCCGAGACGGCCAGATTGGATGTTGCCGTTTCAGCCGCATGTGCGGGCCCTGCAAGAACCAAAGCGCCGGCAAGCGCGGGGAGGAGAGAGAAAGTGCGTTTCATGGTTTTTCCTGTGTGAAATCAGTGTCGAAATTTACAGTTCATGGGAGGGGTGCCGCGGCCCGCCCCTTTGCAAAGCGGATCGTGGCCTGTGATTGATGGTTAATTATTTGCTAAATTTTGGGGCCGGATTGTGGCTGCAACACGGTAGAGACGCGCCATTGCACCCCAATCGCGCAACAGCGCCCTCACAGTTTTCACAAGTCACCTATCGCAAAACGCCCGCCCCCGAAGCGTCACTCGCCCCTTGGTTGTGACCTATGCGCTCCCCCGCGCTCCCTGCCCTCCGCGCCGCGCACAAAACCGCCCCCACCCTACCGCCTCCCTGCCGCCTCCCTGCCCGCCTGGCCCTGCTGCCCAAGACATGACATGCACGACCGCCCAGCCGCACGCGCGACGCAGGCATCGCACAGGACTCACACAGAGATCGCCAAGACCGCGGCGCTGCGAAAGGCCGCAACACCCCCGCCCCCCGCCCCGGCACGCCACCTCACGCCACGGCGCGGTCCAAATTTCAAAAAGCGATATTTTTGCCTTGTACTCCCCGCGCACGCTTGGCTATACGCGTCGGTGGAGACGTGGCCGAGTGGTCGAAGGCGCTCCCCTGCTAAGGGAGTAGGCCCGGAAGGGTCTCGAGGGTTCGAATCCCTTCGTCTCCGCCACCACCTAATTCCATTAGGTTTGAACAGGTCGCCTTTGGCGGCCTTTTTCTTTGTTCATCATAGACTTACGTCATCTGAACTTTGTGTTGGATTTCTTTCGATTGGTCGCCTGTTCTTTCATCGGGTGGTATGAATGATGGCGGCCCTTTCGGGAAAGCTCACGCGCAAGCGCGTGGATACCCTCGGCGCCGGGCGTCATGGCGATGGCAACGGGCTGTACCTCGTTGTGGATCCCAGCGGCGCGCGGCGGTGGATTGTTCGGGTGACGGTAAAGGGGCAGAAGAACCGGCTTGGGGACCGACTTTGGGTTGGGCGGCGCGGATATTGTGACGTTGCCCCAGGCGCGCGATCGAGCGTTGGAGTATCGGCGCATGGCCAAGCAAGGCCTGAACCCCCGTTTTAACGCGCGCCAGGACATTCCGACGTTCGAAGAGGTCGCTCTTCAGGTGCACATCGACCGGATGCCGACTTGGAAGAACGCCAAGCACGGCCAGCAGTGGATCAACACGCTGCGCGACTATGCTTTCCCCAAAATCGGTCGCATGCCGGTCGATAGCGTCGGCCAGCCGGAAATCCTGATGTGCCTGTCCCCGATCTGGACCCAAAAGCACGAGACCGCGCGCCGCTTGTCCCAGCGGCTGAAGGTCGTTCTCGATGTGGCCAAATCCAAAGGCTATCGCGCCGGTGAAAACCCCGTGAGCGCCATTCAGGATGCGGGCGTTCTGCCCAAAGTGGTCAAAAAGGCCAAACATCACAAAGCGATGCGCTGGCAGGATGTGCCTGCGTTCTATAGCGACTTGGCGGGTCGCACGGCGATGGCGGCAAAGGCGTTGATGTTTACCTGCCTCACCGGATCGCGGACCGGCGA
>NZ_FWFS01000004.1 GCF_900172375.1 Aquimixticola soesokkakensis | reverse complement strand
CACAACCGCGACGTCACCACTCTCAAGTGCGCATCAGCCCATGTGCCACGTTTTTTAACGGGGTCCAGCCCACCAATAAGCCATCGGCAACTGCCCTTCGGCGTCAGTGTAGCACAGGCTGTTTCTACCGCGCACAGGCGGGCGTCGGCCCAGAATGGTTTTTTAGGATGTCGCGCTCCGCCGTGACCCGGGCCAGTTCTTTCTTGAGCCGGCGAACTTCGGCATCCTCAGCTGCTGTTGGATCTGTCGAGTAATCTCGCATCCACTTGCCCAAGGTCGAAAAACCAACCCCAAGGTCCGACGCAACCTGCCGCCGTGTCAGGCCGCTGTGCGTCGCGATCCGAACCGCCTCGCGCTTGAAGTCTTCACTATGTTTGGGTGCCATATCCGGTCTCCTTCATGGCGAGCATTGCTCGCAGAAAACCGGAACGGAAGTGATGCAAGTCCAGTGATGACGAGATGGTCAAAGCCGTCACCGGCCATTCAGGCGTTGAAATGCTCAAAAAATACGGCGGACCGATCCGGCAAAAAGAGCTCGCCAAGCGCGCGCAAGAGGCAAGAAATCAAATGGAACGAAGCTGTAGGGGGGGTCTAACTTCCGGACAAAACGGGCGGATCATTCAAGTTAGGCCAAGCCTTTGAAGTCTAACGTGTAAACGCTAAAATCATGACGGAATTGGCTGGACAGGAATGCAAGTTGCGCAGGTAAATGCCATGTGAAGGCATCACTTGGTGCTCATAAACTTGCATAGTGATGGCAAAAAGCGATCATTCGGTAACGCAAAGCAATCATTAAGAAAAATGCTATCTGCCTGAGCTGTATTTCGGAGTTCGTCCGGAAGCTGGTCCAAACGAACTCCGAAATCAGTTCGGAGTTCGTTTGGAAACGCCCCGCTCTAGAATTTAGCTTGTAAAATAAGGATTATTGCACTTCCGCAGAGCTTTTCGAACTTGAACGGAACTCCGAAGAGCGTTTCCCCGTTTCCGTCGAGAAATTGGCGCTGCTATCGGTTCCTGACGCGCTAGTAGTTTGAAATGAGCAGCTCGGACCGAGCGCCTGAGGCGTCTTTGTTTTTAGCGATGCTGTATGTGGTTTGAACGCCTTCGATCGTGAATTCCGCAAAGATACCTCTGATCTCGGGGACATCATTTATCGACATGATGAAGCGGCCTTCTATTCGCGCAAGCTGTGTCGCCATGGACTGAAAATCAGACCGGCTGAACATGGATTTCCCATAGTCGCCTTCACAGCCCCAATATGGTGGGTCAAGGTAGAAGAGTGTGCCGGTGCCATCGTACCGGAGCAAGAACTCGCTCCAGTCCAGGCACTCAATCACAACGCCGGATAGGCGCGCGTGAAGGTCTTCAAGCATTGGCTCCAAGGTCGTGAGGTTGAACCGTCCGGGGCGGTCACGCGCCACGCCAAAGTTGCGCCCTGAAACCTTGCCGCCAAATGCTGTGCGTTGGAGGTAAAGGAAGCGTGCTGCGCGCTCCAGATCGGTTAAGGTGTCCGGGTCTGTTTTTACAAGGCGGTCGAATTCTGTCCGCGTAGTAAGCTGGAACCGCAGCGTGTCGAGGAATTGCGGGTAGTGGCGCTGAAGGATGCGAAAGAGGTTCGCGATATCGCGCCCTTTGTCGTTGATCGCTTCGGCGCGCGGGCGCAACTTTCGACGCAAGAAAATGCCGCCCATGCCGACAAAAGGTTCTGCATATGTGGTGCAGACGGTTTCGTCGATCCGCGCGCAAATTCGCTTTGCAAGGTTGCGTTTGCCGCCAAGCCAAGGTGCAACCGGTGATGATTTAAGTGCAGTGTCCATGCATAAACTCCAAAATGGTGATTAGAACTTAACATGAACATTTGACACTTTCGCCTGTTAGGAACCATCAGTGGTGGCTCCCGCACAATAAGAAATTATGAGACTGTGCAGTGGCAATAGCTACATGGTAAAGTCATGAAAATAAGGAATATTGGCTTCAGGGAGGTAGGCTTGTGCAGTGCAGTGAGGTACACGCCGCTTGGCGGCGTTTCACAAATGGTGATGAAGAACAAAGGCTTGCAAAGCTGGATGAGCGCATAGAGCGTCAAATTCGGCTTTTGTCTTACAGCCAGAAGGAGCGTGCGCGCATCATGAACAGGGCGATCCGGCGCATGCGGCGTGCTGAGGGGAAAGAGTAAATGCCGTTATTCTAGATCGATGCGTTTGAAGTCGTCTTCAGTAAGCCCGAATGCTTGGCACGAGAGTGCGATCGATCTGGCGGTGTTCACATCATCTTCAATAATTGTATCAGTTAACTCACCGGAGTCTGCATCATACATTGTCTGGAACATCGTTTCACCAGAGTATCCGCCGAAAGCATTCTTGGCATTGAATGCTCCGCATGCCATTAACGGTACTAGATCTGCATCCTCAATCCAAAGCCTTGTAATAACTAGGCTACTTGGGTCTCGAACGTATTTCTTGAGGTGGCGTTCAATAATAGATTTCCCCTGCGGTGAGAGGCCAGTCTCATCTGCCGAGGCTGCGGAATTGGGAAGCGAGAAGATTAAAGCAAGAAATATAATGGTGAATGCTGTTCGCATTATGGCGTCCTGCAAAAATAGACGACGCGACCAATGACGCGAAGCTGGTCTAAAGATGACGTGCCAATAACCTCTGGTGGATAAAGTGGGTTGTCAGATGTCAATTCTACCGTCCCATCGAGGCGATGCCGAACCCTCTTTACCAAAAGGTCTCCGCTAACGTTTATGACCATTATGTGGCCGTTTCTGATTTCTGTCTGACTGTGGTCAACCACTAGCAACGATCCATCAGGAATCATTGGGTGCATGGAATCACCAGACGCAGAAATTATCGAGCAGCTTTCAGGTTTTGCACCGCGGTCCTTTAAGAATTTGCGGTCAAAAGCCAGAGCACCCAACTGAAATTCCTTGTCTGCATAGGCTCCATGGCCAGCAGACGCCTGGACGTTGAACTGAGGAAGCGTGATGTATCCTGCAGGGGTGGGTGCATGTTCAACCGCGCCAGTTGCTGGGCTTTCCGCGAGAATGTTCCCCTCTAGGTCTCTCACTTTTGTCCCGGGCTTTGGCTTAATATTCTGAACCCTTGAGCCTGTTAGAATGTAGACGAGATCAATGCCGATTTCGCCAACAGCCGCCAGATAATCGGCAGTTGGCGCGTTTCCCTTCTCATAGAGAATCTGAGAGCCTTTTGATATTCCAGCCACTTTTGCAAGGGCGGTCTGCGTCATTCCAAGCCTTGAGCGTTCTCGTTTCAGCCTTTCGCCGCGCTCAAAATCTTGAACCTTACTAGTTGACTGGTTCAAAATATTGCACTACCTATTTCATATGCCGTCACCAAACAGGAGCGGCCCTTGTTGCACTTAGTTCTGAAAAAAGCCGATGCGCCAACATCGGCCCCTAACAGGAGACTTACTATGGGAATGATTTGGACCAAGCCCAAGATCAAATGCGCCCTCGAAGAACGTGGCATGACCCTTACGGGCCTTGCGGATCTCAACGGCATCAACCCCAGCGTCATGCGCAATGTTTGGACGCGCGGCAGCCGCGGAGCGGAAAAAGCTTTGGCCGAGTTTCTCGATGTGAAACCCGCTGAGCTGTTTCCTGATCGTTATCCCATTCGGAAGTCTCGCCTTCTATCTAAGGAGAACGAGGCCCTGATTGAAAGAGCAAAAGCGCAGCGCGCTGCTGACAACGGGTGTGCGGCATGAGTGCGATTTCGTCCAAAACAGTGCCCGCCTTTGACATCACCGCTGAGGCTTTTCGCGCTGCTGCCGGTGATCTTGGCGAAGTGATCGCGCACCTGTCAGGCGGGATTGCGCCCGATCCTGACACCAAGGACCGCTTGCTTGGCTCGATGCGCAGCATTCAATCCTTTTTGCGCATTGAGGCAGACGAGCAGCGCGGGCGTGAGGACATCCTGAGTGATGAGGTGCTCGCCAATGCGGTGCGCCAAATCGCCAAGCCGGTCACGTTGCGCCAGATGCCCGTGCGGGCGGTGTGAGGTGCATGATTTGGTGCGCCGCATCATTCGGTCCCACGATGCCTTTGAAGACAGCTTTGCGGGGCGCTTGGTCGGGGCTTGTGCCTGCTTTGTCATCCTGATCGCAATGTTATCGATCGGGGGCGCGCAATGATCGCCTTTTTCGCGATGTGGGTTGTCGAGATCGCCGTGTTTGTGGCGGTCGCGGTCGATCCACGGCTTAGCCCTTTCAGCCTCTATGACAGTTGTCGGCTGCTGGCCCTCATCTGGTGGCTGCACCTGTTCCTGCTGATTGGCGCGATCTGATCAATGTGATCCGCCCTCGCATCCGTGCGGTGGCGAAAAATAATCAAAAAACAACGAGCATACCATGACACCTGAACACCTTCTTGATCTTTCGATCGACCTGATTGACGTGCCCCGTGACCGCGCGCGTGACTTTGATGCTGACAACGCGCAAGCGCTGGCGGCTGTAATTGCCGCGCAGGGGCTGTTCCACCCGATCCGGGTGCGCGCCATCGGGGAGCGCTATGTGCTGATCGCGGGCCTGCATCGCCTGCGGGCCTTCGGGATCAATGGGCAGGCCACTATCCCGGCCATCGTGTCAGCAGCGGATAGTGACGATGCTGCGCGCCTCGAAGAGGTAATGGAAAACCTCGGGCGGGGCGAGCTGATCGCGCTGGACCGCTGCCACCACCTGTTTGAGCTCAAGCAGGTGTGGGAGCGGATGTATCCGCAGGCCGCGCATGGCAAAGCATCACCAAAGGGGCAAACTTTGCCCCTTTCCGAGGATGCTCCTGAAATCTTTGGGTTTGCACGGGCGACAGCAGAGAAAATTGGACTTTCTTCGCGGTCCATAAAGTTGGCAGTCAAAATCTGGTCCGACCTCAGCGCCGCCTCTCGCGGGCGTCTGATCGGCACTGGCTTGGCGCGCAAACAAACCGAGCTGAAGGCGCTCAGCGAGTTGAAACCTGCAAAGCAGGAAAAGGTTCTGGACATGATCCTTGATCCAGAAACGGACGTGGGCAACGTGGCCGGTGCGCTGCAGGCCATGGAAGAGGGGATCGTGATGACCTCGGTCGAGCGTCAGTTCAGCATGGTGTCCAAGGGGCTGAAAGCCATGCCCGATGATGTTTTTGCCCGCCTCATGATTGAACACGAGGCGCGGGTGATTGCAGCGCTCAAACGGGCGGGTCGCCTCTGATGGCCCGCCACCGTGACCCCCTGACACAAGACCTGTTCAACTGGCAGCCCCCGAAGGTGGCTGTCGGTTACAGCGCGGATGTCATCGGTCGCGGGCGCTTGGACAGCAAGATCGCGCGCATCATTGGGCAGGCGCTGCGTGATGCGCGTGATGAAGGTTTGACGCGCGCCATGGTTGCCCGTGATCTGAGCGATTGGCTGGGCCGTCAGGTTTCAGAGAGCATGCTCAACAAATGGAGCTCGGAAGGGTCCGAGGATCACCGTGTTCCGCTCGATGCCTTCATCGGACTGGCGAAAGTGACCGGCGCATCCGAGCTGCTTGGATTTGTCCCTGGTGAATTCGGCCTGACGGTTATCGAGGCCAAATATGCCGATCTTATCGAAGAGCGGCTTCTGGAAGATCACATCGAAGAAATGATGGCCCGTAAGCAAGTTTTGGCTACGAAGCGAAAGGCGCAGCGATGAACGACATGTATTTTGCCTCTTCGGGGCAAGAATTTCTGAGTGCCCGCGAGATTGCCGAACTTGCGAAGACACGCTGGATTGCAGGCTTTCCGAAGACCGAGCGCGGCGTGCAGATTTACGCGCGCAACTGTGGTTGGGTCGGGCTTGGCAAGCATCTCTGCCGCAAGCGGTCTGGGCGCGGCGGCGGTCTCGAATATCACTTTTCGCTCCTGCCAGCTGGTATACGCACAGCTCTGGAAGGCAACGCCACAAAAGCCGCAATTGCGCAACGCCAGTCCGTCGAAATCGATCTGGACCAACGCAGGCTTGATGCGCTCAAAGCATCTACGCTTTCGCCGCGCGCTCGTGCCGTCATGGAGGCACGAGCAGAAATCCTGACATCGATCGAAGGCTACGCCATTGCAAACAATGAAAAGCGCTCATGGGCGCTGGCGCGGTTTCTGACCGCGCAAGATGCCTGCATGGCCCGTCAGGAAATCGAAGCGCGCCGCGATCAAGGCGGTGTCCTGACAGCGCAGGAGGTCCTTAGCCTAGCTGACCCTCTCTTACTGACGGCTCCGCATGGTTTCGACATCGACCCTGCGCGTCTCAAGTTAGCGAATGATCGCAAGGCGAGCGCAAGTATCAAACGCAGCGCTTTGTATGAGTGGTTCAAGGCCAGAGACACGGCGGGCGTGGTCGCTCTTGCGCCAGTGCCGCCCAAGACCAAGGATAAAATCCATCCGGGCTTCGCGGGTTTTCTCAAGTTCTATGCGATTGGCAGCAAGCCGACGATGACGGACGCACTTGGAGAATATCTCAAAACCAACCCTGCGCCTGACATGCGGATTACGCTGTCGCAGGTCCAGCACATCTTGAGAAAGCGCCTTAACAACATCGAGAAGAACGTCGGGCGTGAGGGCCTGCTGACCCTGCGCGCGCGCCTTCCTTATGTGACCCGCACAACAGACGATATGTGGCCCACCACGGCCTACACTGCCGATGGTAAAACCTTTGATGCGGAGATCGCGGACCCTGTGACCCACCGCCCAATCCGGCCCGAAATCACAACCATCATGGATGTGGCCACGCGCAAGATTGTCGGCATTTCACTCGGGCGCTCGGAGAACCAGCGCTCTGTGGCCGAGGCTTTGCGCAACGCCTGCGTGGGCTGCGGTATTCCGGCGATTTTCTATGTGGACCGGGGGCCGGGTTACAAAAATAAAGCGATGGACGCGGATGTCAGCGGTCTGATGGGGCGGCTTGGCATCACCAAGACACACGCCAGGCCCTACGGTTCTCAAGCCAAGGGCCTGATCGAGCGGCCCAATGCCACCGTCTGGGACACGCTGGCCAAGCGTCTGCCAACATACATGGGCAAGGACATGGACAAAGAGGCCGGTGATAAAATCCACAAGATCACCCGTCACGAGATCAAGGAATTTGGACGCTCGCGGCACCTGCCAACATGGCAGGAGTTTGTGAAGCTCTGCGAGGATCGCGTCGAGGAATACAACAACCGGCCACACGGAAGTCTGCCGAGGTTCGAAGATCCCGTCACAGGTCGCTGGCGCACCATGAGCCCCAATGAGGCTTGGCAGGCCCATGCTGCAAGTGGCTTTGAGCCTGTGTCGGTAGAGGCAGGCGAGGTCGATGACCTGTTTCGCCCCTACGAAATCCGCACCTGTCTGCGCGCCGAGGTCAAATGGAACACCAATACGTACTTTCATGCTGACCTTGAGCCGTATCACGAGACCCGCGTCATGGTGGGCTATGATTACCACCAAGCGGACAAGGTCTGGGTGCGCGAGTTCGATGTGGCGACAGGCCAGCCGGGCCGCTTGATCTGTGTTGCCGAGTTCATGGGGAACGCCGAGCGCTATTTCCCGCTCTCCTTTGAAGAGAAGGCTCTGGAGACCCGCACGAACACGCGCAAACAGCGCCTCGAGAACAAGATTGAAGCGGTCGAGGATGAGCGGCGCGCGCCTTATCTGGTCGAACAGGAATCGGCGTTTGAAATGCCGGTCTTTGAAGCCCGCGACCCTGAGGCGATCCCGAGTGAGCGCGTCCAGCTTGCGGTCGATAACACTGCCCCAAAACCCGCTGCGCGCGCACGGCGCACGTTCAATTCTGATGAGGAGTTGGCGGCTTGGGCGCTTGAAAACCCACAAGAGATTTCCCGAAAGCAGGCTGATTTGCTTCGGGACTGCCTGAGCCGCTCCACCGCACGAGAGCTGTTCAGATTGTCAGGTATCGACACGGAGGCGCTTCGAACCCTCCTCCGTGCCGTCGCCTAATTCAAAAAACGTAGGACTGAGGAGAGCATAACATGAGAAATGTCTTTGTCGAGACCAGCAACTTCGCCCGCTTTTCAGGGGCTTTGAAGCGATTGGATGAACGTGGCGCGCAAGAGGCCTGCATGGTTGTCCTGGATGGCAAACCCGGCTTGGGCAAAACCACGACCGTCAACCGCTGGGTGACGCAGACCGGCAGCGTCTATCTGCGCGCTCAGCGGGGCTGGGACTACAACTGGATGATGCAGGATTTGCTGACGGAGCTGTCAGTCAATCACAACCAGTTTCGCGGGCGGCGCGCTCGGTTCGAGCGTGTCACGGCTGAGCTGCGCGAGCGCTCACAACGCGCCATGATTGAAGGCAAGACCTTTGGCCTGGTCATTGACGAATGTGACCAGGTGTCGGGACGCGCCGAGATCATGGAAGGCATTCGCGGCATCACCGACATCCAGTTCATGCCAACCATCCTTGTAGGCATGGGGCAGCTTCGGGACAACCTGCGCCGCTTTCCCCAGATTGAAAGCCGCGCACCGAACAAGGTGGAATTTCTCCCCGCATCCTTGGACGACACCGCTGATCTGATCCGGGGGCGCTGCGAAGTGCCGGTTGCCGATGATCTCATCCATTTCGTCGCCAAGGCTTCAATGGGTTTCAACCGTGAAATCCTTGATGCGATCACCCATATCGAGACCTTCGGGCGGCGCTATGACTACGGCGATGAGGGCGTGACGCTTGCGGATATGAGCAAGCAAATCCTGATGTCAGACCGCAAGACCGGAAAAGACATCTACGTTCCGGAGGCGCACTGATGGACACGCGCAAGCCGGGTGCCGTGCCAACGGCGCTTCTCCAGTTGCTCGCAGACGGGGTCTGCCGCACCCGAGACGAGATTGCCACGCAAGGGCCGACCATGAAGGGTCGCCAGCTGAGCGACGGCCTTATGCGCCTCTGCGATCGCGGATATATGGCCAAAATGGCAGGGGATTGTTTCCAGCTCACCGATGCGGGCCTCACAGCTGCCAAAGCGGGCACGATCATCACCTCAGGGCCAAAAGGGCCGACCAAGATCGTGCACCGTCGCAAGGACACGTTTCGCGGCCGTGCTTGGACGTCCATGCGCATTCGCCACTACTTCACCATCGGCGAGGTCGCAGGGGACGCACAACGCGAGGAGGACAAGGAGCCGGGACAGAACGTCACCCGTTATCTGCTTCAGCTACGCAAGGCAGGATATGTGGCCGAACTGGCGCGTCGTCAGAAGGGCGGGCCGCGCGGGAGCATAGGATACAAGCGCTATGTGCTGGTAAAAAATACTGGCCCCAACGCCCCGGTCTATCGGGCAGCGAAAAACGTCATGCACGATTTCAACACCGGGGAGGACGTGCCGTGCTCCCTAGATTGAACCTCGCACTGCCGGACCCTGAATGGTTGGTGCTGCTCAAAGCAGAGCGTGAGGGCGGCAAGAGCGTCTCTGCGATCGCACGCGAAATCAATATGAAACGGCCCTCAGTGTCGATGCTGCTCAACGGGACATATCCCGCCCAAAGCCTCGATCTTGTGACCCGCAAGCATGGCGCGAAAATCGTCCAGCTTTATCGCAACGAGGTGCTTTGCCCGCACCTGCGCCAGGGCATCTCGGCGGAGGCCTGTCAGGAATACGCCGCCCGTCCAATGTCCACCTCAAATCCTGACAAGCTGCAGCATTGGTCTGCCTGCAAGCATTGCCCGTTTAACCCGATCACTCTGGAGAACACGAATGACTGATCAAACTTTTAAAACAGATGGCGTCGTGGACGTCGATGGAACCCCCCATTTGCGCGATGCAAAAGGCGCGCTGATGCCTTTGAAGCTGGTGAAAGCCACTGACATGCTGATCCACGAACAGGTCTGCAAGGTCGTGGGTTTTGCGTCAGCGCTGAGCGAGCAGATCGCGCGCTTCAAGGTTCATGCCTACGCCGATCTCGCGGCCCTCGATGCCATGCTGGCGCAAGAATACGAGGTGAAGATCGGCGGAAAGAAAGGCAACAAAACCTACTTCTCTTACGATGGCTGCAAGAAGATCGAGGTTCGCATCAACGACCTGATCGATTTCGGGCCTGAGTTGCATTCGGCAAAGGCCCTCATCGATGAATGCCTCAACGACTGGTCGGAGGGGAGCCGCCCCGAGATCCGCGCCATCGTCACGCGCGCCTTCAATACTGACAAGGAGGGCCAGATCAACCGCGGCGAAATCTTCATGTTGCTCAAGCTCGACATTGAAGACGAGCGCTGGCTGCGCGCCATGAAGGCGGTGAAGGAGGCCATCCGCGTGATCGGGGCCAAAGAGTACATTCGCTTTGGCACCCGCGACACCTTCGACGGTGAATGGACCACGATCTCCATCAACATTGCACAAGCCTAACAACCCCAGCCATCAAAGGAGACCTCCAATGGCAACCTACTCCAAAACACAACTCATCGATGATCTCGCAGCGGAACTCGGCTTTGCAAAGCCGAGCACCAAAGAGATGGTCGATGCGCTTTTCGCCAAGATCGCAGCCAAGACTGAGGCCGGTGACAAGGTCAATATTGCAGGCTTTGGCCGGTTCGACATGCGCGAACGCTCCGCGCGTATGGGCCGTAACCCCGCCACAGGCGAAGCGATCCAGATCGCAGCAAGCCGCTCCATCGGCTTCAAGGCCTCCAAAGGCAAAGCATAAGCGAAACGCCCCGTGAGGGGCGTCGTCAGGGCGTGGTGGCCTTGGCCTGATGAGCAGCCAGAAGGTGATCGAAATGGAATACCGGATCAAACGAACAGGTGCTGGCGACTACCAGCTCACGCGCATCGTGCCCCAAGTCGTCGGCACCTTTCCTGACAAGGATACTGCCGAAAAGGTCATGTGGCTGATGGTCAAGGATGTGCCGAGCGTTCCTGCCAACGATGTCTCATCTGAGGCTCTAGCATCCTCGCACGCGATGGTGATACGTGACCGCCCGCACCCCTTTGATGTCGCTAAAAGTGCGATTTCAGATGTTCAGGATATGTGTGCTTGTCGCCTTTGTGGGCGCAAGTTCACCGTCAGCGTCGAGGCGCATGACCTCTGTGCGCGGTGCGCTCGAGGCTAATGGCATGCTCGTGAACCTCGATAACGGTGTCAGCATCAACCCTGATTACGTGGTGATCACGGAGTGGATTGAGGGCGAAATGCCTTTGGATGGCCATTACCGTCTCCTCAAGATCACGATGTCCACAGGTGCAATTCACCACGTTGACGCAAGCAAGCGAGGGAGCCGGGCACATCTCATTGCGCTGAAAATCCAGAAATTTCACCGAGACCAGGAAGGCTTGTTCGAATGAACCACAATGCAATGATCAATATCGCCAAGTCGCAGCTTGGCTTGGCCGAAGATGACTACCGCACAATGCTGTCACGTGTGACGGGCAAAGCCTCGCTGAAGCTCATGACCAACGGGCAAAAGCTGTTGGTGCTCGATGAGCTGAAGCGCTTGGGGTTTCGCGTTAAAAGCAATGGCCGCCGCAAAGCGGCCCCGCGCGCGGACGTGCGGTATTGCCATGTCCTGTGGCGCTTGCTGCATGAGGCGGGCGAGACCCGTGTGGGCGGCTCGAAGGGGCTGAATGACTTTGTGGCGTCCCGGTTCGAGGGCAAATGGGGCCATGTGCCGATCGACATCGATGTGATGACCGAGGCGCGTCAGGTGAGCGATGTGATCGAGGCGCTCAAGGCGTGGTGCGCGCGCGCGGGCATCCCGACCGAGCAGGGTGGACGTAATGGTTGAGGGCCATGACCTGCCATCGTCCCTGTGGGATGTCGCTGACGTGTTTGGGCTTGGAGTCACGCTCAAACTGATGCAGCACTATGGCGGGCAGGATGTGTTGTTTCCCAAGCGTATTCGTGAGGGGCATGAATGGATCGGTCTCTTTGGTGAGGACGTGGCGCATGAACTTTGCCATTTCCTCAGCGGACAACGGATGTATGTTCCAAACGGAAAACCGCTTCAGATGCGCACGCAGGTCAAGAAGCTTGAGATGATCGGTAAAAAGCGCAATGAAATGTCGAGGATGCTCGGTATATCCGAACGGCACATAAGGCGATTATCCAAGGCGGAGCCGCCACCGACCCCTCTCTTTCCAGACCTAGATGATTGAATGCCCGGACATCCGTCCGGGCATTTGCGTTTCGCGCGTGTGCGAAGGGTTGCGAAACAAGCAACCCACTGAGGCATCATGCAAACCAGCGAAAAAGGTATCGAAGCCCTTGAGCTCGAAGAGAACGATGTTCTGAAGGCCTATCGCGATGTGGTTGGCAAATGGACCATCGGAATGGGCCTGACCGCCGCTTCGGGCGTCATCGTGCCCAAAGCCGGAATGACGATCACCAAAAAGCAATCGCAAGACCTGACCCGCAAGGCGCTGACGCTCAACTATGAGCCGTCAGTCAATTCAGCCATGTCGGGTGCCAAGCAGCACGAGTTCGACGCGGGAGTGTTGTTTCATTGGAATACCGGCGCAATCAAGACGGCAAGCTGGGTCGATCTGTGGCGGGCAAAGGCAGGTCGCGCAAAGATCGCCGCGCGGTTCCGGCTTTGGAACAAGGGCAATGGCAAGGTCATTCAGGGGCTCGTCAATCGCCGCGAGCGCGAGTTGAAAATCCTCTTTGACGGTCTCTATTCAAGCATGAGCGAACCTGCATCGGCATCTGTCGCCGTGGCGCGTTGGGTGGTCGTCTTGTCAGGTGATGAAAAAGCCAAAGTTCTCGATGACTTCATGGCTCTCGGATATCTCGTCGGCTCCAATATCAACAACGTCCACGCCTTTGAGGTGCGCCGCTTCCAGGAGGATCACGGCTTGAGCGTTGATGGTAAGATCGGTCGCGCAACATTGTCCACGCTGCAGCGCATGGTTGACGCCAAAGCCAAAACCAAGCCCGTCGCCAGCGCCGCTGCCGTTGCAACTGTGCCAGCGGCGACCTCGATGACAGATGTGGCGCAGGAACTGTCGGCTGCGGGCATCAGCGCCGCATGGCTGTTTGTGCCTCTCGCGTTCGTTTGCCTGTTCGCGCTCTGGCGCGCTTGGCACTACCGCGATGCCGTTGCCGCCCGCCTGCCGCGCAGCCTGTCCAAGCTTGCCCAATTCCTGCGGAGTATTTGATCCATGAAAATCCTGACACTCGCCGGCGCCGCCGGCGTTATCGCCTCGCTTGCCGCGCCCGCCGACGCCGCTTGTGATGTACCCGCAGCGCTGAACGGGGCGCTCCTTGCCCGCGAATTCGGGGAGGTTCCGCTCTGGACCGGAGGTGCCGATCTGTTCTTGGGGGAAGGGCCTGTCACGGGGCAGATCACGCTGTTCACCGCGCCCGACGGGGGCAGCTGGTCGCTTTTGGCTGTCGGTGAAGATGGCGCGTCGTGCATCATTGCCTCCGGTCAGTTCTGGCAGCCCGGTGGGTTCGTGATTGGCGAGGAGGGGTGATGATGCAAGCTGCGCTTATTGCTCTCGCCGCGAAACTCGGTGCGAGTGCTGTCGAAAAAATCCTGACACGCAAACTTGGCCCCGCGACGGGCGAGTTGGTGGCTGATGTCATCCGCTCGATCGCCTCTGCTGCCGGCACGACGCCCGAGCAACTGCCAACGGTTTTGCGTGACGACCCGATGCGGGTCGAGAACGCCATCCTTGATGTTGAGAGCGAAGCCCCTGAAAAGCTCGCGCTCTATGCGCAGGGGCTGGCCTATCAACTCGAAATCGCCAAGCAAGAGGCCACAGGCCCGCTGTGGACATGGGCATGGCGACCGGCGGGCATGTATGGCCTCGGCGCGCTGTGGTTTTGGAACGTGGTCTTTCTTCACATCCTGAACGCGGCTTTCAAGATCGCGCTACCGCCCACGCCGTTTGATGTCCTGTTGCAGCTCACGGCTGCCTACATGGCGCTCTATATGGGCGGTCACACGGTCAAAGATGTTGCTGGAAAGTGGCTGGAGACGCGCAAGTGACGGATGTTCCTGCCCACGTATCTGAGCGCTTGAACCGCTCAGATCAACGTCTCGACGGCCATGAAAAGCGCCTGACACAACTCGAAAAGAACGAAGCCGGAATGGTGCAGTGGCGCATGGGCACCACCAAATCGCTTGAAAGCATCCAGTCGGGTATTCAGTGGATTTTCCGCCTCATTATCGGCGGGCTGATTACTGCTGCCATCGCCTTTGTTATCGCAGGAGGGCTCAATGGCTCGTAACAATGAAGAGCTCAAGCGCAAGGCTCGCGCAGACTACGTGTTTCGCCGCTTTACCCAAGCGACAATCGCGGCAGCCTATGGCCTTTCCGAACCAACAGTGGGGCGCTGGAAGCGCGCGGCCAAGGTTCAGGGCGATGATTGGGACAAGGCGCGCACCGCGAATGTGATCGCGGGTCAAGGCGTTGAAGCCGTGGTGTCGACGGTCGTCGAAGACTTCATGATGCAGGCGCAATCCATCCTTGACGAGATCAAAGATGGAAGCCACTCGACGGTCGATAAAGTGTCGATGCTGGTGGCGCTGTCGGATGCCATGACCAAGATGGCCGCGAGCGCCAAGCGGTTTGCGCCCAAAGTGTCAGAATTGGGCGTTGCACAGGATGTCATGTCCAAGTTGCTTGATTTCGTGCGCGATGAGTTCCCGCACCACGCCAGCGCGATCCTCGAGATCATTGAACCCTTTGGCGAGCATCTGGCAGAGATTTACACGACATGACCCGCAGGCCTAAACTCAGGGCCGCACTCAGCAAGAAGGACTTTCGCGAGAAGTTCCAGGCGATGGCGGATGACTTTGCCCGCCACATCGAGCTGCATGTCGAAGCCTTTACCTCAGATCCTCAAGCCAAGGCCGAGCGCCTGCGCCGGGTCGAGGCGGATGACGGGTTCCAGTTCTTCATGGAAACCTATCTGCCGCACTATGTGCGCGGCGAACACAGCTTGTTTCACCAGCATATCTTTGCCCGCGTGCCCGAAATTCTTGCGTCTGACAAAGGCGCGCGTGACCTGTTTGTTGCGCCGCGTGGCGCGTCCAAATCGACGCACCTGAGCTTGGGCTTTGCGCTCTACTGCATCGTGCGTGGTCTCAAGCGCTACATCATCGAGGTCTGCGACGTTTACGAGCAAGCCGCGTTGCTCGTTGAGGCGATCAAGGCCGAACTCACCACAAACATCCGTCTGCAGAATGATTTTCCTGACGCCTATGGTGTCGGGCGGTTGTGGCGTGAGGGTGAGATCATCACCGCCAACAACGTGCGTGTCGAGGGCTTGGGGGCCGCCAAGAAAATCCGGGGGCGGCGTCATGGCCCCTACCGCCCGGACTTGCTGTTCCTTGACGACATCGAGAACGATGAAAACGTGCGCAGCCCCGAACAGCGCAAGAAGCTGTGGAACTGGATTTATCGCGCGGCGCTCAAGGTTGGGCCTCCGGATGGCAGTATGGATGTAATCTGGGTCGGCACCGTGCTGCACTTTGATGCGGTGATCGTAAGGGCAGCCAAGGCCCCGACATGGAACGTCACCGAGTTTCAGGCTCTGGTCCGATTTCCTGACAATATGGTGCTTTGGGATGAATTTGAGGAAGTCTACCACAACGACGGTGAAGACGCCGCGCGCACCTTTTACGAAGAGCGCAAAGCTGCGATGGACGCAGGGGCGGTGGTCAACTGGCCCTCGGTCCAGTCGCTCTTGTTCCTCATGCTTGAGCGCGCCGCTGATCTTGCCGCCTTCATGACAGAATATCAGAACAAGCCGATCTCGGAGGGCAATCCGTTTGGCGATCTGACCTATTGGGTGCAGCGCCAGTCGGATTGGATTTTCTTTGGCGCAATCGATCCATCGCTTGGCAAAAAGGGCAAAGGGCGCGACCCGTCGGCGATCCTGATCGGGGGCTATGATCGTCTGAACGCCCGCATGGACGTGGTCGAGGCGTCGATCCGCAAGCGTCTGCCCGACATCATCATTTCTGATACCATCGCCCTGCAGCGCGAATACCACGCGCTGCTGTGGTTCGTTGAAGCCGTGCAGTTTCAGGAGTTTCTGCGCACCAGCCTAATGGTTGAGGCCGCAAAATCCGGCGTGGCGATTTCGGCCGTTCCGATCACGCCGAGCACTGACAAGGATTTGCGCATCGAGCGCCTACAGCCGCCCGTGGCCTCTGGGATGATCCGTTTCAGTTCCGGCCATAGCACTTTGATCGATCAGCTGCAGCAATGGCCCAATGCCGACCATGACGACGGTCCGGACTGTCTCGATATGCTCTGGCAAAACACCTTGCTCTACGCGGGCGGCGGGGCCGCTGGTCAAATGCAAACAGCGTCAGCCGCTGCCGGTGATGACCGGCTCGGCGGTTTCAGAATGGGAGGGAACGGGCGATGACTATCGTTGAGTGGTTTGCCATCGGCGCAATCGTAGCCTTGGTCGCGTTGCCGCCCAGGTTCGACCCGGCAATTCGCTGGAAGGAACGCAACGAGCTTCGAAAGGCCAAGAAATGAGTCGCCGCAAACAGAAGAACCGCGCCCAGGCAAAGCCTGCGGCCTTCGCCGATCAGAGCCGCCGCAACCTGCCGACCGAACAGCGCACGTTGATCGCCAATGCGACCAACGACATCACCATCCCGTTCTACACGGGCGTGTTGCAGCATGCTGATGACACGCTGATCCAGCAAGGCGGTGGCAAGGGTCTCAAGATTTACGACGAGATCGAGCGCGACACCCATGCGTTTTCGATGCTGCAAAAGCGCAAGAAAAGTTTGGTTGCGCGCGAATGGGAGGTTGAGCCGGGCGGTGATCGCCCGATTGACAAAAAGGCGGCCGAGCTGGTCGAGAAGCAACTCAAGGCGCTTCCCTTCGACCGCATTTGTGAGGATCTGCTCGATGCCACGCTTAAAGGCTATGCGGTCAGCGAAATCGTCTGGGTCCGCGATGGGGCACAGATCAAGGCCGAGCGGGTCGTGACAGATGAACAGCGCCGCTTTGTGTTTGATCGCGAGGGCAAGCCGCGCTTGCTGACCTGGACTGCCATGATGGACGGCATTGCCCTTCCCGAACGCAAGTTCATCGTCCACCGCGTGGGCGTGAAAGGCAATAACCCTTATGGCCTCGGGATCGGCACGCGCCTGTTCTGGCCTGTGCTGTTCAAGCGCGAAGGCATCACGTTCTGGCTGCACTTCTTGGAGAAGTTCGCAGGGCCTACGGTTGTCGGAAAAACGCCCTATGGAACTCTTTCGGGAGAGCAGAACAAGCTGCTCAACACCCTTGTGAGTGCCCGCACGGCCTCTGCCATTACCGTGCCGATCGGCACCGATGTCGAGTTCCTTGAGGCCTCCCGATCAGGGGCCGTCAGCTATGAACAGTTTCTGGCCTATTGGGATCGGCAGATTTCGATCTGCACCACCGGCGAGACGCTGACAACGCAGGCAGGGGATCAGGGCGGGTCTCGCGCCCTTGGGGAAGTGCATCAGGAGATGCTGGACCTGCTTGTCGACAGCGATGCCGATTTGCTGACAGACACGCTACGAGAGCAGCTGGTGGCGTGGATCGTTGACTACAATATGCCCGGCGCTGCCGTGCCGTCGGTGTGGCGTGTGCGGCCCAAAAACGAGCGGGCGCAGGCGGATACCCGCAAGAGCAAAGCGGCAGCGGCCGAAGCCACGAATAAAGCGATCCGAACCATTGTGTCAGCCTCTGCAAAGTTTGAAGACGATGACGTGGCGCGCGAATATATCGTCTCCTTCGATATCACCGACGCGCTGTCGGATACGGCCATTGAGGCGTTGGTGAACGCCCGTCACGCATTTGCAGGCGGCGAAGAGCCTGATCCGTTCACGACCCAAGATCCAACCGATCCGACTTTTTCGGCCGCGCGGCTCAAAAAAAAACTCTGACGGATCGCCATGTTTGCTTTTCTGAGCCCGGTGGGCCGGTCGAGCGCATTTCTGACAAGGCGGTTGAAGCAGCCGAGCGACATTTTTCTCGCCGCATCGATGCCCTGCGCCGTCTGGTCAATGGCGCAAGCGACTTTGGTGCCATCTCGCGCGGGCTTTTGGAATTGGCCGCGATATGGACGCCCGATGCCTTGGCGGCTCTTGTATCTCAGTCCACAGAATTGGCGGCGCTCGAAGGTCGCGAGGCGGTCTTTGCCGAAGCCGACGACGGCCGTTCTTTTGCTGACATCGATTTTACCCGTCAGGAGTTTCGCGAGCAGATCGACTTTCTGACACAAAAGCGCACCAAGCCGACCCGCGCGTGGACCGACGCGATGCATGGCGATCATGATCGCGCCTTTGTCGTTGCGGGCGCGACCGACATGGCGATGCTTGAGGACTTCCACGCAGCGGTCATCGAGGGCGCTCGGACCTATGACATCAAAGCCTTTGCCGGTGAGTTCGACCGGATCGTCGAGAAATACGGCTGGTCCTACAAGGGCGGGCGTGAATGGCGCATCCGCACAATCTTCGAGACCAACATACGCACAAGTTACATGGCCGGTCGCCTGCGCCAGATGCGCGATCCAGACGTGGTCAAACTGCGGCCCTATTGGCAGTACCGTCATGCCGACACGCGCGTGCCGCTCAATCCACGTCCCCAGCATTTAGGCTGGGATAATCTGGTCCTGAACTGGGACGATCCATGGTGGGACATTCACTTCCCCCCAAATGATTGGGTGTGCAGCTGTGGCGTGCGCACGTTGTCCAAAGGGCAGCTCAAGCGCATGGGCAAGGATGGCCCCGACAAAGCCCCCGAGACTTTGCGCCAGCCCTATACGCACAAGGCAACCGGCCAGAGCGTTTTGCAGCCCGAAGGCGTCGGATATGGCTGGGATTATATGCCGGGCGATAAATGGGAGCGCGGCTTGGTGCCGTCCGTTCTGATCGACGAGGCAGGCAAGCTGGAAGTTGAAGGCCGACACGCCGTGACAATCGATGAGCCGTCCCCGATCGAGGATCTGATGGCGCAGGCTCGCCCGTTCGTTGCCGAGCCTCTGCCCGAGGGTTTGGCCGATGAGGACTATGTGCGCGCCTTCCTTGAGCCCTTTGGGGCTGACATCGGTCAGGCTGTTTTGTGGGAGGACAAGGCGGGCATGAAAATGCCTGTTTCGGATGAGCTGTTCAAAGATCGTGCGGGGAATTGGAAAGTGGGCAAGAGAAACCGAGCTACGCTGACGCCGCTGCTTGCTGAGGCGCTGCTGGATCCGGATGAGATTTGGGTGGGTGTCGCCGCAAAGCAAGACCCGATCAATGAGGACGAACAGGAACTGGTTTTCGACCGTCGTTACATTCGGACAGACGCAAAGACGGGCTTAATGGTCGTTTTCGAGGTTGGCCGAAAATGGTGGGAGGCGATCACCGCCTACGCCCCCGCAGATCGCAAGCAAAAGCCAAGCCTGCATTTGTTGAACTTGCGCCGAGGTGGGAAGCTGGTTTGGAAAAGAAAATGACGACCGAGGGCGATCCGGTCGTCGTCACGGGGAGCTATCAGGACTATCCGCCAGTCTTCGCGTGCCCGCTCTCTTAACTTAGACCATTCCGGAGGTTTTTTCAATGACGGGAATTAGCATCAAGACCCAGCTGCGCGATGCGCAGGCGCGCGAGGGCTTGCGTGACCTGTTGGCACGGATGGATCAGGCGAGGCCCTTCTATTCTGCAGTGGGGGATTTGCTCGTCGGATCTGCGGGTGAGAATTTCCGCACCGAGACCGATCCAGAGGGACGCCCCTGGACGCCGCACCGCCCCTCGACCATCAAAGCGCGCACGCGCAAAGGTCAGGTGCCGCTGACCATCCTGCGCTCGAACTCGAAGGGGATGAGCGGATCATCATTGGCAGGGTCGGTCAACTATGTGGCGGGCGAAGACGAGGTGCGGGTCGGCTCAGCGAAAAAGACGGCCGCCATTCACCAGCTCGGGGGCACCATCAAGCGACCGGCGCGCGCAGGCAAGATTTACCGCATGAAAGGTGAGGACGGTCAGGTCGGGCGCAGGTTCGTGAAAAAGTCGAAAGCCAATCACGTGACCGACGTCGCTATTCCGGCTTACACGATCACGATCCCGGCGCGGCCCTTTATCGGGGTATCGGCCAGTGACCAGGTCGATATCTTGGAGATGGCGGAGGATTGGTTGAGCCGATGAAAAGGCGAGCGCCAGAAATGCGCCGCTGTGGCTGATAGGGGGCGCATGGCGCGCACATGTGGCCAAGAGCCGCTCGAGGCCTGTTAGCCCCCTGTTAGAATCGCTCTGATGGCCACTTCCTTTCGTGTCTGGCCGGGCTTTGACAGTTGATTGCTTAAGAGTTCGCCCACACTGATAACAATACAACGCCATTCGATGCTTATTCTCCGCGCATGCACTAGACTGAGCAAATGTACGGTGTTGTTGAAGCGGCCTTATAAAGTTAGTCGAGGGGAAGTTTCGGGATACCCTTCAATTGGTGTAAACGAGACATGAAAAATGCGATTGAGGGAAAAAATTGATGAAATGGAATTCCAAAATTAGGATGCCAAAGCAGAATAACCTCTACTACGCAGTGCTCCGCTGGGGAAACGACCATATAAATAGTGGGGTGAAATTCAGTGCCTTTAATAGATTTTTGGATACGGAGTATGGAGAAGACTTTGTGTCCACCTCCAGAAGAGAGGAGCTATTTCTAGAACTTTTCACCCCGATTAACAAAGCGAGCTTAACTTCAGCTTATAAAATTCGCGAACGAGATAATGATGGTGAATTTCACCTCAAGATCGATGCAGCCTTCCGGTTTATTGAACTGCAAGAGCTGCAAGAAGCTCGGGATAGCTCTCGATCAGCCATGTCTATAGCGATTGGTGCCATAGCAATAAGCATATTTTTGTGTGTGGCGCAGATTGTTACATCAGTAATTTTGTCCTCGCCAACTTGCTGTTGAGGAGTGTCCTGCTTTTTGGGGTCGCCTAATTTTGTGCAGCAGCATTTTCCCTTGAGCTGTGAGATGGCCCATCGCATGATCCCCGAGAAATCAGACCAAAGACATGAATGCCCGGACATCAGTCCGGGCATCTGCCGTTTCAGCGCGTGCGATGGGTAGTTCGTCAACAAACGGACGGACCCATGACTGCCAAGCCGCTCACAGCTCGCATCGAAGTTTTTCGCACCGGCACTTTCACGCCCCTACAAGGCGGCGATCTTACATTTTCCGCAGCTGACCTGCGGGCGATGGCAGACGCCTATAATGCTGACACCGCACCGGCCCCGATCGTGGTTGGTCATCCGGACGTTGATGCGCCCGCCTTTGGCTGGGTCGAAAGCTTTGACTTCGATGCCAATGCGGATCGGCTCTTTGCCAACGTCCACGAAATCGAGCCGTCGTTCGCCGAATTGGTGAAGGCGGGCCGCTTCAAGAAAGTGTCGATGGCGTTCTTTGCGCCTACTCAAGGCCACAACCCTGTTCCGGGCACTTGGTATCCCAAACATGTCGGCTTCCTTGGTGCTGCGGCCCCAGCCGTCAGTGGCCTCAAGAATGCACAGTTTGCCGGAAAGGCCGATGTCGTCTTTACGGCCAACTTTGGCGAGCGCGGCTTTGAAGAGACCGCCTCACTGTTTCGGATGCTGCGCGAATTCCTCCTGATGAACTTCGATAAGAAGGAGGTCGACGAGGCCCTGCCAGCGTACCGGCTGGAATGGCTCGACAGCATGGAAATCGAAAAGCGTGAGGATCATCCCCGCTTTTCCGCCTCCGATCCGATCCCCGAAAAACCCAAGTCCCCCACAAAGGAGCCTGCTGTGACCAAACAGCCCGATCCGGCCTTCGCTGAACGTGAGGCCCAGCTATCCGAGCGCGAGAAATCTCTCGCCGCGCGGGAGAAAACCATCGCCCACGACAAGAACGCGGCGTTTTCCGAAGAACTGGTGAGCGCAGGCAAGCTTTTGCCCGCCTCCAAAGACAAGGTTGTGGCGCTGCTGGACGCATTGCCCACCGATGCGACCGTCAGCTTCTCGGAAGGTGGCGAAAAGCTGTCGACCGCAGATGCTTTGCGCGCGGTGCTCCAAGCGCAGCCCAAAGTCGTGTCCTTCGGTGCCTTGGATAATCCTGACGGTCTGGGCGGCACACGCGCTGCGGCCTTTGCCGCCGATGGTCACACCGTCGATCCCGCCCAGCTCGAAACCCACACCAAAGCGCTCGCATACCAGCGCTCACATCCCGACACGGCTTATCTCGACGCCGTGCGTGCTGTGTCCTGATTGGAGACAAAAATGCGCACCTACCATTCCATCCTGTCCCTGACCGCCACCATGGCCGCTGTCTGCGCCGCTGGTGACCTGGTCGGCTTTGACGACACGCCGATCACGACTGCCGACGCGCCCGTCAAAGGTGTGGCACAGAACCCTGCCACCGAGGTCGGCCTTGATATCGCCCTGACCGCGATTGGGGTCGAAACCGTGACCGCCTCGGGCGTGATTGCCGTGGGTGACAAGCTCGTCACGGCAGTGGGCGGCGGCGTCTCGGTCGCGGGTGAAACCCCCGAGAACATCTTCGCCACAGCACTGACGGCTGCGGCTGACGGTGACGCTGTCCAAATTCTGATCCGCTGAGGAGCCCCTCCATGAACGCTATCAACCAACGCACTGCGGCTGTGATCGACCCGATCCTGTCCACCCATGCCCGTGGCTATCGCAATGCTGAGTTCATCTCGCACCTGCTGTTCCCGCGTGTGACAATCCCCAACCGCTCGATGCGCGTCATCAAGTTCGGCAAAGAGAGCTTTCGCTTGCTCAACACCCGCCGCGCGCCAGGCGCTGACAAGAAACGCGTGCAATACGGCTATGCCTCCGATCCGGTGTCGCTCCTGCAAGATGCGCTCGAAGGCGTGGTGCCGTTCGAGCATCAAGAAGAGGCAATGTCGGTTCCGGGGATCGATCTGGGGTCCGGTGCGGTCAATATGGTGCTCGACATCATCGATCTGGGCCATGAATACGAGGCGTCGCAACTGGCGCTCAATGCGGCAAACTACGATGCGAACCACAAGCTGACCATGGTCGGTGCTGACCGCTGGGCATCGGAGACTTCCGACCCCGCCGCCGATGTTGCAGCTGGGAATGAAGCCATCCGCCGTTCCATCGGACGCTATGCAAATACGCTGACGCTCAGCCCCTCGGCCTTCAATGCGCTCAAGAAGCATCCGAAGGTCAAAGAGCAATTCAAATACACCTCGAAAGACAGCATCACGACCGACATGCTGGCGACCTATTTCGATGTGAAGCGCGTGCTTGTCGGCAAGGCAGTCTGGTTGCCGGAAAATGCGGATGATGCGGCACAGGCGCAAGATGTCTGGGGCGAGGATGCTGTCCTCGCCTATGTGCCCGAGGTCGGCGACAACTATCAGGTGCCGTCCTATGGCTACACTTACGAGCTGCGCGGCTATCCGCAGGTCGAAGCGCCCTATGCCGAGCGCTCGAACGACAGCTGGATCTACCCCACCAAATCCGAACGCCGCGTCATCCTGACGGGGGCCGAAGGCGGCTTCTTGTTCAAGGGTGCTGGCGGCGCGGCGGCATAGGGGAGGGGTCGGTCATGGATGACGTCACAGTAACCCTCGCCACACCCGCCAAAGTGGGCGGCAAAAACGAGCCGCAGGGCAAGGTGCTGACGGTCTCCCTGACCGTCCGCGACCAGCTTCTTGCTGCCGGTGCACTGGTCTCGGGCGGCGAGGTCGTCGCGCTGCTGCCTGATGAGACCACCTCGGTCTTTGAGCAGGCGGTGGCCGTAAAGGCCAAGCAGATCGCGCAGACCATCGTGGAGGCTGCGGTCGAGGAGGCGGTCACCGAGCTTACCGCATCCGCCAACGAAGCGAACGCCCGTGCGGACACGGCAGAGGCGCACACAGCTGAGGCACAAGCGCAGCTTACGGTGATGCAGGACCGCGTTCTCGAACTGCAAGCGCAGCTTGAGGCTGCGCCCCAGGGAAGTGTCCCGCAAGAGGCCCCCGAAGAGACGGCAAAAACACCCGCGAAAGTAGCGTCCAAGTCGAAGCCCAAGGGCTGACGCCCAGGTCGCATTTCGCCTCGCCGGGGGCGGGCCACTCGGCCCCGGCATTTTCCCCACCCGATTGAAAGCGCGAACCATGAGCCAGCACAACGGTCTGCCCGTTTCCGGATATCGCCCTCAGAGCACTGAGGCGGTCGACCTCGTCAATAGATCCAAAGAAATCGAAGAGCGGGTTCTTCGGTTTTTGGATGCGCTGAAGGCTGAGCGCAGCCTTGATATGCGCTGGTATTCGATCGGGCGCACGCAGATCGAACAAGGCTTCATGGCCGTGAACCGCTCGGTGTTTCAGCCAGAGCGCGGTGCTCTGCCCGAGGATGCGGAGGGCTGATGCATGGCCTACGCCACTCTTGCTGATCTCATTGAACGCGCGGGTGATAACGAGCTTCGCAACATTGCCGATCGCGACCGTGATGGCGTTGCAGACGCCGATGTCATCGCAGCGGCTCTGTCGGACGCCGACAACATGATCAACGGCTATGTCGGCGCAAAATATGCGCTGCCGCTGACGTCCGTCCCCGATCTGGTCACGACATGGGCCGTGTCGATCGCGCGCTATGTGCTGCACCGCAATGGTGCGCCTGACAACGTCAGGGATGATTACAAAGAAGCTATCGCGGCCCTCAAGGACGTGGCGCGGGGCCTGATCGCGTTGCCTGTCAATTTGGGCGACACCGTGCCGGACGCCGTCAATGGCACTGTGATGGCCGTGCATCCCGCCCAGGTGTTCACCCCTCAAAAGCTGCGAGGGTGGTGATGCTTGCTGAAATCCACGCGCGCCTGATCGGCCAAATGTCGGGGGACCGTTGGTCCGGTGTCGAGATCGCCGAAGACATCGACGCCCTGCGCTCTCTGGCCGGACAGGTTGAGAGCGCAACCGCAATTGTCATGCCGTGGCGTGAGCAAGCTGGCGAGCAGCCGTTAATGGCAGGCGGGTTTCGCCAGCGCATCGAGATGCAGTTTCTGACCGGCATTGTGGTGCGCGAATACGACCAATTCATGGGCGCTGAGCGTGCCCTGAAGTTCGATGCTTTGAAAGCCGACGTCGAGGCCGCGCTTGCAGGCTGGGAACCGCCGAGCTGCGTCGAACCTTGCGAGCTGATCGGCGGCGAAAGCAGCCCCATCGACACAGGTGTCAGCATTTACGTCCAGACCTGGGCAACGGCCCGTTTCCTGACAGGAGAATTCTCGTGAAGAGCACAAAACCGACAAGCGGCGGGCGCTACACCCGCAGCCCCAAAAACGGCGTCATTGTCAAAGTCTCTGCGGAGGTGGCGGTGGCCATGGCGGGGGGCAAAGAAACAACCAAGGCGGCAGCTGATCAGTCCAGCACCGAACCTGACACCACGAAGGAGGCCTGATCATGGCTACACGTACCTGGCGCAAGCTTGCCATGCTTCACGCGATCGAGGCGACCTATCTTACCGATGCCGCACCGACGGCCGCTGATGCCATCATCGGCACCAATATCACGTTTACACCGCTCGAGGCCGAAGAGGTCAGCCGCGACTTGTTGCTCCCCTATATGGGCAATCAAGGCGTCGTGTTGGCCGCGGAATACGGCCGTATCGAGTTCGAGGTGGAAATCGCGGGCGCGGGTGCTGCCGGTGATGTTCCGAACTTCGGTTCGCTGCTGCGCGTCTGTGGTCTTGCTGAAACCGTGACCGCTGACACGATGGTCGAATACGAGATCGTCGAGGATGCGATCGAAAGCGGCACGCTTTATTTCAACAGCGATGGCGTCCAGCACGTCTTTCTTGGCGCGCAGGCGAATGTGCAGCTGACCTTTACGCCCAAACAAATCCCGAAATTCCGCTTCACGCTGATCGGCATGCTGGGCGACATCACCGATGCGGCTCTGCCCGCTATTTCCATGGCCGACTGGATCACGCCGCTTGTGGTGTCGAAGGCCGCGACGGTCATGGCGCTGCACGGCTGGGCGGCTGTGTCAGAAAGCCTGTCGGTCGATCTGGGCAATACACTGACGCCGCGTTTTCTCATCGGCGATGAGCGCATCAAGGTCACGGAACGCAGCTCTACGGGCACCACTGTGGTCGAGGCGCGGCATCTGGCCGACATCGACTGGTTTGCAAAGGCGCGCAGCCGCGAGCGCGGGGCATTGAGCCTGATCCACGGCAAAGACGCAGGCAATATCGTCGAGATCAGCGCACCTGCCGTTGAAATCGGGCGTCCGACCCAAGGCGAGACCGACGGCATCGTCAACTACTCGCTGGGCCTGTCGCTTTGCCCCGTCGCTGGCACCGACGAGATGAAAATCACCGTGCGCTAGGCGCGCGGGATCACCGCTACGCCTCAGCTCAACCCGCCTGAAAACCCAAGGATATCCCATGACCAACTACATCCTCGCACAAACGTCGACCTACTGGTGGCCTGTGACCGTTCGTTGTCCTGATCCGACGACACCTGGCAAGTTCGTGAAGCGTACCTTTGAGGCGGAGTTCGAATTCCGTCATCAGGACCAGCTGATCGAAGAAGAAGAGCGCGTTCGCAATGCGGTCGGTCAACGCGCGCAGATCGCGGCAGAACGCGCCAATCTCGTGGGCCGGATTTGTGGCTGGCGTGGTGTGAAGGATGTCTTGGGCGATGATGTCGCGTTCACCAAAGAGCGCCTTGCCGCTGAAATGGGGAACTCGCTGTTTCGGATCGGTGTCTATGAGGCCATCCGCGAAAGCATGTCTGGCGAGGAAGCCCTCTTGGGAAACTGACCGCAGCGGCTCGGCTGTGGGCGCTAACGCGCCTCGGACGGGTCGATGACCGTCAGCCGGTCAGCATCGATGAGGCGCTGATCGAGCAGTTCACCGCCATGGGCGCGCAGATCGCGCCCGGCGATATGCCCCCTTCTACTGTGTCAGAGGAATTTGAAGTCATGCCCGCCAATTGGAAATCGGTCTGTGCCTTTCTCGATTGCCAAACGCAGTGGGCGGCCGTTGCGACTTTTGCGGGCGTGATCTGGCTTGGTCTTGATTATCAGGCGGTGGACGTGGTGCTGCGTCGGCATGATCTCGACAATGCTGTCTTTGCCGACATTCAGGCAATGGAACGCGCCGCGCTCGACGTGTTTGCGGAGGTCGCACGATGAGCGCCAAGCAATTCCTTCTCGAGCTGGTGTTTCGCGGCAATAGCGCGCAGGCGAAAGCTGCTGCAACCGAGGTCCAGACGGCCGTTGCGGGCGTGTCGGCCGAGGCCGAGAAAGCGACCAAAGCGGCCGGTCGCGAAACCACTGCCACCAAGAAGAACACGGACGCCAAAAAGCAAGCGGCGCAAGCGGCGCGTGAGCAGGCGGCGGCGGAAAAGGCCGCGCGCGAGAGTGCCGCGCGCCCCGGCACCGGCGTAGGGCCCGCCGGTCAGGGCATGCCAGCGCAGCCTGTGCCTTCCAGTGTCCCCGCGCCCAAAACCTCACAGACCGACCTTGACGACATTCGCGCCAAATATGTGCCGATCTTCGCGGTGCAGCGCACCTACCAAAAAGAACTTGAAGAGATCGCAAAGCACGAGCGGTCCGGTGCGCTGACAGCAGAGGAGTTTGCCGCTGCGCAAGCGCGTGTGCGGGCAAGCTACGATCGCTCGGTCGAGGCAATCAAACGCTCAGATACGGCCCTGCAAGGCAACACGCGGACCATGAAGCTGCAGGCGCATGAGTCTCGGGTTCTATCCTATCAAGTGACCGATACCTTCCAATCGTTGGCGCTTGGAATGCCGCCATTGCAAGTGCTCATGCAGCAAGGCCCCCAAGTCGTCGATGTCTTCGGGGGTATGGGCAATGCCTTGCGCTACATGCGCCAGTTTCTGTCGCCGGTGCGGGTCGGTCTGGGGCTTTTGGGCGCTGCGGTCGTGACCGTCGCGTCGTCTTGGAGCGGGTATCTCAAATCCACGAAAGCGGTCGAGGTTGCGCATGCAGGCCTTGGACGTGGGTTGGCATCCTCCTCCAGCCAGCTTGAGGCTGTGGCGCGCGCAGGGGCCACGGCTGCGGGGATTTCGATTAAATCGGCGCGCTCGATGGAAGTGCAGTTCTTGCGCACAGGCCGGATCGGTGCCGAGCACTATGACGATCTGATCGGCCTGTCGAAGGACTTTGCTGCCACGCTGGGCCTTGAGCAGAACGCGGCCGGTGCGCAACTGGCCGAAATGTTCGCCGAGCCTGCCAAAGCTGCCGAGACGCTTTATCAAAAATACGGCCTGATCGATGCGGCAACCATGCGCTATGCCCAGACGCTGGTGGCGCAAAACCGTGAAAGCGATGCGCAAGCGGTCCTGCTGGACGCCCTGCCGGACAAGCTCGCCGATGCCGAAAGTGGCATGCATGCGCTTGATCGCGCAATGCAACGGATCAAAAATACTGCGTCGGGTCTATGGGATGGGATTGGCGAGGGCATCGACAATCTGGTTGCGCCTCCCACCGAAGAAGAGCTCCTCGCAATCGCTCGTCAGAGACTGGCGTTGTCGGGCCGCAAGTCTCGTGGTGGAAATAGTACAGCTGTCGAAGGTGAACGTGCATCTGCCCAAGCTGAGATTGACGCACTCGAAGCCATTATCGCTTTGGAAAGCCTTCTTTCGACGAAGAAAGCAGATCGCCGTGAAGCTGAAATCAAGGGCCAGAACGCACTTGAGATCGCGGGCGGGTCCGGGGCCACAAGCCGGATGCGCCGCGAAGAGGAGCTTAAAAACCAGATCGCAGCCCTTGAGGCCGGTATCGCTGCGCCAGGACAAGACAGTGTCCAGCAGAGCGAAATCCAACAAGCGCTCGAGGCCAAACAGCGCGTTCTGGATGCGCTGATCAATAGCCAGCAGCGGCTCAATGAGCTGGACCGTCTGGATGCGCAGATCGCAGCCGAGCGCAATCCTGTGCTACGCGCGGAAATGGAAGCGCGCCGCACGCTTTTGGAAATGGCTGACCAAGAGGTCTCGCAGACGGAAATCGACATGGCCACGCGCCGTGCGCGCCAGAAGGTCATCGAGCAAACGCTCGCCACCGGACAGACGCAGATTTCTGACCTGCGCGCCGAGACGGATATCCGCATGCGGCTCACCGAACAGGTCGCGGCCGGGATCATCAAGGCAGAGGACGTCAACCGCCTGCTGCAAGAAGAATTGACCTTGCGTCCCTTGGTCGCTGCTGCTGCGGCGGCAGAAGGCGACGAGAAGGTCCGCTTGAGCGAAATCACGGATCAGCTGCGCCAAGCCTATGCGGATCAGGCGGCAGCGGACAGGACGGCCGATCGCGCCTCAAAGCTCAGAGAGTATTCGAAGGCCCAGCAAGAGAGCTTGGCGGACCTGCGCCTTGAGCAGATGCTCTTGGGGCAGTCGGAGGCGATCCGGAGCAGGACGCTCGCGCTCTTTGAGGCCGAGAAGAAGATCCGCGAATTGGGCCTGTCAGGAAAGCAAGCCGATCAGATCCGCGACGAAGCCGCAAAAATGGCTGACCTGCGCACTGAGATCGATCGCATGGCGGATGCATGGGATCGGGTCGGCTCGGCTGCTGAAGCCGCGATTGACGGTTCGATTGACAAGTTGCTTGAGGGGGATTTTTCCGGCGCGCTCGAGGGCTTCGCTGACGAAATCAGAGGCATGCTCACCGACATTGCCATCAAGAACCCGCTCAAGAACGCGATTTTGGGAACCAACGGCGGTACCATCGGTGACGTGGGCGGGCTTGGTGGTATCTGGGGCCGGCTGATGGGCAAGGGCGAAGTCGTCGATCCCGCTCATGCCGCGCGCAGTGCCGCGCAATCCATTGCGACGATGCGGGTCACGGCTAGCAGCGTGACGATCAGCACCATGGGCACGCTGGGCGGCTTGGGTGGTCTGGGGGCTGCTGCCCCTTTGACCACGGGTGGCATGCGCGATGGTGTTCTGTCCCTCTCGGCGGCGGACATTGTCAATCTCAAGAAGACAGTCGCAACCGAGTGGGTGCCGAGTGCCGGTGACGGGCAAGCTGAAGGCATCATTGACACGATCATGAACCGGATGGCGTCGGGGAAATGGGGCGACACTGTCGCGGGCGTTGTGAACGCGCGTTCCCAGTTTTCTGACATCAATGGCCCAGTCGCTTGGGCAAACGGGCGTTCTTCGGTCGATGACATTCCCATGTCGCAGGTCTCTGCCAAAATCGACGCGGTTGTCGACAACTGGCTGATCCAGCGCGCTGGAGGAATGTCATCCAGTGTCGGCGATCATCTGAGCTATGCAAATCCAAAATTTTCTGATGCTTCCAATATGTCTTGGATCAGTCAGTTACAGGGGCCGTCTCTTGGTGCAGGCGACGCGACGCACCAGCACGGTACGCCTGAATGGCTCGAGGGAATGCGTCCGGGAGCCTTTGGTATTTCGCTGCCCGGCTCGGAGCTTCAGGGGTTCAGCGACACCATCAAGGACGCCACGCAGAACCTCGGCACGCTTGGCGGTGGCTTTGATGTGTTCGGGCAGGCTTTGGCGGGGATCGGTCAGGGTGGCGGTGCCGGTGGCGGGCTGTTTGGCAGTTTCCTTGGCTCGGTGCTGGGCGGGATCGGCGTTCCGGGCTTTGAGATCGGCGGTGCAACCGGTGGCTCCGATCCCAAGAAAGTCGCCGGTGTGGTCCACCAGAAAGAATATGTGTTCGACGCCGCATCGACCGCGCGCATTGGCGTTGGGAACCTCGAAGCCATCCGGCGCGGCACGATGAAGGGCTATGCCAAGGGCGGCTATGTCAGCGCGGCCAGCGCCTATCCATTCCTGACAGCGGGGGCTGCAAATTCGGCACCTCAGAATGTGGTCCAGCTGCAGCCGGTGCTTGTGAACAACACCTCCGTCCCGATGGCGATGGAGGTTGAGGAAACCACGGACGCGCGCGGACAGCGCCAGCAAAGCTACATCCTCGCTGAAGCGACGGCCACAGGCCTGTCGGGCGGTGCTGCCAAGCGGCAGATGCGCTCGACCTATGGCCTGCGCCAGCGCGGGACGGGTCGCGGATGATCCTGACATGGCCCCCCACACTCCCCAAGCCTGAGCGCAAGACATGGCAGGTCACGCCGCAGGATGCGCGCGCCAAGCGGCAAGCCGATGCGGGGCCGCCCTCGTTCCGGCGCCGGTTTTCCTCGGTGTCCAAAACAGTGAACCTGTCACTGGTCCTCACCCGCAACGGCAAAGCCATTTTTGACCGTTTTTTCCACGAGGACTGCGCCGAGGGCACCCATCTGTTCTGGATGCCCGATCCGACAACCGACGGCTGGCCGCTGCTGGCGACGGATGGCCGCCCGCTGCTGACGGCCGAGGGCGCACCTATCCTGCTTGCGGCACAATGGCTGTGCAGTTTCGGCGAGCAGGTGCCGGTCGAGACCGTTGAAGGCCAAGTCGAGTTTCGCAAAACATTTTCAGTGGTGGTGATGCCATGAGACGCCTTTCTTTGAACGCCCGCATGGCGCAAGACGCTGTCGCCACGAGCGAGATCGAGGTGATCCTGTTCGAGATCAACCATCCCGATCTTGACGCGCCGATCCGGCTCTCGACCGACAACGCCGAGCGGATATCGAGCGATCCGTTGATCTATGGCACGCGCTCGAGCTGGCGCGGCGCAAATCCGGCCACTGATCCATATCTGTTCGTGCTCGCCTCTGCCGTGCTGCCGTCGGATAGCCAGGACGATCCGGGCGAGGCGCGCATCGTGCTGGACGTTCTGGACGCGGCCTACGCCGAGGTGCTGCGCTCGTTCACCGATCTGGCAACGATCCACATTGCGGGCGTTCTGGCCTCGTCGCCCGACCTGATTGAGGAGGAGGTGCTGGACCTCCAGCTGAGCGTGGCCGAGATCGCCGACACCGAGATCAGCCTCACGCTGTCACGCGAGGAGATCGAGCTGGAGTATTACCCGCCCGGTCGCATGACGCGGGCGAAGTTTCCGGGGCTGCATCAATGAGGATGGATCGCATGAGCTGGTCGAACAAATTCATTGGCATTCCGCAGGCCGACCTTGGCCGCACGCGCGAGGGCGCAGATTGCTGGGGGCTGGCCTGCGTCATCTACCAAGAGGAGCTGGGCATCAGCCTGCCGGAATACCTCGGCTACAGCTCGCCAGACGAGCAAGGCGAATGCGCGGCCATGATCGCAGGGGCCACGTCCTCGCCGCTCTGGGTGCCGGTCACTGGCCCCGCCGTGGCCTTTGACATCGCCGTATTCCGGCAGGGGCGGTTCTCGTCGCATGTGGGGATCGTGGTGCGCCATGGGCTGATGATCCACATCGCGGCCGAGGATCAGGCCAAGCTCGAGGAGTACCACTCAGGTAAATGGCAACACCGTTTTGACGGGCATTACAGGCACCGTTCACGGGTCTTTGAAACGGATGTTCAACGCCCCGTACAAATCATCTGCGAGGCCGCGCGATGAGCCGGGATTTGACCCATGTACCGGTGCTCGCCGCCCCGCGTTGGCCCGGTGCTCAGGAACAGGTGCGCCTCGACGTACCGCATGGCATGACGCTCGATCAGATCGTGCGAATGGCCCTGCCGGGGGCCACGGGGGCTGATCTGGCGCATACGCAAGTCGCGCTCGTGACGGCCACAGCCATGGACACGGTTGCGCCGCAGTATTGGCGGGGGGTGCGTCCGCGCCCCGGTGTGCAGGTCGTGATCCGCATCGTGCCGGGCAAAGGGGCGCTGGGTTCAATCCTGTCCATCGTGGTTTCGGTCGCGGCTATCGCGGCGGGGGGTGCGTTTGGCGCGGCGGTCGCAGGGGCACTGGGTGTGTCGACCACGGTTGGCACGGCGTTGGTGATGACCGGCGTCACCCTGCTGGGCAACCTTTTGATCAATGCCCTGATCCCGCCCGCCAGCGCAGATGATGCGAATAATACCTATTCAATCACAGGCCTGAAGAACCAGGCACTGCCCAATGGCGCGGTGCCGGTCATCTTGGGGCGGATGCGTGTTGCGCCGCCTCTTGCAGCCTTGCCCTACAGCGAAATCGTCGGAAATACGCAGTTTTTGCGCGTGTTCTATGTGTTGGGCGAGGGGCAAGTTGCGGTTGACGACATGCGCATCGGTGAAACCAGCCTGTCAGAATATGACGAGGTCGAAACCGAAGTGCGCTACGGCCTTGCCGGTGAGCTGCCTTGCAGCCTTTATCCGCGTCAGGTTGTTGAGGAGCAAGTCGGGGTCGAACTGACGCGCCCGCTGCCTCGTGACGATGCAGGGGAGGTCATTGACGACGAGCCTGCCGTCGAGACACCGATTGTGCGCACCACCGGCCCCGATGCCTCCGGTGCCTCTGTGCTGTTGTCGTGGCCCTCCGGTCTGATCAAGTACAACAGAGATGGCGACAAGGTGAAACGCACGGTGTTCGTGCGGATCGAGCAGCGCCTCGTCGAGGCCACGGAATGGCAGCTGGTGGAGGAACTGAAGGTATCGGCCAAGAAGGCCGAAGGATTTTACCGTCAGCACACGTGGCAGTTTCCAAGCCGTGCGCGCTGGCAGGTCCGCCTGACGATGCTGACGGATGAGACCACCAGCACCAAAGTCCAACAAAGCACGACATGGGCCGCGCTGCAGACCCTGCGCCCTGAATACCCGCTGGCCTATCCGCGCCCTTTGGCTCTGGTCGCCCTGCGGATCAAGGCCACGCATCAACTGTCCGGGACACTGGATAATTTCAATTGCATGATTGCGCGGGTTTGCCCGGATTGGGACAGCGCATCCGGCACATGGATCACCCGTGCGACCGAGAACCCTGCCTCGCTCTACCGCCACGTTTTGCAAGCCCCGGCGCTCCCTGAACCACGTAGCGATGCCCAGCTTGATCTGGACCTGCTGCAGGACTGGCACGACTTTTGCACGACACGCGGTCTGACCTACAATGCCGCGCTGTCGGACACCGGCACGACCCTGCGCGATATCCTCACAGAGGTCGCAGCTGCGGGGCGCGCCACGCCGCGCCATGACGGGCGCAAGTATGGCGTGGTGATCGACCGGCCCTCGCAGGACGCGCTGATCGTCGATCACATCAGCCCGCGCAACTCGTGGTCGTTCAAGACGCGGCGGTCGTATTTCAAGCCGCCACATGCCTCGGTGGTCACGTTTTTGGACGCTGACAACGACTACAAGGAAACGCAGCGTCAAATTCGCTGGCCCGGTTACGAGGGCGATATCGAGATCACCGAAGAGCTGCCGATGTCCGGCAAGGTCTACGCGCCCGAGGTCTGGCGCGAGGTGCGTCGTCGTCAGCTTGAGGCCCTCTATCGCCCTGACACCTTCGAGGCCACGCAGGACGGGCTGTTTCGCGTGGCCACGCGCGGAGATGACGTGATGACCAACCACTACACCCTTTCGCGCGACCATATGACGGGTCGTGTGCGCAAAATCTTTGGCTCGATCATCGAGCTGGATGACCACGTCGAGATGGCCGAGGGCGTGGACTATGCGTTGCGGTTTCGTTGGTTCGAGGATGCGGACGATGTCGTCGGCATCTCGACTGTCAGGATCGTGCAGACGGTGGCGGGCGAGACCGCGATCCTGACACTTGTCGGCACGGGGCCGGTGCCTGCGATTGGCGAGATCGTCCAGTTCGGGCGTGCCACCCAGACGGCCTACCACCACATCGTGCGCAATGTCGAAACCACGACCGACGCCTGTTCTATCCTGAGCATGGTGGCCGCTGCCCCCGAGATCGACATTGAGCTTGCCGCGACCGAGATCCCCGCGTGGTCCAGCCGTGTGGGGGCAGAGATCGACGAGAACCTGCTGCAACCCTCGGCCCCGCGTTTCGTGTCGGTCGTGAGCGGCGTGTCGGGCACCGAGACCGAGGGCCTCGTCACCTACCTGATCGAGCCGGGAGCGGGTACGGTGCCCACATCAAAGTTCGAGATCGATCATCGCGCGTCAGGGGCCACCGAGTGGACCACGGTGACGATTGCGGCCGCTGAGGGCGGTGGCGATATCGCTGGCTATGAAACCGGCGATCCGGTCGAGATCCGCGCGCGCGGCCTCAGCGCCACGGACATCACAGGGCCATATACACCGACCGTCGCGATTGTCGTCGGCGCGCAGGATGCGGATATTCCTGCCGCTCTGGATGAAGCCGGGATCACGATCACCACGCTGCTCGGCGGGGCGCTGATCCAGATCGCCACCGGCGATGACACGGCCACCACGGCGCTGCAAATCTATCGCTCTACGTCGGCCACGCTGGACCGCGAGACCGACGCGGTCGGCGCTGCAATCGCCGTCACGCCGCAGTCGAGCTACTCGACCACGCTGGGCGACACGACGCGCGAGAACCTTGTTGCGGGCGGTTCGATGAACAACGCGGGGGATTGGACGCTGGAGGCGGGCTGGGCCATCGCGGGCGGGGTTGCCCCCCATACCGCAGGCACGGCCGACGCCATCAGCCAGCCAATCGACACGACGGCGGGCAAGTTCTACCGCATCGGCTTTGCGGTCGACGGCAGCTCGGCCGGAACCCTGACACCGCGCCTGACCGGCGGTTCGGATCGCCCCGGAACGGCCATCACAGCCAGCGGCACCTACAGCGACCGCATTCAGGCCGTGAGCGGCAATGACACGCTCGGGTTTGCCGCCTCCAGCGCCTTTGATGGCGCGCTGGACGACGTCACCGCTTACCTCGAAACCTCTGGCTGCCTCACACAGGGCACCCACTTCATCTGGATCGAGCCGCGCAATGCAGACGATCTGCCGGGGCCGGTCGCCGGCCCCTTTGAAATCAGCATCATTTAGGAGACGCCCATGGCCAATGGTGTAGCAACGAACAACGTCGATACGGTGCCGCTGTCTGATGCGGTGCTGGTCAATAAGGACGGATCGACCGCGCAACAGATGGTTGCCGATCTGTTCATCCAAGCCGCCGGTTCTGGCGCGATCAGCGAGCGATTGGCTTCGGTTGATGCGCAGGCGAGCAGTTTGGCCACACGCGCCACGGACCTCGAAGAGACGGCGTCAGCACACGACACCCGCCTTGCCGCCCAAGAAGCGCGCGAGTTCGTGGAAAGCCCGATCTATGCCAACACGGCAGCGGGCCTTGCTGCAACTGCCGTCAGCGACATTTTCAAAGTTCGCACAGATGATCCGGCCACCGTCGCTTACTATGAGTACCTGCACGACACGGGCGATGTAGCAGTTCTCACGACAACGGTGCCAGCCACGGCAGTGATGGTCGATAAAGTCAGCCAGGCGCAGTTTGATGCGACAATAGAGCAGGACGATGCAGCCGAGGTTGATCAAGCTGTTGTCGATGACGATGGGTTCGCGAGCGCCTACATCGCTGCAGACGGTGCCTATTATGGCGCCCCCAGCGGCTTACGGTTTGCGTTGGGCGCTATCGACGCGGGAACAATTGGCATCGAACAAGATGACCGGCACAGCCTCGTCCTGATGATTGATGACGATGGGTTCGCGAGCGTCGATGCGCTGGACGGGCCAAAGCTGCTACCATCTGCCTCGGCTACGACGTTCTCTGCGGCTGAAATCGCAGCTATCGACAGCGCGGCATATGCGGCATCGATGCAAGTGCGTGGGCGGCAATCGAATGTCGCGCGGCCTGTTTGGGGCATCTCGCACCACATCACGACAGGGCAGTCTCTCTCTAACGGGCAAGAAGCATGGCCAGCGCTCACCACATCGACCGCACTGACAACATCGCTGGGCATCTACATGCTTGGCGATAGCATTCGTCCTGATGGCAAATTCACCGATGGTTGGGCAGCTCTTGGGACTGATGTCCTAAACCCTGCACGATGTGTCACCCAATCTGCCGATTTTTCGGCGATACTGACGGACGTCGAGGTCGCGGCACTTGCTGCTGGAGATAATGTGCCTGGGGAAATGCCTGACCTCGCTGCTCTGATCACCTTACAAATTGAGTGGCTTCGTCAGCAAATGCGCGCGAGCGAGGTCACTAAGAAAATTGTGCTGACATCTTGCGGTGTCGGGGGGAAGTCGATTTCCGAGCTGTCTGATGGGTCATCGCCGGATTATTATGCGCGTGTTGAGGACGCTGTTGCCGCAGTAAAAGCCCAAGCAATTGCTGCGGGGGTAAGCTATGGCGTCAACTCTATTCTTCATATGCAAGGAGAGAGTGACCAAGACGGCACAGACGGCACAGACTTTAAGTCTGGCACACTTGCGTACTTCGATGCACTAGAGGCCACAATTCTCGCGGCGTCTGGTCAGAGCGCCCGGCCCGCGATTTACACGTACCAAACAAAGCAGACATATGCGAGCGCGCGGGTTGCGCAGCGCCAGTTGGAAATGGCGCAAGAGCGCGCGAATGTTTTCCTCGCCGCGCCCTCATACCCTGTAACAGACAAGGGCACGCACCTGGACAGTAATGGCAGCAGGTGGCTGGCGTGTCAGATCGGAAAAGTCATGTCGCTGGTGACGCTGCATGGCCACGATTGGCACCCGCTCTCACCGCGCGCAGCACGCGTGCGCGGGCCTGAAATTCTGGTCGATTTTCATACCCCGGAGCCTCCACTTCAATGGCGCTCGTTTTACAATGGCAGTGCCGCAACATTGCTGAGCAATCGTGGGTTTAAGGTCTATGTCAATGATAGCGCGGTGACAATTTCGAGCGTCGAAATTGTCGGTAACTGCACAGTAAAGATCACGCTCGGTACGCCCCCGCTCTCCGGTGCGCAGGTCCGTGTCGCATACGCGGATGGATCAGACGGCGATGCCACGGGCGGCAATCTAGCGGATAGCGATCCATGGGTTGCACCATTTAGCTACGAATACCTGCCTGACAGCGGAATGTATGCCGTTGCCGAAATCGCGGCGCTGGTCGACAAGCCATATCCCCTGAACAATTTCTGCGCGGCGTTTTGCGCGCTCATCGCCGAGGAGGCATAATAAAATGGGTATCAAATTAAAATCAGCAGGCGCAGTGTCGCGGTTCAACGATCCGGTCGCAAAGGCGTTTCCGCCGGTCTCCTCTGGTCTCGAATACCTCAACTTTTTCGGCCTAGATGCCGCGCTGAGTGCACGCAACCTTGCTGCGTTGCGCCCAAATGGGGCGCTGATTGGCATTCCGGTTGTAAACAGTGACCACATCGTCCTGACGTCTCAAGACGCTTATATCGAGACCGGAATTGCGCAGCCTGACAGCTTCACCTTTATTTCGGTCGCCAAGCCCACAGCCGACGCAATCAATGCGCCGTTGATCGGGAACGCAGGGTCGCCATTTGTCGGTGGCGCGGGCAATACAAATGGGGCTCTGCTCTATTTCAACAAAGGGACCGCATCAGATGCGATGACGACCCCCTCGCTGAATGTCACCGAGAACATCGGGGGCACTGCCACCATCAACTCGATTGGACTGGCGAGCACGGCGTTTACGGACCTTCCTGCGTGCTTCATCGGCACATATGACGCTTCAACGGGGGTGCGTGCGCTCTACAATATGACTGCAGGGACATCCATAATTGGCACCGCTAGTGCCTATGCTTCGGCCAAAGGCTCATCGCTGCGCATCGGTTCGACCTACAACACAAACTATGGCGGGCCTGTCGCGCACTACGCCGGGGGAATTTATGACCGTGCGCTGACAGCCGGCGAATGCCAGAAACTCTATCAGTGGATTGCCGGTCTGCTGCTTGCCAAGCGTGGGATCACGGTCTGATGTCCGACAGCCCCCCGATCCTCATCCGTCGCGGTGACACGTTTGATCTCAATTTGACCTGGGACAGCGTGCAGTCCGAGCCTCTGGGCGCGGAGACGGTGATCGAGGCGCAGATCCGCTGGTCTACCGGCGCGGCCCCGCTTGATCTCGGTGTGGTCATCGATGACCGCGCGGCGGGGGAGTGCTCGATCTACATCCCCGCCAGCGAGACGCTGGACTGGCCGCCTGCGCGCTCGCATCAGCTGCTGATTTCTCGGGTCGATGTCGGGGCTGGCGAGCAGGGCGATGACTACCGGTGGCCGACCCTCGCGCGCTATTTGCGGGTGATTGCATGAGCTGGACAATCACACAGCGCCGCGCGGATAGTACCGTTGTCACGACCACGACCGGCATGACGCTCGACCAGTTGCGCGGGCCGCGCGGTGCGCGGGGAGAGGATGCTACATGGGTGTCACTCACGCAGGCGGAATATGACGCTCTGACACCGGACCCTGCCACGCTCTACATCGTGGTGCCAGAATGACGCTGATCAATGACGCGGCGGCGGTTTATCTGGGATCAACGGCGGTCGAGCGGGCCTATCTAGGCGCGCAATTGGTTTGGCCTGCTATTATCGACCCCGCTGCATCGGGCGGCATCGAGACGGTCATCGAGCAGGGTGGTCGGTTCTGGCGCGTCCACACGTTCCTGGGCGACGGGGTGCTAAACGTATCTCGAGACATTGCTCATGCGGAATATCTGATCGCGGGTGGCGGCGGCGCTGGCGGCTATGCCGCCTATGATGTCAGTGGCGGGGGTGGTGCTGGACAGTACCTAGATGGTGGTATCGCTGTATCCATAGCGGAATACCCCATAACTGTCGGTAGCGGAGGCACTAGCAGTACCGACGCAGGATCAACAACCGCATTAGGGCTCACCGCACACGGTGGCGGGAACGGTAACGTCCTCACGCCCGCTCTGGGTTCCGGCGGCGGGCAAAAATCTAGGAGCGGTGATGACGGCGGCGCACCTGCATCAAACCCCGGAACGAACAGCGGGGGGGCTGGATATTCTCCCAATCGCCGTGGTGGCGGCGGAGGTGGTGCGGGAGGTGCAGGCGGGGATGCAGCCACCGGCGTAGAGCACATAGGCGGCTCATCGGGTGTAGGCGTGGTTTCGGAAATAAATGGCCAGTCTCTTGAGTACTGCTCAGGCGGTTCGGGCGCGTTTGATGGCCCTGTGTCTGGCCGCGCTGGTCGCGGCGGTTCGGACTTCAGCGTGGATAACGCCACATCTGCACAGCCCAATTCAGGTTCAGGCGGCGGCGGTGGTTCATATGGAAACTACGGCGGCAACGGTGGATCGGGCATCGTGATCGTGCGCTACGAAATCACGGAAGCGGAGTATCGGGCATGATCCTCCTGCTGAGATGTGACGTGAGTTGAAAAATTTTCGTCCGGAAGCTGGTACATTTTCGTCCGGAAGCTGACCCGCCGCTACAGAAGCAAGACCGAAACGTGAAAGTTTCAACGAGTGTTTCAAAAATAGCAGTGAAGGAGAGGAAGGATGACGCAAGTCATTGGTTTTATTGGAGGCGAGTACCGGAATCGAACCGGTCTACACGGATTTGCAATCCGCTGCGTAACCTCTCCGCCAACTCGCCGCCGAAAGTGGGCTGTATTTAGCGCAAGGAAAAAATGGCCGCAAGCCCGAATGCGCAGGGCCTGTGTATTGCCGCTTGGCGTTAGATGTGGCAAGACTGTTTATAAGCAATGTGAACGAAAGAGTTTAGTCCATGCCCGACTACACCGCACGCCGCACGATGATGGTCGACACGCAAGTGCGTCCCTCTGATGTGACCAAATTCCCGATCATCGAAGCCATGCTTACGATCGCGCGCGAAAATTTTGTGCCGAGCTCAAAGCGCGAAGCGGCCTATGTCGGTGAGAATATCACTTTCGCGCCGGGGCGGGTTGTTCTGGAGCCGCGCACTTTGGCTAAGATGTTGGATGCGCTGAACATTACCGGTGATGAGTTGGTGCTCGATATCGGGTGTGGCCTTGGCTATTCCTCGGCGGTGATCGCGCGCATCGCACAGGCGGTTGTGGCTGTCGAGGCCGATGAGGCGCTTGTTGGCGAGGCGCAAGCCGCCCTGACGCAGGCCAGCGCCGACAATGTCATCCTCGAACAGGGGCCGCTTGCGGGCGGTGCCGCGCAGCACGGTCCCTACGATGCCATCCTGATTGAGGGCGGCGTCGAGGAGGTTCCCGCGGCGATTCTCGACCAGCTTAAAGACGGCGGGCGTATCGCTTGCATTTTTGTCGACGGATCGTTGGGCACGGTGCGTATAGGATACAAGCTTGACGGTGGTATGTCGTGGCGGATGTCCTTTAACGCCGCGGCGCCGGTTCTGGCGGGCTTTGAAAAGACGACAGCTTTCGCGCTGTAAGGATGATGCGGCGCCCGATAGGGCGCTGCTGCATTTTCGCCGCACCGCTTTCGGTTGGGCATTGATTTGGTTGGGCATTGATTTGAAGCGCGCTCGACACAAAGCGGGCACGACGAAACGCGTCAGGCGAGACAGGTAAGACAAAACAGGCAGGCGAGGGGAGACATCCCCCACCCAATTCAAGATATAGCGCCGCAGAGACATCCGACGCTGGTAAATTCGACACGAGGACGTGAGCAGAATGATCAAGTTTGGCAAATTGGTAGCAGCCGCGGGCATGGGCCGCGCGATTGCGGTTTCCACCATCGCGGTGGTCTGTGGTGTGATGCCGGCAAGCCTGAGCGCGGAAACGCTTGGGGATGCTTTGGCGGCCGCCTACAAACACTCCGGCGTTCTGGAGCAAAACCGCGCATTGCTGCGGGTGCAGGATGAAGATGTCGCATCGTCGCTTTCGAACATGATGCCGAGCCTGAGCTACACGCTTTCCAGCACGCCGTTCAGCACGGCCAACGCCGAAACATGGACCAAAACGCTGAGTTTTGTCGCGTCGATGGATCTCTATACCTTCGGCCAGAACGAATTGTCCGTCGCCGCCGCCAAAGAGACGGTGCTTGCCACGCGCGAGTCGCTTGTGGGTGTCGAACAGACGGTGTTGCAGGACACGGTGACCGCCTACATGAACGTGCGTGAAGCGCTTGCGCTGATCAACCTGCAACAAAGCAACGTGCGCCTGCAGACCCAGAACTTGCGCGCCTCGCGCGATCGCTTGGATGTGGGCGAGGTGACGCGCACCGACGTGAGCCAGTTCGAGGCCTCGCTTGGGGCCGCGCGCGCCAGCCTTGCCTCGGCGCAGGGGACGCTGGCGTCGGCCCGCGAAACCTACAAGGAACTTGTGGGCTTTTACCCCGGGAATCTCGTGGCGCCCGACCCCGCGCCGCTGCCGGTGAAATCCGATGCCGAGGCGCGGGCCTTCGCGCTGCGCAACCACCCCTCGATCAAAGAAGTACAGCATCAGGTGGCAGCCTATGATCTTGCGGTGCAAATCGCACAGCGCAGCCGCTATCCGACCCTGTCCGCCACGACGACCGTGGCAAGCGACCTGGAAGGGGCGACAGGCGCAAGCGCCGGTTTGACCCTTGACGGGACGATTTACTCCGGCGGGGAACTGTCCTCGGCGATCCGCAAGGCCAAGGCAAATGAAGAGGCCGGCCGTGCGAACCTCTTGTCCACCAGCCGCTCGGTCGAAGCCGAAGTGGGGTCGCAATGGGCGCTTTTGTCGGTGTACCGCGCGCAGGTCGAGGCCAACGCGCAGTTGATCCGCGCATCGCGTGTGGCCTATGAGGGCATCCGCGAGGAGGCCGCGCTTGGCGCATCGACCACGCTTGATGTGCTCGATGCCGAACAGACGCTGCTCGACGCGCAGGTCTCCGCTATTCAGGCGCAAATCGACTCCGATCAGGCCTCCTATGATCTTTTGGCGGCGATGGGGCTTTTGACCGCCTCCCACCTGAAGCTCGGCGTGCCGACCTATGATCCCACCGGCTATTACAATGCTGTCTCCAATGCGCCCCTGACCACCAAAATCAGCCCCCAAGGCCAAAAGCTGGATCGCGTCCTCAAAGCGATCGGCCAGTAATATCGGCCAGTAATACCGCGTCCTCGCGATTTCATGTGTTGTAGCGATCTGCTGCATTCTTTACCGTGGAATTCGGGGATGTTGGACTGGCGGGATTTGATATGGGGTCATCGAGAACAACCAAATCTGCGGGGGACATGATTTCGTCGATCCGCAGGTTGGTGATAGATGTCGAAGCGGATGCCCAAGCGGCACCGGTGGCACCGGTGGCTGCGGGCGCGTGGCGCTTGGCCGATCTTTTGCCTTCGATATCCCTCGGCGAAGACGCGCAGGATGCGCAGGGACAGGCACCGCAACAGGCACCGGAACAGGCGCAGAATGCTCCCCAGCTTGTGTTGTCCGACAGCGACCGTGTCGATGCGCCCCAACAGTGCAGCGCAGACACGTTTACCCGACCAGCCGCCGTGATGGCGCGCCGAACGGTTGCAAACCGGTTAAAAACGGGTCACGCTCTTGACGGAACGTCAGGCATGGCGAGGGACGAAGCCACGTGGGTTTCGGGCCTGTCTGGTGATGAGTTGAGAGCAGCGGGAGTGGCTATGACATCGGAAACGGACCATGCGACTGCCTATGCACCCGCCGAACCCGCGCCCGACGGGGGCGAAGCTGCGGCGGTGATTGCCTCCTATGCGCCGCTGGTTCTGGGCGCTGCCGAACGCATCGACCTCCCGCAGCAGGACGCTGATGTGGATCAGCCAGAGGTCAGAGATGAGTTCTTCGCGCGCGATCCGCATCTGGCTTTTTACTCCGGTGAGGAGCTTGACCCCAATCTCTCGCTTGAGGCCCGTATCGCGGAATTGGAAGCCGCCGTCAGTTCCTATGCCGACGAGTTCGAACCCGATGGCAGCGAGGACCAGACCGACACCACCCCCACAGCGATGATCTTGAGCTACCCCAAGCGCCAGGAAACCCCGGCCGCCCAAGACACGCGGGCGGAAGAACACGCACAGGCCGCTGCGCACGAGACGTCTCACGCCGATGCGGACGACAGCGGCGCGCAAGAGGCCGATAGCGCCGAGAGCGGCGCGCAGGAGGACCAGCACGTCATCGGCAAGGACGAAGAGCGCGACGCGCAGATTTTGTCATTTGTCACCGCGCGTTACGCGGTTGACGAGGGGGCTGACGTTGCACCTGACACGCCTGAGGTCGAGACCCGCGATCACGACGCACAGGCCGAATCCGACACTTTGGTGGAGGTCCACGACTGGCTCGATGCGGAAATCACCGAGGATGTCGTGGATCTGGCCGAATTGCAGGCACTTGCCGCCGCGACGCTGATCGAAAACGATGAAATTGAGTCGGTCGAGACCGAGGAGCCCGTCGCTTTGGCCGAAGATGACGCGCTCGACATTGATTTCGACCAACTTGAAGCGCAAGAGCCCGATTTCGACGAGGACGAAGACCTTGATGCCGCGGGCTATGCGGATGACGTTTTCGACGAAGAGGCGCTGCGCGATCTGGTGACAACGATTATTCGCGAGGAGTTGCAAGGCACGATGGGCGAGCGGATCACCCGCAACCTTCGCCGCCTTGTGCGCCGCGAAGTGCAGCGTGCCATGACCCTCAAGGACTTCGAATAAGCGTTAGACGTCTGCCGCCAGCGCCAGCAGCTGCGCGATGTCGAGATGCGCCTCGACATGGCTGGCAAGCGCGTCGAGCGCGGCCTCCACACCGGCCTCAAAGGCGAGGTCACCGGCGGTAAGGCCAAGGTAGGCGGCGCGAAACGCATCGCTCGCGAACAGCCCGTGCAAGTAACACCCCTGCACCAAACCACTCGCGCTGGTGGCGCCCTCGGGGCGACCGTCCACGCTGAGCCATGCGCGCGCGCAGTCGGGGCCTATGGTCGTGCCGATGTGGATTTCATAGGCCTCCAGCGCGGTTCCAGAGGCGTGGTGCGTCGCGCGCACCTTGGCGAGCCGCTTGTGCGCTGTCATGGTCGTGGTGATGTCGAGCAGGCCCAGCCCCGCGTGTCGCCCCGCTACGCCCTCGATGCCGTCGGGATCATCTATCCACTGGCCAAGCATCTGATAGCCCCCGCAAATTCCCAGCACACGCCCCCCACGACGCACATGGGCGAGAAGGTCGATATCCCAGCCTTGGGCGCGGAAATAGGCCAGATCGCCGGTGGTGGATTTACTCCCGGGAAGCAGCACAAGATCGGCATCGGCGGGCAGGGGGCGACCGGCTTCGATGATGTCGACGCGATTGTCGGGCTCGGCTGCAAGCGGGTCGAGGTCATCGAAATTGGCGATGCGCGACAGTTTGGGCACCGCAATCTTGAAGCGCCCCGTCCCGCGCGAGGCAATGTCCATCACGTCCTCGGCGGGCAGGCGGTGTGCCTGTGAAAACCACGGCAGGGTGCCCAGATCGGGCCAGCCGGTATGGGTGGTGATGGCACGCGCGCCATCGGCAAACAGCGATACATCGCCGCGAAACTTGTTTACGATGAAGGCTTTGATCCGGTCGCGATCTTGCGCGGGCAGTACCAGATGGGTGCCCGCCAGCTGCGCGATCACGCCGCCACGGTCGATGTCACCCACCAGAATGACGGGTACATTCGCCGCCTCGGCAAACCCCATATTGGCAATGTCCCCCGCGCGCAGGTTGATTTCGGCAGGGCTTCCGGCGCCTTCGATGATCACAAGATCGGCACTGGCGGCAAGGCGGTGGAAACTGTCGAGAACACGCGGCATCAGGCCGGCTTTCATCGCACCGTAGTCGCGTGCCTTGAGGGTCGCGACGCGCTGCCCCTGCACGATAACCTGCGCGCCGGTGTCCGTTTCAGGCTTGAGCAGCACGGGGTTCATATCCGTATGGGGCGCGCGGTGGCAGGCGCGCGCCTGCAAGGCCTGCGCGCGGCCGATCTCGCCGCCATCCTCGGTCACGGCCGCGTTGTTGGACATGTTTTGCGGTTTGAACGGGGCCACGCTGAGCCCGCGATTATGCGCCGCGCGGCACAGGCCCGCGACGATCATCGATTTGCCGACATTCGATCCTGCCCCTTGGATCATAATCGCTTTTGCCATGCCTGCGCGCTCCGTTGCTTTGGCGCAGGTGTAGCGGAGTTCGTGTCAAAGCAGAAGAGCGCGGCGGCAGCGGGTGAAAACCAAAAGCAGCGGGTGAAAACCAAAAGAGGCGTCCCCCAGCAGTAGGGGACGCCTCTTTTCTCAAGATCAGGCAGCGTGGTCGGCGGGTTTCAAAAAGCCACCCGTTGACCGCAGTGGGGAAGTCGCGCTTTAGGCGGCTTCCGCTTCGGCTTGTGCGTGGCGGCGTTCGCTTTCCTCGCGCGAAAGCGCGACGGAGGTGCGGATGCCTTTGGACACGAATTCCATCAGACCGGACACAACCCGTTCGTTGGGGTCGATACCGGCACATGACAGAACTTCGCGACCATCACGCGAGCGTGCCCAGCGCGCGATTTGCTCTGGGCCGTTGCCGTATTTCTTGTCATCGGCGATTGCATCGTCGAGGGCGGCGAGAACGACAGCGGCAAAGAGTTTGCGCGCGCGTTGGCCTTGCTCGTAATTATATGCAGTGCCGTCAACAAAATCAGCCATTCTGTTTCCTTGCTTTATTGCTCTTGTCATCTTGGCGTGGGCCCTTATGACAGGTTCGCCTTGATTCGGGTAACCGGTTCTTGCATATCACCTATGCGATTGGCGCATTGATGAACAGTTAACGTTACTCGATCTTGTTTCCTTGCTCTGCAGGGATAGGCCAGATATAGGGTCAGCCAGAATTCAGTCAACCTTCTGTCATGGTTTTGCCCAATGCCCAAAATTAACGGAAACGAGATCCGCCCCGGTTATGTTCTGGAGCACGACGGGGGCCTTTGGGGCGCCGTCAAAGTCGACCACGTCAAGCCCGGCAAGGGCGGTGCCTTTGCCCAGGTCGAAATGAAGAACCTGCGCGACGGGCGCAAACTCAACGAACGCTTCCGCTCTGCTGATAAGGTCGAGCGTGTACGTCTTGAGCAAAAAGACATGCAGTTCCTGTTCGAATCCGACGGTCAGCTGACCTTTATGGATGTCGAAACCTATGACCAAGTCACTCTGGATGCTGAACTTTTGGGGGATCGTCGCCCCTTCTTGCAAGACGGGATGACCATCGTCGTCGAATTCCACGACGAAGAGGCGTTGAACGCGACCGTTCCGCAAAAAGTGACCTGCGTCATCGTCGAAACCGAGCCGGTGGTCAAAGGCCAGACGGCGGCAAATTCGTTCAAACCCGCGATCCTCGACAATGGCGTGCGCGTCATGGTGCCGCCCTTTGTCGGTCAGGACGAGGCGATCATCGTCAACACCGAGACCATGGAATATTCCGAACGCGCCTGATCCCCGCGCCTGATCCCTAGGTGATCCCTAGGTGATCCGCGCCTCATTGCGGGCGGGGGCAGCGCGCGGGCGCGCCGCAACCGATCACGGCGCGCTCACGCAAGTATGATGACAAAGGCCACCCCGCGCGGGTGGCCTTTTCGGTCTGTGGGGGCGGCTGCGGCTTGCGGCGTCAGGGCGTGATCACCGCGTCGCCCGCGCGTAACGGGCCGGTGGCGCGGTCAAACCGCAGGTAGGCGATGGCGTGACCATCGGCTTGGGAATACAGCGTGCCCGCCTCTTTGCCGCTGTCGTTTAACAGGGGCGTGCCGATGGGCGCATGGCCGGTGAGGGCGACGCGGCGCAGGCCCTTGCGCAGCTCGGTCTTATGTTTCATCCGCGCGGTCACCTCTTGGCCGACGTAGCAACCTTTGCGAAAATCAACACCGTTGAGGGCTTCGAAGCGGCTTTCCAACAGGTAGCTGTCGGGGGTCAATTCAATTCCCGCTTCGGGAATGCACTGCGCGACACGCAGCGCGGTCCAGTCGTGATCCTCGCTGTCGCGCCCGTCATAGGCCCGCCAGCCAAGGGCCGGGTCGCGCGGGTCGGCGTAGGCACCGGCGGGCACGTCGCCCAGACCTCGCGCCAGCGCGCGCTGTGAGGGCGTCAGAGTGACATCGGAGCGCAGTTTGTACATGCCCAGTCGCTGGAACAGGGCCGGCGCCAGCGGGGCAGGGGCGTCGAGCAGGATCACCCCGTCCTCTTCCACCAGCAGGAAGTCGCACAGATATTTTCCCTGCGGGGTCAGAAGGGCGGCATAGACCATGCCCTCATCCAGCCGGTTCACGTCGTTGGACACCAGCCCTTGCAGGAACTTGCGCCGCTGCGTACCGCTGATTTCCAGAATGTGACGGGGGGTGTCGTGCTCGGGAATGCTCATCATTCGGCCTCTCGTTGCGCCCCTTTGCAATTATGTCTCGTCTTTGGGCGTGCGCATGGAATATAGGTCTGCAGGCCCGAAAACAGAAGGGCCGAGTTGTTGGAGAGTTTGCGATGCGCGCACCGGTTTCGGTTGTGATCACAGGGGTGGCGAATGCAGCCGGATTTACGGCGCAGGTCAAAGACCTCATGGCCGGAATTGACGCGGGTCTGATCCGCGAAGTGCTGGTCTGTGATCTTGCCCATGACGGTTTGGCGGATCTGATCGATGCGGTCGGGGCCGAGATTGTCGAGGGCGGCGTGACGGCGGCGCGCGCCGCCTGCGGCGCGGCATGGCGGCTGGAACTGGCGCAGGGCGCGCGTTTGCCCGAGGGCTGGGTGGGCCGTGTCGAAGCGCTGGTGTTGAGCGGCGCGCAGGGCGCAAGGCGCTCTGCCTTTCGACTGCCGGTCGGACTTCGCGCGCGCATCTGGGGGCGCTTTGGCCTGATGCCGGTCGCGCGTCTTTTGCGCGCCTAGCGTTTCCAGATCGTTGAAAAGGCGCTGAACATCCGCGCGAGCGGGCTCGGGGTTTCATCGCTGTCCTGCGCAGCATCGGGGGCGGCGATCGCCTTGGCCCTGGCATCCGACACGGTTTTGCCTTCGGAATATTGCAGGCGATAGAGGTCGGCATAGATGCCGCCCCGCGCCAGAAGCTCCTCATGGGTGCCTTGGTCCACCACGCGTCCGCGATCCATCACCACGATGGAATGCGCGGCGCGGATGGTCGAGAGGCGGTGCGCGATCACCAGCGTTGTGCGCCCTTTCGACAGGCGTTCCAGGGCCTCTTGCACGATCTTTTCCGAGCGCGCATCCAGCGCCGATGTCGCCTCGTCGAGCAAAAGCACCGGACGGTCGCGCAGCACTGCGCGCGCAATCGCGATCCGTTGGCGTTGCCCGCCCGACAGCGCCGAGCCGCGCGGACCGGCCGCCGTGTCCAGGCCATTGCCAAGACCTTGCACGAATTCCGACACATGCGCGGCGTCCATCGCCGCCGTCAGCTGCGCAGGATCAGGCGTTTCGCCCATGGTGATATTGTCGCGCAGGCTTTCGTCAAACAGCAGGGTCTCCTGGCTGACGACCGAATAGAGGTTGCGCAATTGGGGCAGGGCGAGGGTTCGGATATCCTGCCCGCCGATGGTAATTTCGCCGTCCGTGGCGTCCACGAGCCGCGTGAGCAGGTTGAAAACGGTGGATTTTCCTGCGCCCGACGCCCCCACAAGCGCGGTGGTCTCGCCCGCGCGCGCCGTGAAGGTTGCGCCGCGCAGCACGGGGGCGGTGCCATAGGCAAAGGACACGTTGGCCAAGGTGATGTCCGCCTCGCGCGCGGGTTTGGCAAGAGCGACAGGGGTGGCGGGCGATTTGATCGTCGGCTTGGCCTCGAAAATCCCGTGGATGCGTTCGATGGACCCCAAGGCCACCTGCCATGTGCCCGAAATATTGCCCACGCGGCGCAGCGGTTCGAACACCAGTGCGATGGCGGTGAAAAACGACATGAATTCCCCGACGGTTTTCTCGCCCGCAACGATCTGCCCGCCGCCGTAGTACAGGACCCCCGCAAGGCCGATGCCGGCCACAAGGTCGATCAGCCCGGGAATGGCCGCTTGTCCCATCACCGCCTTCAGTTCCGCGCGGCGCTGGGTGTTGAGCGTCGCTCCAAAACGTTTGGCTTCGCGTTTTTCGGTCGCGGACAGTTTGATCGTGACGGCCCCGTGGAAAATTTCGTCCAGCCGGTTGGACACGGTGGCGGCGGCGGCGCGCGCGGCGCGGGTGGCGCGGCGCACCCGTTTTTGCAGCACCGTGATCGGGAACAGCACCAAGGGCGCCCCCGCCACGGCGATCAGCGTCCAGGTCCAGTCGGTGTAAAGGGCAACGCCCAGCAGAGAGATCAGGCTGACCATATCGCGCCCCACCGAGGTCGCGACGGTGTTCCAGATGGTGGAGGCGGCCAGCGTGTCGCCGCGCGTGCGCTCGATCAGAACGCCGGGGGTGTTGTCTTGGTAGAAATCGCCATCGAGCGTCAGCATGTGGGCGACCATATCGGCCTGCAACGTGGTCGAGACTTTGGTCTGCACCGAGGCCATCAGGTTGCGCTGGGTGAAGGTCGACACCGCGCGCAAAGACAGGATGCCAACCGCGCCAAGCGCCACCCATTTCAACGCCGCGCCATCCGAGCCGACAAGCACATTGTCAAACATCGGCTGGACGAAGTAGCTCAGGATGCCCAGAACCGACCCCTCCAGCGCCATGAACAGCATGGCAAGCAGGATCTTGCCCGTGTGCCGCCGGATGTAGGCCCGCCACAGCCACAGGCCAAGCCGCTGGTTTTGACCCTGTTTTGCGGGGAGGGGGGCGGTGGGCTGTTGGCTCACTTGCGCCCCCAGCGCGGGGTGAACCCGTCGTTTACGGCCTTGCGGTCGTAGTGATGGGTCAGCCAGTCGCGCAGCGGGATCGGCCCAAGGCGCGCCAGATCGGCTTCAAAGCAATCAAGCAGATAGTCCAGCACGCCGGTTTTGGTTGTCGAGAGGTGCATATAGCGGATGTGCAGTTGCTTTCGGGCCTCTGGCACGCTCGCCCCGCAGGCATGCAGCAGGTAAAAGGCACTGGCCAGACCCGCGCGGTCCGCGCCCGATTTGCAATGCATCAAAAACGGCTTCTCGACGCGATCAAACAGATCGAGCAGCGCAAGGTAGTCTTCGGTCTTGGCCGCGTGGCGGGCTTTGAGCGCCAGAGATTCCAGCGCAATGCCATGGGCGGCGCAGGCCTGGCGTTCCAGCAGATAGTGGCTGACATTGGGGGTGCCACGCAGGTTGATGATCGTTTTGATCCCCATTTTGGCGTAGCGTTCGACGCGCGCCGGTCCCGGCTGGTTCGAGCGCCAAACCTGCGGCGCGATCTGGTCGAGGTTGGTCCAAAGGCCGCGCAGGAACGCATGATCAACGAGGTGGAAATGCCACATCGCGGCGCGGCGGCCCTTGGGGCTTTCGATGTCATTTCCAAAAGAGCCGACTTTCGCCCGTTCCAGTTTCTTGAAGGATTGCTGGAGTTTGGAAAACATGGGCGGGTTCCTTTGCGGACCGTCGTGGCGTGTTTGATGTCATGAGACAGTCTGGGCTGACTGCCGATTTAACCGCCCCCACGCTCTGGCGCAAGGTTTTCGCGCCCCGCAGCCTGCCTGCGAAAGTGGCATGTGCCGCAAAGGGATGCGGTGCAGGGGCCCTGAGGGGAGCCGCGGCGATTGACCGGCGCAGATGCGAAGGGTACGGCTTTTGATCAGATAGTCCACTTTTACAGAAAGCCGCGCCGATGTCCCTTGCCAATGGTCGCACCTACCTTGCTATTCCGGGCCCCTCTGTGATGCCCGAGCGCGTTCTGCGCGCGATGATGCGGTCCGCGCCCAATATCTATACCGGCGAGATGGTCGACATGACCCACGGCCTGGTGCCCGACCTGAAAACCATTGCCGGCACCTCGCAGAATCTGGCGATGTATATCACCAACGGTCATGGTCTTTGGGAAGCATCCCTGAGCAATGTGATCTCGCGCGGGGATCGGGTTTTGTCGCTGGTCACGGGCAACTTCGGCTCCGGTTGGGCAGGGGTGGCGCGCGCCTTGGGCGCGCAGGTTGCAGAGCTTGATTTTGGCAATCGCGCCGCGTTGGAAGTGGCGCAGGTGATCAATGCGCTCAAGCTTGACAGCCATCACACCATCAAGGCGGTGACCTGCGTTCACGTCGATACGGCCACGTCGGTGCGCAATGATATCAAAGCCTTGGGGGCGGCGATGCGCGATTTGGGGCATCCGGCGCTGTTGATGGTGGATTGCATTGCCTCGCTGGGCTGCGACGAGTTCCGGTTTGACGACTGGAACGTCGATGTGATGATCGCCGCCTCGCAAAAGGGTCTGATGACCCCGCCGGGCATGGGATTTATCTGGTTCTCCGACCGCGCCTTGGAGGCGGGAAAAGCCGCAGATTTGCGCACGCCCTATTGGGATTGGACGGGGCGCGCCACGCCTGCGCAACTCTATGAATATTTCGACGGGACGGCACCGACCCATCACCTCTACGCCCTGCGCGCGGCGGTCGATATGATCCTCGAGGAGGGGTTGGAGGCCGTCTGGGCCCGCCATGCGACCCTTGCCAGCGCCTATCACGCGGCCTTTGCGGCATGGGGATGCACCGAGTTGAACATCGCCGATCCCGCCGCGCGGTCGAATGCTGTCACGACGCTGCGCATGACCGCCCCCGATGCCACCCGTCTGCGCGAATGGATGGAACAGGAGGCTGGCGTGACGCTTGGCATTTCCCTTGGTCTGGTCGATCCCGCGTCACCCGAATGGCACGGGTTTTTCCGCGTCGGCCATATGGGGCATTTGAACGCCCATATGGTCTTGGGCAATATCGCCAGCCTTGAAGCGGCTTTCGAGGCCTTGGGAATCGCGCGCGGCGCAGGCGCGCTTGAGGCCGCGACCAAGGTGATCGCTGCGGGCGCATAAGGCCCGCGGCCTAGATGCCGTAGGGCACCCAGATGTTCTTGACCTGCGTGGCGCGGTGAAGGAATCCTTTGCCATAGCCCGCAGAGCTTGAGAAATCGCGCAGACCCGCCACCTCGACCCAGGTTTGCTTGAGGTTCCCCGCCGAGCGGGCTTCAACATCCGCGCAGCTCTGCGCCGTACCGAAATACCACTGTGCGGCCACATCGTCGTGATCGGCCAACACGCGCGCAAGGTCGTCGCGCGGGCCTGTCACGATGTTGATGACCCCTGCGGGAATGTCGGAGGTTTCCATGACTTGCACCAGATCGCAGGCGATCAACGGATGGCTTTGCGAGGGCGTGACCACCACCGCATTGCCCGTGGCAATCGCGGGCAGCACCAGCGAGACAAAGCCCAAAAGCGGGCTGCGATCCGGGCAGGAAATTGCGATGACGCCCATCGGTTCATGCATGGCGAGCGTTACGTGATTGGCCTGTGTGGAATGCACATGCCCGTCGAATTTATCAGCCTGTGCGGCGTACCAGAAGGCACGCTGCACCGCTGTGTCGACTTCGGATCTGGCGGATTTGCCAAGGCCCATGGCCGTGAGCCGTGCGACGAATTCCTCGGCGCGCGCCTCCAGGTTTTCGGCGAAATAATACAGCACCTGCGCGCGGTTATGGCCGGTGGCTTTGCCCCAGCCAAAGGCTTTGTGCGCGGCTTCCACCGCGTTGCGGATATCCTTGCGATTGCCCAAAGGCGCAAGGCCGATTGCGCCCTTGGGACCCTGCACCGCATAGGAATAGCCGCTGTCGGGGCGGGTCTGCTTGCCGGCGATGTAGAGCTTGGCCGTGCGGTCTATGCCCCCCTTTGCCCCTGGCGCTGTGTCACCTGGCAAGGGATCACAGGCGGCGGGCGGCGTTTCGGCCTTGCCCGCTTTGGGCGATGGCATGGCCAGATAGGCCACCATGCCTTCGCGCCCGCCCTCGCGGCCAAAGCCGCTTTCGCGCATCCCGCCAAAGCCCGCAGCCGCATCAAACAGGTTGGTGGCATTGATCCAGACAACCCCCGCTTTCACCTTGGCTGCCATGTCGAGGGCAAGCGAAATATTTTCCGACCAGATCGAGGCGGCCAGCCCGTAGTTGGTGGCATTTGCCAACACCAGCGCGTCAGCGGGCGTGCGAAAGGTCGTGAGCGTCGCCACGGGGCCAAAAATTTCCGTGGTCGCCAGAATGCTGGCCGGATCGACGTTTTCGGCCAGCGTGGGCGCAAAGAAACAGCCCTCGGGGGCGGCTCCTTGCGTCAAGACGGCCCCCTCGGCAACGCCCTGATCGACCAGCGAGGTGATCCGCTCAAGCTGCACAGGATGCACGATGGCCCCGAGATCCACAGATTTATCCAGCGGATCGCCCGTCACCAATTTGCCAAGCCGCGCTTTGAGCAAAGCGGTGAACCGGGGGGCGACAGCTTCGGCCACCAACAGCCGCGATCCCGCGCAACACACCTGCCCGCCGTTAAACCAGATGGCGTCCACGACACCTTCGACCGCCGCGTCCAGATCCGCGTCCGCAAAGACGATGAAAGGCGATTTCCCCCCGAGTTCCAGCGTCAGGGCCTTGCCCGATCCCGCGATCTGCTTGCGAATGAGACGGCCCACCTCGGTCGATCCGGTGAAGGCGACTTTATCCACGCCCGCATGCCCCGTCAGCAGCGCCCCTGTCTCGCCGTCCCCCGTCACGATGTTGAGCACACCCTCCGGCAAACCCGCTTCATGGGCGATTTGCGCAAAGGCCAGCGCCGTGAGCGGGGTGTATTCGGCAGGTTTGAGAACGACTGTGTTGCCCGCAGCCAGAGCGGGCGCGACCTTCCACGCCAGCATCAACAGCGGGAAATTCCACGGGATCACCTGCGCACAGACCCCCAGCGGCGTGGCGGCGGGGAATTCGTCGGCCAGCACTTCGGCCCAGCCGGCATGGTGGTAGAAATGGCGGATCACCAGCGGGATATCGATATCGCGGCTTTCGCGGATCGGCTTGCCGTTGTCCAGCGTTTCCAGCACCGACAAAAGCCGCGCGTGCTGCTGGACGTGGCGGGCCAGCGCGTACAAATGCCGCGCGCGTTGATGCCCCGACAGGGCCGCCCATTTGGGCTGCGCCGCGCGCGCGGCCTCCACGGCGGCATCGACATCGGCCGCGCTGCCCGCACTCACCTGCGCCAGCTCGACAGAGGTTGCCGGGTTGATCGTGGCAAATGTGGTGTGGGGGCTGGTCAGCGTGCCAGCGATGAAATGACCAAACCGCGCGCCGTGACGGGCCAGCCAGTCATGGGCGATCGAAGCGTCCTCGGGGGCAGGGCCGTAGTCCATGGTCATGAGAATCTCGGAAATTGTGGGCATTTTTAGACCTTTACGCAACAGCGTGGCGGTGGGCGGCGGCGTAGCGCCCGGTGACGTGATGTTCCAACTGGCGCTCGATGTCGCCCAAAAGCGAGGACGCCCCGATGCGAAACAGATCGGGCGCAAGCCAAGGGGCCCCCATCTCCTCTTTCATCAGGCTCTGCCAGACAATGGCATCCTTGGCGGTTTTCAGGCCACCTGCGGGTTTGAACCCGACCATCTGCCCCGTGGCATCGCGGTAGTCGCGCAGCGCCCGCACCATGGTCAGCGAGACGGGCAGGGTGGCATTGACGCCCTCCTTGCCGGTCGAGGTTTTGATGAAATCCGCCCCCGCCTGCATCGCAACCATCGACGCGGCGTAGACATTGGACAGGGTTTGCAAGTCGCCGGTCGCCAGAATGGCCTTGAGGTGGGCGTTGCCACAGGCCGCGCGCATCGCCGCGACCTCGTCGTAAAGCGCCTGCCAGTTGCCACCAAGCACATGCTCGCGGGTGATCACGATGTCGATCTCGGCGGCGCCTTGCGCCACCGCCCAGCGGATCTCCTCAAGCCGCAGGGGCAGGGGCATCAAACCCGCGGGAAACCCCGTCGCGACAGAGGCCACGGGAATGCCCGTGCCGGCCAAAGCATCCACCGCGTGGGGCACCATCGTGGGGTAGACGCACACAGCCCCTGTCGTCACCGGTGCGATCCCGAGACCCTGGAGAATATGCGGGGCAAGCGGCTGACGGGCCTTGGCACAGAGCCTGCGCACCCGCGCGGCCGTGTCATCCCCCGCCAGTGTGGTCAGATCAATCACCTTGATCGCATTGACCAACCACGCGGCTTGGTAGTTTTTCTTGACCGAGCGACGGGTTGCAATCTGCGCTGCACGCCGCTCGGTTGCGCGCAGATTGATCTGCTGGCGTTCGAAAGCGCTCGTGTCGAGCGGCTGACCCGGATTGCGGGGGAAATCATGGCTCATGTGGTCTGCTCCAGAGCGAAAATTGCGGTGTCCTCGTCGGTGACGAGCGTGTTTACAAGACCCGCGCGCAGGGCGGCGCGCGTCACGGCATGTTTTTGCGCGCCATAGGCCACGCCGACAGAGCGCTCGGCCTGCGCCAGAGTGCCCAGATCCAGCCCGATGGTGCGCGCATCAATATCAGGGGCGATAATCCGCCCCTCGGCGTCGATGATATGGCCCAGAATGTCGCCAACAGCCCCCGCTTTCAAAAGGGCTTCGACTTCGGAGGCCAGCAGATTGCCCGAATGGACCAGAGCGGAATCCTCGCCCAAGGCGCCAAAGGAAAAGCATAGCAATTTCGCGCCTTTGGCAATGTTGATCACGTCCGACACGATGCGGTCGCGCATCAGGATATCGCGTGTCTCGCGCGCGCCCACGATGGCGGGAACGGGCAGCGGCACAAAGCGCCCGTTGCCTTTGACGGCAAAGGTTTCTGCGACATCGTTGTGCCCGCGCGCCTGCGGCTTGGGGGCCACAGTCCCGTTGATCTGAACCACCGTGACGCCTTGTGCCCAGCCTTCGGGAAGCCAATGGGCGACCTCGGCCATCGTCCGCCCCCACGACACGCCCACCACATCGGGGCGGGGCCGCAAGCCAGCCAGATAGGCCCCCGCAACAAGGGCAACCGCATCGCCGCCCGCGTCCGTTGGCACGACGACCGCATCGCGCAAGCCAAAGGCGCGCAACAGGCGGCTTTCAAGGTCGGGCAGGCGATGATTGCGCGGCACGATTTCAATGCGAACCACACCGGTATCACGGGCATCGGCCAATAGCCGCGCCACTTGCCAGCGGTTCAGCCCGGTTTCCAGTGCAATCTCGGTCTGGGACTTGTCCTGCTGATAGGTCATGCGCGCGACCTGCACCATCAGATGCTCACGCGAGGCGTCGTTGGGGAGGGGCGTGGTGTCATTCATGTGAGGAGATTATCACAAAAGTGACGCTTGTCCACATCTGTGAATTTTGCCAGACATCTGGCTTCTTTCGGATCCAAATACCCACTGTCGGCCCTTTGGCAAGTGGCGTGACGTTGGGTATTTTTATCCGAAAGAAACCAAAAGGCGCGCCCCACTGGAACGCGCCTTTCCCGTTTCAGGAGTGCAAAAGATCAGCCGATTTGCGCGAGTCTTGTGAGGGCAGCTTTGAGTTTTGCGTCTTCTTCTTGGCGCGCGGCGAGGTTTTCGCGGGCTTCGGCGACGACTTCCTCCGGCGCGGAGGCGACGAAATTGGGGTTGTTCAACCGTCCTTTGAGGCCGCCCATTTCCTTGGCCAGTTTGTCGAGCGACTTTTGCAGCCGTGCTTTTTCCTCGGCTACGTCGATGAGGCCGGCCAGCGGCAGGCCGAAGGTGGCCCCCTCCGCAGCGATGGTCACCGCGCCTTTGGGCATCTGCGCGACGCGGGTGACGCCATCGATGCGGGCAAGTTTTTCGATCATCGCTTTGTTGTTGGCAAAGGCGGCGTCGCCGTTGGCATCGATGTCGACGATCACCAGCGGCACTTTCAGCCCTGCGGGAACGTGCATTTCGGCCCGGGCCGAGCGGATGGAGTCGATGAGGCCGATCACCCAGTTCATTTCGCGGTCGGCGTGCGTGTCGATCAACTCGGTTCCAAAGCTTGGCCAATCCGCATGGACCAGCATTTTGCGGCGGGTCACGCCGGTCATGGCCCAGAGCTCTTCGGTGATGAAGGGCATGATGGGGTGCAGCATGATCAGGCATTGATCAAGCACCCAGCCCATGGTTTGGCGGGTTTCGGCCTTGATCGCCTCGTCACCGTCATAGAACAGCGGTTTGGACAGTTCGACATACCAGTCGCAGACCTTGCCCCAGACGAAGGCATAGAGGCCCAATGCCGCGTCGTTGAAACGGTAGGCGCCAAGCGCCGCGTCGACATCCATGCGGACCTTGGCCGTTTCCCCGATGATCCATTTGTTCAGCGTCGCGGTGGGCGTCGGCATTACGGAGGGGTCGTACTGGCTGAAGACCTCGTTCATTTCCGCAAATTTCGTGGCATTCCAGAGTTTGGTGCCAAAGTTGCGATAGCCTTTGATCCGCTCGACCGAGAGTTTCAGCACGCCGCCAATCGAGGCCATGGCCGCGTTGGTCATGCGCAGGGCATCGGCGCCGTATTCATCCACGATTTCAAGCGGGTCGATGACGTTTCCGGTGGTTTTCGACATCTTCTTGCCCTTCTCGTCGCGCACGAGCTGATGCAGGTAGACGGTGTCGAAGGGGATGTCGTCCACCACGGCAAGCTGCATCATCATCATGCGCGCAACCCAGAAAAACAGGATGTCCTGCCCTGTAACCAGCACATTGGTGGGGAAGTATTTTTTCAGCGCGTCGGTGTCTTGGGGCCAGCCCAGCGTGCCAATCGGCCACAGGCCCGAGGAGAACCACGTGTCGAGCACATCTGCGTCGCGCCAGACCGGATAGACCAGTTTGGTCGGGTCCTGATCGACGGCATATTGGCCCAAAGCGGCGGCGAGTGTTTCCATCGCTTCCTGTTTGTCGGCCACTTCGATGATGCGGGCGTGGTTGATCGGGGTGGGGGTGTCGGCAATCTCGCCTTTGAAGGCCTCCGTCACGGCCTCGAAGGAGGCCGCGCAGTGGTAGACATCCTTGCGGTGCATCATGCCGCCCTCGATCAGCAGCTTGTGCAGATCGACTTCGTCCAGATCGCCTTCGGTTTCGAGCGGTTGCTCATAGCCAAGGTCCAGCCCGTACCAGACGGGGATCTGGTGGCCCCACCACAGCTGGCGCGAAATGCACCAGGGCTCGATATTCTCGAGCCAGTGGTAGTAGACCTTTTCGCCCGACTCCGGGATGATCTTGGTGCGGCCAGAGCGCACAGCGTCCAGCGCGGGTTGCACGATCTTGGCCGTATCCACGAACCACTGGTCGGTCAGCATCGGCTCGATCACCACGCCGGAGCGATCGCCAAAGGGCTGCATCACCGGTTTGTTGTCGACAACGGGCACGGCTTCCATGTGCTCGGCGCCTGTGTCCTCGTCGATGGATTTCACCAGCGTGGTCACGGCAAGCCCAGCAGCAGTGATGTCGGCAATCACCGCCGCGCGGGCGTCGAAGCGATCCATGCCGCGGTATTTTTCGGGCACAAGGTTGAGGCTGTCGATCTCCATTTCGCCCGCAACGGCACCGGCGGCAATCTCGCGCGCGCGCGCCACGCAGTCCTCATAGGGTAGCCCGTCGGCACGCATCGCGCCTTTGGTATCCATCAGCCGGTACATGGGAAGATTGCAGCGCTTGGCGACCTGGTAGTCGTTGAAATCATGCGCGCCGGTGATTTTTACCGCCCCCGAGCCGAAATCGGGATCGGGATATTCGTCGGAAACGATGGGGATCAGGCGGTCACAGAGCGGCAGATGCACCATTTTCCCCACGATCGGGGCGTAGCGCGCATCTTTGGGGTTCACCGCAACCGCGCCGTCGCCCAGCATGGTTTCGGGGCGTGTCGTGGCGATCGAAATATAGTCGCGGGTTTCGCGGAAGGTGACCGCGCCGTCCTCGTCTTTTTCGATGTACTCATAGGTCTCGCCGCCGGCGAGTTTGTATTTGAAGTGCCACATGTGACCGGCAACTTCGGTGTTTTCCACTTCAAGATCGGAAATCGCGGTTTCGAAATGCGGGTCCCAGTTCACAAGCCGCTTGCCGCGGGTGATCAGCCCTTTGGCATACATGTCCACGAAAACCTTGAGCACCGCATCGTGAAACTGCTCGTCCATGGTAAAGGCAAGGCGGTCCCAATCCATCGATGTGCCCAGACGCTTGTCCTGCTCGACGATGGTGCCGCCGAACTTCTCTTTCCATTCCCAGACTTTTTCGAGGAATTTCTCGCGCCCCAGTTCGCGCCGCGACGGCTGGTTGGTGGCGGCAAGCATTTTCTCCACCTGCAACTGCGTCGCAATGCCGGCGTGATCAAGGCCCGGTTGCCACAGCGTGTCAAAGCCCTGCATCCGTTTCCAGCGCGTCAGGATGTCCATCAGCGTGTGGTTGAAAGCATGGCCCACATGCAGCGAGCCGGTGACATTGGGGGGGGGCAGCATGATGCAGAAAGTGTCATCGCGCGTGGCATTCGCGCCCGCTTTGAACGCGCCCGCTTTTTCCCAAGCCTCGTAAATGCGTGCTTCGCTGGTGCCCGCGTCGAAGTTCTTTTCCATCGCCATATGTTCGGATCCGCATCTTTTTAGGGTTTGGCGCTTGTGTATCGCGCAGGGCGGGTGAGGGAAAGGGGGATGGGCGCGCGCGCCGCGGCGCGGTTGACCGTATGTTAACTGTCATTGTGCCATACCACGAACAAGCGCGCCGGTGTCTGGCGGCCTTGTGGAGTTGTTGATGACCCTGTCTCGCCTGATCGAAACCCGCCTGCGAAATCCGTGGTACACGGGGGCAACTTTTTCGGCCTATCGTGAAACGGATGGGGCCGAGTTTCACCTTGGCGGGGGGGACCTGGGGCCGCGGCGCGCGTTTTTCGCCACGGGGATCACCAAATTATACATCACCGCGGTCCTGTTGCAGATGCGCGCAGAGGGCAAGCTGGCGCTCAGTGCGCCCTTTGTTTCCTATCTCGATTGCAAAGCCTGCGAGGAATTGCTTGTGCATGAGGGGGTGGATCTGACCGATCAGATCACCCTGCGCCAGTTGCTGTCCCATACGTCGGGACTGGGCGATTTCTTTTTGTACAAAAACAACGGCCGCTCCTATCAGACCGATATTGCGCAGGGCGTTGACGAGGGCTGGGATTTTGACGATGCCATCGCGCGGGCGCGCGCAAACGGGGCGCTGCATGTCCCCGGCGAGACGAAGAAGGCACATTTTTCCGACACGAATTTCCAGATTCTGGGCAAGGTGATCGAAAAACTCGACGACAAGCCGCTTGCGGATGTCATCAAGGACAGGATCTGTGCGCCCCTTGGGCTGCGCTCGACCTACTTGTACTGCGATCCGGCCGATACCAAGCCCGTGAACTTGCGCGCGGGCGAAGAGGAGCTCTTGGTTGGGCGGGCCATGGCGTCCTTTCAGGCGGATGGCGGGATGGTCACCACTGCAAACGAAGGGTTGATCTTTTTACGGGCCTTCATGGAAGGCTATCTGTTCGAGCGCAGTTTGGTCAAAATGCTGTGCGACTGGCGTCCGATGTTTCCCTCAGTTGAGTACGGGCTGGGCATGATGCGCTTGCAAGTGCCCTATTGGATGTCGCTGCCCCACCGTGTGGCCAATCGCAGCTCTCTGTTCATGTCGACGCCGGTGGTCTTTGGGCATTTGGGCATGAGCGGCAGCTTCATGTTCTACGCCCCCAAGGAGCGGATTTACATTACCGGCACGATCAACCAGCTGCACGCGAAGGCGCAAACGGTGGTGTTTGTGCTGATGGCTTTGAATGAACTTCGCGTCGCCCCCAAAACGGCGACGACCCAACCGGCGGTGCGGATGGTGTTCACGCGATAGGGGCGTCGCGCGAAGGGGCTGTTGTGCCCTGCGCCTTTGACCGCTCTCAATCCTTTTTGCCTTGCGCGGCGCAGTAGGGTAACCACCAAGCCGAGGAACGCGAAAGGGCAGGCAGGTGCGGGCAGACAGGTCAAAAGGCATTTTGTCAGAGCGGGCATTGAACCGGCGGGCATTGAACCGGCGGGCACGCTGTCTGCCCGGGAGTGGGATGCCTCGCATGGGGGCGGCTCGGATCGCTCTGTTCGGGATGGCCGCACCATGAGCCTGCTTGGACGGTTTCGCACAGCGCTGCGCAAGGGGCGCACGGTCGAAACCGAACAGGCCCCCGCACCAAGCGGGGCGCAGGGCCCTGCGCAGGGGCGGGCGAACGCGCCCCACAGCGCTGTGCTGCGCGGGCAGGTCACCCATGTGGTGATCTTGGACGGCACGCTCTCCACGCTTGAGGACGGTCAGGAAACCAACGCCGGTTTGACCTATAAACTCTGTCGCGAAGTCGCGCAAAAAACCAGAGCCGCAACAGAGCCCACTGCGCGCCTGTCCCTGCGCTACGAGGCGGGAATCCAGTGGTCCGGCTGGCGCAACGCCTTGGATGTGATCGAAGGGCGCGGCATCAACCGCCAGATCCGTCAGGTCTATGGCGCTCTGGCAAGCCGCTATGTCGAGGGGGACAGGATTTTCCTGTTCGGCTATTCGCGCGGGGCCTATGCGGTGCGCTCTTTGGCGGGGATGATCGACCGGCTGGGATTGCTGGAGGCGGCCCATGCCACAGAACGCAACGTCAGCGTGCTCTACAGCCATTACCAAAGCGATCCCGATACCGCCGTCGCGCAGGAATTCGCGCGTAGTCATTGCCACCAGAGTGTCGAGATCGAGATGATCGGCGTTTGGGATACGGTCTCCGCCATCGGCATTCGCGCGCCGTTTTTGTGGCGCTTGTCCAAGGCGAAACACCGGTTTCGCAGCGCGTATCTGGGGCCACATGTCAAACGCGGCTATCACGCGCTGGCCTACCATGAAAGCCGACGGGCCTATGCGCCCGTGATGTGGCAGACCGATCCTGATGCGGTTGCGGCGGGGACGGCGCCGGAGATGGTGCAAATGTGGTTTCGGGGCAATCACGGCGATGTCGGCGGGCAGCTGGGGGATTGGGCCGAGGGACGCAAGCTGTCCAACGCCGCGCTGGTCTGGATTCTCGACAAGGCCGAAAGCGCGGGCCTGCCATTGCCCTTTGGCTGGCGGATGCGGTTTCTGGCTGATCCGACGGGCCCCAAAAGCCCGCCTTGGCGGGGGTGGGCCAAGTTGTTTTGGGCGCGCAAGCCGCGTGTCGTCGGCGCGGACCCGTCCGAGGTGCTACACCCCTCGCTGACGCAGCGGGTACGCAGGCGGCGCGGTGGTCTTGCGTGGTGGCGACTGGTGCGCCGGCGCCTGCGCCGTTGGCAACGCAAAAACCGCTCCGCCCGGGCGCGCAGCTATCGCGCCACGCCGCCGCGTAATCCCTATGAGGGGCAGCGCAACAAAGGCGCGGGCAGCCGTATCCGGCTGCGCCGCTAAAGCGTCCGATCAGGCGGTGATGCCCAGATTTTCAAGCACGGCCGACGTCAGATGCGGCTTGTTGAGCGTGTAGAAATGCAGATCCTCAACCCCGCCCGCGATCAGCGCTTCACACATTTTCGTGCAATTTTCGATGGAATACGCGCGCTCGCGATCGGCGGCGATGGCGGTGTTGAACGCTGCATCAAGACTGTCGGGGACTGGCGTGCCACAGCGGGCGGCGAATTTTTTCACACCGTTCCAGTTTTCAATCGGCAGGATGCCGGGGATGATCGGCTTGGTGATGCCTGCCGCTGCGCATTTGTCGCGAAAGCGGAAATAGGTGTCCGCCTCAAAGAAGAACTGCGTGATCGCCGTATTCGCACCGGCCTGGATTTTGCGCTTAAGATAGGCGACATCGGCGTCGGTATCGCCGCTTTCGGGATGCGGGTCGGGGTAGGCGCCCACGTGCAGCTTGAATTTGCCGGTCTCGGCGAGGGCTTCGACCAGTTCGACCGAGGATGAAAACCCGTCCTTGTGGGCCGTGAACTGGCCCGCGCCCTTGGGCGGATCGCCCCGCAGCGCCACGATTTCGCGCACGCCGGCCTCGTAATAGCTGTCGGCGATGGCCAGCGTTTCCTCTTTGGTGGCGTTCACGCAGGTCAGATGCGCGGCAACATTGAGGCCGTAGATTTTGTGCAGGGTGGCCACGGCATCATGGGTCAGCGTGCGTGTCGTGCCGCCCGCGCCATAGGTCACCGACACGAAACCGGGCTTGAGCGGGGTCAACGCATCCACTGTGCGCGCAAGGCGAAAGGTCGCCTCGATGCTTTGCGGGGGAAAGAATTCAAACGAGATGCGTGGCGGGGTGGGGCGCGCGCTGGAGGCAGCAGTCATGAGGGTATCCTATCAGATTTGCGCCCTTGTCTCACAAAGGCCCATGTGAGACAAATTCATAATCCTCAACAAGGTTATGAATGGGTTTCAATCGATGCACATCGAATTCCGCCACCTGCGTACCATCAAGGCCATCCACGAAGCAGGCGGTCTGGCGCGCGCGGCAGATAAGTTGAACATCACCCAAAGCGCCCTGTCCCATCAGGTCAAAGGTCTGGAAGATCAGGCGGGCGTCGAGCTGTTCGTGCGCCGCTCCAAGCCGTTGAAACTGTCGGCGGCGGGTATGAAACTGCTGGCGCTGGCCGATGATATCCTGCCCCGCGTCGCCGCGATGGAAGAGGATTTCGCAGGGCTTGTCGCAGGCAAATCGGGGCGCTTGCATATCGCGATCGAGTGCCACGCCTGCTTTGAGTGGCTCTTTCCCGTCCTCGAAGAATTCCGCAAGGCCTGGCCCGACGTGGACGTGGATATCCGCCCCGGTCTGGCCTTTGGCGCCTTGCCTGCGTTGCAGCGCGAGGAAGTGGATCTGGTGGTCTCCTCCGACCCGGAGGATATCGAGGGCATCGAGTTTATCCCGCTGTTCGACTATTCGCCGGTCTTCGTGGCCTCCTCGAAAAACCCGCTGGCCGACAAAGCCTTTGTCGAAGCCGAGGATTTTCGCGACCAGACGCTGATCACCTATCCCGTGGACCGTGCGCGGCTCGATATTTTTTCCCAGCTGCTTGCGCCGGCAAAAGTCGAACCCAAAGCGCTGCGCCAAGTGGAATTGACGGCGGTGATCCTTTTGCTGGTGGCCTCCAATCGCGGGGTGGCGGTGTTGCCCGATTGGGTGGTGCGCGAAGTGAAATATCACAGCGATTACGTGACGCGCCCGCTGACCGCCACAGGCGTGACGCGCCGTCTCTATGCCGCTGTGCGCCGCGAGGATGCAACGCGCCCCTATATGGCGCATGTTTTGCGTCTTGCGCGCACCGAGCCGGTGAAATTGCAACGTGCCTGAGGCGCGGCTTGTGCCTTTGGGACCGGATTTCGACGCGTCATTGCGAAATGCGCCGGTTTTTGGGGCATAATTGGCTTCACATGCGCGGCTGCGCGGCTTATACGCGCGGGCTGAACCCAAAGGAGCGAGACGATGCAAGGTAGCGCCAATCTCAACGTGATGATCAAGGCCGCACGCATGGCGGGGCGGTCGTTGGTCAAAGACTTTCGCGAAGTCGAGAACCTGCAAGTCTCGCGCAAGGGCGCGGGCGACTTCGTGTCCAAAGCCGATATCGCCGCCGAAAAGATCGTCTATGACATTCTGACCGAAGCCCGCCCGACCTACGGCTGGGTTGGCGAGGAAAGCAAAGCCAAGGACGGGCAGGACCCGACCCGTCGCTGGATCGTCGATCCGCTTGATGGCACAACGAATTTTTTGCACGGCCTGCCGCATTGGTGCATTTCCATCGCGCTTGAGCATAAGGGCGAAATCGTGTCGGGTGTGATTTTCGATGCCGCCAAGGATGAAATGTACTGGGCCGAAAAAGGGTCGGGCGCGTGGATGAACGAAAGCCGCATCCGTGTGTCGGGGCGCACCCGTTTGAACGAAGCCCTCGTGGGCGGTGGCGTTCCGGGCTCGGGGCGGGGCGTCTTGCCGCGCGTGCTCAAGGACCTTGCCAAGGTGATGCCCGAAGTGGCGGGCATGCGCGCGACGGGGTCTGCCGCGCTCGATCTGGCCTATGTCGCCTCGGGGCGCTTTGACGGCTACTGGGAACACCGGTTGAATTCCTGGGATCTTGCGGCGGGGCTTGTGCTGGTGCGCGAGGCGGGCGGCTTTGTCGATACCGTGCGCGCGGGCGGCAATCCCGTTGAAGCCGGTTCGATCATTTGCGGCAACGAGGCGATTTTTGAAAAGCTCGCCAAATTGGTCCGTGCCGACTAAAACATCGTTAAGATTTCACCACCACGCCAGCGCTACACCGCGGCCCCGACCGGGATTTTTCTCGGTTCGGGGCCTCTTTTTTGGGGGATTGAGCGGCTGGTGGAAACAGTGCGGGAGGGCGCTTTGGATTGTTCAAGGAGCGTCCTGAAGATTTGATTTTCCCGACATATTTTGGCCCGAAACGAGCGGCATAGGTGATTTACCAAGTATGGAGGACCATCACGTGCTTCGGCTCATGTTAAACAAGTTTCGCGGTCTTGCGAGCGATGAAGAGGGTGCGGTCACGGTTGACTTCATCGTCATCACCTCGGCCGTTGTGGGGATGGGTGTTGCCGTCCTTGCCCAGATCGCCGATGGCGGGATGACCTATGGCACACGCCTCAATCAAAGCATCGCCGAGATGGATTTCTCGGGGGGCATGACTGGCTCGGGCGGAGGGGAATCCTCTGGATCCTCTTCGGGGCTTCAGTCAAACGTCGATTGACCTGACGCGATAACTTGGTGACCCAGTGGATCACCCCCCAGGCGCGGCCTGCGGGGTGATTTGCGCTGTCGAGTTGATCTGGGGACGCTCTGGGGACGCTCTGGGGGCGATCTGCGCACCGGATGGATCTGTGGTTCTGGCTGGTCTCGGCGGGCTTGGGGGCGGTCCTGAGGATCGCCTGCGGCGCGGTTGACAGCGGCGCAGACGCGGGTAATGTCGCGCGACCGCTGGCCCGCGTGGTGGAATGGTAGACACATGAGACTTAAAATCTCCCGGCTGTATGGCCGTGCCGGTTCGAGTCCGGCCGCGGGCACCAACGGAACGTAAAAAGCCGGACCTGAACAGGTCCGGCTTTTTTGTCGGGCTGCGGTCAGTGCCTAGCTGCGCACGCCGGCAAATTTTTCCTGCCAGTCTTCGCGCTGCTCGTCGCTGATCTTGGTAAAGAGGTTGTCGGGCACGGTGAAGGCATGGCCGGCGGGCAGGGCCGTCAGAGCCGCTGCGGCATCCGTCGGCCAGCTCAGGTCCGTGCCCATCGCATCGCTCAAGGTTGCCGCTGCATCGGGGATGAAGGGGGCCGAAAGTTTGGCGTAGAGCGCGATCAGGTTCAGCCCCATGCGCACCTGCATTGCGGCCACGTCCGGTTCGGTTTTGAAGGTGGCCCAAGGGGCGGCAGATTGCAGATACTCGTTGCCCGCGACCCAGATGGCGCGCAGTTCGCTCGCCGCTTTGCGCACTTCGATGGCCGACAGGCAGGCCTCGTAGGTGGCAAGTTTCGCGCTGAGATCGGCGATCAGCGCCTCCTCGCGCGCGCCATAGGCGGTGCCTGCGGGCACGTCTTCGCCGAATTTCGAGCGGCAGAACTTGGTGATGCGCGACACGAAGTTGCCCAGCACATCCGCCAGATCCTTGTTCACAGACCCTTGGAAATTTTCCCACGTAAATTCGCTGTCCGAGCTTTCGGGCGCGTGGCTGAGCAACCACCAGCGCCAGTAATCGGCGGGCAGGATCGAGAGCGCCTGATCCATGAACACGCCGCGCCCGCGCGAAGTTGAAAACTGGCCGCCGTCATAATTGAGGTAGTTGAAGGACTTGATGTAATCGACCATCTTCCACGGCTCGCCCGAGCCGAGCATGGTCACGGGGAAGGACAGGGTGTGGAACGGGACGTTGTCCTTGCCCATGAACTGGACGTAGCGCACATCGTCTGCGCCTTTGTCGGTGCGCCACCAGCGTTCCCAATCAGCCGTGCCCTTGCCATTGGCCTCGGCCCATTCGCCCGCGCAGGCGATATATTCGACCGGCGCGTCGAACCAGACGTAGAACACCTTGCCTTCCATGCCTTCCCAGGGCTGGTCGCCCTTTTGCACCGGCACCCCCCAAGACAGATCGCGCGTGATGCCGCGGTCTTGCAACCCGTCGCCATCGTTGAGCCATTTCTTGGCAATCGAGGTGGTCAGAACCGGCCAGTCGGTCTTGGTTTCGATCCAGTCCGACAGCGCGGTGCGCATGGATTTCTGTTTGAGGTAGAGGTGCTTGGTCTTGCGTTCTTCCAGATCGGTGGCACCGGAAATGGTCGAATGCGGGTTGATCAGATCGGTGGGGTCAAGTTGCTTGGTGCAATTGTCGCACTGATCCCCGCGCGCGGAATCATAGCCACAGTTGGGGCAGGTGCCCTCAATGTAGCGGTCTGGCAAGAACCGCCCGTCTGTCTGCGAATAAATCTGGGTCTCTTCGACTTCCTCGATCAGGCCGCGTTCGGCCAGAACCCCTGCAAAATGCTGCGTCAGCACGCGGTTCTGTTCGGAAGAGGAGCGCCCGAAATGGTCAAACGACAGGCGAAACCCGCGCGCGATTTCGGCCTGTGTCGCGTGCATCTCGGCGCAATAGTCCGCGACGGGTTTGCCCGCCTTCTGGGCGGCAATCTCGGCAGGGGTGCCATGTTCGTCGGTGGCGCAGAGAAACAGGACCTCATCGCCGCGCGCGCGGCAAAACCGTGCGTATAGATCGGCCGGAAGCTGGGAACCGACAAGGTTGCCAAGGTGCTTGATGCCGTTGATGTAGGGCAGGGCGGAGGTGATGAGCGTACGGGCCATGGGAGTCCTCTGGATCGGGTTGCCCTTTCTCTAGCGTGGCAAGGGCCAAGGAGCAACGCAAAGGGCAAAACAGGCGACACTTGCGTGCCGCCCGTTTCTTTGATCCGGCCCTTTATCGGGGCAAAGGACGAAAATCCTATTTCGCCGTATAGCCACCATCGACCAGATGATAGGAACCGGTGATGAAGCTTGCCTGATCCGACAAAAGGAACAGGCAGAAATTGGCGACTTCTTCGGGGGTGCCCATGCGATTTTGTGCGGCCTGCGCGGAAAGGAACGCCTTGGTGTCGTCATCAAGGTTTGCGTCCAGCAGCGGTGTTTTGATGAAGCCCGGGCCGATGGAATTGATGCGGATGTTATCTTCGGCGTGTTCCAGCGCGGCCGATTTGGTCATGCCGACAACGCCGTGTTTGGCCGCGACATAGGCCGAGGAATTGGCGATCCCGACGGAGCCAAGCATCGAGGCGATGTTCAAGATGACGCCGCCACCGGCGCGTTTCATCGCCGGAACCCCGTAGCGGATGCCGTAAAACACGCCGTTGAGGTTCACGTCGATCACGGATTTCCAGCTGTCGACGGGGTAGTCGCCGATTTTGGCCGCAGCGCCGCCGATGCCTGCGTTGTTTACCAAAAGATGCAGCGCACCGGTTTTTTCCTCGGCAAATTTCACCATGGCTTCGACCGCTTGCGGGTCGGCCACATTGCCTGCAAAGCCGAACGCCTTGCCGCCTTTGTCGGTGATCGCCTTGGCTTCGCGATCGGCGTCCTCTTGTTTGAGGTCGGCGACGATCACGGTCGCGCCAGAGGCGGCAAGCCCCTCGGCAATCGCAAGCCCGATGCCGGATGCGGCCCCTGTGACGATGGCTGTTTTGCCGGTGAATGTGATATCCATGATGTCCTCCTACGGGCAGTGTGTCTGTTGAAGTTGATGTATGCGGTGGTGTGCCGTGATCAACGGTCCGTTTCGCACAGCGCCCTGTGCATCCGCAGAGAGTGAGGCAGCAATTGCGGGTATGCGGCGCAAAACCGCTCTTGCCCTCGGGGCCTGGGGGGCTAGTGTTTGCGCTCACAAATTTGCACCGAAAAGAGAACCGCATGCGCAGACGCACCCTCGGAAAAACCGATATCTCCGTCTCCGAGCTTTGCCTCGGCACAATGACCTGGGGCACCCAGAATACGCTGGAAGAAGGCCACGCCCAGATCGAGCGCGCGCTGGAGGCGGGCATCAATTTCATGGACACGGCGGAAATGTACCCCGTGAACCCCGTGAAGGTCGAAACGGCCGGTCGCACCGAAGAAATCATCGGCGACTATTTCAAACGCTCGGGCAAGCGCAACGAATGGGTTCTGGCGACCAAAATTGCAGGCCCCGGTCCTGTGCGCAAGGAGGGCATCACCGCCGCAAGCCTTCCGGTGGCGGTCGAGGCGTCGCTCAAACGCCTGCAAACCGAAGTGATCGACCTCTACCAGTTCCACTGGCCCAACCGTGGATCCTATCACTTTCGCCAGAACTGGGGATTTGCGCCCGACAAGCAGGACGTGAACGCCGTCAGCGACAATATGTTTGAAGTCGCCGAAGCGATGAAAGCCCTGGTGAAATCGGGCAAGATCCGCGCCTTTGGCACCTCCAACGAAAGCGCCTGGGGCATGGCGCGCTGGGCCGAAGTGTTGCGCGAAACCGATGCGCCCGCGATGCAGACCATCCAGAACGAATACTCGCTGATGTGTCGTCTCTATGATCTCGATCTGGCCGAGGCCTCCCATCACCTCGATTTCACGCTTTTGGCCTATTCGCCGCTGGCCACGGGGATGCTGACGGGCAAATACAAAGGCGGCACGGTCACGCCGGCGAAATCGCGCCTTGAAGTGGGCGATGGCAAACTGGGCGGTCGCGTTACGCCCAACGCATGGGCGGCTTCGCAAGCCTATGTCGAGATTGCGCAAAAACACGGGCTGAACCCGACGAAAATGGCGGTGGCCTGGACTCTGGATCGCCCCTTTGACTGCCTGCCGATCATTGGCGCGACCAGTGTCGCACAGTTGGACGAAATCCTCGGGGCCGAGGACCTTGTGCTGTCCAAAGAGGTCAAAAGCGACATCGCCAAAGTGCACAAACAATTCCCGCTGCCCTATTGAGGCAGCACAAAGACAGCAAAGAAAAGGGGGCGCTTTGGCGCTCCCTTTTTTGCTGCGCGCCGCTCTGAGCGTTTGGGGGACTATCGCAAAGCGCGGCACAGAGGTATGGAAGGACCCAAAGGCGACGCAAGGTCGCAAGCGAGGTGTGAAATGGGCGTGCGACACTCTTTTTGGACAATTCCGGCGCTTGCCGTTGTGGTGCTGGCCGCCTGCGTCAGCGAGCGCGAGGTGCCCGATTACGGGCTGGCAGGCTTTGACCCCAAAGCCAACGAAACCCGCGCGGCCGATTGCCTTGCGCGGGGCGGTTCCTACGAAACAGCAGGTCTGGCCGGGTTGCAGGCCTGCATCACGCGTCCAGCGGATGCGGGGCAGTCCTGTCAGTCTGCAAGCGATTGCGAAAGCGCCTGCCTTGCCCGATCGCGCAGTTGCGCGCCGGTGCAGCCGCTGTTTGGCTGCAATGCCATTCTTGACGAGAGCGGGCGCGAGGTAACCTTGTGCGTGGATTGATCCCGGCCTTTGCGCTTGGCGCTCTTGCGATGCTGTCGGCCTGCGCGCGCGCGCCACAGGCCACCGCCCCTGCAAGCTTTCGCGATCCGTCAGTGCAGATGTCCTCGATTGCCGCTTTCGATCCGTTGCGCTTTTCGGGGCGCTGGTACGAGGTGGCGGGCTATTTCGACGACAGTGCTGTGTGTTCGGTCGGCGCTGTCACCTACACGGTGCAAAAGGGCGGTGCGGCCTGGACCGTCACCGAGGGCCCCTGTTCGTCGTCAAGCCCGCGCAGCGGCATGGCCGTGGTCGACGGACCCGGCCGCTTTACCTTCGCCGCAGAGCGGTACTGGGTGTTGTGGGTGGATGCGGATTATCGCACCGCCGTTGTTGGTCAACCCTCGGGCGGGCAGGGCTATATTCTGGACCGCACGCGGCAGGGATCGCCGGATCGCCTTTTGGCCGCGCGCGACATCCTGCAGTGGAACGGTTACGATCTGGGCGCGCTTAAGCCCGCGCGCTCGCAGTAGGGTCTATTTTTGGGCAAACCGGTTGGTGGTGTCGAAACCATGCATCCGTTTGGCCCATTGAAACCCGATCATCGCCCCTTTGAAGCGCGGCAGCAGATAGAGTGACAGGGCCGTGCAACCGGTCGTGAAAATCGCGACGATCACCAGCGGTTCGGGGCGGAATTCGACAAAGGCCCACAACAGCAGCGGTCCCATCAGGTGTCCGACAATGAGAATGGTCAGATAGGCCGGACCGTCGTCCGCGCGGTGATGGTGCAGGTCTTCGTCACAGACCGGACAAGCATCGCGTACCTTGAGAAACCCTTTTAGCATGGCGCCGGAGCCGCAGCTTGGGCACCGCCGACGCCAGCCGCGCAGCAGCGACGTTTTCACATCGCGTTCAGCCGGAGATGCGCCCCCAAAGGCGGGCGACAGTGTCGGATCAAGATCAATCATGGGGCACTCTCAGTTCAATGGGGTGGTGTCTGGGGGAGTCGGGCGTGGTGTCGAGGTCGTGTGGCGCAGCTTAGCGGCTTGCGCGTGGTCTGTCCTTGCGGCGCGGTGTCACGCTCTGTGCAACTTAGGGTCTGGGCAACACAGGCGCGACACAGGAGCGGCGGCATTTTTGCAATAGCACCCCTGCGCGCCGGCGTGACATTTTATCCGACCTGCGCGCGGGGGCAGGCGACGGAACCGCGCTGTTGACGCGTATGTGATCATGACCCGCACAGACGCGCGCGTGCCGGCATACACGCCCGTGTGAGCGATTGTGAAAGAGCAGAGGGACGGAAACAGGCGGTGGTGCCGTTTGACCTTACAGAGCAGGACGGGACGGTCTTGCTTACCATCGCAGGACGGGACGGTCCTGCATTGATCCCTTTTGGAGGAAGACCAGAATGAAACGTAACGCACTTATTTCCGCCCTCGCCCTCACTGCAGTTCTGGGCGGCAGCCTTGGCGCCTATGCAAAAGGCGGCGACGACATGCAGGGTCAGGGCCGCAAAGGCGGCGAACAGCATCAGTCGATGCGCGGCATGAAAGGCGACATGAAGGGTGACATGGGCAAAGGCCGCATGGGTGGCTTTGATTTCGCGGCCGCAGATACGAATGGTGATGGCGCGATTTCCGCCGAGGAAATGGCCGCTTACCAGCAGGCCAAATTCGACGAGATCGACGCAAACGGTGACGGCGAAGTCTCGGGCGAGGAAATGACCGCCTATCGCGACGCGCAACGCGCCGCTGAAATCGCCGAGCGTCAGGCCGCGATGATCGCCGAGCGCGACACCGACGGGAACGGCACCCTCAGCCTCGAGGAAATGACCTCCACCACAACCACCACGCAAACCATGTTCGAGCGCATGGATCGCAACGGGGACGGGGTGGTGGATGCCAGCGATATGCCTGCACGTCGCGCCGCTCCCGGCCAGTCGGACGCACCGGCTCCTGGCGCGCCTGCCGAACCGGCCGCAGAATAAACCCGGTGGCGGGCAGGGCGGTTGATCCGCCTTGCCCCTGCCACCTGGGCGGATTGCCTGGGACATGACTTTGAGATACGCATCCGGGAAGATGAATATGCCCTACGACGCCCTCAACGATGTGCCCGACGAGGCTTTGCTGGTTGCTTATGGCAATGGCGATGGTGCGGCTGCCCGTGCCTTGACCATGCGGTTGGCCCCCCGGGTCACCGGCTATGCCAACCGGCTGCTCAAAGATCGCGCCGAGGCCGAGGACGTGACGCAGGAGGCCATGCTGCGCCTGTGGAAAATCGCGCCCGACTGGCGGCAGGGCGAAGCAAAGGTGACGACGTGGCTTTACCGCGTCGTGACAAATCTGTGCACCGACAGGCTGCGGCGTAAACGTGGCTCGGCTCTGGAGGATATTCCCGAACCCGAGGATGACACGCCGGGCGTCGAACAGTCGATGCAGAATTCGGCCCGCGCACAGGCGCTGGAAGCGGCGCTGCGTCTGCTTCCCGAGCGCCAGCGGCAGGCCGTGGTGCTGCGCCACATCGAGGGGCTGAACAACCCCGAGATCGCGCAGGTGATGGACATCAGCGTCGAGGCAGTCGAAAGTCTGACGGCGCGGGGAAAACGGACATTGGCGACGGCACTTGCCGCGCGCAAGGAAGAACTGGGGTATACGGATGGCTGATCGTGACTTGATGCTCGATGATACTGATCTCGACGCGTTTTTCGACGCGGCGCGAGAGGCCTCGGTGATGCCCACGGGCGATTTGATGCAGCGCATCATCGCAGAGGCCGATGCCCAAGGCGCGCAGCGGCTGGTGCCGGCGGCACCGGCGGTGAAACGGGGCCTCTTTGCCACGGCTCTGGCCGCGCTGGGCGGCTGGGTGAGCGTGGCAGGACTGGCAACGGCCACCGTGGCGGGCATCGGCATCGGGGTGACCTCGCCTGCAACGGTGGGCACGTTGGGCCTGTCGGCGCTGGGCCTGTCGGCCTATTCGGCCTCGGCAAGCACGCAGGCGACGAGCGCTGCAAGCGACACCACTTACGGCGAGACAGATTACGCGACCGGATTTTACGATCTGGCAGTTGAGGGATAACTATGGCGCGCGATACGGAGCAAAATGTGGCCTCCCCGGACCCGCAAAGCGGTGGGACGCCCCCCAAGCGGCGCCTGCGTTGGCGCAGGGGCGTTCTTGCGGTGTCTTTGGCGCTGAATCTGGCGGTTGTGGGGCTTGTGGCTGGTGCGGTGTTGCGCGGCCCGCCTGACCGCGATGTCAGCGGCGGCCGGATGATGGGCGCGCGCGATATCGGCTTTGGGCCCTATCTTGCGGCGCTCGATGACAGCGACCGCAAGACTATTGGTCGCGATTTCGTGCGGCGTGTCGGGTCGCCGTCGCAGATGCGGACCCGCATCGAGGATCATTTTTCCGAGGTGCTGGGGGCCCTGCAACGCGAGCCGTTCGCGCCGGAGGTTTTTGAGGCGGCGCTGGACAGCCAGTTGGACGAGCTGCGCGCGTGGCAAGCCGCCGGTGTGCAGTCGCTTGTCGCCCATGTGGACAGCATGAGCGAGGCGCAGCGCGTCGATTTTACGGCCCGGCTGGAGAGTGTGATCGCCAACCCGCCGCGCGATTTGAACAAACGTGACGCTGGTAAAGGCGGCAAAAGCGGGTTTGACAAAGAGGGGTTCGAGCGGCCCGAACAACCCGACGCAAGGAACTGATCCAGGCGGCGGTTGCCCAAGTCACCGGTTATGGACAGTGAAAACCGCCCTGACTTGAGAACTGCCCCGACTTGAAAGCCACCCCGACTCGAAAACCGCCCCGACTTTCGGGCGGTTTTTTTATGGCCTGCGGGCTGGGGGGCGCGAGATGGGCTGCGGGCGGTTCTAGGCGGCGTAACAGCCCAGTGTGACCTGATTGCGACCTTCGGCTTTGGAGGCATAAAGCGCGCGGTCCGCCGCGCTCATCAGTTCGTCGAGGGTGGGCGCCTGGGGGCCGGTATCCCCGCCCATCACCAACCCGATGGACACGGTCACATGGGTCTGGCCGATGGCGCCCTCGCCGGACGCGCCGTTGCGCAGGCCATAGTCAAAGGGGCGCGACGAAATCACTTCGCGCAGACGTTCTGCGGCGCGGCGGGCATCGACCAGACTGGTTGCGGGCATGGCAACAAGAAATTCTTCGCCGCCGATGCGCGCAATCAGATCCATGCTGCGCAATCCGTTCTGCAAACGCTGGGCGACCTGTTGCAGCACGTCATCCCCCGCCGCGTGTCCAAGCGTGTCATTGACGACCTTGAATTTGTCGATATCCACGAGCATCAGCGCGAAGGGGCGGTAGTTGGCTTCGCTTTCGCGGGCAAGTTTCTTCAGATGCGGCAGGGCGTAGCGCCGGTTGTAGAGGCCGGTAAGCGGGTCAACGATTGCCAGTCGATAGCCGTCCTCGACCGAGGCGCGCAGCCGGTCGGTTTCAATCTTGCGCTTCATCTGCGCGCGCAGCCGGATGGCCATTTCTTCGGGGTCAAAGCCGCGGGTGATCAGGTCGTTTGCACCGAGATCCAGCGCCATGATCGCACTGTTGCGATCAGCCATTTCATGCACGATGACGGTCGCACAAAAGCGGGTATTCTCGCGTGAGCGCAGTTCCGACAACAGGCGCAGCCCGGCGCCGGGGTCCGGTAGGTCGGATGAAATGACATATATATCGGCGGCTTGACCTTCGGCGGCCAGTTCCAGGACCCGATCATGCGGGATCACTTCGATGGTGTCGCTGATCATGCCGCGCAGCCCCGCGCGCCATGTCAGCGCATCATCGGTTTCGCGCCCCACCAAGGCAATGCGCCCCTTGCGGGTAAAGGCCGTCGGCATTTCGGCAAAGCCCAGTTCGCGTGCGGTGGCGTCGCGGCGCGCAAGCTCGTCAGAGGTGGCGCGACTGCGCAAGAGGTTGCGCACCCGGGCCAGCAGGGTCATTTCGTCCAGCGGCTTGGTGAGAAATTCATCCGCGCCCGCTTGCAGCGCCGTCAGTTTGGTTTCGGTATCGCTGCGCGCAGTGGCGATGATCACGGGAATCGCGGCGGTCACCGGATCGGCCTTGAGCTGTAGACAGACTTCGGGCGCGCTCATGTCGCCCAGCGTCATGTCCAGAATGATCAGATCGGGAATTGTCGCGCGCGCCATCGCCAGCGTGTCGTGGCCGTTGATTGCCTGCGACACCTCGTAAAAGGCCGCGCTCAGCTTGACCTTCATTACGATGCGATTGGTCGCAACATCATCTGCAATCAATATCCGCCCTGGCATTGCACCCTCATTGGCAAAATCGTCCACGTCCGCATCGAAAACGCCTGTCGCTTCTCAGGGCTCCATGCGGACCGCGCTTTGGTTTCCCTGCGTGGTGCCCCGCGTTCGAGCATAAAAAATGCGTCGTATTCGACTTGTTTCATCCATTGATCGTTGAGAAAGGTTAACAAAGCGTTTCCACCCCTCAGCAAAGGGCATAACATGCAGCAAGAAACCGCCGAGACGATCGGTCTACAAGCTCTGGGATGGCTTGCGGGAAACGAGGAGCTTTTGCCTGTTTTTATGGGCTCAAGCGGTGCTTCGATCGAGGATTTGCGCAGCCGCGCCCTGGAACCGGAGTTCCTTGGCGCCGTGCTTGAGTTCATTTTGATGAATGACGACTGGGTGCGCGATTTTTGTCGCGCGACGGGGCAGGCCAGCGATGCGCCGATGCGCGCACGGCTGGCGCTTCCGGGCGGGGCCGAATTTCACTGGACCTAGGCGCTAAAGACGCGGCAAGGACTGTGGATCGCGGGCTTTGAGTATCCCCAACAAGCGCAGAAGCTCGGCCTTTTCCTTGGCGCTGAGCAGCGCGTCCAGTCCGGCGTTGTTGTCCATGGCAATCGGCGTGCCCTGTGCAAGGGTGTCGCAGCCCTTGTCGGTCAGAATGACGTCGGTCGTGCGCCGGTCCGCAGCGCCCGAGGAGCGCGCGATCAACCCTGCCGTTTCCATCTGGCGCAGGGCGCGGGAGGTGGCCGTGCGGTCGATGCCGACAAACAGCGCGATCTCGGAGGGCTGTTGCAATCCTTCAACCCCGACCGCGAGCAACACGCACCAGGTGGTGCGCGTGAGGCCGAGGGTTTTCAACCCGTCGTCCAGCCGCTTTTCCTGCACGCGGGCGGCCACGGACATGTGATAGGCCAGCGATTGATGCAGCCGGTAGGGCGGGAGGGCTTTGTTTTGGGTCATGTTGACTTTGTCCTCTGTGCCCGTTTCGTTGTCAACGTGCCTGCTTGGGGCGCGAAAGGCGGGGCATGATGGACGGAATTGCGGGTATCCTGTTCGACAAAGACGGCACTTTGTTCGACTTTACAGCAACTTGGGCGCCGTGGGCGCAGGAGATGCTGCTCGGATTGGCACAGGGAGACGCGGGGTTGGCCGCGCAGCTCGGGACGCTGGTGGGCTTTGATGCGCAGCGGATGTGTTTCGAGCGCCGCTCTGTCGCCATCGCGGGGACGGCTCGCGAGACGGCAGCGGTTCTGGCACCCGCGCTGCAAGGGCAGAGCGTGGCGCAGATCGAAGCGCGGATGGTTGCGGCGGCCGCGCAGGTACGCGCCGTTCCGGTGACCCCGCTGCGCCCGCTGATGGCGCAGTTGCGGGCGCGCGGCTTTGCCTTGGGCGTGGCGACGAATGACGGCGAGGCCCCTGCACGCCGCCAGTTGGACGCCGCGCAGATCACCGCGCACTTCGACTTCATCGCGGGCTATGACAGCGGCTTCGGGGCCAAACCTGCGCCGGGAATGGTCAGCGCCTTTGCGGTGAAAACCGGCGCGATCCCCGCGACCTGCCTGATGGTGGGCGACAGTTTGCATGACCTCAAAGCGGGGCGCGCGGCAGGGTTTCGCACGCTCGGCGTTCTGAGTGGTCCCGCGCGCGCCAGCGATCTTGCGCCCTATGCGGATGCGGTGCTGCCTTCTATTGCGGATCTGCCGGATTTTTTGACGCGGTAGGGCGTCAGTTTTATAGAAAGATATGCCTTTCCCGTTGGTTGACCCTGACCGGAATGCGGACAATCGTGCAAACACCCGCCCCGGATCCCGGCGCTGTTGAGAGAATGTTAATGCCTGTCGCGTAGCGTCACCCCAGACTTAAGGTTAGAGGTGCTATGCACGGCTTGGTAAATAGGGCGATCCAATGTTTCTTGCGCGATACCTACGGGAGCGCGACATGGAGCACTGTGGTTGAAACATCCAATATCGGCTTCAACGATTTCGAGGCGATGTTCGTCTACCCTGACAGCGTCACTGTGGCGGTGATCGAAAGCGCCTGCAAGACGCTGGGCAAGCCTGCGGATGTGATCCTTGAGGATATCGGCACCTATCTTGTGACCCATCCCAATACGGAATCCCTGCGCCGGCTGCTGCGCTTTGGCGGGGAAACATTCGAAGAATTTCTATATTCTCTCAATGACTTGAAGGGCCGCGCACAGCTCGCGCTTGCCGATATCGAAATCCCTAATCTGACGGTGGAAGAAACGGCACCGGGCGCATTTTCCATCGGCGTCGACTTTAGTCAGCCGGGGTATATCTATGCGGTGATGGGGGTGCTGCGCACGATGGCCGATGACTACGGCGCGCTGGTCTATCTGGAACGCGGTGCGCGCGAGGGAACCGTGGAACGCATCGAGGTCTTCCTGCTCGAAGCCTCCTTTGCAGAAGGGCGCAGTTTTGATCTGGCGGCGAGGCAGGGCGCATGACACGACAGCCTTTGACCATGACGAATTCGGTGCTCGACACCTTGATGCCGATGCACCTTTTGGTGTCTGCCTGTGGCACGATTCGCCGCGCAGGGCCGACGATGTCCAAGCTGCGCGAGGGGCCGCTGGCAGGGCAGGCGTTTTCTACCCTGTTCACCGTGCGCCGCTCGCGTCGGGACCCGACTGGCGAGGAGAGTTTCATCCCGCTCAACCAAAAGCTGCATCTGGTGTTTTGTGATCCGCCCAAAACCAGCCTGAAAGGCATCGCGGTGCCCGTTCTCGGCTCGTCCGACATTTTGATCAACCTGTCCTTTGGCTTGTCCGTCGTGGATGCCGTGACAGACTATGAGCTGAATTCGGCCGATTTCGCGGCCACGGAAATGGCCATCGAAATGCTCTATCTTGTTGAAGCGAAATCGGCGGTCCTCGAAGAAACCAAACAGCTGAATGCCCGTCTGCAGGGGGCGAAGATCGCTGCCGAGGAACAGGCCTATACCGACACGCTGACCGGGCTGAAAAATCGCCGCGCGATGGATCACGTGATGGAGCGCATGACCTCCAGCAAGGTGCGTTTCGGTCTGATGCACATTGATCTGGATTATTTCAAATCGGTGAATGACACCTATGGCCATGCGGCGGGCGATGCTGTGTTGCAAACCGTGGGGCGTATTTTGTCGGAAGAAACCCGCGGCGATGATATGGCCGCTCGGGTTGGGGGCGATGAATTTGTTCTGATTTTCAACCGGTTCACAGAGGTGTCGCGGTTGGTGAAAACCGCAGAGCGGATCATTGAACGCCTCGAAGTGCCCACGATCTGGGAGGATGCGCAGTGCCGGATTTCCGGCTCGATCGGCATCACGACCTCGGATTTCTACGACACGCCGGATGTGGCGCGCATGCTCGCGGATGCCGATGCGGCGCTGTATTTGTCAAAAGACAAAGGGCGCGCCTGCGTTTCCGTGCATGATCCCGCGGTGGGGCAGGAGGCCAAGGGGGCGCCCCTCGGGCCGCCCGCAGATCGCGCGGGCCAGCAGGCGGGGCGTTTGGGATAGGCTTGGGCGCCTGCCACAACGCCTGCCACAACGCCTGTCACGGCGGCGTGCCTAAAAGCCGCGCCTGAAAGCTGCGCCTGAACGCGTCGCGCGCCACCTCCCGCTGATCAACGCTTGCTGAAAAACCATGCATCTGTCGCGGGGCGGCGCAAAGTTGCGCCGCGATCACGTCCACTGCATTTCCCTTTCCTGCTCAGAGGTGCCACAAAGGGGTAAGTGGCGGGCGTCTGGCTGGCCACATCAGGCGAAGGCAGAGCGGCGCAAAATGGCAATCACGGCAAGCATTTATCACCTCACGCATTACAAATATGACCGTCCGGTCATGCTGTCTCCCCAGATTATCCGGCTGCGGCCGGCCCCCCATTCGCGCACACGGGTGATTTCCCATTCGCTCAAGGTGTCGCCGGGGGGGCACTTTGTGAACCACCAGCAAGACCCCTATGGCAACTGGTTGGCACGCTTTGTCTTTCCCGAACCGGTCACAGAATTCAAAATCGAAGTGGATCTGGTTGCGGATATGTCCGTCTACAACCCGTTCGATTTTTTCGTGGAAGACAGCGCGCAGACCTGGCCCTTCGAGTATCCCGATGCGTTGCGCACCGATCTGGAAATTTACCGCCGCGCCGAGCCTGCCGGTCCCCTGTTGCAGAAATTCCTGTCCGACGTGCCGCGCGATCCAAGGCAAGTTGTTGATTTCCTTGTCGATCTCAATGCGCGCATCAACCAGATGCTGGGCTATGTCATCCGCATGGAACCCGGCGTGCAGACGCCCGAAGAAACGCTTGGCCTTGGCACGGGGTCGTGCCGCGACAGTTCGTGGTTGCTGGTCAATGCCCTGCGCCACCTCGGCTTTGCCGCGCGCTTTACCTCGGGCTATCTGATCCAGCTCAAACCCGATCTTGAGGCGCTCGATGGCCCCTCCGGCACGGATACGGATTTCACCGATTTGCACGCCTGGTGCGAAGTCTACCTGCCCGGAGCGGGCTGGATCGGACTTGATCCGACCTCGGGCCTGCTGACCGGCGAAAGCCATATCCCCCTTGCCGCGACCCCGCATTTTACCAACGCCGCGCCGATTGTGGGCGGGTTTACCGCCACCGGCACGCCCGAGGTCAGTTTTGATTTCGACATGAAAGTCACCCGCGTGGCCGAAGCGCCGCGCATCACCAAGCCCTTCTCCGAAGAGGCCTGGGAGGCACTCGACAAGCTTGGCCATCAGGTCGACAAGGTGCTGGACGACAACGATGTGCGCCTGACCATGGGCGGCGAGCCAACCTTTGTATCGATCGACGATTTCGAGGCGGCGGAATGGAACACAGGCGCGGTTGGCCCGATGAAGCGCCCGCTGGCGGATAAATTGATCCGCCGTCTGCGCGACCGTTTCGCGCCGGGTGGCTTTTTGCACTACGGTCAGGGCAAATGGTATCCCGGCGAGACCCTGCCGCGCTGGACGTTTTCGCTGTACTGGCGGCGCGACGGTGCGCCTGTGTGGCGCGATGCAAGTCTGATCGCAGAGGAAGGCACCGATTACGGCGCGACGCCCGAGCAAAGTCAGGCCTTGCTTAAGGAGGTCGCGCGCCGCCTTGCCGTGACGCCCGAAAACGTGGTCCCCGCCTATGAGGACCCCGCCGAATGGCTGGTCAAGGAAAGCCAGCTGCCGGAAAATGTCACCCCTGAAAACAACGAGTTGAAAGACCCCGAAGCGCGCTATCGCATCGCGCAGGTCTTTACGCGCGGCCTGACCACGCCCACGGGCTTTGTGCTGCCGATCCAGCGTTGGCAGGCAGGGGCCAAGGCGCCGCGCTGGCTGTCGGAGGTCTGGGCCGTGCGCCGCAAGCACCTGTTCCTGTCACCCGGCGACAGCCCTGTGGGCTACCGTTTGCCGCTGGGCTCGCTCAATCACATTCCGGCCTCGTCCTATCCCTACATCAACACGGTTGATCCGACCGTCACGCGGGGCGATCTGCCCGAGCATTTCCTGGAGGTGGAGGAGGGCGAGAACCCCGAAGAAACCGGGGGTGCCGGTGGCAAGGGGCCGCAGGCCCATTCGGGTCTGAAAGAGGGGTCAGAGGGCGAGCGTCAGGAGCGGTTCGAGCAAAGTTTTGTCGCCGAGATCGACGGTCACGTCCGCTCTGCCATGTCCGCCGAACCGCGCGAGGGCCGGATTTGTGTGTTCCTGCCGCCTGTCGAGGGGGTCGAGGACTATCTGGAGCTGCTTGAGGCCGTCGAGGGCGCTGCGAAAGCGCTTGATCTCAGGGTCCATATCGAAGGCTACGCCCCGCCCCATGATCCGCGCCTGAACGTGATCCGCGTTGCCCCCGATCCCGGCGTGCTGGAGGTCAACGTGCATCCGGCGAGCAATTGGGATGAGGTCAAATCCATCACCCAAGGTGTGTATGCCGAGGCGCGTCTGTGCCGCCTCGGGGCCGATAAATTCATGATCGACGGCAAACATACCGGCACGGGCGGTGGCAACCACGTGGTCGTTGGCGGCGCCCATACCGGCGACAGCCCCTTTTTGCGCCGCCCCGATCTGTTGCGTTCGACCATCCTGCATTGGCAGCGCCACCCGGCATTGTCCTACCTGTTTTCGGGGCTGTTCATCGGCCCGACCTCGCAGGCGCCGCGCATCGATGAGGCCCGCCACGATAGCCTCTATGAGGCCGAAATCGCGCTGCAACAAATCCCGGCACCCGACGAGGGGCAGCAACCGTTCCCCTGGCTGACCGACCGTCTGCTGCGCAACATCATGACGGATGTGACGGGCAACACCCACCGCGCGGAAATCTGCATCGACAAGCTGTTCTCGCCCGATGGTCCGACGGGCCGTTTGGGACTGGTCGAATTTCGTGGCTTCGAGATGCCGCCAGACCCGCGCATGTCGCTTGCGCAACAGGTGCTGATCCGCGCGCTGATTGCCCGGATGTGGAAAAGCCCGATCCAAGGCAATTTCACCCGATGGGGCACCACTTTGGCCGACCGTTTCATGCTGCCGCATTTCGTCTGGGAGGATTTCCTCGATGTGCTGCGCGACCTCAAACATCACGGGTTTGACCTGTCGCCCGAATGGTACGAGGCGCAGGCCGAGTTCCGGTTCCCCTTCTACGGTGAAGTGGAATACGAGGGCGTCAAACTGGAATTGCGCCAAGCGCTGGAGCCGTGGCACGTCCTGGGCGAAACCGGCGCAATCGGCGGGACGGTGCGCTACACCGACAGCTCGACCGAGCGGGTGCAAGCCAAGCTGACGGGGGCCGACCCCGAGCGCTATATCGTGACCTGCAACCAGCGCCGCGTGCCGATGACACAGGTCGGATCGGGCGTAGGGGTGGGCGGCGTGCGCTACAAGGCATGGCAGGCCGCCTCGGCGCTGCATCCGGTGATCGCGCCCCATGCACCTTTGACCTTTGACATTTACGACACCTGGTCGAAGCGCTCGATTGGCGGCTGCATGTATCACATTGCCCATCCGGGCGGGCGCAATTACGACACGTTCCCCGTCAACTCGAACGAGGCCGAAGCACGGCGTCTGGCGCGTTTTATTCCCATCGGGCACACCCCCGATACCTTCGTGCCGCCGCTCGAGGTGCCCCATCCCGAATTCCCGATGACGCTTGATTTGCGGCGTTTGGCAGGGCTGTAACCCGACCCTGTTCAGGGCGCAGGCTTGGGGCTGACACCTGCCCAAAAGACGGCCTGTCGTCTCGACCCAAACGGGGTAAGACAGTGCGACCGCACAGCGCCCGCTGCTGGAAATTCCGGCTGCGGGTGTTTACGGTGTTGCGGGGCGGCGATGCAGCGAGATCAAGGCAGGGGATAGGATGAGCGGCGCAGAGAAAGACACGACCACGTCGCCAGAGGCGCGGCCCGATCTGTCGCAGGCCGAGGCCGCAGCGGCACGGCTTGCCGATCTTTTGACGGGATACCAACCGCTTGCGGGCGTCACCGATGAGATGATGGATGCCAGCGGCAAGCCGCGCGCCCTCTGGCGGGATTTTCTGAGCGGCTTTGCCGCGATGACCGAGGCCGAGCGCGAGGAACGCTACCAACGCGGCGATCAGTATCTGCGCGATGCGGGGGTGTTTTTCCGGCAATACGGTGAAGAGGGCGGCGCGATCCGCGACTGGCCGCTCAGCCATGTGCCGGTGCTGATCAGCCAGTCCGATTGGGACGACATCGAACAGGGGCTGTGCCAGCGCGCCGATCTTCTGGAAGCGATCATGGCCGATCTCTACGGCGCGGGGCGCTTGGCGTCAGACGGGATTTTACCCGCCAGCCTGATCGCGCAAAGCCCCGAATGGCTGCGCCCGATGGTGGGCTACAAACCGCAGTCCGGCAATTTCCTGCATTTCGTCGCCTTTGAATTGGGGCGCGGCCCGAATGGCAAATGGTGGGTCTTGGGCGACCGCACGCAAGCGCCCTCGGGGGCGGGCTTCGCGCTGGAAAACCGCTTTGCCGCAACACGGGTATTTTCAGAGCAGTTCAACCGCGGCAATGTGCACCGGCTGGCGGAATTTTTCAGTGCCTTTCGCAATACGTTGCAAGGGCTGACGACGGCGGAGGCCCCGCGTGTGGGCATCCTGTCGCCCGGCGCGCTGAATGACACCTATTTCGAGCACGCCTATATCGCGCGCTACCTCGGGTTCCACCTGCTGGAAGGCGGGGATCTGACGGTGGAAAACGGGCAGGCGATGATCCGCACCGTGGCCGGATTGAAACCCGTGTCGGTGTTGTGGCGCAGGATGGACGCCGGATTCGTCGACCCGTTGGAACTGGATGGCAGATCGGCCATTGGCTCGCCCGGATTGCTGGGCGCGCTGCGGGCGGGGAACCTCACGATGATCAACGCGCCGGGGGCAGGGGTGTTGGAAACCCGGGCCTTGCTGGCTTTCATGCCGCGCATGTGCGAGGCACTGCGCGGCGAGTCTTTGACCCTGCCCAATATCGCAACATGGTGGTGCGGCCAGAAAACCGAACGCGATTTCGTGCGCGCCAATGCCGAAAAGATGATGATCGGGCCGTCGATGGCCACATCCCTGCTGTATGAAAGCGACCAATCGACCTTTCTTGGGGAAAAGGTCCGTTCCGGTGCGCTGGATGCGGTTGACCATCTGCTTGAGACCGAGGGCGCGCATCTGGTGGGGCAGGAGGCGGTCAAACTGTCGACCACGCCTGCGGTTGTCGACGGCAAACTGGTGCCGCGCCCGATGACCTTGCGGGTCTATATGGTGCGCACGGCGCAGGGGTGGAAGGCCATGCCCGGAGGCTATGCCCGCATTGGCAGCGCGACGGATGCGCGTGCGATCGGTCTGCAAAAAGGCGGGCGGGTGGCCGATGTCTGGGTGGTGGGCGACACGCCGGTCGACACCAAGGTCAGCCTGGCCCCCAAAGACGAGGATTACATCCGCCGCCTGCCCGGGGCGCTGCCGTCGCGCGCTGCCGATCACCTGTTCTGGCTGGGGCGCTATGTGGAGCGGGCGGAGGGCGCCATGCGCCTGATGCGCGCTTATCATGGCCGTGCGCAGGATGCGGCGGAAGGCCCGTTGTTACAGGCGCTGGCCGAGTACCTCAAAGGCTACGGCATCACCGATCCGCAAGCGGGCATTTCACCGCAGCTCACGGCGACGCTCGGGCTGGCGCTGACCAATGCCTCGCATCTGCGCGACCGGTTTTCGACCGACGGGTGGGATGCGCTGCATGATCTGGATGTTCTGGCGCGCGACCTCACGGGGACGCCTGCGGGCGATCAGACCGCGCAGGCGCTGGGGCGGCTGCTGCGCGGATTGTCGGGGTTTGCGGGGCTGGTGCAGGAAAACATGTACCGCTTTACCGGCTGGCGGTTCCTGACCATCGGGCGCGCGATGGAGCGTGCAAGCGGTCTGGCGCAGGCGATGGCACAGTTTGCAGGCCACGAGGCGGGGGAGGATGCGCTGGATATGCTGGTCGAGGTGGGCGATAGCGTGATGACGCATCGCCGCCGCTACCAGACGATGACCAACCGCGCTTCGGTGATTGATCTTTTGGCGCTGGACGGGTTGAACCCGCGCTCGATCCAGTTCCAGCTGGACCGTGTGCTGGAGCAGGTCAGCAAATTGTACCCGCCCGACGCCGGCGAGATGAACGATGCACATCGCGCCGCTCTGGCCTTGCAAGCCGGTCTGGCAGTGCGCAAAGTCGCAGATATGTCTTCGCAAACCTTTGCCGAGATTGCGCAGGACGTGTCGGATTTGTCCGATACCCTTGCCCAGCTCTATCTGAGGTAGGTCATGCTCTACGATATTCGTGCTGAAATCACCTATTCCTACGCGGTGCCCGCGCACTCCACGCGGCAGGTGCTGCGGTTGGTGCCTGCGGATCTTGACGGGCGCCAGCGTCTGATCAGCTGGTCTCTCGAAAGCGCACCCCATCCACAGGAACGGGATCACGGCTTTGATTTCTTTGGCAACCGGACCGTTTTGTTGCGCCAGAACGATCCCCATTCCAAACTACATCTGGTGATGCGCGCGCGGGTGGAGCGGTTTTCCGAACCGCTCGGGCTTGATATCTCGCCGCCCTTTGACGGGCTGATGCGCGAGATCGCGAGCTATCGCTCCATCGCGCCGCAAAGCCCGCACCACTTTTTGGGAGCCTCGCCGCGGCTGGCGCTTGAGGCACCGATCACCGCCTATGCGCGGGCGCTGTTGCGTCCCACCGACACGGTTCTGTCCTATCTTAAACGGCTGACCGCGGCGGTGCATGCCGACATGAGCTTTGATGCCACGGCCACCTCCGTGGAGACGCCACCGCTGGAGGCCTTCGAAAAGCGCCACGGCGTCTGTCAGGATTTCAGCCAGATCACCATCGCCGCCCTGCGCGGTCTTGGCATTCCGGCGGGCTATGTGTCGGGCTATCTGCGCACGCTCCCGCCGCCGGGTGAGAAGAAGCTGGACGGCGTGGATGCGATGCACGCCTGGGTCATGGCGTGGTGCGGCCTCGATATGGGCTGGATCGCGGTCGATCCGACCAACAACATGGTCGCGGGCAGCGATCACGTCGTGGTGGGCGTCGGGCGCGACTATGACGATGTGTCTCCGGTGCGCGGCGTCAGCCGGTTCGCCGGGTCCCATACCACCAAGCAGATCGTCGATGTGCGCCAAGTGCGCGACCACGCCCCGGCGTGAAACGCCCCTGCGCCCCGGCGTGAAAACGCCTCTGCACCCGGGCGTGAAACGCCCCTGCACCCCGGTCTAGGCGACCAGGGCCGCCCCGTCGGCGCGCGGATCAAAGGCCGCTTCGATCAGCCCGTTTGCGTGGCTGACAACAGCGCCTGCATGCCCTGCATTGTCGCTAAAGCTGCCCATCGCTTCGCAGATATGTCCCGCCCCACGCAGCGCGTCGATCAGCGCAGGATCAAAGCGGTCTTCGTATTTCAGCGTGGTGGAGGCATCTCCCCATGTGCGCCCGAGCAGCCAGCGCGGCGCGGTGATCGCGCGTTGCAGGCCTTGGGCGCATTGGACGTAGCGGGTAAAAATCTGCGCCTGCGTTTGGGGCTGGCCTTCGCCGCCCATCGTGCCATAGGCCATCACGCGCCCGTCCTTCAGCTGTGCGAGGGCGGGATTGAGGGTGTGGAACGGGCGCTTGCGGGGCGCCAGCTGGTTGGGGCCTGCCGCCAGCGAAAAACCGGCACCACGGTTTTGAAAGGCAATTCCCGTGTCAGGGCAGGTCAGCCCCGAGCCGTATTCCCAGAAGGTGGATTGGATAAAGCTGACCACCGTGCCGTGGCGATCCGCTGCGCCCATCCAGATCGTATCGCCCTCAGCGGGGCGGTGGGGCCACGGCGCGGCGCGGTTCGGGTCGATCCGGGCGGCCATGCGCGCCAGAGTGTCCGGACTTAGAAGGGCCCGCGTGTCGGTGCCGTCGCCCAGATGACTGTTGCGCCACAGGATCGCCTGTTTCACCGCTTCGATCAGCCTGTGATGGAACGCGGGGCTGTCGAGGGGCGCTGGGGCGTGGTGATCCGCGATGCCGAGAATCGCCAAAGACACCGCGCCTTGCGTCGGCGGGGTCATGTTGAACAGCGTGCCATGGCGCGTCGTCAGCTGCAGGGGCGTGACCTGCTGTGCGTGATAGGCGGTAAAATCCGCCTGACGCAGCGGGCTGCCCTCGGTAGCGCAGAACTGCGCGTGGCGGGCCGCGATCTCGCCCTCGTAAAAGCTGCGCAACCCGTGGCGCGCGAGCTGTTCGAGCGTGTCGGCCAGCGCAGGCTGGTAAAAGCGGCTGGCGCGTTGGGGCACGTCGCCGTCTTGCAGGTAGGTTTGTGCAAAGCCGGCAACGGAGCGGATTCCCTCCAGTTTGAGGGCGGTGTTGCGCTGCTGGTTGGCGGTCACGGCAATGCCGTCGCGGGCATGGGCGATGGCAGGGGCCAGAAGCTGGCTCAGCGGTCGGGGGCGCTCGACGAGGCGTAGCGCCTGCGCCCAGCCGTCCACCGTTCCGGGCACGGTGAGCGCGGCAAGCGGCCCACGCGGCGGGATTTCGCCCGTCGTGGACAGGCTCACACCGCGATCCGCGTACCACGCAAGGCTCGCCAGTGCGGCGCTGGGGCCGGCGGCGAAAATGCCGACAGGCGGCTTGTCGCGCCGGTGAATCAGCCAAAACCCGTCGCCGCCCAGACCGTTCATATGGGGATAGGTGACGGCGATGGTCGCCGCCGCGCTCACCATCGCTTCGATGGCTGTTCCGCCGTCGCGCAGGATATCCTGACCGGCTTGGGCAGCGCTGTGGTGGGGGGCTGAAAACCCGCAGGAAAACCCCATGCTCGTTTCGATCATCCTGCGCCTCGCTGGAAAAAAGGTGATGGCGCGGGCGTGGAACAGAGCCGCACGCCCGCCTGACAGCAGGCTAGGCCACTCGCGGCGTAAACGCACGAAAAAGCGGCACAGTTGTCCGCGCGGCGGCCAAAAAACCCCGTCACGGGAAAGTTATACATGATGGGGAAAAGTGGCAGCCCGTAGGGGAGTTGAACCCCTCTTTTCAGGTTGAAAACCTGACGTCCTAACCGATAGACGAACGGGCCGCGCTTGGTGTGTGGGGTGTTTAGGGGGTTCGCCGCGCGAGTGCAAGAGGAGATTTTACCTGAAAACAAGAGTTTTTACGCCGCGGTGCAGAAAGCCCCATCAGCAGGGGCCATGAGCGGCGGGCACGGGATACATCTGTGGACAACAGGGGAAGAAGCTGCAAAAGCCTGTGGAAAACTACGGGGGTAATCGAAGCTTCGCGGTGAGGGGGAGGCGATTTTCACACTTTGCGAGCAGTGCTGAAAAAAGCACCAATGGCAGCCCGTAGGGGAGTTGAACCCCTCTTTTCAGGTTGAAAACCTGACGTCCTAACCGATAGACGAACGGGCCGCGCTTGGTGTGAGCGGGTATTTAGGGCAGGGCGCTTTTCAGTGCAAGTAGAAATTTCCGCCTTGTTCGAATTTTTTAAAAATATCCGATTTGCTCTGTGATTTCAGCGATGCACCGGCTCTGCGGCATCTTCCAGTCGCAGTTGCACCGACTGGCGCCCGCCCCATTGATTGATCTCGAGCCGCCCCGCGAGATGGAAGGGCGCGCCCCTGTGCCCCTCAAGACGCGGCCCGAGGGGACCGTCATAGGCCCCAAAAGAAATCGCGTCGATTTTCGCGCCAAAGCCATCGCCAAAGGTCACTTTCAGGTGGCTTTCGCCCACGCGGCGGGTGTGCAGGATCTTGGCATTGGCAAAGGCAAAACGCGGGGCAGGGGCGGAGGCCCCGAAGGGACCGGCCGCCTCGATCCGGTTCACCAGATCAAGCGTCGCCGCCGCTGGCATCAACAGGCCGTCGAGTTTCAAATCAGCCGGACCGGCCAGCCCTGCGCCCTGTTTGGCAAGCAATTCGCCCAGACGCTCCATCGCCGCTTCGAGGCGTGATTCCTCGACCGACAGGCCTGCCGCCATTTTATGGCCGCCGCCTTTGACCAAAAGCCCCTCGGCGGCCAGCCGTTGGATCGATGCGCCCAGATCGACGCCCGAAATGGAGCGCCCCGATCCTTTGCCCATGCCGTCCTCAAGCCCGATGACGACAGCGGGGCGGTTGGTTGATTCCTTGAGGCGCGAGGCAACGATCCCGACCACGCCGGGGTGCCAGCCTTCGCCTGCAGCCCAGACCAGCGGCCCGTCGAGGCCCCGCGCCGTAGCCTGCTCGATGGCCGCTTCGCGCACGCGGTTCTCGATCTCGCGCCGCTCGGTGTTCAGCTCGTCCAGCTGGGCGGCAAGTGCTGCGGCCTCGTGTTCATCGGTGCAGGTCAGCAGTTTCGCCCCCAAATCGGCGCGGCCCACGCGGCCACCGGCGTTGATGCGCGGCCCCAGCAAAAACCCAAGGTGGTAGGCGTTGGGCGCGGTGTCCATGCGACTGACATCCGCAAGCGCCGTCAGCCCGATGCGCTCACGGTTGGCCATGACCTTTAGTCCCTGGCGCACGAGGGCACGGTTCACCCCGACCAGCGGCGCAACATCGGCCACGGTGCCAAGCGCGACCAGATCGAGGTAGCGCATCAGGTTTGGCCCCTGCGCCCCCTCAAGCCGCATTTGCCGGTTGGCTTCGACCAGCATCAAAAACACCACGCCCGCCGCGCAAAGATGCGCAAGGTCGCCGGTTTCATCCTGACGGTTGGGGTTCACCACCGCCACGCAATCCGGCAGGGTTTCCCCGCCCAGGTGGTGGTCGAGCACGACGACATCGGCCCCCTGTGCAGCGGCAATCGGGGCATGGGACAGGGTGCCGCAATCGACGCAGACAATCAGATCGTGTTCGCGCGCCAGTGCCGACATCGCGGCGTCATTGGGGCCGTAGCCCTCGTCGATGCGGTCGGGAATATAGAGCGTGGCGCTCAACCCCATGTCGCGCAGCCAGACGATCAAAAGCGCCGCAGAGGTCGCGCCGTCCACATCGTAATCGGCAAAAATCGCGATGCGCTCGCGGTGTTTCACCGCCTTTAGAAACCGCGTCGCGGCGATTTCCATGTCCCGAAGGCTGCGCGGATCGGGCAGCAGCTCTTTGAGTTTGGGATCGAGAAAGCCCGTTGCCTCCTCCTGCGCGACACCGCGTTTGGCAAGGGTCAGGCACAGCGGCAAGGGGAGGCCGGTCCCCTGCGCCATCGCTTCGGCGGCGCGGTCTTCGGCGGCGGAAGGGCCGACCCAGCGGCGGCCCGTCAGGGAGGCGGAAATGTCGAGAAAATCACTCATGCGCCCTTATGGCGCTGGAACGGGGGCGGGCGCAATCGGCTTTGCACCTCGCTCGGCGCACAGGCTTAGACTTCTTCGATGCGAATCGCGACCGGATCGGAGGCCAGAACGCCGGTCTTGCGGGCGGCTTCGATGGCAAGGTCGAGCGAGGAACGCATACAGGCATCGGTGACAATCACCACGGGCGAGGTGTCGGGATATTGGTCGTCATTGCCGTATTGGCGCATCTGATCGATGGAGACGCCCGCATCGCCGAGTGCAAAGGCGACCTTGGCCAAGGCACCCGGTTTGTCCTCAAGTTCGAGGCGCAGGTAATAGGGCGCAGGGATGGCGGCGATCGCGGGTTTGGCGGCGACCAGCGCGCTGGCGTTCTGACCAAAGGTCGCCATGCGAATCCCGCGCGCGATGTCGCAAATATCCGACAGGACGGCAGAGGCGGTCGGGCCTTCGCCCGCGCCTGCGCCGCGCAGCACGATCTGCCCGACATCGTCGCCTTCGAGCACCACCATATTGGTGCCGCCCGCCAGTTGCCCCAGCGGCGAAGTTGCGGGCACAAGGCAGGGGGTCATGCGTTGCTCAAGGCCGCGCGCAGACATTTGCGCCACACCCAAGAGTTTGATTTTATAGCCAAGTTCGCTGGCCTGTTCGATGTCATCGAGCGTGATGTCCTGAATGCCCTCAATGGTGATCGCGTCGAAATCGACCTGCGTGCCATAGGCGATGGCCGCAAGCAGCGCCAGTTTGTGCCCTGCGTCGATGCCGCCCACATCGAGCGTCGGATCGGCTTCGAGATAGCCGAGTTTGGCGCATTCGTCGAACAGAACGCCATAGGGTTGGCGCGTTTCTTCCATGCGGGTGAGGATGTAGTTGCAGGTGCCGTTCATCACGCCCATGACGCGCTTGATTTCATTGCCCGCAAGGCCTTCGGTCAGGGATTTGACGACTGGAATGCCGCCAGCGACCGCCGCCTCGAAGCGGATCACCAGATCGCGCGCTTCGGCGGCTTCTGCCAGTTCCTGCCCGTGTAGCGCCAGCATGGCTTTGTTTGCCGTGACGACATCCTTGCCGCTGGCAATCGCGGCTTGGGTGGCATCTTTGGCAGGGCCATCTGCACCGCCCATCAGTTCGACGAACACGTCGATGTCGTCGCGTTTGGCCAAGGCGACCGGATCGCTTTCCCACGCGTAAGCCGACAGATCCACGCCGCGGTCCTTGTCTTTGGAACGGGCAGAAACGGCGGTGATGACCACTTTACGGCCAGTGCGCGCTTCGAGCAGGGCGGCTTTTTTGTCGATGATTTTTACCACGCCGATGCCGACGGTGCCCAGACCCGCAATGCCGAGACGCAGGGGGGATTGGCTCTTGTCGGTGGGGGTCATGGGATTGGCTCCGGCTTTGGTCTGTTGGATGGTCGAAATGGATCGCGTTCTGTTAGCGGGGAAATCCCTTTGGTGCAATGTCGGACCGCGCGACAGGCTGCAACGGGCCGCGACAGGCCGCAAAAGGCGGTGTCTACAGCGGTTGCGCCCGCAGGGTGTCGGCGCGCGCGCGTAGGGCTGCCGCGCGCGCCTCCAGCGCAGCGCCTTGCGCCGTGAGGCTGGTTGTGGCCTCGGGCGTTGCCGCGAAATCAGCCGTCGGCAGCAAAACGGGATAGTCCGCGCCCAAGGCCTGCCGGGAAAGGGCGGCATCGAGTTGGGGCGGCGGCGTGCAGCCCGCAAGCCACAGGCACAGGCCCGCCAATCCTGCGCGACAGCAGGCCAATTCGGTCAGGCGGAGGGCTTTGGCGCGCGGGTGGATCATCTGCGGTTCCTGTTGGGGTTTGGCGCACCCTAGCCGTGCCTTTGGTCCTGCGCAATGTGGTGTGGCACGCGCCGGTGAAGGCGCAAAAAGGGCCAGCCCCGAAAGGCCGGCCCTTGCTGTTTTGGGCGGTGTCGCGACAGGCGGCGCTTAGTTCGCCCAGGCGACCTGAGCGGCAAAGCGCGGAGAGGTCACGACGAAATTGTCGAATTCGGTCTGTGCGACCCCCGCATCGAAGGGCGGGCTCCAGGTTTCGCTGGTCTGGATGATCACGACGGTTTCGCCATCCACCATCGTTGGCAGGCGGTCTTCATAGTCGCTGAGTTGCGCAGAGGTCAGCGCGCCCCGTGTGCCGGTGCTTTGCGACCATTCGATCACATAGGCGCCGTTGTTCACGCTTTCGCTCCAGCGCACCGAGGAGGCCGTCAGCCCGCTGTTGTCCGAGCGGGTCAGATAGGCAAAGACATCGCCCATGCCATCCACGAACTTTGCGTCGACTTCATCGGTTTGACGCGACAGAAGATCGGCAACCACATAGGCGGCCTTTTCCGACGTGAGCTTGGCGCGGTAGCCTGCAAAATAGACATAGAGCGCCATCATGAAAAAGATCAGGAGCGGCAGCATGAACATGGCTTCTACTGTGTAGGAACCGTCGGTGTCCTTGCCAAAGGTCCGGATGCGGGTCGCAAGGCGTTTGCTAAAGCGGATCATCTCGGGCCTCCTTAAATGTTGGGTTCGTTGACAAAGGCCGAGTTGGCCGACAGCGGATAAGCGCCATCATCGGTGCTGCTGGAGCTGAACAGCGCCGCAACGGGGAAGACGGGATTGGCCATGATGCAGGCGCGCACCAGCATCAGTTCGTTCTCATTGCCCTTGTCGAACTTGCTATCGGGATTGGCCGAAGTGGCGCTTTGGGCGTCACACATCGCCCAGGGGTTGGGCATGGACCAGTCATCGGTCGACACCGGGTCCAGTTCGACGATGATGCGGCTTTCGCAATTGCGCACATAGCGGGCATATTCGCAGGTCGCAGAGGCCAGTTTGGCCGGGGTCACCTGGCCCGTGCGACCAAGGCGCAGATCGCGCACGGCCATATCAAGGCCCCGTTCGAGCATGGCCTGGCTGACCGAGAGGTAGCTGATTTCATAGCCGACCATCATCAACAAGAGGATGGCGGGGTAGATCAAGACCAGCTCGACCGTCGCCGCAGCGCCGCTTTCATCGCGTTTGAAGCGCTTGAAGGGGCGGGCGAGGCGTGCGGGGAGTTTGAACATCGACTGCGTCATTGCACCAACCTCAATTGAGTAAGTTTCGCGGCAACTGCGTTAAAGGCTTCGGCAATTTCCATCCCCTCGACGCGGTAGTAGTGGCTGGCCGAAGAGGCGCAGGCCTTGAGGCCGGGTTCGTAGTCGTCCTCGATTTCGAAGCCGATGGTAAAGATCATGATCCCTGCGTCTTTTGCAGCAGAACAGATCGCGCTCATGCGGGTGTCTTTTTCCGAGGTGTCAGGGCCGCCCATCGCGTAGGTGTACCAGTGGTAATAGTCGTTCGCGTTGCCCGACATGGTGTAGCGGCCATAGGCGTGGAAATAGAGCGACATGGAGCCAAAGACATCAACCCAGCTCAGCTGTGTGGCGCGACTTCCCCCCGGCGCATTCGAGGAATAGTTGCGCGAGGCGGGGTAATAGTAGGATGTCACGTCTTCACAGGTCGTTCGGTAGTACCCGCTGCGCCGGCCGGTGCTGACGTAGGTCTTGGTGCATTCCTCTTTCACGATTTGGAAGGCGATGTTGCTGCGGTTGGCGCTATCGACATACACATCCGACATGCCGGAGGTGTAGCTGTCGTTGATCCGGTATTGCTGGGTGTTGAGACCGTCGGTCATCACCACCATCACCTTCATCGTCGCGCTGTCGTCATAGGACGCGGGGCGGTTGATGAAGGATTGATCGAGCTTGCCCTTGCTGACGAGGCTCTGCACCACGGGGGCGGTTTCGGGGTCGAGCAGGGCCGTGCCCCATTTGATCCCGAGGTCGATAGAGGTGTTCCCTTTCGCATTGAGGTTCGTGATCTTGCTTTTGACGGCATCAAGGGAACCCGACAACGGCATGATCGCCTGCGACTCCGTGGTGGCACAGATCGGCGATTTGATCTCGGGATTGGTATTGGACCCTGTGAAGGGGTCGAAATGCGTGGCGCGCTGCAACGAGGCGGTCGGATCGATGCTGGTCGAGGAAAAATCGGCCTCGGCGAATTCGGCACAGGCAGAATAGGCGTGTTCGGTGGTCAGCGCATATTCCGGCGCCAGCGTCGAGCCAAGGCTGACCTGCGTGGAATAGGGAATGACGGACACGGAAACGGCGCCTTCTTCGGAAGCGTCGAACACCGTATCGGCGAATTCTTTGGCGGCCGTTTTGAGCTGGCCCAGTTTGGTGCCTTCCATCGAGGTCGACACGTCGAGCACGAGCGAGATTTCCAGATCCGAAATCCGCTGCTCGGCGGTGCCAGCGACGTTGATGTTGAGCGTGTCGATGCCGACCCAGCTGAAAAACAGCGTGTCCATTTCGAAAATCGCTTCGGCGGTGACGGTGCGGTAGCCCAGATCCTCGTCGACCGTAATGGTGGTCAACGCGCCTTCCATGCCGGCGCCGCGGAAATAGTCGTTCACGACCGTTTGGGGGTCTTGGGTGTTTTTCAGGCTGGCCGCTGCGAGAATCGCGCGGTCCAGCGTGTTCTGAACACGGGTCCGCATCGCTTCGTGGCGCATCAGGTCAACGCCCATCCCCGCAAGGCCGCCGATCATGGCGATCATAAAGACGGTCAGAATGGCGATAGAGCCATCGTCGGCCCGTACGAATTTTGCCGTGCTCATCCGCAAAGTGGACGACACACTACGCGCTGCCACAACCGGACGCACCGCTTCGCGGATCACATCCTGTGTCTCAGCCGTTCCACGCCTTGAAAAAAGACGACCCATCATAGCACCATGCTCCAATTCAGGAGTGGCGCCCCCAACCACGTTTCGAGACGGCCCAGTTCCGATCTCTTGCGTTGTGTATAAGGCATTCTGCCACTCCTCTTCCAACTCTATTGAGGTATTGGCGAGAACTGGGGCGACAAAGTGGCGGGGGTTGGGTCAATTGTTGCTCATTGCGAAAGGGCTGCCCTGATGCTGCCACATTGCCGACAGGGCGGGGCCGCAAAGCCTGCGCCGCACGGGTCGAAAGCATTTGATTAAAAGGCAATGTGATTCGGCTTTGACGTTGAAAACGGGGTGGTTGCGCGGGGGGTAACGCAGGTCTGGCCGCCTCAAAGGGCAGCGTTGGGGCGCAAATGTGCGGGTCTTGCCCAAAAGGTTACCAAGGCCCGCCCCCGAGCCTTCCCCGGGCCTGCCCCCAGACCCCTCCCCCAGACCCTCCCCGGAAGCCGTCCTTGGGCGGCTGCGCGGGCGGGGCGCTTTGGCGGTTGCGCACCCTTGCGGCGCGCGGCGTGCGGGGGGATACTACGCGCATGAGTCTACCACCCGGTTTCCTTGATGAGCTTCGGACCCGCACCTCGCTTGCGCAGGTGGTCGGGCGCAAAGTCCTGTGGGACAATCGCAAGTCCAATCAGGGACAGGGCGATTGGTGGGCACCATGTCCTTTCCATCAGGAAAAATCCGCCTCTTTCCACGTGAAAGACCGCGAAGGCTACTATTACTGCTTTGGCTGCCACGCCAAGGGCGATGCGATTTCCTTTGTGCGCGAAACCGAAAATGTCGGCTTCATGGAGGCGATTGAAATCCTTGCGACGGAGGCGGGGATGCAGATGCCCGCCCGCGATCCGCGTGCTCAGGAAAAGGCGGATGAGCGCAGCGAACTGGCCGATGTGATGGAGGCGGCGGTGCGCTTTTATCGCCTGTCGCTCAAAACCAATGCGGCCACGCAGGCGCGCGCCTATCTGGCCAAGCGTGGATTGTCGGAGGCGGATCAGGACCGATTCGACATCGGTTTCGCGCCCGAGGGCAACGCGCTGATCGGCCATCTGACGGGGCAGGGCGTGTCGATGGACAAGCTGCTGGCCTCGGGTCTTGCCGCCAAACCCGACGACGGGCGCAGCCCCTATGACCGGTTTCGCGGGCGGATCATGTTCCCGATCCGCAATGCCCAAGGGCGCTGCATCTCCTTTGGGGGCCGCTCGATGGACCCCGAGGCGCGGGCGAAATATCTAAACGGCAATGAAACGATCCTCTTTGACAAGGGGCGCTCGCTGTACAATCACGGTCCCGCACGCGTGGCCTGCGGCAAGGGGCAGCCCCTGATCGTGGCCGAGGGCTACATGGATGTGATTGCCCTCTCGCTCGCGGGGTTCGAGGCGACGGTGGCGCCCCTTGGCACCGCTGTGACCGAAACGCAGCTGCAGCTTTTGTGGCGCATCTCGCCCGAGCCGATCATCGCGCTGGATGGCGACAAGGCGGGCATCCGCGCGGCCCTTCGGGTCATCGACCTTGCCCTGCCCATGCTCGCGCCCGGGCAGTCGCTGCGCTTTGCGGTTCTGCCCGAGGGGCTTGATCCCGACGATCTGATCAAAGCCAAGGGTGCGCAGGCCATGCAGGAGGTGATCGAGGGTGCAAGGCCGCTGATTGACCTGCTGTGGAACCGTGAGGTCGAGGGCAAGGTTTTTGACAGCCCCGAACGCAAGGCGGGCCTTGAAAAGGCGCTGCGCGAGGCGACGGCGCGCATCGAGGACCGGCTTTTGCGCGAACATTACGAGGCCGAAATCAAGCAAAAGCTGTGGCAGTTTTTCCGCCAGAAACCGCAAGCGCAGGGCGCAGGCGCAAACGGGCAGGGCGGCAAACGCCCTTTCACGCCACAGTCGACCTTTGGCGCAGGGGGCAAGGGGCGGTTTGGCAAATTCGTGCCCCCCGCCGTGCCGACCCCCGAAGCGATGGCTTCGGCCCTCGTGGGGGGCGATGCGGCCTATGCCGACTACCTGCGCGAGGCGGTGATCCTGGCGACGCTTTTGGTGACGCCGCAGGTCATCTTGTCGTTTCTCGCGCCGCTGGAGGGGTTGGACCTGACCACAGACGACCACCGCGCGATCCTCTCAAGCCTGTTGCGCCACGCCGAAGAAGAGGACGCCGAGGCCCTGCGCGCGCAGGTCTTGCAAGATGTCGGCGCTGTGGCCCTTGAAAAGCTGATGTCGCTAAGCCACGTAACCATTGCGCCCCCCGTGCGAAAGCCGGGGAATGCGGAAATGGCCCAGCAATGCGTCAGCGAAGAACTGGCAAAGCTGCGCGCCGAACGGGGCCACCGCTCCGAACTTGCCGTGGCTCTGGATTCGATCCGCGAGGATCAGGGCGACGACGAGGGGCTGACCTGGCGCTTGGGGCAATCTGCCGAGGCGCTGGGCCGGGCAACCCGCTCGGAAGCCGAAGACACCGCCGAATATGATTTCGGTAAAAATGGCGCGCCCATGCGTCGAAATGAACGAAATGCCCTCGACACGCTGCTGTCCAACATTAGCTTGTCGAAACGAAAGTGAACCTCGATCAGGGTCTTAACACACCCCAAGCGCAACGCCCGCCCCTCTCTGGTGGATCAGCCCTGAAACACTTAAGGATATATGGGAGTGCGAATCACTGATTCGAGGTTAATGATTCGCTAAGCCATCAGGGATAGGCTGCGCCTGTCCCCGCTGGTCGAAATGAGGAACCGCCAGATGTGTGTTGTGCACGCTGGCAACGCTGGAATTTGCGGCGGGTTGCGCGGGGGATGCTCCGCAAACGGCCCGACACCAACGCTTCGGATGACGGGGCGCGTTCTGGATGAGGAGTGCCTGATGGCCGCTAAAGATACCGACGACCAGAAGACTGACGATCAGGATCAGGAAGCCATGCTCGACATGAGCCAGACTGCGGTCAAAAAGATGATCGCAGACGCTCGCGAGAAGGGCTACATCACCTACGATCAGCTCAACAAAGTGCTTCCTCCCGAACAGGTGTCCTCCGAGCAGATCGAGGACGTCATGTCGATGCTGTCGGAAATGGGCATCAACGTGATCGAGGACGAGGATGTCGAGGACGAGGACGCCTCCAACACCGCTGCGGGCGGTGATCTGGTGCAGGTGGCTTCGGGCGGGCGCGATGTCACGCTGGCCAATTCCGAAACCGAAAAGCTGGATCGCACCGACGACCCCGTGCGCATGTATCTGCGCGAAATGGGCTCGGTCGAACTGCTGTCGCGCGAGGGCGAGATCGCCATCGCCAAACGGATCGAAGCCGGTCGCAACACGATGATCGCGGGTCTGTGCGAAAGCCCGCTGACCTTTCAGGCGATCACGATCTGGCGCGACGAACTTTTGTCGGAAGACATTTTGCTGCGCGATGTGATCGACCTTGATGCGACCTTTGGCGGCTCGCTTGAGGAAGAGGCCGAAAACGCGGGCGTGGTCGAAGGTCTGGGCGCCGCCCCTGCCGCGGCCAACGCGGGCGAGCAGCAGTCGGGCGGACAAAGCGAACTCGACGCCGATGGCAACCCGATTGCCTCCGATGACGATGACGACGAAGACGAAAAAGAAAACATGTCGCTTGCGGCGATGGAAGCGGCGCTTAAACCGCGCGTGCTTGAAACCCTCGATCGCATTGCGGACGACTATGCGCTGCTCTCGGAAATGCAGGATCTGCGGATGTCCGCGACCCTCAACGAGGATGACAGTTTTTCCGAGCGCGAAGAAGCGGCCTATCAGAAATTGCGTAGCGAAATCGTTGAGTTGGTCAACTCGATGCACCTGCACAACAACCGGATCGAAGCGCTGATCGACCAGCTTTACGGCATCAACAAACGCCTGATGATGATCGACAGCGGCATGGTCAAACTTGCCGATCAGGCGCGGATCAACCGCCGCGAATTCATCGAGGAATATCGCGGCTACGAACTGGACCCCACCTGGCTGGAGCGGATGAACCAGAAAAGCGGTCGCGGCTGGGAAACGCTGATGGAGCGCTTCACACCCAAGATCGAGGAACTGCGCGGCGAGATGGCGCAGGTCGGCACCTATGTCGGCGTCGACATCACCGAATTCCGCCGCATCGTCCAACAGGTGCAAAAGGGCGAAAAGGAAGCGCGTCAGGCCAAGAAGGAAATGGTCGAGGCCAACCTGCGCCTCGTGATTTCGATTGCGAAAAAATACACCAACCGTGGTTTGCAATTCCTCGATTTGATCCAGGAGGGCAACATCGGTCTGATGAAGGCCGTCGATAAGTTCGAATATCGTCGCGGCTATAAATTCTCGACCTATGCGACCTGGTGGATTCGTCAGGCCATCACCCGCTCGATCGCCGATCAGGCCCGCACCATCCGTATTCCGGTGCATATGATCGAAACGATCAACAAGCTGGTGCGCACCGGGCGCCAGATGCTGCACGAGATCGGCCGCGAGCCGACCCCCGAAGAGCTGGCCGAAAAGCTGCAAATGCCGCTGGAAAAAGTGCGCAAGGTGATGAAAATCGCCAAAGAGCCGATTTCTCTCGAAACGCCGATTGGCGATGAGGAAGACAGCCAGCTTGGCGATTTCATCGAGGACAAGAACGCGATCCTGCCGCTGGATTCCGCCATTCAGGAGAACCTGAAGGAAACCACGACCCGCGTGCTGGCGTCCCTTACCCCGCGCGAGGAACGGGTTTTGCGGATGCGCTTTGGCATCGGCATGAACACCGACCACACGCTGGAAGAAGTGGGTCAGCAGTTCTCGGTCACCCGCGAACGCATCCGCCAGATCGAAGCAAAAGCGCTGCGCAAACTGAAACACCCCAGCCGCTCGCGCAAGCTGCGCAGCTTCCTCGATCAGTAAACGGCCACAGGTCGGACAATCGAAAAAGGGCGCCCGCAAAGGCGCCCTTTTTGTTGTCGGGTTACAGCAGGTCGCCGATCGGCGTGGTCGGGCGGCCGATCAGGTTCGAGAGCGTTTTGCTGTCGTCAAACAGCCAGCCCTCGGCCGCTTTCGCGTCTGAATCGGCCAAGATCTCTGCAAGCCCCTCGGGCAGGCCCGCGCCTTTCAGGGCAGCGGCGAAATCGGCTTGGGGCAGATCGGTGTAGGTCACCGGTTTGCCAGAGGCTTTCGACAGAATAGCGGCATAGTCCGACAGGGTGACGGCGCTATCGCCCGCCAGTTCCAGCACCGTGCCATCGTGCCCGCCCAAAAGCACCGCCACTGCGGCTTCGGCATAGTCCTGACGGCTGGCGGTCGAAAACTTTCCCGCACCGGCCGCGCCGAAATGTTGCCCCAGCTCAAGGTCTTGCGCCGCTGTCATGGTGATGTTTTCCGAATACCAGCCGTTGCGCAGCAGCGTAAAGGAAAGGCCCGAGGCGGCGAGCATGGCTTCGGTTTCCAGATGCTCGCCCGCCAGCGCCATGGGCGAGCTATCGGCGCGCAGGATCGAGGTATAGGCGATAAAGCTAACCCCTTCGGCCTTTGCGGCGTCGATGACGTTGCGATGCTGGACCGCGCGCTGGCCCACTTCGCTGGAGGAAATCAGCAGCAGCCGATCCACCCCTTTGAGCGCGGCAGATAGCGCCGCTGTGTCGGTGTAGCTGGCAAGCCGCGCGTCATAGCCCAGAGCGCGCAACGCGGCGACATCGGCCTCTTTGCGCGCCAGAACGCGGATCTGCGCGGCTGGCACGGTTTTGGCCAGGGTAGCGGTCACTTTTTGGCCCAATTGGCCCGTGGCGCCGGTGATGAGGTAGGTGGTGGACATGATGTTTTCCTTTTTGGTCTCGAATCAGTTATAGGTCTCAATATGAGACTCTATCTGCCGCTGAAAAGGAGGCAGGATTTGGGAACAAGGGAACACGAAGGGAACCACCATGCGTGACACGGGCACCATGAGCCGCTTGGACAGGCTCAAAATGCAGCGCGAGTTGCATGTGGCGGGGCTGGAAAATTGCCCCGTGCGCAACCTGCTGGACCATGTCGCGTCCAAATGGACAACTCTGGTGCTGATGGAGTTGTCGCAGGCACCACAACGGTTCAATGCGTTAGGGCGGGCATTACCGGATATTTCAAAGCGGATGCTGACGCAGACGCTGCGCGATCTGGAACGCGACGGAATGGTGGCGCGGCGCGTTTTCGACACCAAACCACCCTCGGTGGAATATAGTCTGACCCCGCTGGGGCAGTCCGTCTTGCAGCCCATCGGGGCGCTCATCGACTGGGCCAATCTGCACGCCGAGGACATTCGCGCCGCGCGCGTGCAGTTTGAGGCATTAGGGTAGCGGGGCCGCGCGCGTCAGCCCCGCCCTGTCGCTCAGGCCAGCTGCGCGTTGAACAGGTCAATGGTGCGTGACCAGGCCAGTTCTGCCGCTTGCGGGTCATAGCGGGGGGTTGAATCGTTGTGGAACCCGTGGTTGACGCCTTCATAAATGAAAGCCTCATAGGGGATGCCCGCGGCGTCCAATGCCTCTTGGTAGGCGGGCCAGCCATCGGTGATGCGCGTATCCAGGCTGGCATAGTGCAGCATCAGCGCCGCTTTGACGTCCTTGGCGCTCTGCGGGTCGGGTTGGCGTCCGTAAAACGGCACCGCCGCGCGCAATTCGGGGTAGGCAACCGCGGCGGCATTGGCGACACCGCCGCCGTAGCAAAAGCCCGTGATCCCGACTTTGCTATTCACCATCGGGCTGGCCATCAGGAATTCGACAGCGGCAAAAAAGTCGTTCATCAGCTTTTCAGGATCGACCTGCGATTGTAATTCGCGGCCCTTGTCGTCGTTTCCGGGATAGCCGCCAAGGCTCGACAACCCGTCAGGGGCCAGCGCGACAAATCCCGCTTTGGCGGTGCGGCGCGCGACATCTTCGATATAGGGATTGAGGCCACGGTTTTCGTGAACCACCACAACGCCCCCTTTCGGCTCGACCACGGCGACACCCTCGACAGCGGGGCGCACGAGGTAGCCACGCACCTCACCATGTCCGTTTGGCGACGGATAGGTGATATATTCGGCGATGATATCTGGATCGGTAAAATCGATCTGTTGCGCCAGCGCGTAGTTCGGTTTCATCAGGTTCAGAACGGCGATGGCGGTCAGCCCGCCAAGCGCGTAGCGGCCCGCTTTTTCCAGAAAATCACGTTTGGTGATCTTGCCGTGGGCGTAGAAATCGTAAAGTTGCAGCAGTTCTGGCGGGAAATCTTTGGCGCTGAGGCGCGGGGGCGTTGTGGGCGTGGGGTTCTGGGTCATAGACTGTCTCCATCCGGTTTGCAGGTGCCCCCAAAGGCTAGACCAGGTCGAACCGTTTCAAGATGACAGTGCCGTGATCACGGCCCGAGGAGCGCCTATGCACATGAATTTCACGATCCAGACGGCGGGGGCGGGGCTTTATGAATTTACCCGCGATGTGGTTGCCTGGGTAAGGCAAGCCGATGCGCGTGAAGCCCTGTTGACGCTGCAGGTGCGCCACACCTCTGCCTCGTTGCTCATTCAGGAAAATGCCGATCCCGAAGTGCAAAGCGATCTGGCGGCGTTTTTTCACCGCCTTGTGCCGCCGACCAGCGACCCGTCGATGGCCTATCTCACGCATACCTATGAGGGGCCGGACGATATGCCCGCCCATATCAAGGCCGCGATGTTGCCGATCACCTTGTCTATTCCGGTCATAAACGGGCGTATGACGCTTGGAACATGGCAAGGACTATACCTTTTCGAACATCGTGCCCGCGCGCAGACCCGCGAGGTCGTGGCGCTGCTGCGCTGATCCTACAATTAGCGAATCATTTACCCTCTACCCAAGATGTGGCGGCTCGCCTATAGTTCCTGTGGATAACTGGGGCATCAGACCCCAGCATCACGAGGCGGTAGAGGGAAAGTTGCGACATGCGTTGCCCATTTTGCGGAAATGTAGACACTCAAGTTAAAGATTCACGTCCGGCAGAAGACCATGTTGCCATCCGGCGGCGGCGGTTCTGTTCGGCCTGTGGCGGGCGGTTCACAACCTATGAACGCGTCCAGTTGCGCGACCTTGTGGTGATCAAAACCAACGGACGGCGTGAGGATTTCGACCGCACGAAACTGGAGCGGTCGATCCGCATCGCCGCGCAAAAACGCCCCATTGATCCCGAGCGTCTGGACCAGATGATTTCGGGGATTGTGCGGCGTCTCGAGAGTCTGGGCGAAACCGACATCCCCTCCAAAGCCATCGGCGAGATCGTGATGGAAAGCCTCGCGCGGATCGACACGGTCGCCTATGTGCGTTTCGCGTCCGTGTATAAAAACTTCCAAGCCGCGGATGATTTTGACAAATTTGTCTCCGAGCTGCGTCCGCAACTCGACCCCGAGTAAAGCGTGAGCGCCTGCGACATCGACCACATGCGCCATGCTCTGGCCTTGGGGCGGCGCGGCTTGGGCCGCGTTTGGCCCAATCCGGCTGTGGGCTGCGTCTTGGTGAAGGGCGCGCGCGTCATCGGGCGGGGCTGGACGCAGGACGGGGGGCGCCCCCACGCCGAAGCGATGGCTCTGGCACAAGCGGGCGCGCAGGCGCGCGGCGCCACGGCCTATGTCACGCTGGAACCCTGTTCGCATACCGGCAAAACCGGACCGTGTAGCGAGGCGCTGATCGCGGCGGGCATCTCCCGGGTGGTCTGCGCGCTGGGCGATCCCGATCCGCGCGTGAATGGTAAGGGTTTTGCAAAATTGCGCGCAGCGGGCGTCGAGGTTGGGGTTGGGCTTTGCGAAAAAGAGGCGACATCGGACCAGATCGGCTTTCTGAGCCGCATCTTGCGCGGCCGCCCGATGGTGACCTTGAAATTTGCCAGTACTCTGGACGGGAAAATTGCCACGGCGAGTGGCGAAAGCCAGTGGATCACGGGGCCATTGGCGCGGCGGCGTGTCCATGCGGACCGCGCGGCCCATGACGGGGTGATGGTCGGGGGCGGGACTGCGCGTCACGATGATCCCTCGCTCACCGTGCGCGAGATCGGCCATGATCGCCAGCCGGTGCGCGTGGTATTGAGCCGGATGCTCGATCTGCCGCTTTCGGGCGCTTTGGCGCGCACGGCGCGCGATGTGCCGCTCTGGCTGATCCACGGCCCGCAGGCAAGCCCGGAGCTGCGCCGTGTGTGGGGCGATCTGGGTGCGCAGCTGATCGAAGTGCCGCTGTCCCGCGGGGCTGTCAGCGCCAGCGCCGCTTTGACGGCCTTGGGGGAACGCGGGCTGACGCGGGTGTATTGCGAGGGCGGCGGCGGCCTCGCGGCCTCATTGCTTGCGGGGGATTTAGTCGATGAGGTCCACGCCTATGCGGCTGGGGCGATGATCGGCGCCGAAGGTGTTTCGGTCGTGGGCGCGCTGGGGCTGCAACATCTGGCCCGCGCACCGCGCTTTGCGTTGCAGCGCATCGACCGGCTGGGGTCGGATGTTTTGTCGATCTGGCGCAGCACGACGCCGCTCTAGCGCCACAGATGGGCGTAGCTGGCCGCAGCGCCCTGAGCCTTGGCAAGCAGTCGCAACGCCAATCCGCTGCGCGGCACCGTGCCGCTTTCCAGCCGGTCGATGATCACTTCGACAGGGCAGGGCAGGCCGGTTTTGGCATCATAATAGCGCGGGTAGTCGATGTAGGCGGCGTGGATGAGAGCAAGAAGGCCGGCCCGCCCCCCACGGCGCGCAGGCACGCTGCCGCGATCCTCGGTCAGCCCGTATCCCGCATAAAAAGGCGCGCCAAGCGTGACAACCTTGCGGTCGCGCAACAGCGCCTCAAAGCCCAGGAGAGAGGTGATGGTCCAGACCTCATCCACCGCCGCGATCAGCGCCACAGGATCGGCTTTGGGGACCACCACATCGGCCAAGGTCGCGGCGCTGTCCACGGCGCCCGCGCGCAGGCCTTTTTCAACATCAGGGTGGGGTTTATAGATCAGGATGGCATCCGGGCGAGCGGCACGGGCGGCCTGCAACAGGGCGGCATTCGTGCGGACTTCCTGCGCACCGGTTCTGATCGAGGCGTCATCTTCGACCTGCCCGACGACGAGGATGCGCTGCCCCTCGGGTAATGCGGGGGCATCCCCGCCAATGTTGTATTTGGTCAAAGATGCTCGGGTGATCCGCGTCAAAACCGCCTCTGCTCTGTTCGATTTGTGCAGGGGCAGGTCGGTGTTGTCAGCGATCATCCTTTCCAGTCGCGAGGGGCTTTGCGGGTCGTAGTAGATCCCGCAGTCATCCGCGACCAGCGAGGCAGGCGGAACAAGGTCCGCGCCCAAGCCCTTGGAGCGCAGAAAACCGTCTTCGACCCGTAGATCGGCGTTGCCCTTCGCGGCCCAGATCATGGCCCGCCGCCCGTCAGCCTTGAGTTTGGCGATCCGCTTTGGCCGGTTGGTAAAGACGATGTTGCCCCCGTAAAACCGGCTCAAACTGCGGCGTTTCCACAGGCGCATGCCGGAGGCGACATAGCCGTGGCGATCTTCGCGCCACGCGCGGGTTTGCGCTTCAAGCGCGGCCAGCACATCCTCGATCTCGCAGAGGCGGTCGCGGTAGGGGTCATACCAATGGGGGTAGAGCATCATCCCCCCCGCAAAAAGTTGTGCCCGCGTCAGGCGGCGTTCACGGCGCGCCACAGGGTTTTCATCCTGCGTCAGCCCCCAACCGCTGTACCACGGTTGGCCGAACACCCGCGGGCGGTGGCCGGCTAGGATCGCCTCGAACCCCATCTGGCTCGAGACGGTGTAGACCGCAATGGCGCCCTCCATCAGCGCCCAGGGGCTGACGGGATCGGTCAGGATTTCCACATTCGGGCGCAGATGTTGGGGGCCGAAATGCCCGCTGCGCGCGCCGGCGCTGGTTTCGGGATGACTTTTGATGATGATCTTGGCACCGGGGTTTTCTTCCTGCGCAAAGACAAGCATTTCGGCGAACATCTCGTCATTCGCACCGCCGTATTTGATCGAAGCGTCACCCCGTGTCTGATCAATGACCAGCACATATGGCGCATTCGGAAGCGGTTTTTCCAAGGAATAGGCATTATACTTGGACAAATGCGACATCCGCATCCAATCCATGGCCGCGCGCGCGCGGTTAAGCAGCGCCGCGTCATCCAGCGGGTCGCTTGCCAGAAGGTGTTCGAGATCGCTGGGCTGGCGGCTGTCGAAATGCACCCCGCGCCTGTCGATCAGCAGGCCCATCGGCCCGGGGTCCACGCCTCTTTCACGCGGAGCGCGGGCGGGAAGGACGGAGCGCAGGAAGGCATCCTCGACACGCAAAACCGCGGCCCCGTATCTGGCCGCGACCGCCTCGCCACGCGCGGCGTAGGGGGAATGGCCCCAAACGGCCACGCCATCATCGGCGCGCGGACGCCCCAGATGCAGCGGGGTACCCGCCAAGGCCATAATCCGGCGCAGGCGCTTATCGCGCGCAAAGCCCAGATTGTAGAAAAAGACCCGCCGCGAGGGCTGCTCGGCGGCGGGTCGATCCGGATCGTATCGCGACACGTTGTTAGTTGCCTGCGAGCGTGTTCAGCGAGTCCGCCGAGGTCGCAACGCCGGTGAGGGCGGAGACGGTTTTGCTCCACTGGCTGAACGGCGCTTCGGTGACATAGACCGTATCGCTGTCGCGGATGATAAAGTCGCGGGCCATGAACATGCCGTTGGGTTCGGTCAGATCAAGGACATAGACCATGCGCTGTGCGCCCACCAGATCGCTGCGCCCGAGGACGGAGGCGGCGATCTCTGCGGGTTCGTTGCGCATGATGAACACGCCGGTGGGATCGGCAAGCGCCGGATTGAGGCCGCCGACCTGCGCGATGGCTTCCAGGGCGGACAATTCCTGGCTGTCGAAGGCCACGCGGCTTTGTGTGCCGGTCGCGCCAAGCGCGGTGTAGGAGCGCGTGTCTTCCTCGACGAAAATGCGGTCGCCGTTGCGCAGGGCGATGTCGTTTTGCGGGTTGGAAAACAGATCGTTGAACCAGATCTCACCAACCTGATTGCCGCGCACCACCTTGATGCGGGCAATGTCGGGGGCAATCGCCACGCCGCCTGCGCGCGCGATCATCGAGGACAGCGTGCGGGTGGGGCGCTCGATGGGGTAAACGCCCTGACCGCTGATCGCACCGGTGAGCGACACGGAGGCACCGTCACCAGCCACGCGGGTGACCATGACCTGGGGATCGGGGGTCTGGCTGTCGAGCTTTTCGGTGATGATGCGCCGGATCGCTTCGGGGCTGTTTCCGGCGGCTTTTACACGCCCTGCATAGGGCACGAAAATAAAGCCGTCGCCGTCCACTTGCACTTCGGCGAGTTGCGACATGTTCATGCCGGTCGCTGACAACAGCCCGCTTTCGACGTTTTCGTAAATCGTCAGCCCCAGCACGTCACCGGCATTGATCGTATCCGAGCCAAGCGTGCCTGCGGTGGTAAAGCTGGACGAAAAGCCCAAAGCCGGTTGCACGGCGGTGGCGCGGGTCACCTGGTCGTTGACGCTGACGATGAAGGCATCGCCCTCGCGCAGGACCGAACCGGCGAAGATTTCTTTCTTGTTGGGACCTGAACGCGGCAATCCGCAACCCGCGAGGGAAACGGTGAGCGCAAGCAGGAGCGCGGCCTTTGCCGCGCGCTTTGTCAGGTGTGTCACTGCTGGTCTCCTCGACCTATGTCTGCCTCAAGTTTTTCTTTCAACCTACCGGAATCCCGCTGCTATTGCCAGTCCTGCGCAAGGGGGAGCGACCTGCATGGGGCAGGTGTTGCGCGACTGCCGCGCCGAGGTAGGGAGTGTGGGCCATTGGGGGGCACACACTTTATCTAGTGGGGGGCAGGGGCGGTTTTTTGCCTATTTCACAGGCCGGACCGGTTGGCGCGGTGCCGCGGTGCCCGTGGCAAGCGCTTGGTAGGGGTCTTCGCGGGCAAGCATCATGTCCACCACAAGGCGCAAAAGTTGCCGGCGACCGGAGGCGGAATAGAACCCGCCGGGCACTTGGCTGGTCTCGAGCAAAAACTGGCGATAGTCGCGGTAAGCACGTGTGTCGGGGCGCGCGGGGTGGGCAAAGAAATCCGGTAAATCCTGTGTGGAGACGAATTCGGGTTTGTCAAAGACGGCCGCGCCGAACACTTTGACGGGCAGGCCCCGCCAGAGCACCTGTTGGGCGGCGGTGGAGTTGACGGTCACGGCCGAACGCGCATGATCGAGCAGTTGCGCCAGTTTGCCGCCGCGCACGTAATGCACCCGCCCAACGACGCCGTGCACGCGCGCCCGGGCATTCACTTCGCGCGCAAGATTGCGCCGACCGGTTTCCAGCGGATGCGCCTTGAACACCAGATGGTGGTGCTGGGGGGCGCCCCTGGCAAATCCTGCGACCACGGCTTCGATGAATTCGGGCATGGTTTCAAAGGGGGAGTGGAACAGGAAGCTGCTGTCATGTTCCAGCTGCATCAGCGCGATGTGGTAGGGGTAGCCCCCCTGTTTGACCCGCCGCGTCGACCAAACGCGCGTGGCCCAATGCAGCGGCATCAGCGCAAGGCGTTTGAAATAGAGTTTGAATTCCTGTGTGACGCTTAATTCGCGATGACGGCGGAACTTGCGAAACTGTCCGTTTCGAAACAGCACAAAGAAATGGTAGAGCGCGCCGTAAAACACGTGGTGACGCATGTCGCCCCAATGGGCGGGGGCTTCGGTGTTATCGTGGTCCTGCAAGGCAAGGGCCGCCTGCATATCCGCCACACTCAGCGACATAAGTGCCGAATTGCCGTTCGAGCCATCACGCTCGTAGGTAATCCACCACGGGCGCAGGTAGCCCTCTTCGAAGACATGGACCGTCAGCCCCAATTTGCGCGCCTGCGCGATGGCGATGGCATGGGCCGGGCGGGTGTCGCCGTAAAGCACGATGTCGGTGATCCCTTTTTCGGCCACCAGCGCGCCAAAGCCTGCGGCCCAGTCATCCGGCGCGCCCGTGAAGGGCACAAAGGTTTTGCTGTCAAACCAGAAGGCGCGGTCCCCTGCGTTAAACCCGATGCGCCAGACCTGCGCCCCGGCAAAGCGCAGCATCCGCCCCAAGCGCCAGAAAAACGGCCCATGCGGCCCTTGCAGCATCGCAAAAACCTTCGGCGTTTTGGCAGTGGGGGGCGCGACCTGCGGGGTCTCGCCTGCGCGACTTGCGACCATGCGCGTGAACTCTTTCCTGTTTCGCCCGAGATTGCGGGGCACCTTGACTGCGGCGGAGACTGCCGCTGCGGGGGTTTTCGGAAACAATGCCCCGCGATTGCGGTCAATTTGTGACCAAGTTGCGCCGAAGGCCACCGCAAAATGACATGTCGCGGGGCGGTGTGTCCAAAGAAACGCACAGCAGCCCTGCGGATTTTTCAGCGGTTTGGCGCCCTGACGGGGGTGTTGCTGCTCTTGTGGAGCGCGGGGTGCGCCGTTACCTCTGGAGCAACGGGCCTCTCTGGGCATCACGAAAAGGGTTTGGACATGTTCACCGGCATCATCAGCGACATCGGGCGCGTGGCGCAGCTTACGCAAAAGGGCGATCTGACAGCGCGGATCGAAACCGCCTATGATCCGGCGGGCATCGACCTTGGCGCGTCGATTGCCTGCAACGGCGTCTGCCTGACCGTGGTCGATATGGGCACCACCGGGGGGCAGCATTGGTTCGACATGGAGATTTCGGCAGAAACCGTGTCGAAAACCAACGTGAACGGCTGGGGTGTGGGCACGCGCCTGAACCTTGAAAGGGCGCTGAGGCTGGGCGACGAGCTGGGCGGGCACATCGTGTCGGGCCATGTTGACGGGGTGGCGCGTGTGATTGATCTGCGCGACGAGGGCGACAGCACGCGCCTGACGTTCCAGGCGCCCGAGGCCTTGGCCCGTTTCATCGCGCCCAAGGGCTCGGTGGCGCTGAACGGCACCTCGCTGACGGTGAACGAGGTGGCGGGGGTGACCTTCGGGGTGAACCTGATCCCGCATACCAAAGAGGTGACGATTTGGGGCGATATTGCGCTGGGCGATGCGGTCAACCTCGAAATCGACACGCTTGCCCGCTATGTGGCGCGCCTTCAGGAATGGCAGGCCTGACGCGGTCGCGCTGCGGCGGCGCTTTCCAAAAACGCCCCGCTGCGATATTTGACACCCAAGACACCCAAGACACCCGCAGATCACCCCTGTGATCCCCGAATAAAAGGCCCCGACCATGAGTGACACCGATTACACCGCCGCCATTTCCCCGATCGAGGAAATCATCGAAGACGCGCGCAACGGGCGTATGTTCATTCTTGTGGACCATGAGGATCGCGAAAACGAGGGCGATCTGGTGATCCCGGCGCAGATGGCGACCCCCGAAGCGGTGAATTACATGGCATTGCACGGGCGCGGTCTGATCTGTCTGACCTTGCCCGGCGAGCGGATCGACGCGCTTGATTTGCCGCTGATGGCCTCCAACAATTCCTCGCGCCACGAAACGGCTTTTACCGTGTCGATCGAGGCGCGCGAAGGCGTGTCGACGGGCATTTCCGCCCATGACCGCGCGCGCACGATTGCGGTGGCGATCGACCCGTCCAAAACGGGGGCCGATATCGCCACGCCGGGCCATGTGTTTCCGCTTCGCGCGAAAAACGGCGGTGTTCTGGTGCGCGCAGGCCATACGGAGGCCGCGACTGATATCTCCCGCCTTGCCGGGCTGATGCCCGCCGGTGTGATCTGTGAAATCATGAATGAAGACGGGTCGATGGCGCGCCTTCCCGATCTGGTGGCCTTCGCGCAAAAACAGAACCTCAAGATCGGCACCATCGCGGACCTCATCGCCTACCGCCGCCGCTACGACAACCTTGTGAATGTGGTGCGCGAAGAAAGCGTCGAGGGCGCATTCGGCGGTAAATGGGAGATGAAAATCTACGCCGACAGCACCCAGGGGGCTGAACATATTGCCCTGATCAAAGGAGATATTTCCGGGGATACCCCTGTGCTGACGCGGATGCATACGCTTGATCCCCTGCTGGATGTGGTGGGCTTGGGCGGTTTGGGGCGCACGACCGAATTTGGCTCTGCCATGGAAGAAATTGCGCGCGAGGGGCGCGGCGTGTTGGTGTTGCTGCGCGACACCCATATGAAAATCGCCAATGACGCCGATGTGTCGCCTCAAACCCTGCGCCAATACGGTCTGGGCGCGCAGATCCTGTCCTCGCTGGGCCTGAGCGAGATCGAACTGCTGACCAATTCGCCCGTCCCCAAAGTCGTGGGGCTGGAAGGCTACGGTCTGGCCATCGCGGGCACCCGCGCGATCCCCACCAAGGGCTGACAAGCCCGCGTTAACATTTGCCTGCTAGATGAATTCCAAAGGACGATCCCATGGCCGCCAACGAACAGCATTACACCCTGCCGCTGCCCGAGTTTGATACTCCGGTCAAAGTCCTGATCGTGGTCGCCCCCTATTACAAAGACATTGCGGACCAGATGGTCGCCGGGGCCAAAGCGATGATCGAGGACTGCGGCGGCACCTGGGAGGTGGTCGAGGTGCCCGGCGCTTTGGAAGTGCCGACAGCGATCCGTCTTGCCGACCGGCTGGCCAATTTCGACGCCTATGTGGCGCTGGGCTGTGTGATCCGCGGCGAGACGACCCACTATGACACCGTCTGCAACGATTCGTCGCGCGCGCTGCAATTGATGGGGCTTGAGGGGCTGTGCATCGGCAATGGCATCCTGACGGTCGAAAACCGCACCCAAGCGGAGGTGCGCGCCGAGGCGCAGGGCCAGAACAAAGGCGGTGGGGCGGCGGCTGCGGCCTTGCATCTGGTCGCGCTTTCGCGCAAATGGGGGCGCTCCGGCAAAGGCGTTGGCTTCACCTCCGACGCGATCCGCCTTGCCGGTGATGCAAAAGGACCCGCGACCGCATGACCGATACGCCCGATACCCCGCCGCAAGACGCCCCCAAACCGCCCAGCAAACGCGAAATGCGTTCGGCGGCGCGGCTTTATTCGGTGCAAGCCCTGTTCCAGATGGAAGCAGCCGGCATGTCCGTGGACCGCGTGCGGCGGGAATTTTACGATCACCGCTTTGGCATGGTGACCGATGAGGGCGACGAATACATCGATGGCGATGCGGATCTGTTTCACCAGATCACCGAATCTGCCGTCGAACGTCAGGCCAAAATCGACCAGATGACCGACCGTGCGTTGGTGGCCAAATGGCCGATCGCGCGCATCGACCCGACCCTGCGGGCGCTGTTTCGTGCCGCCGGGGCGGAACTGGTGGCAGGCGTTGCGCCGCCCAAAGTGGTCATCACCGAGTTCGTCGATGTGGCCAAGGCCTTTTTCCCCGAGGGGCGCGAATCCAAATTTGTGAATGCGGTGCTGGATCACATGGCCCGCGAAGCAAAACCGGAGGCCTTTTAAGGCCGCAGGATGTGCCCTCCCCAAACACAAAACGCCGCCACCCGAACAGGGATGGCGGCGTTTTGGTGAAAAGTGGCGGGGGACCGCAGCAGCCGTACAGGCGCCATGCTCCCGAGGACCTGATATATCAGGTGGGCGCCAGATAAATGGACCAGGGTCCAGACAGAGCCAGCTCCCTCGGAGTTGCTTAAGGCCACTGGAGACTTGCACCCTTCGCGCACGCACCGAGCAGATCCCGCCGACCCCACATCTAGGCCTGCAGGGGCGCCGCTTCAAGCCCCCATGGGGCAGGCATTTTGCTTGCGGTTTGTTCCCTTTGTGTTCACAATTCCTGCATGGCCGACTCCCGAGACTTTTCCGACGACAGCTTCTTTGCCACCACGCAGCCGGGCCAGCGGCTTGCGCGCGGGGTGTGCCGTGCGCTTCGGGGCTATGATTTCGCCTGTGTCGAGGAACTGGTGCCCGCGCGCGGGCTGCGGGTGGATGTGATGGCGCTTGGGCCCAAGGGGGAAATCTGGATCATCGAGTGTAAATCCAGCCGCGCCGATTTTATGAGCGATTCCAAATGGCAGAATTATTTGCCGTGGTGCGATCGGTTTTTCTGGGCGGTGGACGCCGATTTCCCGACCGAGCTCTTGCCCGAGGACACGGGGTTGATTATCGCCGATGCGTTTCACGCAGAAATTTTGCGGATGGGGCCATCGGCAAAGCTGGCCGGAGCGCGGCGCAGCGCGACGACGCGGCTGTTTGCGCGCACAGCCGCGCGCAGGCTTTCGGCCTTTCGTGACCCCCGCGTCAGCGATGTCTTGACGGGGCGCGCGGGGGCAAGCGATTAGCGCGCGCTGCCGTGACGGGCGCGCCTTATTTTGACAGGTGGCGCGCTTGCGCTGCGGCGGCGCGGATTTCTTCCGCAATTTCTTCGGCTTCCTCGGGTTCGAAATCCATCGGGATTTCGACGCCATCGGCCTCGATGTAGATGCGAACCATCCCAAGCGAGGTCGGGCCGATCTGCATATTCGCGGACAGGTCGCTTTCCTTGTTGATGCTCATTGTCGGGTCTCCAATAGGGTTTCCTTGACCTAGCGGATCGCAGATGCCCTCGCAAGAGTGCGGCGCGCGGCGCAACGGGGGCCAACAGGGCACAGAGCGGGGCAGGGTGGGAGAGGCCGGGGTGGCATTTTCACAAATTTCCATCCCCAGCCCCTTGCCATCGCCCCGTGCTCTGTGTAAATCCCCGCGCAGTGCCGCCATAGCTCAGTTGGTTAGAGCGCCTGATTGTGGATCAGGAGGTCCCCCGTTCGAGCCGGGGTGGTGGTACCATAAAATCAATCACTTAGTTTATATCTTGTTCTCGGTTGGATCGTGAGTGGATTATCTTCTCAATCCACCGTTCGTCAGACGTTCCGATTCCTTCCAGCCTGACGCAGCTCTACAACCTTATTCACCTGTTCGTCTTTGTTTCGCAGGTAGCGTTCTGTGGTAGTGAAGTTGGCGTGCTGACCGGCTGCTTGAAGAAGGCGTGGATCTGCACCATAGCTCTCGGCCTCTGTCAGACCACCGGCGCGCGCGTCCTTGAGTTTGATTTGTGAAGGGACGTTCGCAAGGGCGGCGTAGCGCCTCCAGCACGCGGCATATGCGCTGCGCTCGAAAGGAAGGCCATGTGCTTCGGTAACAATAAGCGGCCCCATCACACGATCCCCGCGAAGGGCAATCAAGCGTGTACGCAAATCGGGAAGATGTTCGAGGCTGAACCGGATCGGCTCAGGCATCGACTTTTCCGTTTTTGAAATCACCTTCACAAAGCTGGTCATGTCCGCGTCGAAGTGTTCGATGCGCAACCCGTCTTGCCAGCGTGTGAAAATGACTGTGCGGTCGCCTTTCTTTAGGCCGCTATGAACGGTCCTGACAGAGCGCCGCACGATCCCGCCGTTGCCAAAGGCTGCTTCATCAATGGGAAACCACTGACCGCGCACGTCCACGGCGCGTAAGGACAACTCAAATTGCAGCATGAGGCCAGCCGAGAATGCCGCGTTCCCGTCGCGATCTGATACGGCGATAACGGCCTCGATCTGGGCGCGGGTCGGGCGTGTTGTCGAGCCGGACGGGGATTGAAAGCGCATTTCGCTCAAAGTCTCTTTGAGGTCTGCGGCCCCTGCCAGTTTCAGGATTTTGCCATAGGACGCGAGGATGCGCATATTGGTGATCATGCGATGGATGAACGCGACCGATCGGCCCTTGTCCTGCATGGCCTTCTGGATGCGCTTGAGCTCGCGGTAATCCAGTGCTGTGATCTTCACGTTGCCGATGGCGCCGTTCCAATAGTCGCAGCAATAGGCGTAACCTTTCTGGGTGTTGGCCTTCACCTCGGCATAGGGGCTTTCTGGATCGGTCAAATAGCGGTGGATCAGGTAGCCAAAGCTGCCGGTGTCCCATTCTGCTTTGTCCAGTTTGTCCCACCATTCCAGCATGGCGCGCGTGTGGGCGCGGCACAATTCGGCGCGGGCAAGCTGATGCTCGTCGTCCCTCGTGCCGGAAAGGTTGAGGTTGACGCGGGCAGGCTCAAACCCTGCCTCCGAATATTTCTTGGGGGCTTTCCACGTCGCATTGCGTTTGCTCCAGGAAAGACCCGGCGCGTAGGACGGATCGGACCCGTCCCAAAGCGCAGGCTTATAGGCTGTCATAGTTGATTGCTCCTGAGATATTCGGCACGGTTTCGATTGTGCCGGAAATAGTCTGCCTTGGCGGGGCCTCAGGATCACGCACTTTTCTACGCCGCGCGATCCAAGCGCGCACATCTGCGGCGACGTAGCGCTTGGTGATGTGGTCCACCTCGGGGAAGCCTTCTTCCTGCAACTGTTTCTTTTTCTTACGGAAATGAGAGCAATTCATCCCGAGGGCGAGCGCCGCACGATCCTGCGACCACATCTCGGCTTTTTCATTAAAAGAGCGGTCGAGGCTCATGTTCAGTGGTCCTTTCCGGTTTGGTTCGCCCAGCGGATCAAAACGTCCGCGTGGCATGGTTGGTCTAAGGGGCACCAGCAGGCGAGGTCTTTGCCGCGCAATTCCTCTATACCGTCAATCAAGCCATGCATTCCCTCGAAGCATTCGACCGCCGTGGCGCGGTCTGGAACGCCATCATCTCCCACCTTGAAGGGGTTCGAGAATTTGGACGGGCGAGCGACGATCACGGCGTGGGGGTGGTCTTTGCGCCATCCGCCTTTTTTGCGGTGCATCTGTATGCGCTTCGGCATGGTGCCTCCGGGGGTTAGTTGGACGCAGGGCGCGGGCGTTGCCTCGGCACTTCCTGCATGGTCAGGATGTAATCGACGCCATCTATGTCGATCACGACTGCTGCGCTCTCATCGTTTAGCTTGATGATCTCATGCGGCAGCTTTTGCTCTGAGGTCGGCCAGAGGCGGTCACATAGCTTCTCAGCAGGTTTCAGCATCTTCCAAGTCAATTGGGCCTCCGGGGTTAGCTGGATCGGTCGAGGCGGGCGACCGCCGCGGTAAGCAGAGCCAAGTTGGCGCCGCTCGGGTGATGGTGCGCGATGATGCCTACCCGCCGCGCGGGCTTCGGCTTCGGAGTCCGCGCGGCTTCCTCCGCACGGCGTTTTGCTTGCATCTCTTTCCGGCGGTTCTTCTTTCTCGGCATTTGGGACTCCGGGGATTTTTGGATTCAGTTGAGTTCGGCCACTTCGGCCTCATGTTCGACCCATTGCAGGAATCCCCGCAGGATCGGCTGCACGTTCGTTTCGTCGGCCCAACCTGCAAAGCCCACAAAGCCATCGGCGTTGAACGTGACCGCTTCCCTGTCTTCGAAGTAATAGGACACGCACCGCAACTCGGCACAGTTTTTGCCGTGGATGCGGATCATCGAAGGGTGGGCCATGTGGTAGGTGCCCTGCATCAGTCCTGCGACGAGCATCTCCGAATTGATCGCATCGCGAAGCGCCGACATGCGTTCATAGGTCAGTGGGAAATAGTCGAGGCCGGATTCCGCATAGGCTTTGCGCGCGGCCTCTCTGGTGAGTTTTTCAGTCATTGGGGTCTCCTTTCCCTTTCAGTTCAAAAAAATCGACCGGCCAAGAGCCACGCCAAAGTCACGACCACAACAGCCGCCAGAGCCAAGATCGCCCAGCCAAGCTCGCGCGGCGGTCGCGAGGTCATCTCGCTGTGCGTTTCGCGCAATGGCTGGAATGTTGCGTTGCCCGTGGTGCCGATGCTGTACTGGACGCCTCTGTCGTTGCGGATGCGTCCGTCCTGTGCTGCGTATAGCGTGCCGATTTTGAAGCCGGTCGCAGTATCACCACGCATGCAAAGCAGAGCGCCGGTGTGGTTGTGGGGGAGGCTCACGCTGTGTCCTTTCCCGCCTCACGGGCGGCGTGTTCGAGCTTGGCGATGGCCAGAAGCGTGGGTTTAAGGTCGGCGGGGGCGTCATCATAGCCGCGGCCAAAGCGGCCGTTCAGGCGCGGCAAGAGGCCGCGGGGGACTGCTTCCCAGTTTTTAGGGTCGCAATTCGTTTTGTCGCCATCGAGCGCCTTGAGGCAGTAGCCCTCGGGCACCGGCCCATTGGTCTCTTCCCATAAGTAGCGGTGCTTGTGCATGTAGCGGGTTGCGTGGCCTGTGTGCGGATTGCGGCGTGGCACTTTCATTTCGATGTAGCCATCCGTGCCAATGCGCTCGGACCAGAGGGGCAGGAGATTGGGCGCCGGGTGGCCAGGCTTGAATTGCGTCGCTGCGCTGTTGGCGTTGAAGGGCATGCGCTTGCCCTTGTTTGGCGGGACCTGGCCTTTGTTGAAGCAACCGGTTCGTCCCGTCTTCCATCCTTTGCGGGTGCAGAGCCTTTTGAGGTTGTCGAAGCTGACATCGCTTCGCGAGAACTCTTCAACAAAGGCGGCATGCAGAGCGCGGCGCGGCTGATCTGCTCGCGCCTCGATCCACGCGAGTTCTCGGGTGCTGTAGTGGATTTTTGGGCCCTTCATCCTGCGGCGTCCTCTGCTTTGCCCTCGATGGTGCGCGCATTGCCGATTTGCGGGAGCATCGGCAACACCGCCTTGCCATGCTGGGCAAACAGCGTAGCGGCGGTCAGTTGCAGCCGTGCGGTCGCGCTTACCTGGTCGGCGATAGCCACGATGGATTGTGCGCGTTTGGCTTCCTGCTCGATCTGTTCGGGGGTCAGGCCGTCGCACGCCAAGCGGTCGAGCTGTGCAAAGAGGTGGGTGTTCAGGTCTGCAAGGGAATTGGTCATGGGGGTGATCCTTGATGGGTGGGCGCTCAGACGATGAGCGTGGTCAGATCCTCGGGCAGGCCGCTCAGCAGCCTTTCGCTGACATCGGCCTTGCGCTTTGTCGGAGCGTCGTGAAAAGCATGCCCGTGAGCTTCGCTTTTCGAGGGTCGGATGCGCGCGCGCCATCCTTTGAGGTGCAGGATGCGGGCAACGGCCTGCGGTGATCTGCGGGTGTGGGTGCAAAGCTCCTCCAGATCGACATCCCAGCCGCGCGGAGTTGCGAACTGCCAGATCTGGAAGGCGAGGGTCATGCGCAGGACTTGACGTCTGCGATCGCGGGCGGGGGTGCTGCTTTTGCGCGGGACAAGGGCGTTCATGCCGCTTCCTCCGCATCATCAAATCCCACGAGCTCGCAGTGGTATATCTCGACGTTCGCCGCATCGCGCCACGCGCGCAGCATAGCGCGCTCGCCAACTGCGAATTCGCCCCGGATGCCGAGCATGGTGACGCTTGCGCCGTGCGGGTTGCTGTCGAGCGTGGCGATGTTCGCACGGGTGAGCTGGTGCAAGAGCGTCTGCGCCTCGCGCGGGCCATCGGCGTCAAAGCTGATCAGGCAGGCCATGGCGCGGATATGGCAATAGGTTTTGCGGTCCATTGGGGGTCTCCGAAAAGGTGATGTGCCATCGCTGGTCCCTCTGGGAAGAGGGGCCAGAAAGAGTGCATCAGGCCTCGGGGCTGCCCATGAATAGAGGGAGATTGGTCTCCTCGGTGGCGCGGGAAACAGCTTCCTTGAACGCAGCCTCGAAGGCTTTTTCGGGATTGTAGATCGACAGAATGAACTTCACCGAGCCGCCCTGCTTGCGGTAGCGAAAGCGCACGGGCATCCGATAAGGTGCGCCACCCAAAAACACGGGAATGGCGATGATGATGAGGTTCGGGATATTGAGCGGTTTGCCGTCGGCAGTCCTGTGTTCGTTGAGGAACTGGATTTCGGCCTCGCCGGTGTCGCGGTTGGTTGACACTTTGAGGTCGCTGGTCTCGAACACCTGAAACTGCTTTGACATGGCGAGCAACTGGTTGAGTTGACCATACCTGCCCTCGATCTGGCGCGCCGTGTGGATCAGGCGGTTTTCCCATGGCTCGTTCTTGTCGCTGACGCTGCCCGACAGCACAGCCGGCGTCGGGTCCATGATGTCCTTGGCCTGCGCTTCAATGAATTCGCCCAGATCGTCCTTTTCGAGCGGCGCGCCCGAGACCTTCATCCAGGCTTTCCATTCATCCGACAGCGGAAAGCCATAGACGGCACGGTGATGGCAATGGCGGGCCGTGGGGTCGCCGCCGAGATTGACCGGATCGACGGCACCCGCAGCATGATAGTCGGCAATGCAGGTCAAGGTCGGGGCGCTCATGTCAGGTTTTGCAAACAGGGCCGATGTGTCGCCTTTGAAGCGGTTCGCCCAGATGATCAGGCTGTCGAGATCCTCAAGGCGCGCAGTGCCCTTGCGGCGCGCGGGTTTGAGGTATTCCAGCGCTGCACGATGGTCACTGGTCAGGTCTTTGACTGTGCGCTTTTCGGGAAGGGTAATCAGATGTGCCTTGGTCAGATCGTGGCCCTCGGGCGTCTCGATCTTTTCGTGGTGGCCAAGGGCCTCCATCACATCGCGCATCGTCTGCGCCTCGTTTTCAAGTGTGACGTGGTCCGTCATGGTGTTTTCCTCATTGTTGAAAGGTCGAATAGTCAGTCGATGTCGCGGATTTCGCCGGTCTCGGGGTCGAAATCTTCCACATCGCGGATGGGTTGGTGCATGCGCGCCATGAACGGGCTGTAGAGCGTCAACTCGCCGTTATCGTTGATGAAAGCTGCCGCACTCGAGGGGGGCTTCTTTGGTGCTTTGAAGCTGACGGTGGCGCCCATGGCGACATCGCCGGATTTGCCGAGCGCGTAGCTCACCTGCAGCGTCATGCTGCCCTGGCACCCCTTGGTGCCGTGCTCGGCCTTGTGCTCAAGCAGATCGAGCTGCAGCTGTTTGTGGCCTTCCAGCACCTGCGCCAGAAAGTCGCCGCTGTCGAAAAGTGCGAGGATCTGCTCGATGGTCCGCATCTTGTAGGGATCGTGCGGTTCGACCTTGGCGACCTGCGTCGGGGTTTTGCGTTGGGTCATCACGGGAATGGTCCTTATTTGGTGATGTGGCGCACGGCGCGCATGACGGCGTCCTCGGCGTGGGTGTTGGCCAGCGACAGGTCGCGCGAGGCGAAGCGGTCGGTTTCCAGACCTGTGCCGCCAATCGCATGCAGCTCGGCAATGAAGGCCGCGCCGATGTCTTTGACGCGCTGCATCTGGGCTTTCTCGGTGTCCGAAAGGACGCGGTAGGTGTGGCGCACGGCGTTGTTTGCGGTGCGCGCGTCGCTTGTACTGTCGACAGTGTCGGTCATGGTTCAGCCTTTCGCTCGGCCCGCGCTGGATTGCGCGGGCGGGTGGTGCCGTGAGTGGCAGGGGGGGAGAAAGGGCCGGAGCGCGCAGCGCGAACGGGGAGGAGCGGGCGCTCCGGCAAGTGCCGACCCGGAGCAGTGACGGGTCGGGAGGTCATCGGCGTTGGGTCAGAGGCGCGCGGCAAAGGCGAGCGCGAGGCCGATACAGGCGGCCAGACCTGTGCCGATGATGTAGATTTGCAGGCTCACGCGGCGCGGTCCTGTGTTTCGAGGGTTTCAAGGTGGCGCTGTGCTGTGCGCGCCCAGGAGCGCTGCGCCTCGGCCTCGCTGCGGCCGTATCCGAAAATGCCATGCAAATGGATTTCGACCATGTAGCTGGCAGGTGCTGCTTGCTCGCGCGGAATGGCGTAAAATCCACCTGTCTCGATGGCCTCGGCCATGAAAGCGTCGTGCTTTTCCTCGGCTGTTTGTGCGCATTCGAGGCGGGCGATGAATTCGGCGATCGGGCTGCGGGGCATCATGCGGCACCGCCCGTATGCTGCGCGCGGTCTACCGCATCGGCCAGACGTTCGGCGCGGATGTGAGTGGCGGTTTGATCGGCGATGCGGTGCACGGCCATGCGATTGCCGCGCTGCGACATTTCGATTTTCCACGCAAGCGCGCGCTGGCTCGGGCTGTCTGTGATGTCAGGGTAGGCGACAATCCGGCGGGCGTGTTTGACCGCTTCGCAGCTTGTGAAGTCAATGATCATTGATGCCTCCATCAGGGTGGTGATGGGGGCATCTTATTGTGACCATAGCGGTCACTGTCAAGACATTTTGTGACCAAAATGGACATTGATATTTTGCGCTTGCCAAGTCGCAAGGCGTTAGTTCAATTAGTGTTCATCTAATGTTCTTAAGGTGTGTGAGGAATCCGATGGACTACTGGAGCGGGAGCAGTCGATTGTACGCAATGGCTCTGGTTGCAAAAACTTCGGGTGAAAGCCTGGATCAACTCTTCTTCGCCAGATCAATTGCTCGCATGCGCTCGGCAAGTTCGTATGGCAATCTGTCCCACCTTCCGAGGATGAGAAAATCGAGCGTGACATCAAATCGTTCAACCAGCATGGCTGCAACCGGTTCTGTAATCGCTCTTTTTCCTCCCTCAAACCGCGACCAATAGGTCCTAGGAATGTCGAGAAGGTCAGCCATTTCAGAGGATTTTAGGTTTTGAGCCTCGCGAAGCAGCATCAGGCGCCGCCCGATGTTTTCGGGCGTCATTTCATTGCGGAGCGCTTCTGAGAGCTTGGGTTCGATCTTTGCTGGCATGTGCAAACAATGCGGAATGACCGCTTTGGTCGCAATTTCCAGTTTGGATGATTGACAAGTTACCATAATGGTCATTAATTCGGGCGTATGCATCAACGTCCAGTTATCTCAATTCTGTCGAAATGGCCCGACCGCCGGTCGGTGCTCGAAGATGTTCGCCTTGAAGATCCTCAAATTGAAATGGTTGCTGTTCATCGTTGGTTTCAACGGGGCAGTGTGCCAGCCCGCTATTGGGCCGCTTTGATCTTTGGCGCTCGGGCGAGGGGGTTTAATCTCGAAGCCTTGGAAATCTTGCTAGCGCATTCTGGCTCCGATGTGGTCCGCGAGAGTTGGGTAGACGGCGGTCAGCCCAGATCAGGTGGCGAAGCCGCATGACTTTTCTCAAACTTCCCCATCCCGAATGGTCGACCGCGCTGTGCTCCTCCTCCCGCGGTGTGGTTGGCATTGGGCGCGCCGGAGAGGGCATTGCTCCGGCGCGCTTTCAGTTTCCCCATTTGCGCGGGCGGTGTCTCGCGAAATCCAGCGGAGAGTTTCCCCATGCGTAACTTGCGCCCTGCTTCGATCCAATCGGCCGTTCAGACCGCAATCCGCGCAGGCGGCGGGCTTGAGGCGGTTGCCAATGACCTCGGCGTCGGGGTGTCGACGCTGTCACACGGCACAGAGCTGTCCGAGCAGCGCCCCGGCGGGCTGGGGGTGAACTACCTCGACCGGATGGGGCGGATCGTGCCCGAAACGGCGGTGCCGGTGGCGCAGCATTTTGCAGCGCTCGCTCACGGGTTTTTCCAGCCGATTGCCTCAAGCGGGCCGCAGGGAGTGAGTGTTCACCAGATCGCCAAAGAGTTCGCCGACCTGCTTGGCGCGCATGCCGCGGCGCATGGCGAGGGGTCGGACGGCGGCGGGATCGTGACCAAATCCGAGGCGCGCGATCTGCTGCGCGAGGTCGACGAGCTGATGGCTGCCGTTGCGGGCTTTCGCGCGCAGTTGGTCGGGATTTCGGAAGGGGAGCGGTGATGTTGGATGCTGCGGATCAGGTGCCGAGTCATGCCCTGCACGATGAGGCGGTGGCCGAAATGACGCGGGCGGGTGCGTTGTGCCCGGAGATTGCGGACGCGCTGGGAATCACCGTTCGGCGTGTTCAGAGCATCCGCCAGAGGTTGCGCGCGGCGGGTGTCGATTTGCCCTATGTGCGCGGGCACAGCGGGGGGCGCCCTGCCAAAACCGCACGGAATTCAAGCGTTGAGCGCGCCTATCTGCGGGGTGATCTGATCCGGAAAATTGCCCGGGATCACGGGATTTCAATTGCTGTTGTCGGGAAGATCATCAAGCGCGCAGTTGATGCCGGTCGCTTGACGCGCCGCAACGCGCCAGCGGATCAGGTAGCAGAGGCGTTGTCGCAGTATGATCCGGCGTTCCGGGCTTGGTTGGCGGAGCAGGCGAGCGGTGGCATTGCGGTCCTCGATGTTCTTCTGGCCTGCGCTGTAGATGCCTGGTTTGAGGAGGTTGGATAATGGTGGCCTACAATTTCCTGCCCGAGTTCAGTGCGGCCATTCAGGCAGGCGAAAAGTGGTCTACGATCCGGCCCAATGGCAAGCGGGCGCATGCGCGGGCAGGGCAGGAATTGCAGCTCTACACCGGCATGCGTAGCCCGCGCTGCGCGTTGTTGTTGCGTGTGCCCTGTGCCGCGGCGATGCCGATCGAGATCCACCGCGATGCGGCCTATGTGAACGGCGAGCGGCGGGACAATCCGGCTTACTTCGAGACGCTGGCCGCGATGGAAGGATTTGCCAACTTCGGCAACATGCAGGCGTGGTTCGACCGCCGCTACGGTCTGCCTGTGCTGGATTTCACGCAAATCAAGTGGGCTTGGGCCACACGGATTGAGGGAGATGCAGCATGAGCGGTCCCAACCGTTCCACCGCTGTGATGCAGCGCCGCGTCGAGGCGCATGACAGCCTCGATGATTTCCCTACACCGCCGTGGGCTACCCGCGCGCTGTGTGCTTTTCTGATCGCCGAGGGGTTCGATCTGTCGGGTCTTTGTCGCGAACCTGCGGCCAATCGGGGCCATATGGTGCGCCCGCTCGGTGAGTATTTCGCCCATGTCGAGGCGAGCGATATCCACGACTATGGCGCGGGGTTCGCGCAGGGCGACTACCTGTTCGGGGCCGAGCCTGATCCGGTCGATTGGACGATCACAAACCCGCCGTTTCGCCTTGCCGAACAGTTCATTGCGCGCGCCTGTGCGACCAGCCGTGAGGGCTGCGCATTCCTGGTGCGCGCGGCCTTTCTGGAGGGCGTGGGGCGCTATCAGCGGCTGTTCTCGGTCAATCCGCCTGCGGTGGTTTTGCAGTTCAGTGAGCGGGTGGTGATGCACAAGGGGCGGCTCGCGCCTGAGGGATCAACGGCCACGGCATATGCCTGGCTGATCTGGCTGTCTGGCTTCGAGGGCGCGCCGCGCATGGCGTGGGTGCCGCCATGCCGCAAGGAATTGGAGCGGGACGGGGATTATCCATCTGAGATTGTGCCTGCTGTTAAAGGGGATGCCGGATGGTTGCTTTAGTGAGGCCTGTCGATATCGAAACGCTGCCGTCCTATCCGTTCTCGATCGAGGACCGGATCGACAGCCATTATTTCATGCCGTGGGAACGGCGGCGCTGGCTCAACTCGGATATGCGGCTCAAGGGGCTGCCGGAGTGTCGCGCGCTTTATTTCGATCTTACCAACATTGCGTTCGATCATTCGCCGGTCGGCACCCTGCCGGTGGATATGAAGACCCTGGCCAAGCTCGTTTTCACCGATTTTGAGCATTTCGAGGCTTTGTGCGCTCTGCCGTTCGGTCCGCTGCACAATTGGGAGCCGTGCAACTGCCGTGGCGAGGTCAGGCTCATGCACCCGTTTGTGGTGAAAACCCTGTCGGAAGCGATTGCGCGCAAGGAGGACAACCGCGCGAAAAACGAGGCGGCGAATACGGCCAAGCGGTTGCAGCGGCTGCGGATCACGATTGCTGGCTATCACAAAGACCTCGGGGCCAATGATGCGGCGGTGCGCTGGATCGATGAGTGGCTGAATGAACAAGGATGCGGCTATCGCGGCGGCACCTGGATAGAGCGGGCGATTGGTGCATGGTCGGATCATTCCCTGCGGCTGAATTTGGCGCGGCGGGGTGCATCCTGAACTTTGGAAACACTGTCCTGAACTGTCCGAAAGACAGTCTGAGACAGTCTGAGACAGTTTCGGACAGTCTCAGACTGTCCGCTACGACAGGGACATAGACAAGAAATTGAAAAGACAGTCGGACAGTGTCTGACGTTTGCGGGTCGAAACTGTGGATAAGTCGCGCTTGTGGTGGGCGAGGCAGGGCTGAGAAAGGGCAAAAGATGGAAAACGAGAGCGCAGAGAAAACAGGCAAGGCGGCAGTGCGAGAGCATCTGATCGACAGGCTTGACGAGGCGGGGTTCGTGCGGCGCAAAGGCGTGTCGGCGGAGATGCACGAGAAGTTCAAGGCGCGGTTGGCTGAGGTGCTGGGCTACCTCGATGTCGAGAACATCAAGACGCTCGCCGAAGTGATGATCGAGCAATGTGGCGATGCGATCTGGCCGGCGGAGGTCACGTTTCGCACGAATGCGCGGGCCTTGCAGGAGATGCCGGCGGAGGAGGCGCGGATCGTTTCGAGTTGGCTTGCCTCGATCGAGGGGCCGCAGGCAGAGGTCGGTGGCTATCTGGTCGAGCTGTATCGCTGGCTTGTGCAGCATCGTCGCCCGCCGCTTGCGATGGATATGCGCCAGCTCAAGCTGGCCGCCGAACAGAACAATCGTCACCGGACGATCATCAACGAGCGGATCGCGCGCGACGGGGCGGGGCCGGAGGATCGGGACTGGCTGAGCCGCTATCTGGCCGATCAGGATCGCGCGCGCCGTGTGGTGGCGATTGGTCGCCAAAAACGGGCGGATGGGTCAACCGAAGGGGCGGCGGCATGATGGTCAAGCGGGTCGAGGTGCCAGAAGTCAGTGGGCACCGGGTCATCGTCGTGGGCAAGAGCGGTGTCGCCATGGTGCAATCTCTGGAGGTTGCGCGCATTGCTGCGATCAGGGCGCGTGGTGCGGTGCCGGAAGTCTGCGGGCCCGACATTCCCGAAGCGCCTGCACGCGGGCCGGTGCAGGCATTTATGCCGATGGAACAGGTCAAAGGCTCGACCGAGCGCGCCAAGCCAGCGGGCTACAAGGGGCGGCATGCAATGCGCAGGCTCGATGCGTTCGGATTGATGGAGGCGGATGCCGCGCGCGCCTTCACGCGGGCGAAAGCCAATGATGACGCGGCGGTCTATGTGGCGCCCTTCACGCCCGGACAGGTGTCTGCAGGTCGGGATTATGCGGCCTTGGCTGAACGGGTTGCCGCGAACGGCGTCAAGTGTTCGTCGCTTGAGGGGCGCATGGCGTCGGGGGAAGGTGGTCGCGATGTCATGGATGCGCAGCTGGCGGACAGTCTGCGCCTCGATCGTTTGCGCGCGCGCGTGGGCACTGGATATGCGTTGTCGGTGCGTCGGGTTCGCCCCTCGGAGCGAGGCGGGGAAGGTAAGCGGCGGTTGATCCGCACGATCGATGTTGTCAACGCGGTGTGCATCGGTGGGCAGTCGCTAGATCAGGTGCTGAGGGTTGCTGGGTGGGTAGCGGATACCAGGACCCGCAAGGCGTTACGAGAGGCGCTGTGCGGGGCGCTGGACCGCATGCAGGGCTATGACCTGAAGAAAGGGGCTTGACGCTTAACTCTGCCCACTCTACGTCTATTGTCATCATCTACAGTTGCGCCCACGGGAAACCGGCGGGCGCTTTTGCGTTTATCCCCCAACAGAATGGTGTCCTGATGGCGCGCTTGAAGCTCCTGCGAGATGGTGTGCACCGCATGCCGTCCATCGTCCGCTATCTGCCGCAAGGTGATCGCGAGCATGATCGGGTGCGGATGAAGGCTAACCCGCTTCGTAGGCTCTATGGCACGGCCAAGTGGCAGAAGCTGCGCTGGGGTGTGTTGCAGCGTGACATGTTCACCTGCCGCACGTGTGGGCGCTTGGAGGCGGACACTTCGCTGTTGGTTGCTGACCACATTACGCCGCATCGGGGCAGTGAGGAACTGTTCTGGGATGAGCAGAACCTGCAGTGCCTGTGCAAGCGGTGCCACGACACGGTGAAGCAACGCGAGGAAAAGCGCGGCGGGCGATGACCGGAGGGGCTGGCTCGGCGTCTTGCGCCTTGGTGGTGCGGGAGGGGGGGAGGTCTAAAGTCTGGGGTGCCCGCCGGGCTAGACCGGTCAACTCCCTCATCTGGAGGTTTTTTTTAATGGGCGAAGAAGTTTCTGACCTGTTCGGCAACCCTGTTCGGCCCGGCAAGGGCGCGCGCGGACGCCCGACTTTTGAGGTCACAGAAAGAAATCGTAACAAAGTCAAACTGTTGCTTGCATTGGGCTGGAGTAACGATCGTGTGGCGAATGCCATTGATTGCTCTTTGGCCACTTTGAAGCGGTATTTTAGAGCCGAGCTGTCTCAACGTCAGATGATGCGCGACAGGCTCGACGCTGAACGGATTATGGTTATGGCCGAAGCTGCGATGGATGGTGTGATTGGTGCGGCACGCGTTTTCCAACAGCAACTCGACCGTAACGATCAGATGCAAGCTGAACGCTTCCTGGCAAAGAAGCCCGAGAAAGCACAGGCCGCAGATGGGCTTGGCAAAAAGGCGATGGTTCGCGCTCAGGCGCAGGATGCTGAGGCCGAGCTGATGTTGGAGCTTGAGCGCGAGGCATCCGGACATGTCAAACAGTGAGGCGCTTCCGCGCTTCGCATGTCCTGACTGGTGGGAACGTCTGCAAGCGGGTTTGCCCCCGATGGCAGAGGTTCCCGTCAACGAAGAGCGAGCGCAACGGGTGGTTACCTTTTTCAACCGGCTCCGTTTGCCAGATGTTGCGGGCGCACCTTACCTTGCGGACGCATGCGGGGATTGGTTTCGGGATATCCTTGTCGCGTTTCTAGCGAGCGAAGACCCTGAAACCTTCCAGCCAATTGTGTGGGAATTGCTCTGCGAGGTTCCCAAGAAGAACTCGAAGACGACCTATGCTGCCGGTTTGGGGCTAACGGCCCTTTACATGGAAGAGACGCCTAACCGGAAGATGATGCTGGTGGGCCCGTCACAGGCGATCTCAGGGCGCTGTTTTGATCAGGCGCGCGGCATGATCGACATTGACGATACACTGAAGAAGATTTTTCACGTCAGTGACTCTGACAGTGAAATTACGAGGCGCAAGACAAACACCAGCCTCGCAGTGAAAACTTTCGGGACCAATATCGTGACCGGGGAAATTCCGGTTCTGACCATCATCGATGAGGTCCACGAGCTCGGAAAACTTCCCCGTGCTGCGGCAGTGATGCAGCAAATCAGGGGCGGTGGGATTACGAAGCAGCGCGGCAAGCTGCTGATGATCACGACCCAATCCGACGAAAGTCCGGCCGGTGTGTGGCGGACCGAGTTGGACAAGGCGCGAAAAATCAGAGACGGGCGGGCGGGTCCATCGCCGATCATGTTGCCCGTGCTCTATGAGTTCCCCTTGGAACTTCAGCGCAAGCAGGAGTTCTGGCGCGATCCAGCCAATTGGGGCTTGGTTCTACCAAACCTGGGGCTGTCTATCGATCCGCAGGCGCTCAGGGATGACTATTCGAACAATGGTCGGGTGTCGAAACATGCTGAACAAATTTGGGCAAGCCAGCACCTGAATATCGAGATTGGCGTTGGCCTGTCTGCAGGTTGGCTTGGTGCACAGTATTGGGAAGACTGCATTGAGGTCGGGCTGACGCTTGATGAGCTGATCGAGCGTAGCGAGGTCGCGGTCCAAGGGATCGACGGTGGCGGGTTGGACGATCTGTTTGCTGAGGCCGTTATTGGTCGCTGCCGTGAGACCGGACGCTGGTTGCATTGGGCGCGCGCGTTCGCGCATCCAGAAGTCTTTGAGCTGCGCGAGGAAATCGTGCCTCGCCTCAAGAAGTTCGCCGAGGACGGCGATCTTGTTGAGCTGGCCGACGATGACACCTCTGGCGACGTGAGCCGAGTAGCTGAAACGGCGGCTCGCTTGTTGGCCGCAGGTTTGCTTCCTGAGCAGGGCGCCATCGGGGTCGACACGACAAACAGTGCCGCGATCCAGTTCCAGATGTTCGGCAAGGGGATCACCTATGAGCAGCTGGTGATCGTCGGGCAAGACTGGCGGCTTTCTCCGGCTATCTGGGGCCTCGAGCGTATGCTCAAGCAGAAAACTTTTCTGCATGGTGGGCAGGATCTGATGGCCTGGACGGTCGGCAATGCAAAACCGGAAATCAAAGGATCTGCAGTGCGGATCACCAAGGAAGTCGCGGGCAAGTCAAAGATCGACCCGCTCATGGCAACACTCAACGCGTTCATGTTGATGCTGCGCGATCCAGTGGGCGCGGGCATTGAAGAGTCTGTTTATGCGGCTCGCGGCATTTTGACCATATGAGGAACTGAATGGACCTATTTGGAATGTTTCGGCGTCAGTCGGCTCCGGCAGAACAGCCAAATGCGTCCTATCAGGATGCTGATGGTGGTGTTCTGATTGAGACATCACAAGATATTGAAGATGCGATCCGCATTGGCATGACCGGAAGTACCTCTGGGGTAGCAGTGACGCCGCATTCTGCCATGCAGGTTTCTGCGGTCTATGCCTGCGTCCGTGTGATATCTGGGGCGGTTGCCAACCTTCCGCTGCATATCAAGCGCCGCGTTAGCGACAATACGCGCGAAGACGCGGCTGATGCCTCACTCTGGCGGGTCCTTCGACGCAAGCCAAACGGATGGCAAACACCATCGCAGTTCCGCCGTCAGATGCAGGCGCAGATCCTATTGCGTGGGAATGCCTATGCGTTGATCGCATGGTCGCGTGACCGTGTTGTCTCGTTGGTGCCGCTTGACCCTGATCGAATGGTCGTCGCGCAGGCCGATGATGGAGAGGTCAAGTACGAATACACACGAAAGAGCGGTAGCCGGATCAATCTTCCGTCTCGGGAAGTTTTCCACCTTGTCGGCATGACGCTAGACGGGGTGCACGGTGTTTCGCCGATTACATTTGCGCGGGAGACCATAGGCCTCAGCATGGCGCAGGAGCGCCACGGCTCCACCACTTTTAAGAATAGCGCGCGGCCAAGCATGGTTTTGCAACATCCCGGAAAGCTTGGAAAGGAGGGGTTAGAGTTCCTGCGTTCCAGCTTAGACGCTTACCGCTCCGGCGGAGAGAGCGAGGGCAAGGCACTAATCCTTGAAGAGGGCATGAACACCGCGCCGCTTTCAATGACGGCAGAGGATGCGCAGTGGATCGAAAGCCGCAAGTTCTCACGTTCTGATATTGCGATGTTCTTTGGTGTTCCTCCGCACATGATTGGCGACACTGAGAAAAGCACATCATGGGGGACCGGGATTGAACAGCAGTCCATCGGGTTTGTCACCTACACGCTAGAAGACCACCTGACGACTTGGGAGGAAACGATCAACCGTGACCTGATCCCAGAATCTGAGGCCGATATGTATGCCCGATTTAATCGGGCTGCATTGGTTCGTGGTGACATCAAGACACGCTGGGAAGCCTACGTGAAGGGCCTGCAATGGGGCGTCATTAGCCCCGACGAAGTTCGTGCACTCGAAGACCTGAACCCTCGCTCGGATGGCGAAGGGATGCAATTTTATGACCCGCCAAACACGGCAGGCGGTGACCAAGGAGGGCAAAATGAGCCTTAAACAACTCCCAAAGGCTAAGGCTTTTGACCGACCCGCCGCCTATGTTTGGGATGCGCCTTCTGACGCTCTTGACCAGTGGGCGGAAACGCCACTGGCTGCCGAGTCAGACAACCCCAACACGATTTCTATTTACGATCAGATCGGTCAAGACATGTGGGGCGATGGGTTCACTGCAGGCCGCATGGGCGCTGCGCTGCGTTCCATTGGGCCAAATGCGGTAACGGTAAACATCAACAGCCCCGGTGGCGACATGTTCGAGGGGTTGGCGATCTACAACCTCCTGCAAGAACACCCGGCACAGGTTACGGTCAAGGTTATGGGTGTCGCAGCTTCTGCGGCCTCATTCATTGCGATGGCCGGCGACAATATCCTGATGGGCAAAGGGTCCATTATGATGATTCACAACGCCTGGGGCGCAGTGATGGGTAACCGGCATGACTTTGCCGACGCGGCCAATGTGTTCAAAACTTTCGATACCTCTATGGCAGCGATCTATTCCGCAAGAACTGGCATCGATGAAGCAGGCATCATGGCGATGCTGGATGGCCCCACACGGTCGTCAGATGGCACGTTTATGACGGCGCAGGACGCCATCGAAAAGGGTTTTGCCGACGGTGAATTTGACGCTCCCGTGAGCGCCAAAGCGACCATTAAAACAGATATTTCTGCGTTGAGGCGGCTTGACGCTGCTTTGGCGAAGACAGGCTTGCCGAGGACAGAACGCCGCGCGCTTCTTTCCGACGCAACAGGGGGCAAGCCGAGCGCTGCCTCAACCGTCACGCCGGGCGCTGACGACTGGACGGGTTCAGCAATGAGCCTAATCGCTGCAATTAGGTCAAAAGGAGATAACCAATGACCCTGCATTTCCCCGCACCGCGTGCGCGCGGAATCGTCTCAGTCCGTGCGGACATGAGCGACCCGAAGGCTATTCTGGCTGAGCTTCAAAAGACTTTTGAAGCCTTCAAGGCTGAGAATGATGCCGAAATCAAAGCCCTCAAAAAGGGCCAGCAAGATGTGGTCCAAACCGAGAAGGTCGATCGCATCAACGCTGAAATCACATCGCTGAACAAGGCGATGGACGAAGCGAACGCGATGTTGGCCGCACTCAAGGCTGGTGGCATCGGTAGCGACGTTGCCGACCCGGCCGCGCGTGAACATGCGGAGGTTTTTTCCAAATGGTTCCGCAAGGGCGACCGTGCGATTGCCGACGCGGATCTGGGCGAACTTGAGGTTAAGGCTTCGCTGACGACTGAATCCAACCCTGACGGCGGCTATCTGGTGCCGGAAGAAATGGCGACGACCATCGACCGCGTCGCTGGTACTGTTTCGGTCATGCGCGAACTGGCCTCTGTTATGTCGATCTCGTCCGGCACATACAAGAAGCTGGTCAACATGGGCGGCGCTGGCGCTGGCTGGGTTGGCGAGAAGCAGGCGCGGACTGAGACCGATACCCCAACGCTGCGCGAGTTGATTTTCAACGTCATGGAACTCTACGCCAACCCAGCGGCGACCCAGATGATGCTGGACGATGCCCGCGTCGATATTGCAGAGTGGCTCGGTAGCGAAGTGGCGATCACTTTCGCAGAGCAAGAGGGCGCTGCTTTCGTCGCCGGTGACGGCGTGCTCAAGCCCCGTGGTCTGCTGTCTTATACCAACGTGGCAAACGCCTCGTATGCATGGGGAAAACTAGGCTACACCCCGACCGGCGTAGCCTCTGCCCTGACAGATGCAACGCACAATGGTGCTGACGCCATGATCGAACTCTATTACAGCCTGAAAGAGCAGTATCGCAACGGTGCGACCTGGCTGACTTCGGATGTGGTTGCAGGTACCATGCGCAAGTTCAAGGACGGCGACGGCACCTACCTGTGGGGCAACCCGACCGCAGCTGGTGAAACACCGACCTTCCTCGGTAAGCCGGTTCGCACTGACGACAACATGCAGGCTGTCGGGGCAGGCAAATTCCCGACTGCATTCGGCAACTTCAAACGTGGCTATCTTATCGTGGACCGCTTCGGAATCCGCGTTCTGCGCGACCCCTACACCAATAAGCCCTACGTGCACTTCTACACCACGAAGCGCGTCGGCGGCGGTGTGCAGAACTTTGAGGCCATCAAGCTGCTGAAAGTCGCAGCGTCCTAAGACATTGCGCGGGCGATCACTGCCCGCGCTAACTTAACCCAAAATGTGAAAGGGTGATCCAATGAAGGACATCTATTCTAACATCGGTATGGTGCAATCGACGGTTCCGGCTGTTCTCGCTGCCACTACCACTGACACCGGTATTGACCTGCAAGGTTTCAACTCGGCTCTCGTGATCGTCACGACCGGCGCAATCGTCGGCGATGGCGATTACACCACCAAGCTGCAAGAAAGCGATGCGCTGGCTGCGGATTATACGGATGTGGATGCGGCCTACTTGCTGGGCAGCTTCCCCGCCACTCTGGAAGCCGCCAGCATCGTCAAGGTCGGCTATGTCGGCAACAAGCGTTACATTCGCACCGTTACGACGAAGAACGGCGGCACATCCATTGCGGCCGCAATCGTGGTCGTAAAGGGCCACCCGAACGACGCTCCGGTCGCCTAAGACTATGCATCGCCCTGTCTTGATCACCTCCCCGACAGAAACACCCGTGACTTTGGCAGAAGCCAAGGGACACTTGCGGGTTGATTTCGACGATGATGATAGCTTGATCTCAGGCTACATCTCAGCCGCTACGGTTCATCTTGACGGGTATGCGGGGCTTCTGGGGCGGTGCATGGTTTCCCAAACTTGGGAACAGAAATATGACAGATGGCGCAGGGTGCTGCGCCTGCCATTTCCCGATGTTTCGTCTGTCGAGGTGGGATATACCGACGAAGACGACGAAGAGATCACGGTTTCAACCGATCTCTACACAGTTTTGCAGGACCAACGCGGCCACTATATCCGCTTTTCTGATAGGTTCTCATCTCCAAATGTCGGGCCAGATCGGGCTGGTATCAGGATCTCATTCAATGCTGGTTTCGGTGCCGCTGCTGATGTCCCGTGGTCGCTCAAGGCGGCTATCTTGTTGTTCGTGGGAAGCCTCTATGTAAACAGGGAAACCTCGGCCAGCGATTTCAAACCCACGATGGCATTTGAGGCGCTGATCGCGCCGCACCGCCGCGTAGGAGTGTAGCCGATGACCGCCGGAAGAATGCGCGATCGCGTGGCGTTTGAGCGCCAGAGCAAAGGTGAGGACGAATACGGCAATCCAGCACAGGACTGGGCGCCGATGTTCACCGTCTGGGCTGACGTGCTTGAAACGCGCGGACGAGAAAAGGTTGCAGCCGGTGTGATCGAGGCCAGCAACACGGCAACCGTGCGCATCCGAACCTCTACGCAGGCACGGACTATTGCAGCAGCAGATCGCGCGATTTTCCGGGGTGCAGCGTGGAACATCATCAGCCCGCCCATTGAGCTAGGCCGCGACCGGTCTTTGCTGGAGTTGCTCTGTGAAAGAGGCGTTGCAAATTAATGGGGATGTGCTGGAAATTACCCGCGAATCGGTTACGGGGCAGGAGTAGGGAGGCTGTCTATCATTGGCCAGAGTGTTTTGTGCTTCTTATCGAGCGCGCCCGCTCTGCGGTCTTGTGACGGCGTCCCATGTTCTATCGCCTGAATGGCAAGGTTGTTTGCTTGTAGAATTCTCGAGTTGGCCTCCTTTTTCAAGTTTTCGATGCGTTTTATGGTCAATGTCTTGGCTGATCTGGCGCGTTCTATTTTAGCTACAAGTTCCTGAAATTTTACCTCCTGCTGATCAAGTCTTTGATCAAGTTGATCTCGAATTTTTTTTGACTTTTCTGCTTGAAGGGTTGGTTTGGTGAGGGGCTGTCCCGCCTCGAATGCGTCGGCTTCGTCTCTAGCGTCGAGTTCTGAGAAATAGTGATCGGAATAGAAGGGGTCGTCCTCATCAAATCCGCTCTCCTCAATAATAGAGTAACAAAACTTCCAGTATTCCTTGCCGCTCTGATCGCTCTTGAAAACTGTAATACGGTAGGTGCTCGCCAACTTCATAAAGTTGCCATTTGCGTTCCGTGTCCATGACGGTACATCGGGTGTCTTTGAGCCAAAAAGCCACTTAAAAATATTCACTTCTTTTCTCCGAATTATTCGCGGACCTATCCGGCCACACCAAAAAACTGAAACATTCGGTCCCAACATCAAGCGGGGCCTTTACCTTTTGGAGGCGAGCATGACTGTAATCGGTGGTGACCGTGTGGCTAAGAAGCTCAAAGATTTGCCGGATCGGGTCAAGAAATACGTCGATCAGGCCAATAAAAAATCGGGCGACGAGCTGATCAGTATTGCGAAAGTTCTGATTCCCAACAAGAGCGGCGAAAACCGCGCGCAGATCAAAGGGACTGCGCTCGAAAGTGGCGCTTACCTCGCCGACTTTGGGCCGAAGTCCAAAGTTATCGAGGGAAAGAACGGCCCGCGTCCGTTTGTAAACCCCGCGTTGAAGGTGTCGCGCAAGCGGCATAGGGGCCGCGCTAAACGGGCGGCGTCCAAAGCAGTCAAGGAATTGTTCAATGGCTGACGATTCTGCGCTTGCGCTTCAGAAGGCGCTTGTCTCACGGCTCAAATCTGACGCCGCGCTCTCTGCGCTTGTTTCAGGGCGTGTCTACGATGAGCCGCCTCAGTCAGTGACATTCCCCTATGTCCGCATTGGCAACATCGATCTTCGAGCGCTGCGTTTCAGCTGCGGCGTCGATGATGACATCACGTTTTCCATTGAATGCTATTCACGCCCCACATCTGGCCGCGTCGAGGCCACGCGGATCGCCGCGGCTGTCCGCGCGTCCCTCGATGACGCAGACTTGGAGCTCACCGGATTTTCGCTGGATTGGTGTGACTACCTTACACAAGCCGTCATCCGCGCTGCGGATGGGCAAAGCTACATCGCCACGGTTGCTTTCGAGGCATCTGTCGCTTTGGCCGATTAACCGCCCTTCGGCAAGGCAGTTCGGGCGCGTGCCCATTTTCAAACATGGAGGCCGATATGGCAAAGCAAAAGGGGCGCACGCTCCTCATCAAGATTGGCGATGGCGCTGAGACGGAAGCGTTCACGACGCTTTGCGCGTTGACCACCAAAACGATCACAATCAACAACGAAGAGATCGACGTTACCACGCCGGATTGTGACGACCCGGGCGGCCCGATGTGGACTGAGGTGCTCGACGGCACAAAACGGGTCAGCTTCAGTGGGAACGGGATTTCAAAGGGCCGTGCAGAAGAGATCACCACGCTGAACGCCGTGCTCTCGGACACCCCAATCGCAAATTTGGAAGTGATTGTGCCTAATTTCGGCACCTTCTCGGGCGCGTTCTTTTTCTCGTCCTTTGAGCTGGGTGGCGAGGCTTCCGGTGGTGTGACGCTCAACCTTTCTGCCGCATCAAGCGGGGCTGTAACCTTCACTGCAGAGGTCTGACCTTGGCGATTGCATCGACCGGCGTCTATGAAGAGAAGGTCGGCGGGGAAACTCGCCGCCTCGTCCTGCGCAATGGCGAGATCGAGCGTTTCGAGCTGCAATATGATTTCGGCGTCTTTCAACTTTTCGACCAGCTTTTCGGTCGCGGGGACGCGCCAAAGGTGAGCCATGTGCGTGACATCGTGGCGCTTGCTTTGGTTGGCGGCGGAATGACGGATCGCGAGGCCGATGCGCTAATTTCTTCGCTGCCTCCCTCTGAAAACATGGCTCTGCGCCAGACAGCACAGCGGGTTCTTGGCGTGACCTTCATCCCTGCGGCTTTGACGGCTGGCGATAAAAAAAAAGCGGCTGGATCGCCCGTGAAAAAGTCGAGCGCCAAGAGCGATACGGCACCGCAGAGCGTGTCCGAAATATCTGCGGTGTGATGGGGCGCCTGCCTGGCGAGGTGCGGGCGCTGACACCCAAAGAGACCAGCGAACTTGTCGACGCTTGGAACGCGGCCCAATCGGCAGCGTCGGGCGAACTGCCACCCCCCACAATTAAAGACCTAGAGGAGCTTGAGGCGCGGTATGGCTGACGACAACCTTGAAGCAATCACGATCCTCCTGCGAGCAAAGGATAAAGATTTCCAGCGCGCGATGGATCGCAATAACAAGCTGATCGCGCGCATGACAAAAGATGCGGGCAAGAACACAACTGGTATGGCAAAGACGGTTGATGCCAATTTTGCGCGGATGGGAAAGAGTGCGACTGCGCTCGGGAAAACCTTTGTGGCTGGCTTGGCTGCGGGAGCGATTACCACGGCGCTGGATATGGTGGTCAACAACATAGGTCAGACTGTCAAAGGCATCGCCACTATTGGCAATGAAGCGAAGCGCTCAGGCCTGTCAGCGCAGGCATTCCAAGAATGGTCCTATGTTGCGGATCAGAACCGTATTGGTGTCGACGCTCTGGTTGACGGTTTCAAGGAACTCGCTTTGCGCGTGGATGAATTCACGGTGACGGGCGTGGGGCCCGCTGCGGATGCTTTGAAACGCCTCGGCTACAGCAGCGATGAGTTGAAGCGGAAAATCAAAGACCCCTCGGAACTCATGCTGGAAATGCTCGGGCGTATGGAGGGCATGGACAAGGCTGCACAGATCCGCATTTCCGATGAGCTATTCGGCGGCGCTGCGGGCGAGCGCTTTGTTGAAATTCTGGGACAAGGCGAAAATGCCCTACGCGCTACAATTGATCGTGCGCATGATATGGGGGCGGTACTTGACGAGGAGCTGATCGCAAAGGCCGATGTTATCGATCGCAAATGGGCCGATCTATCCACGCGGATGGGTAGCTACGGAAAGCAATTTGCTCTGGCTCTGGCTGACATGATCCCGGGGTTGGCGACAACCAATCTTGAAGATATTTTTGGCACGGATGCGCTCGCCAAGGCTCTTTTGAGTGACGAGGCCTATGCAAAGTTTGCCGACCTGGCTGATATTTCTGATGCAAACGCCGACAGCCTGAGTGAACTGGCCGCCGCCTCTAGCGCCCTTACCGCAGACACCGATGAACTGGCAAATAGTCTTGCTGCCATGGCTCAAATTGCAGAGGTGAGCGGAAACGATGTGATTGCGGACCAAATGGCCCGCGCGGCGGATAACATCGCAGGCCTAAATGCCCAGCTGCAAATGGGCATGATCGATATCGATGAATACAATGCGCTTTTGTCAGACACATTAACCGAAGCGCTCGCCGCCGCTGGTGGATTGGAACAGGTCAGCGGCATAGATATGTCGGCGTTGATCGCCGCCATTGGTGCCGTCACTGGTCAACTGAGCGCTGCCACGTCACAATCGGACCAGCTCAATGCCTCCATTGCAAGACGCCCACAGTCACCTGCCGAAGCGAAGTCAGGCCTACTTGCCGATCTCAATGCCTTGGGCGCTCAAGCGGACGCTGCATCTGATTATGTCAGCGAGCAAGAGCGGCTACAGGGCCTCACAAGAGATCAGCTTGCTCTCGAGCGCGAGGTTGCGAGCGTCCGCGCCGATGCCACAGAAAAGGGTCTGTCGCTTTCGGACGCGCAGATCACTGAAATCGCCTCGGGCAATATTGCGGCAAATGCATCACGCAACACAGGCGGCGGAAAATCGGGCGCCAGCGGTAGCACTCCGGTCGATGACAATTTGCGCGAGGCCGAGCGTTGGATTGACCGAACCCGCACGGCGCTCGAAAAATACGAGGCCGAGCTTGTCCAACTGGAGGCTCTCAACGAGGCCGGTTATTTCGCAGAAGCACCCGAAACCTATGCTCGCGCCGTTGCCCAGGTCACCGATAGCATTGATGAGGAAAAATGGGGCAATATGCGCGATGGCATCGAGGACGTTGCAACCTCATTGCTGACTGCTGCGCGCAATGGCGACAACCTCGGGCAGGTTCTTTTGGATATGCTCACCGATGCCGCGATCCGGTCTGCTGCAGAGGGCCTTGCCAACACACTTGCCGGCATTGGCTCGGGTAGATCGTCCGGCGGCGGTTTCAGTGGCTTTCTCGGGGCGGCTATTTCGAGCATCTTCGGCGGCGCGCGCGCCAATGGTGGTGGCGTGCAAGCGGGCCAGGCCTATCTCGTCAACGAAAACACCCCCAACAGCGAGCTGTTTGTGCCTAGCCAATCTGGCGCAATCCTCAATGTGGGTCAGGCGCAACGGGCTTTGGCCTCACAATCTTCAGGGCCGCAGCAAATCCATTTGGTCGTATCCGGATCGGCTGGCAGTACCTTCCGCAGCGATGTTGCATCAATCTCGGGGCCGCAGTCGATGATCATCACGCGGCAAGCCGTAAAATCTCAATCAAATAGCTCATTGGCGCGCCAGCAATCTATGGCTCAGCGGGGGACGTCGTATTGATCCGATCAACTGTAACGATCCCGCGCTCTTTAATGCGCGTCGCATCCATCGAATGGGACATCGACTGGCGAGGGCAGAGCGCTGGATCTGCAAATGATGGCAGTTCGCAGCTTGTCTATAACAGGTTTCCGAGGTGGGTTGGCGCTGCGACCTTGACGTTGCACGGGGATGCTGCGCGCCAATGGCGTGCAATTAAAGCGTCCGCACAGGGGCGCGTCAATATCTATCGCGTCCCCATGTTCGACCCGCTCAATGGCGGGCCTGCAACCCCCACTGAGTTTCGTCCATCGGGTGTTCCATTTTCGACAGAAGAGAATTTTTCAAACGGCTTGGGCTTTGAGTATGCGCCGTTCGTGCGCGTGGTCACGGGCTGCGCTGCGGGGGCGGCAGAAATCCACGTGGAAGAAGTCTCCGGCCCGGTGCGGGTTGGCTCGCATCTCTCGATCAATGACTGGCCGTTTATCGTGACGTGGCGGGATGAAAATGGGGATGGCACCGTCATCCTCGGTGTGACCCTCTTGCGCGTCACTCTTGCAGTAGGTGATCAGATAGAGATGCGTGCTCACGGTCTTTTTGCGGCTGACTCTGATGATATGGGGCGAATGCCTTACGGGGGTTCCCGTGCCTATGCCCCGGCTCTCAACTTCACGGAATATCTGAACCGATGAGCTACTTCCCGCCTGAGTTCAATCCCCGCGATGATGTCGTGGGGGTGCTGGCGCTTGCCGCCATCGAGGCCGAAGACGGCACGCATCGCTTCATGGTGGGCACCGACGGGCGCTTTATCGACAGTGCGGGTCATGCCTGGTTCGGCTCGCAGCTGCTGTCGGTGGGCGATCTAGAGCTTTCGATCAACGGCACAGCCCCCTCGGGCGCGCTGACGCTCTCGTTCATCCAGGACCCCGACGCGCCGGATCTGATTGCGCAGATGCGCGAACAGGGCGTGGCCGCCATCGAGGGCCGCCCTTTGACGTTTTACCAGCAACCGCTGCGCGCCATGGCCGAGTTCTATGCGCCGACCTTGGCGCCGATCCCCTGGCTCACCCGCACCATGCGCCGCCTGACGTTTGATGCCACGGGCGCGCAGGAACGGTCCATCTCGGTCGAGTTCGAGGCGGCGTCCGAGTACCGACGCACCGCGCGCAGGCGGGTCTACAACACCACCGATCACAGCCAGATGGTTGGCGCGACAAACCCGAGCTTGTCGTTCGTCCCGCGCGACAACTGGCGCTCGGAAAAGATGTTCAGATGACACCGCTTTATTTTGAACTGCACCGGCTGATGTGCGCGCCGTTTGAGTGGGGCCGCTCGGATTGCATGACGGCGCTTGCCGATTGGATTTTGCGCGTGCGCGGCGTGGACCCGCTGGCCACCGTGCGCCTGACCTATCAGTCCGCCAGTGAAGCGGAGCGGCTTTATGGCTGGCTGTCGCGGCCCGTGCAGTCCGTTGATCATTACTTCGTCCCCTGCGGCCTTGGGATGACCGCCGCCCCGGTGCGTGGCGATGTGGGCATCGTCCAGGTGCGCGGCGGCGGCCATGCCGTGGGCGGGATTTGCCTGGGAGAGAATTGGGCCTTTCGCTCCGAGGATCGGGGCGTGGTCACGGTAAAGCCGAAGTTTGTCAGCGTTCTGGGTGCATGGGAGGTTGGCTATGTCGATCCGTAAATCGCTGTTGATTGCGAGCTTTCTGGCGAGCACAGCGCTGACGCCGCGCCCAGCAGAGGCGGGGCCTATCGCAGCCTTCGTTGTGGGCGGCTTTAGCTACTTTGCCAGTGCAGGCGTCGCGGCGGGGCTTGCGGCCGGCACGGCATATGCCGGTGCCTTTGCCGCCGGTGCCTCGGCGGCAGCCTTCTTGGGCGGCTCGGTTTTGGGGCGGGTTCTGGTTGGTATTGGGATCTCGGCCGTCAGCGCAGCGCTCACAAATCGCACGCCCCAGGTGGCCGTGAGCTCTCCCTCCGAGCGGCTGGTCAATTACGCGCAGCCCGTGTCCTACATGCGCCGCGGCTATGGCCGGATCCGGACAGGCGGCATTGTGGGCTTTACCGGCTTTGCCAACAACTTCCGCCATGTGGTGATCCTTGTGGCAGCCCATACGACCAAGGGCCCCGTGACATACTACCTCGATAAAACGGAGGTTGCGCTCGACGGGGGGGACATCCTGACCGAGCCCTTTGCGGGGCACGGCAGCATTCGGCCCCACATCGGGTTTGCGGGTCAAATCGTTGACAACGTTCTGGCTGAAAACTTCCCCGAGATCACGGCGGCGCATGATTTTGCGGGGCTGTCGTATTTTGCCTTTGCGGGCGAGCGTGTCGCGGACAGCAAGTTTGCCGATGTCTACCCCGGGGGAGACATCTGGAACGTCTCGGCCGTGTGGGACATGTGCGACACGATCTATGATCCGCGCGACGGGCTGACAAAGTGGACCGATAACGCAGCGCTCGTGATCGCGCATGAGCTCGTCCATACGCTTGGCGCCGAGGTCGATTGGGATGAGGTCGCGATTGAGGCGGATGTCTGCGATGCGCTGGTCACCAACCGCGACGGCGCGCAGCAGCGGCGCTGGACGATCAATGCCGAGTTTACCGATGACATGGAATGGGATGACGTGCGCGACCGGCTGATCACGGCCTGCGACGGGTATATGTTCGAGCGACCCGACGGCAAAATGGGGTTCCGCGTCGGGCGCTGGATTGAACCGACTGTGACACTGACGGGCGCAGACTTTGTGTCGTTCTCGGTCACAGATGGCAAAGACCTCGGTACTGCCTCGCAGTTCGTCGTGCGCTATGCAGAGCCCGCGAATGATTACGAGGAAAGCCAGACCGGCGTCTATGTCTACGACGACACCGCGCGGCGGATCACGTCAGAGACCACCGCCTATGAAATCGACAGCCACAATCAGGCGTGGCGCGTCGCCCAGCGTCTGGCGCGGCTTGCCAATGCGGGCCGAAGTATCCGCGCGACCGTGGAGCTGATCGGCTTCGAGCTGATCGGCGAGCGTTTTGTGCACATCGATCACGCAGAACTCGGGATCGTGGGGGACTTCGAGATCTCCAAATTGGTGCGCAACGAGGACGGGCTGACATTCTCGCTCGAGGCAGTAGCGACCCGTGCGACCGACTTTGTCTCGGATGCCTCAACCGAAGAGCCGGCGCGGCCGGTTTATGACCAGGTGGAAAGCGACGACACGGTGCCCGATGTCACGGGCCTTGCCGGTGCGGCGCTCGATGGCTCGTCCATCCTGTGGCAGTGGGACGCGCAGGGCGCGAGCCTGACCCAGCAGCTCCAGCTGCGCTCGATCGAGGCCGGCATCGAGGATTGGGTGACCTATGGCGCACTGGAAGGGCAGGCGCAGCTGCTGCTGTCGGGTTTGCTGGATGGGGCAAGCTATGAGGCTCAGGTGCGCAACCGCACGAGCGCGGGGCGCTTGGGAAGCTGGAGCGCGTCCGTGACCGTCGCGGCCGTGGCCAACAGCACGCCGCCTGTGGCGCTGACCGCCTTTGCCGCCAGCGCCGATGGCGTCGACGGGCTGGTCACGTTTACGGCCCCGAACGATCCCAACTACTACGCCACGCGGATCTGGCGCGCCGATTATGCCAGCGGCTACGCAGGCACGGTGTCCTTTGCAGACGCCGCCCTCATCCAGACCGAATACGGCATCCCCTCCACCGGTGACAGCTACCGCGATCCGGCGCTGGCCTCCGGCGTCTACGCCTATTGGGGCGTGCCCATCAATGCCAGCGGGCGGCCTGAAATCTCCGAGACCTTGCCCGCAACGGCATCGGGTCCCGCCACCCTTGAAATCATCTGAACATAGCGAGGTCCTGAAAATGGTCACAAAAACCCCGACAGAAGTCTGGCGCGGCAATCCGCCCAGCGACCTGCACCGGCCCAGCCTGGTCGATGCTGCCCGCCTTGCCGATGAAACACTGGCATTGGTCGGTGAAGTGAGTGCGGGGGTGTCGGGGTTAGGTGTGCGTGCGGATGGCATCGAAGCCGATGTGACGAACCTCGGCGCAGACATCGCGACCCTCGACAGTCGCGTCGCAGAGCAAGAGGCGCGCGAGTTTGTCGAAAGCCCTATCTACGCCACCACAGCGGCAGGGCTTGCTGCAACCGCCGTCAGTGAAATTTTCAAGGTTCGCACAGATGATCCGGCGACAGTCGCTTACTATGAGTATCTGCACGACACGGGTGACGTTGCGATACTCACCACAACGGTGCCAGCGACGGCTGTGCTGGTGTCGAAGGCGGATCAGTCCGAACTTGATGCGCTCTATCTGCGCGCGGGCACGCAGGACCTATTTGGCGAGACTGTACAGACATCATCAACATACAGCGCGCGCCTCAGCTATGGTGGGTGGCTCTTGGGTCAGGACAGCGATGCGGCAATCGACGCGGTCCTTAATCGCCTCGATATCGAAGCGCGCGTTGCCGTCACGGCGACGAATTTGCGTGTGCGGCTTTGGTCAAGAATCTTCGGGGTTGCCGAAACCGCACCTGGCGCGGATGCCAGCGATGTGATGGTCGCAGACCTGACCTACACGCTGGCCGAATTGGGCATGGCATCAGGTGCTACCTACGATCTATCTCTCGACATCGGTCAAATTGAAAAGCCCGCCGGCACGATCATCGGCTTTGAGTTTTGGGGCGACGATGGTGCTGGCACCAAGACCGTGACTGGCATCGGCACTGCGTCCGGCGAGGCTGTGACGGGCGGCATCTATTCTCTTTTCTACCGCACTGACCAGACTACGTGGGGATTGGCGGCATCGTTGCGCCCGCTTTATGCAGTTTACGCAGTCGAGAGTGCCGTCAAAAAAGATTTTGCGGTCCAACGTTTAAGCGCAAAAATTGAAAACTCAGATTCCCGTATCGCAGCGCTGGAAAACTCTCCGTCTGCGGTTGCGTCTGACATTGCAACGCCTCGCAACTACGGGGTGGACGGCTACGCAGGTCGGGCAGATTACACCGTTGCCAACACTGGCGGCGGCACGTGGGAAACTGTCGTGTCCGCCCCCGCCGACTGCTACGCCGTGCGCGCCATTTTTTATCATGGTGACAGCACAAGGTCTGTCGGGATCGCTGCCGCATCTATTAAGGCGATTGGTAGTGTTGCAGCGATGGGCGGGACAGGGTTCACGCCGCTGACATTTGGCGGCGATAGCGGGGTAACGTTGCCTCCCACAGGCGGCACTAGGGGCGTGTCCATGTGCCGGTCTGATCTGGTCTATCTGCCGTCTATTCCTCGCACAGACGGCGGAACGGTGCCCCTCTTTGCCATTCGGGCCTATGTGCCTACCGAGGGTTTCAAGGCGATGGGCAAGGCGGACGGGACCACTGATCGCCTTAATTGGGCCACGCATCCTGATCGTCCATGGGTCAGCCGGTACAATGCGGGCGATTGCGTGAGCAGTGAGGCGTCGTTTGTATCCACGACAAATATCTCGCACAGCCCTGTGGTTGGGCTGGAGTTTCATTGTCATTCGCAAGTCCTGACGTTGATGGCGGTTGGTGACAGCCAGACAAACGGCGAGGGCGGCGGGATAACCTATTCGGGGGCATCGTGGGGCTTTGAAGCGGCTGTTGCTAAAACCGCCGCCGGTGGGGCACCTGTGGGTTATCTCAACCTTGGCTCGTCGGGATCAAACTCTGCGAGCTTCCAGTTGCGACTAGATGCGGCGCTTTCCGCAGGCATCTTGCCCGACATGTGCATCATGCAGGGGTTCAGCGGGAACGACATAGGGGGCGATGATCAGGTCACTGATGCTATCATCGCCACGGCGTCTGAGCGTCTGGTGCGAAACCTCGCGCAGATCACGGATCGAGGTATATGCCCGATCTTGTGGACCGCTGTCCCCTACAATCCGGCCTCCCGCGATCTCGGCGCGTCGGATGCTTTGCGCCGCGCCTATAATGACAGACTGCGGTCTGTCGCGTCTCGCGGTGCAATTGTCATGGACTTCGATGCGGCTGTCCGGTCTGGCGTGATCGACGGTGACGGCCAAATGGGCCTCGATACAGATTACACCTCTGACAACACACACCTGGACGACGCCGGGATCGCGAGGGTCTCGCCTCTGGTTGTGGCCGCCCTTGCTGCTACGGATGTTGAGCGTGCGGGAGGGCTGATGGTTGTTTAAATTACCTCAAATGGCGGGGCGACTGTTTCCAGTCCTTCGCACGGGTTCGCGGGGGTCTGACTGTGACGTTCTCTGACTTCGCCCCCCGCGTCCGCACCGTTGCGGGCCTAATCCGTGACGCAAGCTATCTGATCGTCGTCGTGACCCCGGCGCTCGGTCTAATGCTCTATGGCCTCTACGTTTGGAACCGCGACACGATTGTTTCGACAGTGCGCTCCGAACTCGGCATTGAGGGGCTGGCAACGCGGGAAAACGTCGAACAACTTTCGATGCGCGTGGGCGACCTGACTGCGGCTGTCCGCACGGCATCCGGCGATGATCGGGTAATCCGGCAACCGATCGGCATGTCCTATGTTTCCGAGCCTGTCTCGGTGGGCCAAAGCGTGACGCTCAACCTCGTTTTGGAGCGCACCGCGTTGGGAGAGCGGTGTGTTTTCGTCGGCGGCCAAAGCCTTTTTGCAGATGCGACAAATATCGTGGTCAGCGGATCGCCGGTCCTTCCCCAGAGACAAATCGCCCTGACAGCAACGCGGTTGCGCGTGGTTCTTGATCCGCCCCAGACGCTGCTGCCCGGACGCATCGAACTGTATCTGGCGCTCGAATACGACTGCGCCGGCAAGCGTGTTTTCGATCGCACCGATGTGGTCGCCTATCAACTGCTCGCGAAAGGATAGAGCATGAAACTGATCCCTGAATGGCGCGCGGTCCTGACCGGCGCATGGTCCTCCCTCATTGCAATGATCGGGGCTGTTGTCTTGGCGGCCGGCTCGGCGTGGGAATACTTCGCGCCCGAGGACCTTGGCCTTGCCTCGTGGCAATACCTCCTGATCTCGTCGGCCCTGTCCGCTCTCGTGACAGGCGCGCGCGTGACGCAGCAAGAGGCACTGGCCGCAAAGATCGCGGGCTATCTCAAAGACACCTCGGGCGCGGTGCGCAAGCGCGTGATCGGGGGGGCCGTGGCGGCTGTCATGGCGCTGTCCGTGCCGATGGTCGCAAAGTGGGAAGGGATGCGAACGGAGGCCTATCGCGATGTTGTCGGCGTCTGGACTGTCTGCGCGGGCGAGACCGACGGTGTGCGGGCAGAAGACAGCTACACGGCGGAGGAATGCAGCGCGATGCTCGGCGCGCGCGTGGCTGAGTTTCACGGGACCATGCTCAAGTGCGTTCCCGAAATGGCCGGGGCCCCGATCGAGGTGCAGGCGGCGGTTACAAGCTGGTCGTACAATGTCGGGACTGGTGCGGCCTGTGGGTCCACGTTGGCGCGATACCTGCGGGCTGGCGACTGGCGGGCGGCCTGTGATCAGCTACCGCGCTGGAACCGTGCTGGCGGGCGTATTTGGGCGGGTCTGGTCAATCGTCGCGCGGATGAACGAGGCCTGTGCCTGTCGGGGCTGACATGAACCGTCTCGCGCTCTCGCTGCTGGCCGTGTTGCTGGGGACCTTCGCGGCCGGAGGCTGGCTGTGGCACCGCAACGGCGTTCTGCGAGCTGATTTGGCGGTGGAGCGCGCGGCCAAAGATCAGGCACTTGCCGACCTCGATGCGCAGAAGTCCGTCACCGCCATTTTGAACCGCGCGATGATCGCTGCTCGTGCGCGCGCCACTGACTTTGCCGCAATGCGAGAGGAACTTGCCGATGTGGACGATCCCGAAACTTGCCGTAGCCCTGTTGTCGATCGGGCTTTTGACGTCCTGCGATCACGCGAAGCCAATCGTTGAGGTGCCGAGCGAGTTGCTGCGCCGTGAGCCGCTCACAGAAATCCCGCCTGCCGGTGCGTCAAACCGTGTGCAGGCGGGCTATGTATTGGATAGTCGGGAGTGGATGGAAGGGGCGGACGCGCAGATCGACGGGTTGATTGGGGTGGTTTGTATTGTCGCGGTGTGTTGAGGCTTTGTTTAATCTCGCATTCGTTGAAGAATCCCACGATACTAAAATACGGTTGCGTAGATCAGGGATATGCGGATGGCGTCTAGTTCGAGGGAAGAGGCGGTTTTAATCGGGATCGAAGCTGTGAAGGGCGCTTTCCTGCTGAATGGTGCGGCCGCAGTTGCTCTATTGGGTTTTCTCGCATCGACATCTGCGACAGCGAGCCACAGCCTGATGGTGGCCGCTTCTTGCGCATTGGTTAAGTTCTCAATCGGAGCTGCATGCGCGCCATTGAGCTACGTGTGCAGCTACATCGCAGTGCACGCTCAGAATGGTGGCTTAGGTTCATGCATAGGGTGGAAATGGTTTCAAGGCTCGGCCCTTTTATTCGGCTTCACCCCTGTAATCTTTTTTGTTTGGGCCGTCCTCGCGTTCGCTCCTGCCCTCGCGCTGCCCTAAATGGTTTCTAAAGCCATGCGCAAACTTCTCACCCTCTTCCTCTTCGCCTCGATGCCTGCCCACGCTGACACCGTCCCCGACTGCGGCCTCTACACCTACCGCGTCGAGGTCCAGCGCGTGATCGACGGTGACACCATCGTGGCGAACATCGATCTCGGCTTTGATACATGGCTGCACAACGAGCACCTGCGGCTCTACGGCATCAATACGCCCGAGCGTGGTCAGCCCGGATACCAAGAGGCCATCGACGTGCTGACATCGCGCATCCAAGGCCAGCCCGTCTACATCTGCACGCACAAGATGAAGCGAAGTGATGCTGAGGCTACGGGCTCGTTTGGCCGCTATCTGGCCACGGTTTATGTGAATGGCGAGGACATCAACCAGTGGTTGGTCGGGCAGGGGCTGGCCGTGGTGTTCAGGGAGTGAGCGAAGCTGGGCTTCGCGGCATGGCGGGCTTGCGGGGGTGGTTCAGTAGGACAGTGGTTTTTATAGACAAATAATCAAGCGCTGAACGTTTATAAATCCACTTACTTTCGAGCAACAAAAAAGGCCCAGCCAATTCTATGGGTGGGCCTTCACGAGGATGCATCTTGGAGCTTTAAGCTGCCAATTTCTGCGTAATTGGAGATGGCTGCTTCATCCCAAAAAAATCTGATTTCTTGATGGTCTCAAGTGTCATCGACTGAAGCGCTTTACGCACGGCGGCTTCTACCGCATTTGCCATTGCTACTTGCTCTGTCATGTCTGGTCCCGAACTTTTTTGATGTGTTTCTAGGTTGCTTCTTACTGTGTTTTGATCATTTTCTGATTCTTACATCATCTTCTTAGACAAGATTTAGGTTTTTGAAAGGTAAATCCAAGCGCCCTTCATCTTAACTTCTTTGAAATTGCCGTCCTTTTCGGCTTCCTCTGTGAAGCGATGAGCGAACTGAATCTCCGCAAAACTACGTAGGTGAAACTTGATGTGGCGAGCTTTCATCTCGTTGAAAGATAAGCTGATTGTTCCAACGAACACACTGACGAGCGCATCTTCATATGAGCGAAGTACGTGGCTGTCTCCGAAGTCAAAATCAGGAGAAAAAGTGATGTGCCGAATGCGCAAAACTTTGCCGTCATAACCAGGAAGATGGGAGCAGTTTGCATGACACGCTGCAATGTACTTACCATTTCCATCCGTTGCAGCGTAGACACCAGCTGCACGATTGGTGGGCTCAGAGGAAGCTAGTTCTTCTAGGATTGGCATGGAAGCAGCCGCATAGTCCTCGAAATTTTCACCATAATTTTGGCACTCTTCCTCCCATTGTTTGGTGAGAGCTTGCCAGTGGCCGTTAAAGTTCGAAACGAGTTGCATCTATCCAAATACCCTTGAAATTTAAAATTTTACAGTCAGAGCTCTTTATTGTGCCCTTACTGAAAAAGTTCCAGATCTTTTTAGGAAGCTATGCCTTGATTAGCCGCTCCCAACCCAAGCGCGGCTTCCAGCTCCACCACGCGGGCGGACAGGGCGCGCAGATTGTCCGAATATACGTGTCGTGCCCAGCCAAGGTTTTGCGCGTGGTCGTCGAAAATCTCGCAGGCATCATCTATCCACGCTGCGTCTGTTTCGTTTTCAGCAATCACGGCCTCCTCTCGTTGGGGTGGGGGTATCCATCATGCTCGACGCCATCGAGCGTGCGGCCTGCGAGTTTCTTGCCCGTGCGGCGCACTGTTCGTCCGTCTGGAAATTTGAAATGATCGCCCGGTCCCTCTGCCTCCGACACTGAGACCCATTCGCCCCACTGCTTGAAGTGAAAGGCGACACCAGCGGCCTTACACTGATCGCGCAGGGACCGTGCCCACTGTGGGTTCATCGGGCGCGCATTCGGGCCGCTCTCTCCGCCAGCGATGATCCAGTCGAGTGCTGGCTGATCTACAAATGGGCCTTCATCCTCATCGCCCCAATCGGCGCTGGCTTGATTTGCCGAGTATGACCTGAGTGCGTCTATCGCGCTCCACCCGTCCTCGCAAAGACTCGTCAGATCGACAGGCCCTAGCAGCGGCTCCATGCTCAGGAATCGCACCGCAGCGGGCACGGCCAGCAGCTTCGGAATGTCGCGCTCTGCCTCAGCCTGATTGACGATGGTGCATCCCAACCAGACATTTTCCCAACCTACACCCCAATCGGCGGGCAGCATCTTTGCGATGTTTCCAGGGCGCTTTGTCAGCAAGAGCCAATCCAGATTCGGTGTCGCGCGGATCAGGTCAAACAGGTCGGCCCGCCATTTCGGATCAACGGCATTGTCAAACACGTCTGCTAGGCTGGCGCAGAAAACGCGCGGGCGAGTGCAGAACTTTTCCGCCTCTTTGTTCCACCGGATCGGTTTCGCCCAATTGGACGCGCTTGTGCGGCGGCGGGGTGCGCTCGGGCCCCAATTAGTGCCGCCTGTAAAGCGGACGTTGCGCGCCTCCGCATAGCAGTTGTCGCACCCGGGGCCGACCTTCTGACAGCCTTCCCACGGATTGAACGTGTGGGTGGTCCATTCGATGTTGCTGTTCTCAGCCATTGTAGACACCGAACAAAACGGCGCGCTGCTCGCTGGTAAAGTCCTTCATGGCCTCTCGACCCTCGGCAGAATTGGCCCACTCGTCGCTTTCCTCTTCGGTCGCGTCAAATTCACCATTTGCGACACGGGCTGCAAATTTTGTGAGCCCTGCGGCCATGAGAGCCTCATGCAGCGCGGTCGGACCGCACAGGTGCACTGTGCCGTAGTCATCAAATTCCCCCGTAAGGGCGCGCACGGCCAGTTTCTCGTAAGTCGTGGCATTCTGTTGGTTGGCTTTTGCGGCGGCCTTGCGCAGCTCTCCGGCCAGTCTCTCGCTCGTCTTCATTTCTCAGTTCCTCTCGTTGGAATTTCGGCGGATCGGGATTGATCCAACCGTCGCATGAACGGCAAATATCGCCGCTCTTGTGATCCAACCGAGAGAGTTAAGAGATTGATTTTACTTGGTGTTGCCTGATTTCAAATAGGATTGTGGATCAGGAGGTCCCCCGTTCGAGCCGGGGTGGTGGTACCATTTCCCCCCGATGTTACGCGATACGCTGATGGAATGGCTTCATGCAAAGCCCTCGGGCAGCTGTTTGTGCGGCGCGCCGGCACGGGGCTGCGCGCTTTGGCGATCAGGGCGCGGCGGGTGCGACGGAGGGAGTGATTGGAACGCTCTGGCGCAGATCGCCGTCCCGCGTGTAGATCTCGATGCGCTCGGCATCGCCGTCAAGCACCACCACCGCGTACCACCCCATGCCCTGCGTCACCGCCACGGCTGTACCCGACCCCGCCAAGGTGATTGCCTCGGGCAGGGTGATGGCCTGCTGAGGCGCACGGAAGCGGATGACAATCAGCCCGATCAGGACTACAAGCCCCAAAATCATGGTCACCATCAGCGTGACGACCAAACGCCGCAACATCCGCAGCTGCGGTGTTTCTTCAAATTCCGCCGGAGCCTCTTGCCGCATGCCGTTCATCACTGTCTCTTTCACCATCGCGGAAGATCCGCCCAACCGTCTTGATAAAGCGATTGCGCGCGATGTGCCAGCCGAGGCGAACCTGTCGCGCTCGCGTCTGGCCAAGCTGTTGGTCGAAGAGGCGGTGACCGTGAACGGCACATTGGCGACGGATCAAAAGGCCAAAGTTGCGCAGGGCGATGTGGTCGAGATCACCGTCGAGGAGGCGGTGGATACCGCGCTTGTGCCCGAAGACATTCCGCTTGAGGTGGTCTTTGAAGATGCGCATCTCATCGTTGTGAACAAACCCGTCGGCATGGTGGTCCACCCCGCCCCCGGCACCCCGCGCGGTACGCTGGTGAATGCGCTGATGCATCACTGCGGCGACAGCCTGTCGGGCATCGGCGGGGAAAAACGCCCCGGTATCGTGCATCGCATCGACAAGGATACCTCGGGTCTTTTGGTGGTGGCGAAATCCGACGAGGCCCATCACGGGTTGGCCAAACAATTCGAAAAACATACCGTCGAGCGCAAATATACCGCGCTGGTCTATGGGGTGCCCGATGCTGCAGATCCCCGTCTGCGCGGCACAAGGGGGGTGTCGTTCGAGGGCTCGAATATCATGAAAATCACCACCGAACTGGCGCGCCACAAACATGACCGCCAACGTCAGGCGGTGTGTTTTTCGGGGGGGCGGCACGCGATCACCCGCGCGCGGGTCGTCGAGGCCTTCGGGGCGCCGCCCTCTGTGGCGCTGATGGAATGTTGGCTGGAAACCGGTCGCACGCATCAGATTCGCGTGCATATGACCCATGCGGGCCACAGCCTTGTGGGGGATCAAACCTACGGGAATAAGCGCAAAATCGGGCGCGAGGCCCTGCCGCAGGCCGCGCGCGATGCTTTGGCGGAGTTTCCCCGTCAGGCGCTGCACGCTGCCGTGTTGGGCTTTGTCCATCCGGTGACGGGCGAGGATGTCCATTTCGAAGCGGCGCTGCCGCAGGATTTTCAGGGCCTGTTGGACATTCTGGGCTGATCGCACGGCGCTTGCGGGTGTAACATGAACCACATTGGCGTGAGCGGGGACGGGTTTTGTGGAACAGCACCGGCATCGCGCGCATTATACGTCCTGAGGTATAGGGTTGGCGCGTCGATCAGTGTCAAAAACTGCTTTGCGTTAACGTTTTATCGGCGCCGAAGGGGAATACTCCCTTGAACGCCCGAACCGCGATCCCAGATATGTTAAGCCTCGATACATTCGCGGGGCGCGAGGAGAGATGATGGCCAACTACGCAAATTTGCCGGCACCGTCACCGGAACAGGGGCTGAACCGCTACCTGCAAGAAATCCGCAAGTTCCCGATGCTGGAGCCGGAAGAGGAATACATGCTTGCCAAGAACTGGGTGGAAAACCAGGACAGTTCCTCGGCGCACAAGCTGGTCACCTCCCACCTGCGTCTGGCGGCAAAAATCGCGATGGGCTATCGCGGCTACGGCCTGCCCCAAGCCGAAGTGATTTCCGAAGCCAATGTGGGGTTGATGCAGGCGGTCAAACGCTTTGATCCCGAAAAGGGATTTCGCCTGTCGACCTATGCGATGTGGTGGATCCGCGCGAGTATCCAGGAATATATCCTGCGCTCGTGGAGCCTTGTGAAGCTGGGCACGACCTCTGCGCAAAAGAAACTGTTTTTCAATCTGCGCAAGGCCAAGGCGCGCATCGGGGCCTTTGAAGAGGGCGATCTGCGCCCTGACAATGTGCAGCGGATTGCGACCGATCTGGGCGTCACCGAAGACGAGGTGATTTCGATGAACCGCCGGATGGCGGGGGGCGATGCGTCGCTCAATGCCTCCGTGGGGTCCGAGGACGATGGCACCGCGCAGTGGCAGGACTGGCTTGAGGATGAAACTGCGGATCAGGCCGGCGATTTTGCCGAGCGCGACGAATTGGAAAGCCGTCGTGAAATGATGGCCGAGGCGATGGAAGTGCTCAACGAACGCGAGCGCGACATCCTGATTCAGCGCCGCTTGCAGGACCAGCCTGTTACGCTTGAGGATCTATCGGGGCGCTACGAGGTGTCGCGCGAACGTATCCGCCAGATCGAGGTGCGCGCGTTCGAGAAGTTGCAAAAACGCATGCAAGAGCTTGCCGCGCAGCAGGGTCTGCTGTCCGAGGACTGATCCTGTTTGCGACCATCATGCGATGCGAAAAGGGGCGGGGGACCGTCCCTTTTTCTTTGGGGTTTCGGGCGAGGGGGCTTTGGGCCATGGTAGCGCCAACAGACATGATTTCACGGGCTGGGGAGGCCGGAATATGACACATCCGATGCGGTGGGGCGTTTTGGGCGCCTCGAATTTCGCGCGCACGACGATGGCGCGGGCGATCCACGAAGCCCAGGGCGCGCGCTTTGCCGCGCTTGCGACCTCCGCGATGGAAAAAGCGACGCCTTTCGTGGCGTTTTGCCCCGATCTGCACGTTTACAGCGACTATCAGGCGCTGCTCGACAGCCCTGAAATCGACGCGGTCTATGTTCCGCTGCCCAACCATCTGCATGTGGAATGGGCCAAAAGGGCGCTTATGGCGGGCAAGCATGTGCTGGTGGAAAAGCCGATTGCCCTACAGGCGAATGAGATCGACGGGTTGATTGCCACAAGCCGTGCGCAGGGGAAACTTTGCGCCGAGGCCTTCATGGTGGTGCATCATCCGCAGTGGCAACGTGCGCGCGAGCTGGTGGCGCAGGGCGCGCTTGGCAGGCTTGCGCATGTGTCGGCGCGCTTTACCTACGACAAGCGCGGGGATCACGACAATATTCGCAACAATGCGGCGTTCGGGGGCGGCTCGATCCGCGACATCGGCGTCTATACCTTTGGTTTGACACGCTTTGTGACGGGCACTGAGCCGGCGGGCATCACCTATACCAACTGCGTCTTCGAGGGCGGGGTCGATACGATGGCCGAGGTCTGTGCGCGTTTCGGGCCCCAAGAGGGTGGCTTTAGCTTTCATTCGCTGACCTCTATGCGGATGACGCCCAGCCAGTCTTTCTGCTTTCACGGCAGCGACGGGATGCTGACGCTGGAGACCCCGTTCAACGCCGACCTTGCGGGGCCTGCACGATTGGTTCTGACGGATAAAACGGGCAGCCGCGTCGAGAGTTTCGTCGGTGCGCGGCAATATGCCTTGCAGGTGGAAGCCTTTGTGCGCGCCGCCCATCAGGGCACGGCCTTCGGGTGGTCCTTGGAGGATGCGCGCGGCACGCAGGCGATGATGGATGCGGTTTTTGCCGCCGTCTAGGGCGCGGGGGCGACACCTTCGCGTGAGGCAGGGCCTGTCAGCCCTTGCATTTGGGCGCGCGCGCCTTGAAAACTGCGCAAACCCGTCCGAAAGGCCCCGCTGACCATGACCCTGACCCTGCTGCGCAATCGCCTGATCGGCGCCTTTGGGATGATCGCACTGGCGTTGCTGGCGGGGGGGATCGGGGCGCGGCTTGTGCCTGACATGACGGCCCTCGATGCGCCCGCGCGCATTCTCGACAGCCTTGCGCCGTGGAGCTTGGCGCTGGCGCTGCTGGTCGGGGTGGTCCTTGCGCTGCTGCGCGCACGGGTGCTGGGCGTTCTGACGGTGGTGGCCGCATTGGGAGGGGCGGGGTGGATTTTGGGCGACTATCTGGCGGTGCGTCAGGGGTTTTCCAAAGAGGATCCGGCGCTGAAAGTTTTGTTTTTCAATGCTTTGGGTAGCAATACTGCCAATTCAGCCCGCATTGTTGATGCCGTTCTGGCGCAATTGCCCGACATTGCGGTGATCGCGGAATCCGAAGCCATTGCCGAGGATCGCGCGCGGCTTGAAGCGGTCTACCCCCACACCTCGGTCTGTGCCGATGCGGCCTGTGATGTGATGTTGTTCAGCCGGATTGCGCCTGTGAGCCTGCGCGAGGAGCGGATCGGCCCGCTGTGGAACGACCGGTATCTGGAGGCCAGTCTGGACACGCCCTCAGGCCCGTTGACGCTGGTGGCCGCGCATCTGTCCAAACCGTGGTTCTCGGGGGTGTCGCCCTCCGAGCATTGGACGTTGATCCGCCGTTTGCGCCAGATCGAGGGGCCATTGGTGGTGGTGGGCGACTGGAATATGGCGCTCTGGAGCCGTCCGGCGATGCAAATTCTGCACCGCACCAACCTGAAGGCGCCGCCTGCGCCCATCCCGAGCTGGCCGGCGCAGCTGGGCAAATGGGGCGTCCCGATCGATCAGGTTTTGGTGCGCGATGGCGCGGCGCTGGGATCGTTGCACGCCTTTGGCGAGGATTTGGGGTCAAACCATCGCGGCATGTTGGCGACCGTGGTGGTCAACCCGCCCGCGCAGACCTCGTCGCCTGCCAGCGCGTCCGTGGCTGCCAGACGCGCCCCATAAAACGGGGCGCGCCTACGCAGTTTGGCGGCTTATTCCATTGCTTCGAGTTCGTCGATAAAGCTGGAAATCATCGACAGGCCCTTGTCCCAGAACGCCGGATCGGAGGCATCAAGGCCAAAGGGCGCGAGCAGTTCGCTGTGGTGTTTCGACCCGCCCGCTTTGAGCATGTCGAAATACTTGTCCTGAAAGCCTTCGGGGGTCTCTTCGTAGGCAGCATAAAGCGCATTCACAAGTCCGTCGCCAAACGCATAGGCGTAAACGTAGAAGGGCGAGTGGACGAAATGCGGGATATAGGCCCAGAAGGTTTCATAGCCGGGCATGAATTCGAAGACGGGGCCAAGGCTTTCGCCCTGCACAGACATCCACAGCGCGTTGATGTCCTCGGGCGTCAGTTCGCCCGCTCGGCGCGCCTCATGCAATTTACACTCAAAATCGTAAAAGGCGATCTGGCGCACGACCGTGTTGATCATGTCCTCGACCTTGCCAGCAAGCATCACCTTGCGTTCGGCGTCGGTTTTGGCGCGGCTCAACATCTTGCGAAAGGTCAGCATCTCCCCGAAAACCGAGGCCGTCTCGGCCAGCGTCAGCGGCGTGTTGGCAAGGAATTCGCCTTGTCCTGCTGCCAGAACCTGATGGACGCCGTGGCCAAGTTCATGCGCCAGGGTCATTACATCGCGCGGTTTTCCAAGGTAGTTGAGCATCACATAGGGGTGGGCATCGGTGACGGTAGGATGGGCAAAGGCCCCCGGCGCCTTGCCTTTTTTGACGCCGGCATCAATCCAGCCCTCGGTAAAGAAGGGTTTGGCGATGTCGGCCATTTTGGGGGAAAAGTCGCCGTAAGCTTCCAGCACCACATCGCGCGCATCGTCCCATTTCACGATGGTTTTTTCTTCCATCGGCAGGGGCGCGTTGCGGTCCCAGACCTGCATGCTGTCCAAGCCGAGCCACTTGGCCTTGAGCGCGTAGTAGCGGTGCGACAGCTTGGGGTAGGCGGCGACAACGGCGTTGCGCAGCGCCTCCACCACTTCGGGTTCGACGTGGTTTGACAGGTGACGACCGGTTTGTGGCGTGGGCATCCCGCGCCAGCGGTCGTCGATTTCCTTTTCCTTGGCGAGTGTGTTGTGAACGCGCGCGAAGGTTTTGATGTTGGCCCCGAAAACGCGGGCCAGCTCGCGCGCGCCTGCTTCGCGGGTCGCGCGCTGGGAATCGGTGAGCAGGTTGAGCGTGCCCTCAATCCCCAGTTCCTCGCCCGCAACGCTAAAGGTCAGGCCGGCAATGGTTTCGTCAAACAGTTTGTTCCACGCGGAAGCGCCAACAACAGATTGATCATGAAGGAATTTTTCCAACTCATCGGACAGTTGGTAGGGGCGCATGGCGCGCATGCGCTCAAAGATGGGGCGATAGCGCGCAAGGCCGTCATGGCCGAGCATCTCCTCGATGGCGGCATCGTCGATGCGGTTCAATTCGAGGGAAAAGAACACCAGCGGCGTGGTGTAATTGGTGATTTTGTCCTGCAGGTCCGACAGCATCTTGGCGCGTTCGCCGTCCATGGTATTTTGATAATAGCGCAGGCCCGCAAAGGACATGATGCGCCCTGCCACCTGGTCGATTTTCTCGTTGCGCAGGATGCATTCGAACATCTGTTCGCCATCAAGCCCCGCCAGCTTGCCCTCGTAGTCCTCGGCAAAGCGCACGCAGGCCTCTTCAAGCCAGTCGAGGTCGCGCTTGAGTTCGGGGGCGTCGGGCGCGGGGTAGAGGTCGCTCAGATCCCAGTCGGGCAGGGCGCCGAAGTCCCCGGAGGCGGCAGGGGCATTCGCGTCAAACAGCGGGCGGTTGAACGGGGTGGGGGTAGGAGCGATGCGCATCTGATGCCTCGGACTTATTTCGGACTATGTATTTTCTTGTCACTTCAATATCGGTCGCTTTTACGGGCTTGCAAGGGGCGATGCCAAAGGGTTGCGCCGCACAAAGGGATTGCGCAGACAGGGAGGCCGGAGGTAGGGCTTGTGTATTGCGCCTACATTCACAGGGTGGCTTTGCCAAAAAAAACGCCAATTTGTGCACGCAAGCCCTTAAAAAAGACGAATATTGGGTCTGTGTGCCCGCAAGCCCTTTCCTCTCGGGCACGCAAATGCAGATCATCAGGGGGAACAACAAAGAAATATCATGTCGCAATACTTTAATGAAATGTTTGACGGCGCATCTGTCCGTCCCCCGTATTCGACGCTGGAACATTGGGCGCGAGAAATGTCTGCCGATCTGCGCAGTCTCAAGCAGTCCGAAGCCGAAGCCCTGTTTCGTCGCATTGGCATTACCTTTGCCGTGTATGGCGAAGGGGGGGACCCGGACCGCCTGATCCCCTTTGACATGTTCCCGCGGGTGTTTTCCGCCGGCGAATGGCGCAAGTTGGAAGCGGGCGTCAAACAGCGCGCCCGCGCGCTCAACGCCTTTCTGGCCGATGTCTACGGGCGCGGCGAGATCGTCAAAGCCGGACGCATCCCCGCGCATCTGGTCTATAAAAATGCCGCCTATGAAAAGGCGGCGGTCGGTTTTATGCCGCCGCTCGGGGTGTTTAGCCATATCGTTGGCATCGACCTTGTGCGCACGGGACCGGAAGATTTTTTCGTCCTCGAGGACAACTGCCGCACGCCTTCGGGTGTGAGCTACATGCTGGAAAACCGCGAGATCATGATGCGCATGTTCCCGCATCTGTTCCAGGAAAGCCGCATCGCGCCGGTGGAGGCCTATCCAAACCTGCTCAAGCGCACCTTTGCCTCTGTTGCGCCGCAAAAATGCGACCGCGATCCGACAATCGTGATCCTCACGCCCGGGCATTTCAATTCGGCCTATTACGAACATTCCTTCCTTGCGGATATGATGGGCGTCGAGCTGGTCGAGGGGCAGGATCTGTTCGTGTCTGGCGATTTTTGCTACATGCGCACCACCGAAGGCCCCAAGAAGGTCGATGTGATCTATCGCCGTCTGGACGATGATTTCATTGACCCGCTGTGTTTTCGCCCCGATTCCATGCTGGGGGTGCCCGGCCTGATGAATGTGTATCGCTCGGGCGGGGTGACGATCTGTTCGGCGCCCGGCGCCGGTGTGGCCGACGATAAGGCCATCTATACCTATGTGCCCGAAATGGTGCGCTTTTACCTCGGCGAAGAGCCGATTTTGGCGAATGTTCCAACCTGGCAATGTGCCAAGGCCGACGATTGCAAATATGTGCTCGAAAACCTCAAGGACCTCGTGGTCAAAGAGGTGCATGGATCGGGCGGCTATGGCATGTTGGTCGGGCCGAAATCGACCAAAGAGGAAATCGAGATTTTCCGCCACAAGATCGAAGACCGACCTGACAATTACATCGCCCAGCCGACGCTGGCGCTGTCAACCTGCCCGACCTTTGTCGAGGACGGCGTTGCGCCGCGACATGTCGACTTGCGGCCCTATTGTCTGGTGGGCAAAGATGTCGAACTGGTGCCCGGCGGTCTGACACGCGTTGCGCTGACCGAAGGGTCGCTGGTGGTGAACTCGTCGCAGGGCGGCGGTGTCAAAGACACTTGGGTCATGGCGGAGTAACGGGATATGCTTTCTAGAACCGCCTCGAACCTCTACTGGATCGCGCGCTACATGGAGCGTGCCGAAACCTCCGCCCGCCTGCTTGAAGTCGGGGCGCGCAACGCCCTGATGCCCAATATCGGTGGCGGCATGCGCAACGAATGGGAATCGGTTCTCAATGCGCATGGCACGTTGAATGCGTTTTTGGACAAATACGGCGATCCCGTGCAGCGCAACGTCGAAACCTTCCTGTTTTTCGACCGCGAGAATCCCTCTTCCATCGCATCGTGCATCTCTGCGGCGCGCGAGAATGCGCGGATCGTGCGCACGGCGCTGACGACGCAAATGTGGGACGCCATCAATACCGCCTTTCAGGAAGTGCGCGAAATGGAGCGCACGGAGCGCTCGGCTTTGCCGCTGTCGGATCTGGTCGAGTGGACATTGCGGGTCTGCGCGCTGGTGCGCGGGACGATCGATGCCACCTTGCTGCGCAACGATGGCTACCATTTCTTGCAGCTGGGCTATTTTATCGAACGCGCCGACAACACGGCGCGGCTTTTGGATGTGAAATACTACGTGCTGTTGCCGCAGGTGTCGATGGTGGGCTCGGGGCTCGACAATTTCCAATGGGGCACGCTGTTGCGCGCGCTGTCGGCGCATCGGGCCTTTAACTGGGCTTACGGCGGTGAAATTACCGCCCGCAAGATCGCCGATTTCCTGATCCTCAACCGCCAGTGCCCGCGCTCGATCTATTCCTGCGTGTCGGGGATCACCGACCATCTGGACGCCGTGGCGCGCGGCTATGGCAAATCCAGCGCCGCGCAGACCCAATCGCGCGCGATGCTGGCCGAGCTGGCCGAAATGCGCGTCGATCACATTTTCGACGAGGGGATGCATGAATTCCTGTCGCGCGTGATCGGCGATGTGAACCGGCTGGGCTTTGCGGTGCACGACACTTACCTGAGCGGAGACATCAAATGAAACTTCAGGTCCGCCACAAGACGACCTACCGCTTTGATCCGCCCACGCGCAGCATGGTCCAGTCCCTGCGCCTCACGCCGTCGGCGTTCGAGGGGCAGCAGATCAACGCATGGGACATCACCTGCGACGCGGGCGACTGTCCCGTCGAAACCGGATCCAGTTTTACGGAAGGCGCGGGAGATCACATCATGACGGTCTCCGTGCGCGGGGAAGTCACCGAATTTACCGTCACCGTCACCGGCGAAGTCGAAACCTCCGATTGCTCGGGCGTGGTCAAGGGGCTGCGCGACAAGGTGCCGCCGCTGGCCTATCTGCGCCAGACCACGGCGTCCTGGCCCAATGCGGTGCTCAAGGACCTCGCGCGCGACACATTGATCGATCTGGGCACGGCGGGGGTGCTGCAACAGGCCCATGCCCTGTCCAAGGCCACTTCGGACGCGCTTGACTTCCTGCCCGGCGAAACCGAAGCCTCGACCTCGGCTGCCGAGGCCATCGGCATCGGCAAGGGCGTGTGTCAGGATTTCACCCATGTGCTGATCGGCATGGCCCGCGCCAGCGACATTCCGGCGCGCTACGTGACGGGGTATCTGTTGTCGGGATCGGATGGTTCGGCGCATGAGGCAAGCCACGCCTGGGCGGAGCTTTACGTGGCAGGATTGGGCTGGGTCGGGTTCGACGCCGCCAATGAATGCTGCCCGGATGAGCGCTATATTCGTCTGGGGTCGGGCTTTGATGCAATCGATGCTGCCCCCATCCGCGGCATTTCCGTAGGGGAAGTTGATCAAGAGATGCTGGAAGAGCTGCTTGTTGATGTTGCAGTAACCCAAATGCAGCAATAAAGCAGCAGCAAGCCACTCTGGAATCAAAACACATGACTTACTGCGTCGGATTGCTCCTTGATGAGGGCATGGTACTTCTGTCGGACACGCGCACGAACGCGGGTCTCGATAATATCTCGACCTATCGCAAGATGTTCACCTTCGAGGAACCGGGCGAGCGGGTGATCACCATCATGACCGCCGGGTCGCTTTCGGTCACTCAGACAACCGTGGCGCGTCTGCGCGAGGCAATCGAGGAGGACGACAGCGCGCACCCCTCGATCCTCAAAGCGCCGACCATGTTGCAGGTTGCTGAAATCGTGGGGAAAACCCTCTCGGATGTGACAACGGAAATTTCCGACAAGATGGAGCGCATGAGCCAGCGCGCCAGCGCGTCGATGATCGTTGCAGGACAACGCAAGGGCGGCGCGATGCGCATGTTCCTGATCTACCCCGAGGGCAATTTCATCGAAGCCACCGAGGACACGCCTTTCCTGCAGATCGGGGAGCATAAATACGGCAAGCCGATTCTGGATCGCGTGGTCACGCCGCAGACCTCGCTTCTGGACGGGCAGAAGGCGGCGCTGTTGTCGATGGATTCGACCTTGCGCTCGAATCTGTCGGTCGGCATGCCGCTTGATCTTGAGGTGATCGAAACCAATGCCTGCCGCGTGACGATGAAACGGCGCATCGAGGCAGAGGATGACGTGTTCAAGGCGATGAGCGCCGATTGGTCCAACGCCCTGCGTGACGCCTTTACCGACATTAAAATCTGAACCGGCTGTCAGGGACAGTTTGAAAGGCCGCAGATCACTCTGCGGCCTTTTTTCAGGTTAGTTATATTCAGGCTGGGCAAATTCGGGCCCGTCATATTCAGGCTGGGTAAATTCGGGCCCGTCATATTCAGTGCAGGAAAACGGCCCTTAGCGGTGGCGCGCAAAGAGGGCGAGCACCGTATCAAAAAACATGGTTTGGATCTGTGGGGTTTCCATCATGATCTCGTGACGCGCCCCTGCGATGACGTGTTTTTCGCAGCTTGGCCATGATTGCACACGTGCGTCGATGCTGCGCGTGCTGACGATTTCCTCGTCCGAGCCGTAAAAGACACAGGCGGGCAGAGCAGGGGCCGGGCGTTGCGCCATGCCTGCGCAGCTTTCGAGGGCGGTGCCCAGCCACCGCATGGACGGGCCGCCAAGGGCAAGCGCGGGCGCACCGATCATCTGGCGCTGCATAAAGGCATACATGCCCGCATCCGTGGTCAGCTTGTTTCCCTCGAACCCGTTCTTGAGCACATAGGTCTGCGCGAAGGTCCCCGGCGTGCGCCAGTGGTCGATGCCAAGCACACGGGTCAGCGCCGTAAGCACCTTGGCCAGCGGCGTTTGCCAGGGCGCAAGGCGAATGCCCCACATCGGGGCGCTGAACGCGGCGGCGCTGAACGGCACATCGCGCAGCACAGCCCCCAAGCCGATCGCCCCGCCCATCGAATGGCCGATCAGATACCACGGCCGGGGCAAATCATGGGCGCGGGCATAGTCCAGCGCCGCATCCACGTCCTGTTGGTAATCGTCGAACGCGCGCACATGGCCGGTCGCCTGCACCTCAAGCAGGCGATCCGCGATCCCCTGACCGCGCCAGTCGATGGCCAGCATCGCATAGCCCGCCTGCGTAAAGACACCGGCGGCGGGGCCGTATTTCTCGATGTATTCGGTGCGGCCCGGAAACAGGAACACTGTCCCCTTGGGCGCCGCCTGTGTTTCGCTGATCCGCGCAGGCCAATGTCCCACGCGGATACGCACCCCGTCCGAGGTCTGACACCAAGCCGCAGAGCCCCCGTCGGGCCCTTCGGCAAGCTCTGTGTAAAACGGGGCCTCTTGCATGATCAGCCCAACGCAGCCCCAAGCTGCATCGCCAGCCCCATGTCCCCGTCAACGCTGAGTTTGCCGGTCATGAAGGCGGTTGTGGGGTTCACATCGCCCGACAACATCCCCTCGAAAGTGTCGCAGTCTGCGGTCAGGGTCACATCGGCGGCATCGTCGCCTTCGCGCGCGCCGGACTCGTCCACCATGATGGCGCCCTCGCCCTCGATGACGAATTTCGCGGTGCCCGCGGCAAAGCCGTCGGCCATTTTTTCGTTCAGTGCTGCAACTGCGCCAGAAATAACGGTGCTCATCGCCCATCCTCCAATTCGTGATCAACGCGGGCTTTCATTTGCGCCGCCTTCGGTTACTGTCGTCCCTGTTATGAGAGCATTCACGCCAAGTTCCAAATATATCGTTACGGCATTTGCGATTTTCTGCTGCCTTGCGGCGGGGACGGGGACGCGCGCGCTTGCGCAAGCGCCCGACAGGGCCGACCAGAGCGCGCCGCAGACCGTGAATGAAAGCCAAGCTGATGAGATCACGCGACTTTTTGCCAAGCTGAAAGAGGCGGACGGCTATGATGTCACGCGGTTGGAAAGCGAAATCAACATGGCGTTTTCCCGCTCCGGTTCGGATGCGATGGACATGTTGTTGCAGCGCGGCGAAGCGGCGATGGCGGCGGGTGACATGGCCACGGCGGTGGATCATTTCACGGCCCTCGTCGATCACGCCCCCGAATTTTCCGCCGGTTACGCCAGCCGCGCCGCGGCCTATTTCAACCTTGGCCTGCTGGGGCCGGCGGTGGCGGATCTGCGCATGGCACTGGCCCTTGAACCGCGCAATTTCTGGGCCATGTCGGGGTTGTCGGTGATCCTTGAGGAAACCGGCGATCCCGAGGGCGCGCGCGCGGTCAGCGAGGCCATCGACGCTATACATCCCAATTTCGAGGGCCTACAAGAGACGCTAGAGCGGCTTGGCGCCCCACAAGGCGTCACGCTTTAGCGCTGCCTATCCCTCCCGCGCTTTGTGCGCGGCATCTATCGAGAGGACGCACCTGTTGCCCCAAAGTTGGTCCGACAGGGGGACGATCACGGCAGTGCTCGGGCCCACGAATACCGGAAAAACCCATTACGCCATTGAACGGATGCTGGCCTATCGCACGGGGGTGATCGGCCTGCCGCTGCGGCTGCTTGCGCGCGAGGTCTACGACAAGATCGTCGCCCTGCGCGGCCCCTCGGTCGTGGCCCTGGTCACGGGCGAGGAACGCATCGTGCCGCCGCGCGCGGCCTATTGGGTGTGCACCGTCGAGGCGATGCCGACGGGGCTTGGCGCGGATTTCTTGGCGATTGACGAGATCCAGCTGTGCGGCGATCCCGAGCGCGGTCATGTGTTCACCGACCGGCTGTTGCATGCGCGCGGTTTGCACGAGACCCTGTTCATGGGGGCCGACACGATGCGCCCCGCCATCGCCGCGCTTGTGCCGCGCGCGCAATTCATGAAGCGCGAGCGGTTTTCGCAACTCACGTATACCGGCTCGAAGAAACTCAGCCGGATGAAGCCGCGCACGGCCATCGTCGGCTTTTCGGTGAACAACGTCTATGCCATCGCCGAGCTGCTGCGCCGCCAGCGCGGCGGGGCGGCGGTGGTCATGGGGGCGCTGTCTCCGCGCACCCGCAACGCCCAGGTCGAGATGTATCAAAACGGCGATGTCGATTTTCTGGTCGCGACCGATGCCATTGGTATGGGGCTCAATCTGGATGTCGATCACGTGGCCTTTTCGGCGCTGATGAAATTCGACGGACAGCGGATGCGCGTGCTTCAGGCAAATGAAATGGCGCAGATCGCGGGCCGTGCGGGGCGCTACATGACCGATGGCACCTTCGGCGTGACCGGCGAAGCGCCGCCGCTGGATGACGAGCTGGTCGAGGCCATCACCGAGCATCAGTTCGATCCCGTGCGCAAATTGCACTGGCGCAATCCCGATCTCAATTATGCCAGCGCCGATGCGCTGGTGCGCTCGCTTGAGGAGGTGCCGCGCGGCGATGACGCACGCTGGCTGATGCGCGCGCGCGATGCCGATGACCTGCTGAGCCTCAAAACCCTCAGCCAGTTGCAGCACCTGCGTCCGCGCCTGAAAGGTGCCAAAACCGTCAATCTTTTGTGGGATGTCTGCCGAATCCCCGACTTTCGCTCGATCAGTCACGGCGAACATACCTCGATGCTTGAGCAGATTTTCGGCTTTCTTCAGGATCTCGGGCGGGTTCCCGACGATTGGCTGGCAAATAAGATCAAGCGCATTGACCGTACGGAAGGCGACATCGATACTCTGTCGAAACGGCTGGCCTATATCCGCACATGGACCTATGTGGCGCAACGCAATGGTTGGGTCGACGACGAAAACCATTGGCGCGGGGAAACCCGTGCAGTAGAAGACCGCTTGTCGGATGCGCTGCATGGCGCGCTGACGCAAAGATTTGTTGACCGGCGGACAAGCGTATTGCTTCGCCGGTTGAAGCAGAAGGAGGGCCTTGTGGCCGACGTGAACGATAAGGGTGAAGTGATGGTCGAGGGCGAATTCGTCGGCCGTCTTGAGGGGTTCCGGTTCAGCCAGGACAAATCCGCAACGCCGGACGAGGCCAAGACCCTCAGCCAGGCGGCAATGGCGGCACTTGCGCCGGAATTCCACCTGCGTGCGGACCGTTTCTACAACGCGCCCGACACGGAAATGGATTTCACCGAGCAAGGCGGCCTGATGTGGGGCACCTCTGCTGTGGGCAAACTGGTCGCAGGCGATGAGGCGTTGAAGCCGCGCGTTGTGGCCTTTGTCGATGACGAAGCCGGCGCGGATGTCGCCACCAAGGTCGAGCGCCGCTTGCAGCACTTTATCGATCGCAAAGTTGCCGCCCTGTTCGAACCGCTGCTGGCCATGAGCCGCGATGAAACCCTTTCGGGGTTGGCGCGCGGCTTTGCCTTCCGGCTGGTGGAAAACCTCGGCATCATCCCGCGCGACCAGATTGCGCAGGACGTCAAGGAACTGGATCAGGAGGCCCGCGGCGCGTTGCGCAAACATGGGGTGCGCTTTGGCCAGTACACGATTTTCATGCCCGCTTTGCTCAAACCAGCGCCCACGCGTTTGCGTTTGTTGCTGTGGTCCTTGGCCGCGAAACACGACGAATCCCCCGATAGCCCGCCGCCCGGGCTGGTGACCATTCCCGCCCTCAACGGCGCGCCGGACGGCTATTACGCCATGTCGGGCTACCGTCTGTCGGGCGCGCGTGCGATCCGCATCGACATGCTTGAACGTCTTGCCGATCTGCTGCGCAACTGCGACAGCCGCGGCGGGTTCGAAGCCACGCCGGATATGTTGTCGATCACCGGCATGACGCTGGAGCAGTTCAGCGACCTCATGGAGGGCATGGGCTACAAGGGCGAGAAGGGCGAGCGCGTGAAAGTCAAAGCGCCCGCAGAGACGCCCAAAGCCAAAGCGGCGCTTTCCGAAGGCGCGTCCGAGGTTGCGGCCCAGCCGCAAACGGATGTCACCGACGCAGGCGCCGATGCGACCAGCGCGGGCGCGTCCGAGGCCGAGGCGCAGCCAGAGGCCGACACGGCGGGCAGCGCCGAAACGCCCCCCCAAGAGACACCTGCCCAAGAGACACCCCCCCAAGAGGCAGCCACTGCCGGCACTGCCCCCGCAGAGCCTGCCGAAATGGAGGTGTTCTACACGTTCACCTGGGCGGGCAATCGTGGGGCGCGGCGTCAGGGTGGCGAGCGTCAGAACCGTGGCGGCAACCGTGACAACAACCGTGATGGGCAGCAGGCCGGTGGCGAGCGTTCCGAGCGTCAGGGCGGCAAGCCCCGCCGTGAGGGTGCCAAGGGCGGCGCCAAGGGCAAAGGCGGTCCCAAAGGTGGGAAACGCGACGACAAGCCCAAATCATTCGAGGCCCGTCCGCCGCGCAAGGAAAAGCCCATCGACATGGACAACCCTTTTGCGGCTGCCCTGATGGGGCTGAAGGACCGCAAATAAGTGAGCGGCCGGCGTGCAGATCAACTCGGGCTCGGGCCAAATGCGGCCCGCCCGACCATCCGCATCGACAAATGGCTCTGGTATGCGCGGTTTTTCAAAACCCGCAGCCTTGCCACGAAACTTGTGAGCGCGGGCCATGTCCGCGTGAACGCCCAACGGATCGCCAAACCCGCCTTCGCGGTCGGGGCAGGGGACACGTTGACCTTTGCGCAGGGCAACGACATCCGCGTGATCCGCATCACGGCCTGTGGCGAGCGGCGTGGACCCGCCCCCGAGGCGCGGATGCTGTACGAGGATCTCGATCCGCCTGCTGAAAAACCGCCCAAGGAAGAGCGGGAATTTATCCCCCATAATCCGGCCTATGAGGGAAAGGGGCGTCCCACAAAGAAAGATCGGCGCAACGCGCGTCTTTGTGGGCCCGACCCGCTTGATTGATCCTTTGACCCGCGCTAGCTAGGGCGGTAATCGAATTCTGCCCGCAGGCCTTGCATGGCTGCGCCGCACTGGCCCTCGCGCCCTGTTGCACGGGCGCTTGAGAAACTGGATGGACCCCGCCCATGACTTACGTCGTCATCGAGAACTGTATCGCCTGCAAATACACTGACTGTGTCGAAGTTTGCCCCGTAGATTGTTTCTACGAGGGGGAAAACATGCTGGTGATCCATCCCGATGAATGCATCGACTGCGGTGTGTGCGAACCGGAATGCCCCGCCGATGCGATCCGCCCCGACACCGAGCCGGACATGGAAAAATGGGTGGAGTTCAACCGCAAATATTCCGAACTCTGGCCCGTGATCGTCGAGAAAAAAGAGGCACTGCCCAATTACGAGGAACGCGACGGCGAAACCGGCAAGATGGAGAAATACTTCTCCGAAGCGCCCGGCGAAGGCAGCTAACGCCCGTTTTCCTCTGCCTGCGAATCAGATCCGGCAGGCGCGCAGTGACCCGTTTAGAAGGCCTCTCAAACTTGTGAGAGGCCTTTTTCGTGCGATTCAGGCCAAAATCCCGCAAATTCTTCAAGTTTGGTGCCGCGATGCAGCACCAGCCGCGCGCGGGCACTTTATTTTGGCGCATTTTTTTGCTATGTTGGGCGAACGATATAAAGGATTTTGCACATCACCCACTTCAACCTTGTTGTTAGTGGTGTGATTTTTTCGCGTCCACGACACCCAGCCATGCACCCGACTGGGCGAGGCGCGAGACCTAACGACCGTGACAGGCGCCTGCCAAATGGTTCCGCTTTTGTGTGAGGAACGAGGGGCAGGAGCAGCAAGGTTCGAGGGGCAAGCTCCGTGACCGGGTTCTACTGGGGGTCCCTACGAGGATTTAGACTGTATATGACCAAAGCTAAAAAATCTGATTTCCGCCCGAACGACTTTGTTGTCTATCCTGCACATGGGGTTGGCAAGATCGTCTCCATCGAAGAGCAAGAGATTGCCGGTCTGTCGATGGAATTGTTCGTGATCTCCTTTGAGAAAGATAAAATGACCCTGCGCGTGCCGACCGCAAAAGCCGTCGAAAGCGGCCTGCGCTCGCTGTCCACACCCGATGAGGTGACTCAGGCCATGAAGACCCTCAAGGGCAAGGCCAAGGTCAAACGCGCCATGTGGTCGCGCCGCGCGCAAGAATACGAACAGAAAATCAACTCGGGTGATTTGATCGCCATCGCCGAAGTGGTGCGCGACCTGCACCGCGCCGACGACCAGCGCGAGCAATCCTATTCCGAGCGTCAGCTGTATGAGGCCGCCCTTGAACGCCTGACCCGCGAATTCGCGGCTGTCTCCGATACCGACGAGACCACCGCAGGCAAATCCATCACCGAAGTGTTGGTGGGCCGGGTTGTCGCCGCCTAAGCGCGCTTGATCCTCGATAATGAAAACGCCGCTCTGTGCAGACAGGGCGGCGTTTTTTTGCGGCTGGGTTTGCGGCTGGGTTTGCGGCTGGGTTTGCGGCTGGGTTTGCGGCTGGGTTTGCGGCTGGGGCGGCGTATCGCGGGGGCGGGCGTCAGAAAAACGCGCCAAACACCGCCAGCGCCGCGATTTCCGTCAAGAGCTGCGTGGCCCCCAACACATCGCCTGTTTGGCCTTCGATCTTGCGATCTGCCAGCCAGCCCATCGCCACGCTCACGACCATCACTGCCAAAACCGCCAAAGCGGTCGCGGCAAGGCCCATCAGAACCAGGCTGATCGCAGCCGCAATCGCCGCGCCCAGCGTTGCGGTCGGGCGCGACACCGCGCCAACATCGCGCGACAGCCCCGTGTCGCGGGCGTGGGGCATCAGGCTCATGAGGTAGGGCATGCTGGCGCGGCTCAATGCGGCCGCAGCGACGAGCGGCGCAAAGAGCGCCCCTGCCGCGATCATCCCTTCTAGCGCGCTGAAACGGGCCAAAAACGCCAGCACCAGCGCCAGAACGCCATAGGTGCCCACCCGACTGTCTTTCATGATCTCGAGGCGGCGCGACACGTCCCAGCCGCCCCAGAACCCGTCGGCGGTGTCGGCCAGCCCGTCCTCATGCATCCCGCCGGTCGCCATCACGCCGACTGTTAGCACCAGAACCGCCGCAAGGCCCGCGCCTGCGCCACTCCAATGCGCCAGACCCGCGATGGCCCAGGCCAGAGTGCCCACCACGACACCCACAAGCGGATAGGCCCAGGCCGCGCGCGCCGAGCGGTCCAGATCGGGGTGGCCCAACAGCCCCGCCAGCGGCAGGCGGGTGAGCAGGCCGAGCGCGGTGCTGACATCGGCGGGCCTGCAATTTGTCCATTCGTCGCGCATGGCATTCTCCTGCGTTGCAATTTCTGCCTCGGGGATAGACAAAGCGGTCCAGAGGTTCAACGAGAGAGACACAATCATGCCCTTTGCCACGCTGTCCGAGTTCGAAGCGCTGTTGCGCGCGGCCCCCGCATCTGATGCGACTGCCAGCGAGGCCGCGCGCGCGCGCAATCTGCAGCTGACCAAACCCCCCGCTGCGCTGGGGCGTCTTGAAGATCTCGCGATCTGGTATGCCGGATGGCGCGGCGCGGCGCGCCCGCGGCTTGAAAAGCCCCAAGTCATTGTTTTTGCCGGAAACCACGGTATCACCGCTCAGGGCGTTTCAGCCTTTCCCGCCGAGGTGACCGTGCAGATGGTGGCCAATTTCAAAGCAGGCGGCGCGGCGATCAACCAATTGGCCGCTGCCTTTGGGGCGCAAATGTCGGTGGTCGAACTCGATCTGGAGCGCCCGACCGAGGATTTCACCAAAGGCCCTGCCATGTCACAGGCCGACTGCGTGGCCGCGCTCAAGGCGGGCTGGGAGGCGGTCGATCCGCAGGCGGACCTTTTGGTGGTCGGGGAGATGGGCATCGGCAACACCACCTCGGCGGCCGCTGTGGCCTGCGCGTTGTTTGGCGGAACGGCGGCGACCTGGGTCGGGCGCGGCACCGGCGTGGATGACGCTGGGCTGTTGATCAAGGAACGGGTTGTGAGCGAAGGCGCGGCACTTCACGCCAGTCGCGCGCCGCTTGAAATTCTCGCGGCGCTGGGGGGGCGTGAGCTTGCGGGCATGGCGGGGGCCATCGCGCGCGCGCGCGTCGCGCGGATTCCGGTGATTTTGGACGGGTTCATCTGCACCGCCGCGGCTGCGACGCTGGAAAAGGCGGTCGCGGGCGCGTTGGATCACGCGGTTGCGGGCCATGTTTCGGCAGAACAGGCCCATGTTCGGGTGCTCGAGCATCTGGGCAAAGAGCCGCTCTTGTCGCTGGGCATGCGCCTTGGCGAAGGCTCGGGCGCGGCGCTCGCCATGGGTATCCTCAAAGGCGCGATTGCCTGCCATTCGGGCATGTCGACCTTTGCCGAAGCGGGGGTTTCCGAAGGGGCTTGAGCCCTGCGCAGACGGCTAGAGAGGCGGGGACTTACCCCGCCTTTTTCGTGTCTTGCTTGGCCGCTTTGCCTGCGTCCTGCGCGGCCGCTGTCTCTGCGGCTTTCAAGGCTGCGATCCGTTCGTTTTCGCGCGAGGTGTCGAGGGTGGTCATGATCGCGTTCTCCAGATCCAGCGCCAGTTCTTTGGAGCGTTGGATATAGGCGGCGTTTTCGCCCAGAGGGACTTTGGGGTCCCAAAGATCGGCCAGCTCGCGCAGCATATGGCGGTCATGTTTGTAATAGGCGGTGGCGGTTTCGGAGGCCTCGTATTGCGTCATGCCCATCTGTTCCAGCACATAGCGCCCTGCGCGCAGCGAACTGTCGAAGACCTCGCGCACAATGTCGTCCGCTCCGGCGTTGCGCAGCTGATACACCGTCAAACGATCCCGCGCGCGCGCCACGATATGCAGGTCGGGGCGTTGCTTGCGGGCATATTCCACCAGCTTGAGGTTCATTTCGGGATCATCGAGCGCCGCCACCAGCACCTTGGCCGAATGCAGGCCGGCCGCATGGAGCAGGTCAGGGCGGGTAGGGTCGCCAAAATAGCCTTTGATCCCGAATTTGCGCATGGTTTGAATGGTTTTCAAATCCGCATCCAGCACGGTTGTGCTGAGGCCAGAGCCTTGCAACAGCCGGTTGACGACCTGCCCGAACCGCCCGATTCCGGCGATGATCACCGGCTGTTGGTCGTCGATTTCATCGGCAAGATCATCGCTATCGGTATCGCGCAAGCGCTTGGAAATGAAGTCCTGCAACAAAAAGGCCAGCGGTGTCAGCAGCAACGACAGGGCAATCAACAGCAATCCGCGTTCTGCCAAAGCCGTCGACAAGACGCCGCTCTGGCTGGCAAAGGAAATCAGCACCATGCCAAATTCTCCAGCCCCGGCAAGGGACAGGGTCACCAGCCAGCGGTCGCGTCCGCGCAGTTTGAACAGGGTCGAAAGCCCGTAGAGAATTGCGCCTTTGACCAGCATGAGCGTGATCACGGCGGCAGAGATTTTCAGCGGTTCGTCCCAGAGGATGGCAAAGTTGATCCCCGCGCCCACGGCGATGAAGAATAACCCCAAGAGCAGCCCCTTGAACGGTTCGATCGAGCTTTCCAGCTCGTGGCGAAATTCCGTATTGGCCAAGACGACCCCCGCCAGAAAGGTGCCAAGCGCGGGCGACAGGCCGACCGCATTCATCAGGGCGGCGATGCCCACGACGATCAGCAGGGCCGTGGCTGTGTAAAGTTCGCGCAGATTGGCGGCCTGAATAAAGCGAAACAGCGGGCGCACCAGAAAAATACCCGCCAGAATGATCGTCGCCACCGCGCCCAGCGTCACCAGCGTCACGCCCCAGCCGGGCAGGTTGGCCACAAGCGACAGCTCTTGTGTGCTGGCCTCGACACCGCGCTGGATCGACCCGTCATCGGCAAAGCGCACCGTGTCCATCGCACCGCCCAGCAGCGGGATGATCGCCAGCATGGGGATCACGGCGATGTCCTGGGACAGCAAAATCGAAAAGGCCGAGCGCCCTCCCGGCGTGCCCATCAGCTTTTTCTCCGACAGGGTTTGCAGCACCACAGCCGTGGATGACAGCGCCAAAATCATGCCGATGACGATGCCCGTGGCCAGCGTTTGCCCCGTCGCATCGGCGATCCACGCCACCGCGCCCACCGTCAGCACCAGTTGCAAGCCCCCCAGGCCAAGAAGGCGGTGGCGCATGTCCCAAAGCGCCCGCGGGGTCAGTTCCAGTCCGATGAGGAACAGCATCATCACCACGCCGAATTCGGCAAAATGCTGCAGATCGTGGGTTTCGGAATGTCCGACAAGATGCAGAACGGGACCGATGACGATGCCGGCAAGCAAATAGCCAAGCACCGATCCCAACCCCAAACGGGTGGCGATGGGCACGGAAATTACGGTGGCGGCGAGGTAGATCGTGGCTTGAAAGAGGAAACCCTCCATCGCGCGGCGCTCCTGTCGTTTGGACCTTTCGTCTCTTCGCTATGTGGTGTCAGACGTGACGCACGACAGGGGCGAGGAACGGAAAACTCGGTGATAATTTGTGGCGATCAATGCGAGTGTGCCGCGATGCGGCGCGCGCGTCTAGCAGATATGCACGCGGCGGCCTGCGACAAGATCGTCGCGGCAACTCTCTGCCGAGCGGTGCCGTTTTTGTTCGAGCCTGCGATAACTTAGCCCTTGGGGATGGTCAGCACGAAGGAACGCGACCCTTTGACGTAGCGCAATTCGCTATCGCCAATCGTCGCGACCTGACCGCCGTCCAGTCGGTCACCGACTTTGACCTTTTCAAGCCGCCCGTTGGGCATGCGCACCAATGCGCGACGCTCGTTCGACGAGCCGTAGACCCCGATCAGGTTCAACTGGCGCAGGTTGATCGCCTTGTCCATTGTTGCCGCCGTGGCGACCGAGGCGCGGGTTGCGCCCTGTTCGACGGGGGCGGTTGGGACATTGGCCGTGACTTCTTCGGCTTCTTCTTCGCGCGTCATCGCCAGTTGGCGCGCAGAGGCGGCGGCCTGAGCGCCGGCAGCCGCGGCTTGGGCCTGCGCTGCCGCAGAGGCCTGCGCGGCTTGCGCCAGACGCGCGATGTTTTGCGGGCGCTCTTGGGGGCGCGCAGCGGCCAACCCTGCGGGGGCGGCGGGCATCGGCGGCGCGGCGGCGAGGGTTTCCAGCGCGGCCTGCGCCTGCAACGCGATGTCGCTCGCGGCAAGGCGCTGGGGGCGCGGGCGCGGCACATAGGCGGCAAGCTGGGCCTGTGCCTGCGCAAGGCGTTCTTCTTGGGCGGCCTGTGCTGCGGCTTCTTCGGCGCGCAGGCGGGCCTGCTCGGCCAGTGCTTCGGGGCGCGCTCTGGGCTGGCGGTCGGCCAAAGCGGCAACGGCAGGATCTGCGCGCAGGGCAAGGTTTTCGAGGTCATCAAGCAGGGCGGCGCTGGCGCGCGCGACCACCGAGTCGGGGCGCGGATCGGGGATCACCAGCGGCGTACCTTCGATAACCACGACCTGTGGTGTGTCGGGGGTTTGGGCGGGGTCTTGTGTGTCGGTATCCGGGGGCGCAGGCGCGTCTTGCGCGGCCTGATCCGTCGCGGTGCTTGCATCGAATTCGGGAGGCGTGTCAGCAGCTTGCGGCGCGCCCGGTGTCTGGGGCGTTGGCGCGGCGATCTGGCCCGGCGCGGTTTGGCGCGGCGGCGTGTCGGCCTCGGGCAGGGCCAGGGTCAGGGAGGGCACGCTTGGGATGCGCGACACCACGGCGGGGCTGTCGGTGGACACATCCGGCGCGGATGCCAGCGTGATCTGCGCGGCGTCGGTCGCATCGATGCTGGCCAATGCCACCTCATCCGCAGCAGCCTGCACCGAGGCGGGGGCGGCGCTGTCGGGCGCGTCAAAAGCGGCAGCCTGCGCGGGGGGGGGCGGGGCGCTGTCCTCGGTCAGGCTGGCCCAGGCCGCAACAAGCAGCAAGGCGGCAACCAGCGCCAGCGTCAGCACCCCCAACCGCAGCGGTTTGATCGTGGCCTTGCGTTTTTGGTTGCGTTTCGCCCCGAATACCGAGGTCTCGGCGGTTGTGTCGCCGAGCGTGGCGGTCGCTGTGCCGGGGGCCAGTCCGGTTTCCTGCGCGCTCATCGGCGCGACATCTTCGGTCCCGTCGATACGCGACACACGCGTGGCGGGGGCAGGCTTGGCGGCCGCAGGCGGCGCGGGCGTGGCCCGCCCGAAACGCGATGTCACCTTCGACCCGAGGCTTGCGGCGATCCCGCCGGATTTGGCAGGCGGGTCCAGCGGCGCCGGTGCAGCCGGTTTCGCGCTGTCCACGCGGGGGGCAGGCGGCAGGCCGGACTTTGCCGGTTGGCTCGCCCCCGCAATCTTGGCGCTGGCGAGCGCGCCCGTTTTGGCGGCGCTCGGCGCGGGAGGGGCGCTTGTTGCGGCTGCAAGCGGGCTTGGCGCGGGTGTCGTTGTGGGGGCCTCGGGCGACATTGTGTCCCCGTCGTCCAAGCCAAGCAGCGCCTGCGCGTTCAGGCGCGGGCGCGCGGAGATGCGGGGGGCGATGTCATTTTGCGCGCCGCCCTCGACGCGCAAGGCGCGGCGCGTTGCGAAACCCGTCGCTTGCGGGCGCGCAGGGGCGGCGGCGATTTCGGCGGTGGTATCGTTGATGAATTGCGGCGACGGGGCCGAAGACGCGGGGGTGTCCGTGTTTTCATCGGAGGCGTCGGTTGCGGTTTCAGTCGACGCGGCGTCGATGGGCGCTGCGAGGTCCGGCTCGGCGGCGGGCTTTGACGGTGTGTCATCGCGCGGCGGCGCGTCAGAGGCGCTTTGCGCGCCTGCGGCCGGATTTTTGGCCGGTTCTGCGGCGTCGGGGCGGTCGCTGTCGGTTTGGGGCAGCGCAGGTGCCTGCGGCTCTGCCGCCGCGTCCTGCACAAGCTCCTCTATCGGGTTGGCTGTGGTGTCGGGGGCCGTGTCTTGGGGCGCGGCAACCGCTTGCGTGACGGGCGCGGGGGGCTGCTGTGCTGGGTCTGGCAGTGACACGGGGGTGTCGTTCTGCGGGGCGGGGGCGATCGGGTCTTGCGCGTCAGAGGTCGCAGGGCCAGCCTCAGCCTCAGCCTCAGCCTCAGCCTCAGCCTCAGCCTCAGCCTCAGCCTCAGCCTCAGCCTCAGCCTCAGCCTCAGCCTCAGCCTCAGTTTCGGGGGCTGTGGGCAAAAGGCCGCTGGTCGCGTCCTCGTCGGGCACCGGCGCGGTTTCGCCAGGGCGGGCTTGTGCGTCGCTTTCGGGTTCATCCGCCGGCAGGGGGACATCAGCTGTGTCGGAAGCGCTGTCAGGGGGAGATGCGGAAGTGGTCACAGCCGGTTCGATCACCGCCGCAGGTGTCGGTTCGGCCTCGGGGTCCGCTGCAAGCTCAGGTTCCGCAGGCGCGGGTTCAGGGGCCGGTTCGGGGGCCGGTTCCGGCTCAGGTTCTGGCGCGGGCAGTGGCCCCAAAATGACCAAGGCCGCGGATTCTGGCGTAATCGGCGTGCCCGCGCCGATCAGCTGATCGGCTGCTTGCGTGCGGCCAAAATTCGGAGCGCCGTTGAATGCCCCTTGCGGGTTGGCGGTAAAGGCGATGGGGTTAAAGCGGTATTGCGCCGCAAAGGCTTCGGCCTCGGCGAGGGTTTCGCGCGTGACAACCGCAAGCTCGAGCCCGCCGTCGTCGTCGCGATAGTCCCACACAAGCGCGTCGATCGGATAGGGCGTGGCCCCGTCGAGCGTGGCACGGATCGCGCGGTCGCGCGCGCGCTCGCGCAGGCCGGGATCAGGAATGCGACGATAGAGAATCTGGCTGTCGGGAATCACCAAAAGCGAGGTCACGCCCGCCGGGGCCAGCGCCGCCGCCGAGCGGCGCAGCGCTTCGAGTTTTTCACTCAGTTCGGGGTCATCCAGCGCGACCTCGCCGATTACATACCAGCCGGTGCCCGCGCGGTGCAAAAGGCGGATGCCGTCATGGCTCAAATCGAGTGCGAATGCCGGTTTCATCTCGGGCCCCTCCGCGCCACTGTGCCGGTTGCAAGGACCGATCGGGGCGAGATCTTGTTTTTTCCGCCCCAAGCCTACCCCAAGCCGCGCCTCAGGAAAAGCAAAAGGCGCGCAGACGCAACGGCTTGTGGGGCAGGTGGCGAGGCTCCGCCGATGTTGTGCGCCAGATGCCCGATGCCCGGACGCGGGCCAAAGCCTCGGACTTGGGCGTTTTGTGGCGCGGGGACCCCGGCCAAAGCGGCAACATACTGCGCAATATCACCGGGTCCGGTCGCAACCCGCCGCGAAAACCGCATGCGATGATGCGTTTGGCCTGAAAGGCGGTAAGAAGGCGGCAGATCGCACGCGTGAAAAATACCGCCATCACCCGCCTCCCGATATGGCTTCGGTGAGCCGTCTCTTGGGGGGGTATTTTAGAGGGGTAAAATGCAGGCGTGTAGGGCCGCCTAGCGCATCCAGAGGTTTTCTGCGCGGATGCGGTTGCGGATGGTGCGTTCGCGGCGCGGCAGGTCGTTGCGGTCAAACATGTCGCGCACCTTGAGGCCGCGGTTTTGATAGACCAGCCGCTTGATCGGCTCGTATTCCTTGAGGACTTTCTTGATCCAGTTGGGCGCGGCGACAGTGTTCAGGGTCTCGATCACATGGTCGTTCTCGCGCGCGTAGAGCAGGGGAAACGTGCGGTAGTGACACGAAATCGCCCCGTCCAGCGTGTCCTCGGGCAGGGTGTTGCGCGCGCCGCCAAAGGAATGGATCACCAGCGGCAGGGCCACCTGATCAAGCCAGGGGTCAAAGCTTTGCAACGCGACCTGGGGCGGGGGATTGTCCCTGATTTCAAGGGCATATTCGAGGAAGCGCGCGCCAAATTCATGGGGGCAGCGATAGAAAAAGAAACCCGCGTTGAAATACAGGAAGCGCTTCCAGTATTCTTCGGGCTGGCTGTGATCAATCGTTGGCTCGATATCGAGGCCAAAGCGGTCATAGAGCGATTTCCAGCTCTCGTAATAGCCCGGCCCGTAGAGTTCGATTTCGGGCCAGGTGCCTTCGCATTTGAGCGAGGCGCAGGGGCGGTCGAAATCAAAGGCGACGCGGCTGAGCGGCCCCATGATCAGCGTATCGCTGTCAAAAAACACGAAGGGCTCGCCCTTTGGCAGGGCCATCAGCGCCTCGATTTTGTTGCCGTAGGGGTAGGATTGGCCGAAATGTTTGCTTTCGAAGGGAATGATTTCGACGCCAAGGCGCTTGTAGAGGTCGAGAATGTCAACATCGCGCACCGACGGGTCGTTGTTCCAGTTCTCGCCCGCCTGCGGCACCGCCAAAATCAGGCGGCCTGCGAAATCGGGGTCACAGTGGCGCAGCGAGGCGGCAAACAAAGCGGCCTCATACATGATGCGGCCATTTTGAGCGATGGCGACGACGTTGAACACGGGGCGATCACCGTGGGTGTCGGCCGGTGGCAGGGGGGCATTCGCGGGGGAGGTCATGCGAAACACATCCGTTGTCTGGCGTTATCTGGCGTTATCTGGTCGGCAAGACCGGCGGGAGGCATGACGACACTATGATCGGCACTGAAGCGCTTGATTGACCCGCAATTGGAAACGATCAGGCGCGATTGTGGCCAAGTGTCGCTTCTATCGGGCCAGAAGTATAGAGGAGGAATTGCAAAAATTGCGCAAATTCAACGCCAGCGAGGGCGGCGGCGCGGATGTGACCATCCAAAATAACGGGCTGATGTGACGGGCCGACATTACGCGCCGATGCACCTCAAGCCCCGCATTGCTTTGGGGCGCGTCGCGCTTGCGCTGAGGGGCAGGGCGCCAAAACGCCACGCGGTAAATTCCAGCGGTTCACAGGCAGGGCATCTGCCCGCCGCGTCACGTAAGCCACCGATTTTAAGGAAGTAAAATGGTGGGCGACCCTGTAGTAACCTAAATGAGCAAAAACAATAAGTTGCTCTGTAAACCCTACCGGAAACAGCCCATTGAATTTCCTAGTTTTTCGTCCAGCTTGTCAAACCTTGCGGGGCCTTCAATGAAGGAACTGCACCGTGAAAGACTACTTTACCGACCTCAGCGACCTGTTCGATTGGACGCCGCCACCTGAAACGGAAAACGCCGCCCCGGCTGCAACCGGGAACGGCGTTGAAACTTCGGCGGCTCAGAAAATCGCGTTCGAGAAATATACTGAATCTGCGACTGAGAATCAAGGCTGCGATGTGCCGTTGGCGGTATCCATGTTTGCCGATGTGAAGGCGCAGCGGATCGAACCGGCGCGGCTTTCCCTTCGGCAGATTCACGCCCGGCTGACTGCCACAACCGCCGCCGCAAAATCCGACCTGCCATTGGTCAAGCTGGGCACCTTCGGGGATGTGCGAACCGAAAAGGGCAGCCTGCGCCACGATGCCAACCTGTTGAGCGTGTCAGGGGTGGAGGGCGACTATGACGCGGGCGCGGTTACGCCTCAGGACGCCGCCGAACGGCTGCGCCAGGCTGGCATCGCCGCGCTGATCTACACCACCCCAAGCCATACTCCGGAAGCGCCGCGCTGGCGCGTCCTAGCACCTCTGGCGCGTGAAGCTGCACCGGAAGAACGGGAAGCCCTCTGCGCCCGTCTCAACGGCGCGCTGGGGGGCATCCTTGCGGATGAGTCCTTCAAACCGTCGCAATCCTTCTACTTTGGCGGCTTGGCCGAACGCCCCCCGAAGTCGATCCTTGTGGAAGGGCAGACGCTGGACTGCGTGACCGGCGTTGCCTCGATTGGCCCGGCACCCAAGCCGGTGAAGTCGACAACCGATCTGTCAGACCTGTTCCGCGAACCGGCTGACCGGGCGGAAATCCAGCGCGCGCTGGCCTGCATCACCCTCGAAAAGGGTAACTATTTCAAATGGCTTGAAATAGGACAGGCAATTCATTCTGACTTCTGGGGCAGCGATGAAGGTTTGGCCGTTTGGAATACCTGGTCAGCAACACAAATCGGATACAAGGGAATCAAAGAACTGCGCCAGAAGTGGCGGGGCTTCAAGCCTGGTGGAATTACCATCGGGACTCTTTTTCACTACGCAATTCAAAATGGCTATGAGCGGCCTTCCAACGTATCCATAGACGATTTTGACGATCTGCCTGCACATCCCGAGCCGGGAAAGCCGAAACCGTCGACGCTGACCTTTCTAACGCCCGATGAATGTGAGGCGTCACCCGCGCGCAAATACCTGATTAAAGGCTTGCTGGCCGAAAAGGACGTTGCCTGCATCTTCGGCGCGCCGGGTGCCGGTAAATCCCTCATTGCGCCCTTCCTTGGCTACATGCTGACGCAGGGCAATGAAGCCTTCGGGATGCGCACCAAAGCGGGCGGCGTGTTCTATGTGGCGTCCGAAGACTCCCACGGGATGCGCGGGCGCGTGAAGGCGCTGCGGAAGGCGCATGGCGGCGCGCAAACCTTCAAGCTGGTGGAAGGCGTGTCGAACCTTCTTATCAAGGAGTCGCCTGACTATCTGGCGCTGAAAGAGGCTGTGAAGGCCGAACGCCCCGCGCTGATCTTTATCGACACGCTGGCAATGGCATTCCCCGGCCTGGAAGAGAACAGCGCCGAAGCTATGGGCCGCGTGGTCGCGGTGTCGCGGGCGCTGACCCGTTGGGGCGCTGCGGTTGTGCTGATCCACCACGACACGAAAGCGGAAGGTGGCACACCGCGTGGGCATAGCTTGTTGAATGGGGCGCTTGATGTTGCCCTGCATGTGAAGCGCGACGATGAACAGAAGATCATCCGGGGCAGGCTGACCAAAAACAGGAACGGCACCTGTGATCGAGACATTGCCTTCACCATCGCCACCGATGACTTCGGATTTGATGATGATGGAGACCCGCTGACCTATCCGCGCTGCAACCCGCTGACCGGCATCCCGGCCAAGGTGAAGCGCCTTCCCCCGCAAGCTGCGGCAGCGCTGAAAATCCTGGAAGGCATGACACAGCCGGTCAACCGGGACGATTGGAGAAACGCTTGTTTAGCGTCCGATGCGGTTTGCGCGAATGAGGATCCTGCAACCCGGCGAAAAGCGTTCAATCGGTCACTCGAAACGCTGGCACGGGATGGATTGGTTACAGGCGATGATGGCTTCTATTCCATCCGCGACGGCTTTGATGATGGCCTGTCAGATGACGATGAAACGGGACGGACTGAGACATGACCGGGACATGTCTCGCATGTCTCAACCGGCAAAAGGGCACACCGGCGAGACGGACAGGGACACACCCCTTAAGGGTGTCCCGTGTCTCGGTGCCATGCTCAGCAATGGAACCAGAAGATGAAGCACAATCAATCGGAAGCGGCGGTGCAGCGTGGCGCATCATTGGTTTGCCGCGATCATCGCCCCCATTCGATCATGGGTCCTTCCCTAGGGGCGGCACCCGCGGGGACTCCGAACCCCGAAAAAACGCGCTCTACAGAAAAATTTCAATGGCAGGGCCGAAAGGTAAGCATCAATGACCTATTCTGAAACGAACCTGGAAGACCTGTTTCAAGACTTCAAACCCGCTGACCCGCACCCCGAAGACCGGATTCCGGCAACGATGACGGAATCCGAAATTGCGGCCTTTCTGGGCCTTGCCACGAGTCAGGTGCGCACCAAAACCCGCGACGGGACTCTTGTGAAGAATGGCCGGGGCCGGTGGGATGTTCGGGCATCCTTGCACGGTTACATTGCCCGGCTGCGGGATGGTGCGATCAAGGGCGGGGGGCAGGTTCCCGACGATTTGAAAACCGAAAAGCTGCGCCTCGCCAAGCATCAAGCCGACAAGATTGAAATTCAGAACGCGGCGGCGCGCGGCGAATTGGTCAGAAGTGCTGACGTGGAACGCGAATGGGCGAACGTGCTGCGGGATGTCCGGTCGACCGTCTTGGCCGTGCCGTCCCGCGTGGGATCGAAACTGGCGCATCTGACTGCACATGACGTGGCAGAGATTGACCGGGAAATCAAAGCTGCCTTGGAAGGACTCGCAAATGGGAATTGAGTTGATTCGCAGCCGCGCCCTGAAAGCCCTGCGCCCGCCCGCCGATATGGCAACCGCAGACTGGATTGAGGCGAATATCTTCCTGCCGCAGAATGCCAGCGCGCTTCCCGGCAAGATGAAACTCTGGGCCTATCAGCGGGGCATCTGCGATGCGCTGGACGATCCGGGGATTGAGCGGGTGACCGTGCTGAAATCAGCGCGTATCGGCTACACCGCGCTTCTGTCTGGCATCATCGCCAGTCACGTTGCGAACGCCCCCGCGCCGATCTTGGCCGTCCAGCCGACTGCGGACGATGCCCGCGACTATGCCGTCGACCTGGAACAGGTATTCAGCGCATCGCCCGCCTTGCGTGGCCTGTTAAGCGATGAAGCCGACGAAACGGGCCGGTCGACCATGCTCAACCGGCGCTTTCCCGGTGGCAGCTTGAAATTCCTTGCTGCGAAAAGCCCGCGCAACCTGCGCCGCCACACGGCGAAAATTCTGATTATGGACGAAATAGACGGGTTTGAGGTTTCGCAGGAAGGCGATCCAATAGAGTTAGCGACCATGCGCACCATGACCTTTCGAGATCGGAAGATCATTGCAGGTTCGACTCCGGTTTTCGACTTTGGCCCGGCAACCCGGCTCTATGACAAATCGGACAAACGGATTTACGAATGTCTTTGCCCGTCCTGCAACGAATTCGCGGAAATCAAATGGGCAGATATTCGCTGGCAGAAAGGTGACCCGGACTCGGCGCATTGGACCTGCCCGAATAACGGCTGCATTGTGCAGGAACGGGATAAGCCCGCGATGGTCGCTGCGGGCCGCTGGCGCGCAACTGCGCCCGATGTGAAGGGCCATGCCGGGTTCAAAGTGAATGCCCTTATCAGCCCGCATTTCAACGCGCGCTGGGCAAAGCTGGCAGCCGAATTCTTGGAAGCCAAGAAAAGCCCGGAAACCTTGCAGACCTTCACGAACCTGGTCCTTGGCGAACCGTGGAAAACCGAAGGCGATGATCTGGACGAACACGAATTGTTCGGGCGGCGTGAACCGTTCCGCCTCGATGCCCTGCCGGATGACGTGCTGTTCCTGACTGCCGGTGTCGACTCCCAGGATGACCGGATTGAAGTGGTTATCATGGGGCACGGGCGCAGCGACATTTTTGCTCTCGATCATCGCATCTTCTGGGGGCCGATTGACGGGGAAGCCGTCTGGCAAGACCTGGACTCGCTGTTGCGTGAAACGTGGCAGCACCCGAACGGCGGCACGATCCGCATTGACGCAGCCTGCATCGACTCAGGGGACGGCGGGCATACGGAAATCGTGAACAGCTTCACCCGCCCGCGCTATGGGCGGCGCGTCGTGGCTATCAAAGGCGTTCCGGGCTTCTCACGGGCCTTCCTGCAAAAGTCTGGCACCAAAGGGCAGCTTCTGTGGCTGGTCGGTTCCGACGCGGTGAAATCGCAGCTATTCACTCGACTGGCGCGCGGCGTAGGCGTCCGGTTCGGGGATGCCTTGGAACCGATCTACTTCGAACAACTGACCTCTGAGCGGCGCGTGATGCGCTATGTTCGGGGCAGGCCGGATGCCCGCTTTGAGCGGATCAAGGGCAAGCGGGCCGAAACGCTGGACGCCACGGTTTACGCTTGGGCCGCGCGCCAGTTGATCGGGGTGAATCTTGACAGGCGGGCGGAAGAACTGTCGAGTGAGGCAGCGCCAAAGCGGCAACCGCAGATTGTGCGTTCAACATGGTTAAACAGGTAAAGACATGAAAACAAATTTTATTCAAATTGTTGGCGCTGCGATTGCAGTGCTTTGGGCGTCTTTCGCTTCGGCTCAGAGTCTTAACTGCTCGACCGACAGTCTTGGAATTACCCGTTGCAGCGACGGCAGTTCCTATTCAACCGACAGCCTTGGAATAACCCGCGACAACTACGGTAATTCTTGGTCTACCGACTCACTTGGGATCACGCGTGGAAGCAATGGGACAAATTGCTCCACTGACTCGCTTGGCATCATGCGTTGTTACTGACGAAAGACTCGTTAACTCAAACGTGCTGAATAGCGTTTCTTAACCACACGGTTGATGAAGTTATTCAGCCCATTGCCTGCGCGCGCAAGTCGAGCCATGTGGTCAAGGTTTTGCTGACCTGCGGATAGGGACGTGTAACGGTAAACCGCTCCGCCCTTAAATTGCACGTCAATGTGCGATTGCCCGATGTCGTATGCTTTCACACCGGAGTCATTGTCCCAGTCTCTGTATGGCGTCATGGCTATCCCCTAGCACAACATGTAGCGCCAAGATAAGCGATGTTCGCACTTCGTTCAATAACCAAATTCGGCAGATCGCTTCTAAGGCGGCACGTCTTCGCGCCGCCTTAGAAGCGATCTGCCGAATTTGGTTATTCACCGAACGGCGTAGACCCCAAGTATGACCGCAAGAGAATATCGGCAAGGAATTCGTCGTCATTCTCATCGGCGGCGCGCTTGATGCGTTCGAGCGCCTTGGGGAAATTGGGGCTGGAAATGAATTCGACCATGAGTCTGTCAGCTTCCATTTGGCCGGGCGTGTGTTGCAGGTGCATCGGGGACTCCTTTGATGCATCCGAATCAGAATTTATCGAGCCTCTTGCGTGATAAATAGCTGAAATCGAACGTGAATTTCACATCAGATGTGATTTAGACCAACAGCCGATATTCATCCTCAAGCGCAGCGCGAACCCGTTCGACCTGTTGAATGGGAACGGGTGGCAGGATGCGATTGTGGTTTTTCTGATACCACGCCTTGTCGACGTCCTGAATCAACCTGACGGCTTTCGCATGGTCCCAAGGCCAAAGCCACCCGATCAAGTGGGGGTCAGTGACGAATTTGCGCAGGGACCGCGCCTCTTTCTGTAAGTCTGCTTTACTTTGTTTTCGCATGATTGGACTCCTTTCATAAAAAGGGGCGGCGCTGAAACCCTCACGCCAAGGGTAACAGCGCCGCCGCCAGGCCGGGGAAGGATACCGTGAGGAACCCGGCCATTTGCGCACCGGATGCGGGGTTGAACAGGAACCCACGGCGCGCAAATTCTTTGTCTGTTGAAGGGTGAACCGGGGCAGACCTTCGACCTTCCGCCCCGATTCTGCTATTTATAACCTATGTATAACAGTCGGTTCCATAGGAATCAATAGTTGACATGTCAGAACGATTCCGATAGAACCGTTTCAGCGAAGGAGAACAGAATGAGCCGAATCACAATTAAACAAGTCGCAGAAATCATGGTTAAGGTCTTTGGCCTGGAACATGACATGACACAGTTCATTCAAGGGCGCTTAAAGAACTTCAACGCCAAATTAGGGATACTTAACACCGAGGAGTCAGGTGACTTTCATCAAACCCGGACTCTCGATGAAGTTGGCGCTGCGGAAGCCGTCATTTTCAGTGAACTTGTGGATATGGGCTTTGACGCCCAAGTTCTGCGCGAATTTCGTGACTACCTTGACCGAAACCCAACCAAACTCCGGTTAATCGAAAATCCGCAACTCTTCCGCGACATGGACAATCCGCGACTCGAAATCAAGCTTTATCGGAGCGATGACTCCAGAGTAATGCGCCGCTATTTCATTCATACTTTCGATGATGAACCAAACCGGGTTTCTCGGTCACTGGATAATTGGGAATTGTATGACAAGAAACTTGCCACGGTCCTGACTGTCGACCTCAAGGTGCTATTGTCTGACTTCCTATTTGAATTTGGGCAAGCGGCCATGTTCGGGGATCGTTACGGCAAATGAAGCTAATTGATCTGTTCAAACGCAACTCCGCCCCGATGCAAACCCGCCGCTTTGATGGCGCGGCGGGCGGGCGGCGCTGGTCATCCGCACCTTCCTTTGGTCGCACCGGGCCGGAAACGCTGGCAGCGTCCGCGCCTATCCGCAGCCGGGCGCGTTACTTTGTGGCGAACAACCCGTGGGCCGCGAACGGCGTTTCGGCGCTTGTGTCCGGGCTTGTGGGCTTTGGCATCAAACCGGCTTCGCAGCATCCCGACGCGGGCAACCGTGCCAGCATCGGCGCGGCATTCGCAACATGGGCCAAACGGGCAGACGCGGAAGGTCGCACCGATCTGTTCGGGCTGCAAGCCAATGCGGCGCGGGCGATGATCGTCGACGGGGAAGCCTTCCTGCACATTGAAACCCGCGCCAATGGGCTGCGGCTGCGGCTTTTGCCCGCTGAAATGGTGGATGAAGCCGACACGCGCGACTTGCCCAATGGCGGCTATGTGGTGGCTGGGATCGAATTCAACGCGGCGGGACAGCGCGTGGCCTATCACGTTCTGAAAGCCCGCCCCACGGCTGTTTCCGCCTCGACCTATGGCACGATCCGCGTTCCCGCCGAAGATATGCTGCACCTCGTGCACCCGCTTGGGGCGGGGCAGGTGCGGGGCGTGTCATGGCTGGCACCGATCTTGCTGCGCCTGTCCGAACTCGACCAGTTGGAAGATGCCTTGGCCGTTGGCGTGAAAACCGCAGCTATGTTCGCGGGCTTCCTTGTCGATCAAAACGGCACGGGCGAACCCTTCGATGCCAGCGACGAGTCGGGCATCCTGACCCGTGGGCTTGAACCGGGCGTGTTGCAGCGTCTGCCGTCCGGGTTCGACATTCGGTTTTCAACGCCGCAACAGGCGCAGCAAACCGCTGAATTCGTCAGCCACCAAATCCGCGCCATTGCGGCGGGCTTGGGCGTTCCGGCGCATCTGGTCAGCGGCGATCTGCGGGAAGCGAACTATGGCAGCCTGCGGGCTGGCATGGTGGCATTCCGGCAAAAGCTGGAACAGATTCAATTTGGCACTGTCATTCCGCAGATGTGCGCGCCGATCTGGGAACGGGCGGTTTCCGCTCTGATCCTGCGCGGCGATCTAGCCGCTACCGATTTTGAGGCAGCCGCGCCGCTTTGGCTGGCAGCCGAACACTATCCCCCGCCGATGCCGTGGATTGACCCGGCAAAGGACGTGGCAGCGATCCGCGATGCCTTGGAAGGGGGACTCATGTCCCGCCGCCAAGCCGTTGCCGAACGCGGCTATGACGTGGAAACCCTCGACTCCGAGATTGCCGCAGACCGCGAACGTGAAGCGCGGCTGGGCATCAATTTCAACCCCCGCGCCGCCACGCCCGAACCTCAGAAGGAAGCTGGCAGCGAATGAGCGTCAAACCCAAAACCCAATGGCGCAAAGGCTGGTCCCGTGCCTTGTCGGTTGAGTCCGACAAGCCGGTGACCCTGAGCAATGCCCCTTGGGAAAACCAAAACAACCGCGCCGCCACGCCCCAACCCAAGAAGGAAGCTGGCAGCGAATGACCATCCTTGAAACGCGGGCTGCGACCATCGCACCCGCCACGTTGAACCGTGAGGCCGGAACGGTCGACGTGGTTCTCTCAACTGGCGCGCCGGTCAAGCGCGCGGGCTATGTCGAACGCCTCGCAATCGACCCCGCAGCCGTGACCATCGCGCCCCGCTTGCCGGTTCTCGATTCGCATCGGCAAGCCTCAATTCAGGACGTGAAGGGCCGCGTTGAAAATGTCCGGTTTGAAGCCGGGCAACTCGTGGCGACCCTTCGCATTTCCGACCCCGCAGCCCTTGCCGCGATCGAGCGTGGCGACGTGACCGGAGTCAGCATCGGTTACCGCGTGGCCAAGTGGCAGGACTCGTCCGACGCCACGGGGCAGCGCGTCCGCACCGCCACCACCTGGGAACTGGTTGAGTGTTCCCTTGTCGCAATCCCCGCAGACCCCCAAGCCCTTATCAGGAGTGCTACCTTGCCCGAACTGTCCCCTACCGCGCCCGACGCGGCAACCCTCGAAACCCGTGCCGCGATCCGCGCCATTGCCGCAACGGCTGGCCTGGACTCGGCCTGGTCCGACTCCCAAATCGACTCCGGCGCGGACGTGACCGCAGCCCGTAGCGCGGCCTTTGACGCGATGGCGCAGCGTTCGGCGCAGCCGATCCGCACTGCCACCGTTGGCGCTTCTGGCGATGACCCGGCAGTGATCCAAGCCCGGCAGGTGGAAGCCCTTTCCGCCCGGATGATGGGAACCGCCCCGACCGACGCGGCGCGCCCCTTCATGCAGATGGGCCTGACTGACTATGCCCGCGATGCCCTGACCCGCAGCGGCACCGTTGGCGTGGCGATGATGGGCCGCGAAGAAATCCTGCAACGTGCCATGCACACCGTCAGCGACTTCCCGGAACTTCTGACCGGCGCGGGCAACCGTGTTCTGGCCGATGCTTACCGGCGCGCCGAAAGCCCGCTGAAACAGCTTGCCCGGCAGCGCACCGCAGCCGACTTCCGGCCCTTGTCGACCCTCAAGATCGGCAACTTCACCAAACTGGAAAAGGTGACGGAAGCCGGTGAGATCAAGGCGCTTTCGACGGCGGAAGCCAAGGAAGGCTACAGCTTGGAAACCTTCGGTGGCATTTTCAGCCTGTCGCGCAAAGCGATCATCAATGACGATCTGGGGGCCTTTGCCCGCTGGGGCGAAATGATGGGTCAGGCAGCGGCGGAAACCGAATCCGGGCAACTCTTGGCGCTTCTGTCCGCGAACGCGCGCGCGGGCGTCACGATGGGCGATGGCAAGGCGCTGTTCCATGTCGATCACGGCAACCTTGCCGGAACTGGCGCGGCCTTGTCGGAAGCGACCCTGGACGCGGCGCGGCAAGCGATGCGCACCCAAAAGATGATGGACGGCACGACTCCGGTGAACGTGGTTCCGCGCTTCCTCGTGGTCAGCCCGGCGCGTGAAACCGCAGCCGAAAAGCTGTTGACCTCGATCCAAGCCAACACCACGGCAGACGTGAACCCGTTCGGCGGCAAGCTGTCGCTGATCGTGGAACCGCGCTTGACGGGCAATGGCTGGTTCATCTTCGGTGACCCGGCAACCGCGCCCGTGCTGGAATATGCCTACCTGTCCAGCGCGCAAGGGCCGCAACTGTCCAGCCGCGACGGCTGGGAAGTGCTGGGCCGGGAATTCCGCGTCACCCTCGACTTCGGCGCGGGTGCGACGGATCACCGGGGCGCTTACCGGAACGCGGGCGCGTAATGGCAACGCTCTCGCAACTCCAAGAGTGGCGCGAACGCCTGATGGACGCCAAGTTTTCCGGCGTCCTGATGGTGACCGACTCCAGCGGCGAGTCGATCCGCTATCGCAGCCATGCCGAACTGGCAGCGGCGCTTGCATCTCTCGACTCCGAAATCCAGCGGGCGGGCGGCAATCGCCCCCCTTCCTCGATCATCTTCAACACCTCGAAAGGCATCTGAGTCATGGCAAAGAACTACGTTCAAAAGGGTGACACGATCACCATTCCCGCCACTGCGGCGGTTGTTTCCGGCGCAATCGTGCAAGCCGGTTCCATCATCGGCGTGGCCCAAGGCAGCGCGGCAATCGGTGAGCCGGTCGACGTGGCCTGCGGTGGCGTCTGGACGCTGCCCAAAGTTGCATCGGAAGCCTACGCGGGTGCGGGCGTTCCGGTCTATTACAACAGCGGCAATGGCCTTGTGACCTCGACTGCCAGCGGCAACATGAAGCTGGGCGTGGCAATCGAATCCGTCGCGGCTGCCACCGGCACCGTCAAAGTGCGCCTGAGCGGCGCATTCTGAGGCGATGATGGGCACCCCGGCGCGTCATAGGGTCTTACCGCCACCGACCGCGCGGCTTCTGTCGCGCCCGGAAGCGGCTGCCTATGCCGGGGTGTCCCCCACAACCTTTGACCGGATGATGGGCGATGGCTTCATGCCCGGCCCGAAAAAGGTCTATGGCCGCGTCCTTTGGGATGTTCGCGCGCTGGACGCCGCAATTGATTGCTTGCCGGGCGACGGCATGTCGACGGAAGGTGTCGACACAGTAAGCAACGATTGGGATTGATCCTATGAAACAACTCAGACGGCCACCGAAATACTGCCAAGGCATGATGGACCGCCACGGCAAGCCGCGATGATATTTTCGCCGCCCCGGTTATCCGCGCCGCGCGCTTCCGGGCTTGCCCTGGTCCCCGCAATTCATGGCCGAATACGCGGCTGCGATGGAAGGCGACAAGACTGAGATCGGCAAAAGGCAGACACTTCCGGGCAGCATCGCGGCCCTTGTTGCCAGCTATTATCGCAGCGCCGATTACAGCGGCCTTGCCGACTCGACCAAGCGGGCAGTGCGGAACATTCTCGAACGCTTCCGCGCCGAACACGGGGACAAACGAGTCGCGCATCTGGAAAAACGACATGTGCAGAAGATCATGGCAAACAAGGCCGAAACGCCAGACGCCGCGAACCGGCTTCTGCGCCTTATGCGCACCCTCATGGAACATGCGATTGACCTGGGCTGGCGGCGCGACGATCCGACTGCGGGCGCCAAGAAACTGCGCCACAGAACCCAAGGCTTTACCACTTGGGAAGAAGAACACATTGACGCCTTCCTTGCCCAGCACGAAGCGGGCAGCCGGGCGCATTTGGCGTTTTCGCTCTTACTCTACACGGGTCAGCGGCGCGGTGATGTCGTTAAGATGGGCCGTCAACATGTTCGGGGCGATGTGCTGACCATCTTGCAAGGCAAGACCGGGCAGCACGTCAGCATTCCCTTGCACCCGAACCTTCGGGCCGCTGTGGACGCTCTTCCGCGCGACAACCTGACTTTCATCATGTCGGAACGCGGCAAACCAATGTCACCAGAAGGCTTCACCAATTGGTTCCGCAAGCTGGTGGAAGCCGTGGTCGACGATGAAGGCAAACGGCTGTTGCCTGATGGGCTTTCACCGCACGGTTTGCGCAAGGCGACGTGCCGCAGACTCGCGGAAGCCGGGTGCAGCGCGCATGAAATCATGTCTATCAGCGGGCACCAAACGCTTGCCGAAGTGACCCGCTACACGGTTGCCGCGAACCGACTTCACCTTGCCGAGCGGGCGGTTGCGGCAATGGAACGGAAAGAAACGAGAACAAAGACTGTAAAACCTGCCTGATAGGTTTACGAAACCGCCCCGCAGGGCATTGATTTTATTAGATGAAAAAGAGAAGTGGTGGGCGACCCTGGAATCGAACCAGGCGTGGGTCTCCCCGGCGGAGTTACAGTCCGCTGCCGCACCTTGCAGCCCGTCGCCCACTTCACGGCATTGCCGTTTGGTGTGGGGCGGGGGATACAAGTCTGGCAGGAAGGCGTCAACAGGAAAAAGCGGGTTTTTTGTGAGTTGGTCGTCTTGGCCTGCGCTTGCGTGGCAATCTGCGTGCAGACTTGTGTTTAAACGCCATGTCGGGCAGAGGTAGCGGGCCAATATTTACTCGAATTTTACGCGGGGTCCGCCATGCAAAAGCCCAAATGGGTCGTCGAAAAAGAACAGGCCAAACGCAAAGCTGCCTCCGAGACGGTCTGGCTTTTCGGGCTGCATGCGGTGCGCGATGCTTTGGTGAACCCCGCGCGCACCAAGTTGCGCCTGATCGTCACCAAAAATGCCTATGACAAACTGGCCGAAGATATCGCGACATCGGGGCTGGAGCCCGAGATCGTCGATCCGCGCAAATTCAACGCCCCCCTCGACCCGCAATCGGTGCACCAGGGCGCGGCGCTGGAGGTCAAGGCGCTGGAATGGGGCAACGTTGCCGAGCGTGCCATCGGATCGGGGGAGGGCACACCCGTTGTTGTGCTGCTTGACCAGGTCACCGACCCCCACAACGTCGGCGCGGTGCTGCGATCGGCTGAAGTCTTCGGGGCCACGGCTGTGATTGCCACCGCACGCCACGCGGCCCCCGAAACCGGCGCTTTGGCGAAAACCGCCTCTGGCGCGCTGGAACGCCAACCCTATTTGCGGGTGCGCAATCTGGGCGATGCAATGGAAGAACTGCGCGCCATGGGCTTTACGCTGCTCGGGCTTGCGGGCGAGGCCGAGGTCGATATCGCCGAGGCGCTGATCCCGCTGGCGGGGCGTCCGGTCGCGCTTGTGATGGGGGCCGAGGGGCCGGGCTTGCGCGAAAAAACCCGCGCGCTCTGCGATCATCTGGTCAAGATCCCCTTTGTGGGGGATTTCGGTTCGCTCAACGTGTCCAATGCCGCGGCTGTGGCGCTTTATGCGGTCAGCCAGCGCGGATAGCGGCGCTCACGCGGTTGCGAGCGGTGATCACGAACAGATGATCAAACCTTGGGACCCAAACGCGCCGTTCCTAGTTGATTAGACAAGACAGCACTCGGAACCTGCTGTCGTATTCACTGTCCCTCGTTCCGCACTTGCCCGAAGCTCAAGGTTTCTCCTTGCTTCGGGCTTTTTTCTGCGCTCGACTGGGCGACATATTTATGACTGGAAAATCCCCGATGACCAATCCGTCCGATGCCGATATCACCCGCATTCTCAACGAGACCCGCGTGATTGCGCTGGTCGGCGCGTCCAACAAACCGGCGCGCGCGTCGTTTCAGGTGGGCACATTTCTGGCCAAACAGGGCTACAAGGTGATCCCCGTCAACCCCGGTCAGGCGGGCAAGCAATTGTTCGGTCAAACGGTGGTCAGCAGTCTTTCCGATATCGACGAAGCTGTGGATATGGTTGATGTTTTTCGCGCCTCCGAGGCTGTCGAAGAGGTCGTGGACGAGGCTTTGGCCGCGCTGGACGGGTTGCAAACCATCTGGATGCAGCTTGGCGTGGAAAACGAGGCCGCCGCCGCAAAGGCGCGCGCGCAAGGGATCGAGGTGGTGCAAGACCGCTGCCCCAAGATCGAAATCCCGCGTCTTCGGGTGGAAAAAATCCGCTAGGCAGGCGCCCTTCGCGGCTGAATTTTTAGCAGCTGGCCTTTTTAGCGACTGGCCTTTTCCGCAATGCCCGAGGTGCCGTGGCGGCGGTCCAATTCGGTCAGGACCTCCTGCAGGGACACATCGCGCGCTGCCAGCATCACAGCCATGTGGTAGAGCACATCCGCAGCCTCATACACAAGGTTGTCACGGTCGTTGACGGCAGCCGCGACGACAGCCTCGATGGCTTCTTCCCCGAATTTCTCGGCGCATTTTTGCGGGCCCTTGTCGAAAAGTCTCGCGGTCCAAGAGGTCTCGGGATCCGCGCCCTTGCGGCTTTCGACGGTGGCAAACAGGCGGGCGAGTGTGTCGGTCTGCGCGGTGCTCATGGGTTCCTCACTGAAGACGCATGGGGATGCCTGCGGCCTGCATATGCGCTTTGGCCTCGGCAATGGTGTAATCCCCGAAATGGAAAATAGAAGCCGCCAGAACGGCGCTGGCGTGGCCGATGGTGACGCCTTCGACAAGGTGGTCAAGCGTGCCAACGCCGCCCGAGGCGATCACCGGCACGTCCACCGCATCGGCAATCGCGCGCGTCATCGCCAGGTTGAACCCCGCGCGCGTGCCATCGCGATCCATTGAGGTCAGCAGGATTTCCCCCGCGCCTTTGGCGGCGATCATTTTGGCAAATGCGACAGCGTCGATGGGGGTTCCTTGCGCATCCAGCGCCGCTTTGCGCCCGCCATGGGTGAAGATTGTCCATTTGACCGGATTGCCCTCGGCGTCGACTTCGGTGGTTTTGGCGTCGATCGCGCAGACGATGCACTGGCTGCCAAAGCGGTCGGCCGAACGCGCAATCACATCGGGATCGGCCACTGCGGCGGAATTGAAGCTGACTTTATCGGCCCCCGCAAGCAACAGGTTGCGCACATCCTCGGGGCTGCGCACGCCGCCGCCGATGGTGAGTGGCATGAAACACTGTTCTGCCGTGCGCGTGGCCAGATCATACATCGTGCCGCGGTTTTCATGGGTGGCCTTGATGTCGAGGAAACACAACTCGTCTGCCCCCGCCAGATCATAGGCGCGTGCTTGTTCCACCGGATCGCCCGCGTCGATGAGATCGACGAAATTCACGCCTTTGACGGTGCGCCCTTCGGCGACATCAAGGCAGGGGATGATGCGGGTTTTCAGCATGGGAGTCCCTTTTGCGGCTTGTCTTGTGACTTACTGCGCGACAGGGCGGGATGCAATCATTTGGCCGCGCGTGCGCGCCAACGCCCCCAACGCGCGCGTGCCCGCACAGCTTCAGCGGGACCGCCGCCACAGATCAAAGGCAATTTTCACAACCAGCGCGACGACCAGAATCCCGCCGATCGGCAAGGTGACAAGCATGAGCCATCCCGACAAAAAGGCCGCCCCAAGCAGGCCCCCCCAATCCTGCCCGTTGACAACGCAGGCGTAGGCCCCCGCCTCATCAAGGCGGCAGCCGTGACGCGCCGCAAACCAGCTGGACCAGATCACGCCGACCAAAGGGCTGAGACATAGCGCAATCCCGAGGCCAAGGCAGACGTAAAGCGCTTTGCTCACGCTTTGAGAACGCTCAGCGCCGCGCCAAGATCAATCGCCCCGTCATAAAGCGCGCGGCCCGCAATGACCCCGTCCAAAGCCGCGCCACAGCCCTTGAGGTCGCGCAAATCATCAAGCGAGGACACGCCGCCGCTGGCGATCACCGGAATCGACACGGCCTGCGCAAGCGCGGCAGTCGCCGCAACATTGGGCCCCTGCATGGCGCCGTCGCGGTTGATGTCGGTGTAGATAATCGCCGCAACGCCCGCGTCCTCAAAGGAGCGCGCCAGATCGGTGACCATCACATCGGTTTCCGTCGCCCAGCCTTTGGTCGCGACCTTGCCGTTGCGCGCATCGATGCCCACGGCCACCTGTCCGGGAAAGGCTTTCGCCGCCTCGCGCACAAGGGCGGGGTTTTCCACCGCGACCGTGCCCAGAATGACGCGTTGCAGACCCTTGGAAAGCCAGCGCTCGATCGTTGCCATGTCGCGGATGCCCCCGCCAAGCTGGGTCGGCACCTTGCATTGCGTCAGAATTTCCTCGACCGGTGCCGCGTTCACCGGCTCTCCGGCAAAGGCCCCGTTCAAATCCACCAGATGCAGCCATTCGCAGCCCGCATGAACGAAATCAAGCGCCTGCGACACGGGGTCGTTGTTGAATACAGTGGCCTGATCCATTTTGCCTTTGAACAGGCGCACGGCATTGCCGTCTTTGAGGTCGATGGCGGGGTAGAGGATCATGGTCTGGCCTTTTTGCGAAGAGGAGTGGGCCTGCTCTGCCACAAACCGCGCGCGATTGCAAAACGACATAGGCAGGGCGTGACACAATTTCACCGCCAACCGCATGGGCAAACGACAGGGCAGGCCGCCTGCGCCTCGACGGCACCTTGGCAACAGCACGCGCGTGACGCGGCGTTCTATGGCTTGGGCTTGATTTGCGCGACAACCTCGCGCAAGTTTTCTGACAGGCGCGGCCTCGGGCCCGCCATCAGGGAGGAACCTATGACATTTTCAAGCCATCCGATGCGCCTCAAGCATCTCTGCGCCGCAGCCCTTGCAACCCTCGCCCTCGCCGCCCCCGTCGCAGCGCAGGATGCGGTTGCAGGCACATGGCAAACGCAGGTCGACGACGGTGCCTACGCCTTTGTCGAAATCGCCCCCTGCGGCGACAAACTCTGCGGCACGATCGCGCGCACCTTCAATGCCGACGGGGAATATAAATCCGCCAATCTGGGCCGCCCCATCGTCTGGGACATGGTCGCTCAAGGCGACGGCACCTACAAAGACGGCAAAATCTGGCAGCCCTCGACCGACAAGGTCTATAATTCGAAAATGGCGCTCTCGGGCGACCAGCTCAAAGTGTCGGGCTGCGTCGGGCCTATTTGTAAAGGCCAGACCTGGGTGCGCCGCTGATCCGCACATCTGAAAATGGCACCCCGCCGCGCGCCTTTTTTGTCATGAAATATCCTCGGGGGTGAGAAGGCCAGCGGCCTTCGAGGGGGCAGACAGCCCCCTCACACCCGTCTGCCTCAGGGAGCCCAATTCAGGAAATTGGCGATGATGCGCAGGCCGGCGGCTTGCGATTTTTCGGGATGGAACTGGCAGCCGACCATCGTGTCGCGCCCCACAATGGCAGTGATCTGTTCGCCGTAGTCGCAATAGGCCAGACGTTGCACCGGGGTGGTGACCCGCATGTGATAGGAATGCACGAAATAGGCGTGATCGCCCGACTGCACGCCCGACAGAACGGGGTGCGGGTGATCCAGGACCAGATCGTTCCATCCCATATGGGGCACTTTAAGCGCCGGATCGGTGGGGGCGATTTTCACCACCTCGGCGTCGATCCAGCCGAAGCCTTCGGTGGCGCGGTATTCATGGCCCCTGCGCGCCATCATTTGCATCCCGACGCAAATCCCCATGAAGGGGACGGCGCGCCGTGTCACGGATTCCTCGATGGCCTCGAACATCCCCGAAACCTCGAACAAATGCGCTTTGCAGGCGGGAAAAGCCCCGTCACCGGGCAGGACGATGCGATCCGCACGCGCCACAATGGCGGCATCCGATGTCACCACGACCTCGCCCGAACCGGTTTCGCGCGCCATGCGTTCAAACGCCTTTTGCGCGGAATGCAGGTTGCCGCTGTCGTAATCCACCAAAGCCGTGAGCATCACAGCGCGCCTTTGGTCGAGGGCAGGGCAGAGGCCATGCGCGGATCGGTCTCGACCGCCATGCGCAAGGCACGCGCGCAGGCCTTGAAGGTGGTCTCGGCGATATGGTGGCTGTTGAACCCGTGCTTGAGATCGAGGTGCAGGGTAATGCCGCCGTGCATGGCGAGCGCCTGAAAGAACTCGCGCACCAGTTCCGTATCGAAAGTGCCGATCTTGGCCGAGGGAAAGGCAATGTTCCACACCAGAAAGGGACGCGCCGAAAGGTCCAGCGCGCAGCCTACTTGGGTCTCGTCCATCGCCAGCGCAAAATGCCCGTAGCGGTTGATGCCTTTCTTGTCGCCAAGCGCCTGCGCAATCGCCTGACCCAGCGCAATCCCGGTGTCCTCGACGGTGTGGTGGTCGTCGATGTGGTAATCGCCCTTGGCGCGCACGGTCATGTCGATCAGCGAGTGGCGCGACAGCTGGTCCAGCATGTGATCAAAGAACCCGACGCCGGTCTGGTTGTCATAGCGACCGGTGCCGTCGAGATTGACCTCGACCTCGATGGAGGTTTCGGCGGTGGTCCGCGTGATGGAAGCGCTGCGCATGGCAATCCCCGTGTTGAACGTTGTGAGGGCAGGGCGTCGATGCCTGCCGATCTTGGCGCCCTTATAGGCGGGGTGGCGGCGCATTCCAAGCCTGCGGCCTCAGGTGCGGGTCTCAACTGCGGGCCGAACCGGGGAGCAAGGTCTGCGCGCTTGGCTCTGCGGGCGCCACCGTTGCGCTGAGGTCGCGCAGAGGTCGCAAGCACCAGCCAGAGCCTGAACGGCGCGGTTTGGAAAATTGCTGAAAACCGCGCAAGCGTTGAGGATTTATTAACCTTAACACGCGATGCTGTGCGGTCCTTAAGGCGTTGTTAAATCCTTTGACCAATATTGGGCAGGACTTTGACGATCATTGGTGAGAACGCCATGAATATATTGCTGTTGGACAATGACCACGCACAGGTTGCGGTGCTGCAAACGGCCTTTGAGAGGCAGGGGCATCGCGTGACGCTGCATGGGGCCGTCGAAGGCGCGCATCAGGTGATCCGCGAGACGCGGTTTGATCTGATGATTTTTGCGCAGTTCCTGCCCGACGGCTCTGCGGTTCCCATCGCCTTCCTTGCGCAATATCATTGTCCCGGCATTGCCCTGATCGCCTTGGCGGAAAACGCTGCCTATGGCGGGGGGGAATTATTCTCGATGTTGGAGGGGCTGCGCTGTATCCTCAGCAAGCCCGCCTGCTGCGAGGATCTTATTGAAATCGCTTTGGCTTTGGACGATCCGCGCGGCAAACTCGCACGCTGCGGCACCTGTCGCGTGATCGATCCCTGCCTGGAGCGGCGCGGTCCTGAGCGCTGTGGGCCAGAGCGCTGTGGGCCAGAGCACTGTCGGCCAGAGCACTGTGACCCTGACCAGCAGGGGATTGAGCGGCACGGGTTTGAACAGCGCGCCCGCGCGATCACCGGCGCCGCGCAACCGGCTTTTGGTGTGTCAGCACATCCGTTCGGAGTGCATTAGGCGCTATTCTCACAGGTTCCCGACACCAATATGCCGCCGCGCCTGCACTGGCACATTCTGATCGCGCACGGCCGGAGGCTGTGACGCGCAGGACGGCCGCGCTGGCGATGAAAGCACCGGAAAAGGGACAGCGAAAAGTTGAGGAAAGTTGGAGCGGGCGAGGCGATTCGAACGCCCGACCCTAACCTTGGCAAGGTTATGCTCTACCCCTGAGCTACGCCCGCTCGGCGTGTCACCTGTGCGCCGGTGTCTTGCGAAAAACCCCTCTCCCTTGGGTCCCGATCAAACAACCGGAAGGAAAGTTGGAGCGGGCGAGGCGATTCGAACGCCCGACCCTAACCTTGGCAAGGTTATGCTCTACCCCTGAGCTACGCCCGCTCGGCGTGTCCCGTAACGTGGGTCTCGCGTCTCTCTTGGGGTGCCAACCACTGGTTGGGAGAGAGAAATTGGAGCGGGCGAGGCGATTCGAACGCCCGACCCTAACCTTGGCAAGGTTATGCTCTACCCCTGAGCTACGCCCGCTTCCTTGGGTGAGGGCGGATATAAGAGGACTGCGCGCAGGCGGCAAGGGAAAAATCACCCGCCGCTGGAAATTTTGCGCAAAGCGCGCGCGCAAAATGACTCCTCATGGCAAAGCGGTGCGCAGGGGACCCCGCGCACCGCAGTTTTCAACCGTGACCGTGCCCTAGACGAACTCGACCAAAAGGTCCTTGGCGTCGATCTGGGCACCGGGGGTGACGTGAACGGCTTTGATTTCACCGTCGCGATCGGCCGTGATCCCCGTTTCCATTTTCATCGCCTCAATCGTGAGCAACAGATCGCCCTTTTTCACCGGCATGCCTGCGACAGCGGCAACCGAAGCCACAACGCCGGGCATGGGCGCGCCGATGTGGCTGGCGTTGCCCAGTTCGGCTTTGGGGCGGGCTTGGGTGGAGGCGACGACCGAGCGGTTGGGGATGCGGATGACGCGGGGCTGGCCGTTGAGTTCGAAGAACACTTTGGCATTGCCCTGCTCGTCGGTTTCCCCCAGCGCCTGCAAGCGCACTTCCAGTGTCTTGCCCGGATCGATTTCGATGGAAATCTGTTCGCCATTTTCCATGCCGTAAAAGAAGTTCTTTGTCGGCAGGGTGCGTACGGGGCCGTATTCGCCGCGCCGCGCCATGTAGTCGGTGAAGACCTTGGGATACATGAGGTAGGCGTTCAGGTCCTCGTCATCGATCTCCACACCCAGTTTGGCCGCAAGTTCGGCGCGGGTGCCTTCCAGATCCACCGCCGGCAGGTGTTTGCCGGGGCGCTCGGTATTGGGCTTGTCGCCCTTGAGCACCTTGTTGACGATGCCCGCAGGGAAACCACCCGGCGGCTGACCGAGGTTGCCGCGCATCATGTCAGCAACCGAGTCGGGGAAGGCCACGTCGGTTTCAGCATCTTCGACCTGTTTGCGGGTCAGCCCTTGGGCAACCATCATCAGCGCCATATCCCCGACCACTTTGGAGGAGGGGGTCACTTTGACGATGTCGCCAAAAATCTGGTTGGCATCCGCATAGGCCTGCGCCACCTCATGCCAGCGATCCTCAAGACCAAGCGAGCGGGCCTGGGCTTTGAGGTTGGTGAATTGGCCACCGGGCATTTCGTGCAGGTAGACCTCGGAAGCGGGCGCTTCGAGGCCCGATTCAAACGCCGCATATTGGTGGCGCACATGTTCCCAGTAGTTGGAAATCTCGCGCACCGCGCCGATGTCGAGGCCGGTGTTGCGCTCCGTAAAGCGCAGGGATTCGACGATGGAGCCAAGGCAGGGCTGCGAAGTGCCGCCCGCAAAGGCATCCATGGCCGCATCCACGGCATCAACGCCTGCTTGCGCGGCGGCCAGAATGGTGGCGCCCGCGATGCCCGAGGTGTCATGAGTGTGGAAGTGGATCGGCAAGCCGACCTCTTCCTTGAGGGCCTTGACCAGCGCACCGGCCTGTGTGGGTTTGAGTAGCCCCGCCATATCCTTGAGGCCCAGCACATGGGCGCCGGCATCGCGCAGCTGTTTGCCCATGTCGACGTAGTATTTCAGGTTGTATTTGGGCCGCGTGGGATCAAGCAGATCGCCCGTGTAGCAAATCGTGCCCTCACAGATTTTGCCGCTTTCGATCACCGCATCCATCGCCACGCGCATGTTTTCCACCCAGTTGAGGCTGTCAAAGACGCGGAACACATCGACGCCGCTGGTGGCGGCTTGGGCGACAAAGCTTTGCACAACATTGTCGGGATAGTTGGTATAGCCCACGCCGTTGGAGGCGCGCAGCAGCATCTGTGTCATCACATTGGGCAGTTTGGCGCGGATGTCGCGCAGGCGCTGCCACGGGCATTCCTGCAAAAAGCGATAGGCCACATCAAAGGTCGCGCCGCCCCAGCATTCCACCGAATAGAGCTGGCTGAGGTTCGCCGCATAGGCCGGCGCCACGCGGATCATGTCGATCGAGCGCATGCGGGTGGCCAGCAGGGACTGGTGCCCGTCGCGCATCGTGGTGTCGGTCATCAACAGTTGCTTTTGCGCCAGCATCCAGTCGGCCACCGCTTTGGGGCCTTTGGAGTCAAGCAGTTGGCGCGTGCCTGCGGGCACCTGCGTCAGTTCCGCTTGGGGCGTGGGCGCGACGGGCATTTTGGCGTCGGCCGCGGGCAGGGGACGGTCCTTGGTTTCGGGGTGGCCGTTGACGGTCACATCGGCAAGGTAGTGCAACAGTTTGGTCGCGCGGTCCTGACGGGGGCGGAAATCAAACAGCGCGGGCGTCTCGTCGATGAATTTGGTGTGGTATTCGTAGTTCAAAAAGACGGGATGTTTGAGCAGGTTGATCACGAAGTCGATGTTGGTGCTCACGCCGCGGATGCGGAATTCGCGCAAAGCGCGGTCCATGCGGGCAATCGCCGCCTCGGGCGTGGGTGCCCAGGCCGTGACCTTGGTCAGCAGGCTGTCGTAATAGCGGGTGATCACAGCGCCCGAATAGGCGGTGCCGCCATCCAGACGGATGCCCATGCCCGTGGCCGAGCGGTAGGTGGTGATGCGGCCGTAATCGGGGATGAAGTTGTTGGTCGGGTCCTCGGTGGTCACGCGGCACTGCAGCGCATGGCCCGACAGCTCGACATCATATTGCGACGGCACGCCCGTGGCCTCGGTCAGCGATTTGCCTTCCGCGATCAGGATCTGGGCACGCACGATGTCGATGCCGGTGACTTCCTCGGTCACGGTGTGCTCGACCTGAACGCGCGGGTTCACCTCGATGAAATAGAACTTGCCGGTGGCCATATCCATCAGGAATTCGACGGTGCCGGCGCATTCATAGCCGACATGTTCACAGACTTTCTTGCCGAGGTTACAGATTTCCTCGCGCTGGGCGGGCGACAGATAGGGGGCGGGTGCGCGCTCGACCACTTTCTGGTTGCGCCGCTGCACTGAGCAATCGCGCTCGTAAAGGTGGTAGATATTGCCCATCTTGTCGCCAAGGATCTGCACCTCGACGTGGCGGGCCTTGAGAATCATCTTTTCCAGATAACCCTCGCCGTTGCCAAAGGCCGCTTCGGCCTCGCGCCGCCCCTCTTTGACCTTCTCGACCAGCTCGTCCTCGGAATTGATCGGACGCATCCCGCGCCCGCCGCCGCCCCAGCTGGCCTTGAGCATGAGCGGATAGCCGACCTCGGCCGCTTCCTTTTTGATGGCGTCGAAATCATCGCCCAGCACTTGGGTCGCGGGGATGACGGGCACGCCCGCCTCGATCGCCACGCGCCGTGCGGAGGCTTTATCGCCAAGCGCGCGCATCGTCTCGGCGCGCGGGCCGATAAAGGTGATACCCGCGTTGGTGCAGGCATCGACAAAATCAGGGTTTTCCGACAAAAGCCCGTAGCCCGGGTGGATCGCATCGGCGCCGCACATTTTGGCAACGCGGATGATTTCCTCAATCGACAGATAGGCCGCGACCGGTCCCAGCCCCTCGCCGATTTTATAGGCCTCATCCGATTTGAAGCGGTGCAGCGACAGCTTGTCCTCTTCGGCATAGACGGCGACGGTTTTCTTTCCCATCTCGTTGGCAGCGCGCATCACGCGGATCGCGATCTCGCCTCGGTTTGCGATGAGAATCTTGTTGAAATCTGGCATAGAAATCCCCTTTGTCGTCCGCCCGTTCGCGCCGCCGTGACTGGTGACGCTTCTCCCTCAGGGACGCATGGCACGGCTGCCGCGCGTAACCCTGAAATACCCGCACGCCCGATCACGCGGCGCGGGGCTACCTGATCAGGCTACGGGTTTCTGCAGTGCAGTAAAATCGATTTTTTTACATTTGCAAAGAAAATGTTTGCGCTAACAGGGTGCAGCCCCTGCAAAGCGGCTTTGCGAAAATAAAGCTTTGGCGCGGTTCTCGTGGGGGAAGGTCTTGCAGAAACAAAAGAGGGGACCGAAAAGCCCCCTCTCTGCTGTGCAAACTGTGGTTTTTGGGTGTCACGTCGTGGCGATTGCGCCGCAAAAACCGCCGTGTGCCGGTCTCATTCGCCCTTGGGCACGTGACGGTTGGTCAGCGGAATTTCTTTCAGAAAAAAGGACATAGCGAGGCCCAATGCACAAAGAACAGCCGTGATGTAATAGATCGGGTGCAACGCGCCCGACACATTGGCCGCAAGGGCTGCCTGTGCTTGCGCGGAGAGGCCGCTGATCATCTGCGGACCCAGCTCTGCGACATTGCCAAGAGCGGCGGACTCGCCCGATCCGCCCATGCTTGCGGCCATGCGTACCGCAAAGAGCGCGCCGAAAAACGCCACCGCCACCGAGCCGCCGACCTGACGAAACATCAAACCCGCAGCGGTTGCCGTGCCCAGACGGTTTTTGGGGACGGCGTTTTGTACGGCGGTGGTGACGACCGGAAAAATCGACCCCATGCCAGCGCCGAGCAACAGCAAAGCGCCCCACAGATACGGCGAGGAGGTGCTGGCATCGAGCTGCGTGAGCATCAGCATCGCGACGAGCCCCAAGGTAAAGCCGATGATCGGCAGCGCCTTGTATTTGCCGGTCTTGCCCATGTAGCGACCGGCGATATTGGACGCGGTGAGGATGCCGAAGGTCATGGAAATCAGTTGCAGGCCCGATTGTGTCGGCGTGGTGCCCTTGGCGATCTGCAGGTAGATCGGAATATAGGTCAATGCGCCGAACATCATGGCCCCCGACAGCAACGAGACGATGGATGTCACGAGGAACACGTTGTTTTTAAACAGATCAAGCGGCAGAACCGGCTCGACTGCGCGGCGTTCGGCAAGGATGAAGGCAAGGAAGCCAAGGAGGGCCGCAGCAAGAATGGCAAGCAGAACGGGATCGCTAAAGGCCAGCGTCGAGCCGCCCAGCGAGGTCACCAGCACGATCCCCGCCAGCGTGACCGACAGGGCAAGCGCCCCTGCGTAGTCGATTTTATGCGACACGCGCTCGGGGTTGGCCCGAAACCCGAAGATGAAACCGGCCAGAGCCAGTATGCCGAAGGGCAGGTTCACAAAGAAAATCCAGTGCCAGCTCAGCGCCTGCACGAACCAGCCGCCCAGCAGCGGTCCAGCCACAGAGGCCACGCCAAAGACGCCCGCAAACACACCCTGAACCTTGCCACGTTCACGGGGGGGAATCACATCGCCGATGATCGAGAGGGCAAGAACAAACAGCCCGCCGCCGCCAAGCCCCTGGAGGGCGCGGGCGAGAATGAGAAAGGTCATGGAATTGGCAACACCGCAGAGCATCGACCCGAGCAAGAACACGCAAACGGCGAAAATGACGATGGTGCGCCGCCCGTAGAGATCACCGAGTTTGCCATAGAGCGGCGCAACCACGGTCGAGGCGAGCATATAGGCGGTGACCACCCAGCTGAGGTGATCCAGGCCGCCGAGATCGGCGACGATGGTGGGCAGGGCGGTGGACACGATGGTCTGATCGAGGGCGGCCAAAAGCATGAGCACCGCGACCGAGCCGATGACCACGCCGACGCGGCTTTCACCGGGGTCGGTTTTGGGGGCTTGGGTGAGGGCGGCTTTTTGGGCCTCGATCCGCGCGCCTGCGGTCAGGACGGGCGGGGTGGCTGGGGAAGATGCAGGCAAGGACTTGCTCCGGATGTGGTGCTGGGCGCGCTTGGGGCGGGCAGCGTCGTCTTGGGGACCCGCGCCATGCGCGGGCGGGTGTTGGTCAGCCAGTATCTATTGCGCTGCTATTTATGTGTCAACGTCACGCAATTGATTTTAGCATATAAATGTTGATGTCATGCAATTGACACGCTCATGGATATTTGCAATGCCATCACAAAGCTGCCCCGCATGAGACGAAGGATGGCAAGATTATGCAGAAAAACAGCAAGATGTCGCACATCCCAGATCCAATTGATCATAAAACCGGCGGCGCGCAAAACGCCGATCCGCAGGCCGTTGTGCGGGACCAATTGCTGGAACTGGGGTTTGATGCGGGCAGTGCTGCGGCCTTGATGGACTTCGATGTGGCCTATTTCCAATGGTTTCGCATCGTCCAGCGCGGCGAGATTTTCCCCCTTCTTGCGGCGAAAACCGGTATCGAGTTGGAACTTGCGGCCTTTCAGGGGCTGATCGCGATCTTGCGAATCAAATGCGGTATTGCGCGCCCCAAGCCGATGGAGCCCACCATCGGCCTTGTCGCCGAGGAACTGGCCATCGACCCGTCGCGTGCATCGCGCATTGTCAGCGATCTGGTCTCCAAAGGGTTGGTGGCGCGGGTGCCGTCGCAAAATGACGGGCGCAAATCGATTCTCTCGCTGTCGGATGCGGGCAGCGCCGCGCTTGATAAATTCCGCGCCATCAAGTGGCGCTTTGTCGGGGGGCTGTTCGAGGACTGGGAGCCGCAGGATATCGCCACGTTTTCACGGCTGTTCCGGAAATATGCCAGCAATGTCAGCGCGGCGGTGGGCGATCCGCAGTAGGGCGGGGCTGCACTGTGCTGCGGCGCGGGGCTGGCTGATCTTGGGGGATGGGGGCTATCACGCGAAAATCACCGGGAAAGCGGCAAAAGAGGCGAGAACGTTTCAAGAACGATCTTCCGCTGGCGCGCGCGATTGGCTAGACTGGCCCAATGAGCAGTTACAACGAAGAAGACGCCTTCGAGGCGGCAGCCCGCCCGCATTCCGCCGCTGAACCCGCCCGAGGTCTCTCCCTCAGTCAGCGGGCGATGGGTCATGCGCGGCCCACAGCGCAGATGGACTATCTTGAGGGGCTCAATACCGCGCAACGCGCGGCGGTCGAAGCGCTGGATGGTCCCGTCTTGATGCTTGCAGGGGCAGGCACCGGCAAAACCAAGGCGCTGACCTGCCGCATTGCGCATCTGTTGAACACGGGGCGCGCGCGTCCCCATGAAATTCTGGCGGTGACCTTTACCAACAAGGCCGCGCGCGAGATGAAAACACGTGTTGCGGGACTGATGGGCGAAACCATCGAGGGCATGCCTTGGCTGGGCACCTTCCATTCGGTCTGTGTGAAGCAGTTGCGCCGTCACGCCGAACTTGTCGGGCTGAAATCAAATTTCACCATTCTCGACAGCGATGATGTGATCCGCCTGCTCAAACAGGTGATTTCTGCCGCCAATATCGACGAAAAACGCTGGCCTGCGCGCCAATTGGCGGGAATCATCGATGCGTGGAAAAACCGCGCCTGGACCCCTGCGAAAGTGCCAAGCGGCGAACAGGCGGCGTTTAACGGCCATGCGCTGGACCTCTACAAGGCGTATCAGGCGCGGTTGAAGACGCTCAACGCCTGTGACTTTGGCGACCTTTTGTTGCATATGGTCACGATTTTTCAGGCCCATCCCGACCTGCTCGCCGATTACCAGCGCCGGTTCCGCTTTTTGCTGGTGGACGAGTATCAGGATACCAACGTCGCGCAGTACATGTGGCTGCGTCTGCTGGCTTCGGGGCACAAGAATATTTGCTGCGTGGGCGATGACGACCAGTCGATCTACGGCTGGCGCGGCGCCGAGGTTGGCAACATCCTGCGCTTTGAAAAGGATTTTCCGGGGGCGAAAGTCGTGCGTCTGGAACAGAACTACCGTTCGACCCCGCATATTCTGGCCGCGGCCTCTGCCGTGATCGAAGGCAATTCGGGGCGCTTGGGCAAGACGCTTTGGACGGCCACGCCGGATGGCGAGAAGGTCCGCTTGATCGGCCATTGGGATGGCGAGGAAGAGGCGCGTTGGATCGGTGAAGAAATCGAAGCCATGCAATCGGGCACGCGCGGGATGACTCCCTTCGGCCTTGATTCCATGGCCATTCTCGTGCGCGCCTCGCATCAGATGCGCGCCTTTGAGGACAGGTTTTTGACCATCGGCCTGCCGTATCGCGTGATCGGCGGGCCACGGTTTTACGAACGTCTCGAGATTCGCGATGCGATGGGGTATTTTCGCGTGGTGATGTCGCCCGAGGACGATCTGGCCTTTGAGCGGATCGTCAACACGCCCAAACGCGGGGTTGGCGGCAAGGCGATGCAAGACATCCAGCATATGGCGCGCAGCAATGGCGTGGCGCTGAAAGAAGGCGCGCGCCTGGCGGTCGAGGGCGGCGTGTTGAAAGGCAAGGCCAAGGGGTCGATCGCCCAGTTGCTTGCGGATCTGGATCGCTGGTCCGGCTTGGCGGGGGAGGCCGGTATCGGCCCTGTCGAGCTGGCCGAGCAGATTTTGGACGAAAGTGGCTACACGACGATGTGGCTCAATGACAAAACCCCCGAAGCGCCGGGGCGTCTTGAAAACCTCAAGGAATTGGTCAAGGCGCTGGAACAGTTCGAAAACCTGGGCGGGTTTCTGGAACACGTCGCGCTGATCATGGACAACGAAAGCGAAGAGGCGGGCGAAAAGGTCACGTTGATGACGCTGCACGGGGCCAAGGGGTTGGAATTCCCCGCTGTTTTCCTTCCCGGATGGGAAGAGGGCCTGTTCCCGAGCCAGCGCTCGATGGATGAAAGCGGCCAGAAGGGCCTCGAGGAAGAGCGCCGTTTGGCCTATGTCGGCATCACCCGCGCCGAGGAGGTCTGCACGATTTCCTTTGCGGGCAACCGTCGGGTTTACGGTCAGTGGCAAAGTCAGCTGCCCTCGCGCTTTATCGACGAGTTGCCCGAGGATCATGTTGATGTGCTCACGCCGCCGGGCTTGTACGGCGGGGGCTATGGCGCCGCCGCGCCGCAAACCAGCAGCAGTTTCGAAAGCCGCGTTGCCAAGGCCGATGTCTATGAGTCTCCGGGCTGGAAGCGGTTGCAAGAGCGCAGCCAGCAAGCCGCGCGCGCGCGTGCAAAAACGACCCCCTCACAGGCGCGCGATATGGTGATCGACATGAAAGCCGTCAGCAGCTTTGGCATTGGCGACCGCGTGTTCCATCAAAAATTCGGCTATGGCGAGGTGATGGAGGTCGAGGGCGACAAGCTGTTGATCGAATTCGACCGTGCCGGCCCCAAGAAACTGGTGGCGAAATTCGTCGTGGATGCGGCAAGCGCGGGCGATGTACCGTTCTAGCGCGTTCTTGGTGCCGGTGGGCAAATCGCCAGATGTGACTGAAAAGGGCTGCCGGTTTGGTGGCCTTTTTTGTGGCCAATCGCTTGGGCCCACAAAAAAGCGGCCGTGTCAGGGAGGAGACACGACCGCTTCATTGTCCGGACCACGAGGGAGGGCGTGGGCCTGATATTCTGTGGAAAACGCAGGGAGGAGGACGCGTCTGCCACATAGCCGACCCTCAGGGAGGAGGAGGAGAGCCGGTGTTCGTCGGGGCCTTGGGCGCATCTGCGCGAAGGCCGGAATTTGGAGCGACAGGGTCAGGGAGGAGGAGAGACCCTGTCGCTGATACACGGGCCCTCAGGGAGGAGGAGAGAAGGACCGTATAGGGTTGGGCGTCACACCACACTGTGCATGGCGGTCCCAGATTGTGCGGCGGCAAGATCAGGGAGGAGGAGATCTTGTCACCGGATATACGGGCCTCAGGGAGGAGGAGAGAGGGCCGTATCTGCTGTGGGTCTTAGGCCAAAGGCCGTGCCCGAATGGGGAGGCGACAGGGTCAGGGAGGAGGAGACCCTGTCGCTGATATACGGGCCCTCAGGGAGGAGGAGAGAAGGACCGCATCTTATGTGGTCGCGCGGGCTCACCTGTTCAAGGGAGCAACCGGTTGACCGGATCAGGAGGGCGGCGGCGCAGGGAGGAGGAGAGCGCCGCCGCTCTGAATACGGACCTCAGGGAGGAGGAGAGAGGGCCGTAAGTCTGGGGAACAATCCCCGTTATAGGCGCGACGATCTCAGGGAGGAGGAGGAGACCGTCGCTATACCAGCGCCCCAGGGAGGAGGAGAGGGGGGCCGATGGGTGTTCTTATTCGCCGTAAGCGGCTTGGTATGCGATGGCGCGCACGTTGGCGGCCGAGATGCCGAGGTCAGCCAGTTCGCGGGTCGAGAGCGTGTTGAGTTCGTTCAACGTGCTGCGGTACACTTGGTAGCGTGCGAAGCGCTCGCCAAGACCCTTGAAGAGGGCGGGGAGACGGAGACCGGTTTCAACGGTGCGGATGTTCGATGCGTAAGCCATAGTGCTCTACCTTTTTCAATCTTGGGCGCTCTGGCCCGTGGGCGTTTGCCCTGTCAAACTCAGTGAAGCTTGTGTCCGACCCCGTCCGGTTGGCCGTTGTCTGCGGCGCCTTGCTGCGGTGTCTGTCTCGCTTCGTTGGATTTAAAATGGACCTTATGCTGCGTTTGCACAATCCGCCGAATGGGCAATGCCGCCATGCGGTGAATGCATATGCCTTGCTGACCCATTTTGATGGCGCTTCGGGGGTGCCCTAGGGGCAGCTTTGGCGCAGTGCCGGTGGAATGTCCTTAGTTTTAAGGGTATTGCGAAGATATCACGTCACGCATCCGACGAGGGGAAGGCCTATATGTCTGTTAACCATGAAGAAATCCTGAACGCGCTGCGCGGCGTCGAATTGCCCTTTGGGGGCGACCCGGTCACGCAAAACATGATTCGTGCCTTGGATGTGAGCGGTAACATCGTCCGGTTTGTGCTTGAGGCGCCAAGCGCGGATCAGGCGCGCAAACTTGAGCCGGCGCGCATGGAAATGGAACGCAAGCTTCTGGCGCTAACAGGCGTGGAAAAAGTGTCCATCGTCATTACCGCCCACGGGCCCGCGCAAGCGGCCCCGACCGCCCCTTCAGCGCCCCCGGCCACACCGTCAGGCCAGCCCCCCGCACTCAAGATCGGTCGCCACCCGACGCCGCAGGCGGGCAAGCAGGGCGTTCCGGGCATCAAACGCATTCTGGCCGTGGCGTCCGGCAAGGGCGGGGTGGGCAAATCCACCGTGTCGTCGAACCTTGCTGTGGCGCTTGCGCGGCAGGGGCGGCGCGTGGGCCTGTTGGATGCGGATATCTACGGGCCCAGCCAGCCACGCATGATGGGTGTCACCAAAAAACCCGCCTCGCCGGACGGGCAGACCATCGAGCCGCTGGACGCCCATGGGGTGACGATGATGTCCATCGGTTTGATGGTCAAAGAGGACGAAGCCATCGTCTGGCGTGGCCCGATGCTGATGGGGGCCTTGCAGCAGATGCTGGGGCAGGTGCAATGGGGCGAGCTGGATGTGCTGATCATCGACCTGCCGCCCGGCACGGGCGATGTTCAACTGACCCTGTGCCAGAAAACCCAGCTTTCGGGCGCGATTGTGGTCTCGACTCCGCAGGATGTGGCGCTGCTGGATGCGCGGCGCGCAATTTCCATGTTCGACAAGCTGTCGGTGCCGGTTTTGGGTCTTATTGAAAACATGTCGACATATATATGTCCGCAATGCGGGCATGAGGCGCATATTTTCGGTCATGGTGGCGTGGCGCAAGAGGCGGCCAAGATCAATGTGCCGTTCCTGGGGGCCTTGCCGCTGGCGCTGGATACACGGCTGGCGGGCGATAGTGGCACGCCGATTGCGGCAGGGGAGAGCGACCTCGCCGCCCCCTATCTTGCGCTGGCCGAGCGGCTGGTCGGCGGGGGCATGGCCTAGGCGGCCTGTCGCACGATTCCAAAGCGCCGGAGGGGCGGCGACCCGTGCGGGTCAGGAAGGCGGTGCGCAGATGGCAAGGCAGCGCGGCCAACACAGAACTCAGGCGCGGGGGCAACCTCGCGCCTTTCGCGTTTTGCGGCGGCTTGGGGGATTACGGGAATTTACGGGATTGATGGGAATCCGCGGGAAGGAATCGCAATTCCTGACGATCTGCTCGAAAATTCAGCCTGTGGGTAACAAATTTCAAAATTTTTTACGGGATGGGATATTTCACAACAGATCACGCGACCGTTACCTTATCTAGCGAACTGTCCTGAATTTATCCCTACATATTGTGTAAATTTATACAGCTCTGCACACAACACCTTGTGGATAACTCCGTGGAAATCTACATTTTGTGTGGCGCTCCCGCAGAAAACCGTTGTTTCCCGTGATTTCCCATGGCATCACTGTTGCACGGTGATACGGAATGAGCGGCGCATAAAGACCGCGAACAAAAACGACCAAAGTCAGGTTTCATACAGGCATCCATATCACCCGTAACGAAGAGATCCGGCGCGCGAGCGAGCAGACATCCCCCCAGGTGGCGCGCGCAGTCGGACATAGCCCGCAAAGGGCGAATAGGGCGGCGGATCGAGCAGTGGCAGCAGCTCGGTCCGCCGTTTCCGTACACAGGGGTCGGAACCCTGAGGGCAGAGACAGGAGTGCCGCGATTTGGCCGGCATGTTCATAGGCGAACACACCTTCAAGGTGGACAGCAAGGGGCGCATGTCGATCCCCGCGCCGTTTCGTCGTGAGCTGGAGGAAGGCGATCCCAACGCCGCCGCAACCGGTCGCCCGCGCATGGTCATCGTCTACGGTGCCGACACCCAGAAAATGCTTCAGGTCTACACCCAAAGCGCCTTTGAAAAACTTGCCGCAGATATCAACGCGCTCCCGCGTGGCACCAAGCGCCGCGTGATGTTGCAGCGCCTGATCCTCAACAAAGCACAGCCCACCGAGGTGGACCCCGACGGGCGCCTTGTGATCCCCGCCGCCCTGCGCGCCAAAATCGGCCTTGAAAACGAGGCGTATTTTGCGGGCGTGGGCGAGACTTTCGAAATCTGGAAGCCGGAAACCTTCCGCGCTGAAGATGATCTGAACACGGATAAATGGGCCGAAGAGATGGGCGAGGATTTCGATCCGCTCAGCCTTCTGGCCGGTGACGAAGGGCTTTAAGCGATGGGCCAGACGGACAACACCGCCGACGCCCCGCATATTCCGGTCCTGCTGCGTCCTTTGCTCAGAGAATGCGCGCCGGTTGCCGGGCGCTGGCTTGATGGCACCTTCGGGGCAGGGGGCTACACCCGGGGTCTGATCGCTGCGGGCGCAGACCATGTGATCGGCGTCGATCGCGACCCTCTGGCGCATGAGCTGGCGCGGCCTTGGGTGGACGGCTATGAGGGCAGGATTTCTCTGGTCGAGGGTACTTTTGGCCAGATGGACGACTACGCGCAGGGCCTCGACGGGGTCGTGCTGGATCTCGGTGTCAGTTCGATGCAGCTGGATCTGGCCGAGCGCGGCTTTTCCTTCATGCGCGACGGGCCGCTCGACATGCGGATGTCGCAATCGGGCTATTCTGCCGAAGATTTCGTCAACGAAGCCTCTGAGCAGGAAATTGCCGATGTGCTGTTTCACTACGGCGAAGAGCGCCAAAGTCGCAAAATCGCCGCCGCCATCGTCATGGATCGCGTCCAAAAGGCCCGTTTTACGTCCACGTTGCAGCTTGCCAAGCTGATCGAGCGCCTGATGCCGCGCAAAAAGCCGGGCGATAGCCATCCGGCCACGCGCAGCTTTCAAGCCATCCGTATTGCAGTGAACGATGAATTCGGGCAACTTGTCGACGGGCTAGAAGCGGCGGAACGATCGCTAAAACCCGGCGGGCAACTTGCAGTCGTCACATTCCATTCGCTCGAAGACCGCATCGTCAAGCGGTTCTTCCAGGCACGCGCGTCCCGTGGGGGCGGCGGCAACCGGTACGCCCCTGTGGTGGCACAGGAGGTTCCGGGATTCACGCGACTGTCCAAGGCAATCGGCCCCGATACGGATGAACTGGACCGCAACCCCCGTGCGCGCTCTGCGCGCTTGCGGGTGGGGCGGCGCACTGAGGCAGAGGCAAAGCCGGTGGATCGGGCAACGCTTGGTCTGCCGACAATCGCAAGAGACGGGAGATAGAGAGTAATGCGCAGTATTTTGTACGTGACTTCCGCACTGATGGTGATGGGGCTCGCCTTTTGGGCCTACCATCAGAACTATTCCACACAGGCGGCCTTCAAGGAGGTCGATAAATTGCAAACGCGCATCTCGTTGCAGCGCGAGGAATTGTCGATGCTCAAGGCGGAATGGGCCTATCTCAACCGCCCCGAGCGGCTGCGCGAGCTTGCCGACCTGAACTTTGAGCGCTTGCAACTGCTGCCCTTCCTGCCCGAACAATTCGCCCGGATCGACGAGGTGGATTTCCCTCTGCCCGAGGAGGATGTCCTTGCGGAATTGAGTGATCCGATTGACGTTGTCGGCGACCTGAGGGACGCACACAGATGAGTATCCGCACGCCGCTGCGCCCGCTGGCCCGCATTCTTGACGCGCGCAACAAAGGGGAAAACCCTGACGCCATCGAGCGCGAGAACCTGCGGCTGCGCCATGAGGACATGCGCGATAAATCCCGCCAGCGCGCCGAGGGGCGGTTGCTGGTGCTGGGGCTGTGTTTCACCGTGGCCTTTGGCACGATTGGCGCGCGCATGGGGTTTATGGCCAACGCCGAACCGGCCGAGCCGCGCTCGGCAGCCATCGGGACGCCCATTCTGGCACAACGTGCCGATATCGTGGATCGCAACGGGCGGGTGCTGGCAACCAATCTGATCACCAACGCGCTTTACGCGCAGCCGATGCAGATGATCGACCCCGAACATTGCGCCGACGAACTGGTGAAAATTTTCCCCGATCTCAACCGCGACCGTCTGATCAAGGATTTTACGGGAACGCGCAAGTTCTTGTGGATCAAGAAGAAACTCAGCCCCGAACAGATGCAGGCCGTGCATGACATCGGCGATCCGGGCCTGCTGTTCGGTCCGCGCGAAATGCGCCTCTATCCCAACGGCAAGCTGGCCGCGCATATTCTTGGTGGGGCCTCTTTCGGGCGCGAGGGTGTTGCCTCTGCCGAAGTCATCGGTGTGGCGGGGGTCGAGCGGGCCTTTGACGACTATCTGCGCGATCCGGCCAATGCCGACCAGCCGTTGCAACTGTCAATCGACCTGACCGCCCAATCCACCGCGCGCGAAGTCTTGGCGGGGGGCATGGCGATCATGGGCGCAAAAGGCGCGACCTCGATCCTGATGGATCTGCACAGCGGCGAAGTGGTCTCGATGGTGTCGCTCCCCGATTTCGACCCCAACAACCGCCCCCGCCCGCTGACAGCGGGTCATGCCGCCGACAGCCCGCTGTTCAACCGCGCGGTGCAGGGGGTTTACGAGCTTGGCTCGACCTTCAAGATTTTCGCCGCCGCGCAGGCGATGGAGCTTGGGGTGGCCGGTCCCGACACGCTGATCGACACGCAGCCGCCGTTTCGCTGGGGCAAGTTTTCCATCGGGGAATTTGACGGTCACAGCTATGGCCCGACCGCGACCCTGACCAAGGTGATCGAAGTGTCCTCCAACGTGGGCACGGCGCATGTCGCGCAGATGATCGGTGTCGAGCGTCAGCAGGAGTTCCTCAAATCCCTGGGCTTTTTCGAAGCAACCCCCGTCGAGCTGATCGAGGCATCGACGGGCAAGCCTTTGTTGCCCAAGAACTGGTCGGAACTGTCGACCTTGACAATTTCCTACGGTCACGGCCTGTCGGCCTCGCCGCTGCATTTGGCGACCGCCTATTCGTCGCTGTTGAACGGGGGCACCCGAGTCGCGCCGACACTGATCAAACACAGCGGTCCCGTCGAGGTCGGCCCGCGTGTGGTGTCGCAAGAGGTCTCTGCCCTGTCGCGCATGATGCTGCGCCGCGTGGTGACCGAGGGCACAGCCTCCTTTGGCGATGTCAAAGGCTATTCGGTTGCGGGTAAAACCGGCACTGCCGACAAGCCCAAAGAAAACGGCGGCGGCTATTATGACGACAAGGTGATCGCAACCTTCGCCTCCGTTTTCCCGTCCAACGACCCCAAATATGTGCTGATCGTGACGCTGGATGAGCCGCAAATCATGGGCGCAGGCCAGTTGCGCCGCACGGCGGGCTGGACGGCGGTGCCGGTGGCGGCAGAAATCATCCACCGTGTCGCGCCGCTTTTGGGGCTGCGACCAGACATTGAATCTGCCTCCCTTGATGGGGTAACACTGAGCGCGTCGAACTGACGTAAATCAGACGGGAGCGCTGCGTGATGGGCCGGTTGGGAACCAAGACATTAACCGAACTGGGCCTTTCCCCTGTCGCCTCTTTGGGCAGCGGCAAGCTGGACACGCGCGTCACGGGGCTGTCGGTGGACAGCCGCAAGGTCGCTGAGGGGCATTTGTTTGCCGCGCTGCCCGGCACGCAGGCGCATGGCGCGGATTTTGTGCCCGCCGCCCTGAAAGCGGGGGCCGCCGCGATCCTGACCGACCGCCTCGGGGCACAACGCGCCGCCGAGGCCATCGCCGCCTACCAACCCGCCGTTGTTCTGGCCGAGGACCCGCGTCAGGCGCTGGCCTATACGGCCGCTCTGTGGTTCGAACGCCAGCCCGAAGTCGTGGCCGCCGTCACCGGCACCAACGGCAAAACCTCCGTTGCGACATTTACCCGCCAGATCTGGACGCTGCTCGGGCTTGAGGCGGTGAATATCGGCACCACCGGCGTCGAGGGCGCGTTTGAAACCGGATCGGGCCACACCACGCCCGAGCCGATCACCCTGCACAACATTTTGCACGATGCATGGGAACACGGCGTTACCCATGCCGCGATGGAGGCCTCCTCCCACGGATTGGCGCAGCGCCGCCTTGACGGGGTGCGCCTTGCCGCCGCCGCCTTCACGAATTTCACGCAAGACCACCTCGACTACCATGCCACATTCGAGGAATATTTTGCCGCCAAAGCGGGGCTGTTTGCGCGCGTTTTGCCCGAGGACGGGGTGGCCGTGATCAATATCGACGATCCGCGCGGCCCCGAAATCGAAGGCTACGCCGCCGAGCGCAACATCGACGTGTTGCGGGTGGGCCGCTCGGAAGCGGCGGATCTGCGCCTGATTGCCCAGCGGTTTGACGCGACGGGCATGGATGTGCGTTTCGACTTTGCCGGAACTCCCTATCAGACGCGGCTCAATCTGATTGGCGGATTTCAGGCGGAAAACATCATGCTGTCGGCGGGGCTTGCCATGGCCTGCGGCGCCGAACCCGACCGTATTTTCGAATGTCTGCACGACCTCAAAGGCGTGCGGGGGCGCATGCAGCACGCGGCGACCCGCGACAATGGTGCAGCGGTTTTCGTCGATTACGCCCATACGCCCGACGCGGTTGCGACCGCCATCAAGGCGCTGCGCCCGCATGTGATGGGGCGCATCATCGCCGTGATCGGGGCAGGGGGGGACCGGGATCGCACCAAGCGCCCGCTGATGGGGGCGGCGGCGGCAGAGCATGCCGATGTGGTGATCGTGACCGACGACAACCCGCGTTCAGAAGATCCCGCCGCGATCCGCGCCGAAATCCTTGTGGCCTGCGCCAGCGCGCTGGAAGTGGGCGACCGCGCCGAAGCCATCCTGCGCGGGGTCGATGCCCTGCAAGCCGGGGACGCGCTGCTGATTTGTGGCAAGGGCCACGAGACGGGGCAGGTCGTCGGTGACGATGTGTTTCCCTTTGACGATGTCGAACAGGCCTCGCTGGCCGTTGCTGCCCTTGATGGCGCGATCTGAGAAAGAATGACGATGAGCCTTTGGACTTCTGCCGATGCCGCCGCCGCAACGGGGGGCACCGCGACCTGCGATTTCACCGTGGACGGCGTTTCCATCGACACCCGCACGCTGAAAAAGGGCGATTTATTCGTGGCGCTCACGGCCGCGCGCGACGGGCATGATTTTGTGGCACAGGCTCTGGCGGCCGGTGCCGGTGCTGCCCTTGTCACCCACCGCCCCGAAGGCGTGGCCGCCGATGCGCCGCTTTTGATCGTCGAGGCGGTGCTGCCCGCGCTCGAACGCCTCGGCGTGGCCGCACGCAAGCGCACGCAGGCCCGCGTGATCGGCGTCACGGGGTCGGTGGGCAAGACCTCGACCAAAGAAATGCTGCGCGCGATTCTCAACGGGCAGGGCCGCGTCCACGCCGCGCAAGCCAGCTACAACAACCACTGGGGCGTGCCGCTGACGCTGGCGCGTATGCCACAGGACACGGATTTTGCCGTGATCGAAATCGGCATGAACCACCCCGGAGAAATCGCGCCGCTGGCCCGAATGGCCGCGCCGCATGTGGCGATGATCACCACGGTGGCCGCTGCGCATCTGGCCGCCTTTGACAGCCTTGCCGATATTGCCCGCGAAAAAGCGGCAATCTGCGAGGGGCTGGTCGCGGGCGGCGTTGCGGTGGTGAACGGCGATCTCGACACGCTCGATGTGCTGCGCGCAGGCGCGGGCGCGGCGCGGGTCGTGACCTTTGGCGAAACGGCGGCTTGCGATGTACAGGTTCACGACGTGCGGCTGTTTGACGGGATCACCACCGCCAAAGCGCGCGTGGGCGGCACCGACCATCTGTTCCGCCTCTCCACGGCAGGGCGCCATTTTGCCACCAACGCTGCGGGCTGTCTGGCCGTCGCGCAAGAGGTTGGCGCGGATGTGACGCTGGCAGCACGCGATCTGGTGCTCTGGGCGCCGCCCGCCGGGCGCGGCGCGCGCGAACAGATCCTGCTCGATCCCAGCGAGACCAGCTGGCAGCTCACGCTGATCGACGATGCCTTCAACGCCAATCCCACCTCGATGAAAGCCGCGCTGGAAGTGTTGGCGGCGGCAGCACCGCGCGACGGGCTGGGCCGCAAACACAAGGGCCGGCGCATTGCCATTCTGGGCGATATGCTGGAACTGGGGCCCACGGAGCAGGCCGATCACGCCGCCCTCGCCGCCCTGCCGTTCATGGCCAGCATCGACGAAGTGTTCTGTGTCGGGCCACTGATGCAGCACCTCGATGCCGCGCTTCGCGCCGACAAGCGCGGCGGCTGGTACGCCAGCGCCGAGGCGATGTTGCCGGACTTGAAACTGCATGTGGATGCGGGCGATGTCGTGCTCGTCAAAGGCTCGAAAGGGTCGAAGGTCAGCCGCTTGGTTGACGCAATACGAAAATTGGGCCATCCGCTGCCCGAAGAACTTTAAGGGGCGCAAGCGATGTTTTACTGGCTAACGGGGCTGTCTGACGGCGGCGATTTTTTTAACCTCTTTCGCTATATCACCTTCCGTGCCGGTGGCGCGTTTTTTACGGCGCTGATTTTCGGCTTTATTTTTGGCCGCCCCCTGATCGACATCCTGCGCAAACGCCAGGGCAAGGGCCAGCCGATCCGCGAGGATGGCCCCGAAAGCCATTTCGTCAAGGCAGGAACCCCGACCATGGGCGGCTTGCTGATCCTTTCGGCGGTGCTGACCTCGACCCTGTTGTGGGCGCAGCTTTCGGTGGGCTATGTCTGGCTGGTGATGTTTGTCACCATGGCCTATGGCGCAATCGGCTTTGCCGATGATTTCGCCAAAGTGTCCAAGGCCAATACCAAAGGCGTGTCCTCGCGCCTGCGCCTGCTGCTGGGCCTGCTGATTGCGCTGATCGCCGGCGCCTGGGCGGCGTGGCTGCATCCCCAAGAGCTGACCAACCAACTGGCCTTGCCCGTCTTCAAGGATGCGCTGATCAACCTTGGCTGGGTCTTTATCCCCTTCGCGATGATCGTGATCGTTGGTTCGGCCAATGCGGTGAACCTCACCGACGGTCTCGACGGTCTTGCGATCATGCCCGTGATGATCGCGGCAGGCACGCTTGGCGTCATCGCCTATGCGGTGGGCCGCACCGACTTTACCGACTACCTCGGCCTGCACTACGTGCCCGGAACGGGGGAAATCCTGATCTTTACCTCGGCGCTGATCGGCGGGGGGCTCGGGTTTTTGTGGTACAATGCGCCGCCTGCAGCCGTGTTCATGGGCGACACCGGATCGCTGGCCTTGGGCGGCGCTTTGGGCGCGATCGCGGTGGCAACCAAGCACGAATTGGTGCTGGCAATTGTCGGCGGCTTGTTCGTGGTCGAGGCGCTCTCGGTCATCATTCAGGTGCTCTACTTCAAACGCACCGGCAAACGCGTGTTCCTGATGGCTCCGATCCACCACCACTACGAGAAAAAGGGCTGGGGCGAGGCGCAGATCGTGATCCGGTTCTGGATCATCTCGCTGGTGCTCGCGCTCATCGGTCTGGCCACCCTCAAGCTGCGTTAAACCGTGAAAGAGGCCGATCTCTACGCCCCCGTCAAAGCCTTTCTGGAGGCGCAGGGCTATGTGGTGAAGGCCGAAATCGGCGCCTGCGACGTGATGGCGGTGCGCGGCAGCGAGCCGCCCGTCGTGGTCGAGTTGAAAACGGGGTTCTCGCTGGCGCTGGTCTTGCAGGGCATCGACCGTCAGCGGGTCAGCGATGCGGTCTATCTGGCGGTGCCCAAAGCCAAGGGCACCGGCTGGAAACTGCGCTACAAGGACATCGTGCATCTGTGCCGCCGCCTGGGGCTGGGCCTCTTGGCCGTGGATGTGGCGGCGCAAAGGGTGGAGGCCCATCTCGACCCTGCGCCCTATCAGCCGCGCAAGAATACCAAACGGGCAGGGCAGTTGCTTAAGGAATTTACCCGCCGCATCGGTGATCCCAATGTCGGGGGCACCACGGGCGTGAAACGCGTGACCGCCTACCGTCAGGATGCGCAAAAGCTGCGCGCCTATCTGGGGCGACATGGCCCGAGCGCCCCGGCGCAGATGGCCCGCGCGCTGGACGTGCCCAACGCACGCGCCATTCTGGCCGATAATCATTACGGCTGGTTCGCGCGCGTCTCGCGTGGCATTTACGCGCTTGCAGAGCCCCCTTCTGGCGGGCCACAGAACCCGCTACACGTCAGCAAAACATCCACCGCCCCGCGGTCCGCCAAAGGAGTCCGACAATGATACCGGTTCTGGGATATGAAGGCCGCCGTGTCGCGGTTCTGGGCATGGGCCGTTCCGGCCTTGCGACCGCTTTGTCGCTGCGCGCGGGCGGGGCGATCCCCGTGGTCTGGGATGACAGCACCGAGGGGCGCGCCAAGGCCGAAGAACTGGGCTATGAGGTCTGCGATTTTACCAAAGCGGGCGGGTTTGACGGCATCGCCGCCTTGATCGTTTCGCCCGGTATCCCCCATCTCTACCCCGACCCCAACAAGGTCATCGCCGCCGCATGGGCCGCAGGGGTGCCGGTGGACAATGACATCGGCCTGTTTTTCCGATCGCTCGGATCGGGCGATTGGGTGGATTTCGACACGCCCCCGCGCGTGATCGCCGTCACCGGTTCGAACGGCAAATCCACCACGTCGGCGCTGATCCACCATATCCTGAGCGAAAACGGCACCCCGTGCCAGCTTGCGGGCAATATCGGGCGCGGGGTTCTGGATATCGAGCCGCCGGTCGATGGCGAGGTGATCGTGCTGGAACTGTCATCCTACCAAACCGATTTGGCGCGGGCGCTGACCCCCGATGTGGCGGTCTTTACCAATCTGTCGCCCGACCATCTGGACCGGCACGGCGGCATGGGGGGGTATTTTGCCGCCAAACGCCGCCTTTTCATCGAAGGCGGGCCGGATCGCTGCGTGATCGGCGTCGACGAAAAAGAGGGCCGCTATCTGGCCAACCAATTGGTTGAAGGGCCCGAAGATTCGCGTCTGATCCGCATTTCCGTCGCTGAAAAACTGGCCGGCAGCGGCTGGAACGTCTTTGCGCGCAAGGGGTTTCTAAGCGAATACCGCAAGGGCAAACAGGTCGCCTCGCTCGATCTGCGCGACATCGCGGGCCTTCCGGGGGCGCATAACCACCAGAACGCCTGCGCCGCCTTTGCTGCGACCCGCGCGCTGGGGCTTTCGCCCAAAACCATCGAGGCGGCGTTTCACTCCTTTGGCGGCTTGCCGCACCGCAGCCAGTTGGTCGGCGAAAAAGATGGCGTGAAATTCGTCAATGACTCCAAAGCCACCAACGTCGATTCGGCGCAAAAGGCGCTTGAGGCGTTTTCGCGCATCCGCTGGATCGCGGGCGGCATGGGCAAGGACGGCGGGATCGCCGCGCTGGCCCCGGCGCTTGGGTCGGTGGTCAAAGCCTATCTGATCGGCTTTTCGGCGCGCGATTTTGCGCTGCAACTGGGCGATGTGCCCTACGAGATTTGCGAAACCATGGAGGCGGCGGTGGCGCTGGCCGCGCGCGAGGCAGAGGCAGGGGAGGTTGTGCTGCTTGCCCCTGCGGCGGCGAGCTTCGATCAATACCCCAACTTTGAAAAACGCGGCGAGCATTTCGCCGCGCTTGTGGAAGCGCTGCTCTAACTTTCGAGAAATCCGAGCAGGCGGTTTTCGGCCACGCGCAAACCGCTCAGCCTGGCGGGGGTGACAGCGGGGACATGCGCCTCCTCGACCAGGGAGATCACGCGCGGGTGGATGTAGCTGTTGCGCGCGACGGTGGGCGTGTTGGCAAGCCGCGCGCTTGCGGCCCCGGCAAGGGCCTTGATCGTCGTGGCGCCGTTCTCGACCGCTTCAAAGGCCGCCAAAGTGCCTGCCCATGTGCGAAAGGTTTTGGCGGTGAACTCCCCCGACCCCGCATCGCCCAGATAGGCATTGAGCGCGTGGGAGGTGAGGCTGCGCGGTTGCTCCTGTGCGTCGATCCACGTCAGCAATTGCGCACCGTCAAGGTCGCGGATCTTGTCGAGCGTTTTGAGCACCTTCTTGTCGCTCAGCCTGCGCCGGACCTTTTTGCCACCTTTGGCCGTGAACGCCAACGTCAGCCCGCCGTCATCAAGGCGAAGGTGGCGGCGTTGCAGCGTGGTAATGCCGTAGCTGCCGTTATCGCGGGCATAGGTGTCGTTGCCCACGCGGATGGCAAGGCGGTCGATCATCAGGACGGCGGCGGCAAGCGCAAAGGCTTCCTCGCCCACATCCTCATGCAGGTCGCGGCGCACGCGGGCGCGGATGCGGGGCAGGGCGCGGGCAAACTCCGCGAGTCTGTCGAATTTTTCCGCCGCGCGCGCCTGCGACCATGCCGCGTGATAGCGGTATTGCTTGCGCGCGCGCGCATCGAGGCCGGTTGCCTGCAAATGCCCGTTCTCCTTGGGCGAAATCCAGACATTTTCATAGGCTGGCGGCACGGCAAGCGCGAGACAGCGCGCGCGGACCGGCCCGCGCGCAAGCGTGGTGCCGTCCGGTGCGCGAAAGGTAAATCCGCGCCCGTGACGCGCCCGTGTGATCCCGGGCTCGCTGTCGGGGTAATAGGTCAGCCCCTCGGGCAGGGCATCGCAAGAGGACATGGGAGCGCTCAAGCCTGACACCGCGCCGCTTAGGCGGGGCGCACTTCGGAACTGAGCTTGAGCACCCGATCGCCATCGGCCTGTTCGATGAAAAGGGCAGGGTTGTCTTTGGACCCGTGGCGCGTGATTTCGCTGCCCTTGATCTTGCGGGTGACGGTGCGCAGATAGCGCGTCCGAACGGCCCCCTCGGCGGTGCCGTTGCCCCAATCCCATGCTACTTTGTCGCCATCGCTAAAGGCCATCATCGCCTCCTTTTTGTCGGGTTGCCGGTGCTGTCTGAATGTCCAATCGAAACTCGCAATGGCGCTATGTGGTTCCTGTCACCAAAGATTGCGCCTGTTTTTGCGCCAATCTCTGCTCAATCGGGCGGCAATGCCCGCGCAACCCACTAGCCTTGGGCGCGAACTTGGGCTAGAATTGCCTTAGATCCGGTCAACCGGACATCGCGCGGTCGGAGTGCCTTCCACCGTGGCGAAATCAGGCAGTGCGGCGGTAGTAAAATGACAGAAATGGTGTATGGCGCGATCCCCAAGCGGGATGGCGAGCCGGTTCTTCCCCGGTGGTGGCGGACGATCGACAAATGGTCGCTCTCTTGTATTCTCTTGCTGTTTGGCGTGGGCATTTTGCTGGGTCTTGCAGCCTCGCCGCCCCTGGCCGAAAAAAACGGTCTGCCGACCTTTTACTACATCCAGCGTCAGGCGTTTTTCGGGGTCATGGCCCTGATCGCGATGATCGCCACCACGATGATGGACCCCAAAATGGTGCGCCGTCTGGCGGTCGTGGGATTTGCAATCACCTTCGTTGCGCTGCTGTTGCTGCCCTTTATCGGCACGGATTTCGGCAAAGGGGCTGTGCGCTGGTTCTCTTTCGGGTTCGCCTCTGTCCAGCCTTCCGAATTTCTCAAGCCTGCCTTCGTTGTGGTGTCGGCCTGGCTGATGTCGGCGTCACAGGACCTCGACGGGCCGCCGGGCAAACTGTATTCCTTCGCGCTGGCGCTGATCATCGTGATGCTCTTGGCCATGCAGCCCGACTTCGGGCAGGCGGCGCTGATCCTGTTCAGCTGGGCGGTGATGTATTTCGTCGCGGGGGCGCCGCTGACCCTGCTGGTCTCGCTTGCGGTGGGTGTCGTGATGTTTGGCACGGTCGCCTACAATAATTCCGAACACTTTGCGCGCCGCATCGACGGGTTTCTGTCCGCAGAAGTCGATCCGCGCACCCAGATCGGCTATGCGACGAACGCTATCCAAGAGGGTGGGTTCTTTGGCGTGGGCGTGGGCGAAGGTCAGGTGAAATGGTCGCTGCCCGATGCCCATACCGATTTTATCATCGCTGTGGCGGCAGAAGAATACGGGCTGGTGTTGGTGCTGGCGATCATCGCGCTGTACGGCACGATCGTTGTGCGCTCCCTCAGCCGGCTGATGCGCGAACGCGATCCGTTCATCCGCCTTGCGGGGACGGGGCTTGCCTGTGCCTTTGGCGTGCAGGCGATGATCAACATGGGCGTTGCGGTGCGGCTTTTGCCTGCCAAAGGCATGACCTTGCCCTTTGTCAGCTATGGCGGCTCCTCGGTCATTGCTTCGGGCATCGCGGTGGGCATGTTGCTGGCCTTTACCCGCAATCGCCCCCAGGGCGAGATCGGTGACATCCTGATCCGGCGCGGGAGATAACGCCATGACCACACCCAAGACCCTGGCCCCGCTGCTGGTGATTGCCGCAGGCGGCACCGGCGGGCATATGTTCCCGGCCCAAGCGCTGGCCGAAGCGATGCTGGCGCGCGGCTGGCGGGTCAAACTGTCCACCGATGCGCGTGGCGCGCGCTACACCGGCGCTTTCCCGCAGGCCGTCGAGATCGAAGAACTGGCATCGGCCACCTTCGCGCGCGGCGGGATTGCGGCCAAAGCCATGGTGCCGCTGCGTATCCTTGGCGGTGTGTTTTCGGCCATGACCAAAATGGTGCGCGACAAACCGGCAGTGGTCGTGGGCTTTGGCGGCTATCCGGCCATTCCGGCGATGGCGGCGGCCACGCTTTTGGGCAAGCCGCGCATGATCCACGAGCAAAACGGTGTGCTGGGCCGCGTCAACCAGATCTTTTCCAAACGCGTCAACCGCGTGGCCTGTGGCACATGGCCGACGGTCCTGCCTGCGGGCATTGACGGCGTTTACACCGGCAATCCGGTGCGCGCGGCGGTGCTGGAGCGCGCGGGGGCAGGCTATATCACGCCGGGTGACTACCCGATGTCGATCCTCGTGATCGGCGGCTCGCAAGGCGCGCGGATCTTGTCGGATGCCGTGCCTGCCGCCATCGCCGCGCTGCCCGAGCCGCTGCGCAGCAATCTGCGCGTTGCGCAACAGGCCCGCCCCGAAGACAAGGAGCGCGTCGAGCGCGCCTATGCCGAGGCAGGGCTTGCGGCGGAGGTTGAAACCTTTTTCACCGATATTCCGCGGCGCATGTCCGAAGCGCAGCTGGTGATTTCGCGCTCTGGCGCGTCCTCGGTTGCGGATATTTCCGTGATCGGGCGCCCGGCGATCCTGATCCCCTTTGCCGCCGCCGCTGCGGATCACCAAAGCGCCAATGCGCGCGGGCTGGTGGATGCGCAGGCGGCCATTCTCATCCCCGAGGCGCGGCTTGATGCGGCCACGCTGTCGGATCATATCACCACCATTCTGACCAATCCCGAAGGCGCGCTTGCCATGGCGCAGGCGGCGCTGTCGATCTCGCGCCCCGATGCAACAGAGCGCCTCGTCGAACTGGTCGAAACGCTTGCTACAGGAACGCCCGGATGAACGCTGCCGTGACCAAATTGCCCACCGAAATGGGCCCTATCCACTTTGTCGGCATCGGCGGTATCGGCATGTCCGGCATCGCCGAAGTGCTGATCAACCACGGCTACAAAGTCCAGGGCTCGGACCTGAAAGCCTCCAAGATCACCGACCGGCTCAAGGAACTGGGCGCGGTGATTTTCGAAGGCCAGCGCGCTGAAAACCTCGAGGGGGCCGAAGTGGTCGTGATTTCCTCGGCCATCAAAGCGGGCAACCCCGAACTGGATGCGGCCCGCCTCAAAGGGCTGCCGGTGGTGCGGCGCGCGGAAATGCTGGCCGAACTGATGCGCCTGAAATCCAACATTGCCATCGGCGGCACCCATGGCAAAACCACCACCACCACGATGGTGGCAACGCTGTTGGATCACGGCAATCTTGATCCCACCGTGATCAACGGGGGCATCATTCATGCCTATGGGTCGAACGCGCGCATGGGGCAGGGCGAATGGATGGTGGTCGAGGCGGATGAATCCGACGGCACCTTCAACCGCCTGCCTGCAACCATCGCGATTGTCACCAATATCGACCCCGAGCACATGGAACACTGGGGCACCATCGAAAACCTGCGGCAGGGGTTTCTGGATTTCGTGTCCAACATTCCCTTTTACGGGCTGGCTGTGTGCTGCACCGACCACCCCGAAGTCCAGAGCCTTGTGGGCAAGATCACCGACCGGCGTGTCGTGACTTTCGGGTTTAACGCCCAAGCCGACGTGCGCGCGGTGAACCTGACCTACCAAAAGGGCGTGGCGCATTTCGACATCGCGCTGGCGGGCGAGGAGCAGATGATCGAGGGGTGCACCCTGCCGATGCCCGGAAATCACAATGTCTCCAACGCATTGGCCGCTGTTGCCGTGGCGCGTCATCTGGGCATGAAGCGCGATGAAATCCGCGAAGCGCTGGCGAATTTCAAAGGCGTGAACCGCCGCTTTACCAAGGTCGGTGAAGTGAACGGCATCACCATCATTGACGATTACGGCCACCATCCGGTCGAAATCGCCGCCGTGCTGAAAGCCGCGCGTCAGGCCTGCGACGGGCGTGTCATTGCGGTTCACCAGCCGCACCGCTATTCGCGCCTGCACACATTGTTTGACGATTTTTGCACCTGCTTCAACGAGGCGGATGTGGTCGGTATCGCCGAAGTCTACGCCGCCGGTGAAGAGCCCATCGCGGGGGCCGGTCGTGACGATCTTGTGGCGGGTTTGATCCGCCACGGCCACCGCCATGCGCGCGCCGTGACCTCGGAGGAAGACCTCGAACGGCTGGTGCGCGAACAGGCCCGCGCCGGTGACATCGTGGTCTGCCTTGGGGCAGGGACGATTTCCACATGGGCAAATGCCTTGCCTGCACGCCTTGCCCGCGCCTAAAATGACCCATTTGCGCCCTCACTGCGAAAGGAGGACAGTCTGTCACTCTCTCTGATCCTTGCCTGCGTCTGGGCCTTGAGCGCCAATCTGATCGCAATGCTCCCCTCGCGCCACCACCACTGGCCCGCGGCCTATGTGCTGATCGCCTTCGGCGTTCCGCTGGTGGGCTACGTCACCTATGAAAACGGCCCTTGGGTCGGGTTGATCGTTCTGGCCGCGGGCGCGTCGGTGTTGCGCTGGCCCATGCGCTATGCCGGTCGCTGGGTGCTCAAAACCGTAAGAAGATCGCAATGACCTATCCCGATGTGCGTGGCACGCTGACCCCCAACCGCCCCCTTGCCGATCTGACATGGCTGCGGGTGGGGGGGCCTGCAGATGCCCTGTTCCAGCCTGCCGACCTTGAGGATTTGCAAGCGTTCCTGCGCGCGCTGCCGGCAGATGTGGCCGTGTTCCCGATGGGTGTCGGCTCGAACCTGATCGTGCGCGATGGCGGTTTGCGCGCAGTGGTGATCCGCATGGGGCGGGGCTTTAACGGCATCAGCGTCACGGGCACGACAGTGACGGCCGGTGTGGCGGCGCTTGACGCGCATGTGGCGCGCAAAGCGGCCGCTGCGGGGGTCGATCTGACCTTTCTGCGCACCATCCCCGGGGCGATCGGCGGCGCGGTACGCATGAATGCGGGCTGCTACGGCTCTTATGTGGCGGATCACTTCGTGAGTGCCAAAGCGGTGACGCGGGCGGGGGACCTTGTCTCGCTCGGCGCCGATGAGCTGAATTTCGCCTATCGCCAGACCACGCTCCCCGAGGGCTGGGTGATTGTCGAGGCGACCTTTTCAGGGCAGGCAGGCGACCCTGACACGCTTGAAGCGCGCATGGCCGATCAAATCGCCAAACGCGATGCCTCGCAGCCCACCAAAGAGCGCTCCGCCGGCTCGACCTTTCGCAATCCGGCCGGATTTTCCTCGACGGGCAAAGCCGACGATGTCCATGATCTGAAAGCCTGGAAGGTGATTGACGATGCCGGTCTGCGCGGCGCAACCCTGGGTGGCGCGCAAATGAGCGAGATGCATTCGAACTTTTTGATCAACACCGGCGGTGCCACCGCGGCAGAGCTCGAAGGGCTTGGGGAGTTGGTGCGAAAAAAGGTGTTGGAAAACAGCGGCATCACGCTACAATGGGAAATTATGCGCGTCGGCGACGTTTGAGGGCCGCATGTCCTTCGTTTCCTGCGTGAAAAGACGTAAATCCGGCCCAACGAGGCCGGACCACAGGAGTCTCTCCTGAATGTGACCGCAAAGGTCGCTGATTTGGTCGCAAAGACCACATGACCGGTCGCAAAGACCAACCAAGGAAACGCGCCAAAGACGTTTCCATGAACGAGGCGAAGTCGGGTATGTCGAGCAGGACATCCCCCAAAGTAGCAGTTTTGATGGGTGGCCCCTCCGCCGAGCGCGAGGTGTCTCTGTCATCAGGGCGCGAATGCGCGGCTGCTTTGCGGGGCGAAGGATACACAGTTGTCGAAATTGACGCGGGCAAGGATTTGCCCGCGCGGCTTGTGGCCGAAGCCCCCGATGTGGTGTTCAATGCGCTGCACGGACGCTGGGGCGAAGATGGCTGCGTGCAGGGCATTCTTGAATGGCTGGCGATCCCCTACACCCACTCCGGCGTGTTGGCCTCGGCGCTTGCCATGGACAAACAGAAAACCAAGGACGTCTACATCGCCGCCGGATTGCCGGTCGCGACCAGCGTTCTGGCCAGCCGCGATGCTGTCGAGGCGGGGCACGTCCTGCCGCCGCCCTATGTGGTCAAACCGTTCAACGAAGGCTCCTCCGTCGGCGTCTACATTGTTCACGCGGGATCGAATGCGCCGCGTCTGGCCAAGGAGATGCCCGAAGTGGTGATGGTCGAGGCCTTCGCACCGGGGCGCGAGTTGACCTGCACCGTGATGGGCGAGCGCGCCTTGCCGGTGACGGATATCGAGACCGACGGCTGGTATGATTTCGAGGCAAAATATACCGTGGGCGGCTCGCGCCATGTGGTGCCCGCCCGGATTCCCGCCGAAATCTACACCGCCTGTCAGGACTTTGCCCTGCGGGCCCATGTGGCTTTGGGCTGTCGGGGCGTGTCACGCACCGATTTTCGCTGGGACGAGGAACTCTGGACGGCGCAGGGGGGGCTTGCGGGCCTGCTTCTCTTGGAAACAAATACCCAACCCGGCATGACCCCCACCTCGCTGTCGCCCGAACAGGCCGGCGTGGATGGCACAAGCTTTGGGGCCCTGTGCCGCTGGATGGTGGAGGACGCCTCATGCAACCGCTAAGACCCCCGCTTCACTCCCCCGCAACCGCGGCTTCGGGGCGGCCCACGGGCGGCAAGCCCAAGGCACAGATGCGTGCGGTGCCCGCTGGAAATCCGCGCGTCAGCGCCGCTGTGGCGCGGGCGAAAGGCCTCAAACCCGCCGAGACCCCCGTCAAACGCGACCCCGCGCCCTCGCGCGCAGCCTATCGGATGAACCGGCTGTGGCTGACGCCGACCTTTCGCATCGCGATGCGGTTTGGCTTGCCCGCCTTGCTGACCTTTGGTGTGGTCTCGATCTATTTCGCGCAGGGAAATCACCGCGAAAGCTTCATGAACGCCATCGCTGATGTGCGCCAGTCCATCGAAAGCCGCCCCGAGTTCCGCGTCTCGACGATGCTGATTGAAGGGGCCTCGCCCGAGCTGGAACAGGACATCCGCGAAGCTGTCGTTGTCGATTTTCCGACCTCCTCCTTTGACCTCGACCTGCCGGCGATGCTCGAACAGATCCGTGGACTGGACGCTGTGGCCGAAGCCTCGTTGCAAATCCGCAGTTCCGGGGTGCTGGGGGTCGACATCACCGAACGCCAGCCCGCCATTGTCTGGCGCGGTCCGCAAGGGCTTGAGGTGCTGGACGCGCTGGGCCACCGCGTGGCGGCACTTGGCGCGCGCGGGGATCGTCCCGACCTGCCGCTGGTGGCAGGGCAGGGCGCGCAGGACGCTGTGCAGGAAGCCCTTGAGGTGCTGGCGATTGCGACCCCTGTTGCGGGCCGCTTGCGTGGGCTGGAACGCATGGGCGAGCGGCGCTGGGATGTCGTGCTGGATCGCGACCAGCGCATTCTGCTGCCCGAAGAGGGCGCGGCGGCAGCGATGGAACAGGTTATGGCGCTTGATCGCGCCCAGGACGTTTTGGGCCGTGATGTCACGGCTGTTGATATGAGAAACATTCACCGCCCGACGCTGCGCTTGTCCGAGGCCGCAATGGCTGACATGCGCCGCATCAAGGGGCTGGACACAGGAGACGCCAAATGACCGATCTGTATGCGACCCAACGGGCAATGCGGAACATGCGCCGCGCCGCTTTGCAGCGCGGGGTGGTGGCCATTCTGGACGTTGGAACCTCGAAAATCGCCTGCCTTGTGCTGCGCTTTGACGGCGGGGCGCGGCTGGAGGATTACGATGGCGTCGGCCCGATGGCGGGGCAATCGTCATTCCGTGTGATCGGGGCGGCGACCACGCGCTCGCGCGGCGTGCGCTTTGGCGAAATCGAGGCGATGGGCGAAACCGAACGCGCCATTCGTACCGCCGTGCAATCGGCGCAAAAGATGGCCAACACCCGCGTCGATCACGTCATTGCCTGTTTTTCCGGCGGGCAGCCGCGCAGCTACGGTCTGGACGGCGAAGTGGATTGCGATGGCAATGTTGTCAGCGAACAGGATGTGGCGCGCGTGCTGGCGGCCTGCGAAGTGCCGCCCTACGGCGATTACCGCGAGGTGCTGCACGCCCAGCCGGTGAACTTTGCGCTCGACAACCGCTCGGGCCTCTCCGATCCGCGCGGCCAGATTGGCCATAAACTGGCCTGTGACATGCATATGCTCACGGTGGATACGGCGACGATCCAGAACCTGCTCTACTGCATCAAACGCTGCGATCTGGAGGTCGCGGGGCTGGCATCGGCGGCTTATGTGTCGGCGATTTCGGCCATGGTCGAGGACGAACAGGAACTTGGCGGCGCTTGTATCGACATGGGCGGCGGGTCCACCGACATCTCTATCTTTATGAAAAAGCACATGATTTACGCCGACACCGTGCGGATGGGCGGGGATCATGTGACGGGCGACATTTCGATGGGGCTTCAGATTCCGGCGGCAACAGCCGAACGGATCAAGACATTCTACGGCGGCGTTGTGGCCACGGGCATGGATGATCGCGAGATGATCGAAGTGGGCGGCGACAGCGGCGATTGGGACAAGGACCGGCGCACCGTCAGCCGCGCCGAGTTGATCGGGATCATGCGCCCGCGCGTCGAGGAAATTCTGGAAGACGTGCGTGCGCGCCTCGATGCGGCGGGGTTTGAACATCTGCCCAGCCAGCAAATCGTCCTGACGGGCGGCGCAAGCCAGATTCCGGGCCTCGAAGGCCTGGCCGCGAAAATTCTGGGCCAGCAGGTGCGCATCGGGCGTCCGCTGCGCGTGCAGGGCCTGCCTCAGGCCGCGACCGGCGCGGCCTTTGCCTCGGCGGTGGGGCTGTGCCTGTTTGCCGCCAATCCGCAGGACGAATGGTGGGATTTCGAAATTCCCGCCGACCGGATGCCCGCGCGCAGCCTGAAACGTGCGGTGCGCTGGTTCAAGTCGAACTGGTAAGCGCGCTCGTGGCGGCGTCACGCGAATGTGTGCGCCGCTGCGCAAAGGCGATGGACGTTGCCGGCGCGGGCTGTTAATATTTGGGCGTCGAAGACGGGGGCAAACCACCGCGCGGCAAAAGATCCGGGCACGAGCAGTGCTTCTGACCATATAGCAACACGCAAAGCGCGCGAAATCAGCGCTTTAGCCTGTTTGATGCCTCGGTTGGGGCAGGGCGTGATCCGTTTTGCCGCATTTAGAGGCGCAGCGGCGGATTGTTGCTGCATCAAGAGTGTCTCCTAAATGTAGGTTTTCACGCAAAATACCGCGAATGTAGGGTCTGTTAACCCTATATTTTGTGGCATATTTGTGTTTTTCGGGTGACGCCCAAGCTGAAAACCCGTAGTCTATTTAAAGGAACAGGTAAGGATCAGTCCGTAAACGGGCTGGCCACTAAAAAAATCAGGCGGTGAAGCATGGCTTTGAACTTGACGATGCCCGAGCGGGACGACTTGAAACCGAGGATCACGGTTTTCGGTGTTGGCGGGGCCGGCGGCAATGCAGTTAACAACATGATCGAAAAGCAACTCGAAGGTGTCGAGTTTGTGGTAGCGAATACGGACGCGCAAGCGCTCACGCATTCCAACGCCCGCGCAAAAATCCAGATGGGTGTGAAAGTCACCGAAGGTCTGGGTGCAGGCGCGCGCCCCTCGGTTGGTGCGGCGGCTGCCGAAGAAACCATCGAGGAGATCGTCGATCACCTTGCAGGCGCGCATATGTGCTTTATCACCGCAGGTATGGGGGGCGGCACCGGAACGGGCGCTGCTCCGATCATCGCGCAGGCCGCGCGTGAACTGGGTGTGCTGACCGTTGGTGTTGTCACCAAGCCCTTCCAGTTCGAAGGTGCCAAGCGGATGAAGCAGGCCGAGGAGGGCGTCGAAGCCCTTCAGAAAATGGTCGATACGCTGATCATCATTCCCAACCAGAACCTTTTCCGCCTTGCCAACGAAAAGACCACCTTCACCGAAGCCTTCGCGCTGGCCGATGATGTGCTCTATCAGGGCGTCAAGGGCGTGACCGACCTCATGGTCCGTCCCGGTCTGATCAACCTCGACTTTGCCGACGTGCGCTCGGTGATGGACGAGATGGGCAAGGCCATGATGGGCACCGGCGAGGCCGAAGGCGAAAACCGCGCCATCGAAGCCGCCGAGAAAGCCATCGCCAACCCGCTGCTTGACGAAGTGTCGCTCGAAGGTGCCAAGGGTGTTCTGATCAACATTACCGGCGGCTACGATCTGACCCTCTTCGAGCTCGACGAGGCCGCAAACAAAATCCGCGAAAAAGTCGATCCTGATGCGAACATCATCGTCGGCTCGACGCTGGACACCGAATTGAACGGCATGATGCGCGTTTCCGTCGTGGCGACCGGCATCGACGCCGTGCAGTCCAAAGCCGACATGCCGGTGCCCCGTCGCCGCATGGCCGAGCCGCTGGACCAGCCGGTGGAAGCACCGGCACAGGCTGCAGCGCCCGCACCGCGCGCCGCTGAATCGCGCGCGCCGGAATTCCGCGCCCCTGCGCCCCAGCCGACCGCAGCGCAGGCTGCACAGGCCGCTCCCCAGCAGGCACCCCGTGCCGAAGCACCCCGTCAGCCCAGCCTCGATGTGTTCGAACCGCATCGCGCCGGTGGCGACCAGCCGATGGAAAGCCGCTACAGCCGCGAGACCCGCGGTGAGGATGATATGCCCGCGCCGGCCTATCAACCGCGCCCCGCCCCGCAGGCTCCCACGATGCATGAAGCCCCCGCAGAGTCCTACGTGGCCCCGCGTCCGCGTTCTGCTGGCGAACCGACCCCCGAGGCGATGTCGCGTCTGCAGGCGGCTGTCAGCAAGCAACCTCAGGCCCGCGCGCCCCAGCCCCAGCACGCGCCGCGCGCCGAGGCCCGCCCCGAGCCCGAGCAAAAAGCGGGTCGCTTTGGCATCAACTCGATCATCAACCGTATGACCGGTTCGGAAGCTCAAGGTCAGGCGCCTGCGCCCCAACCCCAGCCCGCACCGCGCCCCAGCGCTCAGGCCCCCGCCTATCGTCAGCAACCGCAGACGCAGCAGGCCTATGATGACGAGCAGGAGCCCAACCCCGAGCAAGAGCGCATCGAGATCCCCGCGTTTTTGCGTCGTCAGGCAAACTGACGCTTTACGAGGATGTCAGGCAAACTGACGCTTTGCTAGGATGTCAGGCAAACTGACGCTTTACGAGGATGTCAGGCAAACTGACGCTTTGCTAGGATGTCAGGCAAACTGACGCTGCTCGAGAGAGGGAATGCGCCGCAGGGTTGGTGAATATTAACCTTTCGTAACGTCACATGTGATCAGGCAAGGGCCGGAGCAATCCGGCCCTTTTTCTATGGGTCTGCTCGATTTTAAAGGGTTTTTCGCATATTTTTGCCGCAGCGCGGCATGGGCGGGCGCGACTGGGCGTGCCTTTGCCTGTAGATGTTTCACCCCGTTGTAATCTGTGAGTTGAGATGTGCTCTGTGGCGGATTAACTCATTCCTAACGCTCGAACCCTGTTGTGTCTTGACCTCGAAAGGTCGGCGCGACCGGGGTTTCGATCCGCCGGGTCAGCCGGGTCAGGGGGGGCAAGCCCCCGCGCGGCCCTGAAGACCCGAAAGACCGTGAAGACCCGAAAGACCCTGAAGATAGCGCCGCAAGGCAAGAGGTTGATGTGCAGACAACGATCGCCAAGACCGTGACATTCAAAGGCACCGGATTGCATTCCGGCGCGCCTGTCGTGCTGTCCATTCATCCTGCTCCGGCCAATACCGGCATCTGGTTCGAACGCTCCGACATCATGGCTGACGGGTCCGGGCGCAACGCCCGTATCCCCGCGCTGTGGGATCATGTCGTGCCCTCCAGACTTTGCACCCTGATCCGCAATGACGACGGGGTCACGATTTCGACGATCGAACATGTGATGGCCGCGCTGTCGGGCACAGGGGTGATGAACGCGCGCGTCTGCGTGTCCGGTCCCGAAGTGCCGATTCTGGACGGCTCCTCTGCGCCTTTCGTGCATAGCATCGTTGCTTGCGGCCTGCGCAAACTTGACGCGCGGGTGCGGGCGCTGGAAATTCTCAAGCCGGTGGAAATCAGCGAGCAGCAGGGCGATGCCATCGCCCGTGCACGCCTCGAGCCTGCGCGCGGCTTGGAAATCGACTTTGTGATCGACTTTGCCGATGCCGCCATCGGCCATCAAAGCAAGCGTCTGAACATGGCCAACGGCGCCTTTGTGCGCGAATTGATGGATTGCCGCACCTTCTGTCGCAAGGCCGATGTGGATGCGATGCAGGCCAATGGCCTTGCGCTGGGGGGCACGATGGACAATGCGGTGGTGTTTGACGGGGCACAGGTGCTGTCGCCCTCGGGTCTGCGCCGCGCGGATGAACCTGTGCGTCACAAAATGCTCGACGCGCTGGGGGATCTGGCGCTCGCCGGCTTGCCCATCCTCGGGCGCTACGTTGGCGAACGCTCCGGCCATGCCATGACCAACGGGTTGCTGCGGGCGGTGTTTGCTGATCCCAGCGCGACCCGCATCGTGGATTGCGACGCGGCTCTGCTCAAACGTCTGCCCGGAACGGGTCTGAAGTCCGCCGATCTGCGGCTCGTGGCCTAAACGACCGGCGCGCGGCCCCCGACAGGCCCGATGGCGCGTTGTGTTTTCTACACCTTTGCGTGATGCTCGGGGCGGGTTTTGCGCAGCTTTCTCAACTCTGGTTGCCATGGCTGGCCCGGCCGTTAGGGCAGGGGCATGCGCGCTTCGCGCCACCACGTCGCGAAAGGCGTTTTGCACCAGATTTTTCTATGCTAGGACAGAGCGGAAGGCCCCCGGCACAGGGGGCGGTTTCCATGTGGACGCGTGATGCGGCCGCGCGATGGAAACGACACTGAGGACAGGCAAGAGGTAACGGCCATGGCGCGCGGATTTGCAGGACGGAGCAAGATGCTCGTGGCAGGGGCGGCTCTCGCGATTGTGGCTGGCTGCGGCGGTGCGCCCAATCCCAATCTTGACGGCTACCCGGCGGATGAAATTTACAAGCGCGCAGAATACGAGGTCTCGACCCGTGATTTTGCGCAGGCGGCGGAATATTTCTCCGAAGTGGAACGGCTCTACCCCTATTCGGATTGGGCCAAGCGGGCGCTGATCATGCAGGCCTACAGCTATCATTCCGACAAGGATTACGAAGCGGCGCGCGGCGCGGCCCAGCGGTTTATCGACTTTTATCCCGCCGATGAGGATGCCGCCTATGCGCAATATCTTCTGGCGCTGTCCTATTACGACCAGATCGACGAAGTGGGCCGCGATCAGGGGCTGACCTTTCAGGCGCTGCAAGCGCTGCGCGTGGTGATCGAAGCCTACCCCGATAGCGAATATGCGCGCTCGGCAATCCTGAAATTCGACCTTGCCTTTGACCATCTGGCCGGCAAGGAAATGGAAATCGGGCGCTATTACATCAAGCGCAAACATTATCCCGCCGCGATTAACCGCTTTCGCGTGGTTGTCGAACAGTTCCAAACCACCACCCACACGCCCGAGGCGCTCTATCGTCTGGTCGAAGCCTATCTTGCGCTTGGCCTGACCGATGAGGCGGTGACGGCGGGGGCGATTTTGGGCCATAACTACCAATCCACCGTCTGGTACGACGATGCCTACACGCTGCTCACGGGCCAGGGCCTGCGCATGGAAGCGGTGGGCGACAACTGGCTCACCGCGATCTATCGTCAGATGATCCGCGGCGAGTGGCTTTGAGCCGGACATAGGCGGACACACCCCATGCTGAGAAGTCTCGACATCCGGGACATGCTGATCATCGACCGGCTCGAACTTGTGTTCGAGGGCGGGCTGAATGTGCTGACCGGCGAAACCGGCGCGGGCAAATCCATCCTGCTCGACAGTCTGGGCTTTGTTTTGGGGTGGCGCGGACGGGCCGAACTGGTGAGGGCCGGTGCCACGCAGGGCGAAGTTACTGCCGTCTTCGAACTGACGGCCGATCACCCCGCCAATGCCGTGCTGATCGAGGCAGGGTTCGAACCCGAAGACGACCTGATCCTGCGCCGCATCAACACCAGCGACGGGCGCAAAACCGCCTGGGTGAATGATCGCCGCGTGTCGGGCGAGGTGCTGCGCGCTTTGTCCGAACGCCTTGTCGAATTGCACGGGCAGCAGGACGATCGCGGGCTGTTGAACCCGCGCGGCCACCGCCTTTTGCTGGACGATTTCGCCAATCTTGCTCCGCTGATCGAGGCCACGAAAGCCGCATGGCGTCAGGTGTCGAGCAGTCGCAAAGCCTTGGCCGCTGCCGCCGCGACGCAAAAAGCCCTCGCCGCCGAGGAAGATTTCCTGCGCCATGCTGTCGGCGAATTGGACAAGCTCGATCCGCAGGCAGGCGAAGAGGCGACACTCGATGTCGACCGCCGCCGCATGCAGGCCGCCGAGCGCATCGCAGAGGACATCGCCAAAGCCAATGCCGCCCTGTCCTACGAGGGCGCAGAAGGCCTGATCACCGACGCCACCCGCTGGCTTGAAGGCGCGGCAGACAAGGCCGAAGGTCACCTCGACGAGGCGCTCGAAGCGCTGACCCGCGTGGTCGAGGCCCTGGGCGATGCGCAATCTGGGGTCGAGGCAGCGATGCAGGCGCTGTCCTTCAACCCTGCCGAATTGGAGCAGATAGAGGAACGGCTGTTCGCGATCCGCGGCCTTGCGCGCAAGCATGGCGTGCAACCCGACGACCTTGGCCCCTTTGCCGATGAGTTGCGCCGCAAACTCGAGGCGCTGGACGGCGGGGCTGGCGACATCGCAACGCTCACCAAAGCCGTCAAAGCGGCCGAGGAGACCTACGACTCTGCCGCCGACGCCCTGTCCAGCGCGCGTTTGCGAGCCGCGGGTGAGCTGGACGGGCTGATGGCGGGCGAACTCGGCCCGCTCAAAATGGAGCGCGCGGTGTTCAAAACCGAACTCAGCGAGGCCGAAGCGGGGCCGGAGGGGCGCGACGAGGTCACCTTCACCGTCGCCACCAACCCCGGAGCGCCCGCAGGGCCGCTCAACAAAATCGCATCGGGCGGCGAGCTGTCGCGCTTCCTGCTCGCGCTCAAAGTTTGCCTGACCAAGGGCCAACAGGGCGTCACGATGATTTTCGACGAAATTGATCGCGGCGTTGGCGGGGCCACAGCAGATGCGGTCGGGCGGCGTCTGGCACGGCTCGCGGGTGAGGGGCAGGTGCTGGTCGTCACCCATAGCCCCCAGGTCGCCGCCCTCGGCGCGCACCACTGGAAAGTTGCCAAACGGGTCGAGGACGGACAAACCCTGTCCGAAGTCACACCGCTCGACGCGCCTGCGCGGGTTGATGAAATCGCGCGCATGATTTCGGGCGATAGCGTCACCGACACGGCGCGCGCGGCAGCTAGGGAACTTCTGGCAGGATAGCGGTTTTCGTTTCTTTCGGATAAAAATACCCAAACACCGCCAGCCTTAACGATAGTCCGTTGGCGTGAGGCGACCGCCCGTGGCGACATGGGTCTCGACACCCGCGACCACATCGGTGTTTTGCGCTGACACGCACAGCCACCCCGCCTCCTGGCGCTGCATCACAAAGCTCATCACCGTCTGACGCGCTTCCGCCTTTGCTCCCTGCGGTGTGGTCTGTCCGCTCAGATGCAACCGCGCATGGACCACGGCCACCGTACCAAGATCGCGACAGGTGACGCTGCCCACCCGCAGATCGCTTTGGGCAAATATCCGCGTCAGCCCGTACGCATGGGCGCGCGCGATGGCGCTGCGATTGCGCCACCACAGCCCGACGACGTTGACGAAATCGGCGTCCTCGGCGAAGAGAGCGGCAATCGCGCTCGCATCACGCGCGCCCCAAGCGCGCGCGAAAGCTCGGGGCATGTCTTGCGCGCGGGCCAGGGTCACGGCACCAGCTTTGCAGGGTTGAGCAGCCCCGTGGGGTCAAGCGCGGCCTTCAGCGCGCCCATCACGGCCCATGCCTCCCCGTGTTCTGCTGGCATGTAGGATTTCTTGCCGATGCCGATCCCGTGCTCGCCCGTGACCGTGCCGCCAAGCGCCAAAGCGCGCTCGGACATGCGCGCGGCGACTTCTTTGGCGCGGATCATGTCGGCGTCATTCTCGATCAGCAGCAGCGAGTGGAAATTCCCGTCCCCGACATGGCCCACAATCGGCCCCAGCAAGCCGCTGTCGCGAATGTCGGCGGCCGTTTCCTCGACCGCCTGCGCGAGCCTGGAAATCGGCACGCAAATGTCGGTGGTGATCGCGCGCGCGCCCGGTTTGAGGTTGAGGCAGGCATAATAGGCGTTATGGCGCATGGTCCATAGGGCACGCCGCTCGTCCGCGTCGGTCGCCCATTTGAAATCCAGCGCGCCGTGGTCGCGCGCGATCTCGCCAAAGGTCGCGGCCGTCTGCGCAACGCCTGCCTCAGCGCCATGAAACTCCACCAGCAAATGCGGCTTTTCAGGGAAATCCGCGCCTGCATAGGCGTTGATCGCGCGCGCCGCCAGCGGGTCGATGAATTCTATCCGCGCCATCGGCAGGCCCAGCTGGATCGTGTCGATGACAGCATTTACGGCCGTTTCCAGCGTGTCAAAGGCACAGATGGCGGCTGACACCGCTTCGGGTTGGCCATGCAGGCGCAGCGTAAGTTCGGTAACAATCCCAAGCGTGCCTTCGGAGCCGACAAACAGCCCCGTCAGGTCGTAGCCTGCGCTGGATTTGCGCGCGCGGGTGCCGGTGCGGATGATGCGCCCGTCAGCCAGCACCACTTCGAGCGCCAGCACATTGTCGCGCATCGTGCCGTATCTGACGGCGGTGGTGCCCGAGGCGCGCGTCATCGCCATGCCGCCCAATGTCGCATCCGCGCCCGGATCGACGGGAAACATCAACCCTGTGGCGCGCAATTCGGTATTCAGCGCCTCGCGCGTCACACCGGGTTGGATCACCACATCCATATCGGCGTCATTGATCTGCAAGACCTGCGCCATGTCGCGAAAATCAAGCGTCAGCATCTGCGGCCCTGCCAGCGTCTGCCCCTCTAGCGAGGTGCCGCGCCCGAAGGCGACCACCGGCATCCCATGCGCGTGGCACAGCTTTAAAATCGCGCTGACCTCTGCCGTGTTGCGCGGATAGGCCACGGCGGCGGGCGGGGCAGGGGCGAACCACGCTTCCGAGCGGCCATGCAGGTCCAGATCGGACTTGGAACGCGACAGGCGATTGCCTAGAAGGGAAGACAGGGCATCGAGGGCGGCTTGCATAGTCATCGGTTTCCTCACGAGAATTTAAGCGATCCTAGGCCAGACGGGCGGCCTGAGAAAGCGTAGATGACCCCGCCCCAAGGCACGCGCGCGATGAGTGAGGCCCCCCAGACATCCTACCCCCGCACCGCCATGCTTGCGATCCGCGATGGTCTGCTCGACACGTTGCGGCTGATGCGCCTGAAGGGGCCCAACCAGATCCAGTTCTGGCTGATCGCGCTGGCCATCGGCACGGCCTCGGGCCTCGCCGCTTTGGGGTTCCGCCTCGGGATTGATGCGCTGCAACGCTTTGTCTACGGCACCGAGGACACCCGTCATCTGATGCGCCATCTGGGCGATTTGCCGTGGTACTGGGTCGTGGCGATCCCGGTGCTTGGGGGGCTGGTGGTCGGTGTCATCTTGAACTGGTTCACACCGGACGGGCGTGTGCGCTCCGTCGCGGATGTCATTGAAGGTGCGGCTCTTTTTGACGGAAGGGTCGAAAAACGCGCGGGCATCGCCTCCGCATTCGCCTCTTTGGTGACCCTGTCGACGGGGGGCTCGACAGGGCGCGAAGGGCCGGTCGTGCATATGGCCGCGGTGATCTCGAGCTGGGTATCGATTCGCATCCATGCCACGGGGCTGACCTCGCGCGATCTGTTGGGCTGCGCCGTGGCTGCCGCCGTCTCGGCCAGTTTCAACGCGCCCATTGCGGGGGCCTTGTTCGCGCTCGAAGTGGTGTTGCGCCACTTTGCCGTTCACGCCTTTGCCCCCATCGTGATCGCCTCGGCGGCAGGCACGGTGATCAACCGGCTGGAATTCGGCGGCGTGCCGGAATTCGATCTGGTGTCGCAAGGGGCCTTGGCGTTTTACGTCGAATTGCCGGCATTTTTGTTGATGGGGTTTGTGTGCGGCATCGTCGCAGTGCTGCTGATGCGCGCGATTTTCATGGCCGATGATTTTGGCACATGGGTGCAGGAAAAAACCCACCTGCCGCCCGTGTTGCGTCCGGCCTCTGCGGGGCTGGTGCTTGGGCTTTTGGCATTGGGATTTCCCCATATCATCGGGGTTGGATACGAAACGACCTCGGCGGCACTGACCGGAAAATTGGTGTTGCGCGAAGCGGTGGTCTTTGCCGTGCTCAAGGTCGTTGCGGTGGCGATTACCATGGCGGGACGCATGGGCGGGGGGGTGTTTTCGCCCGCCTTGATGGTGGGCGCGCTGACGGGATTGGCCTTCGGGGTGATCTCCACCGGCGTGGTGCCGAATTTTTCCGGCACGCCAACCCTCTATGCGCTGGCAGGCATGGGGGCCGTTGCCGCTGCAGTGCTGGGCGCGCCGATTTCGACGACGCTGATCGTCTTCGAGCTGACGGGAGATTGGCAGACGGGATTGGCGGTGATGGTCACCGTGTCGATTTCCACGGCGCTGGCGTCGAAACTGGTCGATCGTTCGTTCTTTTTGACCCAGCTTGAGCGGCGCGGAACGCATCTGGCCGCAGGTCCGCAGGCCTATCTGCTGGCGACATTTCGCGTCCACCAATGCCTGCGTGCGGTCGATAGCGCCCGCGCCGCCAGCGAAGAAGCCTGCCGCGACCTGATCAGTCAGGGAATCTACGTGAGCAAAAACGCGACGCTCGAGGCCGCGATGCCGATGTTTGACAAGGGCAACCTCACGTTCATTCCCGTGGTGACGCTGCACGACGACCATCCCCCGCAATTGCACGGGGCCGTGTTTCAGATCGACGCGCTGCGCCTGTATAACAAGGCACTTGCGGCAACGGCCGCAGAGGAACATTCCTGAGCAACCTCAAACGCCGCGCGTGAGGTCAAGCGCGGCGTTTTGGGTATTTTTATCCGAAAGAAACCAGCGGCTTAAAGTTGTTCCACGGCCGCTTTATGGCTGTAGAAGGCGATGTAGCCTGCGATTTGTTCCATGCCCGGTTTCGGGGTTTCGTAGGACCAGGCAGCGTCATCGAGCGTTTGGCTTTTGGTGACGATGGAATAGTAGGTGGCTTCGCCCTTGAAGGGGCAGCTGGAGCGGGTGTCGGTTTGGTCCAGAAAGGCCATCGCGATGTCGGAGCGCGGGAAGTAGATCACGCTGGGATAGTCGCCTTCAGTCAGTTCCAGCGCAGCAGAGGTTTCGCCCAATACGGCTCCGCCAGCGCGCACCACCCAAGTGCCCGTGGCGTTGCGGATGCGGATATGGTCAGCGAGGAGCGGTGTAGTCATAAGTCCCTGTCCTTTCATCTTTGGCCATTGAGATGCGGCTTGCAGACCATAACAGGCCGGATGCCGCAGGTATATGACACTGTTTTATGACACTGTGGTCTTTTCGGATCGGCCTTGAGTGTCTCATTGCAAGGGCGCACAGGCTTTGGCGAGCCACTGCGCTGCATTTGGGGAAAGACGGCCGTCCAATTTTGTGACGATGTCGGTGTGATAGCTGTCGATCCACGCCCGTTCAAACGGCGCGAGCATCGAAATGTCGATCAATCTGCGATCAAACGGCACATAGGTCAGCGTCTCGAAGTCATACATGGGGCGGGCATCGCCCTGTTGCAAGGGGGGGGCCACACGCACGGTGATCAGGTTTTCTATCCGGATCCCGAACGCACCTTCGCGGTAATAGCCGGGCTCGTTGGACAGGATCATTCCCGGCTGCAGCGCCACGCCCGAGGCACGCGAAATGCGTTGCGGGCCTTCGTGCACACAGAGATAGCTGCCCACCCCGTGACCGGTGCCGTGGTCGAAATCCTGACCGGCGCGCCACAGGGGGGCGCGTGCCAGCGCATCCAGATGCGCGCCGGCAACGCCTTTGGGAAACCGTGCGCAGGAGACGGCGATCATCCCCTGCAACACGCGCGTGTTGGCGGCGATGGCGTCGGGGGGGGGGGGGCCGAGGGCGATGGTGCGGGTGATGTCCGTTGTGCCATCGACATATTGCCCGCCGCTGTCGACCAACAGGATGTCGCCGCGCGAAAGCCTTCGGTTTGATGCCTCATCGACCTTGTAATGCACGATGGCGCCGTTCGGACCGGCGCCACAGATCGTATCGAAGCTGATTTCTTTGAGGTCCCCCGTGGCTTGCCGAAAGCTTTCCAACTTGCGGACCACGTCGATTTCGCTGAGCGTTTCGGGGGCGCAACCGTCCAGCCACGCAAGAAATTCCACCATCGCGCCTGCATCGCGGATATGGGCGGCACGTGCGCCCGCGATTTCGGTGTCGTTCTTCACAGCCTTGGGCAGGGCGCAGATATCTGGGGCAAAATGGATGGGGATCTCGGCGGAGGTGAGGTAGCTTGCCACCGCAAAGGCCGAAGCGCGGTCCATTTGCACGGGACCGGCGAGCTGCTGTAACGCCGCGCCAAAGGCATCATGCGGGGCGACGCCGACCTCGGGGCCAAGATGTGCGCGCAGGTCGGCGACTTTGGCGGGGTCGATAAACAGCGACACCCGCGCATCGTCGTGCAAGATGGCAAAGGCCAGCGCCACAGGGTTGCGGGCAATGTCGGCCCCGCGAATATTGAGCAACCACATCACGCTATCGGTGGCGGTGATCACCGCCGCTGCCCGACGAGAGTTGCGCAGATCAGCGGCAAGTTCCGCCCGCTTGTCGGCGCTGGATTTTCCCGCCCATTGCGTCGGATGCGCAACGACAGGGGCGACAGGGGGCGCCGGGCGATCCGAACGGATAGCGTCGATCAGGTTGGGGCAGGGGATAAGCGCGGTGTTTACCGCGGCCAGAGCCGCATCGGCTTTTTCGACCTCGTCCAGCGTCGACAGCCACGGATCAAAGCCGATCCGCAGACCGGCGGCGTTTTGCGCCAGCCAATCCGACAGCGAGGTTTCGGGCCAATGGACGACCTCGAAAATCCGCCCGTCCACCTGGCTGTGAACTTGCACACGGTAGCGCCCGTCGACAAAAACAGCGGCGCGCTCGCGCAGGATCACCGCAAAGCCCGCAGAGCCGGTAAAGCCGGAAATCCAGGACAAGCGCTCGTCACAGGGGGCGACATATTCGTTTTGGTGCGCGTCCGAGCGCGGCACAAGAAAGCCGTCGACATCTGCGGCGTCAAACTGCGCACGCAGATCGGCAACGCGTGGCGCAGCTTGATCGGGACGGCTTGAGACCTCGAAACTTTGGAACATCACAACTCCCGTCTTCTTTCGGATTTAAATACCCAAATTCCGCGTCAGGACGCGCGGCGCAGGCCCTTGGCTTTGGCGCGCGCTTTGGGATCGGCGTCAAACAAGGAGGCGAGCTGTTCGGTCATCGCGCCCGCCAATTGTTCGACATCGGTGATCGTGACCGCGCGCTCGTAATAGCGGGTCACATCATGACCGATGCCAATGGCCAAAAGTTCGACCTGACGGCGCTTTTCGACCATGGCGATCACATCGCGCAGGTGTTTTTCCAGATAATTTGCCGGGTTCACAGAGAGGGTGCTGTCATCAACCGGCGCGCCATCGGAAATCACCATCAGGATCTTGCGCGCTTCGGGCCGCGCCACCATGCGCCGGTGCGCCCATTCCAGCGCCTCGCCGTCGATGTTTTCCTTCAAGAGCCCCTCTTTCATCATCAAACCCAGATTGGCGCGGGTGCGTCGCATCGGACTGTCGGCTTTCTTGTAGATGATGTGGCGCAGATCATTCAGGCGGCCGGGGTGTTGGGGGCGGCCCTGCTGAAGCCATTGTTCACGGCTTTGCCCGCCCTTCCATGCCCGCGTGGTAAAGCCCAAAATTTCGACCTTGACGTTGCAGCGTTCCAGCGTGCGCGCCAGCACATCCGCACAAATCGCCGCGATGGAAATCGGGCGACCGCGCATGGAGCCGGAATTATCCAGCAGCAAGGTCACCACCGTGTCGCGAAACTCCGTGTCTTTTTCGACTTTGAACGACAGCGGCGTTGTGGGGTTGGCCACCACCCGCGCAAGGCGCCCTGCGTCCAGAATGCCTTCTTCCATGTCAAACAGCCAAGAGCGGTTTTGCTGGGCCTGCAGGCGGCGCTGCAACTTGTTGGCCAAGCGTGACACAGCCCCTTTCAGCGGTTCAAGCTGTTGATCGAGATAGGCGCGCAGCCGTTCCAGTTCGGCCACTTCGGCCAGCTCCTCGGCGGAGATTTCCTCGTCGAACGCGGTGGTGAACACATCGTAATTCGGGTCGGCATCGGAATAGCTCGGCGCGGGCGGCTCGACCGGGGCTTCGGCCTCGGGGCTGTCTACCTCCTCGCCCATTTTCTCATCTGCGCCCGCCTCGGAGGAGACCTGCGCCTCGGACGCATCCTGTTGGTCTTCTTGGGATTGTTCGGGCGCGGCCTCGCTGTCGTCCTCTTGGGACTGGTCGTCCTCTGGGGATTGATCCTCGGCGTCGGTGGTGTCGTCATCCTCGGCCGTTTGATCGTCCTCAGGGTCGGTTTGGTCGGGATCATCGCCAAGCTGGTCACCGTAACCGAGTTCGTCGATCACGCGGCGGGTGAGCCGTGCAAAGGCCTTTTGATCGGCCAGAATATCGTCGAGATCGTCAAACGTGCCGCTGGTTTGCTGTTCGATGAAATCGCGCCACAGCGCCATGACATTATCGGCCCCTGCGGGCAGGTCGCGTCCCGTGGCCATGTGGCGCAGGTAATAGCCCGCGGCTTGGGCGAGGGGGGCGTCGGAGGCGGATGTGATCCCGTCATAGCCGCGTCGTGCGGCCTCGTTGGCGATTTTGGCGTCGATGTTTTTCGCCGTTCCGGGCATGTAGCGCGCCCCGACCGCTTCACAACGCGCCGTTTCCATCGCATCGTAGATGTCATAGGCCATCTGGCCTGACGGGGCGTAGCGGTTGAACGTCGACATGTCGTGGAATTTGTGGCGCAGCGCCAAAGCATCCGCCGTGCCGCGGGCAATCAACACTTCATCGGCTGTCATGCGCCGCGACACCTGCGGCAAGCGCACCATGTCGTTGGTCATCCCCGCGGGATCGACCGAAAAGGTCACCGTCAGCTCAGGGTTGTTGGCGAGCACTTTCGTGGTCTCGGCCAAGGCTTTTTTGAACGGATCGGCGGGATTGTCTGACGGCTTGCTCATGCCCCATGTTTTACACCGCTTGCAGGCGGCGACAAGGGCAAGCGCGCGCGAAAGGGCTCTAGCCCAGCAGCAGCGCGCGGCAGGCGTCGATTTCCGCTGCGGCGCGTTGCATCGCCCAGCGAATTTGCGCCGGATCGCTGGAAAAACGGGTGCGCGCCAGCAAACGCCCATGCGCCACCTTGGCGTCGATCCGCAGCGCCATCACATCGGCGCCACCGCCTTGGGGCATCACCGCCTGCAGCAAGGCAATCATCTGTCCGCGAGCCTCGCGGGTGGCATCGGCGCGCTCGGGGGCGGTGATCCATTCGTGATCCATCTGCGCCGACAGCCGTCCCGCGCAGGTGGCAAAGCGGCGGGTAAGCGCGTCGATTGCGACCGGTTTGCGCCCCTGCGACGGCGCCACGACAGGGCGCAGAACCTCAAGCTGCGGCGCCTCGCTGCTGCTTTGTTCCACGGCCAGAGCCTGTCGCGCCGTGCCGGCAAGGGCTGCAAGCGGCAAGAGGCAGATCAGGATGAGAGCGCGGGCATGTGTCATGCCATCAGCCTTGCAGGCAAATCTTGCGATCCGCCTAACCGGGGCGCGCGCAGGGAGGGCAAAAGCGCAACGGGCAGGGAAAATTCCCTGCCCGCTCAATCGTTTGACATGTGTAAAATTCTACGCAAATCGCCGGAATGTTCTGCGCGTGCGCGCCCTAGCGCGCCTTGGACACGGCCGACTCAGGCAGTTCTTCGTCAAAGCAGCGTTGGTAGAATTCGGCCACGGTCTGGCGCTCCAGCTCGTCGCATTTGTTGAGGAAGGTCAGGCGGAAGGCATAGCCTACATCGCGGAAAATCTCTGCGTTTTGTGCCCAGGTGATCACCGTGCGCGGGCTCATTACGGTCGACAGGTCGCCGTTCATGAAGGCTGTGCGGGTCAGATCGGCCACGGTGACCATCTGGCTGATGGTCTTGCGGCCCTTTTCATTATTGTAATGGGGCGCTTTGGACAGCACGATGGCGCTTTCGGCGTCGTGGCTGAGGTAGTTCAGCGTCGCGACCAAAGACCAGCGGTCCATCTGGGCTTGGTTGATTTGCTGTGTGCCGTGGTACAGGCCGGTTGTATCGCCCAGACCCACGGTGTTGGCGGTCGCAAACAGGCGGAAATAGGGGTTCGGGGTGATGACTTCGTTCTGGTCCATCAGCGTCAGCTTGCCGTCCGCTTCCAGCACGCGCTGGATCACGAACATCACATCGGCGCGGCCCGCATCATATTCGTCAAACACGATGGCGCAGGGGTTGCGCAGCGCCCAGGGCAGGATGCCTTCCTGGAATTCTGTGACCTGCATCCCGTCGCGCAGCTTGATCGCGTCTTTGCCGATCAGGTCGATGCGCGAGATATGGCTGTCGAGGTTGACGCGCACCGACGGCCAGTTGAGCCGCGAAGCCACCTGTTCGATGTGGGTCGATTTGCCCGTGCCGTGATAGCCTTGCACCATGACGCGGCGGTTGTGCGAAAAGCCTGCCAGAATGGCAAGCGTGGTGTCGGCGTCGAATTTATAGGTCGGATCGTTGGCCGGTACACGGTCGCTTGTTTCGGCAAAGCCTTTGACGGTCATATCGGTGTCGATACCGAAGACATCGCGCACAGAGATGACTTCGGTGGGTTTTGCGGTCGCGTCCATGGGAGGAATGTCTTTCTTGTGAGCTGTCTGGGTCCGGCGCGGGCGCTACAAGAGCCAAAGGCCAGCGGCCCGCTGTGTTTGTCCGATTGGTGCAACATATCGCCCTCAGGTGCAAGGGGGCGGGGCCATTGGTGGGGATCAAGGGCGCGCGGTGGCCGTGGTGCCGGTGCTGCAGGAACCTCAGGTGCCCTGCGCGTCAGGCGGCCCGCAACGCGCCCGCTCCGGTGCTGCGCGAGAGCACATCACGCAAGGCGCGCGCACCACAAGGGTGCGACAGGGATGCGACCGGAACACTGGAATGGCGCTGAAGCGACGTTGCGTCAGAATTATTTTGAAAATATTTCGGCCCGAAATTTTGTGCGTATTGAAGGGTTTGGAGGAATTATCACGGGTCCGTGATACTGCGTGATGTCTGCAAACTGGTCCAATCGGAAAGCCCCCCCGTATCCCTTACAACTCCGACGATGGGTCGGGGACATTCCAACTGGAGACACATCTTATGAACCGCATTCTTTCCACCGCCGCTATGATTTCCGTCGTCGCAACCGCTGCTTTCGCAGACGACATGACCGAAAACCCGATGGTCGGTGGCGCTGCAATGTTCGCTGACAAAACCATCGTCGAGAACGCCGTGAACTCCGCAGACCACACCACGCTGGTCGCCGCCGTGCAGGCCGCAGGTCTTGTGGACACGCTCAACTCCGAAGGTCCGTTCACCGTTTTCGCTCCCACCAATGACGCCTTCGCAGCCCTTCCCGAGGGCACTGTCGAAACGCTGCTGCTGCCCGAAAACAAAGACCAGCTGGTGAAAATCCTCACCTGCCACGTTGTCGGCAAAGCCGTGATGTCGGACGCTCTGCTGGGCATGATCGAAGATGACGGCGGCGTGCACGACATTCCCACCGTTGGCGGCTGTACCCTCAAGGGCTCCTACGCGGACGGCATGGTCATGATCGAAGACGAGCAAGGCCGCACCGGCACCGTCACCATCGCAGACGTAAAACAGTCCAATGGCGTCATCCACGTGATCGACACTGTTCTTCTTCCCGCGATGTAAGATCTCTTTTTCCGGCATCCGGTCCGATCTTTCCCGTTCGACAAGACCGGCTGCCAGAAGAGAGCAGGGCCCGCGCACCCCACCGCGCGGGCCCTTTTTCATGTGCAATTTCTCTGCGATTTTGGGGGGGTGTTTGCTAAGATCGCCCCAACGCCCTACATCCAAGGGGCAACAAAGGTCGGAGAGACAACATGAGCGGACTATTGGCGCTACTCGATGATGTGGCGGGCATCGCAAAAGTGGCTGCGGCCTCGGTGGACGACATCGTCGGACAATCGGCCAAAGCAGGAGCCAAAGCGGCGGGCGCTGTCATCGACGATGCGGCGGTGACGCCGAAATACATCCACGGATTTGCGCCCGCGCGTGAATTGCCCATCGTTGGCAAGATCGCGCTGGGATCAATCCGCAACAAATTGATCATCCTGCTTCCGCTGGCATTGTTGTTATCCTCCTTCGCGCCCTGGCTGATCACACCGCTCCTGATGCTGGGCGGGTCATATTTGTGCTTTGAGGGGGCAGAAAAAGTGTACCACCTCTTTGCGCCGCACAAACCACACGCCGATGGCGGCAGTCCCACGATGGACGACCCCGCGCATTTGGAGGCCCAAAAAGTGCAGGGCGCGGTGAAAACCGACTTTATCCTTTCAGCAGAAATCATGACCATCGCCCTCTCGGCGCTGCCCACAGGGCAAAGCCTCTGGATCGAAGCGGCGGCGCTGGCCGTGGTGGCCGTGGGCATCACCTTTATCGTCTACGGTGGCGTCGCGGTGATCGTGAAAGCCGATGACGTGGGCCTTTGGCTCAGCCGTGTGGGCCGGCTTTCGATCACTCGCAAACTCGGGCACGGGATTGTCGCCTTCATGCCATGGTTCCTCAAGGGCCTTTTGATCGTGGGCACGGCCGCGATGATCTGGGTCGGGGGCAACATCATGCTGCATGGCGTGGCAGAGATGGGCTATGCGGGAGCCTACGAGTGGATTCACCATATCGCCCAAGCCACCGCAACCAGCGTCGCGCGCGCCGAAGGATTTGTCACCTGGGCTGTCACCGCGTTTTTCGATGGCATCTTTGGCTTGATCTACGGGCTGATCCTGATCCCCATCGTGGTAAAAATCCTCGCCCCGCTGTTTGGTGCGCTCTCTGGCCTGTTTTCGCGCAAAAACGCCCCCGATACGCAGTAACCCGCGCAAGGCAGGGCCAAAAGCCCCCCCCCCCGCCAAAGCAAAAAGGCGCGCCCTCGTTCTGGGGGCGCGCCTTTTTATTTCACATCTGCAGCGCCTTGCGCGCAGTGGTGCCTATTTGAACCAACGGCTGTCTTTGACCTGATCCCAGGCCCAAACGACCTGCTGAAGCAGCTCCTCCTGGCTGCGATCGCCGCCATTCACGTCGGGGTGCAGCACTTTGATCAACGAGCGGTACTGCTTTTTGATCTCGGCCTTGGTCCAGTGATCTTTCGCTTCCAGAATATCAATTGCCTGACGTTCCACGGGCGGCAGTTTGCGGGTGGTGCCCGCGACGGTGGATTTGCCCGGATTCTGGGTCGCGTTGTCGCCCAGAACCTGATGCGGGTCATCCACGCCCAAACGTTCCCACGCCCGCTGTTCGGCGGATTTGCGGCCCAAGGGCTGCGTCGGGCGGTCGCCGACTTTGGAGGCTTTGATCTGTTCTTCCATTTCGGCCTCTGTCGTGCCGTTGAAGAAGTTCCATTTCAAATTGTACTCGCGCACGTGATCTTTGCAAAACCACTTGTATTCATCTAGGTGATCGGGGGATCGCGGCGCACGGTATTGCCCCTGTTCCTTGCATCCGGCGTGTTCGCACAGGCGTTGCGAGGTCTCGAAAGCCCCTGACATGCCGCGCCTGCCGGTCTTGCGTTTTTTCTTATCCGTGGACACGGACATGTCGAAACCGAAGGGGTCGTTCTTCTGCATGGGCCTCAAAACCTTTTCGTCTGCCTATCCGACTCGGACGCAAGAGTTTAGACGATGGGTCAGGATTTGAAAGAGGCGATAGATCACATGAGCATCACGACGCAGATGGAAACCCGTTTAATTGCCGCTTTCGCGCCGCTTGAATTGGAAATCGTTGACGATTCCGCCAGCCATGCGGGGCATGCGGGCAATCCCGGAGGTGGTAGGGAAACCCATTTCAACCTGCGCATCGTCAGCGCGGCCTTTGCGGGCCAGTCGCGGGTGGCACGTCACCGCGCGGTGCATGCGGCGCTGGGCGATTTGGTGCCGCAAATTCACGCCCTGTCGCTGGACCTTGCCGCGCCCTGACTTTGGGGCATCCCGACTTTGGGGCGCCGCATCCGCTTGTGCGAAGGCAGCGCCGCGCGATTTACGTGTCGCTGCCCGGCGTGGCCTTGAGAGAGGGGGCGTCCTCGGGAGCCGCTTGGGCGGTGCGTGAGGCAAACAGCGATTTGGCCGCCGCGCCAAGCCCCTCGGTGCCTTTGGAGGCGGTCACGGGGGCCGCGCTTGCGGGGGCATCCTCATTCGCAGCCACATCGGGGCGCGCATGCACCATCACCTCGGCGCGCGGGGCGACCTCTCTGCGAAACACCATCAAGACTTGCTGGTTGATGGATTTCGACGCAAGTCCCGAGCGCTCTTCGACCGGCAGCGTTTCGGTGCGGACATATTCCCACCCCTCACGCCCCATCTCGTTCAACGCCGCCGTGACGGTGTGGGCAAAGCGGTTTTCGGGGCGCACACCCTTGGCTTTGACAGCCTTCGCAGGGGCGGGGATGACGCGGTATTCGATTGTCATGCTGGTTCTCCATTCTCGCGGGCATGCTAAACAGTGCGCTCCCGCGCGCCAAGCCGTTTGTGCGGGCAGGGAGGTCACGTCTTGATGGTGGCATCTGTGCCACGGCTTGGTCATGGCTGGGCCGACCACGGAGGATTGCTGTGACACAGGATCACACCTCAACCCGCAGGCAATGCGCCCAATCGCGCTTGCGTGTAGGGCTCAATCGGCCAGCATACCACAAAAAAGGGGCCAAACGGCCCCTTTCCCAGCATAGATCACGCGGCCTTTACAGCCCGAGTTTCTGCATTACCAGCGCATTCACGGCGGCTGGGTTTGCCTTGCCGCCGGTCGATTTCATGACCTGACCGACAAACCAACCCGCCAGCTTGGGGTTGGCTTTCGCCTTTTCGACCTGCGCGGGATTGTCTGCGATTACCGCGTCCACAGCCGCTTCGATCGCGCCGGTGTCCGTGACCTGTTTCATGCCACGCGCCTCGACGATCTCGGCCGGATCGCCGCCCTCGGTATACACGATTTCAAACAGATCCTTGGCGATCTTGCCGCTGATGTCGCCCGCTTTGATCAGCTTGACGATACCGCCCAGTTGCGCAGGCGACACGGGGCTGTTCTCGATCTCCGCATCGTCTTTCTTGAGGCGGCCAAACAGTTCGTTGATCACCCAGTTGGCGGCCAGTTTCCCATCGGTGCCCGCCGCCACGCCTTCGAAAAAGGCCGCATTGGCGGTGTCTGCCGTCAGCACGCCTGCATCATATTCCGACAGGCCAAAGTCCCGGACAAAACGGGCTTTCTTATCGTCGGGAAGTTCGGGCAGGGAAGCCTTGATGTCATCCACCCAAGCCTGTTCAATTTCAAGCGGCAGCAGGTCGGGATCAGGGAAATAGCGGTAATCATGTGCTTCTTCCTTGGAGCGCATGGAACGGGTTTCGTTCTTGTCCGCGTCATAGAGGCGGGTTTCCTGATCAATCTCGCCGCCATCCTCGAGGATCGCGATCTGGCGACGCGCCTCGTAGTCAATCGCCAGCTGGATAAACCGCGTGGAGTTCATGTTCTTGATCTCGCAACGCGTCCCGAGATGCGAAAAATCACCCGTCGCAGCAAATTTCTCGTACTGACCCTTGCGGCACACCGAGACGTTCACATCGGCGCGCATATTGCCGTTTTGCATGTTGCCATCGCAGGTCCCGAGGTAGCGCAGGATCTGGCGCATTTTCAAAACATAGGCCGCCGCTTCTTCGGGGCCGCGAATATCAGGGCGCGACACGATCTCCATCAGGGCAACGCCCGTGCGGTTCAGGTCAACAAAGGACATGTTGGGGTCCATGTCGTGAATGGATTTTCCCGCATCCTGCTCAAGGTGGATGCGCTCGATACGCACCAGACGCGCCACACCGGGGGCCATATCCACGATCACCTCGCCCTCGCCCACAATGGGGTGATACAGCTGCGAAATCTGGTAGCCCTGCGGCAGGTCGGGGTAGAAATAGTTCTTGCGATCAAAGGCTGAGAACAGGTTGATCTGCGCTTTCAGGCCCAAACCCGTGCGCACCGCCTGTTCGACGCAATATTCATTGATCACGGGCAACATGCCCGGCATGGCCGCATCCACAAAGGCCACGTTTGCGTTGGGCTCATTGCCAAACTGCGTCGATGCGCCGGAAAACAGCTTTGCTTTCGAGGCCACCTGCGCGTGGATTTCCATCCCGATCACAAGTTCCCAATCGTCTGTCGCACCGGCGATGGTTTTGGGCTCGGGGGACGTGAATTCGAGGTGGTCGAGCATCTCTGGGGCCTCATTTCTTTAGGGTTGAGGGCGTTTTAGGACAGGGTTGCGGGCAGGGCAAGAGGCGGCGGAAATCGGGCACATCCCCCGCCCCTTTGGCAAGACTCTGCCGATGCTGTGTCGAATGACTTGGCGGAATCGGCCCGCTGGGGCATGAAAGCCTGTCGGCGCGCTGTGCCGATGCTGCCCCAGAGACTTACAAGTGCCTATTTTTCCGTTGCGTGCCCGCACCTTAGCCCTCGTCCTCGCCGCTTTCCTTCCCGCCGCCTGCGATGCCATCGAAGGCGTCTCGGCAGAGCCCCCCACCCAGGAACCCGCGGTCATGCGCTGGGATTCCGTCCCTCAAGGCCCGATCTGGACGGCAAGCGCCCTCGCTGCCCTGACCGATCATGGTGCCTCGCTCTCCGAAATTACCCCCAAAGATATTGCCGATTGGTGCCCCGGCTACGAAAGCGCATCGCTCGATGATCGCGCCGCCTTCTGGGTTGGCTTGTTGTCCACGCTCTCCAAACACGAAAGCACGTGGAATCCGCGCGCTGTCGGCGGCGGTGGCCGCTGGTTCGGCCTGGTACAAATCGCTCCGGCAACCGCACGCGCCTACGGCTGCAACGCCAAAACGGGCGAGGCGCTGAAAAACGGTTCTGCAAACCTGAGCTGTGCGATCCGCATCATGTCGACAACCGTGGCGCGCGACCAGGTTATCTCCGCAGGAATGCGCGGCGTTGCCGCCGATTGGGGCCCGTTCCATTCCACGAAAAAACGCGAAGACATGCGGTCCTGGACGAACGCACAGCCCTATTGCGCCGCCAAAAGCTGAACCGCGCATCGGCTGAGTCCCGGCGTTGGGCTTCTTTCGGATAAAAATACCCAAATTCCGACGATGAAACGGGCGCGCGGTGGCGGATAGGGCGCTACTTGCGCGCGCGCGCAGGACCCAAGCCCGCCTGCATGATGGCGCGGCGCAAAGGGGGGATGTCATGGACGGCTTTCAGCCCGTTCAAACGCACCCATTGCAACAGCGCCCCCTCCGAGCGCACCACACGGTTAAACACATCAATCGCTTGCGCACGCGGGCCGATGTCGCGGGCGCGGGTGCGGGCATAGTCGGCCAACATCGCGCTATCGCCCAGATTTTGCGGCTGCGCGCGGGCCAAATCCAGCAATAAGGTCACATCCGCAAGCGAGGTGTTCAACCCCTGCGCGCCGATGGGCGGTAGCACATGCGCGGCTTCGGCGATAAGCGCGACACGCTCAGCCGCAAGATCACGCGCGGTGCGGGTGATGATGGGAAAGAGACCGCGCGGGCTGGCAAGCCGCATGTCACCGTAAAGATGCGCTGCGCGCTCACTCATACGGGCATTGAAAGCCACCGGAGCCATGTTCTGCAAGTCCTGTGCGACGGCGCCGCTGTTCATCCAGACAATGGCCGAGGCGGGCGAGCCGTCGATATCGGCAAGCGGAACCATCGTGAACGGGCCGCCCTCACGGTAAATTTCGGTGGAAATATTGTGGTGGGGGCGGTCGTGTGTCGCGGTGAACGCCAGAGATTTCTGCCCGTAGTGCGTTGTTTTTACGTCAATTCCCACGGCTTTTCGTAATGCGGACTCTCGCCCGTCCGCGGCGATGACCAACTTGGCCACAACGCGCGATCCGTCATCCAGGGTCACAACCGCTTGGCTGCTGCGCGTCACAATCGTGCGAAACCCGACCCCGTATCGCAGGCTCAATCCCGCGATCTGCGGCAGAACGCGGCTCAATTCGCGCCGCATCACCCAGTTGAGAAAATTCCACCCAAAAGGTGCATCTGCCGTTTCCCGCCCCTCGAATTGACGCTCGCCGCGCAGGGCGCCCGCGCGGGTGTCCACGATCCGCAACCCCTCCAACGGGGTGGCAAAGGGGGCGAGCGCCTCCCAGACACCGATCCGCTCGAACAAGGCGCGCGCGGGACGCAGGAAGGCGGTCGAGCGAAAATCCGCCCCTGTTTGCGTGCCGTCGGTGACCGGCCGTTGCGGGTCGATCATCAGCGTTGAAAAGCCGCTGCGTGCGAAACTTGCCGCGGCGATCATGCCCGCAAGCCCGCCGCCAACAACGAGAACATCGGTCTGATGGGGAGTGTCGCGCATCGCTGCCTTCTGTTTTTTAAGGATCAGGTGGTTTGTGATAGGCTGCGGGCGGGGAATTGTCCAACGGCCCTGCGCGCGACACAGTGCCCCTATGCGGCTGAAGGCCCGCCCAGTTGCGCCAGAAACGCAGCAAGATCCGCGGTGTGGTGGTGGATATGCGCTGCTTCCAGCGCTTGGGGCGCGACATGCACAGTGCGCATGCCCAAGGCGTGGGGGACGGCGAGGTTGCGCGGATCATCCTCGAACATCGCCGCGCGCTCGGGGCGCAGCCCGTCGCGCGCAAACACACGGTCGAAGGCCTCGCGGCGCGGTTTGGGATGCAAACCCGCCTCTTGCACACCGTAGATCGCGTCAAACAGCCCCTCAAGCCCGCGCGCCTGCGCGACACGTTCAGCATAGGGGGCGGTGCCGTTGGTGAATATGATCTTGCGTCCGGGCAGGGCGCGAATGGCGGCCGCGAGGGCAGGGTCGACTGTCAGCTGCGTGAAGTCGATGTCGTGCACGTCAAGCAAAAAGGCCGCCGGATCAATAGCATATTCGGCCATCAGCCCGGCCAGTGTCGTGCCGTAGCTGTGCCAGTAGTGGGTGCGCAGACGGCTGGCTTCGGACCGGTCCGTGCCGGTCGTGCGTTGCACCCAGGCGGTCATGCGCGGTTCGATCTGCGCAAAAAGACCCGCCTCGGGCGGATAAAGCGTGTTGTCGAGATCGAACACCCAAGTGTCGACATGGTCGAATGCGCTGGCGATTCCCGAAGGGGCGGGGGGGGACATTTGGGTCATAGGCCAGAGCTACCCCTGTGCTTTCGCCCAGGCAAGGACCCATTGTCCGCCTTTGGCTTGATCGCAGTGCGCGGGCGGGCGTATGGTGCGGCTTCACGCGGAGAGGAGTTTGGCCGGTGGCGAGCAAGGATGCAAAAATCGTGCAAAAGGATGCCTACGGGCTGATTTTGGAAGCGATTGATGGCGGGATCTACCGACCGGGCGACCGCTTGGTCGAAAGCGAGCTTGCCGAACGCTTTGGCGTTTCGCGCACGCCTATTCGCGAAGCTTTACAACGGCTTGAAACGCAATCCATGTTGGCGCGCGACGGGCGCTCCTTGATCGTTGCCTCGCTGGATCACAACCAGATGGCCGATCTGTACGTGGTGCGTACCGAACTGGAAGGCTTGGCGGCGCGCCTTGCCGCACGTCATGCGACCCCCGAGGAAGTGCGCGTCTTGCGCGATATGGTCGAAGAGGACGCCGCTCTCGTCGGTGATCCCGAAGCGCTGGCACGCGCCAACCGCCGCTTTCACAAGCAAATCCATCTGGCGTCGCACAATCGCTATCTCGTGCAGCAACTGGATCTGGTGCACCGCTCGATGGCGCTTTTGGCGACGACATCGCTTGCGGTGGAGGGGCGCGGCCAGACGGCTCTGGCCGAACATGACCGCATCGTGGCCGCGATTGAACGCGGCGATGGCGAGGCAGCCTATGTTACCCTCAAGGACCATATTTCCAAGGCCTTTATCACCCGTCTGAAAAAGGACGCAGAGTCGGAAAACCGCTAGGGCGGGTCAGAATTTTCGGGCGGCTCATCTGGGGCGTCGTCGGGTTGGGGGGTGATGGTGACATGGGTGATGTCGAAACTCACGGCCGCAGTAAAGGTGGCGCGCTGTTCTGCGGCAATCGCCCAGCCCTGAGGGTAGTGATCAAAGGGCGCGTCTTTGTCCAAGGTGCGCCGCGTCGCGGCCTCTGCGGGGGCCAGATAGGTCAGCCGTGCGGCGGCATGATCCAGCCCCTGCGCGGTTTTGCGCGGCACCGCGCCCTTGCGCGCGCGCCCCGTCACAAGCTGTAGGGGCGCCGGGGCCAATTCGGGCGGCGAAAGCGGCGGAATCAGCACCGGATTTATCAGCAAAAGCGGGCCCGTGTGGGGCAATTGGGCGGGCGCGTCCTCCTCGAACGGGAGGGCGATGTCGTGCAGACCGTGGGCGGTTTTGTCCCAATAGTAGGGCTTGGTGATGATCTCGCCCAACCCCTTGAGCGCGGCAAGCGTTCCGAGGGGGAAATAGAGATGCAGCGTCGGCACCCAGCGCCACAGGCCTTTGTGCTCATGGCGCGCTACGGCGAGGATGCCGACCGATATCGTCAACACCTCGCTGGCCAGAAATGTCGCGCCCAGCAAGATAAATGCCCAGTCGGGCAACATGCCGCGCAGCGGATGCGGTAGGCCGAACATCACGAGCCAGAAGCTCCAAAGGGCGGGCGCGAGGACAAATTGCGACAGCGTCCCGAGAAACAGGCATTGGACGCCGAAAAACCGCCATGCCCCGAGGTCGCGCCATAGTTTTACGGGGTCGCGCATGTGCACGGCCCAGGTCATGCCGTAGCCTTTGAGCCAGCGCGAGCGTTGTTTGACCCAAGGCCACCAGCGACAGTTCGCTTCTTCCTGGGTGACCGTGTCGATCAGTTCGGTGCGATAGCCGTGGCGCGCAAGGCGGATGCCCAAATCGGCATCCTCCGTGACGTTATGGGCGTCCCAACCGCCCAGTTCCTCCAGAGCATCACGGCGGAAAAACAGGGTGGTTCCGCCTAGCGGAACAACCAGCCCCATACGTTCCAATCCGGGTAAAACCACGCGAAACCATGTGGCATATTCCACGGTAAAACAGCGCGATAGCCAATTGGTGTGGCTGTTATAAAAGTCCAGAACCCCTTGCAAACAAGCGACATTTGGCGCGCATTGGTCGAAATGGCTGACAACGCGGCTGATCTGGTCGGCGGCGGGGGCGTCTTCGGCGTCATAGACACCGATGATGGAGCCACGGCAAAAGTCGAGGGCATAGTTGAGCGCGCGCGGTTTGGTTTTCACGCGCCCGCGCGGCACGACGATCATCCGCATCCAGCGCGGCAGGCGGGTGGCGGCAACCGCGGCCTGGGTGATGGTGTCGTCCTCTTCGACGACGAGACAGATGTCGAGCAATTCACGCGGATATTCGATCCGCGACAGCCGCCTTACCAGACGACCTGCGATTTCACGTTCCTTGAACAGGGGCACCATGATCGACACGGTCGGAAGCCGCCCGATCGGGACGACATCGGGCTGCGCGCGTGCTTCTCCGCGCCCCACAACGGAGAAGCGCAGAATGGCTGCGGCCAGTTTCAACCCCGAATTCGCCACAAGGGTCAGCACCGCCCAAAGGGTCAACACGAGGAACAGGCCCCGTGGCGAGGCAATGCCCAAGGCCACAAGCATCAGCGCAAAGCCCGAGATCAAGCGGATCGCGGGCATCTTTTTGATGTCACGACAGCTTTCATGGGTTGCCACGCGAATTTCCGCAGCTGCGGCAAGGCTGCGCTTGCGCGAGGACAGCAGCGCCTTTTGCAAGGCGCTTTCGGAGGAGACGGCAAAGCGCACGGCCCCGAATTGTGCTTCGAGAACGTCGCGGTGCCGGTCGAAATCATCGGGGCGGGCGGTGGCGATCACCGTCACTTTTCCGATCCGCCGCCAAGGCATCATGCCAAAGCGCAGGCAGCGGTCGGTGCCGAATTGGTCAATGAGCCGCACATCGGGGGGGTGGGCCGCAAAATCCGCAAGTTCAACGCCGAATTGCACGGATAGGGCCGCGTAAAGCGCGGCCTCGCTGACCATGTCATGGGCCAAAAGGATGTCGCCAAATCGCGCCTGCTCGCGCGCGCGCATCTGGGTGGCGCGCACAAGGTCATCGGCAGAAAGATCGCCCCGCTCGACCAGAATCTGCCCAAGCGGTTTGCGCCCTCTGCGCGGTTCTGGCGCGGCCGCGACGGGCGTGAGGTAAGGAACGCGGCCCAAAGGGCGCGGCAAACCATCCTGTTCGGCCTTATTCGCTGGGGTTTCGGGGTTCATACCTTCGCCGGACGCCAATTCTGGCTTCACATTGCGAAAGTGGGATTAATGAAGTCTTAAGATTAACAGCGGCTGCATAAGATTTATACTTAAGAGTTGACGGATCGTGCAAAACGACAACAGGCGCAGACGGTTTCCCGCTGCGCCTGTTGGGGATGTCTTGGTCAGGTGTCAGCCCTGCGCGCGCGCGTCCATCGCGGCCGCGAAGCGTTCGAACAGATAGTAGCTGTCCATCGGGCCCGGCGAGGCTTCGGGGTGGTACTGCACGGAAAAAACGGGCTTATCCGCCATGCGTATTCCGCAGTTCGACCCGTCGAACAGGCTGACGTGCGTTTCTTTCACGCCCACAGGCAGGGTCTGGGCATCGACCGCGAACCCGTGGTTCATCGAGGTGATTTCCACCTTGCCGGTTTCGCGATCCTTCACGGGGTGGTTTGCGCCGTGGTGCCCGTGATTCATTTTGATGGTCTTGGCACCGAGGGCAAGGGCAAGCATCTGGTGGCCCAGACAAATCCCGAATACCGGCAGGTCGGCTTTCAGCACGCCTTGGATCATCGGCACCGCATAGGCACCCGTGGCCGCCGGATCGCCCGGACCATTGGACAGGAACACGCCATCGGGATTATGCGCAAGCACCTCCTCGGCCGTGGCAGAGGCCGGCAAGACCGTCACGTCGCAGCCAGCAGAGGCCAGACAGCGCAGGATGTTGCGTTTCGCGCCAAAGTCGATGGCGACCACCTTGTGGCCCTTTTGCGTGCGCGGCGTATAGCCTTCGGGCCAGGCCCAGCGTTGTTCGTTCCAGACGTAGGATTGCGCGCAGGTCACGTCCTTGGCAAGGTCAAGCCCCACCAGACCCGAGAATGCGCGGGCCTTGGCCACCAGGGCTTCGATGTCAAATTCCCCGTCGGGATTGTAGGCCAGCGCCACATGCGGTGCGCCTTGCAGACGGATCGCGCGGGTCAGGCGGCGGGTGTCGACCCCGCCCATGCCGGTGCGGCCGCGTTTTTGAAGCCAATCGGACAGTTCCGCCGTCGCGCGCCAGTTCGAGGGCTCGGTGGGGTCCCATTTGACGATCATGCCTTCGGACACGGGATCGGCCGTTTCGTCATCTTCCGCGTTCACGCCGGTGTTGCCGATATGGGGGAAGGTGAAGGTCACGATCTGGCCCGCATAGGAGGGGTCGGTCATGATTTCCTGATATCCGGTCATCGCGGTATTAAAGCACATCTCGGCGACGGTTGTACCGGTGGCTCCAAAGCCCATGCCGTAAAACAGCGTCCCATCCGCCAGCGCGAGGCAGGCGGTCGGTTTTTCAGAGGTGGTGATAGCGTTCGACATGGCGCGACTCCCGTAGGCTCAAACTCGCCGGAACCTATGGATTTGGACGCGCAGGGTCAAGGCGTGGCGGCAAATTCCAACAAGATGTCGGTAACGCAATTGTTTCAAAGGGTTGCAGAATGTTAACGAGGTTGTGAGTGCCGTCCTGCTACCGTATAATACGGGTTCTGTTCACAGTGGGATGGGACACCCTATGGATATGCGAACTCGGATCATGGAGGCTCTCAAGGCTGCCATGAAAGAGAAAGACGCGGCACGGCTGTCGACGTTACGCTTGATCAATGCCGCCATCAAGGACCGCGATATCGCGGCACGGGGCGACGGCAATGAGGATGGCGTCACTGACGCAGATGTACTTGGTATCCTTGGTAAAATGGTAAAACAGCGTCAGGAAAGCGCGCGGGTCTTCGAAGAAGGCGCGCGTCTGGAACTGGCCGAAAAAGAACGCGCGGAAATCAAGGTGATCGAAAGTTTCCTGCCGCGCCAGCTCTCCGAAGAGGAAGCGCAGGCGGCGGTTGCCAAAGCGATCACCGAGACCGGTGCCTCCTCGATCCGTGACATGGGACGTGTCATGGGCGTGCTGAAAAGCAAATACACCGGTCAAATGGACTTTGGCGCTGCCGGAGGCATGGTAAAGGCCCAATTGGGCTAAACCGCGCTGCTTGTGCGACAGCGACGAGACCTTCGCACAGGTCGCTTTTTTCACCAGCATTAAGTCTTTTGTAACCCCGAGCGGCAACAGTTTGCCGGTCGGGGTTTTTTCATGCGCGCGCGCGGGAACGCGAGGGCGGGTCGCGCATTGAGGTGTTTAACCTGCGCCACTGCATTTGGTGGGGCAGGGACGCGACGATGCGCAGGCGGTGGTCTGCCTGTCGTCAGACTGTGTGACGACACGCATGCAAAGGAGGACAAGATGAAGGCAAAAAGCGAAGTCCAACAAAAAGCCGCTGGCGCTGCCCTATCGGCAAAACGCGGTGAGACCACGGTGCAGGATCTTTGGGGCGCATCCAGGGACCTCTATGAAAACCTCAGCGAAGGCGAGCTGGCGGAAATGGCCGCGGTTGACCATGACGCGGTTCCCCATCGCAAGGCGGGATAGGCCGCCGCGCGTCGGGCGCTTTGCCCCGGACCGCAGTTGGTCCCCGACCAAAGACGGGCCTAGGTGATCCGCCCCAGAACATAGGCCAGATCGTCGCGCAGCGCGCGGCGCTCATCGGGTGACAGGAACGCCCCAAGTTCGACGGTGCGGCCCTCGCCCTTGAGTGTCAGATAGGCCTCGACGGGTTTGTTCCCGCGATGCAGCGTGATGCGCACCCAATAGGGTGTCGCGTTCCATCGGTGTTCACGGCGGTTGGCATCGGTGTGAATCAATGTGATCTGCTGCGGCGTGATCGTCATCACTTCGCGCAGGTGGTCGCGGTCACTCGCGCGAATCGCAATCCACAGCGCGGCGATGCTCGCCATCATCAGCGGCAGGATCACCCAAAAGGCGCTCGTCCCGATAAACGGCACGAGCGGCACAAGCGCCAAGCCGAAGGCCACCCCGATCACCCAGGAAAACCCGCGCGGCGAGAGCGAGCGATGGGGCCAAAGGTCAAGGCGCAGCGGTGCGCCTTGGGTCGGTGTATGACTGTGATCCGGTGTCCAGCGATAGGGCAAGGGGGCGTCCTGCAAATAAAGCCTGTGGTGCATCCTAGCGGGCGCGCGGCCCTGTGCAATGGGGCAGGTGTGGCGGGATGAAATGCAAAAGGCCCCGCAGATGCAGGGCCTTTTTTTGGTGCTCAGCTTGGCCTTAGTGGGCGGGGCTGTGATCCCAGTCTTCGCGCTTGGGGAGCGTTTCGAACGTATGCTCGGGCGGCGGGCAGGGCAAGGTCCATTCCAGCGTATCCGCGTATTCGTTCCAGTAGTTGTTTTCGGTGATCCGGCGACCTGCGAAGATCGTGTAGAAAACAATACCGATGAAGAAGACGAAGGAAGCGAAGGACAGGAATGCGCCCATCGACGAGATCTTGTTCCAGTAGGCGAAGGCTTCCGGATAGTCGATGTAACGACGCGGCATACCTTGGCGACCCAGGAAGTGTTGCGGGAAGAAGGTCACGTTCACACCGATGAAGAACATCCAGAAGTGCACTTTACCGGCCCATTCGGGATACTGACGGCCCGACATCTTGCCGATGTAGTAGTAGACACCCGCAAAGATCGTAAAGGCTGCGCCCATGGACATGGTGTAGTGGAAGTGCGCCACGACGTAGTAGGTGTCGTGATAGGCGCGGTCCACGCCAGCCTGCGACAGCACAACGCCGGTCACGCCGCCGATGGTGAAGAGGATCAGGAAGCCGAAGGCAAAGAGCATCGGCGTCTTGAACTCGACCGAGCCACCCCACATCGTCGCGATCCACGAGAAGACTTTGACGCCGGTGGGCACCGCGATCACCATCGTGGCCATCATGAAGTAGGACTGCTGGGTCAGCGACATGCCAACGGTGTACATGTGGTGCGCCCAGACGACGAAGCCCAGAACACCGATGGCGATCAGCGCCCAGACCATCGGCAGGTAGCCAAAGATCGGCTTGCGCGCGAAGGTCGCGATGATGTGCGAGACAAGGCCAAAGCCCGGCAGAACCACGATGTACACTTCGGGGTGACCGAAGAACCACAGGATGTGCTGGTAGAGGATGGGGTCGCCGCCACCGGCCGGATCAAAGAAGGCCGTGCCAAAGTTGCGGTCGGTGAGCAACATGGTGATCGCACCGGCAAGCACCGGAAGCGCCAGCAGGATGAGCCATGCGGTCACAAAAACCGACCAGGCAAACAGCGGCACTTTGAACAGGGTCATGCCGGGGGTGCGCATGTTGAGGAAAGTGGTGATGATGTTGATCGCCCCGAGGATCGAGGACGCGCCCGAAACGTGCACGGCAAAGATCGCAAGGTCGGTCGAAATCCCGCCTTCACGCACCGAAAGCGGCGGATAAAGCACCCAACCGATGCCCGAACCGAGCTGCTGGTCGCCACCGGGCGACAGGATCGAGGCCACACCAAGCGCGACACCGGCCACGAACATCCAGTAGGACAGGTTGTTGAGGCGGGGGAAGGCCATGTCCGGCGCACCGATTTGCAGCGGCATGAAGTAGTTGCCGAACCCGCCGAAAAGGGCGGGAATCACGACGAAGAACATCATGAGCACACCGTGGTAGGTGATCATCACGTTCCACAGGTGGCCGTTGGGGGTACACTCGCGCGCCGCATCTGCAAACAGACGCGCACCTTCAAGGCACATGTGCTGCACACCGGGTTCCATGAGCTCAAGGCGCATGAAAACCGTGAAACAGACCGACAGGAAGCCCACGGCACCGGCCGTGAACAGATACAGGATACCGATATCCTTGTGGTTGGTGGACATGAACCAACGGGTGAACCACCCGCGATTGTCCTCGTGCTCGTGGCCGTGAATGGCAGCGTCAGCCATGCGGTCCTCCCGAAATTGTGCGTTGTCCCAAAATCCGCGCAGAGGTCTCCCTGCTGCACGGAATTGTGTTCTGTATTAGAGCGGTTGCGCGCGCGGGGCAATGTGTCGATATGCCCTAGGGTGCGAAAAAATGCCCCATGCCCGTTGAAATGCGGACAGGGGGCACGTGGGCGGTGCTGCGCAGGGGCGGGCAATGGGGCGCGCGGTGGGGCCTCGCCTTGCTGCGCGGCGCGGTGCAGGACAGGAAAATTCCGCCCGCCTTAGGTGATTTTACGGCGTTTGGGCGCTGTCCTCGCCACTGTTCTCGACCGTGATGTCCCCAGCACCTTCCCCAGTATTTTCATCGGCACCTTCCCCTGTGCCCTCAGCCGTCGCATCTGCCTTGGCCCCGTGCAGGGCCAGAAATGCCGCGACATTGGACGGTTCGCGCAGCGCTTGCTTGGACATGCCGGATTTGGCTTTGGGGTCGTCGAGGTAATCCTCGAGGAAACCGCTGGTATCGACCACATATTGCGCGATCAATTCGGGTGTCCAGACCAGGCCCGCTTCGCCGGCTGCGACGATGGAGGGTTTGTAGGCATAGCCGTCCAGGCTGCCCGCGGTGCGCCCGACGATGCCGTAAAGATTGGGTCCGGTCTTGCCGCCTTTGACGATAAAACCGTCTGGCCCTTCGATGGCGTGGCAGGCCTTGCAGCGGTTGTAATCCTTGGCGCCCTTGTCGGCGTCGCCCTCGGCAAAGGCCGCAGTGGCGCAGAGTGTGGCGCTGGCAGTGATGGCTGCGATCAGGACTCGCATGGCGTCCTCCCTGTTGTCTGAGTCGTTGCTGGCCTTAGCTTAGGCGCGGGCGCACAGCGCGCACAGGGCGACTATTGTCGCAGGCCCTGCGCGACCTTTGGCGCGTTTGGCCTGCGCGCCGGGCGCGCCGGGCCCTCAGGAATCGCGCCAGAAGCGCGGCGTGAGCAGCACAAAGATGGTGAGCATTTCAAGCCGCCCCGCAAACATTCCAAAGAAAATCAAAATCTTCGCAGGCTCGTTTAATGTCACAAAATTCCCCGCAGGCCCGATGACCGTCCCCACGCCGGGACCGACATTGGCGATGGCGGTCAGCGCGCCCGAAATCGAGGTGGCAAAATCCAGCCCGACAAAGTTCAACGCCAGAGCCAGTGCAAAGAAAGTCGCGAAATAGAAGAAAATAAACCCGATCACCCCCGACAGAACGTCTTCGCCCACAATGCGCCCCTCGTAGCGCACATGGGTGATCGCATGGGGCTGCAGAATGCGCTTGATGCGGGCCACGGCTGCGCGCGTCCCGATGATGATGCGCATGGCTTTCAAGCCGCCAGAGGTCGATCCGGTACACCCGCCCGTCGCTGTCAGCACGAAAAACGCCACCGTCGCAAAGGCGCCCCAGGTGGTGTAATCCGTGGTCGCATAGCCCGTGGTGGTCACGACAGAAACCACGTTGAACGCAACCATGCGCAGCGCTTCGAAAAACGCCGTACCGTTCTCGAACACATGCCACAGCGTCAGCCCGCCGATGGTCACGACCAGCGTGCTGACCATAAGTTGCACCTGATCCGAGCGAAAGACGCGGCGGTGATAGACGCGGATATACCACGCAAAGGGCAGGCCGCCCGCCAGCATGAACAGTGTCGCCTGCCATTGCAGATAGGCACTGTCGAAATGGCCAAAGCTGCTGTCATAATTGGAATATCCGCCCGTCGACAGCGTTGTCATCGCGTGGGTGATCGCGTCGAAGGGGGACATGCCGCCGATGGAATAGCCGATCGCACACAGCGCCATCAGGCTGAGGTAAACGCCCAGCGTGTTGGTGGCAAAGCCGGTCGCGGTGGAAAATTCCTTGTCGCCCTTGTCCGAGCTTTCGGTGCGAAACAGCTGCATCCCGCCAACGCGCAGCATCGGCAAAAGCGCAATGCCCATGACGATAAAGCCGATGCCGCCCAACCCCTGCAAAAGCGCGCGCCAGAACAGGATGCCGCGCGCCGTGGTGTCCAGACCCGACATGACGGTCGAGCCGGTGGTGGTGATGGCGGACATGCTTTCAAACAGCGCATCCACCGCGTCGAGGCGGTAGTGCCACAGCGGCAAGGCACCCGCAAACGCCGCCGTCAGCCAGACGGTCACCGTCATCAGAAACTGGTGCTTGCGGCGCACTTCGCCAAAGCGGTTGATGGTGGCAATGACGAAAATCGTGCCCAGGGTCGCGCAAAACAGGGCGGATTCGAGAAAGTCGAGGCGGCTGGCAGGGAATACGATGGCATTGATGACCATCAGCCCTGAAAAGAACAGCAAAACAGCGGCGTTGACGAAGATCACAAAGTTCATCTTTGGCCGCTCATTTGTTCCCTCGGTGCCCCAGACCTATCTCAGCCAAAGACCGTTGTGAAGCCGCGCCGCAGCGCAAGATCCACATCGTCCATCGTCACGGGCAGGCCCAGATCGACGAGCGAGGTCACGCCGTATTCGGTGATGCCGCAGGGCACAATGCCGCTGAAATGCTCCAGATCCGGTTCCACGTTGATCGACAGGCCGTGAAAGGACACCCATTTGCGGATGCGCAACCCGATGGCGGCCACTTTGTCTTCGGCGATTTTTCCCGTGATGGTCAGCGGCTTGTCGGGGCGCTCGACCCAGACGCCCACGCGCCCCTCCCGGATCTCGCCGGTGATGTTGAACTCGGCAAGCGCCGCGATCACCCAAGCTTCCATATCGGCGACGAATTTGCGCACGTCACGGCCGCGCGTGTTGAGGTCAAGCATGGCATAGGCCACCCGCTGCCCCGGACCGTGGTAGGTATATTGCCCGCCGCGCCGCGTCTCATAGACCGGAAAGCGGTCGGGCGCGACGAGATCGCTGATCTTGGCCGAGGTGCCCGCGGTGTAGAGCGGCGGATGTTCAACCAGCCAGATCAGTTCCTCGGCCTCGCCGCGCGCAATCGCATCGGCGCGCGCCTCCATCACCTCTAGGGCCGCCTCGTATTCTGTCAGACCTTGGGAAATGCGCCATTCGACCATCGGAAAACCTCTTTCGTATAGGTCTGATTTAGCCAGTTGGCGCGCGGGTTTCCAGTGCTCAAACCGCCGCGCGCCGCGGGTGAAAGGGGCTTTGGAAAAAAATGCGAGGGCGGTGAAATTCACTCTTGCAGGGGCAGGGCGGCTTCGTTAGATAGCCCCTCACCAAGTCAAGACAGTGCGGTCGTGGCGGAATTGGTAGACGCGCAGCGTTGAGGTCGCTGTGGGGTAACTCCCGTGGAAGTTCGAGTCTTCTCGACCGCACCAACTTGGATCAGGGTCTACCAAACCTGATCTGACTTGCGAAAATAGCGCGCCCCTCGGGGCGCGTTTTTTCGTTCTATGCCTTGGATGTGCGCCTTGACGGGTGTGCGCATTGATTTTGGACCCGTAATTTGGGGCCTGTAATTTGGGGCCTGTAATTTTGGACCCGCAATTTTGCGCATCTCCGCCCTGAGCCTACCTGCGCAAGGGCCATCCCCCCCCCGCGCCCGGGGCAGGGCGCGCAGGGGGGTGTTTCAGGCCAAAAGGGCGGCTTCGTGGCGTTTGAGACAGCGGCGCGCAAGCGGGCCGTGACTGTTGGGCAGCGCGCGCAACTCGGGGAAAATGCTAAAGAATTCAGCGCGTTCCATTTCGTCAAGCGTGTCCATTGCCATGCCTCCGGGGTGAAAGCTTTCCGCCGCGGCCCCTTCGGCAAAGACCACCTCGTGCTGGTCGAACATCATGTGCAGATAGGTGACCTCGCCGCCATGGCAGGGCCGCACATTGGCATCGTTGATCAGATGTTTGGCGGCGACGAAAACTTCCGGCTCGCCAAACAGCAATTCCGCGCGCCATCCCGTGACCAGCATCCGATGCTCGGGCGAAACCCGCAACACGCGCGCGTTGCCCAGGGTGCCTTGCGCGATTTCGATCGGTGCCAGCGCCGCTGTGGCCGTCAGGCTGCGCGATCCGATCCAGCGCAGCGGTTGCGGACCGTGGTCGCGGGTGAGCACCAGATCGCCGATCACCAGATCCTCGATCGGGCGCGGGCCAAAGGGGGTCGCAATCCGCGTGCCCGCGGTAAAACAGATGACGCTTTCAATGTTGGAGAAATTGACAACCGTCCCGTCGATGAGCGTCGCATAGCCCGAGCGCCCCGGCGTAATCGTGTCCTCGGAGGTATAGGTCACCGGTCCGGCGAGCGTGCCGTTGAAGTTCAGCACATCGCCGCTGGTCTCATCCTCCTCGCCACCGTAGATGTTGATCGTCGCGCCATCGAGCGTGTCACCGTCGATGTAGAAAATGTCGTTGCCCGCGCCCCCCGTGGCCGTGTCACCCGATCCCACCAGCATCTGGTCGTCGCCCGCGCCACCGTCCAGCGTGTCATAGCCTGCGCCGCCCGACATCCCGTCGTTGCCGTCGCCGCCATAGATCGTGTCATTGCCGCTGCCGCCGCCGATCAGGTCGTCGCCCTCGCCGCCATAGACGATGTCGTCGCCGTCGCCCGCATCGATGATATCATTGCCGCTGTCGCCGTAGATCGTGTCGTTGCCGCCGTCGCCCCAGATCCGGTCGTCATCCGCGCCGCCATAAATCAGGTCGTCGCCGTCCTCGCCGTGCAATTGGTCGTTGCCCGTGCCCCCATAGATCGTATCGCCGCCGCCGCCGGTAAAGACAACGTCGTCCCCTGCGCCCGCATCGACGAAATCCTCGTAGTCGCCCGTGTCGACCCCGGGGGCATCGTCGATCGTGTCATTGCCATCGCCGCCATAGACCACATCCGCGCCTTCGCCGAACATGATCCAGTCGTCGCCCGCGCCGCCCTCGATATAGTCGTTGCCGGTGCCGCCATAAATCTGGTCGTTGCCATCGCCGCCGTAGAGTTGGTCGTCGCCCCCCTTGCCATCAAGGTAGTCGTTCCCCGCGCCGCCGTAGAAAATATTGGTATAGCCGCTGCCATCGGTGGCTTTGCTTTCGCCGTCAAAGCCGATCAGCGTGTCGTCGTAATCCGAGCCGATCAGCCCGTCGATGCCCGTGCCGCTGTCGCCCTCGGCGTCGCCCCCCGAAAATGTGCCCGCGCCCAGATCGACGTTTACGCCCGACGCGGAGTTGGAATAGTCGATGGTGTCCTGACCGGTGCCACCATGCATGGTGTCGGCCCCTTGACCGCCCATGATCGTATCGTTGCCCGCGCCGGCGTTGACGATGTCATCCCCGAGGCCGGGGTCGATGAAATCATCGCCGTCGCCGGCGTTGACCACATCGTCAAAGCTTTCATAGATGCTGGTAAAGGCGATATCGGACACATAGACCGTCTGTGCGCCGCTGCCGCCGTTGTTGTAGTCGATGACGATGTAGGACACCGCCCCGTCGATCTCGACAAGGACCGATCCGGCCAGCTGGTCGGGATCGTTCAGGCCACCGTTGCCCGTCACCGTATTGCCGTTGACCGTATCCGAGCCACCGGCCGTCAGCGTCACCGCCAGAGCGTTGCCTTCGGCGTCAAACGCCGTGACGCTCAGCACATCGGAGAAGCTGCCGCTGTCCACATCGTTGAGGCGAAAGGACACGTTTTCGACTTCGGAATTGGCCTGCGAACCATCAGCCGTTTCAAAGTCGATCACGATGGTGGCGGTATTGCCATTCCCGTTGCCAGTCACATTCAGCGAGGAATTGGTGCCGTAGGTTTCACCGTTTGCGACATATTGGGCGGTCGAGGTGTTGATCTGGTTGCCGGTCATGCGGCCGTCGTTGGTGACGGTTGCCGTGACGGTCACGCCGCCCACATCGTCGGAATAGCTGCCGTTGCTGCCGTTGGCGTTGGACCAGTGGAACATCACATCGCTTTCGCTGACACTGTCGATCTGGTCGCCCTGCGTGTCGCCGGTGTAATTCTTGTCGATGACGTCGTTGCCCGCGCTCCCCGTGACCACCCCGTCCGAATAATCGGCATAGGAGAAGCCATCGTTGCTGGTGCCCATGTCGGGGTCGTTGCTGTAGCTCACCACTTCGTATTCGTGACCGGCGATCAGCGGTTGTTCGGACAGCGTATAGTTTCTGGCGCCCCACCCGCTGCCGACCGTGAACTGCACAACCTGAAAGGTTTCCCCCGTCGCGGTGTCGGTCACGGTCCAGACGCGCTCGGCCTGAACGGAATTCGTGGTGGTGGTGCCGTTCATCGTGACGGTTGCGGTGGCGTTTTCCCCGCGGCTGTCGTCATCCAGACCCGTGCCGTTGGTGCCGGTCTGGTTGTCGGTGATCACCGCGGACCCAAGGGCGGCAGCGCCTGAATACACAGCCGTCGAGCCGGAGGAGGTGCCAAACAGTGTGGCCGGATTCACATCGTAGATATTGACGTTATATGTGGGCACAGAGTTGCTCCGCTAAAATGGGAAGCCCCCCCGAGTGAGAGGGCCGTTAACCATTTCTCGCGCCTGAAAGGGGCGCGACTGGGGCAAAGATCGGGCTTTGATGCGAAATCTCGTGGGTTGGAGGCCATCGTTTCGCCACAGGAAACGACGCCATGTCCCGATGCGTTGATCAAGGCAGGATGGACAGCCAGCCCCAGACCGTCAGAATGGAAGCCACCGTCCCAAGCAGCACGGCAGAGGCCGCAACACGGCGCGAGGCCCCATACATATTGGCAAAGATATAGGTGTTCACCCCCGGCGCCATGGCGGCCGAAATCGTGAGCGAGCGCAGCGGGCCGGTGCCAAGGTGGAACAGCTGGGTGCCCAGCAGGTAGGCGACCGCCGGGTGGATCAGCATCGAACACATCAGCGCATAGCCGATGAGACGCAGATCGCCTTCGGGCTTGTAGCGCAGCAGGACCGCGCCAAGGCCAAACAATGCGGCCGGAATCGCGGCACGCACCATCATTTCAATCGCCGACCACAGGGTCTGGGGCAGGGCGAGGCCGGAAATATTGACGATCCAGCCCAAAACAATGCCGATCACCAGCGGATTGGTGACAATGCCGCGCCCGATCTGGCGGGTGAGCGCGCCGCGCGCGATGCCTTGCCCCGAGGAGCGCACGATTTCCATCGCGCAGATCCCCAGACCGTAAAATACCGGCGCGTGGATCGACAGGATGGCATAGTTCCATTGCAACGCATCGCTGCCATAGGCGCGTTCGGTGATCGACAGGCCCAGCAGCGCCGAGTTGCCAAACACCGCCACCATGCCGACGACGACCGCTTCGACGCCCGAACGTTTGAACACAAAACGCGCGCCTAAAACGGCGACAACCGCCGAGGCCAGCGCGCCCGTGTAAAAACTGACCAGAATGGGGGCGTGAAACGCATCCCCCAAATCCACCCGCGCAATTCCGGCAAACAACATGCAGGGCAGGGCGAAATTCTGCGCAAAGCGCATCAGCCCGTCTGCAGCGCTTTCGGAAAAGATGCCGCGCAGGGCCGCGACGTAGCCAAAGCCGATGACCAGAAACACCGGAAGCACAACGTCGAGAAGAATTTGCATGTCTTAGCCGTTCGAAAGAGTGTCAGGGTGAGCTTCGGGCAGGTCGAAATCGATTTGCATCCCGTCAAAGGCAGGGCGGATATGGGCCGGCAGATCACGCGCCAGCGTGGCGTAATCCATATCGATATGCAGGTTGGTGATCACCGCGCGCTCGGGGGCGAGTGTTTTGATCCAGGCCAGCGCCTTGTCGAGGTTGGCATGGGTGGGATGGGGTTTGTAGCGCAGCGCATCCACCACGAACACCTCCAGCCCCGTCAAGGCGGACAGGGCCGCGCTGTCCATTTCGAAGACATCCGGCAGATAGGCGACATCGCCGATGCGAAACCCGAGCGCGTCGATCGCGCCGTGGTTCACTTTGAAGGGGGTCAGGGTGATCGCCCCGCCCGCACCCTCGACGCGGATCGGCCCGTCGATCGTGTGCAGGTCCAGAATGGGGGGATAGCTTGAGCCGGACGGTTGGATGAACGCATAGCCAAAGCGCGAAATCAGATCGTTTTGCGTATCGCCATCGGCCCAGACTTTGACGCGGGTGCCCATGTTGTAGACGATCATCCGCAGGTCATCGAGCCCGTGCACGTGATCGGCGTGGGAATGGGTGTAGACGACCGCGTCCAGCCGTCCGACACCGGCACCAAGCAGTTGCGCGCGCATATCGGGCGAGGTGTCGATCAGCACGGTGGTCTTGCCCTCAGGGCCGAAGCGTTCCAGCAGCGCCGAGCAGCGCTGGCGGCGGTTTTTCGGCTCGGTGGGATCGCAGTCGCCCCAATCGCCGCCCGCGCGCTCGGACAGGCGCGGCACGCCCCCCGACGAGCCGCAGCCCAACAAGGTGAGGCGGCAGCTTGACGCGCTCACGAGAGCACCGCGCGGGTGAACAGCCGCTCGAAATTGGCCTCCGTCAGGGCGGCAAAATCGGCGTAATCCATGCCAAAGGTCTCGGCGGCTCTGCGCGCGGTCTGCGCCACATAGGCCGGTTCGTTGCGACGGCCGCGATGGGGCGGGGGCGCCAGATAGGGGCTGTCGGTTTCCACCAGCAGACGGTCTTTGGGCACGTCCAGAAAAATATCGCGCAGGTCCTGGGATTTGGGAAAGGCGGTGATGCCCGACATCGACAGGTAAAACCCCAGATCCAGCGCGGCTTTGGCAAGCTCGCGAGAGGAGGAAAAACAGTGCATCACGCAAGGGTAGGCCCCCTTGCGGTGCTCCTCGGTCAGGATCGCCGCCATATCCGCGTCCGCGGCGCGCGCGTGGATGATCAGCGGCAGTTGCGTTTCGCGCGCTGCCTCGATGTGGATGCGCAGCGAGCGACGCTGCACATCGGCGCTGTCGGAGGAATAGTGGTAATCAAGGCCGGTTTCGCCAATGGCGACGAATTTCGAATCCTCGGCCAGTGCGACAAGGTCGTCAACGCCCGCCAGCGGTTCTTCGGCGGCAGACATCGGATGGGTGCCTGCGGCCCAGAACACCCCCTCATGGGCGTGGGCAATCGCGCGTACCTGTTCGACCTGGCGCAGCCGGGTGCAGATGGTGACCATCCGGTGCACACCGGCTGCGCGGGCGCGGGTGATCACCTCGGGCAGTTCCTCGGCGAAATCGGGAAAATCAAGGTGCAGGTGGCTGTCGGTGATTTTTACCGCAGCGGCGTCGTCGCAATGGGGGGGGAGAGAGTGGGGAGCTTGCGCAGTCATCTGGTCCTCAGCCGGCCGCCAGCGGGCGCGCCGTTTCGTTTACCTTCAGAACCATATCAAGGATGAGCGCGGCAGGGTCAAGGTTGACCGCCCGTGCATGGGTGGCGCGGGCCGACAACTCTTGCTGCAATGTGGCCCAAACGCGCGCCGCATGGGCATCGGGCGCAAGGCGGCGCATCACATCGGCTTCCGCGCGCGCGGCTTCGACCACGGGCGGCGCCCCTGCACCTGTGCGCGCAAGGCGGGTCAGGAACATGTCCATCAGGCGGATGATCAGGTCAAAGCGCTCCGCATTGCCCCGCCCCGCAGCGCTTTCGGCTAGTTTCAGCGCGCGGGTGCGGTCCAGATCGGGAAGGGCGGCAAAGAGCGACACGAGTTCGCCATAGACGGCAATCCCGTCCATATTCATCAACCGCAACGCTTCCCCGACAGACCCGCTCGCCAATTGCGCAAGCGCCTGGGTGTGCCCGTCCTGATCGGGATCGGGCCCGCCGTCGATGTCATCTTGCGCGTTTGCCAGAGCTTGCGCCATCTGCGGCGCGTCGAGCGGCGAAAGGCGCAAATCGCGACAGCGCGACCGGATGGTGGGCAAAAGTCGCGAGGGCTGGTGGGAAATCAGCAAAATCGTGGCGCCTGCGGGCGGTTCTTCCAGCTGTTTCAAAAGGGCGTTGGCGGCGGAGGTGTTCATTTCATCCGCCGCATCGACGATCACCACCCGTCGCCCGCCATCCGCAGAGGACATCTGGAAAAACGTGTTCAGCTTGCGCACCTCATCCACGGTAATCTGGGACTTCAGCTTGCCGGATTTTTCGTCCCACGCGCGTCGTACCAGACACAGGCGCTGTTCGGTCAGGGCATTGGCGCGCCGCGCAGGTCCGCTTTCGGGATCGACATCAAGGCTGTGCGGGACTTCGGGCGCGCCAAACAGCCCGCCGCCCGCGTCGCCGGGCTGATCCAGCAAAAAGCGTGCAATGCGCCAGGCCAGCGTGGCTTTGCCCACCCCTTTGGGGCCGTGAACCAGCCAGGCATGGTGCATCCGGCCCGAGTTATAGGCGTCCAGAAAGGCGGCCTCTGCCGCCTCATGGCCGATCACGCGCGGGGCAAAGCGCGGATGGCGCGCGCCGTGGACGGTGTCGGCCTCGGGGATGTCGGGATCACTCATGCCGGCTGTTCTGGCTTTTGGGACAGGCGCATGGTCACAGCGGCCAGCACGTCACGGGCCACACAAGCAATGTCGCGCGCGCCGTCTATGACGACAAAGCGTGCGTTCGCTTTGGCAAGGTCCAGAAAGGCGGCGCGCATTTTTTCCTGCAAATCCACGCCCATGTCCTCAAAGCGCTCTTCATCGCCACCGCGCCCCTTGGCGCGCGCGAGCCCTTGGGCGGGGTCCATGTCGATAAGCACCGTGAGGTCCGGTTCCACGCCGATCATCAACCCGTGCAGCGCATCCACTTTGGCGCGCAGATCGCCGCGCGACACGCCTTGGTAGACGCGGGTGCTATCGGCAAAGCGGTCGCAAATCACGATGTCCCCGCGCGCAAGGGCAGGGCGGATCGTCTGTTCCAGATGATCGCGCCGCGCCGCCGTGAACAGCAGCAGCTCGGTTTCCGGCGACCAGCGATCGGGATCGCCCTGCAAGACCAGCGCGCGGATTTCCTCGGCGCCGACCGAGCCGCCCGGTTCGCGGGTTAGCACACAGGGCTGCCCCTGCGCCTCCAACGCGGCGGCAAGCCTGCGTGCTTGGGTGGATTTCCCCGATCCGTCAATACCTTCGAAGGTGATGAACACCGCTGTGTTTCCGATCCGCTATCGTGTCGTTGTCGTTTAGTTGGTGACGGTGGCCGCATCTTGCGCTGCGGCGTCGTCCGCGCTCTGTCCCAGACCGACTTCGCTGGCAAACTTGCCCGCAAGCACCGTCGCGGCCGTGCGCAGGCGCGGGATGAAGCCGCCCCGCGCGACCGAGGTATCAGACACCAGAGGCAGGCGTGCATCGGGCAGTCCGGCACGTGGCACGACCAGTTCCGCAACCGTATCGCCCGCCATGATCGGCGCGACAAGCGGCGATTGCATCACGACTTCGCCGTCGATTTCACGCCCCTCGAGGGCGGGCACTAGCACGGACAGATCGTCGCCTGCGACCAGCCCGATTTGCTGCTTGTCGCCCATCCAGACACTCGCGGTGGCAAGGCGCGTGCCCTGCGTGGCAACGGTTTTCTGGGTGAACTGGCGAAAGGCCCAGTTCACGATGGCTTCGGCTTCCTGAGCGCGTTCGGCTTCGGAATTGAGGCCCGAAATCACGAAAACGATGCGCCGGGTGCCCTGCATGGCCGATCCCACAAGCCCGTAACCGGCCTCCTGCGTGTGGCCGGTTTTCAGGCCGTCCGCCCCGATCCCGAGGCGCAGCAGCGGGTTGCGGTTGTTGACATTGGCCGGTGCGCGCCCGTCGAATTCATACATGCGCTGGCCGAAATAGCCGTAATATTCGGGGAATTCGGTGATCAGACGCGTCGCCAGCGTGCCCAGATCGCGCATCGACATGCGCTGGTTGGGGTTGGGCCAGCCCGAGGCATTGGCAAAGGTCGAATGGGTGAGGCCGATGGCAGGGGCGCGTTCGTTCATCAGGCGGGCAAAGGCGTCCTCCGAGCCCGCAAGCCCTTCCGCGACGACGACGCAGGCGTCATTGCCCGACAGCACCACGATGCCTTGGATCAGTTCTTCGACGGTGGGGCGGTCCTGCTCGTTGAGGAACATCGTCGAGCCGCCCATTTCCTTGGCCCGCGTCGAGACGTTGAACCGGGTGTCAAGCGACACACGGCTGTCGCGCAACGCCTCGAACAACATGTTCACGGTCATCAGTTTTGACATCGAGGCAGGGGGAAAAGGGGTGTCGGCGTCCTTTTCCAACAGCACGGTCTGCGTCGTGAGATCATAGACCCACGCGGCGCGCGCTTGGGCTTCAAACGCCTGTGCGCCGCTGGCAATGGCAAGCGTGGCCATGACGCCAACGGCCACGCGGCGGGCGCGCGACATCACGCGCGCGCTGAGCGGGGCGACAAGAGAAGCGGGCTGGAACATGGTCTGTCCTTTGCTCTGGTGCATCGCGGCGGATGCGCGAGGCCTGGGATGCAGGCCGCAAATAAGGGCGCGCGCGAGGCGCACCCCCGTGTGGAATTAATGCGTGACCGCATAGGCATCGGTGAAACCGGCCGCCTTCACTTTTTCAAGCAGCGTGCTGCGTTCTGCCGCCGAGGTTGCAGGGCCGACCACAACCCGCCAGAACGGCTTTCCGGAGTTCTCGCCCTGCTTCACGGTGGCCGCGATCCCTTGGCTACCAAGCATCTGCACGGTGCGGCTTGCGTTGGCCTCGACCGAGAAAATCCCGATCTGCAAGAAGGGGCGGTCAAGCGCGGTTGCGGCTTTTGCCGGTGCAGCGGCCGCAGGAGGCGTGGCGGGGCGCGGCGCAGGGGTTGCAACGGCTGCGGGCGTGCCCGCGTCGATCGCGTCCAGCGCCGCCGTGGCTTCGGCAACGGGGTCAAGCGGCGTTGCGGCGATCGTTTCGGACCCGAGCGCATCGGCTTGGGGCATCGGCATCGCTTCGTCGGGAAGGGCGGCCGAGGGCACGGGATCTGGCGCTTCTTCGCGACGCAGCGCGGTGACATTGAGGGCTGCAGGCGCGCCGGCCAGCATCCCAAGCGCCGCTGCCGCATCGGAGGAGACCTGGAATTCGGGCCCGGGCGAGGTGCGCTCGCGTTTGAACAGCGCCCCGATCACGAATTTCCCGTTGGCCGTGTTGCGGATGATAACGCGCTCGGGGTCTTTGACCTCGGTATGCGCCACCCAAACCCCGCCCAGCGAGGGCCGCCCGTCCCACAGGCCTTCGTCATCGACCTGGAAGACCTCGGGCGCTTCGACATCGCGCTCGACCAGCCGTGTGGAGGTGTCGGTCGCGATTTCGGGCGTGTCCTTGTCTGCGGTGTTGAAAAAATCGGTTGTGTCGCAACCGCTCAAAACCAGCGTTGTGCCAAGCAAGGCGGCAATCACGCCGCGTCTGCGCCTCGATGTGCCGCAAACCCAGCGGCGTCCGGTGATGTGACCTGTCATTTTATGCCCCTTCGAGCCGCAGCTGATCCGCGATCCCGTTACCCCGAGAGGCGCCAAAAACGCCCCTGAATTCTTTTCGTTGCCCGCATTCTGCCGAGCATTTCTTTCCGTCGCGCCCGGCGTCTCGTCCGGCGTCTCACCCGTTGTTTCGCCCGGGCTTGTCACCCCGGCACGGCCCCTGACATCGCGCAGCTTTGTCACGGCCCACCCAGTGGCCAAAGCCGGCCACGGCGGGAGCGGTATGTCCTGCGACATGGCCCGTTCCCTGCGCAGGCGCGTTAAAAGCTCACGACACCCCGACGCGCGCGCTGCGCCGATAGTCTAGACGCGCCCGCACGCCGTGAAAAGCCCGCATCCCGGACCCAGCGTGCTTTCGGCAGGTTTCAGCATGACAGTTGCGTGAAAGCGGGCGCGATTGCAGGCTTGTGGTCACGCCCGTGAGCCGCTAAATCGGTCCCACCGCGAGCGCAGGGCGCTTGCACTGCGGAAGTGTGGCCGAGTGGTTTAAGGCTCTAGTCTTGAAAACTAGCGTGCGGGGAACCGTACCGTGGGTTCGAATCCCACCGCTTCCGCCAAATTTTTCATTTAAGATAATGATTTTTAAGGTATTTTTGTTTTGGTTGTCGCCGTGGTCCCACATTCAGCCCCACATTTGAAACGGATAGAATTTTTTCCGCACTGCCGTGGATTTTCCCTCTTGATCACAGAATCTTTTTGGGTAATTCCTGAAGCATGCGGTGACATCGCGGCTCACGAGGGCGCTACCGCAAGAATTTAACTGAAATAGCTCGTACATAGGACGTGTGCCAGTCTCCCGACCAGAGGGTAGACGCATGTCTAAGACGCACGAAATCCAACTCAATTTCTTTGATTCCGAGACCTCCGCCTCAGAGCTTACTCGAAGCCCTGCTGCCGAAGAAGTCTCGCAAGTGTCCGCTCAGGCCGCGCCTGTGGATGTTCCAATCGCGACACAGGCTAAACCTGCGGCTGCGCCTGCCAAAGCTTCCGCGCCGTCGCTGGGCAAACCTCTTCCTGCCCGTGAGAGCGCCGCGCCGCGCGACCAGCTTCAAAATCAGTTCCTGTCTGATCGTGCGGTCGCAGCGCGCTACCACGTCTCGCGTCCGACGATTTGGCGGTGGGTGAAGGCGCGCGCGGGATTTCCCCAGCCTCTCGCGATTGGCGAGGGCACCACGCGCTGGCGGTTGGGCGACCTCATCGCCTTTGAGCAAACGCTGGCATGGTCTGCTGGTGCGCCGCCGGGTGGCTCAGGCCCAAGGGGGAAGGGGCCTGCGCAATGAGCCGGGGGTATCGCCACGTCCGGCCCCGCGCGAACCTTGTCTATTCTGTCGCGGACGTCATGGCCCTCTATGAGGTGTGCCGTAACACGCTCTCGAGTTGGGTGCAGGCGGGCTTGCGGCCTGTTGATGGTCACATCCCCCAGCTGTTTCGGGGTGCGGAATTGGTGCGTTTCCACAAACTGCGGCAAGCTCGAACGGGTCAGCAATTGCGCTCGGGCGAGTTCAAATGTGTCCGCTGCAAGGCCGCTGTTTTTCCGGAGCCATCGACGCTGCAGATCTGCCGCAACGACGATCGTGCAGCAAGCGCTTGGGCGCAGTGTCCGGACTGCGGTGCGCGCGTGTTGAAGTTACTGAGTGAGACGGAATGCAACAGGCTTGAAAAATGCGTCGATACCAACACGAGCTTGGTCCCGTCAGACGAATATAAAATGCCAGATCCGGCTGGTATTGGGACAGATCAGCATAGTTCCGGCCCCGAATTCGAAAGCGCGAACGACCGGATCCTGTTTGCGTGGCAAATCTATGCTGGGAAATACGACGCAAAAACCGTCGATGCACATCTGATTTCGATCCGCGATTTTGATCGGTTTTGTCAGGGGAAAAGCTATTCCAAGGTCACGAAAGAGGACAGCGGCGCCTATCGCAAGCACTTGATTGAGCGGGCCGGACAGCGCACTGAGCAGGGCGGTCTGAGCCGCGCGACAGTCCAGCACCGCTCCTCGCACCTCAAGCAGTTCTTTGTGTGGCTGTCCAACGAGCCGGGCTATCGCGCCCTGTCGGGGGTCGGGGGATATTTTGCGTTGCCCAAAGGCCTGAAAGCCATGAGCGGGCGCGAGAAAAGCAAGGTATTCCCGTCGCTCGCGCAGGCCGAAGCGATGCTCGAAAGCCTGCCTGCGCGTGATCTCAAGGAACGTCGGGACAGGGCCATCTTTGCGATGTGCTTTCTGGCGGGCTTGCGGGAGTCTGCGTTGATCTCGCTACGGCTTGGGCATGTCGATCTTGAGCGCAAAGAGGTCATGCACGACGGCGCGACCCTGCGCGCCAAGAACGGCAAGACCTTTGTGGTGAATTGGTTTCCGAGGACGCCTGCCTTTGCGCAAGTCGTGCTCGCTTGGGTTGAAGAAGTCCGGGCGCTGGGCCTGCGCGACGATGACGTCCTGTTTCCGGATGCCAAGGTGCTTGCGAGCGCCGCCCGTTGGCCCCTCGAGGGGCGCGAAACCCTCACGCCGATGCGCACCGCAAGCGCCGTCGACGCGGTCTTTGCACGCGCCGGCGAGGGCATTGGCACGCGCTATCTTCCCCATTCCGCGCGTGACACTCTGGCAGACCTCGGCAGCAAACTTTGCCGCACGACCGAGCAGCACAAGGCATGGTCGCTGAACCTCGGCCACTCGTCGGAGGAGATCACAAGGCGGCACTATGCCAAGGTGGGCGACGCGCGCAAGGCAGAGATATTCGAGGACTTCGAGGTTGTTGAGCTCTATCTGGATGAGGAAAAGGATCTTTTGTTAAGGTACTACGAATACCAGATCGACAGGGATGACCCCGACTTCGAACGTGCGCAGGCGCTGGTCGAGAGGCGAAGGTCACGATGAGGGACGGGGGCCAAGATAAGGAACTCCGTTCATCGCAATCCATCCAAAGTTGATTTTACAAGGCTGATGGATAGATGGATCGGTATTGTGGGTGCCTTCTTGCGAGGCGTGCCGGTGCTTAGTTACGTCGCTTGTCGCGGTGAAGGCGTTGGCGCGAGGTTGGGCCGGGCGTGCCGCGCCTTGGGTTGCCCTAAGACGAAGAAAACGATCAGTTCCCAGGTGGTGTTTGGAGTGGCAAGAGGCCCGACATGCCAAAGCTCTTTCTTGCCAAGGATCGGCCCCTTCAAAAGGGATAGACCTTTGCCGGGCGTTTTGACGACAAGACGCTCGATGTGCCTCTCGCCTCGATCCGCTATTGCGAGGCGCTGTGCGAGGGCAAGCCGTTTGATCTCGATGGCGTCCCCTTATTGGGCGCAGAGCCAGGCGCCCCATGGTGCCATGCACATGATCGGTTCTCTGCGCGACGCCAAGCATCTGACCCACGCCCGGCGACGCGCCTGGCCGCAGAACATGGGCCACGAAAGCGAACGCATCACCGTGACCCATTCCGCCAACATGTCAGACGCCCAAGGCGCCGACGTTTTGGAAAGCATCGCTCACGACCGCGTTGCCGGTGCTGTCAGCCTGTCTGGCGACCAAAAGGTCGCTCTAGTGGATGGGGTGATGGCGCAGTTGCTCGCGGGGGTGAGGGAAATCGGGGGCGCTGGGAAGGTGGAGCAAGGTCGTTGACATGATGGGCGGATGTTGTTGAAAAAGTCGGCCGAAATCGCCGATTTTGAGGCTCGCCGCCGCTGAGCCAGGCCGTTGCATTCGGGTGATTACCCGTTCTTCCGCCTCAAGGCGGCATGATGGCCGCTCAG